>NZ_BBNO01000010.1:0-464717 GCF_000829715.2 Streptomyces lydicamycinicus | reverse complement strand
ACGCATCCGGGACTCGCTGTCCGCCAGCCGTCGCGCTTCCTCGGCGGCGGCGGCGCGCTCTCGCAACGCCCGCAGCAGCCGGTCCTGCTGCCCCGCGGCGACGCCGACCAGCCCGGGCACGACGACCGTGATGGTGGCGAGCACCGCACCAAGGGCGAGACCGAACTCCCATCTGGAAAACCCCATCCAGGGCGCGAACGCCACGCAGGTCACCGGTGCCGAGGCGACCGCCGCGAACAGCAGCCCGGCACGCCGTCGCGACATCTGAATCTGCCGGGCCGCGGTGTAGGCGACCACCGCGGTCAGCGGCGCCACGGCGGGCACGACCCCCATCAGCGCCGCCAGCCCGACCACGCCGGCCCCCGGGAACCGGCGCCGCACCAACACCAGCGCCACCGCGACGCCGATGAGCCCGAGGGCCACCGCCCCGCCCTCCAACCTGAGGTAGCTCACCGCCCCGCCGCCCTTGTACATGAACAGCACCAGCGCCCCGGCCGCGACCGCCTCGCCCGCCGCCCGCCACAGCTGCCACCCGCACTCCCCGGGCCCCGCAAAGAGGCTTCGGGCCGGGCGGCTCTCGGTGACGGGCGGAGCGCTGAACGACATAGCGCCGATTATCACGCCCCCGCAGCAGGGCTTCCCTGGTCCTTGGGGACGACCCTGCCTCCGCCAAAAGGCAGAGGCCCGGACGAAAGGCAGAGCCGGGAACGGGTACGCCCGAGGTGAGGGCCGGACGCGGCCCGGCCGAGCCGGCGCGCAGGTACACACTCGGGCCGCCCGGCGCCCTCGGCTTGCTGGGCTTGCTCGTCTGGGTGAGGACCCGAGCCTGGAGGGCTGCAAGAGCCGCGGGTGGGGTCGTCGCGGGTGTGATGACAATGCCGTGTGCCTCAAGCAGTCTCCGGTTCTTGAGAAGGGTGCGGTGCATGGCGGCCCGGTTGCTGGCGAACAGCACGGCGAGAGGTTCTGCGGCAAGGGCGACCCGCAGGTGGAGCACAGTGGCCAGGACCTGATCACGGAAGGGGAGCCGAGGCGGGCTGCCACGCCGGGTATCGCTGTCGGGGGCCAAAGTCTCGGTGAGGACGTCCAGTTGCCGTTGGGACATCCCGGTCAGGGCTGGGTCGGACAGCAGGGTCTGGTCCCACTCCGGCTCCGGCGTCTGCGGGGCCCGGGCTGCCGGGATTGCGGGGCAGGGCTGGGGGTGCAGGGCATAGTTCCAGTCGCCGTGGAACGCGTGCCGGGTCAGCGGCAGTGCCGCCATCTCCGCGTCACCGATACGGACGCCGGTGGGATAGGTGTTGGTGTCGAGTGAGTGCGGCACTCACGCTCAGACCGGTGCGGGTGGTGGTCGCGGCGATGGTTTCCACGATGACTTCGTGGCTGGTCAGCGGACGGCTCCGCCAGTTCATGGTGATGTGCGAGAAGAGTCGGTGCTCGATCTTGTTCCACTTCGATGTGCCGGGCGGCAGATGACACACGGTGATGGTCAGTCCCGTTTCGGCGGCGAGCTGGGCCAGTTCGAGTTTCCATGCCCGGGTGCGGTAGCCGTTGGAGCCTCCCGCGTCGGCGGTGATCAGCAGTCGTGCCGCCTGCGGGTAGGCGGGCCGGCCCTGTCCGTGCCACCAGCGGCGGATCGATTCCACCGCGAATGCCGCCGTGTCGTGATCGGTGCCGACGTTGACCCAGCCGGTGTTCGCCGCCAGATCGTAGATCCCGTAGGGGACGGCCTTGCCGAGCCGGGGGTCGGCGAAGTCGTGGACATGCACCGGAACGGGGTCTTTCTCAGGCCGCCACTGCCAGCCGCTGCTTTTGAACTCGCCGACGAGTTCCTTCTTCTTGGTGTCCACACTGATCACCGGCTGCCGGAGTCCCGGTGCTCGCGGGCCTGCTTGTTGAGATAGCGGAACTGGGCATCGCGGTCCACATGCTGACTGTCCTCGATTGTCTTGGCGTTGGCCTGCAGGCTGAACCCTTCCTCCCGCAGCAGGCCGGCGACGGTGTCGGCCCTGACGCGATGCCCGGCCAAGGTCAGCTCCTGCGCAAGCGTGCGGGTGGACTTCACAGGGTGGCACGCGCACTGGCGTACAAGACCGTGACCGGAAGCTGGACTCTCACCAGCAACGTCGGGTCCTCATGGGCCGGCCAGGGCACGGCCAGTATGCCCGTCGAAGGTGTCGACGGTCAGTACAGCTGTGTTTCGCCCGGCGCCCCCGACCCGCATGCACGAGCTCGTCACCAGTACGGCTACCCCACGCTTCAGGTTCGCTGCCAAGTCTCGGCGAAGAGCGGCCGTCCGCGAATTCAACGGTCGGTAGAACCCCAGTCCAGCCACCTGCGCAAAAAAATGCCCTCACACCACCCGCAGCACACCCCGAGAAAGATCCGTCAGATGACGGATGCAATCAGGCCTGCACACGGTCGTATGCTCAGGAATCATCCCGACGGACTCACTACATTAAGTCAGTCAATCACTGCTGCCAGAACCAGTGGTGGCTGTGGCCCCTTCCCGTAGCACATGTCATTCCTGACTTTCCGCAGACGTGGTGACCCTACGCGGACGATCACAAAATGTGCTGGCTTTGCTCGGGATGTAGCTTCTAGCAATCTGCCCTTTCCGCTCGACCCGCCGAACGCCTAAACCACGGGAGAGAATAGGCCCATGATGCCCGCAGCACGACGGACGAGACGAGCAGCGCGAAGTTCTGCGCTGGCACCGGCCGGAAACGCCCCTGTCCTGGCGGCCTCCACCAGTACGGCGCATGTACTCCAGGGTGGCGTCGGTGCGCAGACGGTCCCGAGCTCTGTCGTCTACATAGAAGCAGATGTCGGTTGCATGTTCTCGGGAGCCCTGATCAGCTCGAACTGGGTGCTGACAGTCAAGCGGTGTCTAGAGGACACGCCGGGGTACAGCATCGACCGGGGTGACGGGAAAGGCGTCCGAGTCGACCAGCAGTACAGCGCTCCGGTCGGCGACATGGCACTGCTCCACCTTGCCTCGCCTCTGGACGGGGCAAAAATCTGGGGCACCATCGGCAACGGATACATTCGCCTGGCCGCCAGCACCGACCAGCCTGCCAGAGCCGGCGACACCGTGTATGCCATGGGCTACGGCAGCGAGGTGCTGGAGGTTGCCGAAGAGAAGATCACCTCGTACGGCCCGGACGGCAGTTACGGCATGGCCGGATCGATTTCTGACGACGGTGGAGCCGCTTTCGTAGGCGGCTCAGGCGGGCCTGTCTTCCGCTCACATGGCAAGGGCGCTCTGACGCTCATCGGCCTCGTCAGCGGTGGAACCATCTACGCAGAGGGCGACCGGAGCACGTGGTTCGCAGGTGGTCCCACTGTCTGGAGCACTGACAGCACCGGTGCCATGAACCGGGACTGGATCCAAGACGTAACCGGGATCTGACAATCCCGTCTCCGCGGACACGGGCCTGGCCGTCAAGCACCAGCCCTCTTGAGGTATGCAGACGGGCCTTCGCCCGCTCCGGCGAGCCCAGGAGATCCACCCTGGGTGACAGAGGCACCTAGGCAGTGTTTCTCGGATCTCCGGACGTGGGTGGGGTGTTGGGGTCAGGGACGATGCCGACCCCTCGCGCTCGTTCTGACACCCGGGCACTACGGTGACGGCCCCCCGAGCGGGTGCTGGAGCAGGTTTCCGTGCCCCGCACCGGAGTCGGACGGCCACGCCGTCGCCACCCGCTACGAGAAACGCGCCTACGTCTACCTCGGAACCGTCATGGTCGCGACCCCTCATGATCTGGCTCCGAACATGATCCGAGAAGCAGTGCCTAGTACTGCGGCCCGGCGGCACGTTCGTCTACGCCGTCCGTCACACCGGAGACGCCCACCACAGCACCGGCATCGCCTACGGAAACTGCATCTTCGAGCACGGCGGTTCGCGGTGCACGTCTCCGATCGCCACTCGTCGACGTTCTTGCCGCAGACTGGAATCTCACCGAGGTCCACGACTTCGAGGAAGGCGCACTCCCCGTCGCTTGTGGCGGATTAACGGGGTCATCGATCTACCGAGGCCACTGAAGCCCTTTTGGGAGAGCCACGCACCATACGAGTGTCGGGCCGCCCATCAATTAAGTGCGTCGATCTCAGAGCGAGAAGCCGCGGATCTGGATGCGCTCCCGGCCGGCTCAAGTGACGCTGCATCCCGCACCCTACGCAATCATGGAGTAACACCGTGACCGATCCGTCCTCGACTTCTTCTTCGCCATCCCATCGTCGTGATTCCCGTGTCCCTCGCCGTGCGGTGGTGGGCGGAATCGGGGCCACGGCCGCGGCAGCAGTTCTCGCACCGGTGGTTTCGGCGACCACGTCGTCTTCGTCGAAGTCCTCCGGGAATTCCGCCGACTCCCCGAAGCACATCGAGAACATTCCCGAGACGCGGGCGACGGCCGCCGGCGAAGTCAAGCAAACGGCCGTACAAACGGCGGAGTTCCCCATCCAGTACCTCGGACTTGCCTGGATCGGAGCCAGGCGGGGGGCATCCATACGGTTCCACCAGGAGGATGGGACCATCGGCGCCTGGCACAATCTGCACACCGGCTGCGCCGGTGGAGTAGACGGCGCCAAGCTGATCGACTCCGCAAGAGCAGCCACCGCACTCATCGCAGCGGGCGGGGCTTCCGGCTATGAACTGTGGCTGCCCGACGGTGCACAGAGCGGTTCTGTGATCGCGATCGATGCAAAGGGCGGGCCGATGCGCCAGGTCTCTGTTCCTGCCGAACCGACCAGAATGCTGGGGCAGAGGTACCTCTCCCGCGCCGCCTGGGGAGCGGATGAGAACAAGCGCTTCTACAAAGACGGCAGCGAATCCTCACCACCGAAGTACTACCCGGTGCAGGCTCTCTCCGTGCACCACACCGCCACACCGAACAACGACCCTGATCCAGCGGCCACAGTGCGCGCCATTTACGAGCATCATGCCTCCAAGGACGGCGAAGACTTCGGAGATATCGGATACCACTTCCTCATCGACGAAGCCGGCCGGGTCTATGAGGGACGTTGGTCGGGAGAGGACGGCATCCCGGCCCACGACAAGGAAGGAAAAGTGGTCACCGCCTTCCATACCAAGGGCTTCAACTCAGGCAACGTCGGGATCGCTCTGCTGGGAACGTTCAATGAGCAGCAACCGACGGACGCCGCTCGCAAGACGCTTGTCCGCTTGCTGGCGGGGCTGGCCAAGTCACACAAACTCGATCCCGAGGCGAACATCACGTTCAATAATCCGGTCGACGGCGCCAAGAAGAACGTCCCGATGATCAGTGGCCATCGCGACTGGCTGGCAACGGAGTGCCCTGGCGGCACGCTGTACGGCGGGCTTCCGGCCCTCCGCAGCGAAGTCGCTGCGGAGGGCGCCCGCTGATCGGTCTGTCCCCGCACGATGGCGGCTGGGACCGCCGACGGATCGCAGAGCCTGCCCCCATTGGCGGCAGGCTCTGCGACCTTTGGCCGCTCCCGGATCAGTGCGTGCGCGACGGGTTCGACCTCTTCGGGTTCGACTCGCGCGGCATCGGTATAGGCCCAGCGGTTCCACTGGACAGATGATGAAGGAATTGCCTTCGCGGTCCGTTCCCAGAGCCGTCGCGGGATGCATGAGGCTGAAGGTGGCCGATCGTCCTCGGAGCGAGCCTCGAAGGACGTATTTACCAGTGCAGCTTTGACACCCGAAATTTTCACCCCAGCACTCCGAACACCGGCAAGTGCGTCCGGCGGCTGCGAGATACGGCATGAAGTCGAATTGCCGCATCTCAGGGATATGAGGTTCATCACAGTCGCGTAGTGGGACTGGCAGTGCGGTGTCTGTTCTGTTCAAGGATCGGTGCACAGAGGTGAGAGCATGACGTATTCCGCTGGACATCTTATTGGCCGCGAGAATGAGATGGCTGAACTGGCCAGGTTGGCGGCGTCCGCGGTGGCGGGTGAGGGCCAGGCGGCGTTCGTGGTGGGCGAGGCAGGGGTGGGTAAAACCGCCCTGCTGGAGCTGGCAGCTGGATACGCCGGGCGCTCGGGTATGCAGGTGCTGCACGCAGCGGCACAGGAGCTGGAGCGGCAGCGTCCGTTCGCCGTGATCTCGTCCTGCTTGGGAGTGGAGGCGGTGTCAGCCGACCCGTCCCGGGCTCGGGTCGCCGAGGTTCTTCGTGGCGACGCCCGGTACGGCCTGCCGGGTGCGCTGGGCGGGTCGGGCGAGGCTGACTTTGCCACCGTGGAGGCAATGCTCAGCCTGGTTGACGAGTTGTGCGCGCGGGGGGCGACGGCGCTCTTTCTCGATGACCTTCAGTGGGCCGACCCGGCGAGTCTGCTGGTTGTGCGGCGGCTGATGGGGTCGGTTCATCAGCTGCCCCTCCTTGTCGTCGGGGCGTACCGTCAGTCGCCCAGGGTCAAGGAAGTCGACCAGCTCTCCCAGAGTCTTGGCGTTCGCAACAGGACCGTGCTGAAGCTGGCACCGCTGAGTGTGCCGGCGGTCACAGCGCTGCTGACAGCTCTGTGTGGCGGTGAGCCCGGTCCGCGACTACGGAGCATGGCCGAGGCAGCGGCGGGAAACCCGTTGTACGTAAGGGAGCTGTCCGATGCTCTGCTACGCGAGGCGTTGATCAAGATCAGCGGCGGATTCGCGGAGGTCACCGGGGTCCTTTCTCCGCCGCCGCTTCCCACACTGATCACGCATCGGCTGAGTTACCTGAGCGATGATGCGCTGCACGCGTTGCGCGTCGCCGCCGTGCTGGGAGCCAGCTGCACGGTCACCGAATTCGCGGCTGTCCTGGGGAAGTCGACACACGACGTGGTCAGCATCGTCGCGGAGGCCGAAGCGGCGGGTGTCCTCCGGGACACGGGTGATCGACTGGTGTTCCACCACGACCTCATCCGGCATGCGCTGTCCGACGCTGTTTCGGGCTCGGTCCGCGCCATGGTGCATCTGAAGGCCGCCCAGGCGATTGCGGGTGCGGGAGCGACACCCGAACGAGTCGCCGAGCATCTGCTCAACGGGGCACCGGCTGGTGAGTTCCTCATTGCATGGCTTGTGGAGTTCGCGCCACGCCTCACGACGCGAGCACCGGTACTGGCCCTCCACCTGCTGGACAAGGCGGTGGGACTCGCCTACCCCAGCGATCCGCGCTACGACGATCTACAACTGCATCGCGCCGTAGCCCAACTGTCATGCGGCCACTTGACCGAGGCGGAGGAAAGCGCCCGATGTGTGCTCGCCAGAACCTCTGATCCCGGGATGGAAAGCCCCATGCACTGGATCATCATTCAGGCTGCATTCGCCCGCAGTCGGCCTGACCTTGCTCTCGCTGAGGCCCGAACCGCGTGCCAGAGCGAGGGCCTGCCTGTCGCCGAGCGCCGGCGGTTCGATGCGTTCAGCTCCGTGTGCCTGTTTGCGCTGGGCGATCTGCGGGAGGCCGGGGCGCACGCGCTGGCCGCGCGGCGCACGGCTCAGGAAGTGGGCGACGCCCATGCCTTGGCCTACGCCCTGCAGATCTTGGCGGCAAAGCGATTCCTCGAAGAGCCCGGCACCGAAGCGCTGGAACTGGCGCAGCAGGCATGCCGGCTCACGCCGGAGACGATCCACCCGGCGCAGCGGATCGCGCTGCAACTAGCCCTGGCCAACAGCTACACCGAGCTGGACCGCAGCCACGACACAGAACGTACCCTGGCGGCCGCTCACAAGGCGACCGAGCATGTAGGAGGAGTCTTCCTACCCTGGTACCACCTCTCCTGCGCTCTCCTCGCGTTCAACACCGGGCGGTGGGACGATGCCCTCGCGGAAGTTGAGGCAGGGCTCAATTCCGGAGAGTCTTTCGCAATGAGCCGAGCGCTGCGGGCCATCGCGGCACTGATCGCTGTGCGCCGCGGCCGGCAGGACGCTGCCGAAGCTCACCTGACCGCCGTAGACCCGGCGCGGGACCCCGGGGCGATCGCCTGCTTCTATGAGTACCTACCGCTGTGCGCAAACGCCCTCCTGGACGAGGCGCGGAGCAATACCGAGCGCGCCTACTCCCGGCTCATGACCGCTTTCGACGACGGCATCGGCCACCTACCCGGCCAACTCATCCTCGGCTTTCTGGCACCCGACATTGTCCGACTCGCCCTGGCCCACGGCGACACGGCGAACGCGCGGCGCGTGGCATCAGCCGCGCAGACACGAGCCGACCACAGCCGCGGGCCGTATCACCTCGGTGACGCCTACCGATGCCAGGGACTACTGGCCCGGGACCCACAGCTGTTCCTGGAAGCAGCCCGCTGCTACCGCAACGCGCCGCGACCGCTGCACGAGGCACACGCCTACACCGACGCGGCAGAACTGCTGGCTCAACGCCGACAACCGGCCGAGGCCCGCGCCCTACTCGACCAAGCGCTGGAGATCTACGGCACTCTGGAAGCAGACTGGGAGACGGCCCGCGCCCTATATCGTCTGCGCTCCCTCAGCCGAGGCGTACGAAGACGCTGTGACAGTCCCCGTGAAGGCTGGAGCGCACTGACCAACACCGAACGCATCGTGGCCGAACACGTTGCCCATGGCCGCTCCAACCCCGAGATAGCCACCCATTTGTCGATCGCGCGACGCACCGTCAGCTCACATGTGTCGAACATCCTCAGGAAGCTGAAAATGACCTCACGCGTCGAACTGGCAACCGAGTTCGTCCGCCGACTGAACTCGGACGAAGAACACCCACACCACTGATCGCATCCCGTTCCCTGCTCAGCGAACGAACCGAAGTGATTCCCCCGTCAACTGTGGTGCTCACGGTGATCAGAGGCGGCGCCTTCCTGGCCGGAGGATGCAATGTCTACCCAGTGGCCCCGGCCAGCCGTCTGCAACGCGGCTTGCACAATCCGGTCGCGAACCGAAGGAATCGGCAACGGCCTCTGCTCTGCAGTGCCGGGTTTCGGGTTGGGTGGGCCGCTGGCGAGGTGCCCATGGGCGGGTCCCTTCCAACGGCCTCCCACCGAACCGGACGTGATCGATTTCCGATCATCCAGCTCCCCAGTGATTAGCCTTTGAGTTTGCGACAGGTCGTCCCGCGTGGATGCCGCCATGACAGCTACGGCATGTGATGAGCGACTTGCGCTTCCGCTTCGCCATGATTTGAATCCACCGGGTTTTTCCCTACGTCCCGACTGTTTGAGGTCAGCGAGCCTACGGATGTGGTGAACCTCCAGACTCTCGGTTCTTCCTCCCGTATGTCGCCCTGCAGCAACTCGCCGAGAGTGCCGCGGCGCTGGACCTGCTTCCGCGCCGCCTGCGGGTGCTGATCGCCTCCGGCGAGTAGCTCCGGGTGACCGAGGAGATACGCCGGCTCTGTGCCGCGCTGCCCGGATGTCTGCTGGAGAACCAGTACGGCCCCACGGAGACCCACGTGGTGACCAGCTTCCCGATGACCGGGGACCCGGCCGGATAGGCCCGCATCAGTCACTACACACGACGCGGACACAGCCCATAGAACTGCTCACCCATCAGCACAAACACCGTTGCAGTATTAGCGCAAAACCAGTGACTCATGGGTCGTGCCTCTGTGGGGTCTTGGCCGGTGGCTTGATGGGGGTGGTTCGCCAGTGCGGTGCGACGGACACGGCGTTGGCCGGTCTCGGGTCTGCTGGCGCGTCTCGGCCAGGCGGACGGGCACAGGACCGGTGGCTGTGCGAAGCCTGCCTATGGACCCGCCGCCATAGCCGAACTGTCTGCCCTGCTATGACCGCACCTCATCTTCGCCGCCGGACCGAACCTGCGCCTCCGGTTCGGCGATGAAGGTCCGGATTGCAGTGACCTGTACAGGTGTTCCTGATGGCAAATATGCGTCAGTTGACGGATCTATTCCGATTGCCTCCGGCCTACCCTATGCCTACACGGAGGAGTTGAGCCGCCACAGATGCACTGCGGAGTGCAGTGAGGACAAGGAACGGATGAGCACGTCAGAGAGGCCATGCCGCGGGAGGGTCTCCGTGGTTGCGGCATTGCCGATTGCACTGTCGGCACGAGGTTCTCGTGGCTGACGCCTACGCCTGGTCCAAAGCCCTAACGTCTGCCGAACGCAGTGTCAGGTGCGCTACAAAAGTTGGGCCAGGATATCGCAAACGGCCACACCAGCACTCCTATGAGGACACTTTGATGGACCGATCGATCCTGGTTATCTACCGGCCGAGGGAAGGCCGCCTTGCCGCGCAACTCCGCGGCGTGGTCGAGGCCGCGACCGACCTTGGCGTAAGCCCCGTGGTGCTCTTGCCCAAGGGGTGGGAGGCGCCCGAGGTCGCAGAACTTGCCCAGTACTGTGCCGATCTGGGGGACACGGCATCCGTGCGCGCTGCAGTGGCTCGCATCTGCGCGGAGCATCGAATAGAGCGGATCTTCCCACTTTTCGAGTCCGATGTACTGCCGGCCAGTCGCTGCCGCCGGGACCAGGGGATCCCGGGTTTGATGCCGGAGGAAGCGCTCAACTTCCGCGACAAGAACGTCATGCACCGCAGGGCCGAGGAACTCGGGATCCGGGTGGCCCGCTCGGAGCGCCCCGACACGATCGGCACGGTGGCCCGGTTCGCCGAGCTGGTCGGCTATCCCGTCGTGATCAAGCCGTACGCGGGCTCGGCTTGCATAGACACGTACAGAGTTGACAGCCGAGAGGACCTGGAGCGGGTCTGGCTGGAGATGGGCGACGACCGGAGCGAGTACCGGGTCGAGGAGTTCATCCGCGGCACCGAGTTCCATGTGGACTCACTTCTGCAGAACGGCGAAGTGGTCTTCGAGCAGCTCTCCCAGTACAGCTTCTCGGTCCTTGAGTACCTAGACGAGCCGGGTGGGACGATCTCCCGCAAGTACGGCCTCTCGGACGGCGAGCAGCGGGTCTTGGACCTGAACGCTGAGGTGCTGCGCGGCTTCGGATTGTGTACTGGTGTCTCGCACGCGGAGTTCTTCCTCCTTGACGACGGGGAGGTGGTCTTCGGCGAGGCCGGGGCTCGGGTCGGCGGCGGTCCGATCGCCCCGGCGATCGAGGCGGGCCGCGGCATCAATCTGGCGGGCGAGTGGTGCCGCCTGGAACTCGACCCGACCCATCGCCCCGCCGCACGGCTCGGCCCTGAGGTGGGCGGTCAATACCTGAGCTCCACCGCGTACGGCCGGATCACCGCCATCAGCACGCCCGAGGAACTCATGGCGCTCGACTCGGTGGTGGACGCCGAGGTGTGGAAGAGCGTCGGCGAGGTACTGGCCCCGCCCACTGGATCCCACGACGCGTTGGGCTGGTACGTCTGTGAGGGAGCCGGCTTCGAGGACCTCAGGAACCAATTCAAGGCCGTGCGGGACGCCTTCCGTGTCAAGACCGCGCAGGACTGATGGGCGGCCGAAGAGGGGGACCGCGGCCGTGTGGCTGACCCGGTTCAAGGAACTGCCGTTGGCCCTGCGGGTGTTGTTTCTCGCCTCCTTCGTCAACCGGGCCGGGATGTTCGTTTTCCCGTTGCTCACCGTCTACCTGGTGCGGGACAAGGGCCTCAGCCTCGGCGAGGCGGGGCTGCTGATTTCCGTCGGCAGCACCGGCCTGCTGGTGGGCAGTCTGCTCAGCGGACCCTTCTGCGATCTGCGCGGCCGTCGCCCGGCGCTGCTCTTCGCGCTGCTGCTCAACGCAGCTGGCTATCTGGGCCTGTCGACTCTGGACGGGCCACCGTGGACGTTCGCGGCCCTGCTCTTCGCGGCTCTGGTCGGGATGGGCATGTTTGGCCCCGCATGCAACACCCTGATTGCCGATCTGACCACCGCCGAGCAACGGTCCTTCGCGTACGCCGTCAGCTACATGGGTACTAACCTGGGAATGAGCATCGGCCCACTGCTCGGCGGTGTGGCGGCCGGGTACTCGTACCACGTCATGTTCGTGGGGAACATCCTGGCCGGGCTATTGTGCGCGACCTTGATCGCGGTGTGGATACCGGTCGACAGCCGACGCGCTGCGGAGGACGAGGGCGGCAAGGGACTTAGGGGGAGGGCGCGGCACGGCGCGCTTGGCCACGGCCATGTGCTGGCGCTCGTGTTGGTCTCCTTCTTCTATGTCGTCCCGTTGATCGGCGTCGAGTACGCGCTGCCCCTTGCCGTCACGACCGTGCTCGATGAGCCGACGGGTCTGATCGGCATCGTCTACACGATCAACAGTGTCGCCGTGGTCACCTATGGCCTGGTGTTCGAGAAGCGCCTCCCTGCGTACGGCACAAAGATGCTGCTGATGGTGGCCGGTCTGCTCTGGGCGCTCGGTCTGGCGGTGCTCGCCTTCGCCCTCTCCTTGCCCGTCGTGCTTCTGTCCATCGTCGTGTGGACGCTCGGCGAGGTCATCGCGTCCGTCGTCGTGCCCACCTACATCGCCGACCATGTCGACGAGCGCCGGGTCGGCAGCTTCATGGCGCTCAACGGCTTCGTGCTGGCCCTAGCCCGGCTGGTTGTGCCGGCCAGCCTCGGCTTCATCTGGCAGTCCCACGGCGTCGGCCCGGTCTTCTTCGCCCTGCTGATCACTTCGATGGTGGGCATGGCCGTCTTTGCTCTGCTGCGCATCAGGACCGCGGGCCCCGCCGCTCCCCACCATCAGCACGACGTATCACCGCCTACCTCACTTGAAGAAAGGCATTCATGACGCACACGAAGTTGGTGCTCCCTGAGGACCGCATCCCCACCCAGATGCACACCCTCGACCATGACTCCGTGCCTCCCCGAGGCTGCTATGTCGTGTCAAGCAACTTGAGCAAGTTCCTCGATGCTCCCGATCTTGGTTCGGTCGGTGGGGTCGAGTCGCATGCGGATCAGGGTGATGGTGTGCATAGCCCGGTTGAGCTGCCGGTCTCCGCTGCGGTTGAGCCGATGCCGGTTGGTAAGCCCGGAAGAAGCGGGGATCGGTGAGACGCCGGCGAAGGACGCAAATGCTGCTTCCGACTGGAACCGGCCCTGATGGGACCAGCTGACCGGGATCTGAGCAGCAGTGATCGGCCCGACTCCGAGCAGTTCGAGGAGCTCGGGCGTCAACTCCCTGATCAGAGCGAGGATTTCACTCTCACGGTCTTCGCAGACGCAAGACCGACATGCTCGATGCCATCCAGGCCGTCAAGGAGGCCCTGGCCACCGAGCACCTGATCCAGCCTCGGCTCCGAGGTGAGCGCGAGGCACTGCGTGTCCTGCTCGCCCCCGTCAGGGTGCGGTCCTCGCCTCCGCTGTCGCGAACAACCTACTCAAGGCCCTGACTGTGTCCGCGCCCGATGACCTCCGCGCCGAGCTGCGGAAACTCAAGCGCTCGGCCCAAGTCACGTACTGCGCTCAGCTCCGGGACCGCCCGGCCCAGAGCCTTGAGCACAGGATGACGGTACGGGCTCTTCCGTCCACCGCCCAGCCCATCTAGGCCCTGCAAGGTGAGGTGGTGAGACGGAGGAGTCGCTTGTAGCAGTACAGGGCGGCTGCAAGACCGAGAAAAGCCAGGTAGTTGCGTCAATGGCGTTCCTAGCGCGGGCTGAGCCTGCGGTATCCGGACAGCCATGAGATGGTCCGCTGGGTGTTGGCGGCGGAGACGCCGACGACGAGCGGCAGTCCGTTCGCGTCCGACAGGATGTGCATCTTGGCACCCGGCTTGCCTCGGTCCACGGTGCTGGGGCCTGTGAGTTCGCCCCCTATTTGCCCGTACCTGGGCGGAGTCGAGGACGACGCGGGAGACCATCGATCAGACCGTGGTTGTCGAGTTGATGCAGCACGACTTCGTGCAGTCGGCCCCATACGCCGGCCCGCGACCAGATCATGAACCGGCGATGCGCGGTCGACTTCGATATCCCGAAACACGGCGGCAGGGCCCGCCAGGCACAGCCGCTGCCCAGCACGTAGATGATTGCCGCGAACAGCGTCTCATCCAGGCGTGTTCGCGTTCCACCGCCCTGCGGCCGCATCCGGTCCTCCGGAATCAACGGCTTGGCAAGCTCCCATAAGCCGTCCGGCCTCCGCACGCACCAGGGCGGCGGCCAGCTCCGTGACGTACAGCGGGTTTCCCGACGCGCCCGCGGCCATCGCCCCGAGCCGGGGGCCCGGCTCACCGCCGCAGACACCGGCCAGCAGGGCGGATACCGTGGGCGGATTCAGCGGTGCCAGTTCCAGTATGGAGCAACTACCTGGGGCCATGCCGCGGGTGAGCCGGTCGCCACCCCGCCGGGGCCCGGCCGGCAGGCCCAGAACAGCAGCAGCGGGAGCTGGTGCACCGATCGCAGCGGCCTGTGCACCACGTGCAGGCTCGCGGTGTCGGCCCACTGGAGCTCGTCGAGCAGCAGCGTCGGGGGGCCGTGCGCACACAAGTCGTCGACCAAGCCCAACAGCGCTTCGGCGCTGGCGAATCCGTCGCCCCGCACCGCCGATGGCACCTGGCGTCCCGGGCCGTCCGTCGCCCCGAAGAATCTCGGCTTCCCGGGAACGGCGGCTGTCGGCCCACGTCCCGTCCACTCCCAGGCAGCAGACGATCGCGGCGAAGGGCCACTGATGTTCCGGCTCCTGAGCCGTCCCACGGAGTGTCCGGATGCCCAGCCGCTCCGCGGCGGCAGCGGCAGAGCTCAGCAAGGCGGTCTTGCCCAGCCCGGCCTCCCCGACAATGAAGGCCGTCTTCCCCTCACCCGCGGCCGCGGCGGCCGCCAGCTGTGCCAGTTCGACCGACCGTCTCTGCGACGCGGCCGAGAAGCCGCCTTGTGCTCTGTTCCATGTCTGTGCCCTCTGCGCGACGGTTCTTCAGGAGAGCGAAGAAGGGTGCGCCCACGGCGGGGCTTCCGCCCTGGGCACCTCGGTGGCCGGCTGCTGACGCAGTCGCGCGTCGTGCGGGCAGGGGTTGACGCGTTGTCCTGCCGGACGGCTTCGGTCAGCAGGCCGGTGACCGACGGCTCCGAAGTATCGCCGCACTCGGAAGCCGGCTTACTGCCCTACTCGGTCTGGAGGGAATCAAGAACGTCCAGCCTGGCCGCCCGACGAGCGGGCCACGCCGCCGCCATGACGCCGACCAAGGCTGCCAGGGCCACGAAGACTGCCGTCCGACTCCACGGCATGACCACGAGGTAATCCCGGAGCCCCGGGCCGATGGCCTCCCCCACGGCCCAGGCGATGATTGGCCAGCCACTTCTGGTCCGGCCTGTGGCCCGCAATGTCTGTCGGAAGCGTGATGTTCTCGGCGGCGGTCAGCGTGGGCAGCAGGTTGAAGACCTGAAAGATGAAGCCGACCTCGTCCCGACGCAGCTGGGTGAGCTGCGTGTCCTTCAACGTTGACAGCTCGGTGTCCCCGATTCGAGCGGACCCCGAGGAGACCGTGTCGAGCCCTGCCATGCAGTGCATAGGCGTCGACTTGCTTGAGCGGGAGGGAGCACTGATGGCGGTGGACGCGCCCTTACGGAGCTCGGCCGAGACGCTGCCGAGCGCGACCACGCGCGTCTCGCCCTGTCCGTAGACCTTTGTCAGGTCCGTCGCGCGGGCGGTCACCGCGGCGCCATGGTCGTCGGTGCGGGTGCTGGAGTGTGTGCTGGCCACAGCAGGACTCCTGTCGTACATATGCGGCCCGGGTGCTCACACCATCCTTCCGACGCCCGGAAGCGGCCGGATCAGCCCTTGTCGTGGTT
The DNA here is from genome assembly GCF_000829715.2 of Streptomyces lydicamycinicus. Classification (NCBI taxonomy): domain Bacteria; kingdom Bacillati; phylum Actinomycetota; class Actinomycetes; order Kitasatosporales; family Streptomycetaceae; genus Streptomyces; species Streptomyces lydicamycinicus. The sequence goes on along the minus strand of NZ_BBNO01000010.1, from coordinate 449,108 downwards.
CTGCAGGCAGACTTGGGAGGTATGGGCTGTCGGCGGGTCATGCTCAGGTCTGATCCTGACTTCCGGAAAAATAGGGATGTACGAGGTGCTTGCGATGGTGGTCGCGTTGGTCGGCCGTACTGGGGGAATGCTGGGCCAGCCCGACAGCACTCACCGAGCGGGTGCACCTCGTATCGGCTCGCCTACCGACCGAGGCGGTCGGCTGTGCATGCCGGCTGAGACCGTCTCCATCGTGGTGAGCAGGACGAGTCCCTTGTCGCAGCAGGGTCCCCGTCCTCACAGTGATTATGTGGATTTGTGTTGCGGTTGGTGCCGACCTTGGCGAGCTGGGCGTTGATCTGTGCCTGGCTGCCGGTGGTGATGCCGAGGATGGCGACCGTGGTGGCGATGCCCAGGGCGGACAGGCAGGCGCGCAGCGGCCGGCCGCGTACGCCTACCAGGCTGCCGTAGCTGGCACCTCCCAGTCGTCGTCAGGATCGTCCAGGCCGTCACGGCCCACGGTTTGGAAGACGATGTGCGCCATGAGCAGCGCACCGTGGTCGATGGCGCCGCGGAGAACTTCAACGCCTCACACTGGCCCACATCGTCGCCGGGCCGGCTGCGCTGCTCGGCGCGCCGGTGGGTCGGCAGATGCCGTTGGTGGCGACCGCAGAGCATGGCTCGGCGAGTGCCGGCTCATGCTGGGGGACCGGTATGGCGGACCGGCCGGCCGGGGACGGGCCGGCTGTCGAAGGGGTTCGTCGTCGACCTGGCCCACGGCCGGCCTGGCGGGCTGGGGCGCGGACGCGATGCGGCGCACCGGAACGGTTGGCCGGGGGTTCGAACCGGCTCCTCGCCGGTGACGGGGAGGGACCTCGGGGCGGTCTGCCATGGCGGTCGGCGTCTCGCAGCGCCGGGCCGTGCACGTATACGTAGTACTACGCGTTTTTGGAATCTCTTTCCCGCAAATGTCGAATGCGGTCGGCCGGGGTCCTCGACACAACTTCCGTGCGCGGCACCGCAGGTCAGCACTAGGCAGTGTTTCTCGGATCTCCGGACGTGGGTGGGGTGTTGGGGTCAGGCTGGTTCCATGGGTCGTGGGGATTTAACGAATGCAGAGTGGCATCGACTGGAGTCGTTCTTGCCTCGTGGTGGTGCGCGTGGGGGTCGGTGGAGTGATCATCGGCGGGTGATTAACGGGGTGTTGTACCGGGTGCGGACGGGTGTGCAGTGGCGGGATCTTCCCGAGCGGTTCGGGCCGTGGGAGACGGTTTACAAACGTCATCGCCGCTGGTCAGCGGACGGAACGTGGGAGAGGCTGCTGTCCCGTGTCCAGGCCGCCGAGGATGCTGAGGGCCGAATCGACTGGGACGTGTCAGTGGACTCCACCGCGGTGCGGGCTCACCAGCACGCCGCCGGTGCGAGGAAGGTGCCCCCAGCCGCGGTTCCTCAAAAGGGGGCCGGGCAGGGGACGAACCGGGTCGATCCGGTGCTGCGGAAACTGGTCGTCCGATTGGAGGAGGTGATCAGATCGGCGAATGCCTGGGACGCTCCCGCGGCGGCTTCACCACCAAAATCCACCTTGCCGCCGAGGGACGATGCCGGCCCCTCGCGCTCGTTGTGACACCCGGGCACTACGGTGACGGCCCCCAGCTCGAGCGGGTGCTGGAGCAGGTTTCCGTGCCCCGCACCGGAGTCGGACGGCCACGCAGCCGACCCGACCACGTCCTGGCGGACAAGGCCTACACCTCCCGCAAGAACCGCCGTTACCTGCGACGACGCGGAATCGGGCACACCATCCCCGAACGCCTCGACCAGCAACGGCACCGGCACAACCGCGGCGCCGACGGCGGCCGGCCCACCGGATTCGACAGCGAACGCTACAAGAAACGCAACGCTGTCGAGCGAGCCATCAACCGCCTCAAGGGCTTCCGGGCCGTCGCCACCCGCTACGAGAAACGTGCCTACGTCTACCTCGGAACCGTCACGGTCGCGACCCTCATGATCTGGCTCCGAACATGATCCGAGAAACAGTGCCTAGCTCTCCCCGCCATCCGTCTGGGCGCCTATCTCGATCCCGCCGGGCACCCCAGGACACTATGGACGAGCACTGCGATCATCGAGTACCTGAGTGCCCACCGGGCGACCCCGCCGCAATCGCTGACTGCGGCAGTCAGCCCGGACGAAGCCCAGTCAACGCTGAGACTGCTTCACCGCTTCGGGCTGCTCGTCGACGATCCTGAAGGCGGACATCGGTCAGTGCGGCTGCACGCCCTGACCGCGCGCGGCCCGGGAAACCGTACGCCCAGGGGAGCTACCTCCCATCGTGACAGCCGCCGCGTACGCGCTGCTGGAGGTATGGCCGGAAGAGGACCACATGGCCCCCGACCTGGGAACTGCCCTACGAGCCAACGTCGACACCCTCGCGAATTGCGTCGGGGCCCCACGGTGGTCAGCCATCGTCCACCCTCTGCTATACCGCCACGGCACTAGCCTTCTTGAGGCTGGCCTGTATCCCGCCGCACTCGATTACTGGCGTCGCCTCACCTGCCAGTACGAGCAATTGCTTGGGAAGAACGACCTCGCGACACTGTCAGTGCGCGACAAGCTAGCTACCGCCTGTTGGCGAGCAGGTCTTCTCGAAGAGGCTGTAGATATCCATCGGCAAGTCGCCAAGAAACGTAAACGGCGATTGGGGCGCAATCACCCAGATACTCTCACGGCGATCGGAAATCTTGCAGTTTCCTGCCGGAGTGCCGGAAATGGCGACAAGGCGATCGTGCTACTGGAGCGCAATGCAATAAAGCTGGAGAAGGTACATGGGGGCGACTCGCCAGAACTCCTCAACTGCCTTAATAATCTCGCTACTGCCTATGGCCACGTGGGGCAACTGGGTCCTGCAATCGAAATTTTGGAAATAGTTGCCGCGAAATATGCACTAGCTCTGGGGTCGCGCGACCCTGCGGCCCTGATTACTTGCAGCAACCTTGGCGCGCACTATCATTTGGCAGGTCGCAATCATGATGCCATCGAAATGCTGGAACAATCTGTCGCCGGATTTGATGAGGTGTTTGGTGTCAACCACCCTGAAACACTCACTGCGTCCCTGAATCTGGCTTCCGCCTACCAGGCTGCAGGGCGTTTGGGAGAGTCGATTGCATTCGAAGAGCGAGTCGCCGATGCCCGCGAGCGGCAACTCGGTCCCGATCACGCTGAAACTCTCAATAGTCGGGCCGCCCTGGCCCGATCCTATTGTGCCGCTGGCCGTATTGATGACGGTATTGCCCTGATGGACTATGTCGCCCGTGGGTTCGGGAACGCGCTCGGGCAAGATCACCCTGAGTGTCTCATCGCCTACGCGAACCTCGCTGTCGTCTACCGTCAGATCGGACGTGTCGGTGAGGCGATCGAAATTCAGGAACGGGTCGCTGTCGCATTTGAGGAGATATTTGGAAATGGGCACCCGCACGCGCTCCTGGCGCGCGGCAACCTGGCCACCAGCTATTGGAAGGCCGGGCGGCTTGCTGAGGCGATTTCGATCGAAGAGCAGGTTGCGGATGCCTATGAACGCCTGCTAGGGATCGATCATCCTCTTACGGTAAATGCCTATGGGAACTTGGCGGTCTCGTACCGGAGTGTCGGCCGTCTTGCCGAATGTGCTGCAATAGAAGAACGATTTGAAATAGTTATTGAATGATCGGTGAACTTCTTCAGCGTTGCCGCTCCAGGATGGGGACGGCTTTGGCGATTATGCTGGCCTCCGGCGTGTGACTCCTGAAGTCTGTCGAGCATCTCGTAGAGCAGCTCCGTTGCCCGCCCGCGCTTCATGGGCGCTCCTCTGCCGTACACGGCCGCTGGTTCGACCCTACGGGCCAGACGCTTGGGCGAGGGTGCACCGAAGAGTGAAGGTCCTTTCCCTGCACGGGAGGCGCTGAGCGTGGTCACTTCGGTCATCCGAAGCGCGGCCCAGCATCATGGCGGAGGGAATGATGGATACCGCGACGATGCCACAGTGATAGTCCTACTGCGGCGCACCATCTGAGGGGAGTTCAACGCCTGGTCTGCCGAGAGGCCGGGCGCTGAGCTGTGCCGGGCGGGTCGCCGATGATGGCACGGCATTTCGCGACGCCGAATTCATCACGAGCGTGCCGTACAAGATGGGATAGGGCAATTGGTTGCCCCATTCATTGAGGTAGCCGGTTGCGCCAGGGCGCCGATCCTATGGCGTCCGGACTGGTGAGCCGCCAACGCAGGTTCTGCGGCCTTGGGCGAAGGCTCAGCGGAGTCGGCGGGCTGGGAGCCCGGGGCCGGTGGGGGCAGCGGCGGGTAGCTTCGCATTCGCCGGGGGCGGCTGCCGGGGCGCACTGGAACGGGGCCCGTGATGGCGGGTTCCAGTGCCGTGTGCGAGTTCTGTAGCCAGGTCGGCGAGCGTTGAAGCCGGCGTGTGGGGTGAGGCGTGCAGTGCCCAGGTGGGCTGGTCGACGCTTGGGCCCGCCCAGATGGTCCAGGTGGCGAGGGCACTGCTCGGCTTCTGGGCTGCGAAGACGTCGAACTGCACGCCCGCGTCCTGGGACGGGTTCGTCCAACGGATGAAGCGCCCGTCGACCGTGTGCTTCCAGCCGGCTTCAACGAGCGGCTTGGTGGCGGCGGTGACCGACTTCCCGTCCACGGCGAGGCCGACAGCGGTGTCCCATCCGTCACCGTCGGCGAGGTGGTTCAGCAGCTCCTGCAGCACGGGGGCGGGTGTCGCCCCAGTCGCGGTGAGGTGCCACATGCGGTCCGAGACGGGCGTCTCGTACGCGGCGATGGTCCAGGCGGTCTCGTGGGCGGGGGCTTCGTGGAGGCGCTCGATGCGCAGGGTCTGGGATTCGTGGATGGCGTGGGTGGTCTCGTCTGACCCGGTGCGCCACTTCTACCAGTCGCCGTGCGTGTCGAGGAATTCGTCGAGGAGGGCGTCGTGGTCGCCGGGATCGGCGGCGTAGGCCGGTACGGTCTCCGGCTCCGGGCGGGGATGCTCGGGCTCGGCAGGCGGTGTGCCGATGGAGGTCCGGGCTTCGGCAGCGGCGCGCTCGGTGTCGGTCAAAGGTGCGGGGCCCGGGTGCATGGTGTCGCCGTGGAGCCGCTCGAAGGCGACCAGAGCCTTGGCGGGTGAGTCGAAGGTGTCGGCGAGTTCTCGCCGTGGAGGTAGACGCTCTTGCCGGTGTTGAGGTAGGTCCCGACCGCGACGGTGGCGTGGCCATCGTGGGCGTGGGCGTGGATGAGGAGGAGACCGTGACGGATGTCGTCAAAGATCTTTTGGGCCTCGGCGGAGACCTCCCGGATCTCGGTGCGGGTGCACCAGTGCATGGGGTAGTCAGCCCATGTCCATTCCTCGTTGATGGCTTCCCGGAGCCTGGGCGTGATCTCGACGGCGATCCCCGAGGCGATCAGTTCCCGGGCGGCGTCCTCGGCCCAGTAGGGCTCCTCGTGGTCGATGTGCGCCAGGACCAAGGTGTTCTTGGCGACAACGTGCCAGTCGGCGGCTTCCAGGCTCATGTGGGGGATGTGGGCCTGGGCGCCGGTCGGAGTGGCAACTACAGCGCTGGGGTGCGTGGGGTGGGTATCGAGGCGGACGTGCGCGTCGATGGATGACGGTGTCACCAAGAGGTGCTCTTTCTGCCGGTGGCCGGACCAAGGGGCCCGGCCACCGGCGGGTTTGCGGTCAGCCGGGTGAGGCGTGCGGTGGGTGGCGGTGGAGCCGTGGTCCGCGGCGGACCAGCTCGGGGCGCCGCCGACGACTTGGTGCGCGAGGGCTGGCTCTCCGGTGTGGGTGAGGTGGCGTGCTGCCACCGGCTACGTACGGCGGACAGGCCGGCGAGTGCGCGGCGGCTTCCGGTGATGAGCTGATGGATGGTGTTGGCCTGGTCGTCGGTCAGTACGCCCAGTCGCAGTCCAACGGCGTGTGCCTGGCCGAGCAAGGCCCGTCGCAAGATCCTCTCGCCCCAGTAGTCGGGCAGGCCGACGGGATCGGAGACCAGGGCCATCAGGTCGGCTGGTGTGACTTGTGCGGTGAGCAGCTGTTGGTGCTGGGCCTCCCACAGGACCGTTACCGGATCAACGGCGTCACCGCGGCGGGCGAGGGCGGTCAGGCACCGGTAGAGCTGTCCGTGCAGGGGGAGCGCGAAGTCCTCTGGCTGCAGCCACCGCATGAGGTGGAGGTCATCCGGGTGGGCGGTCGCGGTGGCGAGCAGCAGATGTTCCTCGTCGAGGGCTTCTTCGCCGGTCTGCCGCGGTGGCGGCGGTGAGGCAGGGGTGCGGGGCAGGGAGCCGGGGTGCGCGGCGAAGTGCGTGGTGAGTTCGTCGAGGTAGCGGCTCAGGGCATCGGCTTGTGCGAGGACAGTGGTCGCCGGGCTCGGCAGGGTGGTGTCGGTGGCGGTCTGGCACAGCCGGTCGGCGTGCTCGCGCAGCGTCCGGCGGGCGTGATCGGCGCGGATCATGCCCGCGTAGGCCGTGGCGTGCTGGGGCCGGGGGCAGCTTTGGATGAGCGTGTGCAGGTAGGAGGCGGTCAGCCCCGGCGCTTCGTGCCGCGCCTTGGCCAGTACGGCGCCAAGCCATGCCGTGTCCTTGACGTGCTGCTTCGGGTCGGGGGACGAGACCGTGCGTATGGCGGTGAACAGGGCGTTGTGGGCGTGATTGCCGAAGTGGTGTGGCTCCAGGTGGCCGATGGTGTCGAGCCGGTGTGGTTCGAGCAGGAGGGCGCCGAGCAGGGCTTGTTCGGCGTAGTGCACGGGTTGTGGCGGTGGCAGGTCGTCCAGGTCGTCGCCCTCGTACGAAGCGGTGGGGTCGGGCATTAGGCGGCCAGGGTGAAGTCGTCGGGGGTGAGGGTCTTGCCGAGGTGCGGGGCGAGGAGGTGGGCAGCGAGGCGGGGTGGTACGGCGTTGCCGATCTGGCTGAAGACTTGGCCCTTGTTGCCGGCCCAGGGGTAGTCGGCGGGAAAGGTCTGCAGAACTCCCGCCTCCTGGGCGGTGATCCGGATCGGCGCCGGGACGACGGGCGACTCCGCGTCCCCGGCCAGCGGGGCAGCGGGTTCGGCGACCCAGGTGCATTCGTTCGAGCGGTGCCCGAAGAACAGGGTTCCCGCCGGCTCGGACAGGGGCCGGACGGTGGCGTGGGCCTGGTTGTTGCTCCGCAAGGACCACGACCAGTCAGGCTCCGGCACGGGACGGCCCGCTGCCTGTTCGTCCTGGGCAACGGGGCGGGCGGCAGGCCCGGCTCCTGCCCTGCCGGAGCGCTGGAGGGGGGCGTCCGGGTGAGGTGTCCAGGTGCCACGGTCGCGGGTGTCGGAGAGCGCCTTACGGGAGCCGGACGGGAAGGGCTCCGCGCCACCGCCCGGCCCGCCGCCGGCACAGATCGTGGGGACGGGCCGGTCGGTGGCGCCCCAGCCCAGTGCCTCGGCCATGCTGACCCAGCGGTCCCGGCCCGGCCCGAACAGTGTCTCGGGCTCGGCGACCTGAGCGTGGGTCGGTGGGGGCGGCTGGGCGGTGCGGACGCGGGAGGCAAGCAGGATCGCCCGCCTCCTCGTCTGGGGTACGCCGTAGTCCGCGGCGTTGAGGATGCCGGTCCACACGGAGAACCCCCAGCTGCGCAGGATCACTGCGTACTGCTTCCACAGCGGGAGGACGTCGGGTACTTCCTCCATGGTGACCCATTCCGGCTCTCCGACCGAATTCAGGTCGTGGAGGTAGCGCATGGGCTCGGCGGCCAACAAGGAGCGCACGTCCTGGCAGGCGCCGAGGAGCGCTTCGCGGGTGTCGCGACCAGCGGCGAGGTCTGATACCGCTTGGTGGACCAGGGGCTGGTCGATCAGCCCGAGGCGTTTGCCGGCCATCGACCATGCCTGGCACGGCGGGGACGCGATCAGTCCGCGGGTCCGGCCGAGGAAGGGCCACGTCGGATACATCGCCACGTCGGTCTGAATCGTCAATTGCCCAGCGGCAGTGCGAGTTTTGCAGGCCCACTGGTCCCATTCCAGGCCGATGTCCTGGGCGCCGAGGACGCTCAGTGCCCTGCTCCAGCCGCCTGGCCCCGCGAAGAGATCAAGTATCAAGCGGCCAGCCCGAAGTCGTCCTGCACCGCGGCGTCGACGTCACCGCGGCAGGACCAGGGCGAGCAGCCGTCCGTGACGCCGTTCTCCAGCTCGTCGGCCTCGTCTTCGCCGAGGCGCAGGGCTGCCCGTTCGGCGGCGGTGACGTGGTCGATCGGCGCCTGGCTCAGCGGGACGCGGGAGCGGTGGAGGAACGCCTCGCCGAGCAGCCGGTTACCGGACGCGTTGGCGCGGGCATTGCCCTGCCGGATGGCCGCGTCGAATTCGACGACGTCCGCCCACTCGGACGGTGACGTATCCCTGATGTGCCGCCACTGCGCATTTCCGTGGAACGGGCATCCCAGGCAGCTGGACTTCGGCGTTTCGGCCAGTCCGAGCGAGGTGAGATAGCGGACGCAGTCCGCCCTGCTCCAGTCAAGGTCCAGAAGCGGATGCCGATTGCGCATGTACTTCACATCGGCGTCCTTGGCCCGGTGGAACTCGTCGGTGGAGATCCCCACCCACTGCTCGACGAACACCCCCTTGGGAATGCGCGAAGGGTAGGGGTGCCCGAGTAGCTCACGGACCTTCTTTTTAATCGGCTTTATCTTGTATTCGCCGGTGCACTGCCTTCGGGTCATTCCCGGACGCCCGTCCTTGTTCAGGATGTGGAGGGGCATGGAGGCGAACCGGTGATCCGGGTTCAGTGCGTCGCTGCGAATGTTCCCGGACGACACACGTAGAAGGGGTATTCCGGCGGGCTTGGCTATCTCCCGTTCCAGGCGGTCTAGATGGGCGTAGACGGCTTCGGGTTCCCATCCGGTGTCGGCGAAAATCGCGTAATCGACCTTCGGGAGGGTGCCCTCGGCGGAGAGGGCGAGGAGGGTGCTGGACTGAACTCCCGCGCCCAGGGAAAGGGCGCGAAATCGGGGCTGATCTGAAATGGTCTGTCCTGGGGTGGGGAATGGGGGAACGCGCTCTCAATGCGGCAAGTGCGTCGGCGGGTTGGGCGGGACCAGCCGGTCGCGGTGTATGGCGTGGTAGAGGGCGGGGATGCGGTCGAGGAGGTCGGTGGCCGACTCGATGAACTGCTGCGGTGAGGGCCCGATGAGGACCACCCGCTGTGACACGGCGTCGGCTCGGCGGCGCCGGTTCTCCACGGCCCGGGCGAGGGCGGCGGCCAGTTCGGCGCCCGCGTCCTGGGCGGCCTTGGCGATGTGCGCGACCCGTTCGAGGAGCAGCAGGTCCGCGGAGGTGGTGTGCGGCGTGTGCTGTGCGAGGGCGCGGAACAGATACAGGGCGGTGTCGGCGAGGTCTTGGGTCTCGGTGATCCACGCGGCCAGCGCATGCGCGTCGTCGGTGATGCTGGTGCGCAGGGCCCGGTGCAGGGCCAGGGCGTCGGTGGTGATCCGGTCGAGGGTCTGAGCCGGTGCGGGGCGATCAGGCACGGGTCTCCCTCAGGGCCTGGGCGAACGCGGCAGTCAGGGCGGGGGCTTGTCCCGGGTCGGTGGTCAGGGCGCGGACGACCGGGGTGCCGATGACGACGCCGTTCACGACCGGGGCGACGCGCGCGGCGAGGGCCGGGGTGGAGATCCCTACTCCCGAGACCACGGGCAGCGGGCTCACGGCGCGCAGGCGCCGGGTGAAGTCGGCGAGCGCCGGGAGGTCGAGCGGGCCGCGGTAGCCGGTCGGGGCTGTGCTGGCGGGTGCGTAGAGCCATCCGGAGGCGTCGGCGACCGCGGCGGGGAGGCTGGTGTCGGGGGTGGTGCGCGGGATGAGGCCTGGGGTGCGAAGGCCCGCTTCCCGCGCGGTGTCGTGCCAGCGGGCCGCATGGTGGGCGGGCAGGTCGACGACCATCACGCCGGCGGCACCGGCGTCGGCGAACAGGCGGGCCAGGTGCTCGGGGCCGTGGCGGCGGACGGGCTCCCAGTAGGTCATGACGACGGTCGGCCGGAGGCCGGCGGCATCCTCGACGGCGCGGACGGCGGCATCGAGGACGTTTCCGCGTCGCAGCGCGCGGTGGTAGGCGGACTGGATGACGGGTCCGTCGAGGAAGGCGTCCTCGGTGGCCAGGCCGACCTCGAACAGGTCGGCACCTGCCTGCGCGAGCTGGTCGAGGTGACGGCGCTCGGCGGATACCGGATGGAGGCCGGCCGGGACGAACACGCCAAGCGAGCAGCGGGGTTGGGTGAGGAGGGCGTGGAGGGGATCGGCAGTGGTCAGGGTGGGGCCTTTCCCGGCGGGGCTGTCGCCGGAGGTCAGCGGCGGCGCCCGGCCGGTGGAGTCGGGCGTGCGGGCGGGGCGGCGGTGTGCCGCGATTGCGGGCCGGGCAGCTCGGGCGCGGCGGGAGGGCTGCTGAAGGCGGGGGCGACGAGGTCGAGGGTCTGGGCGACCTGCTGGGCCTGGTCGTGGGCGTCACGGAGCTGCTCGGCGACGTCGTCAGGGAGCCGGTCCCACTGGGCCCGGTACTGGTAGCGCTGGATGATCTCGGCACCGTTGCGCAGCTGCTCGGCGACCTGTCGCAGGATCGCGGTCTGCTGCTCGGGCGCGGTGGCGGTGTGCGTGGCCTGCAGGAGCGTGTCCAGGGCGGTGGGCAGCGGCTCGTCGTCCGCGGGGAGGCCGAAGAGGTCGGCATGCAGTGCTTGGGCGAAGACCGTCACGGGTCCGCCTCGGCCGCGGTGGCGGTACTCGGCTGGGGCCTGTCGGCGGGCGCTGAAGTGCACGGTCACGTCACGGGGTGCGGCGCCGGGGCAGAGCTGGTCGGCGAGGGCCCGGGCCAGATCGTGTGCTGTCGGAGTGTCGGAAGACGTCGTGGAGACTCCGGGTGTTGAGGTCAGCGGACCGCGGCTCGTGCTGCGGTCGCGGCTGGTCGGGCGGGTGGGCGTGTTGCAGTGGGTGCGGTGGAGCGGGGCCGGGCGAAGGAGGCGGCGAGGCCGCGGCGCCCGGCTGCGGTGAGGTGGACGCGCTCGTCGCGGAACCAGTCCGGGCAGTCCTCGCGCATCACCAGGCCGCGGCTCTCCAAGGAGCGGATGGTGCTGATGCTGACGCGGAGGTCCTCGCGGCGCAGATAGGGCTTGCCGCTGGTGATCGCCACGTCGCCGCGCGCCACCGCGCGCAGCGTGGACTCCTGGGTGGGGGACAGGGCGGGCGGCTGGTACTTGGGCGCGAAGCCCCGGAGGCGGCGTTCGACAGCGAAGAGTTCAGCGGTCGCCAGGGCGTCTGAGGAGCCCAGGGCGGTGAGGCTCGCAACAAGGGTGAAGCACCGGCCGGCTCCCCGGCGGGCCTCCTGCTCGGTCACGACCGCCAGGAAGCCGTCGCCGAGCTCCACGGGCAGCCCCGCGCGGGTGTGGTCGAGGAGGTCGACGGCGTCGATGAGATGGTCGGCTGCGTCGGATGCGAGATGGGCGAGTTGGCGCACGCGTGCGTATACCGCGTGGATGGCGGTGCTGTGGTACATCGGCTGGGCGTTGAGGGTGTCCACGATGGCGAGCGCGGACCGGGCCAGGTGTTGTGCAGATTCCGTCTGGGCGTTCAGCAGGGTGGCGGGGGTGGGCCCGTTGAGTGCGTGCCGCTGGTGAGCGTCGTTGAATCGGGTGAAGTCGGCCGCCAGATGGAGGAGTTGTTCGGCGGGCTCAAGGGAGGCGGTCTTCTCGGTCAGGATGGCTCCGGGGCGATCGGGGAGTCAGCGGCGGCGGCCGGGGCGGTCGGGACGGTCGAGCTGTGCAAGGGCGTGATGGATCTGGGGATTCACTCCGGACCCGCGGACCGGTGTGATCAAGGCGCTGTTTCCATGCCGCGTGCTGAGGGGGATGTCGGAGAAGACCCGCTCCACCGCCATTAGCGCGGTCAGGTGGGCGAAGAAGTTGCGGACGAGGCACTCAGGGGTGTCTTGCGTGAACGTGGCCAGCGGCGTGCCCTCGTAGTAGACGTGCTCGACCTGCCAGGCGATCTCCTGGTCGGGCGTGTGCTGCAGTCGGCAGTACAGGTCGGGTGAGGTGAGGGTGCCGTCCTTGGCGGACCAGTTGTTCAGCTCGGCGAGCTGGTCCAGGGGCATGTCTGTGATCGGGATGCGGTCGGCGTGACGGGCATCGCCGAGTAGCTGGGGCAGTGCCTGGGTGACCGCGGCGACCGCCTCCAGGGGCGTCTGCCTGCTGAACGTCGCTTCCCAGTACGGCTCATGGTGGGCCACGGTGAGCCACTGACCGCGCGGGTGCAGTGGGGCGAAGTCGACGAACAGGCTGGCGTCGGGGCTGTCGACTGCGACGTGCCCGGTGGCGGCATCGTGCTCGTGCTTCCACCCGAAAAGGTGGATCAGGGGGCCGATCACGTCGGCGACCCGGTCCCCGGCGCCTGCCATGTACCGAGGCGAAACCATGACCCGGTCGTCGTGTGCGTACGGGCTCATCGGCGCCCCTCCCGCTTGGCCGCAACGGTGGGCATGGCAGCGGCTGTGGCTGTCGGCACCGTGGTGGCACCGGTGCGGGACCGGTGCTGGCCCAGCGCGCGATGGCCCTCGGCGGTCACGGTGATGCCCCGCCCTTGGTGGAGCGGTACGGAGGTGTCGAGGCAGACCAGGCCGTGCGTGTCCAGGGACTGAATCGTGGCGATGGTGATGAGTGTGTGGTCGGGGGTGAGGACGATGGTCGAGCCGCGGCCCTGCGTCTGCATCGTGGCACCGCCCTTCGCCAGCGCGCGCAGCGCTTCGTACTGAGCGGGACTGATCTTGAGCGGCGCCTTTTGCCTGCTGGTGGTAGAGGCGCGTTCGAGGTCGCGGGCGATGCCGGTGGCCAGGTCGTGGCAGGCGGTTTCGCACATGTCCAGCCGGTGAGCGGCGTCGGCGAGGTGGCCGGCCATTTCCGGCACGGCACGGGCGTGCCGGGAGCTGCGGATGCTGTCCTCGTCCTGGCGCGGCCCGCCGAAGCCGATGCCGTCCAGGGGATTGACGGCCAGTGCTTGCGCGAGGTCCCAACTGGCCTGGGAGGCAGCGAAGACGACGCCACCGAGACCGTGGAGTGTTTGCCGGCTGCCGCTCACGGCTGCGTACGGGCTTCTGTCGAGGGCGGACAGTGGCAAGAGCGCCTCGCGGACCAGCTCCTGGCTCTTGAGCACGAGGGGCGCGAGCTGCCGAAGGGCTTCGGTGCCTGGTGCGACGGCGAGGTCGCGGACCCGGTCGCGGAGGGCTTTGAAGTCGTGGGCGAGGTGGCGCAGATGGTTGATCTGCTCGTTGAGATCGACGGCGGTGGTCAACAGGGCTCCGGGGCATGCCCTTGAGAAGGGCGGCGGGTGGGAATCAGCGCGGGCGGCGACGGGCCGCCGGTGCGGACGGCGGCCTGGGGGCCACAGCGGATGCACGGCCGGGTGCGGCTGGGATGTCCATCGGAGTAGGGATGCCGAGGCCGACGCGGACCGTGAGGCCGAGGGTGTAGGCGTGCGTTTCGGCGGCCGTGACGGCGCCGAGCAGGCTGCGTTGCTCCAGCCCGGGCAGTGGCTGATAGGAGGAGCCGTCCGCCGCGCGGGCGAAGCCGTGCTGCTCCAGGAGTGAGCGGGCGGCGGAGGTCTGGGCTGTCGCCGTCACAGTGGCGTTGGTGAACTGGAAGCGGAGGTCCGGATCGGCTTCGGGAGTGCCGGGCCTCCAGCGCGTTGTCCAGGAGAGGTCGACAAAGTCGTGGGTATGGGCCAGGAGCCCGTACATCGCGTCCCCGGCGCGCTCGTGGGCGTCCTGGGCCGTGCCCGGTGGGAGCAGGTAGAGCGTGCGGCCGAGGTGTTCACGGGCGAAGAATCCGGCATCGGTCAGCAGCCGGTCGGCGGCGGGGATGCGGCGGTTGATGACGACGAAGCTGTGCCCGTCGTCGGTGGACCCGATGAACACATCGGGGATGTCCAGAAGAGGCAAGGCGGTCCAGGGTGGTTTCTTGGGGGTGGGGTCTGGTGGTTGCTCAGTGGGCCCGGCGCGAAGCGGTCTCTTCCGATGTCGGCACCGGGGGCGGGGCGGCGGGGGACGGAAGCCGCGTCGGGGTGGGCGTGCGCAGGGTGCTGCGGGCCTCGTCGAGAGAGTGTGCGGCGGCGTGGAGATGCATGCGCAGCGCGCAGTGATGCTCGATGTCGTGAAGCCGCGCGGCCGTGGACGTGTCAGGGTTCGGTTTGCTGAGCGTGGCGAGCGGAACCATGGCCTGCGCGTAGTGGTACTGCGCTCTGCTGAGCGGGACGGCCGCGTTGGTGAGTTCCTCGACCGGGTGCCAGGCGCAGCCCGTTTCGTGGGCAGAGTCGAGGTGGTAGTGGGCGTCGCCGGCGAAGCGCAGGGCGAGATGGCTGAGCAGGTCGATGTGGCGCAGGGCGGTGAAGAAGCCGCCGGGGCCGACGTCGACGGGGTGGGAACGAACGTCGGCGATGACGGCATCCAGCGCTGCATCTGGCGTCATGTCGTCGAGTTCATGGGATTCGTAGGTGTCGATGGGGTGTCCTGTCAGGGGGCTTGCCAGAGCGTGCGGGCGATCTGCTCGCTCCCGCGGTCCGTCCGCGACCGGGACGGCGTCGTCCCGGCCGCGGCGGTCCAGTGGCGTCTGTGGGAGAAGCGGATGGCGGTCGTGGCGGGGTGCTTACGCGGCCGTTGTGAAGTCGCTCTGCTTCGGCGTGGTCTTGGCGACGGCGCGTTCGGTGATGGCCTTCGAGGCACGCTCCGAGGCGGCGGAGATCTCGTCCGCTTCGGGCTGCTGGTACCAGGGCTTCATGTCGAGTGCGGCGACGCGCATTCCGGTGGCGAAGCACAGGGCGCTGCCCTTGGGCAGGGCGCGGATGGCGTCGGCCGCCAGGATGCGTTCCTGTCGCATGGACACGCTGGTGGACTTGCCGGACTCGGAGTGCGAGATGGACGTGCTCTCCACGTCGTGGTCGCCGATCATCCGGCTGAGCTTGTCGGCGAAGTCGGGGTCGTCGATGCCGGGGCCGACGACCTTGATGGTAGACGCCGACCACATCGCGTCCATGCCCGCGTCCCCCCACACCTTCTGGCCCTGCCGGTAGGACTGCAGGATGGTGATCGGGATGATGCCGCGACTACCGAGGTGGGAGTACAGGTCAGGCAGGTCGCTGATCTTGCACACGTTGGCGGCCTCGTCGAGGATCGCCAGCATCGGGGGGTCGAGCCGCCCGCCGGCACGTTCGGCCCGGGCGGTCGCGGCCCGCATGACCGAGTCTGCGCACGCCGCGATCAGCGCCGAGGCTCCCCCGCCGCCGTCCTTGGAGAGCAGGTAGAGCGTGTCGGTGCTGTCCACGAATTCCGACGGTTTGAACTCAGGGGTGTCCTCCTGCGGGGTGACCCACGCGGCGATCTCCGTGTTCAGCAGGGCGGCGGCGTACTGGCGGGCGGTTTCATAGATCCCGTCGCGGGTCTCCGGCGGGCCTTCGACGGTGCCCTTGAGCTGTGCGGCGACCGCGGCGTGGCCGTGGTCGCGCAGGATGTCCAGCGGGGTGCGGTCGGCGGGGAAGGCCAGCCAGGCCATCACGTCGGTGATCGGGCGGTCGTCGAGCGCGGCGGCGAGGAAGAGCTGGGAGAGGATGTTGGATCCGGCCTTGGACCAGAAGTCGCCCTGCTGGCTTGCGTCCACGCTTGCGGCGAGGAAGTGACCGGCGAGTCGGCCGGCACCGTCGAGGGTCTTGGCATCCGCCAAGGGATTCCACCACATGGTGCGCTCGGCATGGGCGATCTGCTGCGGGTCCATCGACCAGACCCGGCCGACCGTCGCCCGCGCATCGATAGTGGCCGTGTAGGCGTCGCCTCCTGCCTTGTTCGAGGTCAGCAGGACGGGGCCGGGGGCGCTGAGGATCGAGGGGATAGCCAGGCTCGTGGTCTTGCCGGAGCGGGGAGCCATGATCGCCACGGCGACGTCCTCCCAGCCCATCCGGACCTCATGCCGGGTGCCTTGGAGATCACCGAGGAGGACTCCGGTGTCGCGGGGAGCGACGTGCTTTGCGTCCGCCAGGCTCGGACGCAGGGAGCGGGCCTTGGCCGTCATCGCCTTGGCGAGCAGGGGCTCGATGTCCCTCCTGCGCGCCAGCCCGCGGAAGGACGTCTTCTTTCCGCCGGAGGTGTTCTTGTGCCGCGACCACCACAGGGCACCGAGGGCGGCGAGGGCGAGCAGCACAGCGGTGGGGGCGATGCGGGTGCCGACGAGCAGCGCGGTGTGGTTAAGGCCGGGCCACAGCTGGTCGGGATGGAGGAGCGCACCGATCGGCTGGTAGGGCGCTGCGCTGCCGGAGCCTGTCATCCACGCGGTGGCGTTTCCGCCGAGCCAGACGAGGTTGGACAACGGGACGGCGACGGCGAGAACGCCGAGGAGGGCCTTGAAGGCTATGTCGTAGCCGTCGTTCGAGTTCGGTGAGGGGGAGGAGGGGTTGGGCAAGAGGGGTGTTTCCAGGGGGTGGTGTCGGGGATGGGCGGCGTCAGCGGGTACGCCGGGGCTGTGGCGCCCTCGGCGGCATGGGGGCGGGCACTGGTTGCTTGGACCGATCGGCGAGGTCGGTGACGCGGCGTTCCAGGGCGAAGTCGGCTTCGGTGGCCAGGCGTTGGGTAGTGGTCACGCGAGCCTGACGGCGGGCGTTGAGCGGGACGCGGAGCGGATTGGGGTCGCGGGGGAGCGGGGCTTGGTCGGCGAGCGCGCGGGTGAAGCCGGTGATCAGGTGCGCAGGTGTGTCGCCACTGAGGTACGCGCGCCAGATCAGGCCCTCGGGGTCCTCGCTGACTGCGGTCTTGGCAAACCAGCAGTCAGTGGTGCCGTGGGTGAAATGCTCGACGTGGGCGAGGCCGTCGGGGGAGGTGAGGCCCTCGTCGTCGCGTCCTTCGAGCCAACCGGCCTGTCGCAGGGGCTCATAGGGGTCGGGTGCGGACGCCTGGGCGGTTGCCGGGCCGGTGAGGGCGTCGGTGAATCCGGCGATGATCTCGACGGGGGTGCGGGCGCCGAAGCTCGCTGACCAGGCCCGCTGCTCGCCCACGGGTGCGTGCTGGAGGCCCCACCACGGACCGTCGGGGTCCGGTCCCAGACGCAGCACGGCATTTCTGTCGGGACTGGTGAGCACCACGTGCGGCACCAGGGGGTTGGGTTGGGCACTCCAGTCGCAGGATCGGTGCAACGGGGCGGTGACCCACGCGGGATCGCCCCCGCCGGCCAGATAGCGGGGGGCGACCAGTGCCACATCGACGATGTCGGACCTGCTCACCGGCGGGCCTTGGTTATGCGGTCGGTCGATGCTGGTGGCGCGGGGGCTCGCACTGGAGCTGTGGCGGTCAGCGCTGGCGGAGCCCACAGAGCGGCGCGGTGGATTTCGAGGAGGGCTTCGCCGGCTGACGCCCACTCGTCGAGGTAGTGCATAGCCTCGGTGTTCCGCACGGCTCGTTCGCCGTCGTAGAGCATGGTGCCGGGCCGGGCTGACGGGGGCAGGCTGTCACGGGTGGCGAGCCACTCCTCCTGAAGAGCGGCCAGGTGGTCGAGTGCGCTGTGGAGGACACCGAGCTGCCAGACCCACCGGGGCTGGATGGATTTGGCCGGGAGGCGCTGCAACTGCATCCCAGCAGTAGCGAGAAGCTCCCTGGCGCTGGGACGGACCCGGTTGAACGCCTTCCACATGGCGGCATCTCGGTGGCCGGCGCGCTCGATGTAGGAGGGTGGATCGTAAGGCCAGTCGTCGAGGTCGGTGTGCTGCTCGTGGTAGGCGTCCCAGTCGGAGAGGATCTGGTCGCGTTCGCGGAGGAAGACGGCCAGCTGCTCCAGCCGCTGGGGGTGGATCTCATGGGGGGATGGGGGCAAAGGGCATCCTTTGGGGGTCTTTCCCACGCCACATGCAGTGAGGGGGTATCCCTGCGGCGTCGGTGGTCAGCGCCGCAGGGCTGAGGATGTGCTCGTGGGTGGGGCTGGAGCTGTGGTGGTGGCGGGTTGTTGCCGGCGGCGGGCGGCGCGTGCCTGTGTGCGAAGCGCGTCGAGGCGGGTGGTGTGGGCGTCGAGGGCTTGCTGCCTGGTGGGTGGGTGGCTCGGTTTCTGCACGGCGCTGTGGTGCGCGGTGCGTTGGTACATGCCGCGCTGGAGCGGGGCGGGGCTGGCGAGCGCGGTGACGAAGGCTTCCACGAGGTGGGCGGGTGTGTGCTCGTCGAACGAGGCGTGCCAGATCTGGGCCCCCAGGCGGCCGGCGAGGGGCTCGGCCGTTTCGATGTGCCAGTGCGGCGCGCTGCCGTTGACGCGATTGGTCCGCAGTTCTACGTGGCACATGCCGTCAAGCGAGACGGCGGAGTTCTGCGCTTCGATCACCCAGCCTGCCCATCCCAACGATCGGAACGGATTGGGCTGTTCGGAGGGCGGCGGGCCTATGAGCGCGTCGGTGAGGCCAGCGAGGATCTCGGCGGGGACGAGTTCGCCGAATTCGGCGTACCACGACGTGCCGTCGGTGGGCTCGGCCCACAGCCGCCACCAGGCGGAGGTGGCGGACTGCGGGTCGAACTGCAGGCGGTACCGCCTGTCCGGGCTCGTCAGGACGATTTCGGGGCTGAGCGGGTCCGACGTGCGGATCCATCCGGCCGCGGCGAGTCCGTGGGTGACGTGGCGGCCGTCGCCGGGGCCGGCGAGGTAGCGGGGGCTGGTGTCGAACGGGATTCGCCAGGCGTGCGTGTCGGCGAACGCTTCGAGTTGTCGTTCGCTCACCGGCACGGCTAGGAGCCCGCCGCGGTGGAAGGCGCACTCCGGGCAAGGGTGCGCAGGTTGTCGAGGGTGTAGTGGAGGGTGTGCTGGTCGGTCTGCTCCCACGCAGCAGTCCGCAGGTCGTCGACCAGGGCGTACACGGCCGTACGGTTCGGGATATCCGGGTGCGCGAGTGCCGCACGGGCAAGGGCGCGCAGGGTGTCGCCGAGCTGCATGGGCAGGCCGGTGTACTCGTCGAGCAGGGGCTCCATCAGGGTGATGGCCTCGTCGAGGTCTGGGTCCTCGCGCAGGTGTTCGGTGAGCTGGGCCAGGGTTTCGGCTGCGGAGCGGACGTCGTTCGGAGTGGGTGCAGGCATGGATCTCCTCGTTGATGCGGGTTGGTTCAGCGGCGGGCGCGGGCGCTTCCGGTCGCTGCGTGGGGCCGGGCGGTGCGGTTGCGGGGGTGGGTGGCGGCCCAGGAGTTGCGGGCCCAGGTGGCGGCGCGGGCGGCGGTGATGCGGGTCTGCTGCCAGGCGCTGAGCTGGGAGGGCAGGTGAGATTTGAGAGCGTGCAAGGCGTGAGTGAGCTGTCCGCGCCCACCTCGCAACGCCGCTCCTCCAGGCCAGAAGACCCCGGCCCTGATCACGAGCAAGGCACCGCATCCGTACCAGCAGATCACGGTGAGCTACGGCAAGCCGGGGCACGCGATCTTCCGCGTCGTCTCCACGCTGAGGCTCGGACCTGCGCAAATCCCGCTTCGGGTACGGTCGGCGGTCACGATCCGACGGCTCTTCCTGACCCGGGTGTAAGGATCTTGTCAGAGAGTCGGTAGCGTGGCCGGGTGAGTGAGAAGACCCTGCAGCACCGGATCGACGGCCCCGACGATGCCCCCGTACTCGTCCTGGGTGCCGCTCTGGGTACCACATGGCATATGTGGGACCGGCAGATCCCGGAGCTGACCCGCCACTGGCGGGTCATCCGCTTCGACCTGCCCGGCCACGGCGGTTCGCCCGCGCACGCGGCGCCCTCCGTCGCCGAGCTGGCCGACCGGCTGATCGCCACCCTCGACGCGCTGGGGGTGGACCGCTTCGGCTACGCCGGCTGCAACATCGGCGGAGCCATCGGGACCCAGCTGGCGCTCACCCGCCCGCACCAGGTCACCTCGCTGGCGCTGGTGTCCACCTCGCCGCGCTACGGCACCGCCGACGCCTGGCGCCAGCGCGGTGTGGTCATCCGCACGAACGGACTCGACCCGATCGCCCGCACCGCGCCCGAGCACTGGTTCACCCAGGGCTTCGCCGGTGCTCAGCCCGCGATCGTCGAATGGGCCGTGCAGATGGTGCGGACCACCGACCCCGGCTGCTACATCGCCGCCTGCGAGGCGCTGGCCTCCTACGACGTACGGTCCTCGCTCGGCCGGGTCGGGGTGCCCACGCTCGTCGTCGTCGGCTCCGAGGACCAGGTCACGCCGACCACCGACGCCCGCAGCCTGGTCGCCGGGATTCCCGACGCGAGCCTGGCGCTGGTGCCCGGCACCTCCCACCTGGTGCCCGTGGAGCAGCCCGCGGCCGTCACCGAACTCCTCATCCGGCACTTCAGCACCGCCTGGCACGACAAGCCGGGCCCCGGCGGCCAGACCGCCCTCGGTGCCGCCGCCCCCAAGCCGCAGCTCGCGCCCCCGCCGCCCCCGCAGGCGCCGCCCGCCGCCATAGAGTCCGGCCTCGCTCAGCCGGAGCAGGCCCGCGGGGCCACCTACGAGGCGGGCATCAAGGTCCGCCGCGAGGTGCTCGGCGACGCCCATGTCGACCGGGTCGAGGCCGCCACCGACGACTTCACCGGCGACTTCCACGACTTCATCACCCGCTACGCCTGGGGCGAGACCTGGACCCGGCCGGGCCTGGACCGCCGCACCCGCAGCATCATCACGCTCACCGCGCTGGTCGCCCGAGGCCACCACGACGAACTGGTCCTGCACGTCCGGGCGGCCCTGCGCAACGGCCTCACTCCCACGGAGATCAAGGAAGTGCTGCTGCACACCGCCATCTACTGCGGTGTCCCGGCCGCCAACTCAGCGTTCGCCGTCGCCCAGCGGGTGATCCGCGAGGAGACCACACCGGAGGCGTGAGGGGCGGGGCAAGATGGCCCTATGGAACTCACGAAGAAGACGCACGCCTGTGTCCGGCTGGAGAAGGACGGGCGGGCCCTCGTCATCGACCCCGGTGTCTTCAGCGAAGCGGACGCGGCCGTCGGCGCGGACGCGATCCTCGTCACCCATGAGCACATGGACCACTTCAACGAGGAGCGGCTGCGGGCGGGCATGGAGGCCAATCCGGCGGCCGAGATCTGGACGCTGGCCAGCGTCGCCGAGCAGCTGTCGGCCGCGTTCCCCGGCCGGGTGCACACGGTCGGCGAGGGGGACACCTTCACCGCCGCCGGGTTCGAGGTGGAGGTGCACGGCCAGTTGCACGCCGTCATCCACCCCGACATCCCGCGCGTCACCAACGTCGGCTACCTCATCGACGGCGGCGCGGTCTTCCACCCGGGTGACGCCCTCACCGTCCCGGCGGGCCGTACGGTCGACACCCTTCTGCTGCCCGTGCACGCCCCCTGGAACAAGGTCGCCGAGGTCATCGATTACGTCCGGGAGGTCGCGCCCCGGAGGGCCATCGACATCCACGACAGCCTGCTCCAGGACCACGCCCGGCCGATCTACGATTCCATGATCGACAAGCTGGGCGGCACCGATCACGGCCGGCTCGCCCCCGGTACCGGCACCGCACTCGGCTGACGGCCGGACTGTCAGACCCTCGCTGTAGGTTTGCAGACATGCGCATCGCGACCTGGAACGTCAATTCGATCACCGCCCGCCTCCCGAGGCTGCTGGCCTGGCTGGAGAGCACCGGCACGGACGTGCTGTGCCTCCAGGAGACCAAGTGCACCGCCGAGCAGTTCCCGCACGACGAGCTGCGCGAGCTCGGCTATGAGGCGGCGGTCAACGCCAACGGCCGGTGGAACGGTGTCGCCCTGCTGTCCAAGGTGGGCCTCGAAGACGTCGTCATGGGCCTTCCCGGCGGCCCGGACTACGAGGGGGTGCAGGAGCCGCGGGCCGTCTCGGCAACCTGTGGCCCGGCCCGGGTGTGGTCGGTGTACGTCCCCAATGGGCGCGAGGTCGGCCATGCGCATTACGCCTACAAGCTCGGCTGGTTCGAGGCGCTGAAGACCGCGGTCGCCGAGGACGCGGCGGGCCCCCGCCCGTTCGCCGTCCTCGGCGACTACAACGTCGCACCGACGGACGAGGACGTCTGGGACCCGGCCGTGTTCGTGGACTCCACCCATGTCACACCCGCCGAGCGCGCCGCCCTGTCGGCCCTGCGCGAGGCGGGTCTGTCGGACGTCGTCCCGCGGCCGCTCAAGTACGACCGTCCGTACACCTACTGGGACTACCGCCAGCTTTGCTTCCCCAAGAACCGCGGGATGCGCATCGACCTGGTCTACGGCAACGCGCCGTTCGCCGAGGCCGTCTCGGACGCCTATGTGGACCGTGAGGAGCGCAAGGGCAAGGGTGCCTCGGACCATGCCCCGGTCGTGGTGGATCTCGACGTCCAGGGCTGAGGTGGAGGGCAGGCCCCGGGGAGCGCCCCCGGGGCCTGCCGCCCGCCGTCCGTGCGGACGGGCACCGCTGCGTCAGCGCCGCCCCGGCAGCAGCTTCCGGAGGTCCACGGATTCACCCAGCGCCTTCAGTCCCGCGTCGCCGGGGTGGAGATGGTCGCCGCTGTCGTAGGCGGGCAGCATCCGCTGGGGCCGCTGCGGATCGCGGACCACGGCGTCGAAGTCCAGGGTCGCGTCGAAGACGGCGCCGGCGTCGGCACGGAGGAAGGCGTTGACGGCCTGGCGGCGGGCCTCCACGGCCGGGGTGCAGTCGGGGTAGCCCTCACAGGGCGCGATGGTCGCCGCCACGACCCGCAGTCCCCGCTCGTGCACCCGCCGCGCGATGGCCCGCAGACCGGCGATGACCTCGTCGGACGAGGTCCCCCAGCGCACATCGTTGATGCCCTCGAAGACCACCACGGTCCGCACCGAGGGCTGCGCCAGCACATCCCGCTCCAGCCGGTGCTGGGCACTGACCCCGCCGGTGTCGGTGCTGACCCCGTCGCCCGGATAGCGGTCGGTGACGATGCGGTTCGCCGAGATGCCGTGGTTGAGCACGCCGTAGCGGGGCAGTGTGTGCTGCGCCTGGAAGCGGCGGGCGAGCACGTCGGGCCAGCGCCGGTTGGTGCCGCTCGTCGACTTCACCCCGTCGGTGATCGAATCACCCAGCGCCACGATCGAGCCGGGACCGCCCTCGACATCGACCCCCGTCAGGAACGGCCAGACGGTCATGGTCTCCGGGAAGGCCGTGCCCCCGGCGTCCGCGGTGCGGTCGCCGCTGCCCGCTGTGCTCAGATACGACAACTGGGCCGCTTCCTGGTGCACGGGCGCCGCGGTCACCGTCCCCGGCAGATGGATGCTCACCAGCAGATCGGCGCCGGCCGGGACGGTGAAGTCCACGGGATCGCTGAACGCCTCGGCGCCGGCCGCGATACGGGTCCCGGTCTGTCCCCGCCCGAAGGTCAGCGGTGTCGGCCCGCGGTCCGCCGCCGCCCCCGCGCCGCGCAGCGCGATGCTGGCCGCCCCGATGTCCACCGGGGTGCCCGCGAAGGTGTTGGCGAGCCGTATGCGTGCCCGGGGCCCGCCCGCGCCGCTGTGCACGACCAGCCGCAGCGTACGGTCCGTCCAGGGCCCGACCGCCCGGTAGCCCGCGGTGCTCGCCGCCCAATTCCCGGTCCTGCGCCCGGTGTCGCGGACCGCCATCGCGAACACATGGAGCGCGCCGGCCGACTCGTCCGCCATGGGCAGCACCACCGAGGCCACCTCTCGCCCGGCCCGCAGCGGTACGGTCACCGCGTACAGCCGGGCCGGTCCGGCCGACTGCCCGTCCGGAGCGTTGAGGTGCGGCAGCGCCACCGCCTTGGTGCTCAGCGGCCCCGACCGCCAGTCGGGCGCGGTGAGTTCATAGCCGCTGCGGGAGCCGTCCCGGTAGTGCACGGTCCCGGTGCCGGCGGCCGTGCCGCCCGTCCCGGCGACCAGGAAGGTGAGCGCCTCGCCCCGGCCGCGGACCGCCACCGCCTGGCCGTCGGCCACCACGTTGTCCGGCGCCCCGGGTGCCGTCCGCGGCAGGCCGAGCCGCGTTCCGTCGAGGGTCAGTGCGTTCCCCGGCGACCAGCCGGCCGCCGCCAGGTCCTGGGCGGACAGGGACCGGCCCGCACCGTCGAAGTCGGCCGCGCCGGGGGCGGAGTTGTCACTGACCGCCCGGTTGTCGAAGTGCCTGGCCAAGGGCAGCGGGCGGGGCGAGGTCCGGGCCGGTGCGGCGATGGCCGTGCCGAGGCCGGTGGCCGGTAGTGCGGTCGCGGTGAGCAGCAGTGTCAGGGCGGTGCCCCATCGTCGTACACGCATCGGTCCGTATCCCTCCGGGTGGCGCCAACGGGCGGGTGGTGCACTGCGATCCAGGCCGGTCCCGCGAAGAGCAGGGGGCTCCTGTGGATCCAGCAGATCCGATCCGAGCGCCATGAAGTTAGGGAGACGGAGGGGGAGCGTCAAGGTGACGAACGGGGCACGATGGCGCCGCGCGCCTGTGGCCCCGTCCGCGGGTCGGGTGGGACCCTGCACACCATGAACATGTCTTTTCTGGACAAGTGGCGCAAGCGTCATCAGACGCACCGGTCCGTGCCGCTCGCGGAGTCGGTGCGCGCCGATCCCGGGAGCGTCGTCGAGCTGCTGTCCGAGTGCGAGCTGTTGCGGGCCCAGGCCGCCACGGCGGGGGTGGAACTGGATGACTCCGTACGCTCGTTGGAGCTGCTGGACCAGCTCCAGCCCGTATGGCGGGACGATCCGGAGGTGCTGCCCTGGCTCGGCAACGACGCCGGCCTCTACCTGGGCACGGTGCTGGTCCGCACGGTGCGCGGCGCGGTGTGGCACGTCTGGCCGGACGGGCAGCCGGTGGTCCGGCTGGCGTCCGGGCGGGAGATCGATGTGGTGACGGCGGGCCATGAATGGGCCGACACCGGCGCGCCCGAACTGTCCCAGGTCTACGCCGAGGTCTCGGAGATCTGAGGCCGATGTCAGGAGGCCGGATGGCGCCCGTACCAGGTCCGCGGGACGTTCATCGGTAACCCTGATTTATCCGCCCATCTCCGCGCATACGTGCGTGTCAGTGGAGAAGTGCCTCATTCGCCCCGGTAGGTTGCGGGCTCTCCGCTGTACGGATGAGAGTGGGCAGGTCTGCATATGGCCGGTGATGCGCTGATTGAACTGCGCGGGGTCAACAAGCACTACGGAAAACTCCATGTCCTGCGGGACATCGACCTCACCGTCGGCCGCGGGGAGGTGGTCGTGGTCATCGGGCCCTCCGGGTCCGGGAAGTCCACTCTGTGCCGGGCCATCAACCGCCTGGAGACCGTCGAGTCGGGCAGCATCAAGCTGGACGGCAGACCACTGCCCGAAGAGGGCCGGGCGCTGGCCCAGTTGCGTGCCGAAGTGGGCATGGTCTTCCAGTCCTTCAATCTCTTCGCCCACAAGACCGTGCTGGCCAATGTGATGCTGGCGCCGATCAAGGTCCGGAAGAAAAAGAAGGACGAGGCCGCCCGGCAGGCCCGCGAACTCCTCGACCGGGTCGGGCTCGCCTCCCAGGCCGACAAGTATCCGGCGCAGCTCTCCGGCGGCCAGCAGCAGCGCGTCGCCATCGCCCGCGCCCTCGCCATGGACCCCAAGGCGCTGCTCTTCGACGAGCCGACCTCTGCCCTCGACCCGGAGATGATCAATGAGGTGCTGGAAGTCATGCGGCAGCTCGCGCGGGACGGCATGACGATGGTCGTGGTCACCCATGAGATGGGCTTCGCCCGCTCCGCCGCCAACCGGGTGGTGTTCATGGACGACGGCTGCATCGTCGAGGACCGCACCCCCGAGGACTTCTTCACCGCGCCGCGCAGCGAACGGGCGAAGGACTTCCTCTCCAAGATCCTCAAGCACTGAACGGGGGCGTCGCGATGCCGCACAGTCACTCCTCGCCCCTGCGCCGCGCCCTCGTGGCGCTCGCGCTCGCCGTGCTCACGCTGGCCCTCGCCGGCTGCGGCCGGGCCGGCAGTCCGCCGGTCAAGGGCCCCACGGGCAGCGAACTGCCCCAGTATCCGGTCGACCGGAACTTCTCCCTGCCCGAGTCCCCGACCTGGACGAAGGCCAAGCGCCGTGGCCATCTCGTCATCGGCGTCAAGGAGGACCAGCCCTACCTGGGCGAGCGGGACCCGGCCTCCGGCCGCTATGCCGGCTTCGACATCGAGATCGCCAAGATGATGTCCGCGGCGCTCGGCTTCCCGCCTGACTCCATCGAGTTCAAGACGATCGCCTCCGCCAACCGCGAGACCGCCCTGCAGAACGGCCAGATCGACCTCTACGTCGGCACGTACACCATCAACGACAAGCGCAAGAAGCTGGTGGGTTTCGCCGGCCCCTACTACATGGCCGGCCAGGCGCTGCTGGTGCGCGCCGACGAGAAGGACATCAAGGGACCGCAGGACCTGGCCGGCAAGCGGGTCTGCTCGGCGGCCGGTTCGACCCCGTACCAGCGCATCCAGGCCGAGTACCCCAAGGCGGTCCTGGTCGCCTACGACACCTACTCGGTGTGCGTCGACAACCTGCTCACCTACCAGGTCGACGCGGTCACCACCGACGACGCGATCCTGCTGGGCTACGCCGCCAAGGTGCCCGACGAGCTGAAGGTGGTCGGCAAGCCGTTCTCCGAGGAGCCGTACGGCATCGGCCTGCCACGCGGCGACAACGCGCTGCGGTTCGCGCTGGACGACGCCCTCGCCGCGGACGAGAAGAACGGCCTCTGGCGCAAGGCGTACGACGCGACCCTCGGCCTGTCCGGAGTGCCCGCCCCCAAGCCGCCCCCGATCGACCGCTACCCGGCGACCTGAGCCGGCAAGGAACTGACCGATGAAAGTTCTCCTGGACAACCTCTCCCTCTACGGGGAGGGCCTGCTGGGCACCGTCGAACTCACCGTCTACGCCTCCCTGCTGGCCCTCGCCCTCGGCTTCCTGATGGCCGCGTTCCGGGTCGCACCGGTCGGTTCGCTGCGGGCCTTCGGCACGGCATGGGTGACGGTGCTGCGCAATACGCCGCTGACGCTGCTGTTCTTCGCCGTGGTGCTGGGGCTGCCGCGGTTCGGCCTGGTGCTGCCCTTCAAGCTGTTCGCCATCCTCGCGCTGGGCTGCTACACCTCGGCCTTCATCTGCGAGGCGGTGCGCTCCGGCATCAACACCGTGCCGGTCGGGCAGGGCGAGGCGGCCCGCAGCCTGGGCATGACGTTTCCGCAGACCCTCGGTGACATCGTCCTGCCGCAGGCCTTCCGGTCCGTCATCCCGCCCATCGGATCCACGCTGATCGCGCTCGCCAAGAACTCCGCGATCGCCGGCGCCTTCAGCGTCGTCGAGCTGCTCGGGGTCTACAAGCCGCTCAACGAGATGGGCTACAGCATCATCTGGACCTTCGTCTGGATCGCCGTCGGCTATCTGCTCGTGACCCTGACCATCAGCGCGATCTTCAACGTGCTGGAGAAGCGCTTCGGAGTCGCCCGATGACCACCGCTCTCTACGACGTCCCCGGCCCGCGGACCCGGCAGCGGCACCGGCTCTACGGCCTCGGCGGGTCGCTCGTGATCCTCGCGCTGATCGCCTGGATCATCTACCTCCTCTTCGCCACCGGCCAGTTCGTCGCGGCGAAGTGGACTCCCTTCACCTATACGGGAATTCAGGAGCTGCTGCTCCGGGGCCTGGGCAACACCCTCAAGGCCTTCGGTTTCGCGGCGGTGCTGTCGCTGGCGCTCGGCGCGGTGCTCGCCACCGGGCGGCTCTCCGCGCACCGGATCGCCCGCTGGGTGTGCACCCTGCTGGTGGAGTTCTTCCGGGCGATGCCCGTGCTGGTCATGATCTTCTTCATCTATGTCGCCCTGAAGGTGGAGCCGCTGCCCGCCCTGGTCGCCGGGCTGACCCTCTACAACGGCTCGGTGCTCGCCGAGGTCTTCCGTACCGGCGTCAACTCCGTCGACCGCGGCCAGCGGGAGGCCGCCTACGCCCTGGGCATGCGCAAGACGCAGGTCATGACGCATGTCCTGGTGCCGCAGGCGGTCCGGGCGATGCTTCCGGCGATCATCAGCCAGCTGGTGGTCGCCCTGAAGGACACCTCGCTCGGCTTCCTCATCACCTACGAGGAGTTCCTGCACGGTGGCAAGCTCATCGCGTCCAACCTCGACTACGACCTGCCGTTCATCCCCGTCGTCATGATCATCTCGCCGATCTACATCGGGATGTGCATGCTGCTCTCCTGGCTGGCCAACTGGGTCTCCAAGCGGCAAAAGCGCAACCCCAAGGTCGAGGCGGTCGAGGTGGCCCCGCCGGAGCCGGGCACCTTGCTGCCGGGGAGTCATCGGCCGCCGGCCTGAGGGCCGGGCCGGCCGGCGGTACCGGCGGCCCGTGGGAGCCGCACACCGCCGCCGGCCCTGCCGGAGGGGCACCTTCAGTCGCGCACCGGCACCGACACATAGGACGGGTCGTCCGCCGGGGAGGAGAACGTCAGGCGGGCGCCGGACGGGTTGTGCTCGTTGTACAGCGGGTCGACGGTGTCGACGACCACGGCGAGACGGTGGCCGGCCGGTACGTCGTAGGCCGTGGAGAACAGCTCCAGGTCCACGCCGAAGGGCTGGTTGGGCGTCTTGCCGTGGAAGGTGTACGGCGCGTGGGTGACCAGCTTGCCGAGGCCGAGCGGGCCCACGTCGTAGAGGTAGGCGATGGCGGTGCCGCTCTCGGCGGTGCTGGTCAGGGTGGTGTGCAGCCGGGTGGTGCCCCGGACCCGCTGTCCGGTCCCGTAGCGCTCGGACTGCCAGACGGCGGCGAGGGGGCGGGGCAGCAGCGGGATCGAGGCCATCGGCGGCAGCCGGAAGAACTGGTCCATCATGCTGGAGAGGAAGACCAGCCCGCCGTCGGCGCCGGAGTTCCAGTTGGTGTTGATCTGCTTGCTGTCGCCGAGCTCGATCCGACGCTGCGCGGACGGGACGTCCTTCCAGCTCTTGTAGCCTTCGTACGCGCCGGTGGAACGGGACTTGAGCAGCACCGGCGACTCCCGGTCGATGCCGTTGTCCGCGCCCTTGAGGTAGTGGTCGAACCACCGTTGGGTGTCGGTCCAGGTGTCGTTGGGCAGCCCGAACAGCCCGAGCCCTTCGGCCGTGGCGTGATCACCGGGGCGGAACTCCAGTCGCTTGGGGCCGGTCAGCTTCTCGTAGAAGTCGGCGGTCTGGTTGGGCGGGAAGATGGAGTCGCCCCAGGCGTTGCCCAGCATGATGGCGGCGCCATTGGCGTTGATCCTGTCGAGATAGGTGGCGGGGGAGCGCTTGCGCCCCCACGCGATCAGATCCTTTTCCCTGTCCAGGTTCGAGGCCAGGAAGTCCTTCATGATGGTGCGGAATTCGGGGCTGGGGCGTCCGGTCAGCGCGCCCGTGCCGCCCAGGAACGCCGCGGCCTGCCGGTGCTCGGTGCGGCCGCTGTAGATCGAGCCGACGAGGTCGCCCCAGCCGCTGAGCGCCGCAACCGCCTTGATCCGCTTGTCGAACGCGGAGGCCAGCAGGCTGATCCCGGCACCGTAGGAGACCCCGCCCATCCCGACCTTCCGCGGATCGGCCGGGGTGTGGGCCAGCGTCCAGTCGATGACCTTCGACGCATCGGCGATGTCCTTCGGACCGGCCGTGTCGATCTCTCCGCCGGACTGCCAGAATCCGCGGGAGTTGTAGCCGACGACCACATAGCCCGCTTCGGCCAGCTTCCGGGCCTGCGCCAGATACTCGACCTGCGGCATCGACCAGCTCGTCGGCAGCACGATGACGGGGTAGCGCCGGGTGCCGTCGGCGCCGGCCGGGGTGAAGACATTGGCCTTGAGGGTGATCCCGCCGTCGCCCTCGATGTCGACGAACCGGAGGGAGGCCGAGCCGCCCGAAGTCGCCGTCGTGGGGGCGGATTCCGGGGTGGCTGCCTCGGCGGTGGCCGGGGCGCCGGTGAGAACCGTCGCGGCGAGGACGGCCGCGGAGACGGTGCCGATCGCGACGCGCGGCGTCATACGGGAGGGCGTCATCTTCTGCTCCAGATCTCGATGCGGGCGGCCGCACGCTGTCCGGGGACAGGTGGGGCGTACGGTGCGCCCGAATGTGACTGGAGAGTAAGGTCCGCTGCTTACCTCTGGTAACCCGTCGGTAGGTTACGGCTGGGTAACGCCCTTGAGTCCAGGGGGAGTCGGGGTGGGCGGTAGGGGGTGCGCCCTGGAGTCGCCGCCGGGTGGCTTGCGGTCCCGGCGGCGGGAACTCCGTTACGCGGCAGCCGACTTCGGCAGGGAGTTGAGGAATTCCGCCAGTACGGCGTTGAAGGCGTCCGGCCGCTCCAGATTCGGCAGGTGGGCCGTCCGCTCGATGACCGCCAGGGTGGCGTCCGGGATCCGTGCGTGGAGGTCGCGGGCGTCGCTCACGGGCGTATAGGTGTCCTCGGTGCCGACCACCACGAGGGCCGGTACCGACACCCGCGTCAGGAGTTCCCGGTAGTCGGGGCGTTCGGCGCGGCCGCGCAGGGCGGCGGCCGCGCCCTCGGGTGCCGTGGCCTTCATCATCGCCAGGACATGGGCGGCGGCCTCCGGCCGGTGCGTGAGGGTGCGCGAAGACACCATCTTGGCCAGCACCTCCTGTGCGTAGCCGGCCATCCCCTCGCGGAGCAGCCGTTCCGCCATGGCGTGGCGCGCGGCCCTGCCCTCCTCGGTCTCCGCCGCGGCGAAGGTGTCGGCGAGCACCAGGCCCCGTATCCGCTCCGGGAAGAGCCGGTAGCACTCCATGACGATCTGGCCGCCCATGGACAGTCCGCCCAGGACGAAGCGCCCGATCCCGAGCCGGTCGAGCAGGGTGAGGAGGTCGCGGGCGAAGCTCTCCAGCGGGGTCTTGCCGGGGACGACGGTGCTCTCCCCGTAGCCGCGGAGATCCGGCGCGATCACCCGCCATCCGGCCCGGCTGAAGTGCTCGGTCTGCGGGCGCCACATCGAACGGTCGAAGGGGTGGCCGTGTACGAGCACCAGCGGTGCACCGCTGCCCTCGTCCTCGTACTCCACGGTGATCTCTTCGCACATGACCGAACCCATTGGACCGTCCATCCCCTCTGCCGTGGCTTGACGTCTCGATGCTAGAGAGGGCAATCTCTCGGTGCAATATAAAAAATGTACTCGGTGCAATGTTTTCCAGTGTCTCGTGGGAGTGACCGATGGACGACTATCGCGCGATCGCCGATGACCTCGCGGCCGATATCGCCGCCGGCCGCCTCCGTCCGGGAGACCGGCTGCCGCCGCTGCGCCGGTTCGCCCGGGACCGGCGTATCGCGAGCTCGACCGCGGCCCGGGTCTACGGGGAATTGAGCCGACGCGGACTGACGGTCGGAGAGGTCGGCCGCGGGACCTTCGTCCGCAGCGCCGCCCCCGCGGCCGAGCCCGCACTGGCCGAGCCGGGGGAGGCCCGGGTCGACCTGGAGCTGAACTTTCCGGTGCTGCCCGGCCATCCCGCGCTGCTCGCCAAGAGCCTGGGCCCGCTGCTGCGCCCCGAAGCGATGGCCGCCGCGCTCCGTCCGGTGGGGGCCGTCGGCACGGCCGCGGCCCGGCAGGCCGCGGCCGCGCACCTCGCCCGCGGTGACTGGTCCCCCGACCCCCGTCAGCTGCTCTTCGCGGGCAACGGCCGGCAGGCGATCGCCGCGGCGATCGCCGCACTGGTCCCGGCCGGTGAGCGGCTCGGCGTCGAAGCGCTCACCTACCCCGTGGTGAAGGGCATCGCGGCCCGCCTCGGCGTCACCCTCGTCCCCCTCGCCATGGACGAGCACGGCCTGACCCCCGAGGCGCTGCGCGCCGCCCCTCCGCTGCGCGCCGTCTACCTCCAGCCCGCCCTCCACAACCCGCTGGGCCTCACCATGCCCGCCCACCGGCGCGAGGAACTCGCCGTGGTGCTGCGGGAGTTGGGCCTGCACGCCATCGAGGACGCGATCTACGGATTCCTCCGCAACGACCTGTCCCCGCTCGCCGCCCTCGCGCCGGAGCGCACCGTGGTCATCGACAGCCTGTCCAAACGCCTCGCGCCCGGACTCTCGCTGGGCTTCCTCACCGTGCCCGAAGGCACCGCACAGGACTTCGCCACCGCCCTCCGAACGGGGACCTGGACCGCCTCCCGCTTCGCGCTCGACGCGGCCACCCGCTGGATGGCCGACGGCACCGCGGCCGCCGCCGAGGAGGAGAAGCGCGGCGACGCCGCGGCACGTCAGCGGATCGCCGCCGAACGGCTCGCCGGTTTCCGGGTCCGGGCCGATCCGCAGGCGTATCACTGCTGGTGGGAACTGCCGGACCCGTGGCGGGCCGACACCTTCGTCGCCGCCGCCGCGCGCCGCGGGATCGCCGTCACCCCGTCCGGAGCCTTCGCCATCGGCTCGGGCCACGTACCCAACGCCGTACGTCTGGCGCTCGCCTCGCCGCCGG
Organism: Streptomyces lydicamycinicus; assembly: GCF_000829715.2. Taxonomy (NCBI): domain Bacteria; kingdom Bacillati; phylum Actinomycetota; class Actinomycetes; order Kitasatosporales; family Streptomycetaceae; genus Streptomyces; species Streptomyces lydicamycinicus. Next base: position 416,776 of record NZ_BBNO01000010.1, on the reverse strand, counting down.
TCGACGTCCTGGCCGAGGCGCTCGGCGTCCTGGCCGGGCTGGCGCAGGGGGCACCGGAGGACAGCGGGCCGGAGTGACGGCGCCGGGCCGTCGGGCGGCTCAGGTGGCGCTCATCAGGTGCCGCTCATCAGCTGTCCGAGGCCGGTGCGCAGCTCCGCCGTGTTCATCACCGGCTGGAGCGAGACCTTCGCGTGCAGATCCATGAAGAATGATTCCAGGAGCGTCGGCATCTGCGACGACTCCCTCATGTCGAAGTAGAAGTAGGCGGTGCGCTCACCGCCGTCGAGGGTGAAGTAGGCCGCCTCCGGCTGGAGGGCGGCGATGGCGGTCTCCATGATCTTCGGCAGACTGCCGTTCTGGATGACTTCGTTGCCGGTCTCGGTCGGTATCCGGGCCGTCAGGACCATCCTCATCGGGCTCACTCCTCACATGGAGGGCGTGGGGCGGGTGGCGCGCGGCGGCGAACCGGAGCCCGGGTGCTCGGCGCGTCCGCGGGAGGCTCCGGTGCACCGCTGGTGTGTGTCTGTCCCTGTGTTCTCAGGATCTCACGGCCCGGGTGCCGGGGCCGGATTCCGGCGGCCCGGGGTGCGGGTCAGGAGCCGGTCAGCAGATGCTCGGGGCGTCCGCTGGGCGGCACCTCCTCGGCCGGCGGCACCGGGCCCGGCGGGGTGCCGTCGCCGAACGGCCGGCCGCCCAACTCCTCGCGGTGGTGCGGCGTCAGCCAGCCGGAGAGGTCCGGCCCGGCCGGGACGACACCGGTCGGATTGATGCCGGTGTGTACCCGGTAGTAGTGGTGCTTGATGTGATGGAAGTCGACGGTGTCGCCGAAGCCGGGCGTCTGGAAGAGGTCCCTGGCGTAGGCCCACAGCACCCGGTCCTCGGCCAGCTTGAAGCGGTTGCACTTGAAGTGCCCGTGGTAGACGGCGTCGAAGCGGACCAGCGTGGTGAACAGCCGGATGTCGGCCTCGGTGAGGGTGTCGCCGACGAGGTAGCGGCGGTCGAGGAGGCGCTCGGACAGCAGGTCCAGGCGCCGGAACAGATCGCGGAACGCGGCGTCGTACTCGCTCTGTTCGGTGGCGAAACCCGCCCGGTACACCCCGTTGTTGACGTCCCGGTAGACGCCCGCCATGACGATGTCGATCTCCTCGCGCAGCGGCTCCGGATACAGATCGGGGGCGCCGGGCCGGTGCAGCGCCGTCCACTCCGTCGCGAAGTCCAGGGTGATCTGCTGGAAGTCGTTGGTGACGAGCTGCCCGCTGGGCACATCCACGATGGCGGGGACGCTGACCCCGCCGGGGTAGTCCGTCTCGCGGGCGTCATAGGCCTCGCTGAGGAAGCGGATGCCGAGGACCGGGTCGCGGCCGCCCGGGTCCAGGGTGAAGCGCCAGCTGCGGTCGTCCTGGATGGGGTCGGTGATGGCGAGCGAGATGGCGTCCTCCAGGCCGAGCAGCCTCCGGGAGATGACGGCGCGGCTCGCCCAGGGGCAGGCGCGGCTGGCCACCAGCCGGTAGCGGCCGGCCTCGGCCGGCCAGCCGTCGCGGCCGTCCGCGGTGATGCGGTCGGCGAAGTGGCTCTTGGAGCGCTTGAAGGGCTTCCTGCCGTACGCGACGTTGCCGTCGGTGGTGGCGTCCGTGGGGCCGCCGTTGTTGCCGGCGTCGGGGTGGGGCATCACCGACTCCTTCCGTCTGCGGTTTGCTCCGGTGCTCAGGGCGAGCCTTCCCGGACGGGGGCGGGTATTCCCCTGCGTCAGCCGCCCGGCGCACCCGGTGCCTCCTCGCGGCGCGGCCACCGGGCGGCCCGGCTCAGCCGAGGTGGGTGAGATCGGGCCGCAGCCGGTGCCAGATCGGGTGCCGCAGCCGGCCGGCCGAGGTCCAGCCGGTGTGCGTGATCTCGGCGACGAGCCGGGGCTCGGCCCAGTGCGCCCCCTGCACGTCCACCGCGTTGAGGAACGGGGACCGGTCCAGCGGGATCACCCCCAGATACCGCGCCAGCTCATGGCGCTCCCGTTCGGACAGCCCCGAGCCCACCGAGCCGACATAGCGCAGCCCGGCGGGTTCCGCCACGCCCGCCAGCACGGAACCGGGCAGTCCGGCCAGCCCGCCATGGCCTTCCGTCCAGCCCCCGATGATCACGTCGAGGGTCAGCAGATGTTTCGTCTTGCGCCACTCGGGTGACCGCACGCCCGGCAGATAGGCCGAGCTCAGCCGCTTCGCCACCACCCCTTCCAGACCGGCCTGCAGCGAGGCCTCCCACGCCTGCTGCCCATGGCCCTCCACATAGCCGGGCGCCGACCAGTTCGGGCCGCGGAGCCCCAGCCCGGCCAGCAGGGACCGGCGCTCGTAGTACGGCGATCCGAGCAGTGAGCCGCCCAGATACATCAGATCGAAGAGGACGAGGTGGACGGGGTGCTCCATGGCCAGCCGGGCCGTGCGGCGCGGGTTCACCACACCCATCCGGCGCTGGAGCAGCCCGAAGTCCGGCCGGCCGCGGGCGTCCAGCACCACCACCTCACCGTCGAGCACCGCGGGCCGGCCCCGCAGCTGCTCACCCAGCGGCGCGAGCTCCGGGTAGGTGCCGGTGGCCTCGTTGCCGGCCCGGGTGACCAGCCGGACGGTGCCGTCGCCGGAGGTGTTGATGATGCAGCGCGCACCGTCCCATTTGGCCTCGAACGCCCAGGCCGCCTCCTCGTGCTCGGCAGGCAGCGGGCCGACCGTGGCCAGCATCGGCCGGATCACGGGGTACGAGGCCGAGCCACGCTCGGCGGACGGGGCCATGGTTCGATGATCGGGCGAGACGAGAGCGCTCGCAGATCGGCGGGCCGCCGGGCCGGGCGGCCCCGCCCCGGTGCTCAGGCGCCGCCGCCCGGCCGGGCCCCGCTCCGCGGGGCGTCCCCGCGCGGTGTTCCCTGCGCGGGAAGCTGCTCCTCGCCCTCCGTACGGATATGCGGCAGGATCCGGTCCAGCCACCGGGGCGTCCACCAGGCCGCCGGTCCCAGCAGCGTCATCACCGCGGGGACCAGCAGCAGTCGGACCACGGTGGCGTCGATCAGGACGCTCACGGCCAGCCCGAGGCCCAGCATCTTCACCACGATGTTGTCGCTGATGATGAACGCGGCGAACACGCTCACCATGATCAGCGCGGCGCAGGTGATCACCCGGGCGGTGATCTCCAGCGCGTGCGCCACGCTCGCCTTCGCGTCTCCGGTGCGCAGCCATGCCTCATGCACCCGCGACAGCAGGAAGATCTCGTAGTCCATGCTCAGCCCGAAGACGATCGCGAACATCATCATCGGCACATAGCTCTCGATCGGCACCGTGCCCGAGACCCCGAGCGCCGGCCCGCCCCAGCCCCACTGGAAGACCGCCACCACCACCCCGTACGAGGCGGCGATCGACAGGACGTTGAGCACCGCCGCCTTCACCGCGACCAGCACGCCACGGAAGACGGCCAGGATGATGAGGAAGGCGAGCGCGACGACCACGGCGATGATCAGCGGAAGCCGGCTGGCGACGATGTCCAGGAAGTCCACCTGGCCGGCGGTCGTGCCCGTCACATAGCCGTGCGCGTCGGTCCCCTTCACGGCCGCGGGCAGCAGGTCGTGCTTGAGGCGGTTGACCAGATCCGTGGTGTCCGCGTTCTGCGGGGCCTGGGTGGAGTACGCGGTCCCGGTCAGCACCGCGCCGTCCGGGGTGGCCTTCAGCGGCGTGATGAAGGCCGCGCCCGGGACGTCCGTGAGCACCTTCCCGGCCTGTGCCGCCAGCATCGGGCGGTCCGCCTGCGGGACCGCGGACTCATCGATGACGAGGGTCAGCGGGCCGTTGGAGCCGGGGCCGAACGCCGAGGACATCAGGTCGAAGGCGCGCCGGTCGGTGAACGACTTCGGGTCCGCGCCGTCGCCGATGTGCCCCAGCTGGATCGAGAAGACCGGAATGGCCAGCACGACCACGATGAGCACCCCGCCCGCCAGATACCACCACGGGCGGCGCTCCACCCGCTGCGCGTACCGGTGCCAGGTGCCGTGTGCCTCCTCGCCCGGTTCGGCGTCCGTCTCGGCGATCGGGCGGCGCACCCGCAGCCGGTCGATCCGGCGGCCGATCAGCCCGAGCAGCGCCGGGACGAGGGTGAGCGCGCCGAGCACCGCCGAGACCACGGTGATGGCCGCCGCCACGCCCAGTTTCCCGATGAAGGAGACGCCCGAGACCCACAGCCCCATCAGCGCGATGATGACCGTGCAGCCGGACACCAGCACCGCCCGGCCGCTGGTGGCCACGGCCCGGCCCGCGCCGGTGACCGGGTCCGCACCGTCCATCAGGTTCTGCCGGTGCCGGGTGAGCAGAAAGAGCGCGTAGTCGATACCGACGCCGAGACCGATCATCGTGGCCAGGGTGGGGGAGACCGTGGCGAAGATGAAGACGGCGGCGATCAGCCCCAGACAGGCCAGCCCGCACAGGGCGCCGATCAGCGCGGTCAGCAGCGGCACCCCGGCCGCCAGGACACTCCCGAAGCCGACCAGCAGCACCAGGATCGCCACCCCGAAGCCGATCACCTCGCTGGTCCGGTCGTCGGGCTCCGGCCGGGCCAGCTCACCCAGCAGCCCGCCGTACTCCACCTCCACGCCCGCGGACCGCAGCGGCCGCACGGCCGCGTCGACCCCGTCCAGATAGTCCGGCTTCAGGGTGGACGGCTGCACGCTGAACCGCATCGTGATGTACGCGGTCCGGCCGTCGGTGGACAGCGGGCCGACGTTCGGCGTCCCGGGCGGCGGCTTGGCGGGCGGTGCGCCGGGCGGCGGCAGCGGGTTCTGCGCGGACAGCACGTCCGGCAGCTTGCCGAGCGCGGTGACGGCGCTGTCGATGTCGCCCCGGAAGTCCGTCAGCGGCCTGGCCGCGTCGTGCAGCACCACCTGGCTGCTGTAGCCCCCGGCCTTCGGCTCGTGCTTCTGGAGCACCTCGCGGCCCTGCGTCGACTGGACGCCGGGCAGCGCGAAGTCGTCGGAGTACTCCCCGCCGTACGACCGCTGGAGCAATTGCAGCCCGGCCAGCGCGACCAGCCACAGTACGAGGACGACGACGCAGTGCCGGGCACACCACTCGCCGATCCGGCGCAGCGCCCCTGTGCCGCCGGACGCGCCGGGCGCTGAGGCCCCGCTCGGTTTCCTCGGCAACGACATAGGTGCTCCCGATGCGGGCCGGCGCTCCTGGCACATACGGACATGCAGCAGTCAACGCCGGTTCCGCCGCCGCGGCATGCCCACCGGGGAATACGGGTGTCGGCCGAACGGGTGCGCCCCGGCGTCAAGCGCCCGCGGGGGAGGCGTCGTTGCGGAACACCAGCAGATAACGCCAGAAGAGCAGCCGCCGGATCCGGCACCCGGGAAGCAGCACGGCGGCCTCCCGGCGGATGCGCGGCAGCGGCATGTCCGGCGGAGCGACGGGCGGCTTCAGCGGAGTGGCAGCGGCCGGCCGGAGTCGTTCCGAGGCGGCGACGCCGAGCCGGACCACCGCGTTCACCGGCGATGCGGCCAGGCCCCAGCACCAGTCGGCCGGCGACCTCTCGGCATAGCAGCCCAGGATGACCAGCACGCCGCCCGGAGCGAGGGCCCGGCGCAGTGCGGTGACCGTGTCGAAGGGCATGTGATGCAGGCTCGCCAGGCAGGAGATGAACCCGTAGTGCCCGTCGGGCAGTTCCAGCCGGGTGATGTCCGCGTGCTCATAGCGGGGCGGCCCGCCACCGTCCGTGGTGTCCCCGACTGCGGCCCGGGCCCGCGCGAGGACCTCGGCCGACGGGTCGACCGCATGGACATCGAGCCCCAGCCCCGCCAGCCGCCGCGCGAACCGGCCGGTCCCGCACCCGACGTCGAGCGCGGTGCGGCAGTCCCGCGGCAGCTGCCGTAACAGCAGCCGGTGGTAGTGGTCGTTGTGGTCGAAGGGCATCCGCCGACCCTAGCCCCGGCCCCTTGCGGCCTCCTCCGAACCACCGCTCACCCTGCCCACCTCCAGCTCCTTACGATTCCCTTTGACCGTTTGTGGCCGGCACGAGGTGAGGACCGAGCTGTTGATGAACCATTTCTGGGCGCTTGTGGAGCCCGGCATGTCCCTTGGGCGTTCCGGCAGTTGCAGTCGTACGGGAGCCCGGGCGGAGGGCGTCCGATGAGCCGTGCGGTGCTGGTGACCGGGGCGTCGCGGGGGATCGGGCGGGCGGTGGCCGAGGTCTTCGCCGCGCACGGGGACCGGGTCGCGCTGCATTACGCGTCGCGGCGGGCGGCCGCGGAGGAGGCGTACGCGGGGCTGGCCGGGAGCGGGCATGTGCTGGTGCAGGGGGATGTGAGTACGCCCGAGGGGGCGGCGGCGCTGGTGGACGCGGCGGTGGACGGGCTGGGCGGTGTCGATGTGCTCGTCAACAACGCCGCCGCGAATGTGGCCCACCCCCTGGACCGCACCTCGTTCGAGGACTGGCAGAGCGCCTGGCGGCAGGTCGTGGACGTGAATCTGCTGGGCGCGGCGCATGTCAGCTACTGCGCGGCGCGGAACATGATCGAGCGGGAGGTGGCGGGGCGGATCATCAATATCGGCTCGCGCGGGGCGTTCCGCGGCGAGCCGGATCACCCGGCGTACGGCGCGGCCAAGGCGGCGCTGCACGCGATGGGGCAGTCGTTGGCGGTTCACCTGGCGCCGTACGGCATCGGCGTGGCCTCCGTCGCCCCGGGGTTCGTGGAGACCGAGCGGGTCGCGGACCGTCTCACGGAGGACGTGCGGCAACAGAGCCCGTTCGGACGGGTCGCCGTGCCCGGGGACGTGGCGTCCGCCGTCCACTATCTCGCCTCGCCCGAGGCGCTCTGGTCCTCCGGCGCGGTACTGGACGTCAACGGGGCGTCGCATCTGCGCTGAGAAGTCAGCGCCGAGAGGTCTGCGCTGAGAAGTCTGCGCCGGGAAAGGGGAAGCCCCGGCCGAACGGGGGAATTCGGCCGGGGCGGTTTCGGGGGGGCGCGGGCGGCGACGGCGGTGGCCTTCGGGCCTGCTGCCGTGCGGCGGTGGCCGGCTTTGCCGGCGGCGGGCCCTGCGGCGCCGTCGGGACGGCACGCGCTTCCAATTGAACGATAAACCATTGAGTCGGTTTCCGGCGCACAGGGTGACCGCTCTCACCCGTGGCCGAACCCACCGGCCCGCGCGGGCCCCGTCAGGGCTCGATACGGACCGGACGATAGCCGTCGTCCAGCAGACGCGGCAGATACCAGTCCAGCGCCTCGACGGTCTGGCCGCGCTCGCCGCCCCCGTCGTGCGACAGCACGATCGCCCCGGGGTGCAGCTGGTCCAGGACGGTGTAAGCGATGTTCTCGGCCCCGGGCATGGTCCAGTCCTGCGAGTCGACCGCCCAGCCGACGGGGGACATGCCCAGCGCGTTGCAGATGTCCAGCGAGGGCTCGTCCCAGTCGCCGTACGGGGCGCGCGCCAGGTCGGGAGCGGTGCCCAGGACATCCTCGATCAGATCGCTGGTGTGGCCGAGCTCGCCGCGGACGGCGCCCGGCGGCAGTGTGGTCAGCTGCGGATGGGACCAGGTGTGGTTGGCGACGGCGTGGCCGTCGTCGGCGATGGCGCGCAGCAGGCCCGGGAACTCGACGGCGTTCTCGCCGATCACGAAGAACGTGGCGCGGGCGCCGTGGCGGCGCAGGATCCGCAGCACGTCGGGGGTGTACGCGGGGTGCGGCCCGTCGTCGAAGGTGAGGAAGATTTCCCGGCTGTCGGTGGACAGATGGAAGGCGACCTCCGGGTGCGGGGGTGAGGCGCCCGGCCCGGAGCGGGAGGTCTCGCCGGCCATCGGGCGGAGCCGGTACGGCCCCGGGCCGCTCGCCGGGCCGGCCCGCTCGGCGGACAGCGGCGGTCCGGCCGCGGGCGCGGAGGGCTCCGGCGCGGGCGACGGGGACGGCTGCCGCGGGCCGGCCTCCGGGGTGCCGCCGCCGGAGGAGAACAGGGCCCGGACGACGGAGAGCGCACCGACCACGACCGCGGCCTGGAGGAACGTCCGCCGGGTGTGCGTGCGCTGATCGGCATCCACCCTTCACGTGCTCTCACGCGGCCCCCGGCGGGCGCGGCAGCGACACCGCGGCGGGCGGGTTCCGTACCCGATCGGCTCGCACCCGCCGGGTGAGCCCATTCCTCAGGCCGAATGGTGATGGTGGGCCGTCCGCTGGACCGTGCGCGGTGGCGCGCCGCCCGCGCCCGGACCGTCGCCCCCCTGGGGCTCAGGCCGCCGCCCGGTGCCCCTTCGGCTCCGCGGCCGTGAGCGCGGCCTTGGTGACATCCGCGACCAGCTCGACGACATCGGGTCCGTACGCCTGCGAGTTGACCACCTTCAGCAACAGACAGAACTGGCCGTCGGTGCCGTGCTTACGGGTCAGCTTGGCCCGGTTGCGAACGAGATGGCGGACCGCGGCCCGGTGGGTGACCGGGCGCTGGCCGGCCGCCAGGAACACCGGGCGGTCGCCCTCACCGGCGGTCAGCCGGGCCAGCAGCACATACTCGACGGCACCGGGCTCCATCCGGTACGTGGAACCGCCGATCGTGAACGTGCCGCGGTCCATCCCGGCCTCGTCACCGGGGTGCACCGCGACACCCGGCAGCAGATTGGCCAGATGGGCTGCCAGCCGGCGGTGCGCGGTCGGGTCGCCGACACAGAACTCGGTACGCGCCCCGAAGCCCTGGAGGCCGGTGTCGTGCGGGGCGACCTCGGGGTGCGCACCGCAGTTCTCGATCACCGCGGCCAGCCCCAGCAGCGCCAGCGCGTCATGGCGCGGGATGCTCCAGTGGGCCGAGGAGCTGTCCCGGTGGGTGACCAGCACGCACTCCGAACCGTCCGGCAGCCCGAAGAAGCCTTGCTCGCGGGTGAGCTTCCGGCGGGTCACCGCGGATTGCACGGCCCAGCCCGCCGCCAGGCCCACGATCAGGGCCGCGGCCGCCACGGTCAGGAGCAGCAGGGTGTCGTCCATGGCCGGGGAGCGTAGCGGCATTCCGGGTGTGCGTTCGAGGGCGGGGCGGGCACCTGGGACGGCTTGTCCCGGTCCGTACGGGCATACCTGATCCGTACGGAAAGGGGCGCCTGATCCCTGCCCCCGCGGGGGCCTTGGTGCCCGAAATGCCCTCTGTCGGCGGGCTGTTGCCACGAGTAGGCTCCGGGCCCCTGCCGCCCCCCGCCACCCTCTGGGAGGAAACCCCGGTATGACCAGAGCCCGACGCCTCACCGTCCTGGGAGCGGCCGCCGCGCTGGCCGGCTCCCTGGTGGCGGTCCCGGCCGCCGCCGGAACCGCCGCGCCCGCGCCGCCCGCCGCCGACCGGGACGGCGCCACCACCGCCACACCGGGGAAGACCCCGGTCGCCGTCGGCCACGGCGGGGCCGTCTCCAGCGTCGACCCGGATGCCTCGGCCGCCGGTATCGAGGTCCTCAGGAAGGGTGGCAACGCCGTCGACGCGGCAGTCGCCACCGCCGCCGCCCTCGGTGTCACCGAGCCCTACTCCGCGGGCATCGGAGGCGGCGGCTACTTCGTCTCCTACGACGCCCGGACCCGGACCGTACGCACGCTCGACGGCCGGGAGACCGCCCCGCGCTCCGCCGGCAAGGATCTCTTCCTGGAGAACGGCAAGCCCCTCCCGTTCGACGACGTCGTCACCAGCGGGCTGAGCGTCGGCACCCCGGGCACCGCCGCCACCTGGGACACCGCCCTGCGCAAGTGGGGCAGCCGGTCCCTGCGCCAGGTACTGCGGCCCGCGCAGCGGCTGGCCGCGGGCGGCTTCACGGTCGACGAGACCTTCCGCCAGCAGACCGCGGACAACGAGGCCCGCTTCCGCGACTTCCCGGCGACCGCCCGCCTCTACCTCCCCGGCGGCAAGCTCCCGGTGGTCGGCTCGACACTGAAGAACCCCGATCTGGCCCGTACGTACCGGGAGTTGGCGCACCAGGGCGTCGGTGCGCTCTACGACGGCGCGCTGGCCCGGGACATCGTCCGCACGGTCCGCAAACCACCGGTGCGCGCCGGCTCCCCGCGCACGGTACGGCCCGGCGATCTGACCGCGGGCGATCTGCGCGCCTACCGGGTGCTGAGCCAGGCGCCGACCCGCACCGGCTACCGCGGTCTGGACGTCTATGGCATGGCGCCGTCCTCCTCCGGCGGCACCAGCGTCGCCGAGGCGCTCAACATCCTGGAGCGGAGCGATCTCTCCCGGCTGAGCGAGAAGCAGTTCCTGCACCGCTACATCGAGGCGGCCCGGATCGCCTTCGCCGACCGCGGCCGCTGGGTCGGCGACCCGGCACGGGAGGACGTCCCGACCAAGGCCCTGACCTCCCAGCGGTTCGCTGACGCCCGCGCCTGCCTCATCCACGACGACAAGGCGCTGACCAGCCCGCTCGCGCCCGGCGACCCGCGTCACCCCGCGCGCTGCGCCGGTGCCGGCCGGGCCGCGCCGACGACGTACGAGGGCGAGAACACCACCCATCTGACCGTCGCCGACAAGTGGGGCAATGTCGTCGCCTACACCCTGACCATCGAGCAGACCGGCGGCAGCGGCATCGTCGTCCCGCACCGCGGCTTCCTGCTCAACAACGAGCTGACCGACTTCTCCTTCGCGCCGGCCGCCCCGTCGGTCCATGACCCGAATCTGCCCGGCCCCGGCAAGCGGCCGCGCTCGTCGATGTCGCCGACGATCGTGCTGCGGCACGGCCGGCCGGTGGTGGCCCTCGGCTCGCCCGGCGGCGCGACCATCATCACCACCGTGCTCCAGACCCTGGTCAACCACCTCGACCGCGGAATGCCGCTGGTCGAGGCCATCGCCGCGCCGCGGGCCAGCCAGCGCAACGCGGCCCGGACCGACCTCGAACCCGGTCTGTGGAACAGCCCGGTCCGCCGGCAACTCGAAGCGCTCGGCCATGCCTTCAAGGAGAACCCGGAGATCGGCGCGGCGACCGGCGTCCAGCGGCTGCCGGACGGCCGCTGGCTGGCCGCGGCCGAAAAGGTACGGCGTGGCGGCGGCTCGGCGAGGGTCGTGCACCGGTCGTAACGCCCGCGGTACGGGAGCCGGATGTCACACCGCCGACACGGACGGACCGCTGTGTGCCGTCCGTGTGTCGTCGATGTACCGCCCCGCGCGGCGTCGTTGATGGTCACGGCGGTGACGATTAGCCTCCTGGGACCGTTCGTTCGAATGAGCGGTCCCAGGGAGGGCACGCAGCGTGAGCGTTGACGAGAGCCAGGACAGCGAGACCGGGCAGGTCCCGGTCCGGCACATCGGTGCCACGGCGGGCGAGTTGGAAGGCCTCGCCGAGCAGGCGCGCGCGCTCGCAGAGGGCCGGGTGACCTCGACCGCGCTGGTACGGCGGTCGCTGGAGCGCATCGAGGCCACCCAGGGCACCGTCAACGCCTTCCGGCGGGTACGGGCCGAGGCGGCGCTGGCGGAGGCCGCGGAGGCCGACCGCAGGCTGGCGGCCGGGGAGCGGCTGCCGCTGCTCGGGGTCCCGGTCGCGGTCAAGGACGACACCGACGTGGCGGGCGAGCCGACCGCGTTCGGCTGCGCCGGGGAATTCCCGCCCAAGGAGCGCGACGCCGAGGTCGTCCGGCGGCTGCGGGCGGCCGGCGCCATCATCGTCGGCAAGACCAACGCCTGCGAACTGGGCCAGTGGCCGTTCACCGAGGGCCCGGCCTTCGGCAACACCTGCAACCCGTGGAACCTCGCCCACACCCCGGGCGGCTCGTCCGGCGGCTCGGCCGCCGCGGTCGCGGCCGGGCTGGTCCCCGCCGCCCTCGGCACCGACGGCGCCGGCTCGGTCCGTATCCCCGCCGCCTGGTCCCATCTCGTCGGTATCAAACCCCAGCGCGGCCGCATCTCCACCTGGCCGGACCCCGAGTCCTTCCAGGGGATCACCGGCATCGGACCGCTGGCCCGTACGGTCGAGGACGCGGCCCTGCTGCTGGACGTGGCCAGCGGCAATCACGACGGCGATCTGCACCGGCCGCCCGCCATCGCGGCCCGCGAGGCCGCCGGCCGCGACCCCGGACGGCTGCGGATCGCGCTGTCCTGGAAGGCGGCCTTCACCTTCACGCCCAAGCCGCTGCACCCCGACGTGCGGGCCGCGGTGACCGGTGTGGCCCGCACACTGGCCCGTCTCGGGCACTTCGTCGAGGAGGCGGAGCCGGACTACGGGCTGGTCGGGCTGGCCTTCGTCCCGCGCGCCACGGCCGGGGTGGGGGAGTGGGCGGACCGGGTCCCCGACCGTTCGCTGCTGGACCGCCGTACGCGGGAGGCGGCGCGGATGGGCCGGCTGCTCGGCGGGCCCGTACTGCGCCGGGCGCGCGCCGTCGAGCGGCGCCAACAGCGGCGGATCGGCGCACTGTTCGGCCCCTACGACGTCCTGCTGACACCGACCACGGCCACCCCGCCGCCGCGCATCGGCACCCTCGCCAAGCTCAGCGGCTGGCGTACGGATCAGGCCATGATCGCCGCCTGCCCGTACGCCTGGCCCTGGAACGTCCTCGGCTGGCCGGGCGTGAGCGTGCCCGCCGGCTTCAGCACCGACGGCCTGCCGCTGGGCGCCCAGCTGCTCGGCCCGGCCCACGGCGAGCCGCAGCTGATCTCGCTGGCCGCCCAGCTCCAGGACGATCTGCGCTGGCACGAGCGGCGGCCGGCCGGCCATCCGGTGCCGTACGACGGCGTCCGCCCCTGAGCCGGGGGGCGGACGGTGCCGCGCCGGCGGCGGTCCCGCTCATTCCGGCATCAGCCGCCGTATCAGCCCGGCCGCCGTCTCCAGGGTCTGCCGCGAGGGTGGCCGGGCCGCCGTTCGTCCGTTGATTCTGCGCTGCGCCGCCGGACGCGCCACGGTGGAGATGGTCTTGCCACGGTCCGTGACGGGGCTTACGGTCACCTCCACACGCGTAGATCGCGGCGTAGATCATGCGCGGGCGCAGGCTGACGCATCGACAAAGGAGCAGCTCATGGCCGATGTTGTGCGTGCCGCACTGGTTCAGGCGACCTGGACCGGCGACACCGAATCGATGATCGCGAAGCATGAGGAGTACGCCAGAGCGGCCGCCGCGCAGGGCGCGAAGGTGATCGGCTTCCAGGAAGTCTTCAACGCCCCGTACTTCTGCCAGGTCCAGGAACCCGAGCACTACCGCTGGGCCGAGCCGGTGCCCGACGGGCCGACCGTCCGGCGGATGCAGGACCTGGCCCGCGAGACCGGCATGGTCATCGTCGTCCCCGTCTTCGAGGTCGAACAGTCCGGCTTCTACTACAACACCGCCGCCGTCATCGACGCCGACGGCACGGTCCTGGGCGCCTACCGCAAGCACCACATCCCGCAGGTCAAGGGCTTCTGGGAGAAGTACTACTTCAAGCCGGGGAACGCCGGCTGGCCGGTCTTCGACACCGCCGTCGGCAAGGTCGGCGTCTATATCTGCTACGACCGCCACTTCCCCGAGGGCTGGCGGCAGTTGGGCCTCAACGGCGCCCAGCTGGTCTACAACCCCTCCGCCACCTCCCGCGGTCTGTCCGCCTACCTCTGGCAGCTGGAGCAGCCCGCGGCCGCGGTCGCCAACGAGTACTTCATCGCGGCGATCAACCGGGTCGGCGTCGAGGAGTACGGCGACAACGACTTCTACGGCACCAGCTACTTCGTCGACCCCCGGGGCCAGTTCGTCGGCGAGGTCGCCAGCGACTCCAAGGAGGAACTGGTCATCCGCGACCTCGACTTCGGCATGATCGACGAGGTCCGGCAGCAGTGGGCCTTCTACCGCGATCGCCGCCCCGACGCCTACGACGGGCTGGTGCAGCCATGACCCCCGACCCCGCGGGCCTGTACGCCCGCCATCAAGCCGTCCTCCCCTCCTGGCTGAGCCTCTACTACGAGCGGCCGCTCGAACTCACCCATGGCGAGGGCCGCCACGTCTGGGACGCCGAGGGCAACCGCTATCTCGACTTCTTCGGCGGCATCCTCACGACCATGACGGCGCACGCCCTGCCCGAGGTCACCAAGGCCGTCGCCGAACAGGCCGGCCGGATCATCCACACCTCGACGCTCTACCTCTCGCGCCCCATGGTCGAGCTGGCGGAGCGGATCGCGGCGCTCTCCGGCATCCCCGACGCCCGGGTCTTCTTCACCACCTCCGGTACGGAAGCCAACGACGCCGCCCTCCTCCTGGCCACCTCGTACCGCCGCTCCAACCAGATCCTGGCGATGCGCAACAGCTACCACGGCCGGTCCTTCTCCACCGTCGGCATCACCGGCAACCAGAGCTGGTCACCCACCAGCCTCTCGCCGCTCCAGACGCTCTACGTCCACGGCGGGGTGCGCAGCCGCGGCCCGTACGCCGAGCTGAGCGACGATGCGTACACCGAGGCCTGCGTCGCCGACCTGGAGGACATGCTCCAGCAGACCGCGGGCGGCGTCGCCGCGCTGATCGCCGAACCGGTCCAGGGCGTCGGCGGATTCACCATGCCGCCGGACGGCCTGTACGCCGCGTTCCGCGAGGTGCTCGCCCGGCACGGCATCCTCTGGATCAGCGACGAGGTGCAGACCGGCTGGGGCCGTACCGGCGACCACTTCTGGGGCTGGCAGGCGCACGCCGACAACGGCCCGCCCGACATGCTGACCTTCGCCAAGGGCATCGGCAACGGGATGTCCATCGGCGGGGTGGTGGCCCGCGCCGAGGTGATGGACTCGCTCTCCGCGAACTCCATCTCCACCTTCGGCGGCAGCCCGGTCACCATGGCCGCGGGCCTGGCCAACCTCGGCTACCTCCTGGAACACGATCTCCAGGGCAACGCCCGGCGGGTCGGCGGCCTGCTCATCGAGCGGCTGCGGGCGGTCGCGGCCAGCCTCGATCTCGTCCGGGAAGTGCGCGGCCGCGGCCTGATGATCGGCATCGAACTGGTCCGCCCCGGCACCGACGAGCGCTCGCCGGAGGCCGCCTCCCTGGTCCTGGAAGCCGCCCGCGAACGCGGCCTGCTGATCGGCAAGGGCGGCCAGGGCGGCGCCTCACTGCGCATCGCACCCCCGATGACGCTGACCATCGCCGAGGCGGAAGAAGGCGCGGATCTGCTGGCGGACGCGCTGCGGGCGGCGCAGGGGCAGCTGGCTCCGGCGTAGGGGCACGGCCACGGCCGGGCGTTTCGTCGGGCGCGAGGCCCCGGCCCCCGGCTGAGGCCCGCGGGGGAGTGCGGACCGGACGACGCGGGACCGGGCCGTGGCGCCTGATACGCCTTAGGCGGCCCCGGCGGTCTCCCGCACCGTGTCGGCCACCAGGGTGAAGAAACGGGTGTGGGCGCGCCGGCTGCACGGGGCCTCCGGATTCCATGGCAGCAGCCGGGACCGGGCCTCGATCGCGCGCCAGTGGGCGTCGGACCGGAGCTGTTCGGGCCGGGCGGCATTGGCCCGTACGTCCATCAGCACGATGTCCGGCGCCATCGCCGCGGCGTCCGCCCAGCCGACGGTGGACCAGTTCACCCCGGCGCCCGCGGCCGGCTCCAGCAACCCCACACCGTGCTCGGTCAGTGCCCGCAGATCCGGCCAGGAGCTGGGCCGGGCCAGATGCACCCGCTCCGGGCCCGCGGGCGACAGCGCCAGCACCCGCGGCCGTACGGCGCCGCCGGTCGCCTGCCGCAGGGCGTCCTCCGAGGCGTCCAACTCCCGTGCCCGGACCAGCGGTTCGCCGCGGCCGAGCGATCCGGCGAGCGCCGCGAACCGCTCGCGCACCCCGGCCAGGCTCCGGCCGGGTCCCACCGCGACCGTGGCGACCGGGACATGTGCCTCCAGCTCCAGGGCGGTCTTCTGCCCCAGCCCGTAGACCTGCTCGCCGTCATAGGTCACGGCCACCACGAGGTCCGGCGCCGCCTCCAGCAGGGTGTCAGGGTGCAGCGCGCCACCCGAGCCGAGATAGCCGATCTCCGCGAGCGGCAGCTCACCGGCCTTGGCGGGGTCGGGGGCGGCGCCGTCGTGCTGGGACCCGAAGAGCCCCACGGGGCGTATGCCGTGGTCCCACAGCGTCGCCCCCGCCTGTATGTACGCCACGATCCGCAACGGCCGGTCGCCGGCCACCGCCAGGCGCCCCCGGTCGTCGGAGAACTCCCACGGTGTGCTCTGCTCCATGAGCCCGCCGCCTTTCCGATTCGTCCGTCAGAATGCCGGGCCGCCCGCCAGGTTCGCCCGCCGGTTCGGCGCATACCTGCCCATCGCGTCACTCCCGCACCCCTCCTGCGGGTAGTACGCCCCCTCGTCCGTGCCCCGCGTTGAACCGTCCAGCTGATCGTCGGCGCAACACGAACGTCTCCGCTGATTAACGGTCACGGTATTGCCACCGTGGGTGACATGCTTCTACGGTCTCCTTCTCGACCGTGATCTACGGGTGTAGACCGGTTGTGGCGTGGCGTCAGCGGAGCAGACCTGCCGGGGGGAATGGTGCGCGTCGAGCTCCGCCTTCCCGTGCCGCCGATGTCGCTGGTGTGGAAGGGAGCAGGATTGTGAGCCGTACGGTCGTGCAGAACGGACTGGTGATCACCGCCGCCGATGAGGTCCACGCCGATGTCCTGGTGGAGGACGGCCGGGTCGCCGCCCTCGCGGCACACGGCAGCCACACCGCGGACGGCTGGGCCGGGGCGGCGGACCGCGTTCTCGACGCCACCGGGAAATACGTCATCCCAGGGGGCGTCGACGCGCACACCCATCTGGACTTCCCCTTCGGCGGGACCTTCTCCTCCGACAACTTCGAGACCGGGACCCGCGCCGCGGCCTGGGGCGGCACCACCACCCTCATCGACTTCGCGGTGCAGTCCCGCGGCAAGTCGCTCCGGGCCGGCCTGGACGCCTGGCACGCCAAGTCCGACGCCCAGTGCGCCATCGACTACGCGTTCCACATGATCCTCTCGGACGTCAACGAGCACACCCTCAAGGAGATGGACCTCCTGGTGGCGGAGGGCGTCACCTCGTTCAAGCTCTTCACCGCCTACCCCGGCGTCTTCTACAGCGACGACGGGCAGATCCTGCGCGCGATGCAGCAGTCCGCCGGCAACGGCGGGCTGATCATGATGCACGCCGAGAACGGCATCGCCATCGACGTCCTCGTCGAACAGGCGCTGGCCGAGGGCCGCACCGACCCGCGCTACCACGGCGAGGTCCGCCGGGTCCTCCTGGAGGCCGAGGCCACCCACCGCACCATCCAGCTGGCGCGGGTGGCCGGCGCCCCGCTCTATGTCGTCCATGTCTCCGCCGAGGAAGCCCTCGCCGAGATCGCCCAGGCCCGCGACAAGGGGCTGAACGTCTTCGGTGAGACCTGCCCGCAGTATCTGTTCCTGTCCACCGACAACCTCGCCGAGCCGGACTTCGAGGGCGCCAAGTACGTGTGCTCCACGCCCCTGCGGCCGCGGGAGCACCAGGCGGCGCTGTGGCGCGGGCTGCGCACCAACGACCTCCAGGTGGTCTCGACCGACCACTGCCCGTTCTGCTTCCAAGGGCAGAAGGAGCTCGGCCGCGGCGACTTCTCCAAGATCCCCAACGGGATGCCGGGCGTGGAGAACCGGATGGACCTCCTCCACCAGGGCGTCGTGGAGGGCCGGATCAGCCGCCGCCGCTGGATCGAGATCGCCTGCGCCACCCCGGCCCGGATGTTCGGCCTCTACCCGAAGAAGGGCACCCTCGCGCCCGGCTCCGACGCCGACCTCGTCATCTACGACCCCACCGCCCAGCAGACCGTCTCCGCCGAGACCCACCACATGAACGTCGACTACTCGCCCTACGAGGGCAAACGCCTCACCGGGCAGGTCGAAACCGTGCTCTCGCGGGGCGAACTCGTCCTCGACCGGCGGGAGTTCACCGGACGCGCGGGACACGGCCAGTACATCCCGCGTGGCACCTGCCAGTACCTCATCTAAGGAGCCCGCTGTGGACTTCGGAGTTGTCCTTCAGGCCGACCCGCCCGCTTCCGCCGTTGTGTCCCTGATGCGCCGCGCCGAGCGCAACGGCTTCCGCTACGGCTGGACCTTCGACTCGACCGTCCTGTGGCAGGAACCGTTCGTCATCTACAGCCGGGTGCTGGAACACACCGAGCGGCTGATCGTCGGCCCGATGGTCACCAACCCCTCCACCCGCACCCCCGAGGTCACCGCCTCCACCTTCGCCACCCTCAACGACATGTACGGCAACCGCACCGTCTGCGGCATCGGGCGCGGCGACTCCGCGATGCGGGTGGCCGGGCGCCCGCCCAACACCCTGGCCCGGCTGGGCGAGTCGATCGGCGTCATCCGTGATCTCGCCGAAGGCCGGGAGGCGTACATCGGCGACCACCGGATCAAGATCCCCTGGGTCAAGAACGGCAAGCTCCCGGTGTGGATGGCCGCCTACGGGCCCAAGGCCCTCGCCATGGCCGGCGAACTGGCCGACGGCTTCATCCTCCAGCTGGCCGACCCCTTCCTCACCGAATGGATGGTCAAGGCGGTGCGGAAGGCCGCGGTGGACGCCGGCCGCGATCCGGCCGACGTCACGATCTGTGTCGCCGCACCGGCCTATGTGGGCGACGACCTGGACCACGCCCGCGAGCAGTGCCGCTGGTTCGGCGGCATGGTCGGCAATCACGTCGCCGACCTCGTCGCACGCTACGGCGAGCACTCCGGCATGGTGCCGGACGAGCTGACCGCGTACATCGCGTCCCGGGAGAGCTACGACTACGCCCACCACGGCCGGTCGGGCAACCCCGACGCGGGCTTCGTGTCGGACGCGGTCGTCGACCGCTTCTGCCTGCTCGGCCCGGTCGCCGCGCACATCGAGAAGCTGCGGCAGCTCCAGGCGCTGGGCGTGGACCAGTTCGCGCTCTACGCCATGCACGACGCCAAGGAATCCACCATCGACGCCTACGGAGCAGAGATCCTTCCCGCGTTCGCCGACTGAACAGGCTCCGGGAGCAGGCGCGTTGCGGCCCCGCGCGCCGCCCCGGCCCGTCGGCCGGGCGCGGCGACCGTGCCACCGCCGTGCCGCCCGGCGACCGGCGGCCCGCACCCGGACGAAAGGTCCCCGCATGCCCGCGACCTCACCCGTGCCGCCGGAACTCCCCATAACGCCCACGGACCAGATCACCGCACCGGACGGCCGCGTCGAACCGGCGCCGGGCGCCATCGCCGCGCACGGCCGGTACGTCAACGCCGATCTGTACCCCGTGCCGCTGGCCGAACGCCGCTGGACCACCTACAACTTCGCCGCCCTGTGGGTCGGCATGGCCCACAACATCCCCTCCTGGACGCTCGCCTCCGGCCTGGTCGCACTCGGTATGGACTGGAAGCAGGCGGTCTTCACCATCGCGCTGGCGAACCTCGTCGTGCTGGTCCCGATGCTGCTCACCGGGCATGCCGGCCCCAAGTACGGCATCCCCTTCCCCGTCCTCGCACGGGCGTCGTTCGGGCTGCGCGGCGCCAACCTGCCGGCGCTGGTGCGTGCCGCCGTGGCCTGCTGCTGGTTCGGCATCCAGACCTGGATCGGCGGCCAGGGCATCTACATCCTGCTGGGCAAGATCTTCGGCGGCGACTGGGCCGGGGCGACGGAGATCGCCGGCTACCCCTGGACGCTGTGGCTCTGCTTCCTGGTCTTCTGGGCCGTCGAACTCGCCATCATCCTGCGGGGCATGGAGACCCTGCGCCGCTTCGAGAACTGGGCCGCGCCCTTCGTCCTCGTCGGCGCGCTGGCGCTGCTCGGATGGATGGCCGCCAAGGCGGGCGGGTTCGGCCCGCTGCTGGACCAGCCGAGCACCCTGGGCTGGGGCGAGAACTTCTGGCCGGTCTTCTTCCCGTCCCTCATGGGGATGATCGGTTTCTGGGCGACCCTGTCGCTGAACATCCCCGACTTCACCCGCTTCGGGGCCGGTCAGCGGGCCCAGGTATGGGGGCAGTCCCTGGGGCTGCCGACCACCATGACGGCGTTCGCCCTGCTCTCCGTACTGGTCACCTCGGGTTCGCAGGCGGTGTACGGGGCGCCGATCTGGGACCCGGTCGCGCTGGCCGGCAAGGCCGACAATGTCTTCGGCCTGCTCTTCGCGCTGGTCACCGTCCTGATCGCGACCATCTCCGTCAATATCGCGGCCAATGTCGTCTCGCCCGCCTACGACCTGGCCCATCTGGCGCCGAAACTCATCAACTTCCGTACGGGCGCGCTGATCACCGGTGTGGTCGGCGTGATCATCCTGCCGTGGAAGCTCACCGCCACCCCCGAGCTGTACATCTTCACCTGGCTCGGGGTGGTCGGCGGACTGCTCGGCACCGTCGCCGGCATCCTCATCGCCGACTACTGGATCATCCGCCGTACCGTCCTCGACCTCGCCGAGCTCTACCGCCCCGGCGGCCGCTACTGGTACACGGCCGGCTGGAACTGGCGGGCCGTCCTCGCCTTCGTCATCGGCGGACTGCTGGCGGTGGGCGGCTCCTACTCGCAGCCCGGCAAGGGACCCTTCCCCGCCGGCGGCCTCCTCCCGTTCCTGAAACCGCTGGCCGACTACGGCTGGGCGGTGGGCCTCGGCGTCGCGCTGACCCTCTACACGGTGCTGATGCGCGCCACGGGCGGTCCCGTGAGCGAACTCCGGGGAACGGAGGGCCGGTTGGGGTGAGGCGGCCCGGGGCGTGGCAGCTGCGCCGCTCATGAACCGCGTGACGACGCCCGCCCCCCACTGGGACCGTCTCGCCACCGCGGGCGATGTCACTGCCCCGCACTACGGTGGCGCGCATGACCGAGATCAGTTTCTGGACATCGCCGCCCGACCGGATGACGCGAGGCAGCGGTTGCCGCTACAACATCACCGTCGTTCAGCCCCCGTTCGAGGTGCGGGCGGAGGATCTGCCGCCCCATGACCCGGCCGCCGCGCGCGCCTTCGCCGAGACGTTCCCGACCGTCGACGCGGTGCTGGAAGAGCTGGAGCCGGTGGCCGCCTGCGCGAATCCCTATCTGGCGACGCGCGCCGACCTGGACGTGATCCAGGTGGGGTGCTGGGGCAACGTGACGGCCATATCCGATCCCGCGATGGCCGACAACGGCAATGACACCCCGCTGTGGTACGAGGTGAACAGGCTGCATGAGCGGTTTCCCGAAGCCCGGATCGTCGGCCGGGTGGAGGTGGACTGCGGCGAGTCCCATACCGAGGACATCATCCGCCTGCCGGGAGGACCGGTGTTCCACGCCTCGGGGTGGCCGACGATGGATCCATGGGAGCTGACCGGCGACCCCCGTGCGGTCGCCGCCGCGCTGGGCATCGGCGCCGACGTGCTGCAAGAGCATGACCTCGACTTCGACGCCGACCCCGGCGACGTCGAATGGGCGGACTTCGCCACCCTCGCGCTGGGGGAGGCCGACCCGTGGCCCATGAGCAGCCTCACGACCTCCGTCTTCCGCGTCCGGCACACCGAGTCCGCCACCCGGACGATGGAGGAGCTGTACTTCCTCGGCGGCTGAGCAACGCGCGGTCCGGGAAGGTCAGTTGGACGGGTGTTCCGCCAGCCCCGCCAGCAGCCGGGGCAGCGCACTGCCGATCGGCTCACGGATCACCTCGGCGGCGAGCTCGTCGTACGGGGTCGGCTCGGCGTTGACGATGATCAGCCGGGCGCCGTGCTCCGCGGCCACCCCCGCGAGCGAGGCCGCCGGCTGCACCTGAAGCGTCGTACCGACCGCGAGGAAGACCTCCGCCGCCTTGGCCACGCCCAGTGCCGTACCGAGCACCTGCGGATCCAGTCGCTCACCGAACATCACCGTCGCCGACTTCAGAATCCCGCCGCACACCAGACACGCCGGATCCGGCTCGCCCGCGGCCACCCGCGCCAGCGCCTCCTCCATCGAGGAGCGGGCATGACAGCGGGTGCAGGTCACCTTGCGTACCGTGCCGTGCAGTTCGAGCACCTTGCGTTCGGGCATCCCGGCGCGCTGATGCAGCCCGTCGACGTTCTGCGTGATCACCCGCACCGGAGTCCCGGACCGCTCCAGCCTGGCCACCGCCTCGTGCGCGGCATTCGGCTGCGCGCGGAACGCCGGGCTCTCCTGCCGCATCCGCCACGACCGCCGCCGGATCTCCGGATCGCCCATGTACGCGTCGTAGGTGACCAGCTTCTCCGCCTCCGGGTCCCGCCGCCACAGCCCGTTCGGCCCGCGGTAATCGGGAATCCCGGAGTCGGTGGAGATACCCGCCCCGGTGAGGATCGCGACGAGGGGGCGGCGGGGCGGCTGGTCCGGGGAGGGGGCGGTGCGGGTCATGGGGTGAGCGTATGCACTCCGTGGGCCGGCCGTCTTGTCAGCTATCGGTGTCGGGGTGCCGGCCGGGCGAGTGCGTTCCAGGCGGCGGGGCCGCCGGGGAGGGGCCGGCCCCGGGTGGGGTGAGAGCCGGCCGCGGCAGTCGTGCGCGGGGCTTTCGCTGAATGGGGCGAAATGGCCGCGGTCCGGATCGTGCTGCGCCAGCGTGTTCCGGTAGGTGTCGACCGCGTAAGCGGATCTGCCCGGCCGTAGTTGCCAATCCCCTTCATGCGGCGGCCCGTTGGTGCTCTCCCGTAGCGCGGTGGCGAAGTGATGCGCCCACCGGGCGCACCGGGCGTCCTCGTCCGGGCAGCTCTGCCGTCTCCGTGGCCCCTACGTACGATCGCGAGGGGCCGGCCGCCGACCGCCCGCGCCCGAGTGGCCCGTCCCGCACCGCTCTCACCGCAGCACAGAGGAGTCACCGTGTTCACCACCCGCCCGACCCTCCAAGGCACCTTCGGTATGGCCTCCACCACGCACTGGCTGGCGTCCCAGTCCGCGATGGCCGTCCTGGAGGACGGCGGAAACGCCTATGACGCAGCGGTGGCTGCCGGGTTCGTGCTGCATGTCGTGGAGCCGCATCTGAACGGTCCGGCGGGTGAGGTGCCGATCATCCTGGCGCCCGCGGACGGGCCGGTGCGGGTGCTGTGCGGCCAGGGCCCGGCACCGGCCGGTGCGAGCGTGGCGCACTACACCTCGCTGGGGCTCGACCTGGTGCCCGGCACCGGACCGCTCGCCGCCGCGGTCCCCGGTGCCTTCGACGCCTGGATGCTGCTGCTGCGCGACCACGGCAGCAAGTCCCTGGCCGAGGTGCTGCGGTACGCCATCGGCTACGCCGAGCACGGCCATCCCGCCGTCGAGCGGATCGGCGCGACCGTCGCCACGGTCCGTGAGCTCTTCGAGACGGAGTGGATCTCCTCCGCCGAGATCTATCTCCCCGACGGCCGGCCCGTCGCCCCCGGAGGGCTGCTCAGGAACCGGCCGCTGGCCGCCACGTGGCGCCGGCTGACCGCCGAGGCGGAGGCCGCCGCGACCGGCCGTGAAGCGCAGATCGAGGCCGCCCGCCGTATCTGGCGCGAAGGCTTCATCGGCGAGGCGCTCGCCGGCTTCGCGGCCCGCCCCGCCATGGACACCTCCGGCGAACGCCATGCGGGCACCCTCACCGGCGACGACCTGGCCGCCTTCACCGCCACCTACGAGGCGCCCGTCACCCACGACTGGAACGGCTGGACCGTCGCCAAGGCCGGCGGCTGGTCCCAGGGCCCCGCCTTCCTCCAGCAACTCGCCCTGCTGCCGCCGGAGTTGCCCGCGTACGGCAGCCCCGAGTACGTCCATCTGCTCATCGAGGGCAGCAAGCTGGCGATGGCCGACCGCGAGGCCTGGTACGGCGACGCCGCCGAGGTCCCGCTCGACGCCCTGCTGAGCGACGGCTACAACGCCGGCCGCCGGGCCCTCATCGGCGAGCGCGCCTCGTACGAGCTGCGCCCCGGCAGCCCGGACGGCCGCGCCCCGCGGCTGAGCAAGCACGCGGTGGCGGCCGCGACGGGCGCGGCCGGCTTTGACGCGCGGGGTGCCTCCGGGCGCGGGGCGGGCGAGCCGACCGTCGCGCACGGGGTGCCGGGGGCGGCCGGGCCGGGCGTACCGGCGGATGTCGCCCCCGAGATCGACCGGAACGGCGCCACCCGCGGCGACACCTGCCATATCGATGTCGTCGACCGCTGGGGCAATCTGGTCTCCGCCACCCCGTCCGGCGGCTGGCTCCAGTCCAACCCCGTCGTCCCGGCGCTCGGCTTCCCGCTCGGCACCCGGCTCCAGATGGCCTGGCTGGAGGAGGGCCTGCCCAACTCGCTCACCCCGGGTCGCCGCCCCCGCACCACCCTCACGCCGTCCCTCGCGCTGCGCGAGGGGGTCCCGGTGATGGCCTTCGGGACGCCGGGCGGCGATCAGCAGGACCAGTGGCAGGTGCACTTCTTCCTGGCCGTGGCGCTGCGCGGGGCGGTCCGTGGCGGCCTCGACCTCCAGGGCGCCATCGACGCCCCCAACTGGCACCAGGACTCCTTCCCCGGCTCCTTCTTCCCCCGCGGGATGCGGCCGGGGAGCGTGACGGTGGAGTCCCGGATCGGTCAGCGGGTCATCGACGGGCTGCGCCGGCGTGGTCACCGGGTCACGGTGGGTGATGCCTGGTCCGAGGGGCGGCTGTGTGCGGTGGCACGGGACCCGGAGTCCGGTGTGCTGTCCGCGGCGGCGAATCCGCGGGGGATGCAGGGGTACGCGGTCGGGCGCTGAGGCGCTGTACGGGGCCGGGGACGGGTGCGCGTCCGGCGTTCACCGGGCGGCCCGGGCCCCGGCCCGTGCCCGCCGCGGCATCCGGAATTCACCTGGAGTCCAGTCCTCGTGTCAGTGGCTCGTGTTTCGATGGACACATGATCGAAGCACTTCGTACCCAAGAAGCAGGAGAGACCGCGATTACCCCGATTGCCGCCACCCCGTCCGCCGCGACCCCGGGCCCCGCCCCGGACGGCCCGTCGCTCGACCTCTCGGCCCTGGACCTGGCCGCCGTCGAGGCCGCCGTCCGCCGTGCCGCGGCCGACGAGATCATGCCCCGCTTCCGGCAGCTCGCCGCCGAGGACATCGTCGAGAAGAACGGGCCGCACGACCTCGTCACGGTCGCCGACCGGCTCGCCGAGGAACACCTCACCGTCTCGCTCACGGCCCTGCTGCCCGGCTCCCGGGTGGTCGGCGAGGAAGCGGTGCACGCCGACCCGGGCGTGCTCGACGCGCTGCACGGTGACGCCCCCGTCTGGATCGTCGACCCGGTCGACGGCACCCGCCAGTTCGTGCACGGCGACCCCGGCTTCTGCACGCTCGTCGCGCTCGCCCACCGCGGCGAGGTGCTGGCCTCCTGGACGTACGCCCCCGCGCTCGGCCTGATGGCCGTCGCCCGCCGCGGTGCCGGCGCCCGGCTGAACGGGGTACCGCTCCAGGCCGGCAGCCCGTCCGCCGGTGCCGTCCTCGATGTCGCCACCTCCCACTACGACTTCACCGACGACGAGCAGAAGCGGGTGCTCGCCACCCTGGAGACCGGCGGTATCGCCCCGCGCCCCTGTGGCTCGGCGGGCCTGGAGTATCTGCACATAGCCCGCGGCGAGATCGACGCCACGGCCTTCAGCTGGGAGAACGCCTGGGACCACGCGGCCGGGCTGCTGCTGGTCCATGAGGCGGGCGGCGCCAGCGGCACGGTCGCCGGGCAGCCGTTCCGTATCGAAGGCGGCAATGCGCTGCCCTTCACCGCGGCGCGGGACGCCGAAACGGCGCGGCGTATCCTCGGACTGCTGGCAGCCGCCAACTGACCCTCAACGCCGAGGGCCGGACGTGAGGGGAGTGGCGCAGGTGCCGAGGATGCTCGATGCCGTGGTGATCGGAGCGGGACCCAACGGCCTGACGGCGGCCGCCGAACTGGCCCGCCGCGGTATGTCCGTGGAGGTCTTCGAGGCCCGCGACACCATCGGCGGCGGCGCCCGCACCGAGGAGCTGACCCTCCCCGGCTTCCGCCACGACCCCTGCTCGGCGGTGCACCCCACCGGCGTCGGCTCGCCCGCCTTCTCCGCCATGCCGCTGGACCGCTACGGCCTCGAATGGCTGCACCCCGACCTCCCGATGGCGCACCCCTTCCCGGACGGCACGGCCGCCGTGCTCGCCCACTCCGTCGGCGAGACCGCCATGTCCTTCGGGCCGCGGGACGCCGGCGCCTACCGCAGGCTGGTGGCGCCCTTCGTCGGCAAGTGGGACACCATGGCCCACGACTTCCTGCGCACCCAGTGGCTCGGCCTGCCGCAGGACCCCGTGACCTACGCCCGCTTCGGCCTGGTCGGGATCCAGCCGGTCAGCCTCCTCAACCGCCGCTTCCATGGCGCGAAGGCCCGCGGACTGCTGGCCGGACTCGGGGCGCACGCCAACGCCCCGCTCAGCGGCATCGGCACCTCCGGTATGGCCTTGATGTTCGCGCTCGCCGCGCACCACAAGGGCTGGCCGGTACCGCGCGGCGGCTCCCAGGCCATCTCCGACGCGCTCGCCGGTCTGCTGCGCGCCCACGGCGGAGTGGTGCACACCGACTTCGAGGTCAAGCGCCTGGACGATCTGCCGCCGGCCCGTGCGTATGTCTTCGACACCTCACCGACCGCGCTCGCCCGGATCGCCGGACTGGGCAACGCCTACCGCGAGGTGAAGTACGGCCCCAGCGTCTTCAAGATCGACTACGCGCTGTCGGCCCCGGTGCCGTGGACGGCCAAGGAGGCGCACCGCGCCGGCACCGTCCACATCGGCCCCACCAGCGGTGAGATCGGCGCCTCGCTCAACGCCGCCACCCACGGCCAGGACCCCGCCGTCCCCTTCCTGATCACCGCTCAGCCCAGCCTGATCGACCCCACCCGCGCCCCCGAGGGCAAGCACACCTTCTGGGCGTACGGGCATGTCCCCAACAGCTGGGAGGGCGACGCCACCGAGGTCGTCGAGCGCCAGATCGAGCGCTTCGCCCCCGGCTTCCGCGACCTGGTGCTGGCCCGCGCGGTCGCCGGCCCGCCCCAAATCGCCGCCCGCAACGCCAATTACGTCGGCGGCGACACCAACACCGGCTCCGCGGCCGGCCTGCGCCTGCTCATCCGCCCCAAGCTCGCCCGGGTCCCGTACGAAACCGCCCACCCCGCCATCTACCTCTGCTCCCAGGCCACCCCGCCCGGCCCCGGCGTCCACGGCATGTCCGGCCACTACGCCGCCAAGACCGTCTGGCGCCACCTGCGCGCCAACCACCGCTGAACGACGGGCCGTTCGGTCCTGCCGCGGGGCTACGGGGCAGGGGCGCCATGGGACCGCGGGCCAGGGGTGCCGTGGATCCCCGGCGTCCCCGGCCGCCCCGCTCGTCGTTCCCGGAGATCCGGCGGGACACGGCCTAGGCTCGTCCCCCATGAGCACCTCCCTCACCCTCATCCAGGGCGACATCACCGAACAGGCCGTGGACGCCGTGGTCAACGCCGCCAACTCGTCACTCCTCGGCGGCGGGGGAGTGGACGGCGCGATCCACCGGCGCGGCGGCCCGGAGATCCTCGACGAGTGCCGCGCCCTGCGCGCCGCCCAGTACGGCCGCGGTCTGCCCACCGGTCAGGCCGTCGCCACCACCGCCGGCCGGCTGCCGGCCCGCTGGGTCATCCACACCGTCGGCCCGGTGTGGGCGAAGAGCGAGGACCGCTCCGAGCTCCTGGCCTCCTGCTACCGCGAGTCCCTGCGGGTTGCCGACGACCTGGGCGCGCGGACGGTCGCCTTCCCGGCCATCTCCACGGGCGTGTACGGCTGGCCGCTCGCCGACGGCGCCCGCACCGCCGTCGCCACCGTCCGTGCCGCGGTCGCCGTGTCCCCCGACGCCTTCGACGAGATCCGCTTCGTCGTTTTCGACGACCACGCGCGCGAGACGTACGAGACGGCCCTGGCGGAGGAGGGCGGGGCGGGCTGACGGAGGAGAGCGGCGGGCCGCCCTGGTCACCCCACGTTGATGTCGGATTCTCGCCAGCCGGGGCGCCTCCGCTGAGGAATCCTGAGGTCATGCACACCGACACCGAGCGCTGTCTGCGCGCCGTGCAGTCCAAGGACGCCCGCTTCGACGGCTGGTTCTTCACGGCCGTGCTCACCACTCGTATCTACTGCCGTCCCAGCTGCCCCGTGGTGCCTCCCAAGCCGGAGAACATGCGCTTCTACCCGAGCGCGGCCGCCGCCCAGCAGGCCGGTTTCCGGGCCTGCAAGCGGTGCCGGCCGGACGCCAGCCCGGGGTCCCCGGAGTGGAACGAGCGGGCCGACCTCGTCGCCCGCGCCATGCGGCTGATCGCCGATGGCATCGTCGACCGCGAGGGTGTCCCCGGACTCGCGGCCCGGCTCGGCTACAGCACCCGGCAGACCGAGCGACAGCTGCTGGCCGAGCTGGGGGCCGGTCCGCTCGCCCTGGCCCGGGCCCAGCGGGCGCAGACCGCCCGGCTCCTGGTGGAGACCACCACACTGCCGATGGCCGAGGTCGCCTTCGCCGCGGGTTTCGCCAGCATCCGCACCTTCAACGAGACGGTCCGGGAGGTCTTCGCGCTGTCCCCGACGGAGCTGCGGCAGCGCGCCCGGCCGGGCCCGAGGGCGACGGTGCCCGGTGCGCTCGCGCTGCGGCTGCCCTTCCGGCAGCCGCTGAACCCCGACAACCTCTTCGGGCATCTCGCCGCCACCGCGGTCCCCGGCGTCGAGGAGTGGCGGGACGGCGCCTACCGCCGGACCCTGAACCTCCCCTACGGGCACGGCATCGTGGCCCTCGCGCCCCGCCCCGACCACATCGACTGCCGGCTCTCCCTCACCGATCTGCGCGATCTGGCCGGTGCCATCGCCCGCTGCCGCCGGATGCTCGACCTCGACGCGGACCCGGAAGCCGTCGACGGGCTGCTCCGCGAGGACCCGCGGCTGGCCCCGCTCGTCGACAAGGCGCCCGGCCGCCGGGTCCCGCGGACGGTCGACGCGGACGAATTCGCGGTCCGTGCCGTCCTGGGCCAGCAGGTCTCCACCGCGGCGGCCCGCACCCACGCTGGACGGCTGGTCCGTGCGCACGGCGAACCGGTCGACGACCCGGACGGCGGCCTCAGCCATCTCTTCCCGTCCGCCGCCGCGCTCGCCGGGCTGGACCCGGAGCAACTGGCGATGCCCCGCACCCGCCGGGCCACCCTCACCGGCGTCATCGCCGCCCTCGGCTCCGGTGCGCTGCAACTGGGCGTCGGCAGCGACCGGGACGTCGCCCGGGCGCAGCTCGCGGCGCTGCCCGGCATCGGCCCCTGGACCGTCGAATGCATCGCCATGCGCGCACTCGGCGACCCGGACGCCTTCACCCCCACCGACCTCGGGCTGCGCCGCGCGGCCGCCGGCCTCGGCCTGCCGCACACCCCGGCGGCCCTCATCCGGCACTCCGCGCTCTGGCGCCCCTGGCGCGCCTACGCCGTCCAGTACCTCTGGGCGACCGACGACCACCCCATCAATCACCTCCCGACGAACTGAGCCGCCATGACCGTGCACGCACCCGAACCCGCCGCCCCCGTCACCCACACCGTCCTGGACGACACCCCGGTGGGGCCGCTCACCCTCGTCGCCACCGGCGAGTCCCTCAGCGGTCTCTACATGACCGACCAGCGCCACCGCCCGCCCCAGGAGACCTTCGGCCACCCGGCGGACCCCGGCGAGCCCCCGTTCGCCGCGACCATCACCCAGCTCCGGGCCTATTTCCGCGGCGAGTTGACCACCTTCGACCTGCCGCTCGCCCTGCGCGGCACACCCTTCCAGCGCCGCGTGTGGGCGGCGCTGTGCACCATCCCGTACGGCGAGACCGTCTCCTACGGACAGCTCGCCGAGCGGCTCGGCACCCCGTCGGCGTCCCGCGCGGTCGGCCTGGCCAACGGCCGCAACCCGGTCGGCATCATCGTCCCTTGCCATCGCGTCGTCGGCGCCAACGGCAGCCTCACCGGCTACGGCGGCGGCCTCGACCGCAAGCGCCGCCTGCTCGCCTTCGAGCGCACGGCCGACACGCTCTTCCCGGCGGAGGCGTGCGGCTGACGGGGCCACCGCAGACCCCGCGCGATGCGCGCTGCGCCGGGACGGGGCCTCCGCCGGGGCGGGCCTCCGCCGGGACGGGCTCTGCCGGGTCGTGCCTCTGCCGGCACGGGGCCTTCGCCGGGACGGGCCCCTCGCTCCGCGAGCCCCGCCCTAGCCCCCCGTCACCTCCCGTACCTCTGCCACCAGCTCCTCCGCCGCAGTCAGCGAGCGGCCCAACTCCTCTTCCGTGTGGCCGAGTTCGCCGAGCAGGGCTTGGGCGCGGGCACCGAAGCCGGGCGGTGTCTCCGGCATCGCCGCGGCCGCCGTGAGTGCGCCCTTCTCGTTGAGGCACCAGGTGCGGTGGTGGGCGTGCAGGGCCTGGACGAGGTAGCCGACGGCGCGGGAGAGACACAGGGCGGAGTGCAGCACGTCCCGGGCGGCGTACGACTTGCCGGCCATCGCCACCGAGAACCCGGCGTCCCAGACCGCGCCGCCGGTCAGTGCCTTGCGCAGGGGCTCCGGATAGTCCTGGGTCTCCTGCCGGAGCCGGGCCAGTTCGCCCCCGGGGTCGGCGAGCACCCGGCCCAGCGCCGCCTCGCCCGGATAGGCGGGGGACCAGAAGCCGAGCGGGTGACCGGCCTGTACGCCGATCTCGAAGCGGCCCGCGCGGCACTCCTCCCAGACCTGCCGCACCCGGTCGACGTCCCGCAGGATCCAGTCCACCTGACGGCCGTCGGGCAGCTCCAGCCAGGCGCCGCCGTTGACCCACGCGCCCCAGGCCCCCGGCCCGTACACCTCGACGGGACCGCCGGTCACCTCCGCGGCCAGCGTCTCCAGCGCCGCCAGGTCCGGCTCACCCCGGTAATAGACCCCCAGATCCCAGTCGGAGTCAGGCCGGTGGGTGCCCCGGGCCCGGCTTCCGCCGAGCATCACCCCGACGATTCCCGGCACCTGTGCGATCTTGGCTGCGATGGCTTCCATGGCGGTCAGCCTAGGGAGCACGGCCGCCCCGGTGTCCACCTCATTTCGACGGGCCGTCAGCCCCGTTCGGCGGAACTCCGTCTTCCAGTTCTGTCGGGCCACGGCCGGCCGCGAGGGCCTTCAGCGCGGCGTCGACACGCAGCGCCATCTCCCGGTTCACCAGCGTCTGGGCCTCGTCCCAGTGCACCATGCGCCAGGACAGCAGCTCGGTCTCCTGGAGGCGGATCGCGGACAGCTGGGCGGCGTCCAGCACCCCGCCGTCGTAGAGGTACGACACCAGCGGCGGGCGGTCCGTGCCGCGTACCCAGTCGATGGCGAGCAGCGCGCCCGGCTCGATGTCCAGGCCGATCTCCTCGGCGGTCTCGCGGCGGGCGGCCTGCCGCGGCGATTCGCCGGCGTCCGACTCGACGGTGCCGCCGGGCAGGATCCAGGTGTCGCGGTAGTTGGGCTCCACGAGCAGCAGACGGCCCTCCGCGTCGCGGAAGAGGGTGCCTGCGCCCGCGATCACACGGGGCAGACCGGCGATGTAAGCGGCGTAGTCCATGGTCGTCACGGCGCGAGCCTAGATGGCGCGGGTCCGGGGCCGCGCCCGCCCGGCGGATCTTCGAGGGGCGCACACCGGGGGCGCTCGGCGGCACCGCGGACCGGTGTGCCCTGTTCGCCGTGGCGCGTGCCGGATAAGGTCACAGCGGCGCGACTGCCAGTTCGAAAGCAAGGGGAAACACGGTGGCGGACGCATCAAGGACACCCACAGCACATGTGCTGATCGCCGCGGACAAATTCAAGGGCTCGCTCACGGCCGTCGAGGTCGCCGAGCATGTCACCGCCGGTCTGCGGCGCGCGGTCCCCGGGCTGGCGGTCTCGGCCGTCCCGGTCGCGGACGGCGGCGACGGCACGACACAGGCGGCTGTCGCCGCTGGATTCGCGCCCCACAGGGTGCAGGTGACCGGTCCCACCGGCACGCCGGTCACGGCCACTTTCGCGCTGCGGGCCGACGGCACCGCGGTGGTGGAGATGGCGGAGGCCTCCGGACTCCAGCACCTCCCCGAGGGCGTCTTCGCGCCCCTGACGGCCACCACGTACGGCACCGGCGAGCTGCTGCTCGCCGCCCTCGACGCGGGCGCGACCTCGATCGTCTTCGGCGTCGGCGGCAGCGCCACGACCGACGGCGGGGCGGGGATGCTCGCGGCGCTCGGCGCGCGGTTCCTGGACGCGGACGGCGAGCCGGTCGCCCCCGGCGGCGGCCCGCTGCGCGACCTGGCCACCGCCGATCTGTCGGGGCTGGACCCCCGGCTCGCGAAGACCGCGATCGTGCTCGCCAGCGACGTCGACAACCCGCTCACGGGCCCGAAGGGCGCCCCGGCGGTCTACGGCCCGCAGAAGGGGGCGAGCGAGGAGGACGTGGCCACCCTGGACGCGGCCCTGGCGCACTATGCCGAGGTGCTGGCGGGTGCGGTGGGCCCCAGGGCCGCGGAACACGCCCTGGCGCCGGGCGCGGGCGCCGCGGGCGGTATCGGCTACGGCGCACTGGTCGGCCTGGACGCGGCCTTCCGGCCGGGCATCGACGTGATGCTGGACGTCCTGGGCTTCGCCCCGGCGCTGGCGAAGGCCACCTTCGTCATCACCGGCGAGGGTTCGCTCGACACGCAGACCCTGCACGGCAAGGCGCCGGCCGGGGTCGCCGCCGCGGCCCGTGCGGCCGGTCTGGACGTGGTCGCGGTCTGCGGCCGGCTCCAGCTGCCCCAGGAGGCGCTCGCCGCGGCCGGCATCCGGCGGGCCTACGCCCTGACGGATCTGGAACCGGACCCGGCCCGCTGCATGGCCGAGGCGGGCCCGCTGCTGGAGCGGGCGGCGGAGCGGCTGGCGCGGGACTTCCTGGTCTGAGGCCCGGTGCGGCCTCCGGCGGGCCGCACCCACCACGAACGCCGCGGGCCCCGAGCGAATCATTCGCTCGGGGCCCGCGGCGTGTGCTGCGTTCCGTTACGGGAGCTGTGCGGCGCGGGACTCCGCGCGCGACTCACGGCGGTTGTCGCGGAAGGTGTTGACCCTCCGGGCCGTCGCGAACAGCGGGATCATCGCGCCCAGGACCACCTGAAGGGAGCAGCCGGTCTGGAGCAGCAGCTGACCGCCGGGGGCGTCCAGGGCCCAGGCGGCGAGCATGCCCATGCTGAGCACGATCCAGCTGAGCATCGCCACCGCGAGGCGGCCCCGCGGCTTGGGGTACTCGACCCGGCTCACCATCAGCCAGGCCACGCCGATGATCGCCAG
This sequence comes from Streptomyces lydicamycinicus, assembly GCF_000829715.2. Lineage (NCBI taxonomy): Bacteria > Bacillati > Actinomycetota > Actinomycetes > Kitasatosporales > Streptomycetaceae > Streptomyces > Streptomyces lydicamycinicus. The sequence continues at coordinate 383,647 of NZ_BBNO01000010.1, read as the reverse complement.
CAGCGTCGGCAGGAACGGCAGCTCCAGCAGCACGATGGCGACGACGGTCAGGGCGCCGAACGGGCTCGGCATGCCCTGGAAGATGCCGTCACGCAGCGTGACACAGGAGAACCGCGCAAGCCGGAGCACCACCGCCAGCAGCACCACGACCGCCGCGACGACCGACACCCGCTGATGCGCGTCCTGGGCGACCATGCCCCAGGTCACGACGAAGTAGGCGGGCGCCAGTCCGAAGCTGATCAGGTCGGAGAGGTTGTCGAGCTCGGCCCCCATCGCCGAGGCCCGCAGCTTGCGTGCCACCAGTCCGTCGAAGAGGTCGAAGACCGACGCGAGCAGCATCAGGATCACGGCCATCGCGGCACTGTGCCGGGCCATCCCGCCGTCCTCGTTGCCCGTCAGATGCGGGATGAGGACCCCGGTGGTCGTGAAGTACACGGCCATGAAGCCGCAGATCGCGTTGCCGAGGGTGAGGGTGTCCGCTATTGACAGCCGCGTGGACAGCGGCATGTCGTCCTCGTCCTCATCGGTCTCGGGCGCCCAGCCGGCCTGTGTTTCGGGATCAATCACGGTCAAGGCGAGTCACCCCCGCGGTGGTGGCCTGGCCGACCTCGACCGCGGCCTCGACGCCCTCCGGGAGGTAGACGTCGACCCGCGAGCCGAAGCGGATCAGGCCGATCCGTTCACCCTGCTCCACCTTGGTGCCCTGGGGCACGTAGGGGACGATTCGGCGGGCCACCGCGCCGGCGATCTGCACCATCTCGATGTCGCCGAGCTCGGTGTCGAAGTGCCAGACAACCCGCTCGTTGTTCTCGCTCTCCTTGTTGAACGCCGGAACGAATCCGCCGGGGATGTGCTCCACGGACGTCACCGTGCCGGCCAGCGGCGCACGGTTGACGTGAACGTTCAGCGGGCTCATGAAGATCGCGACGCGGGTGCGCCCGTCCTTCCACGGCATGATGCTCTGCACCACGCCGTCGGCCGGAGAGATGACCCGGCCCTGAGCGATCTCCCGCTCGGGGTCGCGGAAGAACCACAGCATGCCCGCCGCCAGTGCGGTGGTGGGCACGGCAACGGCGGCCCAGCGACCCGACCGGCGAGACCGGGCGAGGCTGACCGCTGCCGTGGCAACGGTCGGCAGGAGCCACGGCGACGCTCCGCGCGCGAGGCGGACGCGACCGCGTTGTGCAGAGGATTGGCTGTGGGGCATGGATGACCTTCGTAGCGGAGGATGCCGCTTATGGACACGGGGGACGGCGGCTTTCCATGGATGCTATCGGTTACGAGCGGCAACTGGCCAAGAGCCAGAGCCAATCCGTGGCCGAAGAACGATGACGGGGTGTGATCTTCGTCTAGGACAAAGTGCCGCAAACGGGATGTTCACCCCTGGATCCGGTACTCCTCCAGTAGCCGTCGCCCAATGATCATTTTCTGGATCTCGGCGGTACCTTCACCGATCAGGAGCATGGGGGCCTCGCGGTAGAGGCGCTCGATCTCGTACTCCTTCGAGAAGCCGTAGCCACCGTGGATACGGAACGCGTCTTCCACCACCTCCTTGCAGTACTCGGAGGCCAGGTACTTCGCCATGCCCGCTTCGAGGTCGTTTCGCTGGCCCGAGTCCTTTTTGCGAGCGGCGTTAACCATCATGGCATGGGCGGCTTCGACCTTTGTCGCCATTTCTGCCAGTTTGAACTGGATGGCCTGGTGCTGCGCGATCGGCTTGCCGAAGGTGTGTCGCTGCTGCGCGTACGAAACGCCCAGCTCGAAGGCGCGCTGGGCGACGCCGCAGCCGCGCGCGGCCACATTGACCCGGCCGACCTCGACGCCGTCCATCATGTGATAGAAGCCACGTCCGGTCTCGCCGCCGAGCACCCGATCGGCCGGGATCCGCAGCCCGTCCATGATCAGCTCGGTGGTGTCGACACCCTTGTAGCCCATCTTGTCGATCTTGCCCGGAATGGTCAGGCCGGGGCGCACCTCACCGAAGCCGGCCTCCTTCTCCACGAGGAAGGTCGTCATCGACTTGTGCGGCGCGGTGCCCTCCGGGTGGCCCTCGTCCGTACGGCAGAGCACCGCGACGAGGGTGGACGAACCGCCGTTGGTGAGCCACATCTTCTGGCCGTTCAGGACGTAATCGTCACCGTCCCGCACGCCCTTGGAAGAAATGGCCGAAACATCCGAGCCCAGTGCGGGCTCCGACATCGAGAAGGCGCCCCGGATCTCACCGGCCGCCATCTTCGGTAGGAAGTAGTCCTTCTGCTCCTGCGTGCCGTGCTGCTTGAGCATGTACGCCACGATGAAGTGCGTGTTGATGATGCCCGAGACGCTCATCCAGCCGCGGGCGATCTCCTCGACGGTCAGCGCATAGGTGAGAAGGGACTCACCCAGACCGCCGTACTCCTCGGGGATCATCAGCCCGAACACGCCGAGTTCCTTGAGGCCCTCGACGATCTGCGACGGGTATTCGTCGCGGTGCTCCAGCTCGGTGGCGACCGGCAGGATCTCCTTGTCCACGAAATCGCGGACGGTGGAGAGGATTTCCCGCTGAATGTCGGTCAGGCCCTCGGTCTGTGCGAGACGGGTCATGGCTACTTCTCCTTCTTGGCCGGCGGGGCCTGAAGCTCCGGGCGGCCGGGCTGCTCGCCGCCGCGCTCCTTGATGTACGTGGCCGTGGGAACCATGACCTTGCGCCGGAAGACGCAGACCAGGGTGCCGTCCTGCTTGTATCCCTTGGTCTCGACGTGCACGATGCCGCGGTCCGACTTGGAGCGGGACGGGGTCTTGTCGAGCACGGTCGTCTCGCCGTAGATCGTGTCGCCGTGGAAGGTGGGCGCCACATGCTTCAGCGACTCGATCTCCAGATTGGCGATGGCCTTTCCGGAGACGTCGGGCACCGACATGCCCAGCAGCAGGGAGTAGATGTAGTTACCGACGACGACGTTCTTTCCGAAGTCGGTGGTCTGCTCGGCGTAGTTGCTGTCCATGTGCAGCGGGTGATGATTCATGGTGAGCAGACAGAAGAGGTGGTCGTCGTATTCCGTGACGGTTTTCCCCGGCCAGTGCTTGTACACATCGCCGACGGTGAACTCTTCATAGGTGCGGCCGAACTGCATCGCGCTTAAGCCTCCGGGGCCTCGAACTTGGATGTGCGGATCATGCCGGCGGCCCGGCCCTTGCCGGCGACGACCAGTGCCATCTTCCGGCTCGCCTCGTCGATCATTTCATCGCCGAGCATCGCGGAACCCTTGGCTCCGCCCGCCGCCGAGGTGTGCCACTCGTAGGCGTCCAGAATCAGCTCGGCGTGGTCGTAGTCCTCCTGGGAGGGCGAGAACACCTCGTTGGCGGCCTCGACCTGACCCGGGTGCAGCACCCATTTGCCGTCGAAGCCGAGGGCGGCGGCGCGGCCGGCGACCTCGCGATAGCCGTCAACATTCTTGATCTGAAGGTACGGACCGTCGATGGCCTGGAGATCGTAGGTGCGTGCCGCCATCAGAATGCGCATCAGAATGTAGTGGTACGCATCCGCCCCATAGCCGGGCGGCTGCTCGCCGACCACCAGGGACTTCATGTTGATGGACGCCATGAAGTCGGCCGGGCCGAAGATGATGGTCTCCAGGCGCGGCGAGGCACCGGCGATCTCGTCGACGTTCACCAGGCCCTTGGCGTTCTCGATCTGCGCCTCGATGCCGATCCTGCCGACCTCGAAGCCCATGGTCTTCTCGATCTGCGTCAGCAGCAGGTCCAGCGCCACGATCTGCTGGGCGTCCTGCACCTTCGGCAGCATGATGCAGTCGAGGTTCTGCCCCGCGCCCTCGACGACCGTGATGACGTCCCGGTACGTCCAGTGCGTGGTCCAGTCGTTGACCCGCACGACCCGTGTCTTGCCGGTCCAGTCGCCCTCGTTCAGCGCCTCGACGATGTGGTGCCGGGCGCCTTCCTTGGCGAGCGGGGCGCAGGCGTCCTCCAGGTCCAGGAAGACCTGGTCGGCCGGGAGGCCCTGGGCCTTCTCCAGAAAGCGCGGGTTGCTGCCGGGGACCGCGAGGCAGGAGCGGCGCGGCCGGCCGCCGGGCGGGCGGTTCGCCTGGGTCATGCGGGGACCTCCAGGGGGTCGAGCTGGTTCGCTTTCCGGATTTCGTCGACGATACGGCCGATGATCTCCGTAATACCGAAATCCTTGGGGGTGAAGACGGCCGCCACTCCGGCTTCCCGGAGCGCGGTCGCATCGGCGGAGGGAATGATGCCGCCGACGATGACCGGCATGTCGTCGACGCCGGTGCGGCGCAGCCGGGCCAGGACGTCCGGCACCAGCTCGGCGTGCGAGCCGGACAGGATCGACAGCCCCACACAGTGCACGTCCTCGGCGACCGCGGCCGAGACGATCTGCTCCGGGGTGAGCCGGATGCCCTGGTAGATCACCTCGAAGCCGGCGTCCCGGGCCCGTACGGCGATCTGCTCGGCGCCGTTGCTGTGCCCGTCGAGGCCGGGCTTGCCGACCAGCAGCCGCAGCTTGCCGCTGCCGAGCTCGGCCGCGGTCTTGGCGACCTTCTCGCGGACCTCGGCGAGCGGGCTGCCCTCCTCGGCGGCGACCGCCAGGGGAGCGCTGGAGACGCCCGTAGGGGCCCGGAACTCGCCGAAGACGTCCCGCAGCGCCCAGGCCCACTCACCGGTCGTCACACCGGCACGTGCGCACTCCAGGGTGGCCGCGAAGAGGTTGCCGTCGCCCGCCGCGGTCTTCTTCAGGCCCGACAGGGCGTCCTGGGCGCGGGACTCGTCGCGGTTGTCCCGCCACTCGTGGAGCGCCTGGACGACCCGTGCCTCGTTGGCCGGGTCGACGGTCATGATGGCCGTGTCGAGGTCCGCGGTGAGCGGGTTGGGCTCGGTGCCCTCGAAGCAGTTGACGCCGACGATCTTCTCCTCGCCGGCCTCGATCCGGGCCCGCCGCTCGGCGTGCGCGGAGACCAGCTGCGACTTGAGATAGCCGGACTCCACCGCGGCCATCGCGCCGCCCATCTCCTGGATCCGCTCGATCTCCGCGAGGCAGTCGGTGACCAGGGCGTCCACCTTGGCCTCGATGACATGCGAGCCGGCGAAGATGTCCTCGTACTCCAGCAGATCGCTCTCGTGCGCCAGGACCTGCTGGATGCGCAGCGACCACTGCTGGTCCCAGGGGCGCGGCAGCCCCAACGCCTCGTTCCAGGCCGGGAGTTGCACCGCGCGGGCGCGGGCGTCCTTGGAGAGCGTGACGGCCAGCATCTCCAGCACGATCCGCTGGACGTTGTTCTCCGGCTGCGCCTCGGTCAGACCGAGCGAGTTGACCTGGACGCCGTAGCGGAACCGGCGCTGCTTCTCGTTCTCGATGCCGTAGCGCTCACGGGTGATCTTGTCCCAGATGCGGCCGAAGGCGCGCATCTTGCACATCTCCTCGATGAAGCGGACTCCGGCGTTCACGAAGAACGAGATACGGGCCACGACATCGCCGAACTTCTCCGGCGGCACCTGCCCGGAGTCCCGCACCGCGTCCAGTACCGCGATCGCGGTGGACATCGCATAGGCGATCTCCTGGACCGGTGTGGCGCCCGCCTCCTGCAGGTGGTAGCTGCAGATGTTGATCGGGTTCCACTTGGGGATGTGCGCCACCGTGTACGTGATCATGTCGGTGGTCAGCCGGAGCGAGGGTCCCGGCGGGAAGACATGCGTCCCGCGCGAGAGGTACTCCTTGACGATGTCGTTCTGCGTCGTCCCCGACAGCTTGGAGATGTCGGCGCCCTGCTCCTCGGCGACCACCTCGTACAGCGCCAGCAGCCACATGGCCGTCGCGTTGATGGTCATCGAGGTGTTCATCTGGTCCAGCGGGATGTCCTGGAACAGCCGTCGCATGTCACCGAGGTGGGACACGGGGACCCCGACCCGGCCGACCTCGCCGCGGGCGAGGACATGGTCGGGGTCGTAACCGGTCTGCGTCGGGAGGTCGAACGCGACCGACAGGCCGGTCTGGCCCTTGGCGAGGTTGCGACGGTACAGCTCGTTGGACGCCTCGGCGGTGGAGTGGCCGGCGTACGTCCGCATCAGCCACGGACGATCCTTCTGACGCTCAGTCATATCAGGCCCGTATCTTCGTGGTCCGCAGTCCGAGTTGCCTCAGACGTTCCGGAACCGGTTGATGGCGTCGAGGTGCTTGGCGCGCATTTCTTCGTCGCGCACGCCCATCCCCTCCTCGGGGGCCAGTGCCAGCACGCCGACCTTGCCCTGGTGGAGGTTGCGGTGCACGTCGTACGCCGCCTGTCCGGTCTCTTCGAGGGTGTACGTCTTCGACAGGGTCGGGTGGATCTTGCCCTTGGCGATCAGGCGGTTGGCCTCCCACGCCTCGCGGTAGTTGGCGAAGTGCGAGCCGACGATCCGCTTCAGCGACATCCACAGGTAGCGGTTGTCGTACTCGTGCATGTAGCCCGAGGTCGAGGCGCAGGTGGTGATGGTGCCGCCCTTGCGGGTGACGTAGATGCTCGCGCCGAAGGTCTCGCGGCCGGGGTGCTCGAAGACGATGTCGATGTCCTCGCCGCCGGTCAGCTCGCGGATGCGCTTGCCGAAGCGCTTCCACTCCTTGGGGTCCTGGGTCTGCTCGTCCTTCCAGAACTTGTAGCCCTCGGCGTTGCGGTTGATGATCGCCTCGGCGCCCATCTTCCGGCAGATCTCCGCCTTCTGGTCGGAGGAGACCACACAGATCGGGTTGGCGCCGCCGGCCAGCGCGAACTGGGTGGCGTACGAGCCGAGTCCGCCGCTCGCGCCCCAGATCAGGACGTTGTCGCCCTGCTTCATCGCGGCGCCGTTCTTCGAGACGAGCTGGCGGTAGGCGGTGGAGTTGACCAGACCGGGCGACGCCGCCTCCTCCCAGCTCAGGTGCTTCGGCTTGGGCATCAGCTGGTTCGACTTGACCAGCGCGATCTCGGCCAGGCCGCCGAAGTTGGTCTCGAAGCCCCAGATCCGCTGCTCGGGGTCGAGCATGGTGTCGTTGTGGCCGTCGGAGGACTCCAGCTCGACGGAGAGGCAGTGCGCGACGACCTCGTCGCCGGGGCCCCAGGCGTTGACACCGGGGCCGGTGCGCAGGACCACGCCCGCGAGGTCGGAGCCGATGACGTGGTACGGCAGGTCGTGCCGCTTGGTGAGCTCGGAGAGCTTGCCGTAGCGCTCCAGGAACCCGAACGTCGACATCGGCTCGAAGATCGAGGTCCACACGGAGTTGTAGTTCACGGAGGAGGCCATGACGGCCACCAGCGCCTCGCCCGGGCCCAGCTCGGGCACCGGCACCTCATCGACGTGCAGCGACTTGCGGGGGTCCTTCTCCTTGGTCTCCAGGCCGGAGAACATGTCGGCCTCGTCCTTGTGCACGGTCACCGCGCGGTAGGACTCGGGGATGGTCAGGCCGGCGAAGTCGGCGCTGGTGGTGTCAGGCGCGAGGATTGCGTCCAGGATCTCGTTCACGGGGTGCCTCCGGCGGTTGGGGCCTCCCCGGCTCGACCGCGGTGGAGAGCTCGGGGAACCGTTGAGGGAAACGGTTGGGGGGAACGTCGGGGGTGGTGCGGAGGTGGTGCCGTCGGTTCGGCCGGGTTTGGCGCCGTTGCCGTCGCCTCTGCGGGGATCGCAGAGCCGTCGGCCGCGGTGCCGTGGCAGCGCTGGTGAGCGCGGTGCCCAGCGGCAGCTGGGAAGTGCCTGTGACGCAGGCATCCGGGCGGACAGCCACATAGGGCTGGTGGGACAGCCGGCGCGCGTGGGTTCTCAGCACGCCGGCCGCCCGGACACCCTCAACGTATGACACCGCGTGCCAGGCGACAAGACACTGAGTGCCAAGAATTTCTCTCAGATGTCATCTCGTCGGCACGCATGAGCAAAAGAGGGCCGATGGGAAGCCTGGAGGTGACGCAAAGAGAAGAAAAATGTGCGGAGTGTGAGCGGCCTGGGGGTTACGCCATCCGGGTCGCGGCCCGGTCCGCTCATGGGCGCCGGGCCGCGCTCGGGTCCCGCTCCGGGCGGAAGGCCGTTACTTCCGCTCTTTGATGGCCTTGCGGATGGTGCGCATGACCTCGTCCAGCGGGGCGTCCGTACGGGCCACCGCGACCAGCACCTCGCCCTCCCGGGAGACGGACGCCGGCGGGGCCTCCTCGCCGCCGGGTCGGCCCGCGCCGATACCGGCGCCGAAGGTCTCCCGGACGATCTCGAAGGCATGGTCGAGCTGGGCCTCGACATCGCCCTGCGCGTCGGCCCGCAGCCAGCGCCGCAGCACATGGTTGTGCGCGGTGACCACGGCGGAGGCCGCGACCTCGGCGAGCAGCGGATCGTCGTCGCCCTCGCGGTGGGCGCCCTCGTCGAAGTGGCCCAGCAGATAGCGGGTGAACAGCCGCTCGTAGCGGGCCACCGAGGCGATCTCGGCCTCGCGCAGCGTGGGGACCTCACGGGTCAGGCGGTAGCGGGCCACCGAAACGGCCGGGGAGGCCGCGTACATCCGCATGACCTCCTTGATGCCGCGGCAGACCGTGTCGAGCGGGTTCTCGTGCGGCGGAGCGGCGTCCAGGACGGCCTCCGCGCGGACGAGGGTGTCGTCGTGGTCGGGGAAGATCGCCTCTTCCTTGGAGCGGAAGTGGCGGAAGAAGGTGCGCCGGGCGACGCCCGCAGCGGCCGCGATCTCATCGACCGTCGTCGCCTCATAGCCCTTGGTCGCGAACAGCTCCATCGCCGCAGCCGACAATTCACGGCGCATTTTGAGCCGTTGCGCGGCCGCTCGGCGGGTACCGGGGGTGGCGGCGTCGGGGTCGGAGTGCTGCGTACGAGCGGGCTGGGACATGTGGGGACGGTACTGCATATTTACGCGACCTGCGGCATGAGGTGCCACCTCCGCCCCGGTGAGCGGGGGTGGACCGCCGTCGGGTTCCAGCAGTCCACCCCACCCTCCTCCCCCCGCCGGGCGGGGGCGCCGCCACGCGTCAGCGCCGGGCGTACTCACGGAAGCCGCGGCCGGTCTTGCGGCCGAGGCAGCCGGCGGCGACGAGGTGCTCCAGCAGCGGCGACGGGGCCAGCCCCGGGTCGCGGAACTCGGCGTGCAGCACCTTCTCGATGGCCAGGGACACGTCCAGGCCGACCACGTCGAGGAGTTCGAACGGGCCCATCGGGTAGCCGCCGCCGAGCTTCATGGCCGCGTCGATGTCGTCCAGGCTCGCGTAGTGCTCCTCGACCATCTTGATCGCGTTGTTCAAGTACGGGAACAGCAGCGCGTTCACGATGAATCCGGCCCGGTCGCCGCAGTCCACGGGGTGCTTGCGGACCTTGGCGCAGACCGCCCGCACGGTGGCGTGGACATCGTCGGCCGTCAGGACCGTACGGACCACCTCGACCAGCTTCATGGCGGGCGCCGGGTTGAAGAAGTGCATCCCGATGACGTCCTGCGGGCGCGAGGTGGCGCGGGCGCAGGCCACGACCGGCAGCGACGAGGTGGTGGTGGCCAGGACGGCGCCCGGCTTGCAGACCTTGTCCAGCGTCCTGAACAGCTCCTGCTTGACCGCCAGATCCTCGGCCACCGCCTCGACCGCGAGGTCCACGTCGGCGAAGGCGTCGAGCGACCCGGCCGGGGTGACCGCCGCCAGCGCGGCGTCCCGGGCCTCGGCGGTCATCCGGCCCTTGTCCACCGAGCGGCCCAGCGACTTGGCGATCCGGGCCTTCGCCTTCTCGGCCTTCTCCAGGCTGCGGGCCGCCAGCACGACCTTGTAGCCCGCCTTGGCGAAGACCTCGGCGATACCGCTCGCCATCGTCCCGGAACCGGCCACGCCGACGCCGGAGACCGTACGCCCGCCGGCCAGCTCGTCGGCGGCCGCCGGGCTCTCCGCGTCCGGCACGATCGTCGCGCTGCCCGGCGCGTCGTACGTGTAGAAGCCGCGGCCCGCCTTGCGGCCGGTCAGCCCCGCCTCGGCCAGCTGGCCCAGGATCGGCGCGGGGGCGTGCAGCCGGTCCTGGGACTCGGCGTACATCGCCTCCAGGACCGTACGGGCGGTGTCCACCCCGATCAGGTCGAGCAGCGCCAGCGGGCCCATGGGCAGACCGCAGCCGAGCTTCATGGCGGCGTCGATGTCCTCGCGGGTGGCGTACCTGGACTCGTACATCGCCGCGGCCTGGTTCAGATAGCCGAACAGCAGGCCGTCCGCGACGAAGCCGGGGCGGTCACCCACCGCGATCGGGTCCTTGCCCAGGTCGTGGGCGAGCTCCGTGACGGCCGTGACCGCGGTCGGCGCGGTGAGCACCGAGGAGACCACCTCGACCAGCTTCATGGCCGGCGCCGGGTTGAAGAAGTGCACACCGAGCACCCGCTCGGGGCGCTGCGAATCCGCGGCCAGCCGGGTCACGGACAGTGCGTTGGTGCCGGTGGCCAGGATGGTGTCCGGCCGGACCACCGCGTCCAGCTCGGCGAAGACCTGCCGCTTGAGCTCGTAGTCCTCGGGGACCACCTCGATGACGAGATCGGCGTCCGCGGCGGCCTGGAGATCGGTAAAGGTACGGAACCGGGCCAGGGCGTCCTGGCGCTCGCGCTCCGTGAGCCGCTCGCGCTGCACGGCGCGGGCGGTCGCGGCTTCGAGGGCGGAGACGGCGCGGCGGGCCGCGGTTTCGTCGGTGTCGATACCGATGACCTCGCGGCCGGCCCGGGTCAGCACCTCGGCGATACCGGTGCCCATGGTGCCCAGACCGACGACGGCGACGGTGGAAAGGGACGGCGAAGAGGCTTGAGTTGAGAGATCAGGGGTGGACTGAGGGCCCATCGCGAGACTCCTGAGGGTGTTCCCCTGAGGGCAGGGGAGAAGTGACGACTGAGGGGTATCCGCGGACGCGGGGCCTGCGATCGCCGCGGCGGAACAGCGGCGGAGAGCCGCGAGGAGCCGCAGCGCCATGGCAGCGCCGGCGGTGCGGGAGACGCGGCGAGAGCCCTGTCCCGGGGCCTTGCCGTGTGCTCCGTACTGTGTCGTGCTGTGCCGAACCGACTTCACTCTGTGGCGGCTGCGTCACCAGGCCGCCCGAGCAGTGGTGCTGCTCGTTCCAGCAGGTTAACCGGTGAGTAACCAGAGCGCCAGGGGTAGCAGGGGTCACTAGGCTGTGGCACAGGCCACGTCGCGGGAACCGGGGCGGCCCGGCGGGAGGGGAACGGCAAATGGAAGAGGAATTCCACGAGTTGACCGACCGGGTGCGGGCCGAACTCCGCTCCCCACAGGATCTGGTCGCCTACGAGCGGTTGCTCGGGCTGGCCCGCAAGAACACCCCGGCCGGGCGGGAGGAACTGGCCCGGATGCTGGTCGCCGTCGAACGTCCGCTGTGGGCCCGGGAGATCGCCGCCTTCGTCCTCGGCTGCGCCGGTGACAAGCGGGCCTTCGAGACGCTCGTGCTGTTACTGAACTACCGCGAACCGGTGCGCTGCGCCACCGCCGCGCATGCGCTGGGCCGGCTCGGCGACCCCCGCACCGCCCGCGCCGCGGCCGCGCTCGCCACCAACCCGCTGCGCACCGCGTACGCCCTGCACCCGGTCCGGCTACTCGCCGAACTCCGCGCCCCGCAGTCCGTCCCCGCGCTGATCGCGACCCTGGAGCGACTGCTGACCCCGCACACCCCCTACTGGCGGGTGGCACTCGCCTGCGTAGAGGGCCTCGGCGCCCTAGGCGACCGCCGTGCCGTCCCCGCCCTCACCGCCGCCGTCACCCACCCCCGCCTGGCGGCCGCCGCGGCGGCGTCCCTGGCGCGGCTGGGGGTGCATGAGGAAGCGCCGACGGGGGAGCGGGCGGCGTCGGAGGGCGCACCCTCGGGCGGGGGCGAGGTGGAGGGGGCCTCGGCGGACGGAACGTAGGTGGCGGGTGGGGCACAGGCGGGCGCCGGGTGAGCCCGTCGGCCCGCCCCGCGACACAAGGACGCCGAGCCGCGCCGGCCCCCGATTGTCAGTGCCGGGGTCTATAAGTGGTGACCATGACCGCAACCCCCCTGCACTGGAAGCTCGTCGTCGACGCCCACGACCCGCACGCCCAGGCCGACTTCTGGGCGGCCGCCCTCCACTACGAGGTCGAGGACCACAGCACCCTCATCGCCAAGCTCCTCGACCTCGGCGCCATCCCGCCCGAGATCCTCCTCGACCACCACGACCGACGCGCCTGGCGGGACGCGGCGGCCGTACGCCACCCCGACGACCCGTACGACGCGGAGAGCGGCACGGGCCTGGGACGCCGGCTGCTCTTCAACCGCGTCCCGCGCCAGGAGCAGAAGACGGCCAAGAACCGCCTGCACATCGACCTGCACGGCCCCACGGGCGAACGGGACACCGAGGTCGAACGCCTCCGCGCCCTCGGCGCCCGGGTGGAGAGCCACATCCAGGAACCGGGCGGCGAGTGGGTGATCATGACGGACCCGGAGGGCAACGAGTTCTGCGTGCACTAGGGCGGCGCACTGCCCCCCAAGACCAGCGACCGTCGATAGCGCAGTTCCGGGACGCTGCTGCCGCCCACCTCGTGGGTCTCCTCGGCGCCGTCCGGGGTGAAACCGGCCCGTTCGTAGAAGCGCTGGGCGCGGGTGTTGCCGCGTACGACCCACAGGTACAGCGTGTGGAAGCCGTGGGCCCGTGCGCGGGTGGTGCCGGCGGTCAGCAGGGTGCGGCCGATGCCGGTGCCGATCAGGGTGGGGGCGACGTAGAGGGCGAGCAGTTCGCCCGCGGTCGGCCGGGGGGCGGGCAACTCCGCGGGTCCTGGGGCGATATCGGGGTCGCGGGCCGGGCCGACGCACGCCCAGCCGACGACCTCGCCGTTCCGCTCGGCCACCAGGTCCGAGACCTCCGGCGACCTGCGTGCGAACCATGAGCGCCGCCGCTCGGCATCCGCCGTCACGCTCATCGCGTCCAGATACGCCTGGGGCATCAGCCCGCGGTAGGCCGTCTGCCAGCCGTGGACCCGCACCGCGGAGACCGCTTCGATATCGGCTTCGGTCATCTCCCGTATCCGTACGGGGGGTAGTGGCTGGGTGGGGGCGCGTTCGGAAGTCCTCTCGGTCCGGTCCATGCCGGAGAGGTTAGGGCCTGGCCCCAGGGGGCTCTCAAGGGGAATTCCGCGGACGGGAGGCCAGGGAGACGCTTGACCTTGTCCCAGGGGTCAGGGTTCGAGACTCGCGGTATGGAACAGGTAAACGCCGGGACGCACAGGTCCGCAACGTACAGGTCCGGAACGCACCGCAGGGTGGTGATCGTCACCGGCGCGGGGACCGGCATCGGGCGGGCCACCGCCCACGCCTTCGCGGCGGAAGGGGCGCGGGTGCTGGTGGTGGGGCGCCGGCCCGGGCCGCTGGCGGAGACGGCGGCGGGGGCCGGCCCCGGGTGCGGCGAGATCGTGCCGTACGTCGCCGACATCACGGCGGACGGGGTGCCCGAGGAGCTCGTCCGGCACGCGGTCGAGACCTTCGGCCGGCTGGATGTGCTGGTCAACAATGCCGCGGTGGTGGGCAGCGGGGCGCTCGGCAGCTTCACCAAGGAGGGGATGGGGCCGCTGCTGGCGACGAACCTCGTCGCGCCGGTACTGCTGACCCAGGCGGCCGTTCCTCAGCTGGAGCGGGCCGGCGGGGTGGTGGTCAACATCAGCACCTCGGTCGGTCAGCGGGGCTGGCCGGGCAATGCGGTCTACGCCGCGACGAAGACCGGCCTCGAACTCCTCACCCGTAGTTGGGCGGTGGAGCTGGCACCGCGCGGCGTACGGGTCGTGGCGGTCGCGCCCGGTGCGATCGAGACCCCGATCGCCCGGCATCAGGGATGGTCGCCGGAGCAGCGGGAGGCCCTACGGGAGTGGCAGATCGCGCACACGCCTCTGGGGCGGGTGGGCAGTCCGGAAGAGGTGGCCTGGGCCGTCACCCGGCTCGCCGCGCCGGAGGCGTCGTTCGTGACCGGGGTGGTCCTCCCGGTCGACGGGGGAGCGGTGGTCGGCTGAGCGGTGGCCGGCTGACGGGTGAGGTGGGACCGGGGCGGGGCCGGGCCGCCCGGCACCGTCCTGGTAGAAACGGTGCCGGACGGGGAGGTGAGCCGGTGCGGATCGGGGAGCTGGCGCAGATCACGGGGGCGTCGCCGCGGGCGCTGCGCAACTACGAGCGCGAGGGGCTGATCGCCTCGGAGCGGATGGCGAACGGCTATCGCGTCTACGACGAGCGCGCGGCCGTACGGGTCCGCAATATCCTCCACCTCCTGGCGGCCGGGCTCACGCTCGCCGATGTCCACTGCTTCTCGCCCTGCCTGGACGGCGATATGACCACCGCAGCGCCCTCACCCGAGGGGCTGCGCATCGCCCGCGCACGGCTCGCCGTCATCGAGGAGCGGATCGCCGCCCAGACCGCGGTCCGCGACCGGCTGGCGCGGGCCCTGGAGTCGGTGCCGGTCACCCCCGTCTGAGGGCTGCGTCAGGGTCATATCAGGGTCAACTGGGTGGGTTCCGCGGGGCGGTGGGCCTCGTCGCCGGGGCTGCCGGCTGGTTCGGGAGCGGCGTCCGGCGGCGGGATCCGGCGGGCCTCGCCGGGCCGGGCGGGCCCGATGCCGTACTCCGCGGCGAGTTCATGGACCTGGCGGGTGATCCGGCGCTGGTACCACTTGGGGGCGTAGGCGCCGTCCGCGTACATCGTGGTGTAACGCCGCACCAGATGCGGGTGGTGCTCCCCCAGCCACGCCATGAACCACTCACGGGCGCCGGGCCGCAGATGCAGCACCAGCGGGGTGACGGACCCGGCGCCGGCCTCCGCGATGGCCCGGACCGTGGCCCGCAGCTGGTCCGGTGCGTCCCCGAGGAACGGGATCACCGGCGCCATCAGCACACCGCAGGGGATGCCGTGCGCGGTGAGCGTGCGCACCACGTCCAGCCGGCGGTCCGGGGCGGGGGTACCGGGCTCGACCGTGCGCCACAGCTCGCGGTCCAGGAAGCCGACCGAGACCGAGATGCCGACGTCGGTGACCTCGGCGGCCTGCTGAAGCAGCGGCAGATCGCGCAGGATGAGCGTGCCCTTGGTGAGGATCGAGAACGGGTTGGCGTGATCGCGCAGCGCCTCGATGATGCCGGGCATCAGGCGGTAGCGGCCCTCGGCGCGCTGATAGCAGTCGACGTTGGTGCCCATCGCTATGTGGTCACCGCGCCAGCGGCGCCCGGCCAGCTCGCGGCGCAGCAGTTCGGGGGCGTTGACCTTCACCACGATCTGCGAGTCGAAGCCCTGCCCGGTGTCCAGGTCGAGGTAGCTGTGCGTCTTGCGGGCGAAGCAGTAGACGCAGGCGTGGCTACAGCCGCGGTAGGGGTTCACGGTCCATTCGAACGGCATCCGGGAGGCGCCCGGGACACGGTTCACGATCGAGCGGGCGCGCACCTCGTGGAAGGTGATGCCGCGGAAGTCGGGGCTGTCGATCGTCCGGCTGACGACATCCGTGCCGAACAGCGCGGACGGGCTTTCGCCGAGATTGTCCCAGCGCATCGGGCCTCCTTCTGGATCCTGCCGAGCCCCCGTTCGCCATAATAGAACACATGTTCCCTTGCGGCTCGACGGCCCTGAATTTGGGCGCGTCGCCGCGGGGTGGTTGGCTTGGCGGCGCATCGCAGGACCGGCAGCCGAGTACTGGAGGAAGACACACATGGGGCAGGTCGAGGCCATCACGCAGCGCGAGATCGCGGCGGACCCGGAGGACGTGTTCGACGCGCTCGCCGACTACAACGGCACGCGCCGGCAGCTGCTGCCCGAGCACTTCAGCGAGTACGAGGTCCGCGAGGGCGGCGACGGCAAGGGCACCCTCGTCCACTGGAAGCTCCAGGCCACGAGCAAGCGGGTGCGCGACTGCCTGCTGGAGGTCGACGAGCCGACCGACGGCCAGCTCGTGGAGAAGGACCGCAACTCCTCGATGGTGACCACCTGGGTCGTCACCCCGGCTGGTGAGCGGCGTGCCAAGGTCGTCGTCACCACCACCTGGCAGGGCGCCGGCGGCATCGGCGGCTTCTTCGAGCGGACCTTCGCCCCCAAGGGGCTCGGCCGGATCTACGACGCCCTGCTGGCCAACCTCGCGGCCCACGTGGAGAAGTGAGCGGCAGTCACTTCCGTCACCCGGCATGCATGCCGTCACACTCACTGGTTCGGGTGGTTTCCGGTGAATCGAAGTGTGCGGCCCGCCGGAGCGCTTCGGTACGGAAAGCCCTGATGGGAGCCCAATAGGCGTCCCGGGCAACGTACTTGACGTCCGGTCCCGCCCCGCCCGCACCCCTTTGCCGCGCTTGAACCGTGTTGTCGCCCAATGCGAGAACTTGGGCGGCAACAGGCGTGACGAGGGGAGCAGCACGTGGGCGGGACCACCCTGGGTGAGCGGGTCGAGCGAACCGATCCGCCCGTTTCCGGTGCGGCAGCGGGACCGGCACCGGAGCCGGCTCCGCATATGGCCCCGAATACGGGCCCGGCTCCGGCTTCGCATCCAACTCCGGCTCCCGCTCCGAAGTCGGCACCGGTTCCGAGCCCGGCTTCGGCTCCGGTTCCCGCCGCGAGCGCCGGGCCCGCGGAGCCCGGTCCCGGTGCGCCGGTGCCGGTCAGCCCCCGCCGCAGCCTTCTGGTCTTCGCCGGCCTGATGCCGGCGCTGCTGCTCGCGGCCCTCGCCCAGACAGTCGTCGCCACCGCGCTCCCGAAGATCGTCGGTGAGCTGCACGGTCCGGGCGCGATGCCCTGGGTGATGACCGCCTACCTGCTCGCCTCGGCCATCGGACTGCCGCTCCACGGCAAGCTCGGCGACCGCTTCGGCCGGAAGCCCGTCTTCCTCTTCGCCCTCCTCGTCTTCATGGCCGGCTCGGCGCTGGCCGGCTGGTCACGGACCATGGACGAACTGATCGCCTTCCGGGCCGTCCAGGGCGTGGCCGGCGGCGGACTGATCATCGGCGTCCAGGCGATCGTCGCCGATGTCGTACCGCCACGGGCCCGCGGCCGCTTCATGGGCCTGATCGGTGCCGCCTACGGTCTGGCCTCCGCCGCCGGGCCGCTCATCGGCGGCTTCTGCACCGACCATGCCTCCTGGCGCTGGTGCTTCTACCTCAATGTCCCGTTCGGCGCGCTGACGTTCCTGGTCATCGCCTGTGTGCGGAAGCTGCCCCGGCCCGCGCGGCGCGGCCGGCCGGACATCGCCGGGGCGCTGCTGCTCGCCGCGTTCTCCACCTTCCTGTTCCTGCTGGCCAGTTGGGGCGGTACCACCTACGCCTGGGGCTCGCGGGTCGTCCTCGGCCTCGGCGCCGGTGCGCTCGGCACCGCCCTGCTGTTCCTGGCGGTCGAGTACTTCGCCGCCGAACCGCTGCTCCGGTTGCGGCTGTTCCGCGGCGCGGTCTTCCCTGTCACGGGTCTGATCGGCGCCGCCGTCGGCATCGCGCTCTTCGGCGCCGCCAGCTGTCTGCCGACCTTCCTTCAGATGGTCGACGGCGCCACGGCGACCGAGTCCGGGCTGCTGATGCTGCCACTGACGGGCGGCATCGTGATCGCCTCCCTCGTCTCCGGCCAACTCATCAGCCGCACCGGCCACTACAGGGTCTTCCCGGTCCTGGGGTGCGCGTTGGCCGCGGTGGGGATGTGGCTGCTGTCGCGGATGCCGCAGAACACCGCGTGGGACGACTTCAGCCTCTGGACGGGCCTGCTCGGCCTCGGTATCGGCTGCGTCCTGCCGGTGCTGGTGCTCGCCGCCCGGAACGCCGTACGCGCCACCGGCCTCGGCACCGCGACCGGCGCCCACCACTGCTTCCGGCGGATCGGCGGCAGCGCCGGCGTGGCGCTCTTCGGCACCCTGCTCGCCGACCGGCTGGCCCGCCGGCTCGACGACCGGCCGGCGTCGGTGCAGCTGCCCGGTCCGGAGTCGATCACCCCGCAACTGGTCCGTGCGCTGCCCGCCTCGCTGCGCGACAGCTCGCTCGCCGCGTACGCGGACGCCATGCCAAGGATCTTCGTCTACCTCGTGCCGGTGCTCGTCCTGGGCCTTGTGCTCGCCTTCTTCCTGAAAGAGAAACCCCTGGTGTCCCACGCCCCTCATGCTCCGCAGGCCACTCCGTCCCCGCAGGTCTCGTACGGCGCCCCGGCCGACCCCGCCGCCGTACCGCAGGCGCGTACCGCCCCGGACCCCGCCGCCGTCAACTCCCGTGATTCCGGTGCCTCTTATGCCCGCGCGCACAGCTACACCGCCAACGGACACGCCGCCAACGGACACGCCACCGCCATGGCCGGCCTCCCGGTCTGCGGCACCGTCCAGCACCACGACGGCAGCATCGTGCCGCGCGCGGCGCTGACGCTCATCGATGTCGCCGGCCGGCAGATCGGCCGCGGTGCCACCGGAGAGGACGGACGGTATGCGCTGAGCACACCGGGCGCCGGCTCCTATGTGCTGATCGCGGCGGCGGGTGGCCATCAGCCGCAGGCGGTGACCGTCACCGTCGGCGAGCGGCCGGTCGAGCTGGATGTCGTGCTCGGTGGCGCGGGGCGGCTCGCGGGCACCGTCACCACCGCCGACGGCACCCCCGTACGCGATGCCATGGTCACCCTCACGGATGTACGCGGCGAGGTCGTCGCCACCACCCGCAGCGGGCGCGAAGGCGGCTATGTCATCGGGGAGCTGGTGGCCGGTGAGTACACCCTGGCCTCCAGCGCCCCGGCGTTCCGGCCCGCCGCGCTGCCGGTGACCGTCCAGGCATCCCGGGAGACCCGCCAGGACATCGAGCTCGCCGGTGGTGCGGTGCTGCGCGGGACCGTACGGGCCGGCGGCGGGCGCCCCGTCGAGGACGCCAGGGTCACCCTGCTGGACGCCGCCGGGAATGTCGTCGATACCGCGACCACCGGGCCCGACGGGCTGTTCCGCTTCGTGGATCTGTCAGCCGGTGAGTACACCGTCATTGCCGCCGGATACCCGCCGGTGGCCACCGTCCTCCAGGTGGCCGGTGGCGGCCGCACCGAACGCGACCTCCAGCTGGGGCACGAGGACTGATCGGGACGGCGACGGTCGGCCCGAAGGGCGTATCTGATGCCTCGTCATATATGCCTGCCGCCAAGGGAGATGGGGGTCGGGTGTCGCCCCCCCCGGCGGCCCGGCGGCAGGCGCGGCCGTGATGGGATGGCCGTATGACGGAGATCAGCTTTCCGGAGCCCCGCATCGGACCCGAATGGGCCCGGCGGCGCATCGGTGCGTTCCGTGACCCGGCGGCGTTCGAGCGGTTCGCGGCGGTGTACCGGGAGGCGATGGACGGCCTGCCCGAGCCCGATGAGCAGCGGACCGTGGACACCTCGTACGGGACGGTGCGGGTGTACCGGTTCGGCTCGGGGGACGGCCTGCCGCTCGTCCTGATGCCGGGGCGGCAGTCATGCACCCCGTTGTGGCGGACGAATCTGCCGGGGCTGATGGGGAGCGGACGTCCCGTTTACGCCGTCGACGGGCTCGGGGAGCCGGGCTGTAGCGTGCAGTCGGCGCCGATGACGTCCGGTGCCGATCAGGCGGCCTGGATCGACGAGATGCTCGCCCGGCTCGCACTGCCCCGGGCGCATGTGCTGGGGGTGTCGATCGGGGGCTGGCTGGCGGTGCAGGTCGCGCTGCACCGTCCGGAGCGGATCGCGTCGGTGATCGTGCTGGATCCGGCGAACACCTTCGCGCCGCTGAGCTGGAAGATGATCGTGGTCTCGCTGGGCAGTGTCCTCCCCGGGATGCCGGAGGGGCTGCGCAACCGGCTGCTGGGCTGGATCTCCGGAGGGATCGACAACGCCTCGGAGCACATCGAGGGCCGGCTGATCGCCTCCGGTATGCGGGACTTCAAGGTCAGCTTCCCGGCGCCCGCCCTGCCCGGCGCGGACGCGTTGCGCTCGATCGATGTCCCCGTGCTCGCACTGATCGCCGGGAAGAGCATCGTGCATGACGCCGGGAAGGCCGCGGCCCGCGCCCGCACCCTGCGCGACAGCACCGTGGAGGTCTGGCCGGAGGCGTCCCACGCGATCAACGGGGAGTACCCGGAGCGGCTCGCGGAACGGGTGCGCGCCTTTCTCGACGGGGTGCACGAGCACCGTCAGGGCTGACCCGTAAGGGAGGCGGGGGCCGCCCCGAAACGCAGCCGGGTGATGAGCGGGCGGTCGGTGCGGAGCAGGGGTACGGACGCGGCGCGCGGAGCGAGATGGCCCAGGAAGCCGCGACCCACGGGGAACGGCACCTCGGACACCTCGCTGATGGCCGGATGGGCCTGGCGCAGCTGGTCCCGGTCGGCCGCGTCCATGCCCCAGGGCATCGGGGGCAGCCGATGGCCGCCCGGCCCCTTCGCACGGGCGCGGGTGCGGGCGCTGAACCGCCGCGAGACGGTGTCGAACACCATCGTGCCGCCGGGGAACGCACCGGCGCAGGCGGCGATGAGCCGGGTCACCTGGTCGGGCTGGAGATACATCAGCAGCCCCTGAGCGGTCACCAGGACGCCGCGCGAGGGATCGATGCCCGCCATCCATTGGCTGTCGCGGGCGTCGCAGGCCACCAGGCGCTGCCGCTCCCCGTGGGGCAGCAGGCGCCGCCGCAGTGCCAACGGGGCGTCCAGGTCGACGGTGACCCACTGGGCCCGGCCGTTGTCCACCCGCCAGAACTGGGTCTCCAGGCCCTCGCCGAGAGCGACCACGGTGCCGTCCGGACGGTCGGCGAGAAACGCGCGCACCACGCCGTCGAATCCGAGGGCCCGCAGGGCGAGGGCCTGCGCCAGCCAGGGACGGGCGGCGCCCAGCCGCTCCTGGAAGGGGAATTCGATCTCGGTGACGAGCTGTACGGCGCGTGGATCGGGCAGCACCGTGTCCGGGCGGGCGGACTCGGCGGCGCGGTGATGGAGCGTCCACAACGCCGTTTCGGGAACGCCTTCGAGGTCTGCCTTGACGCGGCCTGGCACCGAGTTCCTCCCGGAGTGCGGTGTGGGGTGGTGAGCGGGCGGCGGGTATGCCTGCCGGACCAGCGGCTGCACGGTCTCGCTCATGCGGCGTTGATATCCCGGTCCCGTCCCGTATGGGGCCGTTCGGGGTGCCGGTCACCCGGGGGAGTGCAAAGTCGTACCGCCACGTCGGACGGCGGATGCGGCCGAACGCGGCCGGATGCGGCCGGGGCGCCCCGCCGACGCCCCGTCCGCCCCGCCAACGGCCCCTGCACGGGCGGTGCGTAGTGTTTTCCGCCGCGGGTTCCCCGGGGAATCCGCGGCGGAACCAAGGGGGATGGGGGGGCATGGCAGCAGGGGGATGGCGGCGGCGGATGCCGGGCGGACGGGCGGTGGCCGTCCTCGTGGTGGTCCTGGTGGTGCTCGCGGGCGGGGGATACGCCGCGAAACCGCTGTGGCAGCCGTGGTGGTACGCGTCGCACCTCTGCGCGGGGCTGCTTTCGGCGGACGACCTGGCGGAGGTCCTCCCCACCAAGCAGCTGCGGGCCGGCAAGGAAGACGTGGATCTCGCCCACGGGCGGATGACCTGCGGTGTGGACACACCGGACGACCATTTCGCGCTGGCGGTGGAGGTCGAGTCCGACCCCGACGAGGTGGCGCGCCGGCTCAACGGCGAATTCACCATCCCGACCACGCCGCGGTTCGTCTTCCCCGCGGGAATCCCGGGCTTCCAGGGCGAACTGGGGCACTACGTCGTCCAGGAGTGCCCCGATCTGCGGCGGGACTCCCTCGGCCGCAAACGGCGGCTGGTCACCCGGGTGATCGGCAAGTGGGACGAGAAGCACGGCACGCCCGCCACCCTGCGGATCGCGGTCGCGCTCGCCAACGGCGCCGCGGAGAAGGCTGGTTGCGGCGCACCGAAGCTGCCCTATCCCCAGCGGGCGGTGCTGCATCCGACGCCGGTACCGCCGGCGAAGGGCGGTGCCGGCTGCGGCTGGCTGGCCCGTGTCCGGCTCCCCGAGAACCCTACGGGCAAGCCCTGGCGGGTCGTCCCGCGCTCCGACCCGCATGCGGCGATCACCCACTGCGCACTCGTGGACGGTACGAGCGGGGTGACGGCTGCCGACTTCACCGGCTGGTACGGGGACTGGACCGACAAGTCCTTCGACACCCTGGTCGGCGCCAACGTCCGTCTGCCGCGCGGCTTCCCGGACGACGGCCAGGTGATGAGCGAACACTTCGGCACCGCCGCCGCCCGCTGCGATGGCGAGCCCGCCCACTACGAAGCGAGCAGCTACTCGGGCCAGGGCGTCCGCGGTGTCCCGGCGCGTGAACTGCGGCCGCTGCTGGTCGCGTTCGCCCGGGACCAGGCCGAGCGCCGCGGCTGCGGGCATCTGGCGCTGCCGGGGAAGCGGATCTTCCCGAGCGGGAGATGACACAGCGCGTCGTCCGCCGCCGCGGGCAGGTGTGCGCCGGCCGCCTACGCGGGCACCCGCCCGACGCCGCCGGGCCGGAGGTCAGTGCGTCAGATCGCGGTGGATGACCCGGGCGGCGCGCTCGACGGTGGCCACGCCGTCGTCCATGGTGTGGCTGCCGGTGGAGAGGACGGCCATGCCGTAGTCGTTCCCGCCGCCGTTGAAGGTGCCGACGCTGTTCACCCGCCAGCCGTCGGTCTTGCGCGGCAGCCAGCCGTTCTTGACGTGCACGGAGGCGCCGCCGGGGGCGCCCGCGGGGACACCCCAGCGCTGGTCGGGGACGACCCGGTGCATCAGGTCGAGGGCGTAGCCGCGGGAGGCGGCGGTGAGCACCCGGTTGTCCGTGGTGAGCAGCTCCATCAGCTTGAGCTGGTCACCGGCGGTGATCTGGGTGAGACCCCAGGCACCGTGCGGGCCGGGGACGGTGTGCCGCATACCGGCCAGGGACAGGAAGTGCTGGACGCCGGCCGGGCGGACCCGGCGCCAGAGCGCGGTGGTCGCGTCGTTGTCCGACTTGGTGATCATGGCGGTGGTCAGCCGCACCTCGTGCGGGGTCAGCTTGCGGTGCGCCTCCTCGGCCTGCCGCAGCAGGGCCGCGAGTACCGTGACCTTCACCACACTCGCCGAGTCGAAGTGGGCGCCGGCCTTGAACTCGCAGTGGGTCCGGGTGCGCCGGTCGTAGATGGCCAGCGCCGAGGCGCCCTCCCGCCCGTGGAGGGCGTCGGCGATGTCCTGGGACAGCACGGGCGCCAGGCCCGGCTGCTTGGAGGTGCACACGACCTCGGAGCCGCCCACCGGCGTGCTGGCGGAGCCGGCCGCGGCCGGGGTCGCCGTGGTGAGCACCGTGAGCAGCGATCCGGCAGCCACGACCGCGGCCAGCCCGCGGCGCGCGCAGGTCGATATGCGTGATCCGTGCATGGAGGTGGTGTCCTGTCCCGCTGTGTATCGGAGGCTGCGCCGTCGGGCGGCCGGCCTCGTGCGACCGGCGCTGCCGGGTCACCGCGGCCGTGCGGCCGGCCGGTGTCCCGCTTCATGGGTCACGGCGACGATACGTGGCGGGGGTGGGGGCACCCCGGGCGAGATGGGTAGTTTGTCCGTATTTGGGGGGTGGGCTGGAGTGTGAGATTCGCCAAAATCACGGGCGAATCCGGGCATGCCGCTAGCGGCGTGGCAGGGCCTTGCGGGGGCTGGGGGCGGCGCGCGGTCGGCGGGTGGCGGCCGCCCGGCGCCGGCGGGTGGCGGCCATCAGCTGGCGGCTGCGGAGGGCCATCTCGATCTCGAAGCGGGTCCGTGGGTCCCGGAGGCGGGCGCCGAACAGCTTCTCCAGCTGGCGCATCCGGTAGCGGACCGTCTGGGGGTGGATGCTGAGTGCCTTGGCCACCTCCGGAGCGCCCATGCCGCCGAGCCAGGCGAGCAGGGTGGCCTCCAGGCGCTCGCACCGCTCCGGCGTGAGCCCCGCGAGCGGGCGCAGACGGCGGGCGATCAGGGTGTGGGCCAGCGACTCGTCCTGGAGGAGGACGAGCGAGGAGAGGTGGTCGTCGACGAACACCACTCCGGCCTCCGGTCCGTCGTGCGCGGACGCCAGGTCCAGCAGCCGGGTCGCGGCGCGTACCGAGGAGGCGGCCTCCGCAGGCGGCACCGCATGGCCGACCACCGCGGCGCGATGGCGCAGGACGCCCTTCAGCCTGGCCCGGCCGCTCTTGCCGTCGGCCAGCGACGCGGGGATCAGCAGACCCGGCGGTTCGTCCGGTGCGCTGACGAGGCAGTCGCCCAGCGCGGACGCCACCAGATGGATGTCGGTGTCGGTGCGCAGCATGACCGCGCGCACCTTCTCGGGCAGCGGACGGCCGGACCGCAACACGTCCTCGATCAGCCGGGCCACCTGCTGGTGACCGCCCCGTTCGATGACTTCCTTGAAGCTCGGGTTGCGATCGCAAAGGGCCTGCGCGATCAGTTCGGTCAAGATCGCGAGTTGGCCTTCGCTGTCGGCTCGCGTGTCACCGCAGTGCGGTAAACGGACGCCATTGAGTGCCTCGCTCACCATTCTTGCCTCTGTTTCCTTGCGTGGGAAGCTGGTCCGGCCTGTTGTACCTCACCTGGCATGTGCCGTCGGCAGCTGACAGAACTCGTTCAGAAGTCCTTACGGATTCCGTCGGAAGTCCTTCCGCTTTGCGACAGAAACTGTGCGAGATGCGGTGGGAGACGAGCGTACCCCCAGCTTCCGCTTGGAAGGAATCGTGGTGCTGAGATGAAGAAAACGTGCGGTTGGCCACAACAGGGCCGTCCTGGAAGGTGCTGGACGGGGCGTCAGACCGAAGGCCCTGGTTAGGCTGGGCAAGCCGTCCGGGATCGCCGAAACTGTGGATCCGGGCGACGTCGGGTGTCGTGCGTACCGCCCCCTAGCTGCGACGGGACTGGTGCAAGTGAAGATCCTCATCTCCGCGGACATGGAGGGCGCCACGGGCGTGACCTGGCCGGCCGATGTGCTGCCGGGAACACCCCAGTGGGAGCGCTGCCGCCATATGTTCACGTCCGACGTGAACGCGGCGATCGCCGGATTCTTCGACGGCGGGGCCGATGAGGTGCTGGTCAACGAGGCCCACTGGACGATGCGCAATCTGCTGCTGGAACAGCTCGACGAGCGCGCGCAGATGCTCACCGGGCGGCACAAATCGCTCAGCATGGTCGAGGGGGTGCAGCACGGAGACGTCGACGGGATCGCCTTCGTCGGCTACCACACCGGCGCGGGCACCGAAGGCGTCCTCGCGCACACCTACCTCGCCAACACCCTCACCGGCGTCTGGGTCGACGGCACCCGCGCGAGCGAGGGCTATCTGAACTCCCTGGTGGTGGCCGAGTACGGGGTCCCCGTGGTGCTGGTCACCGGCGACGACCGCACCTGCCAGGACGCCCTCGGCTACGCCCCGCAGGCGCCCGGTGTGGCGGTCAAGGACTATGTGTCGCGCTATGCAGCGGTCTGCCGGCCGCCGGCCCGTACCGCGGCCGAGATCCGGGCCGCCGCTCACAAGGGAGCAGCCCTGGCGGTGCGTCATGAACCGTCCCGGCGCGGGCCGTTCCGCTTCGAGCTGGAATTCGACGCCGAACACCTGGTGGGCGCGGCCACCTGCGTGCCGGGCGTGGAACGATGCGGGGAGCGCCGCATCGCGTACACCAGCCAGAACATGTACGAGGCCATCCGGTGCTTCAAGGCGGTGACCACCGTCGTGTCGTCCGCCGTGGAGGAGCAATATGGCTGAGGTGGAGTTCGCCGGGCAGCCCGGGGCCGGGCAGGTCCCCGGCGTGGACCGGCAGGCGCTCGACGAGGTGGTGCGGTTCACCTCCGAGCTGATCCGGATCGACACCAGCAACGCCGGTGACGGCGCCTGTCAGGAGCGCCCGGCCGCCGAGTACGTCGCCGAGCGGCTGACCGGGGCCGGACTGGCGCCCACGCTGCTGGAGCGCAGCAAGGGCCGTACGAACGTGGTCGCCCGCATCGAGGGCACCGACCCCTCCGCCGATGCCCTGTTGGTGCACGGCCATCTCGACGTGGTGCCCGCCGAGCCCGCTGAGTGGACTGTGCACCCCTTCTCCGGGGAGATCCGCGACGGTGTGGTCTGGGGCCGCGGCGCCATCGACATGAAGAACATGGACGCGATGGTGCTCGCCACGGTCCGCCAGTGGGCCCGCAGCGGGGTGCGGCCGCGGCGGGACATCGTGCTCGCCTTCACGGCCGACGAAGAGGCCAGCGCCGAGGACGGCTCCGGCTTCCTGGCCGACCGGCACCCAGAGCTCTTCGAGGGTTGCACCGAAGGCATCAGCGAGTCCGGGGCCTTCACCTTCCACGCCGGCAACGGGAGGCAGTTGTACCCGGTCGCGGCGGGGGAGCGCGGGACGGCCTGGCTGAAGCTGACCGCCCGGGGGCGGGCCGGGCACGGCTCGAAGGTCAACCGCGACAACGCCGTCAGCCGGCTCGCCGCGGCCGTGGCCCGGATCGGCGCGCACGACTGGCCGGTCCGGCTCACCCCGACGGTGCGGGCCGCGCTCCGTGAACTCGCCGCGCTGTACGGCGTCGACACCGATGTCGACGCGCCGGACTTCGACGTCGATGCGCTGCTGAGCAGGCTCGGCACGGCCGCCAGGCTGGTCGAGCCGACGGTGCGCAACAGCGCCAATCCGACGATGCTGGCGGCCGGTTACAAGGTCAATGTGATTCCGGGGACCGCCGTCGCCCATATCGACGGCCGGGTGGTCCCCGGCGGCGAGGCGGAGTTCCGTACGACCATGGATGAGCTCACGGGCCCCGAGGTGAGCTGGGAGTACCACCATCGCGAGATCGCGCTGGAGGCCCCGGTCGACTCCCCGACGTTCGCCGCGATGCGGGCCGCGATCGAGCGCTTCGACCCGGACGGCCAGGTCGTGCCGTACTGCATGTCCGGCGGAACCGACGCCAAGCAGTTCTCCCGGCTGGGCATCACCGGCTATGGCTTCTCCCCGCTGAAGCTGCCCGAGGGCTTCGACTACCAGGCGCTCTTCCACGGTGTGGACGAATGTGTGCCGGTCGAGGGGCTGCATTTCGGGGTCCGGGTGCTCGATCATTTCCTGCGCGCGGTCTGACCGGCCGACGCGTTGCCCGACCGGTGGTGGAGAGGAACGACAGCATGGTGACCACGGCTCCGTACGGCGGCTGGACGTCCCCGATAGATGCCCGGATGGTCGCCGCGCACGACGGCCGGCCGGCCTTTGTCGGGGTGGTCGGCGACGAGGTGTGGTGGACGGAGCCGCGGCCCGGCGAGGGCGGCCGGCGGGCGCTGGTCCGCCGGCGGCCGGACGGCACCGAGGAGTCGGTGCTTCCCGCGCCCTGGAACGTCCGCAGCCGGGTGCTGGAGTACGGCGGTCAGCCCTGGGCCGGTGCCGTCACCGAGCGCGGGCCGCTGGTCGTCTTCAGCAACTTCGCCGACCAGCGGCTGTACGCCTACGCACCGGACAGTGACCAGGCCCCGCGCCCGCTCACCCCGCACTCCGGCACCGGTGACGGGCTGCGCTGGGCCGATCCGGTGCTGCGCCCCGAGCTCGGTGAGGTCTGGTGCGTCCTGGAGGAGTTCACGGGCGACCGGCCGACCGATGTGCGCCGGGTGATCGCGGCCGTGCCGCTCGATGGCTCCGCCGCCGAACACCGCTCGTCCGTAAGAGAGTTGAGCGACGGTCAACATCGCTTCGTGACCGGTCCGCGGCTCTCCCCGGACGGGCGGAAGGTGGCCTGGCTCGCCTGGGACCATCCCCGTATGCCCTGGGAGGGCACCCTGGCGATGGTCGCCAGGGTCACCGGGAAGGGCGAGTTCGAGGACATCCGGCCGCTCGCCGGCGACCTCGGCGCGGACGCGCCGCACGGCGGTGCGGCCGGTGAGTCCGTCGCCCAGATCGAGTGGGCGGCCGACGGCTCACTGCTGTTCGTCTCGGACGTCAGCGGCTGGTGGGAGCTCCAGCGCCTCGACCCCGACGGCGACGCGACGAGCCGCGGTCTGTGCCCGTCCCGGCAGGAGGAGTTCGGCGGGCCGCTGTGGACCGTCGGCCAGCGCTGGTTCCTGCCCCTGGACAACGGCACCCTCGCGGTGATCCACGGCCGGGGCGCCACCTCCCTGGGCATCCTCGACCCGGTGAGCGGAGAACTGGTCGATGCCGCGGGGCCGTGGACCGAATGGGCGCCCAGCCTCGCCGTGCACGGCAGCCGCGTCGTCGGCATCGCCGCCGGCCCGCACAGCTCGTACGAGATCGTCGAGCTGGACACCTGCACCGGACGCGCCCGGGTACTGGCCTGCCGGCACGCCGATGTCCTGGACCCGGCCTACTATCCCCGGCCGCTGAGCCGCACCTTCACCGGCCCCGGCGGACGGGACATCCACGCCCACATCTACCCGCCGCACAACCCCGACCACCGCGCCCCCGACGGGGAGCTGCCGCCCTTCGTGGTGTGGGCGCACGGCGGCCCCACCGGCCGGGCACCGCTGGTCCTCGACCTGGAGATCGCCTACTTCACCACCCGGGGCATCGGCGTCGCCGAGGTCAATTACGGCGGCTCGACGGGCTATGGCCGGGAGTACCGCGAGCGGTTGCGCGGCCAGTGGGGAGTGGTGGACGTCGAGGACTGTGCCGCCGTCGCCCGCGCACTGGCCGATGAGGGCACCGCCGACCGCGCCCGGCTCGCCATCCGCGGCGGCAGCGCCGGCGGCTGGACCGCCGCCGCCTCCCTGACCGCCACCGACCTCTACGCCTGCGGCACCATCAGCTATCCGATCCTGGACCTGACCGGCTGGGCCACCGGCGAGACCCATGACTTTGAATCGCGGTATCTGGACTCGCTGGTCGGACCGCTCGCCGAGGTGCCCGACCGCTATCGCGAACGCTCGCCGCTGCACCGCGCGGACCGGATCACCGCGCCGTTCCTGCTGCTCCAGGGCCTGGACGATGTGATCTGCCCGCCCACGCAGTGCGACCGGTTCCTCGCGGCGGTCGCCGGGCGCGGCATACGGCACGCCTATCTGTCGTTCCCCGGCGAGGGCCACGGCTTCCGCCGTGCGGAGACCATCGTGCGCGCCGTGGAGGCCGAACTCTCCCTCTACCTCCAGACCTTCGGCATCACCCGCGGCGATGTCCCGACGCTGGAGCTGCGCGGATGACGGGGCCGGGGCCGGTCAGGCCCCCGCGGCTGCGGTCCGGCGACCGGGTGGCGGTGGTGGCGCCCAGCGGCCCGCTCGTGGCGGAGCGGCTGGACCGCGGACTGGATGTGCTCCGCGGCTGGGATCTCGACCCGGTCGCCGCGCCCCATGCCCGCGGCACCCACCCCACGCTGGGCCATCTCGCCGCGTCCGACGGGGAGCGGGCCCGCGATCTCCAGGACGCGTGGTGCGATCCGTCCGTGAAGGCGGTGTTCGCGGCGCGCGGTGGCTACGGCGCCCAGCGGATGGTCGACCTGCTGGACTGGGACGCGCTCCGTGCCGCGGCCCCCAAACCGCTGATCGGCTTCAGCGATGTGACGGTGCTGCACGAGGCGTTCGCGGTGCGTGCCGGGGTGTCCACGCTGCACGGACCGGCCGTCGCGGGTGAGGTCTTCCTCAAGGACGACGCCACCCGGGAACATCTGCGGCGCACGCTGTTCGCGCCGGAGACCGTCCGCACCCTGGCCCCGCCGTCCGCCCGGCCGCTGGTGCCGGGCCGGGCCCGCGGGGTCACCCTCGGCGGCTGTCTGGCCCTGCTCGCCGCCGAGCTGGGCACCCCGCGGGCCCGGCAGGGCGCGGCGGGCGGGCTGCTCCTACTGGAGGACGTCGGGGAACCGCCGTACCGCATCGACCGGGCGCTCACCCAACTCCTGCGGGCCGGCTGGCTGGAGGGGGTCGCCGGAGTCGTCCTCGGCTCCTGGGCCCGCTGCGGGCCCTACGAGCAGGTGCGGGAGGTGCTGGTGGACCGGCTGGCCGGGCTCGGGGTGCCGGTGGTCGAGGAGTTCGGCTTCGGACACGGCGATTCCGCACTGACCGTGCCGCTGGGCGTCCCCGCCGAGCTGGACGCGACGGCCGGCACGCTGACCTTCGAGGTGCCGGCAACGGCGTGAGCGCACCACCGGTTTGATGGCCGCTCACCCCTCCACCGTCCAGGGCCTCATGGGGTCGCCACGACTCCTCTCGCCCGAAGACGGCACTGAACGCACGTCCTAACCACGACGTGTGTGCGGAGCGTTGACATGCCGTTACCCGTGTCACAGCATGAGCGCGCCGCTACCGACTGGTTGGTACGACCTGTGTGGAGGTCCTCGTGCCCAGCGTGTCCCGAGCCGTGTCCCGCCCCGTGCTCCGCAGGTCCCTCGCCCTGCTGGCCGGCTCCGCCCTCGCCGCGCCGCTCTTCCTGACCGCCCCCGCGGTGGCCGCCGCCGACCCGTACACCGTCACCGCGCTGAAGGTCACCGTCCAGGGCGGGGAACGCCGCTGCACCGTGGACGCGGATGTCTACCGCCCCGCCGGAGTCGACGCCGCCCACCCGGCACCCGCCGTGCTGACCACCAACGGCTTCGGCGGCAGCAAGAAGGACGGCTCGACCGACGGCCTCGCCAAGGCCCTCGCCGCCCGCGGCTATGTGGCGCTGGCCTACTCCGGGCTCGGCTTCGGCAAGACCGGTTGCCCGATCTCCCTCGACGACCCCGGAATCGACGGCCGGGCGGCGAGCGGGCTGGTCGACCTGCTGGCCGGCGCCCGTACGGCCGACGACGGGACACGTCTCGACTACATCGCCAAGGACGGCGTACGCGATCCGCGGGTCGGCATGATCGGTGGCTCCTACGGGGGCGCGATCCAGCTGGCCACCGCCGCCGTCGACCACCGGGTCGACGCACTGGTCCCGCTCATCACCTGGAACGACCTCTCCTACTCCCTGGATCCGAACAACGCCGGGCGTACCCACGGGGTCACCGGCCCGCTGCCCGGTGCCTACAAGTGGCAGTGGACGAACGGGTTCTTCCTGATCGGCGAGGCGCAGGGGCTGCTGCATCCGCAGCTCGACCCGTCGCGCACCGGCGGCTCCGGCTGTCTGCACTTCGTCGCGCGGGCCTGTGAGACCAAGCGGCTGCTGGACTCCGATAAGTACCCGGCGCAGAAGACCGACGCCGTGCTCCGCTATGCGCGCAGCGTCTCCCCGGTCTCGTATCTGCCGTCGGTGCAGGCGCCGACGCTGCTGGTGCAGGGCCAGAACGACAGCCTGTTCAACCTCAACGAGGCCACCGCCACCTACCGGACGCTTGCCGCGCAGGGCACCCCGGTCAAGATGATCTGGCAGGCATGGGGCCACAGCGGCGGGATGAAGAAGCCGGTGCAGGGTGAACTCAACCTGGCGCAGGGCAACCTGGACACCAGTTACGTGGGCCGGCGGGTCCTGGCGTGGTTCGACCGCTATCTGCGGCGCCGGACGGCGACCGGCACCGGCCCGGCCTTCGCGTATCACCGGGACTGGGTGACCGCCGGTTCCGCCTACGCCACCTCGCCCGCCTTCCCTGCGGGCGGCACCCGGCGGCTGTATCTCTCCGGGGACGGCAAGCTCGTCGGCCACCGCAGTGAGGTGACGCGCGGCAGCCGGGCGTACCGCAATCTGCGGATGGCCACCAGCCACTCGGAGAGTTCGCTGGCCGGGCTGCTGGGGCTGCCGGACGTGGCGCCGTATGACGCCAGGGGCAGCTACCTCGACTGGACCTCACAGCCGGTGTCGGGCGGGCCGGTGGACGTGGTGGGCGCGCCCAGGGTGACGCTGAAGGTCACCTCGCCGCAGGCCGAGCGGGCCCAGCGGTCCGCGGACGCGGCCGACAAACTGGTGCTGTTCGCCAAGCTCTACGATGTCGCGCCGGACGGCAGGAAGACGCTGGTGCACCGGTTGGTGGCCCCGGCCCGGGTGCCCGATGTGACCCGGCGGTTCACCGTGGAACTGCCGGGCATCGTGCACCGCTACGAGCCGGGGCACCGACTGCGCTTCGTGATCGCCGCGAGCGACGACGCCTATGTGGGCAATCGCGGCGTGAAGCCGGTGACGGTCACCAGTACGCCCGGGGACACCGGGGTCCTCGAACTGCCCGTCACCCAAGGGGTGTTGCGGTAGCGGATGGGGTGGATGCCGTAGGGACAAGTGGAGGGGCGGACGGCTCGGGCGCGGGTGTGGGCCGGGGCCGCGCGCGTCAGCCGGGTCGTCCGCGGGGTGCTACCGGTCGTCCATGACCGTGATGGCCTGCACGGGGCAGGCGCGGGCGGCTTCCCGTGCCAGCGGGTCGCCCGCGCCGTCCTCACGGCCGGGCAGCAGTGCACTGAAACCGTCGTCGTCCTGGGTGAAGACCCCCGGCGCGGTCAGGGCACACTGGCCGGCGCCGATACAGCGGTCGGTGTCGATCGCGATCCGCATTCCGGACCCCTTTCTCTGGTCTGCCGTCCTGGCTGCTACCAGGCCAGCGGCAGTTCGATCATTCCTTGCAGGGTGTCACCGGCCTTGAACGGAATCTCGGCGGCCGGTACGGCGAGCCGCAGCTGCGGGATCCTGGTGAACAGCGAGCGCAGCGCGATCTCCATCTCCGCGCGGGCGAGGTTCTGCCCCAGGCACTGGTGGATCCCGAAGCCGAAGGCCACGTGATGGCGGGCCGAACGGCCGAGGTCCAGCTCGTCCGGTGACGGGTAGGTGGCCTCGTCCCGGTTGATCAGCGAGGCGGGGAACAGGACCCCGTCGTCGGCGCGGATGACCTGTCCGCCGATCTCGATGTCCTCCGTCGCCACCCGCAGCAGGCCGTCCGCGATGGACAGGAACCGCAGCAACTCCTCGATGGCGGCCGGCATCAGGCCCTCTTCGGCCTTGAGCTGCGCCAGCTGCTCGGGGTGCTCCAACAGGGTGAAGGTGGCGAGCGAGATCATGTTGGCGGTGGTCTCATGACCGGCCACCAGCAGGATCATGGCGATCTGGACCAGCTCGTCGCGGGGGAGCGCGCCGGTCCGCAGCCGGTCCTCGATCAGCTCGTCCAGCAGCCCGTCGCCCGGGTTCTTCTCCTTGGCGGCGATCAGCCCGGTGAAGTACTCCTCCAGCTTCAGCCGGGCGTCCTCCGCCTCCGCGGCCGACCGTCCGCGCAGGATCCGGCGGGACTCCTCCTCGAAGAACTCATGGTCGGCGTACGGGACTCCGAGCAGTGCGCAGATCACCATCGAGGGGACCGGCAGGGCGAACGCGGAGACCAGCTCGGCGGGCGGGCCCTGCTCCAGCATCCGGTCGAGCAGTCCGTCGACGATCTGCTGGATCTGCGGCCGCAGTGCGGCGGTCCGCTTGAGGCTGAAGCTGGGGATCAGCATCCGGCGCTGGGTGTTGTGCTCCGGATCGTCGACCCCGATCAGCGGGGCCCGGACGCGGCGGATGGCGGCGAAGCGTTCGAACGGGATCGGGAAGGCCGGGTTCTGCCGGTCGGCGGAGAGTCGCTGGTCGGTCAGCAGCGCCCGTGCCTCGGTGTGGCCGGTGACCGCCCACACCTTGCGGCCGCCGTAGAGCGTGACCTGGGTCAGCGGGCCGGCCTCGCGCAGTGGTCGGTATGCGGCGGGCGGGTGGTACGGACAGGTGCGGTTCTGAAAGTAGGGGATGGCTTCGGTCACGAAATTCCTCCCGTACGAGTCTTGAGTGGCTCAAGTTGCTCGTGTGTGAGATGGCAACGCTGTGGCGCGCCGTGTTCGCCGCGCCGATCTCACCTCATGCCTCGGATACTGGGCATGTCTACGCGCAGTTCGGCCAACTTCGCTCAGATTGCGACATGTTGGGCTTCATCGACTCCGTCCCGCGGCCGTACGAGGGTGTCGATCACGCCATCCAGATAGCGGTCCCGTGCCGCCTCGGCCGGCAGGCTCTGCGGGACGGCGTGCCCGAGCTGGGTGTGGCCGAGGTAGGCGGTGTACGCCAGCAGGCCGCGGTGCCGCGCCTCGCCCTCGGGGAAGCCCAGCGCGGCGAAGAGTGCGGCGAGATAGCCGATGCGCCGGTCGGTGACCCGGGCGAGCGCGGCGGCCACCCGTGGGTCCGTCGCGTTCGCCAGCAGGGAGACCTCCAGTGGGTCCGTGGCGGCCCGGGAGGTGGCCAGCGCGAGCAGCCGGCGCAGTCGTCTGCCGGGGTCGGGCTCGGCCTCCACCTCGGTGATCACGGCCTCGGTGCCGGCCTCTTCCCAGCGCTCCAGCGCGGCCTCGATCAGCGCGTCCCGGTTGCTGAAGTGCCAGTAGAAGCTGCCCTTGGTGGTGCCCAGCCGGGCGGCCAGCGGCTCCACGGCCACCGCGGCGAGGCCGCCTTCGCCCATGGCCGCCAGGGCGGCATCGGCCCAGTCCCGGGCGGTCAGCCGGGGTCGTGCACTGCTGCCGCGGGGGGCCTTCGCTCGCTGCTGCGCCATATCCATACGGTACCGTACGGTCAAACATACGCCACCGTATGGAGGTGCCTCGTGCGTACCGTCCGCGATGTTCATGCCCGCACCGTCCACGCCCCGGCCGGTGCCGTCGGGGCGCTGCTCGACCGGCTCGGCGGCGCGGACGACCCGCTCTTCCCCACACCGGTCTGGCCGCCGATGCGCTTCGACCGCCCCCTGGGTGTCGGCGCCGACGGCGGGCACGGCTTCATCCGCTATCGCGTCACGGCGTACGAACCCGGCCGCCGTATCCGCTTCGACTTCACCGGCGGCGAGGACGGGTGGCACGAGATCACCGTCCGGCCCCTGGGGCCCGACAGCTGCCGGGTGGAGCACATCCTGCACAGCCGGCTCCGGCCGGCCGGGGCGGTGGTCTGGGCACTGGCGCTCCGGGCCGTGCACGGCACCGTCGTGGAGGAGATCTTCGACAACATCGAACGGGTCGCCACCGGCCGGGTGGCGGCCCCGGTCCGCCGGTCCCCGCGGGTGCGCCTGTTCAACCGGCTGCTCTGGGACCGGCCCCGGGCCGTCGAGCTCCCCGCCGCGGCCCGGCTGGCGCACCGGGCCTTCCCGCGTACCGACTTCCAGGACGCCTGGCAGATGGATCTGCTGCCCGGTATGCCGCAGGAACCGGAGGCGTGGGAGGGCGTCCTGCGCGGCGCCTCCTTCCCGGTCGTCGGGCGCGCGGACACGGAGATCCTGCTCGGCGAGGACGCCCGGCACCTGGACTTCCGGGCCTCGATCCTGGTCGCCGACGGCCGGGTCACACTCGGTACGGTCGTCCGCCTCCACCGCACCGCCGGCCGCCTCTACTTCGCCGTCGTACGCCGGGTCCACCCCTTCATGGCCCGTCTGATGCTGCGCCGCATCCACCGTCGACTGGCGCTCGCCGCACCGACCGCGGGGGAGCGGGCGGCGGCCCGGGGGTGACGCACCGGCCACCTGGACCACCCCGCCCGGTCCGTGCGGGACGGACGCGCCGGTGTGGCGGGAGGGCGGCTGACGGCCGGAACGGCCCTGGCGCGCCGCCCGGCCGGCTGGCCTGCCGCTGCCGCCCTTCGTACGATCTGCCGATGACGAGCAACGACCGCTACCTCGCGCGCGGCCCGCGGGTGGGTATCCGGCACTTCACCGCCGCCGACCGGGCAGAGTTCACCGCGCTCGCGCGGGAGAGCGCGGAACTGCACCGCCCCTGGCTCTTCCCGCCCACCACGGACGCCGCGTACGACGGCTATCTGCTGCGGCTCCAGGAGCCGCAGCGCGAGGGGTTCTTGATCTGTGAGCCGGCCGACGGCCGGATCGCCGGTTACCTCACGATCAACAACATCGTGCACGGCGCGTTCCGCTGTGGCGCGATCGGCTACGGCGTCTTTGCGCACGCCGCCGGCCGCGGGCTGATGACCGAGGGCCTGCGGCTGGTGATCCACCACGCCTTCACACAGCTGGGGCTGCACCGGCTGGAGGCCAACATCCAGCCGGCCAACGAGCAGTCGATCGCCCTGGTCAAGCGGGCGGGCTTCCGGCTGGAGGGGTTCTCCCCGGACTTCCTCTTCATCGACGGCGCCTGGCGCGACCACGAGCGCTGGGCGATCACCGCCGAGATGGTCTCCGGGCGGGCGGGATGAGGCGACGGGCGTGCGGGGTGAGCCGATGTCAGTGCGGTGTGCTGCGATGTCCCTCATGACCATCGACTTCCGACGCAGCGTGCCGGTCTTCCGGATCTTCGACGTCACCAAGGCCCATGAGTTCTATGTCGACTACCTCGGCTGCACGGTCGACTGGGAGCACCGCTTCGCTCCCGGTATGCCGCTCTACACGCAGGTCTCCCGCGGTGGCCTCGTGCTGCACCTGTCGGAGCACCACGGCGACGCGACGCCCGGCTCCACGCTCTACACCGAGCTGAGCGGGGTGCGCGCCCTGCACGCCGAGCTCGCCGGGAAGAACTATCCGTATCTGCGGCCCGGTCTGGAGCAGGACGAGATCGGTACCTCGCTCACGCTGACCGATCCCTTCGGGAACCGGCTGCGCTTCAACGAACCGGACGCCGCCGCGCAGCCGTCCGACAGGGCCCCGGCTAGCGGGACTTGCGGTTGATCTTCATGGTGTCCATGTCGGTGGCCGAGGACCGCAGGTCGCGGTAGCCCAGCCCGGCGGCCCGTAGCGCGGTCTCCGCCTTGTCCTCGGCGAGCGCGGCCGCCATCTCCTCGCCGTCCGCCGCGTCCGAGACGATGACGAAGCGGTAGCTGAAGGAGTGCAGCGGGGTGTCGTACGCCAGCGAGCCCTCCGGTGTGAACGTGAACCGGTCCAGCCCGTGCGCGTCCACCTCGGTCAGCAGCTTCGTCCGGGACTCGGCCGTCAGACCGTCCCACTTGCCGCGGACGATGACTCGGTAGGTGTGCTGGGTCGCCATGGGTGCCCCTTTCCGTTTCTGCCTGCGTCAATGAGCCGAAGGGCCAGGCTATTTCGCCGCATCCTCGCGGGCCTCCCCATTTCCGGGGCGGCTGTGTGACGATCACGGCATGCGCCGAACCGTACTGATCGATGCCCCCTCCAACCTGGGACTGCGACCGCCCGCGCCCGGCACCGTTCCCGGCTGCTACAAGCTCGCGGGCGCACTGCGCGAACAGGGACTGCTGCGCCGGCTCGGTGCGCTGGAGGGCGGTGTGGTGGTGCCCCCGCGCTACGACCTGGGGGACTGGAAGGAGGGGGACGGCGACTTCAACGCCGCCGCCCTCGCCGCCTATACGGGCCGGCTCGCGACCCGTATCGAGGGGCATGTGGCCAGCGGTGACTTCCCGGTGGTGCTGGGCGGGGATTGCAGCATCCTGCTCGGCGCGGTGCTCGCACTGCGCCGGCTGGGGCGCTACGGCGTCGCCTACCTCGACGGGCACGGCGACTTCCGGCACCCGGGCAATGCGGCGGTCTCCGGCCCGGTCGGTGCCGCGGCCGGGGAGGGCCTGGCGCAGATCACCGGGCGAGGACAGGCGGACCTGACGGACCTCGACGGGCTGCGGCCGTACGTCCGCGACGAGGACGTATGTGTCCTCGGCATCCGCGATGTGGACGAGGACCAGGAGGAGTTGACCGGCCTCGGGATCAGCCACGCCCCGGTCGGGGAGATCCGGCGGCGCGGCCCGGAGGCGGTGGCCCGCGACGTCCTCACCCACTTCCAGCGCGCGCACCTCGACGGCTTCTGGATCCACCTCGACGCGGATGTCCTCGACCCGTCCGTTATGCCGGCCGTCGACAGCCCCGACCCCGGCGGCCTGCTGACCGGTGAACTCCTGGCTCTGCTGGGCCCGTTGGCCGCCTCGCCGCGCTGCGCCGGCATCAACGTCACCATCTACGACCCGGACCGCGACCCCGAAGGGACCGGCGCGGCGCTGCTCACCGAGCTCCTTGAGAGTGTCTTTGCGCAACCCTGACCTCGCCCGGCCCCGGGAGACCCTGTGCAGAGCGGCGATCGCACGGTTCCATGGTCAACAGGAGGCCGCCGCAGCCGAGGTGGCCCGGTCCAGCATTGCGAGGCAGCCGTGGCCACGAGTGTGCGACGCACCACCCTGACCCTCCCCGCCGCCCCCCTCGGCCCGGACAACCCCCTCCCCGCGCTGCGGGCCGGTCAGGACGTGCACCACATCGAGGTCCCCCAGGACGCCGGACTGCCCGCCGACATGGCGCGGCAGATCGGCTGTGCACCGCTGCGCTCGCTCCTGCCCGCCCCGCTGCGCGACGGCTACGGCCGGTCCCGCCGCCCCACCGACCTCGACGCGCTGGTCCTGGAGAACGACCGGCTGCGCGCCACCGTCCTGCCCGGCCTCGGCGGCCGGGTGTACTCCCTGCACCACAAGCCCACCGACCGCGAACTCCTCTACCGCAACCCGGTGTTGCAGCCCGCGGCCTTCGCCCTCAACGGCGCCTGGTTCTCCGGCGGTATCGAGTGGAACATCGGCGCCACCGGACACACCACGCTCTCCTGCGCCCCGCTGCACGCCGCCCGGGTTCCGGCGCCGGACGGCGGGGAGATGCTGCGGCTGTGGGAGTGGGAGCGGCTGCGCGATCTGCCCTTCCAGGTGGACCTGTGGCTGCCCGAGGGCTCCGACTTCCTCCATGTGGGCGTGCGCATCCGTAATCCGCACCACCACACCGTGCCGGTCTACTGGTGGTCCAACACCGCCGTGCCCGAAGGGGAGCGCACCCGCGTCCTGGCCCCCGCCGACGCGGCCTGGCACTTCGGCTACGAACGGACCCTGCGCCGGGTCCCGGTCCCCGACGCCGACGGCACCGACCGCAGTTACCCGCTGCGCAGCACCTACCCCGCCGACTACTTCTACGACGTGCCCGACGGCGCCCGCCGCTGGGTCACCTCCCTCGACGCCGACGGCCGCGGTCTGGTGCAGACCTCCACCGACACCCTGCGCGGCCGCAAGCTCTTCCTGTGGGGCGCGGGGCGGGCGGGGCGGCGCTGGCAGCGGTGGCTCACCGAACCGGGCAGCGGCGGCTACGCCGAGATCCAGGCGGGGCTGGCACGTACCCAGCTGGAGCATGTGCCGCTGGACGCCGGCGGCGAGTTCAGCTGGCTGGAGGCGTACGGGCCGCTGGACACCGATCCCGCGGCGGTGCACGGCGCGGACTGGGGCGCGGCCCGCGCCGAGGTCGCGGCCCGGCTGGAGGCCGCCCTGCCCCGGGCGGATGTCGAGGCCGCCTACGCCGCCTGGCTGCCGTACGCCGATCAGGAACCGAAGGAGTCGCTGGCCACCGGCTCGGGCTGGGGCGCGCTGGAGGTGGCCCGCACGGGACTGGACCTGCCCGGTACGCCCTTCGGCCCGGCCACCCTGGGCGCCGAACAGGAGCCGTGGCTGACGCTGCTGAGAACCGGGGACCTGCCGGCCGGCGGCCCGGTACCCGGACCGGTGCTGACCGCGCCGGCCTGGCGCGATCTGCTGGAGTCCGCACCGCCCGGCCCGTCCATCGACTACCACCTGGGACTCGCCCAGTGGCAGGCCGGCGACCGCGCCCAGGCCGTCCGCAGCTGGGAGCGGGCCCACGGGCACGGCGCCGGCTGTCTGCCGCTGTACTGCCTGGCGGTCGCCGAGTCCACGGCGGGTGAGCCGGCCCGCGCCGCCGACCGGTATGCGCAGGCCTGTGCCGAAGCGGCGCGGGCGGCCTCGGCACCGGACCCGGCCGCACGGGCCTGGCGGGTGGTGCTGCCGGCGCTCGCCCGGGAGGCGGTGCCCGCGCTGCTCGCGGCCGGCCGTACCGAGGAGGCCGCGCAGCTGCTCGCGGGCCTGCCGCCGGCCGACCCGGCCGACGGCCGCTTCCGGCTGCTGACCGCGCAGGTGCTGCTCGCCCAGGGGCAGCCGGCCGCGGCCCGGGGGATCTTCGAGGCCGGCTTCGAGATCGCCGGTCTGCGGGAGGGCGACGAGGTGCTCGGCGACACCTGGTACGCCATCGCCGAGCAACTGGTCGCGGGCGGCGGCCCGGTCACCGAGGAGGTCCGCGCCGCGGCCCGGTCCGCGCATCCGCTCCCGGAGCGCTACGAGTACCGGATGCGGCCGGTGTAGTCCGCGGACGGCGCCCGGGGCCGGGCGGACGGCATCGTCCGCCCGGCCGCCGTCACGCCACCGGCCGCCCGTCCGTCCGCCGTCAGGCCAGCGGCTTGTCCAGCACCGCCTTGGTGTGGCTGAAGGTGTCCAGCGAGTACTCGCCGTGGTAGCGCCCCATACCGCTCTCGCCGACCCCGCCGAACGGCAGCCCGGGCGCGGTGAGATGGGCGACCGGCAGCCCGAAGGTGAGCGCGCCCGAGGAGGTCTCGGCCAGCAGCCGCCGCTTGGTGTCCTCGGAGGCGGTGAACGCGTAGAGCGCCAGCGGCTTGTCCCGTTCGTTGATGAAGGCGATCGCCGCGTCCAGGTCGGGCACCGGCACGATCGGCAGGACCGGGCCGAAGATCTCCTCCCGCATCACCGGTGCGTCGGGGTCGACATCGGCGAGGATGGTGGGCGCCAGATAGCGCGTGGCGCGGTCGTGCGCACCGCCGATGACCGTGCGCCCGCTGTCGAGCAGGGCGGTAAGCCGGTCGAAGTGCCGGGTGTTGACGATCCGTCCGTACTCGTCCGCGGCGGCCGGGTCGTCGCCGTACGTCTCGCGCACCGCCGCGACGAGATGCGGCTCGATTTCCCGGGCGGTGTCACCGATCGCCAGGACGTAGTCGGGCGCCACACAGGTCTGGCCGGCGTTGAGGAACTTGCCGGCCACCAGCCGCCGGGCCGCCGCGGCCAGATCCGTCCCCGGATCGAGGACGACCGGGCTCTTGCCGCCCAGCTCCAGGGTGACCGGCGTCAGATGCGGTGCGGCAGCCGCCAGCACGATCCGGCCGACGGTGCCGTTGCCGGTGTAGAAGATGTGGTCGAAGCGCTCGGCCAGCAGGGCGGTGGTCTCCGGGACGGCGCCCTCGACGACGGCCACCGCGTCGCCGTCCAGATAGCGCGGCAGCAGCCGGGCGATCGCGGCCGAGGTGGCCGGGGCGAGTTCGCTGGGCTTGACGACGGCGCAGTTGCCTGCGGCCAGCGCGCCGACGAGCGGGGCGAGCGCCAGTTGCAGCGGATAGTTCCAGGGGGCGATCACCAGGACGACGCCGAGCGGTTCCCGGACGGTGTGCGCGGTCGCCGGGAGCAGCCGCTCGGGC
This sequence comes from Streptomyces lydicamycinicus, assembly GCF_000829715.2. NCBI lineage: Bacteria > Bacillati > Actinomycetota > Actinomycetes > Kitasatosporales > Streptomycetaceae > Streptomyces > Streptomyces lydicamycinicus. The sequence continues at coordinate 342,652 of NZ_BBNO01000010.1, read as the reverse complement.
AGCTCCGCGGGACGGGGCGCCAGCCAGCCGTCGAGCCGGTCCAGGGTGTGGTCGATCTCGTGCAGGGTGAAGCCGATCTCGGTGCGATAGGCCTCCTCCGGGCCCTTGCCGAGGTCGTCGGCGAGGGCCCGGAGGAGCTCGTCGCGGTGGTCGGTGAGCAGGGTGCGCAGGGCCGTCAGCTGGCCGCGGCGCCATTCCGGGGAGGCGGTGCGGTGGGTGGTGAAGGTGCGGCGGAGCCGGCCGACGACTGCGGCGGCGTCCAGGTCGGTGGAGTGGGTCGGAGAGGCCATGGCGCCGAGGCTACACGAAACGAAAATATTTCGTTTCGTAATGGAGGCCGGTAGACTCCCGACGTGGCCGAACGCACCGAGAGCAACCAGACCGCGCCCGCCGAGCGGCAGCCGTCCCGCGGCCGGCCGCGGGACGCCGAACGCGACCGGGCGCTGCTGGCGGCCACCCTCCAGGTGCTTCAGGAGAGCGGCTACGGCGGGCTGACCACCGCGGCCGTCGCCAAGCGGGCCGGGGTGTCCACCGCGACCCTCTACCGCCGCTGGCGCTCCAAGGAAGACCTGGTCGTGGGCACCGCCGTCAGCTGGGCCAGCGACCTCGGCCCGCAGCCGGACACCGGCAGCCTCCGAGGCGACCTCGCCGTCCTGCTCCGCGACAAGGCGGAGACGCTGGAGGGCCCCGGCGGCCGGCTGCTGCACATCCTGATCGGTGAGGCCGCGCACAACGAGGCGCTGGCCCGGGTCCTGGACTCCGCGATCGTCCAGCCGGTCCGCGACCGGGCCGCCGAGGTCGTGCGCCGCGCGGTCGCCCGCGGCGACATCCCGCCGCTGGAGAACGCCCATGTACTGGCCGATCTCGTCGTCGGCTCCATGGTCAGCCGCCTCTTCCTGACGCCCGACGTGACGTACCAGGGCGCGACGGACGGGCCCACGTCCGGCGAGGCGGCGATCGGCGAACTCCTGCCGTTCCTGCTGCGCGCCCTGGGGGCACCGCCCGGCTGAGGCCGTCCGGGCCGCCTCCCCGCCGGGAGCGGCGTCCGTCGCCCCGCTCGTCCGGATCTCAGGAGACCGCGGCGATACGGGTGAGAGCCTCGGTGAGCGTCTCCGGTGCGCAGCCGAAGTTCAGCCGCGCGAAGCCGTTGCCCGAAGGGCCGTAACGGTGACCGGCGTTGAGGGCGACCCGGGCGGCGGTGAGGAGATGCGCGCTGGGGTCGTCGCCCCGGCCGAGCGCGCGGAAGTCGAGCCAGGCCAGAAAGCCCGCCTGCGGCTGCCGGTAGCTCACCTCGGGCAGCAGCTTCCCCAACAGGTCCGCCAGCAGCCGCCGGTTGTGATCGAGCGCCTCCAGGACATCGGCGAGCCAGGGGCCACCGTCGTTGAGCGCGGCCACCGTGGCGAGCACGCCCAGGTGCCCGGTGCGGTACAGCGAGTGTGGCGACAGCCGGTCCACATACCGCTTCGGCGCCGGATCGGCGGTGACGACGACGGCGGCCTTGAGCCCGGCCAGATTCCAGCCCTTGCTGGCCGACAGGAACGAGAACCCCCAGCGCCTCGCCTCCTCCGACACCGACAGGAACGGCACGAACTCGGCGCCCGGCAGGACGAGCGGGGCATGGATCTCGTCGGACAGCACATGGACGCCGTACCTGTCGGCCAGCTCGGCGAGCGCCACCAGCTCCTCGCGCCGGTGCACCAGGCCCATGGGGTTGTGCGGATTGCACAGCACATAAGCCGTGGCGTGATCGGCGAAGGCCCGTTCCAGGGCGTCCGGGTCGAGCCGCCATCCTCCTGGACCCTCGATCAACGGCGCCTCCACGACATGCGCCCCGACCTCACGTATCCACCAGGAGAACGGCTCGTACACCGGCGGGCTGATCACCACCCGGTCGCCCGCGCTGACGACCCGGCGCAGCACCTCGACGACACCGATGCCGACGTCGGCGACGGTGCGCACGCCATCGGCGTCGATGTGCCAGCCCCAGCTGCGCCGGGCGTAGTTGCGCACCGCCTCCGCCAGTTCGCGGGTCGGCGCCGCATAACCGGTGTCCGACCGGTCGACCGCCTCATGGAGGGCCTCGGCGACCGGCTCCGCCAGCGGGAAGTCCATCTCCGCGACAGGGAGGGGCAGTACGTCGTCCGGGAAGGTCCGCCATTTCGCACTCCGGCGCTTCCTCAGTTCGGTGAGCGGGGGGATCGAGAGGTTGCCCATGGGGACTCCTGAAGGTGGCCTGGTCTGCCGTCGCCCCTCGATGATCGGCCGGGCGGGAGGCCGTCCGCTTCCGATAAATTGCCGAGCAATGCCGAAAAACCGCCACGCCCCGCGCCTGGTCACCGGCCTGCGGCCGCTGCCCGCCGGTACCGGCGTCGACGCGCACCGCCATGACGAGCACCAGATCGTCTACGCGGGCCGTGGCGTACTGTCCGTCACCACCGGGGCGGGCAGCTGGATCGCCCCCGCCACGCGGGCCCTCTGGATCCCGGCCGGAACCGTTCACGAGCACCGCGCCCATGGCGACACCGACCTCCACCTGGTGGGACTGCCGGTGCGGGACAACCCGCTGCGCCTGGACCGGCCCGCGGTCCTCAAGGTCGGCCCGCTGCTGCGCGAGCTGATCCTCGCCTACACCGAGCGGCCCGACGGCCGCGGCGCCGAACGCCGCCGCCTGCGGGCCGTCCTGCTCGACGAGCTCCGCCGCTCGCCCGAGCAGCCGCTCCACGTGCCCGCCGCCACCGATCCGCGTCTGGTCGCGGTGTGCGCCCTGCTCCGCGCCGACCCGGCCGACCAGCGGACCCTGGCACAACTCGGCGCCACCGCCGGGGTCAGCGACCGCACCCTCACCCGGCTCTGCCGCACCGAATTCGGTATGAGCTTCCCGCAGTGGCGCACCCAGCTGCGCCTGCACCACGCCCTGCGCCTGCTGGCCGAGGACACCCCCGTCACCGTCGTGGCACACCGCTGCGGCTGGGCCTCCAGCAGCGCCTTCATCGACGTGTTCCGCCGGGCCTTCGGCCACACCCCCGGCGCCCACCGCGACCGGCACTGACCACCTGGACCGAGCCGGTCCCGCCCCGGCCCCCGCACGCCTCGTACGCCATTCCGGTGACCGTCCGCGCGACCGTGGAATGAACCCCGGCCGTCACGCGTTGTAGCGGATCATGAAGGCAATCATCGCGAACAGCTACGGCGGCCCCGAAGTCCTCACCTACACCGACCACCCCGATCCGAAGGTGGGCCCGGACTCGTTCCTGATCCGGGTCAAGGCGGCCGGGGTCAATCCGGTGGACTGGAAGATCCTCGCGGGCTATCTGGACCCGATGATGGACGGGCACTTCCCGCTCATCCCCGGGTGGGACGTGGCGGGCGTGGTCGAGGCGGTCGGCGCGGACGCCACCGAGTACGCGGTCGGTGACGAGGTCATCGGCTATGTCCGCAAGGACGAGGTGCAGCACGGCACCTTCGCGGAACTGGTCGCCGCACCGGTCCGGACCCTGGCACCCAAGCCGGCGTCGCTCAACTGGCAGCAGGCGGCCGGGCTCCCGCTCGCCGGACTGACGGCCTATCAGGCACTCGACCGGGTCGGTGTGACGGCCGGCGAGACCGTGCTGGTGCACGCCGCCGCGGGCGGTGTCGGCTCCCTCGCCGTCCAGATCGCGGTCGCCCGGGGAGCCCGCGTCATCGGCACGGCCAGCGAGCGCAACCACGAGTTCCTGCGGTCCCTGGGCGCCGATCCGGTCACATACGGTGACGGCCTCGCCGCCCGGGTCCGGGAGCTCGCCCCCGAAGGCGTCGACGCGGCCGTGGACTTCGTAGGCGGTGGCGTCGTCGACGTCTCGCAGGAACTCCTCAAGGACCGCGGCCGGGTGGCCTCCATCGCCGACGGCGAGGTCAAGGTCAAGGGCGGCCACATGGTGTGGGTCCGCCCGGACACCGCCGACCTGACCGCCCTCGGCGCCCTCGCCGACGCCGGCAAGCTGACCGTGCCGGTCGCGTCCGCCTTCCCCCTGTCCGAGGCCGCCGAGGCCTTCCGCCAGAGCATGACGGGCCGCACCCGCGGCAAGATCGTGCTGGACGTGTCCTGAGGTGAACCGTCGACCGGCCCTACCCCTCCCCGTCCTGCCTCCGGTCCACGTACTCGAAGACCGAACCGTCCGGGTGGCGGGCGACCAGGTTGCGGCCGATCGGGGTGGGGAGGGGGCCGGCGATGATGTCGGCGCCGACCGCCTTCAGGTCGGCCACCGCTTCATCGACGTCCTTGACGGCGAGGGTTGCCGTGATCTTGCGCAGCACCGACAACTCCGCCTCGGGGCCGCTCATCAGGAAGAAGCATCCGACGGCCGCGACGGCCACCCCGCCGCGCTGGAAGCGGATCGCCTCGGCGCCGGTCAGGCGTTCGTAGACGCCGATCGCGGAATCGAGATCACCGACGCACACCCGCAATGAGGTCCCCAGAATGTCCATACGGGCCACCCTAGTTGGGGGACCTGCCGGGACGCGATCACTTGGCCATGATCAGACCGCTCTTCGCCGCCCCCCGGGACAGCACGATCTCCCGGATGCTGTCCCGGGCCCGTGCGTAGTCGCTGCGTCCGGGCCGGTCGGCCAGCGCCGCATTGAGGTTGACGATGTGGAAGCCGTCGTTCACATCGGTGAGTTGGGGGAGGAACTCCGCCTTGCGGACCGTCCAGCGCCCGCCGGGAGTGGTGGGACCGGCGAAGGTGAAGCGGGCCATCGAGCTCTGGTTGCCGCGGCCGTCCGGCTGGTCGCTGTGGTTGAACATGTGGCCCGCGAGCTGGTCGCCCATCCCGTAGACGACCCAGGTGCCATTGACCTTCTCGTAGGGCTGCGGGACATGGGCGTGGGTGCCCAGGATCAGATCGATGTCAGGCCGTCCGCCGGTGCGTGCGGCGGTCAGCGCGCGGGCCAGGGTGCGCTGTTGCTCGTCCGGCGGCTGCTGCCACTCCGTGCCCCAGTGGATGCTGACGACCACCACGTCCGCACCGGCCCGGCGGGCCGCGCGGGCGTCGGTGAGGATCTTCTCGCGGTCGATCAGATTGACCGTCCAGGGCGCCTTGCCGGGCAGGGGTATGCCGTTGGTGCCGTAGGTGTACGAGAGCTGGGCGACCTTCGCGGGACCGGCCCGCAGCAGCGTGACCCGGGAGGCCTCGGCGGCGGAGCGGGCCGAGCCGGCATGGCGCAGACCGACCGCGTCCATGGCGCCGAGGGTGCGGTGCACCCCGTCGACCCCGTCGTCGAGGGTGTGGTTGGAGGCGGTGGAGCAGGAGTCGTAGCCGGCGTCCTTGAGGGCGGCGGCGACCTGGGGCGGGGACTTGAAGCTGGGGTAGCCGGTGAACGGCCCGCCGTCCCTGCCGTAGATCGTCTCCATATGGCAGATCGCCAGGTCGGCGCCGGAGACCACCGGCTTCACCCCGGCGAACATGGCACGGAAGTCATGGCCGTTGCCGTGCGCGTCGTCGCCGGACCGCCGGATGATCTCGCCGTGCGGCAGTACGTCGCCGGTGGCCAGGAGGGTGAAGCCGGCCGCGGCGGAGGCCCGGGCGCCGCCGGGTGGGGCGGACGGCGCGGAGCGGGTGGGGCCGGTGGACTGCTGGGTTCCGCAGCCCACCGCCAGGAGGGTCAGCGCCGCTATCGCGGCCAGGCGTCGTTGAGGGGTCACGCCCCATCCATATCGGGATTAATAGGATTTATCTGCCGGGGAGGGGGTGCGGCTGGGCCGTCGGAGGGAGGGGCGGAGGGGGGGCGGACCCGGCCCGGCGGCGAGCCGGCCGGCCGGGCCCCGCCGTCAGACCCGGCAGAGGATCTCGCCGTGCAGGACGCCGAACCAGCCGTCCTCGTCGGCGCCCCAGGACCGCCAGGCCCGCGCGATCCGTTGCAGCTCCGCCGCTGTGGCGTGTCCGCCGGCCACCGCGAGCTGCGCATACGAGGAGCTGACCGTGCGGTCCGCCCACAGCTCGCTCCACCAGGACCGCTCCGCGGGGGTGCGGAAGAGCCAGGTGGCGGCCGTGGCGGTGATCGCGTCGGGGGTGAAGCCGGCCTGCCGTGCCCAGGCGTGCAGCCGGCGTCCGGCGTCCGGCTCGCCCCCGTTGGCGCGGGCCACCCGCTGGTACAGCCGCTGCCAGTCGGTCATCCCGTCGGACTCCGGGTACCAGGTCATGGCCGCGTAGTCCGAATCGCGGACGGCGACGATCCCGCCCGGCTTGGTGACGCGGCGCATCTCGCGCAGTGCCTGGACGGGATCGCCCACGTGCTGGAGGACTTGATGGGCGTGCACCACGCAGAAGGTGTCATCGGGGTAGTCCAGTGCGTGGACATCCCCGACCGCGAAGTGGACGTTCGTCAGCCCGCGGCCGGCGGCCGTGGCGCGCGCCTGCTCCAGGATCTCCGGGGCGTACTCCAGGCCGGTGACCTGGCCGTCCGGCACCAGTGCGGCCAGGTCGGCGGTGATGGTGCCGGGGCCGCAGCCGATGTCCAGGATCCGCATGTGCGGACGCAGTGCGCCGAGCAGGTAGCCGGCCGAGTTGGCGGCGGTGCGCCAGGTGTGGGAGCGCAGTACGGACTCGTGGTGGCCATGGGTGTAGACGGCGGATTCCTGCGGCATGGTCGGCTCCTTCGCATGCGTCGGAGGGCGACCGGACGGCGCGCGGCGGCACCCCCGGTCGCCGTCCGGGCGACCGCCCGCACCGCGCTGCGGCCGCCCCTCGGCGTGGTGATCACACCGTACGCCGCCATCCCGAATGATGAGAGTGGGGTCTCATTATTCGGGCAGCAGGCGGTAGACCGTCAGCGCCTCCTTCTGCTTGTCGATCGTCAACTCGCTCGGCGCGTGGGCCACTTCGCCGTCGAAGGCCAGCGTGGTGCCCGCCGGAAGGTCGCTGATCCGCAGCCGGGAAAGCCGCGCCTCACCGAGCACCGGGGTGCTGCGCGGGGTGCCCGACAGGGCCGCGAGGAGTAGCCGGGTGCGGGCCAGCCGGCCGCCGTGCACCACCCGTACATCGAGCACGCCGTCCGCCAGATCGTGCCGCCGCACCGGCGCGAACCCCAGCCCCCGGTACTGGCAGTTGCCGACGAACAGCAGCCATACGGCGCGCCGCTCACCATTGATCCGCAGGGTCAGCGGCTCGGCGGTGCGCAGCACCTCCCAGGCCGCCAGCACCCCGGCCGGCCAGGCCCCGATCCGGCCCGCCCACCGCTCGCGGATCCGCACCAGCTCCGGATACGCGCCGATCGAGAAGGTGTTGAGGAACTGCCGCCCCTCCAGATGCGGCCCGGCCCGGAAGCGCGCCGCATCCACCGCGACGGCCTCCCCGGTCTCCACGGCGCGGGCCGCCGCCGCATAGGTCTCGATCCCCAGGTCGTACGCGAAGTGGTTCAGCGTGCCGCCGGGCAGCACCGCGAGCGGCAGCCCGTGCCGTACCGCGACCGCCGCCGCGGCGTTGACGGTGCCGTCCCCGCCGAGCACGCCCAGCGCACCACCCAGCGCTCTGGCCCGTTCCGCGGCGTCTTCGAGGGCCTTGTCCAGCGACGGCCCGTCCGGCTCGCCGCACACCGTCACCTCGGCCTGCGGCAGCACCCCGTGCACCTCCTCGGCCCGGTCCGGGCGGGGGCCGGAACGCTGCCCCGCCCCCTGGTTCGCCACCACGACCAGTCCGCGGCCGCCCGGCAGCGCGGGCGCCTCCGCACGCGGCCGGGCGGGCGGTGCCAGCTGGGCGCGGGTCGGTGCGAAACCGCGCACTGCGAACGCGGCGCCGGCCCCCAGCGCGGCCCCCGCCAGCACATCACCCGGATAGTGCACGCCCGTATAGACGCGGGAGAACGCCACCGACGCGGCGACCGGCGCCAGCGCCAGCCCCCACCACTTGTTCTCCATGGCCACCCCGGTCGCGAACGCCACCGCCGAGGCCGCGTGCCCGGAAGGGAAGGACGAGGTGAGGGGCTGGCGGTGCAGCTGCCGAATCACCGGCACCGTGTCCAGCAGCGGGCGCTGCCGCCGGACCGAACGCTTGCCGAGGGTGTTCACCGTCGCCGAGGCCACGGCCAGCGAGGCCACTCCGCGCAGCGCGGCCCGGCGCATCGGCCGGCCCCCCAGCGCGGCCGCACCGGCCGCGAGGCCGAACCACAGCAGCCCATGGTTGGCGCTCCGGGTCAGCCGGGGCAGCACCCGCTGCGCGCCCGGCCATTCGCGCGCCGCAATCAGGTCGAAGGTCCGCCGGTCGAGATGGGTCAGTAGCGATCGCATGCGCCACCTTGTACCCCAGACTGCCTGGAACAGGCAGGATCCCGCAGCGGAGGCCCCGCGCGCGGCGCCGCGGAGCGTCCGGCCCCGGGCGGCACACCGGCTGCCGGGCCCCGGCGGGCTGTGCTTCCATGCCCGGATGATCAGGAGACGCCATGACAGCGACCTCGACGCCTGTGTGGCCGTCCTGGCCGAGGTGCACACCCACAGCGGCTATCCGCACCACTGGCCGGACGACCCGGCGCGCTGGCTGACCCCCGACGGGCTGACCGCCGCCTGGGTCGCCGTGGCGGACGGCACGGTCGCCGGTCATGCGGTGCTGTGCGGCCACGAGGTGAGCCGGCTCTATGTCGCACCCGCCGCACGCGGTGCGGGCCTCGGCGGCAGGCTGCTGCGCGCCGTCGAGGCGGAGGCGGCGGCCCGCGGCCTGCGGCCCGTACTGGAGGTGAAGACCACCGACACTGCGGCCATCGCCCTCTACGAGCGGCTGGGCTGGCTGCGCCGCGGCACCGAGCGGCAGGACTGGGGCGGCGGCGAGGTGGTGACGGTGCATCGCTACGCGGCGCCGCCGGCACACCCGGCGGATTGAGCAGCGGTCCCACCCTCCGCTGACGTGTCGCCCCCCGTCGCCACCCCCGGGATCTGCCAAGGTGGACGTGCCGCCCTTCATGTGATGGGCCCATGATCGACCCGCAGTCGTGGAGTGGAGGTACGGATGCAGCGGACCGCCCGGGATCCGCGGCACGAGCCGGACCCGGATCCGCCGGTGGGCCTGCCGGTCCTCCCGGAACTCGCCGCACACCTCTCCGCGGCCGCCGACCGCAGCGAAGCCGAACCCCTGGGCGGCGCCGCGCCGCTGCGCACCGCCGCCTGCGGCTACTGGGAACGCCGCGGTCTGATCACCACCCCCGACCGGGTGCTCGCCGCCCCCGGCGCGCCGGCCCTGCTCCTCGCGCTGTACGCGGCGGCCGGCGGGGCGGTGGTGCTCCCGCGGCCCTGCTCCGCGTCGTACGCACCCCCCGCCCGGCTGCTCGGCCGGCCGCTGCACCTCGCCCCCGTACCGGCGGAATCGGGCGGGGTGCCCGACCCGTTCGCGCTGCTGGAGACCGTCCGCCGGGCCCGGATGGACGGCGACACCCCCCGCGTGCTGGTCCTGTCCGTCGCCGACGACCCGACCGGCACCTGCCCCGCGCCGGAACAACTGCACGAGGTCTGTGAGGCGGCGGCGGACGAAGGGCTGTGGGTCATCAGCGACGAGACCCGTCGCGATCTGCTGCACGATCCGCATGACACCGTGGTGCTCAGCCCCGCCGAGATGCTGCCCGACGGGGTCGTGGTGCTCACCGACCTGCGGGCCACCCTGGTGCCCGACTCCTGGCCCGCCGCGCTGGCCCGCTTCCCCGGCACCGACCGGGGCGCCGCCCTCCAGGCCGCCGTGCTGGACGCGCTCGCCGCAGTCCGTACACCGCTTCCGGGGCCGCTGGGCTGCGCCGTCGCCCATGCACTCGGCGAGCCCGAAGAGGTGCGCGCCCGGACGGCCACCGTCGCCCGGGTGTACGGCGTACTCGCCGCGGCGCTCCACCACACCGTCTCCGAGGCCGGCGCGGTCTGCCGTCCGCCGCATTCCGGCAGCCATCTGTACGCCGACTTCGAACCGTTGCGCCGCCCCCTCGGGGCCCGCGGGATCGTGGAATCGCACGCGCTGGAACGGAAGTTGGCGCCCTGGGCGGCGCGCGGCGGACACCGTTTCGGTGACGCGCCGGGCGCCCTGCGGGTACGGCTCGGCGCCGAGGTGCTGCTGGGCGCCGACCGGGAGCAGCGACGGCGTGCCCTGGCGGCCCCCGATCCGCTGGAACTCCCGCACATCACCGAGGCGTTGACCGCCTTGTCCCGCGCCCTGGCCGGACTCACGACGTCCGCGGGCGGCTGACCGCCGCCGCCCGGCGCCCGCCCGCGCCGCCACCTCGCTCCCACTCCGCCCCGGTTCCGTCCACCGAAAGGAGCCCCTCGATGACCGAACAGACCGAGCGCTCCCTCGCCGAGCAGCCCTCCGACACCGAGCGACTCCCGCCCGCCGCTCCCGGCGACGGCGGTGGACCGGGCGGCGGAGGGGCCGGGGGAGCAGCCGGGGGAGCGGCCGGAGGAGCGGGCAACCCCGCGGGCCCGGCCACCGGTCAGGCCACCGCAGAGGGGCCGGTCCTCCCACACGCCACCGCGGACGCGTCGGTCCTCCCGCACGCCACCCCGCCCCCGTTGGCCCCGCCCCGCCCGCTGGGCGAACCCCGCACCTGGCCACGCGACTTCACCGACCGGCTGACCGCGCCGCTGCCCGGCGTCCGTGCCCTGGCCCGGATCGCCCGGGAGGGCAAACTCCGCCCGCCCCCCGAGACGCTCCCCGAGATCCAGCAACTCCCCTTCGCACCGGGCCCGATGCCGGCCGCCGGCCCCACCACCCTCGCCCTCACCTGGGCCGGGCACGCCAGCTGGATCATCCGCGTCGGCGGGCTGACCGTACTGACCGACCCGGTCTGGTCCCGCAAGATCCTCGGCACGCCCGCCCGGGTCACCCCCGTGGGCGTCCGTTGGGAGGACCTGCCGCCGGTCGACGCCGTCGTCATCAGCCACAACCACTACGACCACCTCGACGCCCCGACCCTCAAGCGGCTGCCGCGGCACACCCCGCTGCTGCTCCCCGCCGGACTGGCGCCCTGGGCCCGCCGGCGCGGCTTCACCCAGGTCACCGACCTCGACTGGTGGGAAGCGGTCGAACTGCCCGCCCCCGGCGGCCCCGTACGCTTCGACTTCGTCCCCGCCCACCACTGGAGCAAGCGGACCCTGACCGACACCTGCCGCTCCCTGTGGGGCGGCTGGCTGCTGACCGCGCCCGACGGGCGGCGGATCCACTTCGCGGGGGACACCGGCTACGGCCACTGGTTCGAGGAGATCGGCCGCCGCTACCCCGGTATCGACCTGGCGCTGCTGCCCATCGGCGCGTATGACCCGCGCTGGATGCTGCGGCCGGTGCACACCGACCCCGAGGAGGCGGTCAAGGCCTGTCAGGACCTGGGCGCCCGCGCCCTGGCCCCGATGCACTGGTCGACCTTTCTGCTCTCCGGCGAGCCGCCCCTGGAACCGCTGCACCGGGTCCGCGCCGCCTGGGCCACCACCGGCCGCCCCCGCGAGGACCTCTGGGACCTGCCCGTCGGCGCCTCGCGGGTGCTGGCCGAAAGCTGAGCGCCGCCGCCGGGCGGAACGGGCGGCCCGCGGACGGGCCTTCGGACGACGGGACCTACGACCCGCCCTCGCCACCGGCCGGCCGGATGCGCCGCCAGACGGTCGGCGCCGCGCCCAGCAGCACGGTCAGCGCGATCGCCATGGCCACGCCCTGCCACGCACTGCGGAACAGCGACCCGCTCAGCAGCCCGATGAGCTGATACGTCGCCGCCCATGCCAGACATGCCGGAAGGTCACCACGGACGAACCGCCGCAGCGGCATCGCCGCGAGCAGACACGCCAGCATGACCGGGATCCGCCCGGCGGGCACCAGACGGGACAGCACCAGCACCAGCACCCCGTGCGCCCGCAGCTGGTGCTGCGCACGGGCCAGCCGGTCCGGCGCGGCGCGGGCGCGCAGCCGCGCCAGCCAGCGCGAACCGTGGGGGGAGTGGCTGCCGCGCCGCCCGAGTGAATAGAGACCCACATCGCCGAGGAACGCCGCGGACGACGCCACCACGAAGACCATCAGCAGGGCGAACGGCGCGGTGTGATGGAAGGCGACCACCGCCGCCGAGCTGACCAGCGCGCCCGTCGGCACCACGGGCACCAGCGACCCGAGCACCACCAGCAGGAACAGCGACGGATAGCCGACCACCTGCTGGGTCGACTCCGGCGGCACGCTCCGCACCAGCTCACCGACGAGCGTCATCACACGACCTTCGGCCGGACCGACTCGCCGTGCCCGAGCCGGTGCACCGTCACCTCCGGCGCCAGCCGCGCCAGCTGCCGCTCGAACTCCTGGCCCGGTGCGTGGAATTCATGCGGCCGGACGGCATCCAGCCCGATCGGCCAGTACGTGCCGTAGTGCACCGGGACCGCGCAGCACGGCGCCAGCCGCGCCGCCGCCTGCGCCGCCCGCCGTGCGTCGAGATGCCCGTGCCCGAGGAACGGCCCCCAGCCGCCCACCGGCAGCAGCGCCACCTCACACGGCCCGACCTCCGCCGCCATCCCCTCGAACAGCCCGGTGTCGCCCGCGAAGTACGTCCGGGCCGCGCCCCGTACGACATAGCCGAGCGCCGGGACCCGGCGCGGTCCGTAGGGCAGCCGCCGCCCGTCGTGCGCGGCGGACACCGCACGGACCGTCACCGCACCGGCCGCGCACTCCTCGCCCGCCCGCAGCTCGGTGACCCGCAGCGCCCGGGCCGCCGCCACCCGCCGCAGCCCCGGCACCGCGGCCGTCGCCCCGCGCGGCACCACCAGCCGGGTCCCCGGCGCGAGCCGGGCCAGTGAGGCGGGGTGCAGATGGTCGGCGTGCAGATGCGAGACCAGGACGACATCGGCCCGCGCGGCCTCGGCCGGCGGCAGCGCGCCCCGCCGGCGCCGCAGATGCGCCAGCCGCCGCGCGAACAGCGGATCCGTCAGCACCCGAACCCCGGAGTCCTCGACCGTCACAGTGGCATGCCCCCACCAGGTGACCTCCACCGACACCGAGCACCTCCCGTCCCGACACGCCGGCCCGTTCCGCGGGCGGCCGTCTCGCTTCCCGTGTGCGGTTCTCCTGCTTCCCGTGTGCAGTCCCCTCGATCTTGCACCCTCCGGCCCGGAATCCGGCCGACGGGGGAGCGGCCGGCCGGGCGCACCTCTGGCACTGACCTTCCCCCGGCACCTGGTGCCATGCTGGCGGCAGGCCCGTGGAGCCGGGCGGGCCGGAGGGTGAGGTGGCACGGCGTGCGGATGCCGAGGTGGAGAGCGCTCAGCGGTGCCCTGTTCCGGGTGCTCGCGGTCTGGCTCGTGTCCAGCCTCACCCTGCTCGTGCTCGCCGGGCTGCTGCCCGACTTCCGGCTCCAGTCGCCGGGCGGTGACAGCCTCACCCGCACCGCCGTCACCGCCGCACTGGGCGCCGGCGCGTTCGGCCTGCTCAGCGCCCTGGTGTGGCCTCTTCTCGTCCGCGCCCTGCTGCTGGTGCCGGCCCTCTTCCTCGGACTGCTGGTCTTCTTCCTCAACGGCTCCCTGCTGCTGCTCGCCCTCGATCTGATCCCCGAGGGGCGCGGACAGGCCGCACCGGAGACCGCGGTGATCGTGGCGGCCGCGATGTCCGCGGCCTCCTCGGCCACCTCCGCCTTCCTCGCGGTACGCAACGACGAGGCCTACCACCGCCGACTGGTCCGGCTCGCCGGCCGCCGCGGCCGCCGGGCCCGCCCCGCCGCCGGCCCGGCCACCCCCGGCACGGTCTTCCTCCAGCTCGACGGCGTCGGCCACGACCTGCTGCGCGAGGCCGTCCGGGGCGAGCGGCCGCTGATGCCGACCCTCGCCCGCTGGACCCGCGACAGTCACCGCCTCACCCCCTGGCGCACCGACTGGTCCAGCCAGACCGGCGCCAGCCAGCTCGCCCTCCTGCACGGCAGCAACGAGGATCTGCCGGCCTTCCGCTGGTACGAGAAGGACACCCGCACCGTCATCGTCAGCAACCGGCCCAGCAGCGCCGCCGCACTCCAGCGCCGCGCCATCGAGCGCACCGGCGACGGCGGACTGCTCGCCTACGACGGCGCCAGCCGGGGCAACCTCTTCAGCGGCGGCGCCGACCAGGTCGCCCTGGTGATGTCGGTGGCGGCCAGGCGCGGCAGACACAACCGTTCCCGGGCCGGCTACTTCGCCTACTTCTCCGACCCGGCCAATGCCACCCGTACCGCCGTCTCCTTCGTCGCCGAGGTCGTCCGCGAGATCGTCCAGTCGCTGCGCACCCGTTTCCGACGCGAACTGCCGCGCGTCAAGCGCGGCGGCCTCTATCCCGTCATCCGGGCCTTCGCCACGGTCGTCGAGCGCGATGTGGTGGTCGCGGCCGTCATCGGTGACCTGCTCGCCGGCCGCACCGCCATCTACGCCGACCTCGTCGCCTACGACGAGGTGGCCCACCACTCCGGACCCGCCCACCGGGATGCGCTCCAGGTCCTGCGCAGCCTCGACCGGGCCCTCGCGCTGATCGCCGGGGCCGCCCGGCACGCACCGCGCCCGTACCGCATCGTGGTGCTCTCCGATCACGGTCAGAGCCACGGCCCGACGTTCCTGGAGCGCTACGGGCTGAGCCTGGGCGATCTCGTCCGCGCCGGATGCGGGCTGCCGGTGCCGCGCCGCGCGGGACGTACGCCGAGCGGAGCCGAGGCCAGGGCGGCGGCGCGGGCCGCACTGCACCGGCCCGAGGAGGCGGCGGGGCAGGGCCGGGAGCGGACGGCCGGGCCGGGCTCGTCCCACCCCCTCGTGCTGGCCTCCGGAAATCTCGGTCTGGTGTCGTTCCCCGATGTGCCCGGCCGGATCACCCGCGAGGAACTGGACCGCAGACACCCCGCCCTGCTCGCCACCCTCGCCAACCACCCCGGTATCGGCTTTCTGCTGGTCCGCTCCGCGGTGCACGGCCCCGTGGTGCTCGGCCCGGCCGGTACCGAGCACCATCTCGACACCGGCCGCGTCATCGGCGCCGACCCCCTGGCACCGTTCGGCGAGGGCGCGGCCGACGCGGTACGCCGTACCGACCGCTTCCCGCATGTCGCCGACCTCATGGTCAACTCCGCCTGCGACCCGGCGACCGGCGCGGTACACGCCTTCGAGGAGCAGATCGGCTCGCACGGCGGGCTGGGCGGCGCCCAGAGCCACCCCTTCCTGCTGTGGCCGGTCGAGCTGACCCCGCCGGCTCCGGACGGCGAGCCGCTGACCGGCGCCGAACAGGTGCACCGGGTGCTGCGCCGCTGGCTGGAGGAGGCCGAGGGGCCCCAACTGCCCCTCGGGCCCGCCGCGGACGAACTCCGGCACGGGGTGCGTCCGCCCGAAGGTTTTTCACCCCAGGGCCCCGCGGCGCAGGACAAATCCCGTTGATTTTGGCGGACGCCACCGATCGCCGACGATGAACCCCGCTCGGTAACCCCGGGTGCACAGCGCACGACGAGAGGCCCACCACGCCATGGACGACCGGCACACGCGCCGCTTCGGTCTGGGAACCGCCACCTGCCTAGTGATGGGCAACATCATCGGTGGCGGCATCTTTCTGCTGCCGGCATCGGTGGCCCCGTTCGGCACCGTCAGCCTCGTCGCCTTCGGCGTACTGACCGTCGGTGCCGTCGCCCTCGCCCTGGTCTTCGGACGGCTGGCCGAGCGCCACCCGGACACCGGTGGCCCCTACGTCTACGCGCGCGAGGCGTTCGGCGACTTCGCCGGATTCCTCTCCGCCTGGTCGTACTGGACCATGACCTGGGTGAGCAACGCCGCGCTCGCGGTCGCCATCGTCGGCTATGTCCATGTGCTCGTGCCGGGCCGCCCGTCCGACACCACCGACCTCGCGATCGCCCTCGGTGCGCTCTGGCTGCCGGCCCTCGCCAACTTCGCCGGCACCCGCTACATCGGCCTGGTCCAGACGGTCTCCACCGTCCTCAAGTTCATCCCGCTGCTCTTCATCGCCGTCGTCGGGCTGTTCTTCTTCGACCCGGCCAACCTCGGCTCGTTCCACGAGGGCAGCGGCAGCGCGCTCGGCGGGATGTCCGCGGCCGCCGCGATCCTGCTCTACTCCTACGTCGGTGTGGAGTCCGCCGCGATGAGCGCGGGCGAGGTCCGCGACCCGGAGCGGAACGTCGGCCGGGCCACCGTCCTCGGCACCATCGGCTCCGCGGTGGTCTACCTCCTGGGCACCGTCGCCGTCTTCGGCACCGTCGCCCACGACAAGCTGGTGAAGTCCCAGGCGCCGTTCTCCGACGCGGTGAACGCGATGTTCGGCGGCCACTGGGGCGGTACCGTCGTCGCCCTCGCCGCGGTCGTCTCGATCATCGGCGCGCTCAACGGCTGGACCCTGATGAGCGCGCAGTCCCCGTACGCCGCGGCCAAGGACGGGCTGTTCCCCGCACCGTTCCTGACCAAGCGGCGCGGGGTGCCGACCTTCGGCGTCGTCGCCGCCGGGGTGCTGGCCAGCGCCCTCACGGTGATCAACTACCTGCTCGGCTCCGGCGGCGTCTTCGAGATCCTGGTACTGATCACCACCTTCTCGGCGACCGTGCCCTACCTCCTCGCCGCCGGTGCCCAGGTCTACTTCCTGCTCAGCGGCCGCCGCGACAAGGTCCGCCCGGCCCGCTTCGCCCGCGATCTGACCCTCGCCCTGACCGCCTTCGGCTTCACCTTCTGGCTCGTCGCCGGCGCCGGCTACGCCGCGATCTACCAGGGCGTGCTCTTCCTGTTCGCCGGCATCCTCGTCTACGCCTGGATGGCGGCCCGTCGTACCGCGCGCCGGGAGGAGGCGGAAACCGCGACGACGCCGCCTACGCCCGCGGACCACGAAGCGGTTCCCCCGCCCGCCGCAAGTGCCGCAGCGCCTCCGCATACGACCTGATCAGCCCCGTCTCGTGGTACGGGACACCGATCTCGGCGCAGTACGCCCGCACGATCGTCCGCGCACGCCGCAGATGCGGTGTCGGCATGCTGGGGAAGAGATGGTGCTCGATCTGGTAATTGAGCCCACCGAGCAGGACGTCGGTCAGCGGCCCGCCCCGGATGTTCCGCGAGGTCAGCACCTGCCGGCGCAGAAAGTCGGGCCGGGCGCCGCCCGTCAGCGTCGGCATCCCCTTGTGATTCGGCGCGAAGGTGCATCCCAGATAGACGCCGAACAGTGCCTGGTGGACGAGCAGAAAGGCGAGCGCCTTACCGGGCGACAGCACCAGGAACAGCGCGCCGAGATACAGCACGATATGCGCCAGCAGCAGCCCTGCCTCGCTGCCCCAGTGCTTCATGGTGGGGGACCGCAGCGCCCGGATGCTCGACACCCGGAGGTTGAACCCCTCCAGTGTGAGCAGCGGAAAGAACAGCTGCGCCTGATAGCGGCCGATGAAGCGGGGCAGCCCCTTGGCGGCCCGTGCCTGGTCCCGTGACCACACCAGGATGTCCGGCGCGACATCCGGGTCCAGCTCCTCGTGGTTGGGGTTGGCGTGATGCCGGGTGTGCTTGTTCATCCACCAGCCGTACGACATCCCCACCCCGAGGTTGCCGAACAGCAGCCCGCCGATCACACTCGGCCGCCGCCCGCGGAACACCTGCCGGTGCGCCACATCATGGGTGACCAGCGCGACCTGCGCGAACACCACAGCCAGGAACGCGGCCACGGTCAGCTGCCACCAGCTGTCACCCAGCGCGAAGAACGCCACCCACCCCCCGGCGAACGCCAGCGTCACCAGCGCGAGCCGCACCGCGTAGTAGCCGGGCCGGCGCTGCAACAGCCCCGCCGCCACGATGCGCCGCGACAGCCGTGCGAAGTCGCTGCCCGGGGCCCCCGCCGGACCGGCAGCCGAACGGGCCGCCGGACCGGCAGCCGAACGGAAGAATTCCACCCTCGTCGTCATACCGCCGAGTCTTCTGACCCGGCCCCCGCCCCGACAGCCGGTCCACCCCCGCACCGGACCGGGGGCCAGCACCACCTAGAGGGGTGTGGCTGCCCTCTGGCGGGGCTGCTACCTGGCCGGTCGTGGCGCGCGTGCCATCGGCCCGTTCTTCACCCGGCCGGTATCGACCCGGGCCCGGCGCGGACAGTATCGGCCCGGCCCACGCCAGGCCCCGGCGTGGGGCGGTATCGGCCAGGGCCCGACGCGACCGGTGTGGGCCTGGGCCCGACGCGACCGGCGTGGGCCGGGGCCCGGCGTGCCGGCCACGGGCCCGTGCCCCGGCGGCCGCGCTATCCGCCCGGGGGCCCGCCGGGCTGCCCGGCCGCGCCACCGCCCTCCGCGCCCGCCTGGCTGAAGACGGGCAGTGCCCGTACCAGGTCGGGAGGAAGGGCGAGGCCCTCCTCGGTGGACGGGTTGACCGCCAGCCACAGATCGTCCGCCGGCCAGTTCGCGGCCAGCTCGACGACGGGGATGCTGAGCGCGGCGCCGGGATCTCCCCCGGCCGCCACCAGCGCGTCCTCGGTCGTGAAGACGGGGATGTAGCGATTGCCGTCCTGCTCGATGACCGGCAGCGAGACGGCGCCCTCCGGACGCGGCTCCTCGCCCTCGACCGGCGGCGCCTGCGGCAGCAGGGCCATGCTGTTCGCCAGCTCGACCAGGGCGGCCTGGGTGTCCGCCTCCGTCGCGGACCGCGCTCCCTCGGCGGACGATGCCTCGCTCGGGGGCGCGTTTTCGTCGGGTGTCGGGGTGCTCATGGCGTGTCCTCTCGTCGGTGTTGCTCACCGACCACCCGCTCGGCACGGGCGGACCCGGGTTTGCCGCGGTCGCCGCCGGATGCCGCCCAGCGGCACGGGGCCGGGGCAAGCGTGGCAATACCCCCCAGGCTAGGCCGCCCCCCGTTCTGTGCAACGTCCACCACCAGCGAGGCGGCGGCCCGGCAAGTGAGCAGTGGTGACAGCGAGAGACACAGCCCTCACCGACCGCCTGACGGGCCTTCCCGATCCCGTCCCCGACGGTCACCCGAATGGCGGATCCCCGACCACCGACCGGATCCTGGGGCTACCCCCGCCATGCCCTCTGAGCTGCACGGATACCAGCCGGTCCGGCCGTGCACAGCACCGCTACGGCCGGCGGGCGGCAGCGCACTGGTCCCGCATGACCGCATCACTGGATCCCGCATGACCGCATCAAACAGACCCGCCCATACTGACCCCTGAGGTATCAGGGGATCTCACTGACTGGGTGCCCTGTTCGGCTGTGTGGCCTTCCATGTGGTGGTGCAGATCCCGTCAGGGCTGCTGGGGAGTTGGCTCGGGAGGAGGGGTGGAGTGTTTGCGAGCTATGCGGGCGCCGTGGCGGTGGCCGGCGTGCTCACGCTCGTCTTCTTGTGGGGAGTTGTCGGAGTGGCCGATGCCGTCGAACTCGGCTCCTTGTGGCTCGACTACATGGCGCGCGGCGCAGTGGACCTGGCCGGGTATATCGGCCTGACGTCCGCCCTTTGGCCCCGGCCTGCGCGCCCGTTCCACGACGTTGAGGGCTGACGCCTCCTGTCGGTCCGGTCCCTGCCGTCCTGGGCTGGAGCGGGGCCTGAACGATCCCTTCCGGTCGTGTTCGGTCGTTGTTGTTCAGCGTGCAACCATCACCTCCCGTTGCAAGTCCTCCACATGCAACACGAGTTCATCAGACTGTGGAGGGGATCTCTCTTGCGTAAGCGTCCTGCTGTCGCCGCTGCCGCCGTCCTTGCCGGCGCGCTGTCCTTTCTCGCCGCCGCGCCGGCTCAAGCCGCGGAGTATCACTCGGCGTTGAAGATCCGGGGGGTCCAGTACGACGCGCCCGGTCGGGACTCCAACAGCTGCTCCTCGGGCAACACTCACCAGGAGTACCTGACGATCAAGAACTACTCGTCGTCGGCGACCATCAACCTCAAGGGGTACGTCGTCAAGGACGCCACCGGAAACCGCTTCACCTTCACCGCCAGTCACTACCTTGAGCCCGGGGACTACGTGAAGCTCCGGGGCGGCCACGGCACCGATTCCGACCGGTACAACGTGGTCTACCGCGACAACTGCAACTTCCTGTGGAACAACGACCGCGACACGATCTACCTGTACAAGCCCTCCGGCAGTCGCTCGGACGTCCACTCCTACACGAAGAGCGGGTCGGACTCCGACGGCGACGGCTACATCCGCTATCACCGCTGAGCGCTCATTACCTCGTAGGTAATCGACCCCCACCCCGCCGCCCGGCAAGGTGAAGCCATCGGTTCACGGGCCGGCGCACTCCGGCCCGTGAACCGGTGTCAGGCCGCGATGCCGTTCAGTCGGCACTCGGCACATCAGGCGAGAAGCGGGGAGTTCGAAATGACGCAGCATCAGGAGCAGGTCGTGCAGCAGGCCGCCGTTGCGGGGGACCGGTACGCGGCGGCCGTTGCGCGGTACTTCGAGGCGTGGAACGAGCGGGAGGAGGGGGCGCTGGGGAAGGCCGTGGAGGCGGCGTTCGGGGCGGACGTGACGTATACCGATCCGCTGGCCGATGTCGCGGGGCAGGACGGGCTGGCGGCTGCGATCGCCGGGGCCCATGCGCAGTTCCCCGGTTATGTGTTCCGGCAGGTGGGCGAGGTGGACGGGCACCACGACATCGCGCGGTTCGGGTGGGAGCTGGTCAACCTGGCGGACGGGTCGGCGCCGGTGGCCGGGTTCGATGTGGTGCGGCTGGGGGAGGACGGGCGGATCCGGTCCGTCCTCGGGTTCCTGGACCGGGTGCCGGCTGTGTGAGCCAGCCGGTGGCGCCCGCCCCCTATAGTCCCGCCTTCCGCAGATACGCGGCAGTCTCCGGATCGGCCGGCAGGAAAGTCTCCACCGCCAGTTCGGAGACCGTCACATCCATGGGGGTGTTGAAGGTGGCGATGGTGGAGACGAAGGACAGCACGGTGTGCTTGTGCTCGATCATCATGGGGAGGGCGAAGGGGACGTGCTCACCGAGGGCTGCCGTCTCGCGGCCGCCCGGTGGCAGGGGGTATGCGCTCACCTCGTCGTAGAGCGCGCGCAGGGGAGCGGAGCGCATCAGGGCCAACTGTCGCTCCATCTGGGAGAGAAGGTGGCCGCGCCACTCCCGGTAGTTGCGGATGCGCGGGGCCAGGCCCTCGGGGTGCATGGTGATCCGCATGGCGTTCAGCGGTGGCTCCAGCAGCGCCGGGGCGACGCCCTCCAGCAGCGTGGTGATCCCGCGGTTCGCCGCCTGGACCTGGTAGGTCCCGTCGACCACCAGCGCGGGGAACGGTTCGTAGCCGGTCAGCAGCCGTTCCATGCCGGCGCGCAGGGCGGTCATCGACGGGTCGTCCAGCGGGGTCTCCGGGAAGGTCGGAGCGTAGCCCGCCGCGATCAGCAGGGCGTTGCGCTCCCGTACGGGGACGTCGAGATGTTCGGCGAGCCGGAGCACCATCTCCTGGCTGGGACGGGAGCGGCCGGTCTCGATGAAGCTGATGTGGCGGGCGGAGGAGTCGGCGCGCAGCGCCAGTTCCAGCTGGCTGATCCGGCGCCGGTCGCGCCATTCGCGCAACAGCGCGCCCACACCCGTGGTCGTCTCCGGCGACGACGCCGCAGCAGTTGTCATGGGAGGGACGGTAGCCGAGGGGCGGGAGGTGGCGAGCCGGCCGACCCCTACGGGAGGGCCGGAGTGTCCAGGGGCGGCGGGCCCCACCCCTACGGGAGAGGTGTCTGCCGTGCCGCCGATCCGCGCGAAAGGGCCCCCGGCGTGACACGCTGGGAACGGCGCGGCCGCCGCGGCAGCGGGGGGCTGCCCGAACCGCGCGACGTATCGGAAGCCGGCTCCTCGGCGGCCGGCCCACACGGCGAGAGGTGAGCGTGATGAATGCTCAGGTGGAACCGCTCAGTGACAAGGAGATCGAGGAGCGTCTCGCGGAGCTGCCCGGGTGGTCCGTGGAGGGGGACTCGCTGCGCCGTCACTATCTCTTCCACGGGCATGTCCCGGCCGTCGCCATGGTCGTCCATATCGCGCAGATCCAGGAGGAGTTGGGGCACCATGCCGATCTCACCCTGGGCTACAACCGGGTCGGCGTCGCGGTGAACACCCACAGCATCGGCGGCCGGGTCACCCACCTCGACTTCGGTCTCGCCCGCCGTATCGAGGACATCGCGCCGGGCCACGGAGTGCGCTGACCCCGCAGCCGCTCAGCCGGCGCTGCGGGGCCGCACCACTCGCCCGGCGCGGGCCAGCTCCACATTGAACTGGGCGCCGGACAGCAGCGACAGGTGGGAGAACCACAGCCAGATCAGGAACACCACCGGGCCGGCGAGCGAGCCGTAGAGCCGGTTGAAGGTGCCGACGTACGAGGCATAGAGGGCGAATCCGGCGGAGGAGATCAGCCAGAGAAGCACGGCCACCACACCGCCGGGGGCCGCCCGCCGCACCCCGCGGGAACTGGGCGGCCCGGAACGGAACAGCACCATCGCCAGCACCGTGGCCAGGAGCAGCAGCAGCGGCCACTTCAGCAGGTTCCAGGTCGCCTCGCCCGCCTCGCCGAGCCCCACGGCCCGGCCCAGCGCGGTCGCGATCGGGCCGCTCACCAGCAGCGCCACCGCACTGCTGATCAGCAGCGCCATCAGCAGCAGCGCCGTGCACAGGATGCGCGGCGCCTTGCGCCACGGCGGCCGGTCGTCCTTCGTGCGGTGCATGGCGTGCAGCGCGCGGCGGAACACCGCCAGATAGCTGCACGAGGACCACAGCGCACTGATCAGGGCGCCGCCCAGCACCACCCACGCCGCGGTCTGCTGGTGCGCCATCCCGGCCAGCGCCCGGTGGACGGTCGGGCCCGAGTCGGCCGGGGCGATCGAACTGATCTGGTTGATGAGCTGTTCGGTGGCCGGCGGATCGGCGAGACCGATCAGCGACACCGTGACGATCAGCGACGGCAGCAGCGCCAGCACCGAGTAGTACGTCAGGCTCGCGGCCCAGTCCGTCACATCGTCGTGCCACACGGACAGTGGCGTACGGCGCAGCGCGGTACGGATCTGGGCCCAGGTCGGCAGTGCGGCCGGCTTCCTCGGCCCCGCCGCCCCGAGTGCCCGGTCCAGCTGTGTCGGGTCCAGCCCGCGGCGCATACCGCTCCCGCCCATGTCGTATCCGTCCTCTCCGTCGGTCCGCCCTGCATCATCTCCCGTCCCGGACGCCGCCCACGACACACGGCCGGCCGGTGCCACGCTCAGTCCAGCCCGCGCGCCCGCTTGAACCGCACCAGCCCGTCCGCCAGGTCCAGCACCGGATCCGGGTAGTCGTACGCCGCCCGCTCGGGCCCGGACAGCTTCCAGGGCTGGTGCACCGCCGGGCCCGCGAGACCCGCGAGCTCCGGCACCCAGCGCCGTACATAGTCACCCCGGGGATCGAACCGCCGGGCCTGGACGAGCGGATTCAGCACCCGGTTGGGCCGGGTATCGGTGCCGGTGCCGGCCACCCACTGCCAGTTGAGCTGGTTGTTCGCCATATCGCCGTCCACCAGCAGATCCAGGAAGTGCCGCGCGCCCACCCGCCAGTCCACATACAGCGTCTTGGTCAGAAAGCTCGCCACCAGCATCCGGGCCCGGTTGTGCAGCCACCCCTCGTGCAGCAGCTGCCGCATCCCCGCGTCGACCACCGGATAGCCGGTACGGCCCTCCTTCCAGGCCGTCACCTCGGCGCGGTCGAAGCGCCAGCGGTCGCCCCTCGCGCGGTAGTCGGCACGCGCCGCGTCGGGACGGGCCGCCAGCACCTGATGGTGGAAGTCCCGCCAGGCCAGCTGGCGTACGAACGCCTCGGCACCGGCGTCCCGGCGGGCCGACGCCTTGTGCACCAGCTCCACCGGCGACAGACACCCGAAGTGCAGATACGGCGACAGCCGCGAGGTGGCGTCGCCCGGCAGATCGTCCTGCCGGTCCTGGTAGTCGGCCATGCCCGACCGCTGCCAGGCCCCGAACCGGCGGCGCCCCGCCCGTTCGCCGCCCTCCGGCAGCGCGGGCGACGGCGTGCCGTCCGGGCACAGAACCCGCGCGGACGGCAGCTCCTCGGACCGCACCCCGGCGGGGACCCGTACGGAGCGGGGCGCGGGCAGCACCGACCGCCGCCCCGCCGCCTGCCAGCGCCGGAAGTACGGGGTGAAGACCGCGAAGTGGTCCTTGCCCGGCCCGGAGGGCAGCACCGCGCCGGGCGGCAGCGCCGTGATCACCGCGTCATGGACCACCAGGGCGCGCCCCGCCGACGCCAGCTCCGCCCGCAACCGCCGCTCCCTGCGCAGCGCATAGCCGCTCACCCCGGCCGCGAGATGCACCTCCCCGGCCCCGGTCTCCGCCGCCACCCGGCAGGTCTCGGTGACCACATCCCCCGTACGGATGACCAGCCGACCGCCCCGTTCGCGCAGTCCCGCATCGAGATCCGCCAGCGCATCGGCCAGAAAGGCGGCCCGGTTGGGCACCATGAACCCGGCGTCGGCGATGCCCGTGTCGACGACGAACAGCGGTACCACCCGGGGCGCGGCGCGCAGTGCGGCATGCAGCACCGGCTGGTCGTGCAGCCGCAGGTCGGAGCTGAACAGGCAGATCGCTGCATCCATGCCCTACGTCTACACCGAACGGCGCCGCGCGGGGCGCCGGTCGGGGGCGCCCGCCTGTCGGCCGGGCGGCCCGGCCGTCAGGCGAAGGGCAGTCCGCGCCACGGCGAGGACGGGTCCTGGGTGAGCACGCGGTGCAGATGCACCGCCTCCGCGTACTGCGGCCCGAACCAGCCGTTGTCGAACGCCAGCATCCGGCCCAGGGCATAGCCCGCGGCGAACTCCTCCCACGAGCCGTACACCTCCCGGGCCCGCGCGGCGACCTGCTGCACGGCCTGTTCGGCCTGGTGCGGTGCGCACAGCCGGGCGCCCAGGCCCCAGCGGACGAGACTGACGGCATGCGCATGGTCCAGCGCCACCAGGGACACCACCCGGCCGTCGGGCGGCAGCAGCCCGTCCGTGCGGAACCGCTCCTCGTACCGGGTCACGAGCTCGGGGACGGCCGGCGATTCCGCGGCGTCCCGGGAGCCCGCGCTCGCCGGCTGCTCGCCGGCCGCGTCCTCCGGGTCCCCGGCATCCCGGGCGCGGGCCCGCAGCGCCGTCTCGGTCTCCGCAGGTACGAACTGACCGCCCATCAACTGGTCCAGCCGCTGCTGCCAGGTGGCGGGATCGGTCACCGACCACTGGTCGCGCAGGGTCTGGGCGTCCGCGGCGTGGTCGAGGAAGGCCGTACCGAGTTCGTTCCACGGCACGCTGTGGTGCACCGCGATCGGCGCACCGCACGCCAGCCCCTGCGCGACGGGGCCGTGCAGCGGACCCCCGTAGTGCGTGACGAGCAGTCCGCCGGGCCGCACCCCGACCTGGGCACGGACCCGCAGCCAGCCGGCGCGGTGGCCGGGTGACGCGGCCAGATACGCGGCGCACGGCGTCCCGGGGTTCACCGCGAGGCGCCACTTGTCGTTGGGCCAGTCCTGCGCCAGTTCCTCGACGGAGACACGGTCGAAGAACTGCTGCGGCTGCCACGGCGGCAGCATGCCGCGGGTCAGGACGGGAATGCATTTCGCACCCGCCGTCGGGTCGTCGTAGACGGGCAGCGGGTCCTGACCCTGCTGGGGTACCGCCAGATACAGATCCTCACCGGCGATAGCCGCGACCTGACCGTCCCAGTCCCCACGCGCCGTTGCTTCGCACAGCCGCCGCTCGGTATCCGTCGGCGGCATCCATCCCGGAGTAGCCACAGGCCAAGACCCTACGATCACCCCTTCTCCCGGGGGAACGTGGGGCCGTCGGCCCGCAGGATTGCACGCGCACCACCCGTCACGGAGGCTCGACGCATGAGCGACCACGACCGTCCCGGACCCGGGCACCACCACCGGCACGACAGCGTCCACCCCGACTGGGAGGTGCTCGGCCCGGACCTCGAACGGGCCGCCGAGCTGTACACGCCGGTCTACGAACAGGCCGCGTCCTGGCTGCGCGAGGCCGCTCCCGGCGGAGTGGGCAGAGTGCTCGACATCGGCAGCGGTCCGGGCGTCGTCAGCTGTCTGCTGGCCCGCGCCTTCCCGGACGCCGAGGTGGTCGCGGTGGATGCCACCGGGGCACTCCTGGAGCGGGCCCGCGACCGGGCCGCGCGCCTCGGCCTCGCCGACCGGGTCCACACGCAACTCGCCGAGGTCCCGGACGGGCTCGACGCCCTCGGCGGCGCCGACCTCATCTGGTCGAGCAAGGCCCTGCACCATGTCGGTGACCAGCGTGCCGCGGTCGCCGCCCTGGCCGGTCATCTGCGGCCCGGCGGACTGCTCGCCCTCGCCGAGGGCGGCCTCACCCCGCGCTTTCTGCCGCGCGACCTCGGCATCGGCCGCCCGGGACTTCAGTCCCGGCTCGACGCCGCCGGTGAGGAGTGGTTCAGCGAGATGCGTGCGGCACTGCCGGACACCGTCGAGGAGACCGAGGACTGGCCCGCCTTCCTCGCCGACGCCGGTCTGCGCGCGCCGGGCACCCGCAGCTTCCTGCTGGATCTGCCGGCCCCGCTGTCCGCCGACGCCCGCGCCTATGTCGTGACCACCCTGACCCGTGCGCGCGACATGTACGGCGACCGCCTCGACGAGGACGACCGCACCGCCCTGGCCCGCCTCACCGACCCCGAGGACGCCGCCGGGATCACCCGCCGCCCCGATGTCTTCTTCCTGTCGGCGCAGACCGTCCACACGGCGCGGGCGTAGCGGAGCCGGTTCGGTGGGCCAGGGGCGGAAAGCCCCTGGCCACCGGCCGTGCCGGCCCGGATCAGCCCTGATTCATCGGCTTGGGAGTGATGACGGCGAAGGTCGCGCCCTGCGGGTCGCTCACCACGGCCATCCGGCCGGCGATCATGTCGAAGGGCCGCTGTAGCGCCGCGCCGCCGGCCGCGGTCACCTTCTCGACCGTCTCATCGGTGTCCGCCACCGAGAAGTACGCCAGCCAGTGCGAGGGGGTGTCGGCCGGCATCTGCTCGGACATCGGCTGCATCCCGCCCACCGGACGGTCGTTCACCTGGAGGGAGTAGTAGTTGTCGGCGCCCTCCATGGGGGTGCTCTCGATGCCGAGGGCCGACTTGTAGAACGCGGCGGCGGCCGACGGGTCGGTGGTGTTGAGCTCGTTCCAGATCAGTGCGCCGTGTTCGTTGACGATGCCGGCGCCGGGGAAGTCCCTGGGCTGCCAGACACCGAACACCGCTCCCGTGGGGTCGGCCGCGATACACATCCGGCCGAGCGTCATCACGTCCATGACCGGCATCAGGACCGTGCCGTCGGCTCCCCGCACCGCTTCGGAGGTGGCGTCCGCGTCGGCGGCCGCCAGGTAGGTGGTCCACACGGTCGGCGGTGCGGGCTGGCCGCCCATCTCGACCGCGGCCATGATTCCGGCGACCGGCTTGCCGTTGAGCTCACAGACCGCATAGCCACCGGTCTCCGGGGGCCCGATCTCTCCGGTCCACCCGAAGACCTGCGAATAGAAGTCGATGGCCGCTTGCTGGTCAGGGGCCGCGAGGTCGATCCAGCAGGGCGTCCCGGGCTGATAGGGAGCTGTGACTTCGGGCATCAAGGCCTCCTCGATGGGGCGCCTCCCGCCGTTGGGGCATACGGGAGGAGCAGAACGCGGAGGGGTCGCGGCCCCGGTCGGCACGCCTCGGGAGCCACCCCACACTCACCCTCCACAGTCACCGCCGTCCGCCGAGCCCGCCACTCGGGTACGACTCGGCGCCGCCCGGAGCAGCCGGGCGGCGCCGATACGGGCGGCGGATCAGCCCACGTCGAAGGTGGCCGGGTCCGGGCCGAGGCGGGTGCCGGAGTCGAGGCCGGCGAGCGCGGTGAGGTCCGTGTCGTCCAGCTCGAAGTCGAAGATGTCGATGTTCTCGGCGATGCGCGAGGGGGTGACGGACTTCGGGATGGCGACATTGCCGAGCTGGACGTGCCAGCGCAGCACGATCTGAGCCGGGGTCTTGCCGTGCTTGGCGGCGAGCTCCACGAGCGTCGGGTTCTCCAGGAGCCCCTTGCCCTGGCCGATCGGCGACCAGGCCTCGGTGACGATGTTGTGCCGGGCGTGGAAGGCACGGGAGGCGGCCTGCGGGAACAGCGGGTGCAGCTCGATCTGGTTGACGGCCGGGACGACGGAGGTCTCGCCCAGCAGCCGCTCCAGATGCTCGGGCAGGAAGTTGGAGACACCGATGGCCTTGGCGCGGCCGTCCGCGTAGATCTTCTCAAGGGCCCGGTACGTCTCGATGTACGTGTCCCGGGACGGGAGCGGCCAGTGGATCAGATACAGGTCCACGTACTCCAGGCCGAGCTTGGCGAGGGAGGTGTCGAACGCGCGCAGCGTCGCGTCGTGTCCCTGGTCGGCGTTCCAGAGCTTGGTCGTGACGAAGAGCTCGTCACGGGCGATCCCGGAGGCGGCGAGCGCCTTGCCGGTGCCCTCTTCGTTGCCGTAGATCATCGCGGTGTCGATGCTGCGGTACCCGGCGTCCAGGGCCTGGCCGACGGCGGTGAACGCCTGGTCGTCCTCGACCTGCCAGACGCCGTAGCCGAGCTGCGGCATCGCGACGCCGTTGTTGAGCGTGATGGACGGAACCTTGCTCACGAGGGAATCGATCCTTACGTCGGCTTTCTTCTTCAGGGATGTCAACGATCATCCGTCGGCACGCATTCCCGTGCAGCGGGACGGGATGCGCGCAACGCGGGGCGTTCCCGGGTACGCGCCGTGGGCGGGGCCGGGCGACCGCCCCCGGACGCGGGCGCGGAGCGGGTCGCGGCGGTGAGTTCGCAGAGCGCGAACGACCCGGTGCACAGCACCACGAGTCCGGCGCACAGCTCCAGGGCACCGAGCAAACCCGGAAGCCCCTCGGGGACCGCGGAGGCGCCGGGGGAGAGGCCGTCGGTCACCGCCTGCCCGAGCCACAGACAGCCGCCGCAGGCGAACGCCGCGGCACTGCCGCACCAGGCCAGGAACAGCGGCGTACGCACCCGGAGCCCGGGCAGCAGGCCCGGCAGGACCAGGAGTACCAGCCCGGCCGCGCCCGCGAGGGAGAGCAGGCCGGCGGCCCAGTCCGACGCGGAGCTGATGACCGTACGGGCGGCCACATCGGCCGTCGCGACACCCAGCGTCGAGCCCGCGCCCCACAGCACGTGAACCGTGCCCAGCGCCGCGAGCAGCGCCGCGGCGGGCAACACGAAGATCCGCTGCATCGCCCGGGTGCCGGTGTCCGGCAGCGCGTGCAGCGGGCGGCGCAGCAGGCCGCCCCAGCGCTGGTGTGCGTAGAGCACGAAGGCGCCGAGCAGGGTGACGGTCTCGATGGTGAAGCCGCCGTAGACCACGCCGAAGACCCACGGGGCGAGGAAGTCGCCGGTGGACAGCGGGTTGGCGGCGCCGGTGACAAGGGCGGTGACGCTGCCGCCGGCGAGCCCGGTCATCAGGGGGATCAGCAGTCCGGACGCCATCCACAACGGGAAGGCCAGCAGCCAGGCCGGGGTACGCAGACCGGCCGGGCGGGTGAGGGTGTGGGCCACCACGGCGGCGACGGCGTCCAGGAGGAACGTGACGACATTGGCCGTCACCCAGGCGGCGCGGCCTACGCGGTGGGTGTCCATGACGCCGATGTCGAAGCCCAGCACCCACAGCAGCTTGAGCGTGAGGTACGGGACACAGGCGACGACCGCGATCCGGCCGAGAAACGTGAGACGGCGGGTATCCATGACAGGAGCCTCGCCGCCCGCGGTGCGGCCGGCGTCCGTCCGGCGAACGAGCCCGCTCCGCCGGACGGGGGAGCGCCCGGTGCCGCCCGGCCCCCGCCCCGTCACGTCTGGTACAGCGCGTCCACCTCGACCGTGTAGGCCGTCTCGATCGCCTTGCGCTTGAGCTTCAACGACGGGGTCAGCAGCCCGTGTTCCTCGCTGAACTGGTTGGCCAGTATCCGGAACGTACGGATCGACTCGGCCTGGGAGACCAGGGTGTTGGCGGCGACGACGGCGCGCCGGATCTCGGTCTCCAGGTCCGGGTCGCGCACCAGGTCGGTGGGCGGCATCTCCGGCTTGTCGCGCATGGCCAGCCAGTGGGTGACCGCCTCCGGGTCCAGCGTCACCAGCGCGGCGATGAACGGCCGGTCGTTGCCGACCACGATGCACTGGGCGACCAGCGGATGCGCCCGTACCCGCTCCTCCAGGCCCACCGGCGAGACCGTCTTGCCGCCGGAGGTCACCAGGACCTCCTTCTTGCGGCCGGTGATCGTCAGATAGCCGTCCTCGTCCAGCGCGCCCAGGTCACCGGTGGAGAACCAGCCGTCGTGCAGCACGGCATCGGTCGCCTTGGCGTCGTTGTGGTAACCGTGGAAGACCTGCCCGCCGTACAGCCAGATCTCGCCGTCCTCCGCGATGTGCACGGTGGTGCCCGGGACGGGGGTGCCGACGGTGCCGAAGCGGGTCCGCTCGGGCGGGTTGGCGGTGGCGGCCGCGGTGCTCTCCGTCAGGCCGTAGCCCTCGAAGATCCGCACCCCGGCGCCGGCGAAGAACAGCCCGAGCCGGCGCTCCATCGCCGAGCCGCCCGACATCGCATGCCGCACCCGGCCGCCCATCGCCGCCCGGACCTTGCTGTAGACCACCTTCTCGAAGAACTGATGCTGCATCCGCAGCGAGGCACTGGGGCCGGAGCCGGTCCCGAAGGCCTTGTGCTCCTGCGCCTCGGCGTAACGGACCGCGATCTCAACGGCCTTGTCGAACGGCCCCACCTTGCCGTCGGTCTCCGCCCGCCGCCGGGCCGCGGCGAAGACCTTCTCGAAGATGTACGGCACCGCCAGGATGAACGTGGGCTGGAAGGTCTGGAGATCGGGCAGGAGCGCACGGGCCGCCAGCTCGGGCTGGTGGCCCAGCTTGACCCGGCCACGGATCGCGGCGACCTGGACCATCCGCCCGAAGACATGGGCCAGGGGAAGGAACAGCAGCGTGGCCGCCTCGTCACCCGGCTTGGAGTGGAAGACCGTCTCGTACCGGAGCACGATGTTGTCGGACTCGGCCATGAAGTTGGCGTGGGTGATCAGACAGCCCTTGGGGCGGCCGGTGGTGCCGGAGGTGTAGATGATCGTCGCCGTGGCGTCCGGGGTGACGGCCATCCGGTGGCGGTGGACGACATCGTCCTCGATATGCGCACCGGCCGCGGTCAGTTCGGCCACCGGGTCGGCGTCCAGCTGCCACAGCTTGCGCAACTGCGGAAGCCGGTCGATGACCGAGCCGACGGTCATCGCATGGTCCTCGTGCTCGACCAGACAGGCCGAGACGCCCGCGTTGTGCAGCATCCAGAAGACCTGCTCCGCCGACGAGGTCGGATACAGCGGTACGGACTGGACGCCGATGGACCACAGCGCGAAGTCGAACAGAGTCCACTCGTAGCGCGTACGCGACATGATGCCGACGCGGTCGCCGAACCGGACGCCCTGGGCGAGCAGGCCCTTGGCCAGGGCAAGGACCTCGTCCCGGAACTCTCCGGAGGTGACGTTCTGCCAGTTCCCCGCGTCGTCCTTACGCGCCAGGGCGACGCGATCGGGGTCGGATTCGGCGTGCTCGTAGACGGCATCCGCCAGCCCGCCGACCCGGGGCGCGGTCGCCAAAGGCGGGACGGTGAACTCGCGCAATGACCCAGCTCCTCGTGGTGTTGCTCACAAGGCCGCGACCGTACCCCACCGTGACGGCATGCGGCAGAGCCGTACCACGTCGCGAACATGGCCACACAGGAAATGATCAACTGGAGAAATCGGGTTACTTCGGAGAAGCCGGGACACGGGCCAGCTGGTTCAACGCCGGACGATCACGGCGCCGGGACCATATCTGCACCAAATCTCTGCACGTGACGGTGGATCAGCGGGCTTGTCCGGATCGCCGCCGCCGATCAGGGGAGCTGGAGGCGGTCGCCGCCAGCGAGGATCGCGTCGGCCAGTGCATCCGCCGGGCCCCGCGCGGCGCGGTCGCGCTGTCCGTACACAAGAACGAAATCCACGCCGCCCAGTTCCGGAAGTCCGGCGCGTGGCTGAATCGTGACCAGACCTGGCGGGATCATGCCCCTTGTATGTGCCATTACGCCCAGTCCTGCCCTGGTTGCGGCAATCAGTCCGTTCAGGCTTCCGCTGGTGCAGGTGATGCGCCACTCCCGGCCCGCCCGCTCCAGCGCCTCCAGCGCGCGGGCGCGGGTCAGCGCGGGGGGCGGGTAGACGACCAGCGGGACCGGGCGCTGTGGATCGAGGCGCAGCCGCTCGGCCCCCACCCACACCAGCCGGTCGCGCCAGACCAGCCGTCCGCGCGAGTCCTCCGGCCGCCGCTTGGCGAGCACCAGATCCAGCCGGCCGGCCGCCAGCAGTTCGTGCAGGGTCCCCGACAGCTCGACGGTCAGCTCCAGATCGACCTCGGGGTGCTCCCGCCGGAACTCTTCGAGGACCTCCGGCATCCGGGTCAGCACGAAGTCCTCGGAGGCGCCGAAGCGGAGCCTGCCGCGCAGCCGGGTACCCGTGAAGAAGCTCGTGGCGCGCTCGTTCGCCTCCAGGATCGTGCGGGCGAAGCCGAGCATCGCCTCGCCGTCCTCGGTCAGCTCCACGGCATGGGTGTCACGGGCGAACAGCCGGCGCCCGGCGGCCTCCTCCAGCTTCCGTACGTGCTGGCTCACCGTCGACTGCCGCACCCCGAGCCGGTGCGCGGCCTGGGTGAAGCTCAGCGTCTGCGCCACGGCGAGAAAGGTGCGCAACTGGGCGGGTTCGAACACGGCTCTCCGTCCTTGGCCGGTCCTCGGGTTGTGGACCCCTACGGCGCCTATCGCGGACTGGCATCACAGTGACCACGGTAAGCGGGGTTCCCGATGGCCGCAGCCCACGGCACCCTGGAGGGGCCCGCACGGGCCACTGTGCCCCGTGCCCGTGCCCCGAGTCACCGAACGACCGAAGAGAGACCATGCGCCGCCCCCCTCTGCCCAAGCTCCCCTCCCGGCTGCCCGTGGACGGCTACCTCCTGGCGCTGGTGGGCACCGTCGCCCTGGCCGCGCTGCTGCCCGCCCGCGGGCCGGCCGCCTCCGTCGCCGAGGGGGCCGCCACCGGGGCCGTCGCGCTGCTCTTCTTCCTCTACGGCGCCCGGCTCTCGACCCGTGAGGCGATGGACGGCCTGCGCCACTGGCGGCTCCATCTCACTGTTCTGGCCTGCACCTTCCTGGTCTTCCCGCTGCTCGGCCTGGCCGCCCGCCTGCTGGTTCCCGAGGTCCTGCCGCCCACCCTCTACACCGGCCTGCTGTTCCTGTGCCTGGTGCCGTCCACGATCCAGTCCTCGATCGCCTTCACGTCCCTGGCCCGTGGCAATGTCGCGGCGGCGATCTGCGCCGGCTCGTTCTCCAGCCTCGTCGGCATCGTCGTCACACCGCTGCTGGCCGGCCTGGTCCTGCACGGGAGCGGCGGCGGCTTCTCCGCCGGGTCACTGGTCTCGATCGTCTGCCAGCTCCTGCTTCCGTTCCTCGCCGGGCAGTTGCTGCGGCGGTGGATCGGCGACCGGCTCACCCGGCACAAGAAGGCCCTCGGCCGGGTGGACCGCGGCTCGATCCTGCTCGTCGTCTACGCCGCCTTCAGCGCCGGTGTGGTCCAGGGCATCTGGCACCAGGTCTCCGCGCTGCGGCTGCTGTGCCTGCTGGGGGTGGAGGCAGTACTGCTCGCGGTGATGCTGTCGGCCACCTGGTACGGCTCGAAGCGGCTCGGCTTCCACCGGGCGGACCGGATCGCGATCACCTTCGCCGGCTCCAAGAAGAGCCTGGCGGCCGGCCTTCCGATGGCCAGCGTCCTGTTCGGCGCACAGGCCGGGCTCGCGGTGCTGCCGCTGATGGTGTTCCACCAGATGCAGTTGATGGTGTGCGCGGTCCTCGCGAAGCGCTTCGCGGCCTCCGCGGGGCCGGAGCCGGCGGTGGCGGGCGGCGTCGGGGGAAGCGCAGCGGCGGCGGAGGCCGCGGGGGAGGTGGCGGTGAGCGGGGCGCGGCGGTAGCGCGTCGGGCCGGAGCGGCCTCAGGGCGTGTGCGCAGGGCCCGCCCGGCGTGTTCACGTCCGGGCAGGCCCTGGCTTCGTCCGCCGCTGATCAGCTGTTCGCGCCCCCGCGTACCCGGTCCAGCGGCAGCCCGAGGACCAGTGGGCCGTCCACCGGGGCGTTCTCGGTACGTACGCGGGACAGTTCGGCGTCGGTCAGGGCCCGCCGGTAGACGCGTACCTCGTCCAGCGCGCCGGTGAACTGGACGCGGCTGTCGGGCTTCTGGCCGAGGTGTACGCCGAAGACCGAGCCGCGGCTGACCGACCCCGGGACATCGGGGGCGACGGTGGTCTCGCCGCCGTCCACCGTGAGCAGCAGCCGGCCGCTACTACGGCGCAGCGCCAGATGGTGCCAACTTCCGTCGTTGTAGGCAGCGTTGGTCACCGCCTGGGCGCCGGCGGCCGGTTGGGCGCCGGCGACGGCGGTGAGGCGGGCGACGATCCGGTGATGGGCGGGGTCGCCCGAGACCGAGACCTGCGGGGCCCTGGCGCCCACACCGCCCATCCACAGCAGCGGCTGTTCGCCGGTGGTGGCGCTGTAGCGGAACCACAGGCTGCCGGTGAAGTCGTGGGTTCCCAGGGGCAGGGCGCGGCGGAAGGGGAGACGTACCGCATCGTCGGTGCCGTCGAAGGACAGTGCCTGTCCGAAGCGGCCGTCGGTGCCGCGGGCGCCGCCCAGGACGAGCGCCGGCCGGGCGCCGGGGGCGGTGTCGCGGGTGGTGGGATCCGGGGCGCGCCGGGGGCCGAGCCAGTCCTCGGTGAAGCGGGCGAAGCGGATCTCGTCCCGCGCGTCGACTGCACCACCCTCGTACATCAGGCCGGTGACCTCGGGGGAGATGGCGACCAGATCGGAGTAGCCGGACCAGTCGGTGGTGACCCGGGCGCCGCGGTCGACGCCCTCCCAGGTACGGCCCTCGTCGTAGGACGAGCGAATGGTCATGGTCCGGCGCCGGTCGGGGTCGGCGGGGGCCGCGAACAGGGTGCGGCCGTGGGCGGTGCGCGGGTGCGGCAGACGGAGCGCCGAGCCCTGCACCATCGGCGTGTAGAGGTCGGGGAGGGCGCGGAACGGTGCGGCGAAGGAGTCGCCGCCGTCCCGGCTGACCGCCGCGGTGCGATGGCCCAGGTCGGTGCCGTCCTGTTCGCGGCCGTTGACGTAGAGGGAGCCGTCGGAGCGTTCCAGGAGGGTCATCTCCGAGGGCTTCTGACGGAACGTCCCCTCGGCCGCGACGGGCCAGCTGTCCAGCGCGCCGACCTTCCAGGTGGTGCCGCCGTTGTCGCTGTGGATCAGGGCGGCATGGTTGGCGGTGACCCGGTGGTCCGCGTAGCTCTCGGCGTTCACGCTGAACACCAGCCGGCCCGCGTGCCGTCCACGGGTGAGCTGGATGCCGTGCACGGGCCCGGTGGCGTACCAGGAATTCCACTGCGGAGGACGAATGCCGGCGGTCAGGTCCCGGGGCGCGGACCAGGTCGCCCCGTCGTCGTCGCTGTACTGGAGGTGCGGGGTGCGATCACAGGGGACATCGCAGCTGAGGCCGTCGGTGCGGCCCTTGTTGTAGGTCTCGGCGAGCACGATCCGGCCGGTGCGGCGGTCCACGACGGGCGCCGGGTTGCCGTGGGTGTCACCGTCGCCGTGGTTGATGACCTGGAGCGGCCCCCAGGTCCGGCCGCCGTCGGTGGACCGTTTCAGGACGAGGTCGATATCGCCCGCGTCGCCGCAGTCGTGCCGCCGGCCCTCGGCGAAGGCGAGCAGAGTGCCCCGCGCGGACTGTACGACGGCCGGTATACGGAAGCAGTAGTAGCCCGGGTCCTGGGCGGCCTTGAAGAGGATCTGCTGGTCGAAGCCGCCGGCGGGGGTGCCCGGCGGGCTGTCCGGTGCGGCATGGACGGGGGTGGTCGGCAGGAGGGCGAGGGCTGTGGTGGTCAGTGCGGCGAGCAGGGCCGCGGCGCGGCGGCGGGGTCTGCTGCGGGGGCTGGGGTGTGCGCGGAGAACTGACGTCATGGTCCGGCCTGCCCTTCGAGGCATCGGCGTCGGGTCATCAGGACATCCCACGTCCTATGTGTGCATCGCGACGGAAGCTACTGCCGCGTGCGGACCGCGACAAGGAGCGTGCGTCGGTTCTCCGTCCCGCAGCCGGAATTCACTCTCCCGGCCCGCAGGCGCTGCGCCGGGTGCGCCGGAAGCGCCGACTGCGGTGCGGGGGCCGGGAGTGCCGCGTGGGCCGGGTGCCCCGAATCTGCCGTATGTGCCGGCCGGGCCTCACGGCCGCAGCACCACCTTCCCGAGGTTGGCCCTGGCCTCGATGATCTCGTGCGCCTTCGCGGCCTCGGTCAGCGGCAGTTCGGCATGGACGGCGGCCCGCAGCCGGCCGGAGCCCGCCAGCTCCCACAGCCGTGCCCGGTGCTCCTCGTACAGCTCCCGGTGGACGGTGGAGAAGTGGCGCATCGTCAGCCCGGTGATCGTCTTGGCGCCCGCCAGCAGCTCATACGCCGGGACCGTGCCGCCGCCGGAGTTGAAGAAGATCAGCCGGCCGCCGGGGGCCAGCGCGGCCAGGGCACGCGGCAGCAGCTCACCACCGACACCGTCCAGCACGATGTCGACCGGCGCGCCCCAGGACTCCTGGTCGTACGTCACCACCTCATCGGCCCCCAGTTCCCGGAGGAACTCCGCCTTGGCGGCCGAGCTGACCGCGGCCACCACCCGTGGCACCCCCTGGAGCTTGGCCAGTTGGACGGCGAGATGCCCGGTGCCGCTGGCCGCGCCGGTGATCAGTACGGACTCGGCGCCCCGTGGCGCGGCGGTGCTGAGCGCGGCGAGCGCGACATGTCCGCTGCGCACCAGCGCCACCGCCTGCACGGCGCTCGCCCCGTCCGGTATCCGGCTCGCCAGAAAGGCGGGGGCGAGGGCGAGTTCGGTGTACGAACCGGTGAGGGTGAGCGAGGTGACGCGGTCGCCGGGGGCGAAGCCGGTGACGTCCGGGCCGAGGGCGACGACCGTGCCGGCGATCTCGCCGCCGGGCACGGCGGGCAGCGGATCGCCGCCGCCGTTGCCGTCGCCGCGCACCCGCCGTACGCACGGCAGCGTGACACCGATGGCCTCCGTGCGCACCAGGAGTTCACCCGGGCCGGGCACCGGTGCCGCCGCCTCCTCGACCCGCAGGACGTCGGGACCGCCGTAGGAATGGAATCGGACGCGGCGCATGGGCGGCACCTCCAGGTTCGTCGGCCGGTGGGCACCGGCAGGCTTCATTGGGTTCCCCAACGATAAACACAAACCATTGGGCCTGCCAATGGTTTTTCGTTGGGTCTTCCAATGGGTTTCTCGGTACGGTGGTCCCATGGCCGACACTCCCTACGCCCCCAGCCGTATCCGCGCGCTCCCCAGCTGGCTGCTGGGCCGCGCCGCCGCCCGCGGTCACCGCCTGGTCGCCGACGCGCTGGCCGCCGAAGGCATGCGGATGATGCATCACGCCGTTCTCTCGGCGGTCGCCGAACTCGGTCCGGTCTCCCAGGCGGAACTCGGCCGGACGCTGGCCATCGACCCCAAGGACATGGTCGCGATCGTCAACGACCTCCAGCAGGACGGGCTGGTGACCCGCACCCCCGACCCCAGGGACCGGCGCAAGAACGCCGTCGAGATCTCCGCCGACGGCCGGCAGCGGCTGCGCCGCACCCAGCAGCTCGGCGACGAGGCCAACGCGGAGCTGACCGCGGCCCTGACCCCCGCCGAACGTGAGCAGCTGATCGCCCTGCTGACCCGGATCGCGCTGCCGGCGGGGTGACGCGCGGCCGCCGGCCGTGCCGGGCGCGCGCCTCAGCCCGTGGGGGCCGCCGCGTCCAGGGCGATCCGGTGCTCACCCGCGTACACGTTCATGGAGGTGCCACGAAGGAACCCGACCAGGGTCAGCCCGGTCTCGACGGCGAGATCGACGGCGAGCGAGGACGGCGCCGAGACCGCGGCCAGCACGGGAATGCCCGCCATCACCGCCTTCTGCGCCAGCTCGAACGACGCCCGGCCGGAGACCATCAGCACACCGGAGGACAGCGGCAGCCGCCCCTGTTGCAGCGCCCGCCCGACGATCTTGTCGACGGCGTTGTGCCGCCCCACGTCCTCCCGGATGTCGAGCAGCTCACCGTCCGCCGTGAACAGCGCCGCGGCATGCAGACCCCCCGTCCGCTCGAAGACCCGCTGGGCCGCCCGCAGTCGGTCCGGGAGGGCGCTCAGTGTCTCCGGGTCGATACGGACCGGGGAGTCGGGGGAGGTGTCCAGCGCCCAGCGGGCCGTGGTGCGCACCGCGTCCAGACTGGCCTTGCCGCACAGCCCGCACGACGAGGTCGTATAGACATGGCGTTCCAGACTGATGTCCGGGACCGGAACCCCGTCCGCGAGCCGGACATCGACCACGTTGTAGCTGTTGCTCCCGCCCCCGCTCCCGGCTTCGTCCGGGGCCGCGGTGCCCGCCTCGGTGGCCCCCGCACAGTAGACGATGTTCGCCAGTTCGTCGGCGCTCGCCAGGACGCCCTCGCTGACGAGGAAGCCGGCGGCGAGCGCGAAGTCGTCGCCGGGGGTGCGCATGGTGATCGCCAGCGGCTTGCCGCCGACCCGGATCTCCAGCGGCTCCTCGGCGACGAGGGTGTCCGGGCGGGTGCTCACGGCACCGTCGCGGATGCGGATGACGCGGCGTCGCTCGGTGACCCGTCCCATGTCTGATCAGTCCCGTCCGCACCGGTCCGGTGTGGTCCCGGTGCTGTATGTGCCGAGGGCCGAAGCGGCCCCTGATACGGATCGCCGTGGGTCACCGGTGGCCGTGGCGGCGAGGTGACCTCGACGTTCTCATTCTCCTGCACCTGACGGGTGCGGCGGTGCGCCGCGTAGGGGTGTACGTGCCGTAGTCGCGCACGTGCGGATCGCTTCCGAGCCGGATTCCTCGGCCGTGCGGGCCGCGCGCCCTGGCGAATCCGCCGGGACGGGCGCGGCCCCTCATGCTGACGTGGCGTCAGTTCTTCAGCTCGCGGCCACCGAACGCGCCCGAGCCATCGGCCGTGGACCAGGCCGCCGCCAACCCGGCCTGGTCCAGCGTCCGCCAGTCCGGGGCGTCCTGCACCAGGAACCGGCCCAGCCGCCGTCCCAGCTCGACCATCGCCCGGCCGGTCCGCCCGCGCTCGGTGCCGTATGCGTCCAGCGCGTCCTGCCGCACCGGTACGGCGCGCAGTGCGGCCTCCAGGGCGGCGGCGTCCTGGAGCGCCTTCACCGCGCCGCCGGCCGTGTGCGGGCGGGCGACGGTGGCCGCATCGCCCGCGAGCAGCAGCCGGCCGGCGGTGTAGCGCGGCGCCGTGAAGTCGTACATGGGCTGGATGAAGCAGTCTTCACGTGGCGTCAGTCGGATCAGCCCACCCCAGTACGGCGGGAGCAACTCGCGTGCCACATGGGTGAGATGGCTGTGCAGGGCATCGGTGAGGGTGCCGGGCGGCAGGCTGGTGGGGGAGGCCGACGCCAGGTCGAGGCCGGCCGGCGGGGCGGTGTACAGGACCCAGTTGGCGCGGTGGCCGCCGTGGCCGTCCGGGATGCGGTAGATGATGACGTGGCCGCCGGGGAAGACCACGTAGATGCAGTCCTCCACCGCCCAGGGAGTGGCCGGCAGGCCTGGGAGGTCGAGCTCAGCCAGCCGCTCGGCCGGGATGGCGCCGCGCCAGGCCAGATAGCCGGCGTAGTCGGGCCGTACCTCGGGAAACGCGGCGGCACGGACCGTCGAGCGATAGCCGTCCGCACCGATGACCAGGTCGAAGCGCTCCGTACGGTGGCCGGTGCGGTGCCGCACGCCGTCGCTCGTGCCGTTGCCGCCGCCCTCGCCGTCGTCGAGCCGCAGCGTGGCGCCGTCCGCGGCATCGCTGACCCCGGCCACCCGTACGCCCGACCGGAAGACGGTGTCCTCCGGCAGCCGCCGCCGTAACTCCCGCCAGAGCGGCCCCCAGCAGTACGAGCGGAACGGGAAGGGCAGGGTGGCGAGCCGGCGGCCGAGCGGCGCGGTGCCGTCGCGGAGGTACCAGCGGCGGGTGGTCAGCTGCACCCACGGCATCGCGGTGTCCAGGTAGCCGGCGGCCGCGAGCTCGGCATAACGGGCGTTGTGCACCGCCAGGCCGACGCCGCGGTCCGCGAGGCGCCCGGCGGTGCGCTCAAGGACGGAGATCCGGCCCGCGCCGGCACGATGCGCGGCCAGTGCCGTGGCGCAACCGGCGATACTGCCGCCCACAACGGCGACCTCGGCCCCTGCGATCCGGATGCGATCCGTGTTCATACGGTGGGTGCCCCCTGCACTGTCCGGCGGCCGATGGTCGGTCGGCGCGCTGTGGTCGACGCGGCACATTCTCACAGGAGTTGCCCCCGAGGGGCAGGATGCGTGCGGCGGAGCGGCGGGCCGTCCCTGGACGGCAGGGCATGAACGATCAGCGCGAATCAAGGGAAGACGGAGGGATGGCCGGGCCGTGGTGTGGGTAGGTGCTTGAGCCGGGGCCCGGTCAGCGCCCGCATCCGGGGCCGGCCATTGCCGCGGCCCCGCGCGAAACGGCCCGGTGGCGGGATCTGTGGGGGATCCCGCTACCGGGCGTAGCGCAGACGCCGCCGGCCCTTACCGATGGGGAAGCAACCCCCGACACCGGCGGCGGCGTCCCCTCGCCGGGCCCGGCCCGAACTACTCCGTGGCGCGGCGCCGTTCACCATTCCGGGTGCTCTGCGGTCCGCCCCTTCACCCTGCGGCAGTCGCCCCGGATACCCCTCGTCCGGCGGGTCCCCTTGCCCCGTCCCGCTCCCGTGATCCGTTCCGTTACCAGCCGGCCCGGTCCGGTCCCGGCCATTCGGTCCGATCCGCGAGACCAGCCCAGGTCACCGGCCTCCGGCCGGGTAATGTGCAGCCGATCAGGCATGACGTACCCGAAGCAGGACACCGCACCGGGCACCCGACCGACCACGAATGGCGAGACGCACATGAGCGAAGGGACCGCACCGGCGGCCGGCGAAGCGGCCTCCGTTGCCGACGAGGCGGCCCGTGAGCGGCTGCTTTATCTGCGCGGCAGCATCGACAACCTCGACGCCGCCCTGGTGCATCTGCTCGCCGAGCGCTTCAAGTGCACCCAGCAGGTCGGCGAGCTCAAGGCCCGGCACAGCCTGCCGCCCGCCGACCCCGCCCGCGAGGCCGCGCAGATCGAGCGGCTGCGCCGGCTGGCCGAGGACGCCAAACTGGACCCGGCCTTCGCCGAGAAGTTCCTCAACTTCATCATCGGCGAGGTCGTCCGCCACCACCGCGCGATCGCCGACCGTACGCACGAAGAGGCGACGGCGGAAGCGGCGGGACCGGCCGCGGGCTGAGCCCCGGACAACCCAGGGACGGCATGGCACCGCCCGCGCGGTAACGATCCGCGTGGGCGCTCTCGTCTCCGGTGCGGCGCGCAGGGCCCCCACTACGGAGATCTCGGCTCCGATGACGAAGGTCGTGGCGCCCCCGCCGCTAAGCACCACCCCCGTAGTCCCCTCGACGGCAGTCCCGGGCGCGCCCCCACCCGAAGAATGGCGCAGCTCCTCCTTGACCGGCCGACCCCACGGTCGCCTCACCCAGCTGGCCCCGCCGCCCCCGCCGAGTGACACTCGCCATACCCGACGCCGGACCGTCCCGCAGTGTCGCCGCGCCCACTACCGTCCAGTAACACGGTTCCTCCGGGAGCCGACCGAGCGCCACCACCCTGCCCCTCCGGCCGTGCACCGAGAGCGGAGACACATGATGGCCACCACCCCCGCATCCCCCGCCGATCCGGGGCGGAGCGACCGCCCCGCCCCGACGCTCATACTCAAGCC
Source organism: Streptomyces lydicamycinicus (assembly GCF_000829715.2). Lineage (NCBI taxonomy): Bacteria > Bacillati > Actinomycetota > Actinomycetes > Kitasatosporales > Streptomycetaceae > Streptomyces > Streptomyces lydicamycinicus. The sequence goes on along the minus strand of NZ_BBNO01000010.1, from coordinate 300,832 downwards.
CGGTACGTCCTGGCAGGACGCCTGGCAGCGCAGCCTGGCCGCGGCCCCCGAGGCGTTCCGCGACGACCAGGCCCTCAACCTCTGGGGCGCCGCCTGGCATCCGGACGGCCACCCGCTGCCCGCCACCAGCCCCGTCGACGGCAGCCCGGTCGCCGGCCCGCCCCGGCTCGACGCGGACGCCGCGCTGCACGCCGTACGCGCCTCCCTCGACCAGCACCGGGCCTGGCGCCAGGTCCCGTTGGCCGAACGCAAGGCCCGGATCTCCGCCACCCTCGACGCGCTGACCGAGCACCGCGAACTGCTCGCCCTGCTCCTCGTCTGGGAGATCGGCAAGCCCTGGAAGCTCGCGCAGGCGGACGTCGACCGGGCCATCGACGGGGTCCGCTGGTACGTCTCCGAGATCGACCGGATGCTCGTCGACCGCACGCCGCTGCCCGGACCGGTCAGCAACATCGCCAGTTGGAACTACCCGATGTCGGTCCTGATCCACGCGATGCTGGTGCAGGCGCTGGCCGGTAACGCGGTGATCGCCAAGACCCCCACCGACGGTGGCCTGGTGTGCCTCACCCTGGCCTGCGCACTGGCCGCCCGGGAGGGCGTCCCGGCGACCCTGGTCAGCGGCAGCGGCAAGGAGCTCTCGCCCTCCCTCGTCCGCTCACCCGAAATCGGCTGTGTGTCCTTCGTCGGCGGCCGGGACACCGGCGCCCGGGTCGCCACCGCCGTCGCCGACCTCGGCAAACGCCATATCCTCGAACAAGAGGGCCTCAACACCTGGGGCATCTGGAACTTCACCGACTGGCCGGCCCTGACGCCGCTGCTCCGCAAGACCTTCGACTACGCCAAGCAGCGCTGCACCGCCTACCCCCGCTTCGTCGTCCAGCGTGAGGCCTTCGCCGACTTCCTCGCCGCCTACCTGCCGGCCGTCCGAAGCGTCCGCTTCGGCCACCCCCTGGCCGTCGCCGGCCCCGCCGATCCGCTCCCCGAGCTCGACTTCGGCCCGCTGATCAACGCCGCCAAGGCCAAGGAACTCGCCGACCTCACCAACGAGGCGATCTCCCGGGGCGCGGTCCCCCTGCACCGCGGCAGCCTGGCCGACGGTCACTTCCTGCCGTCCCAGGACACCTCGGCCTACCTCCCGCCCACCACGCTCCTGGCCCCGCCCCCGTCCTCCCCGCTCCACCACGCCGAGCCCTTCGGTCCCGTCGACACCCTCGTCCTCGTCGACACCGAGGCGGAACTCCTCGCCGCGATGAACGCCAGCAACGGCGCCCTGGTGGCGAGCCTGTCCTGTGACGACCATGAGACGTACGACCGTCTCGCGCCGCAGATCCGCGCCTTCAAGGTCGGCCACGGCAAACCGCGTTCCCGGGGCGACCGTGATGAGCTCTTCGGCGGCTTCGGCAACTCCTGGAGCGGTGCCTTCGTCGGCGGTGAACTCCTTGTCCGCGCGGTCACCGAAGGCCCGGAGTCCGAACGTCTGCCGGGCAACTTCCCCGACTACCACCTGATGCCGTAGCCAGAGCCCCGGACCGGCGTCAGCCGATCCCCTGCCGGTCGGGGGACGAGGCGAACCGCCGGTCGGGGGCCGCCGGCACCGCGCGCTCCACCGCCTGGAGCAGGAGCGTGCGGTGCCGCACCAGCGGCTCCCGCCGCGGTTCCGGTGCGAGCCGCAGCAGATCGTCGATCCCGGCCAGCATCCGGCGGGTGACCTGCGGACTGTGCAGCGCGGCCGCCCGGATCTCGGTCAGCCCCAGGTCCACCAGATCGGCCCAGGCCGGCACGTTCTGCACCAGCCGCACCGCACCCCGGCGGTCCCGGTGGTGCACCGCCCCGAGCGGCCGCCCCACTACCGCCGCGAGGATCTGCACGATCCGGTCCAGACACTGCACGGCCGTGGTCGGGTCGTTCACCGCGGGCGACAGCGCCCGCAGCGCGATGTCCGACAACTGCCGCAGCCCGAGGCCGAGATCCTGGTGAAAGGTGCGCTCCACCCCCACCGACACCGTGCGCCGCAACGCCCACCGGGGCGGCACCGTCTCGCCGTGCACCGCCAGTACCGGCGTCCCCGGCAGCACGAAGTCCCCGATCCGCGGCAGCAGCCGCAGCACGACCCCCTGCCGCCGCGCCACCCGCACCAGCCGTGCCACATGCACATCCCGTACGACCCCGGCCCGGCCGGTGTGCGCGACCCGCCCCGTCTCTGGCGCCAGGGAGCCGCCGTCCTCCGCGCCCTCCTTGCCCGTGCCCTGCCGCGCCAGCATCCGCAGCGTCTCCCGGGTGATCCGGTCGACCACCGGCCCCACCTGCATCAGCCGCAGCGTGGCCGACACATACGCGATGAACAGCACCAGACTGAGCACCACCAGGGCCATCGTCAGCAGGTTCTGCACCACGGGCACCGAGGTGACCCGGCGGATGTCGGTCTCACTCTCGTACGAGGTGAGCACCAGCAGCGAGAACAGGAAGGTCGCCAGGAAGACGGTGAGCGTGAGCTTGCTGATCCGGCTCCGGACGAAGATCCGCACCACCCGCGGGGTGAGCTGACCGCTGGCCATCTGCACCGCGACCAGCGAAATGCTGAAGACCACCCCGATGAAGGTCATCATCGCCGAGCTGATCGTCGTCACGATCGTCCTGGTGTCCTCGGCGACCGACACCAGCTCCCGCAGCGCCGCGTACGCCTTCTCGCGCTGGAGCAGCGCGACGATCTCAAGATCGAGTGCCGACGCCCCCCACCACAGCAGCCCGGCACACACCAGCCCCACCGACGGCGCGAACCAGAAGGTGTCCCGCAGATGCTCCCGTAGCGGCGACAGCGCACGTGGCCTGCGGGGACCAGTGATATGCGCGACATGTCCCTCATTGCCCATAAATCGAGGTTATGTGGGCAGCGGATACGCAGGTGAAGGGCACTCCGAAACCTTGGTATTGTTGTCCATGTCGCCGCGGGGAACGCCCCGTGAAGATCACACCTAGTCCGGGTGGCGGAATGGCAGACGCGCTAGCTTGAGGTGCTAGTGCCCTTTATCGGGCGTGGGGGTTCAAGTCCCCCCTCGGACACCAGCGAAAACCCCTGCTGAGCAGGGGTTTTCTGCATTTCCGGGTGACGGGGCAAGAGATGTCCAAATTGACTGTTCCATACCCTTTGTTTGGGAGTATCCTGAAGACCGGCCTACGGGGCGAGCGAGGGAGTTCGACCGGACTGGCCTCGGGGAAGGGAGCTCTGGCTCTCGCCGAGGACAAGAGGAAAGGTCGGGCTGAGAGGCTGAAAGGTCGTAAGACCGGACGGCGACCCCCAAGCACCTGATCCGGACAATGCCGGCGAAGGGAGCCCACCTCGTAGGTCTTTTGTGTGCCCGGTCAGGCGCTCCGCATCATGTCCGCGCACTTCTCCCCGATCATCATCGTGGTGATGCACGGATTCACGGCCGGCAGGAACGGCATCACCGAACCGTCGGCGACCCGCAGACCCGTGACGCCCTTGACCCGCAGCTGGGGGTCGAGCGGAGTGGCCTGGTCGTCGGTGGCGCCCATTCGGACCGTGCAGGCGGGGTGGTAGACCGTGTTGTGGGTGGTGCGGATGTAGTCGAGGAGCTCGGCGTCGGAGTGGGCGGAGGGGCCCGGGGCGAGTTCGGTGCCCGCCCAGTCGGCCATGGCGGGCTGGGCGACGATCTCGCGGGCGAGCCGGAGCCCGTGGGTCATGACGCGGATGTCGTGCTCGTCGGTGAAGTAGCGCGGGTCCACCTTGGGCTTGTCACGGAAGTCGCGGGTGCGCAGCCGTACGGTGCCCAGGGAGCGGGCGCGGGTGACGTTCGGGGTGAGGCAGAAGGCGTTCTCCGAGGTGGGGTAGCCGCGGCGGTAGGTGTTCATGTCGAAGGGCACCTGGCCGTAGTGGAACATCAGGTCCGGGCGGTCCAGGCCCGGCTCGGTGTCGGCGAAGATGCCGATCTCCCACCACTGGGTGGAGGAGCGGACCATGGGCTGCTTGGCGTCCCACATGATCACGCCCTCCGGGTGGTCCTGGAGGTTGGAGCCGACGCCGGGGGAGTCCACGATCGGCTCGATGCCGGTGGCGCGCAGATGGGTGGCCGGGCCGATGCCGGAGAGCATCAGGAGCTTGGGGGAGTCGATGGAGCCACAGGAGACGACGGTCTCGCGGCGGGCGTGGACGGTGCGGGTGTGGATCAGGTCGGGAGCGAGGTAGTCCACGCCGGTGCAGTGCCGTGCGGAGTCGAAGTTCAGGCGCCTGGCCTGGAGCCCGGTGCGTACGTCGAGGTTCTTGCGGGTGCCCATGACGGGGTGGAGATAGGACACCGACGCCGAGGAACGGGTGCCGTCAGGACGGCAGTTGATCTGGAACCAGTTCGCGCCCCGGATGACGGTCTTGCCGGTGTTGAAGGCGGCGGTCGGGATGCCGGCCGCCGCGCAGGCTTCCAGGAGGGCCACTCCGCACGGGTCGTGGGGCGGGACGGTGCGCAGGACGACCGGGCCGTCGTGGCCGTGGTGGTCTCCCGGGCCGTCGTTGTTCTCCAGCCGCTGGAAGAGCGGGAAGCAGTCGGCCGCGCTCCAGCCCGTACAGCCCATCGCGGCCCACTCGTCGAGATCCTCGGCCGGGGTCCAGAAGGCGATACAGGAGTTGTGCGACGAGCAGCCGCCCAGCACCTTGGCGCGGGCGTGCCGCAGGAAGCTGTTGCCGTTCTCCTGCGGCTCGACCGGATAGTCCCAGTCGTAGCCGGACTCCAGCAGCCCCATCCAGCGGTCCAGGCGCAGCACGTTCTCGTCGCCGACATCGGACGGACCGGCCTCCAGCAGGCAGACGGTGACCGCCGGATCCTCGCTGAGCCGGGCCGCCACGACCGCGCCGGCCGTGCCGCCGCCGACCACGACATAGTCGAACTCGTCCACAGGTGCCTCTTGGGACATCGTGCCGTCTCCAGATCAGGGGGTGGGGTTGCCGGCGTCGCCCGAGGTGCCGCGGTCCGGGTGGACGGCGGCGTGCATGGCCAGGACGCCCGTCTTCTTGCGCTGGACGAACCAGTAGTAGGCGAAGCCGCCGAGCGCCACGACGCCGATGAACAGGAAGGCACCCCAGCGCAGATACCAGTGCTGCGGGCCGGTCGCGTTGTAGACCGCGGCGCGCGGCCAGGCGAGGTTCAGGGACATGGCGATGCCCCAGAGCACCGCCAGGAGGTTCACCGGAATGCCGAACTTGCCGAGCGAGAACTTGCCCTTGGCCGGAGTCCAGTTGCCCCGCAGCCGCTGGATCAGCATCGGCAGGGTGACCGCCAGATAGGCCAGATAGATCATGATGATCGCGATACTGGTGATCACCGAGAAGATCTGCGGCTGATTGACGTTGATGACGAGGATGCCGATCGCCACCAGCCCGATGATGACGGCCGGCAGCACCGGCGTCTGGAAGCGCGGACTGACCTTGGCGAGCAGGGAGGCGGCCGGGAGGTTGTTGTCCCGGGCCATCGCGAACGCGAGGCGGATGCCGGCGGTGTGCACCGCCAGTTCGCACACGGTGATCGCGATGACCACACACCAGAGCACGATCTGCCCCACGGTCGAGCCGAGCGTGGAGAGCACCACGTACTGGAGACCGTCCACCTTCAGCTGTTCGGCCTGGAGATCGGGCACGGACATCAGCGCGAACAGCAGGATCAGTCCGCCGATGAGGAACGACGCGACCAGCGCCCGGAGGATCGCGCGGGGGGCGTTGCGGCCGGGGTCCTTGGACTCCTCGCCGAGAGACGAGGCGGTGTCGAAGCCGTACATGACATAGGCCGAGGCCAGCGACGCGGTCAGGAACGCACCGAAGTAGCCGAGGTTCTCGCCCGCGCCCAGACCGAAGGTGTCGGTCACGACGTCGGGGCCGCGGGTGACATGCGCGGCGAGCAGCAGGATCAGGACGATGGCGGCGACCAGCTCGATCGCCACGCCCGCGGAGTTGATCCGCGCCATGAGCTTGACGCCGAAGGCGTTGACCAGCGTGGTGAACGCGATCAGCACGGTGCCCAGCAGGACGGCGTTCTCGGCCGCGGACTTCCCGGTGCCGTCACCGATGAACTGGAACCACGACGAGATCTGCGGCAGCGTCACCTGGTAGGCCAGCGCCACCGCGGACAGCGAGACCATGGTCGCGGTCAGCATCATCCAGCCGCCGAGCCAGCCGATGTGCGGCCCGCCGAGCTTCTTGGCCCAGTTGTAGACCGATCCGGCCACCGGATAACGGGCGGCCAGCTCGCAGAAGCACAGCGCCACCATCAGCTGGCCGAAGAAGACCATCGGCCAGGACCACCAGTAGGCCGGTCCGCCGTGGGCGATGCCGAAGTAGAACAGCTGGAAGGTGCCGGTCAGGATGGAGATATAGCTGATGCCGGCGGCGAAGGTGTGGAAGTTGCCCAGGGTGCGCTTGAGTTCCGGTTTGTAGCCGAGCTCGGCCAGTGAGTCGTCGTCGTGCGAACCGTCGGCCCGGGTGCCGGGGCGACGGGACTCGGGGCCGGTCACTCGAACCACCTCTGCGGCCGTGGCGCGGTGTTGCGCCAGACGTGCTTGGCCTCCTGGTACTCGGCCAGCCCCGCCGGCCCCAGCTCGCGGCCGACGCCGGACTGCTTCATCCCGCCCCACTCCGCCTGTGGCACATAGGGATGGAAGTCGTTGATCCACACCGTGCCCGCGCGCAGCCGGGCCGCGACCCGGTGCGCCCGTTCGCTGTTCTGCGTCCACACCGCCCCGGCCAGCCCGTACACCGTGTCGTTGGCCAGCGAGACCGCCTCGTCCTCGTCGCGGAACCGCTCGACGGTCAGCACCGGGCCGAAGCTCTCGTCCCGGACGACGGACATGTCCGGGGTGCACTCGTCCAGCACGGTCGGCAGGTAGTAGAAGCCGTTCGACAGCGACGGATCGTCCGGCGGGGAGCCGCCGCAGAGCAGTACGGCGCCCTCTTCGAGCCCGGCCGCCACATACGCCTCGACCTTCGCACGGTGCGCGGCCGAGATCAGCGGGCCGGTACGGGCATGCTCGTCGAACGGTCCGCCGAGCCGGATCCGCTGGGCGCGGGAGACCAGTTCGTCGACGAAGGCATCGTGCAGCTCCTCCTGGACCAGCAGCCGGGCGCCCGCCGAGCAGACCTGCCCGGAGTGCAGGAAGACGGCCATCAGGGCGTAGTCGACGGCGGTGTCGAAATCGGCGTCCGCGAAGACGATGTTGGGGTTCTTGCCGCCCAGCTCCAGCGCGATCTTCTTCACCGTCGGAGCCGCGGCGGCCATGATGCGCCGGCCGGTGAGCAGCCCGCCGGTGAACGACACCATGTCCACCCGCGGGTCCTCGGTCAGCAGCGCCCCCACGGCCGGGCCGGTGCCCAGCACCAGATTGGCGGCGCCGTCGGGCAGTCCGGCCTCGGCCAGCAGCCGCATGAGGTGGACGGCGGTGTGCGGGGTCAGCTCACTGGGCTTCAGGACGAAGGTGTTGCCCGCGACCAGACAGGGGGCGACCTTCCAGGCGGTCTGGAGCAGCGGGTAGTTCCACGGGGTGATCAGCGCGCAGACGCCGACCGGCTCATGGCACACCGTGCTGGCGATCTCCGCGGCACCGGCGTCCACCACCCGGTCGGTGCCCCCGGCCGCGCCGAGGTTGCCGAAGTGGCGGAAGCAGTTGGCAATGTCGTCCATGTCGTAGCCGCTCTCGACCAGCCGCTTGCCGGTGTCCAGCGACTCGGCCTTGGCCAGCACGTCCCGGTCGCGCTCCAGCAGCTCGGCGACGCGCAGCACCAGCCGGCCCCGCTCGGCCGCCGGGGTGCGTGGCCAGGACCCGTCGTCGAAGGCGGTGCGGGCGGCGGAGATCGCCGCCGCCGCGTCCTTCGGCCCGCCCTCGTCCACGGTCGCGACCAGCGTGCCGTCCGCGGGGCAGCGGATCTCACGCACCTGCCCGTCGGCCGCTGCGGTCCACTGACCGCCGATGAACAGCTCCGGCATGGTGGTGCCTCCGGTCTCCGGGCTCGGACGGGGCGGCCGCGGCAGGGCCCGGCCGCCCCCGCCGACGGCGTCAGGCCGCCGGCCGGCCCGCCGTGCGGACCTCGGTGACGATCACTGAACCGAGAGTAAGACGGGCGGTGCGGCTCCGCACGGTACGAGGGGCCGGGGGAGAGGGGAGCGGCACCGGGTGGGGCCGACGGAGTGACCTGTGCGGCGGACGGGACAATGGACGGATGGGCAGCGAGCTGAGCCGGGAGCGGAAGCCGGGGCGGGACCGGGAAGGGACGGCGACGGTGCCGTACCCCGTGCCCGATGTCGCGGCGTACCTCTCCGGCCGCTGGAGCATCGAGCGCACCGTGGACGACCTGCGGAACGGCGTCGAGGGCAGCTTCCGCGGCACCGCCGAGTTCCGGCCCGACGCGACGGGCGAGGCGCTGCTGCACCACGAGGAGGGGCAGCTGACGTGGGGCGGGACGGTGAATCCGGCGAGCCGCACACTGCTTCTGCGGCCCCGCCCGGACGGCACCGCCGCGGTCGGCTTCGCCGACGGCCGGCCCTTCCACGACCTCGACCTCAGGACCGGCCGGTGGACCGCCGTCCACCCCTGTGCCGCGGACCGGTACGAGGCGACCTTCACCGCCGTCGGGCCGGACGAGTGGCATCTGGCGTGGCGGGTCGGCGGCCCGGCCAAGGACCAGTTGCTGTGCTCGGTGTACCGGCGGCTGGGGTGACGGCGGCAGGGGTGCCCGTGGCCGGGCCGGCGGCCGTACGCAACGCACGGCGCCCCCGGAGACAGATGTCCCCGGGGGCGCCGGTGGCCGTTTCGCGGCGGGATCAGGCGGCGGGCAGCTTCCCCCGTCCGAAGAGCTTCCGCTCGTCGTGCAGGGCGAACGGCGTGGTCCGCAGATCGGCGATCTGAATACCGAAGATCTTCAGTTGCAGCATCAGCTCGGTCTTGAGGTCGTAGCCCGCGCTGAGCGCCCACGCCGGGGCGCCGCCACCGGTCGCCGCCGCGGCCCGCCCGGTGAGGTGGACGGACAGATCACCGCCGACGCCCGCCGTGTCGTACAGGAACACCTCGGCACGCGCCCCGATACGGGCCGTCGCGGAGGCCGCGCCCTCGACCCGCGGTGCCGCGCCCTTCGTCTGCTGCCGCGCTTCGTGCAGCGGCTGCCACCCGTTGCCGCGGTCGTACTTCGCGCCGACCGCGAACGAACCGGAGGTGCGCTGGTCGGCGTCGAGGACGATGCGGCCGTCCGCGGTGAAGCGGTAGGTGAAGGTGACCTCGGTGCTGACGACGACGGGAACCGGGCCCACCCAGAAGACGTGCCGTCCGGTGACCGCCGCGATCGGCACCGCTACCTGCCCGGTGTCCGCCTTGCCCTTGACCTTGCCGTGGACCTGCCAGCCGTAGCCGTAGGAGCCGCCGAGGCCGATGGCGGCCCGCTGCGGCAGCAGGTTCAGCCCGCCGCGCTTCTCGTACTGGAAGATCAGCTCGGGCCGGAACGACACCTCGCCGGACAGTCGCGCAGGAGACTTCGCGGTCGCCTGCACGCCCTTGGGCAGCGGCACATTGAGCCCCAGCCGCAGGGTGGTGAGCGCCTTCCGCGCCTCGGGCGACAGCGGGCTGTCGGAGGAGGCGGGGGCCCGGGTACCGGAGGGCACGAGCTGGGTGCGGACCCCGGAGGAGTCGGATGCCGAGGGGCTCGGGGAGCCGGAGGCGGTGGCGTCCGGGCTGCCGGACGGAGTGCCCGGCTCGCCGGACGGACCGGCCGTGCCGCCGCTGTCCGCGCCGGGGCGTTGCTTGACGGTGACACCCGAGGAGAGCGGCTTGACCGAGATCTCGCCGGGCCGCAACGCCGTGCGCTGGTCCACCTTCTGATCGCCGAGCAGCTCCGAGAGCGTGGCGGGGGCGGTGGTCACGCGGACCTTGCCGTCGCGGGAGCCGGTGACCTTGCGGACCTTGAACAGTGCACCCGAAGGGGCGTGCCGGTTGGGCGCGGCGGCGATCACATCCCCGGACCGTACGGTCTTGCCGGCGGACGGCTTGAGCTCCGCCTGCTTGCGGTGCGCGTCGTACGACGAGAGCTGTACGGAGACCGAATTGCCGGACGGGCTGGGCGCGTCGGACGGCCTGGCGACCGCGGCACCGCCCTCCGGGCCGGAGGCCTGGGCATCGTCCGGCACGGCACCGGGCGCCGTCGGCCCGGCGGCCGGTATCCCGGCCGAGGATGTGCGCGGCTTGTCGGGGCCCGAGAGCAGCGCGTGGGTGCCGAGGGCGGCGGGGACGAGTACGCCGACCGCGGCGGCGGGCACCGCGATACGACGCCAGGAAACAGCCATGGGATTCCTTGATGGTGCGGGGGGTGACGGGGAGGGACAGCGGGGCCGCGCACCGAACGCCGGGACGAGTCCGGACGGCTGGGGAAAGTCGTCCAAGTTCGAACATCTGTAGGGGTTCGGGCGGCTTCCTCGTAGCATGGCGACGAATGATCGCTTTCGCCATGGGGAAAGACACCGAGTCGGGAGGGGACGGGTGGAGACTTCCACAACGGTGCCGGAGTCCGCCGCCGCGCTGCATGCCGGCATCGATGCGCTCACCGACGAGGTCATCGATGGCCTGCGGTCCCAACTCCCCTCCTACGCGACGGTGTCGGCGGACCGGCTCCGGCCGAGAGTGCTGGCGTCGCTGCGCAACGGCCTCTCGCTCGTGCAGCGCTGGGCCGAGGAGCGGCGGACCGCGCGGGGCGCCGGCCGCGGCGACGGCTCGGCGTACGGCATCCCGGAGACACATCTCGACGAGGTGACGTCCCTGGCCCGCTCGTTGCCCGTCGAGGACATCATCTCGGCCTACCGGATCGGCACGGATATCGTCTGGCGGCGGTTCGGCGAGGAGATGACGGCCCGGGGCGGGACCGCCGAGGACCTGCTGCCGATCGCCGAGACCCTGCGCGCCTGGGTCGACGCCAACACCCTGCGGATCGTGCGCAGCTGCCGGGTCGGCCTCCAGGGCGACGACCCGACGGCGGAGCGCCGGCATGCGGCCATGGTCCGCGCCCTGCTGCTCGGCGAGGCGCGGTGGGACAAGTCCCTCGGTGCCTGCGACGCCGGGCGTACCGGTGACGGCCCGGCCGACGGGCACCGGCCCGACGGCCATGCCGACGACGCGGAGACCGTGGACGGCTCCTACGAACACAGCGCCCTCCGCCTCCCCTTCCGCGCGCGGCTGCCCGAGGTCTCCCCGCCCGGCGAACCGGACGGTGCTCCCGCCGCCGTGGGCCATGCCGGCCCCGGTGACCGCGCATTCCACCGGACCGTCGCTCTGCTGCGTCCCTGGCTCGCCCTGGACGAGGCGGGGCGCCCGCTGGTCACGACCGTGGACGGGGATGTGGCGGGACTGCTGGTAGGACGCCCGGCCGGGCTGTGCCGCAGCCTGATTCTGGGACTCGGCGCCCCGGCATCCGCCTCCGGGGTCGCCACCGAATTCACCCGGGCCACCCAGGCGTTGCGGGCCGCCGCCGGATTCGGGCTCGTCGGCGCGTACACCCGCGAGGAGCTGGGGCTGCGGGCCACGGTCGTGGCGCTGCCGGCCGTGGGGGAACAGCTGGTACGGCTCCGCCTGGCCCCGCTGGGCGAACGGGGAGAGGACGGCGCCCAGTTGGCGGAGGCTGCGGCCGCCTATCTACGACAGGGCCTGCGCCTGGAGGCTGCCGCGCGGACCCTCTACGTCCACCCCAACACCCTGCGCAACCGCCTGCGGCGCTTCGAGGAGATCACCGGCACCAACCTCCGTGACCCGGCCGATCTGGCCGAGGTCTGGTGGGCGCTGACCCACCGCCGGTTCCACGGGCCGACGGACTGAGGCGCCCGCCGCAGCCGCCACAAAAGAAGAACCGGATGCCGGACGGGTTGCCTATATTCCTGTCCATGCCCGAGATACAGCTGCTCCGTCCAGGCCACGCCCCCGCGCTGCTCGCCTTCGAGCAGGAGAACCGGGCCTACTTCGCCGCGTCCGTCCCCGACCGGGGCGATGACTACTTCGTCCGGTTCGACGAACGGCACCGTGCCCTGCTCGCCGAACAGGCGGCCGGCGTCTGTTACTTCCACGTCCTGGTCGGCGCCGAAGGCGAGGTACTGGGGCGGGTCAACCTCATGGATGTCGCGGAGGGCAGCGCCGAACTCGGGTACCGGATCGCCGAACGTGCCACGGGCCGGGGGCTGGCCACCCGGGCCGTACGGGCGGTGTGCGACCTTGCCGCCACCGGCTACGGGCTGACCAGCCTGTATGCCGTGACCACTCTCGACAACGGGGCATCGCGGGCCGTGCTGGCCCGCTCGGGGTTCACCGTCGTCGGCGAGAGCCGGCGCTGCGGCCGCCCCGGTCTGTCATATCGCCGCAGTCTTGCGGGGGTCACCGCGCCGCCCGGTGCGCCGACCGCCTGTTAGGGCATCTCCCGGCACGGGATCATCCGGTGGTCCGAAGCTTCGGACCACCGGATGACCGCCGCACATCTGCCGCCACCGGCCGCCGGTACGACCTCAGTTCTTGACCGCCCGCAGCGCGTACAGCAGCGGAACGATCGGCTCCGACGGCGGAAGACGCCACCAGCCGTTCTCGCCCGGCACCATCGAGTCGAATCGTTTCCAGGGCAGCAGCTCGGTCTCCCGGACCAGTTGGACGGTCAGCCCCGCCCCGACCACGGCGGAGATGACCTCCCCGAGGCCGTGCCGCCACTCATAGCTCGTGGTGGCTCCCTGCACCGGCGGACCGTCGGTGTAGGTGCACGGCGTATCGCTCCTGAGGGGACCACGGCCCCCTAAGTAGTCGTTCCGGAGCCGCAGTTCCTGCTGGTCCGGGCCACCGGCCGGCCCCAGGGAGTCCAGCAGCGGGTGGAATTCGACCAGATAGAACGTCCCACCGGGGCGGAGCAGGGAGCTGACGATGCCCGCCCAGGCGGTCAGATCCGGCAGATAGCACAGGGCTCCCTTGCCGGTGTAGATCACATCGAAGCGTCGTGCACCGAGCGCCTCCGGGGCCCGGTGCACATCCGCCTGGACGAACTCCATGGTCCGGCCGGCCTCCTCGGCGAGCCGCCGCGCCTCCGCGACGGCCGCCGCCGAGAAGTCGAGGCCCACCGTGCGCGCACCCCGCTCCGCGAAGGCCGCCGTCTCGGTGCCCAGATGGCACTGCAAATGCAGCACGTCCCGCCCGGTCAGCTCGCCGAGATCCGTCCACTCGAAGGGCGCGAACCAGTCCTCGGCGGTACGGGAGCCGTCCAGCCCGTAGAACTCGCTGGCCACATGAACCGGGGTGCGGGCGTCCCAGTTGGCCTGGTTGGCCAGCACCATCTCCTCGGCGGTGGGCGGAATTCCCGGACGGGGCGTCAGTTCACTCTTGTTCATGGTCATCCGTCCCTTCTACCCGCCGGCCGGGGCGCCCACCAGTAGGGACGGCGAGACGACGGGCGCTCCTACCCCTCCCCGGCCGGCGTCGTCCACACCTCCCCGTCGAGGACATTGCGCATCCCCACCCACACCATGTTCATCAGCCGCAGGGTGATCCGCTCCGGGGGCTCGTCGGGATGCAGCACCATCCAGTCGGTGAGCGAGTCCGCCGCCCCGACCAGGGTGTACGCCACGAAGTCGGCCTCGTCCTCGGCGCAGGCGGGCCCGGCGCGCTCCGCGCTACAGGTCCGGACGACTCCGGAAACCTCGGTCAGCACCGCCTGCCGGCTCTGCGCCAGCTCCGCGGCTATCGCCGGGCTCAGCTCCGATGCCTGGCGGTGCAGCACCACCCAGCTGTCCGGGTGTTCGGTGACGAAGGTGAAGAACGCCAGTAGCCCCGCCCGCAGCCGCAGTTCGGGGGAGGGCGCGGGGCCGGCGGCGGTCCGGAACGCGGTCATCAGGCGCTCGGTCTCGCGGCGCAGACAGGCGAGGAACAGTCCTTCCTTGGAGTCGAGATACAGATAGACCATCGGCTTGGAAATTCCGGCGAGTTCAGCGATCTCGTCGACCGAGGAGGCGTGGTAGCCGCGCTTGGCGAAGACCCCGATCGCCGCGTCGATGATCAGCTGCTCCCGGACCGGCCGGGGGAGGCGTCGCCTGCGTATGTCGCTCATTCGTGCCACCTTACCCCCACCTTACTGACGAGTAAGTTTACCTGGACGTCAGGTTGCCGGGGGTGGGCGTCACCGCTCGGCGTCGTGATCGGCAGGTGTAAAGCGGGGTGACGGTGGTAGGCGACCTCACGCAACGCCCCATTCCGCAACGGCAGTTGCTCGGGTGCCTGCCGAGGCGGAGCGGATGCGGTAGGGCCCGGGTTGTGCTCCTGGGCCGGGCCCGGGCCGCGGCGGGGGCGTGCCCGGCGCTGGGTGTCGCCGGAATATGGAACGGGCCGCCGCCTGCGAGTGGCGTGGTGGCGGCCCGTACCCCCGCCTCGAACGGTCTTTCGGCCGCACGTCATGGCGCTCCGTCACCTCACCACTGGACCCGAGGAACACCTGTCGCTCGTCTGCAACAACCGCCCTCCGCTAGGTATGTTGGGGACTGCGGGGCGTGGTCGTACAATCACGCAACGATCGGCCGCTGCCCCCTGCCTGAGGGCTGTCGAAGCGACGGGAAAGTGTGGAATGAGCCAAGAGACGCGACCGCAGTCCAGCGCCGTCGACGTCAGCATCCCGAGTGTGGCGCGGATGTACGACTACTACCTCGGTGGCAAGGACAACTACGCCGTCGACCGCGAGGCCTGTGACGAGCTGAGCAAGGTCGTCCCGAGCACCCAGGTGCTGGCGATCAACAACCGGCGTTTTCTCCAGCGGGTGGTCCGCTGGCTGGCGCGTGAACACGGCATCCGGCAGTTCATCGACCACGGATCAGGTCTGCCGACCCAGGACAACGTTCACCAGGTCGCCCAGCAGGTCGACCCGCGGTCCCGTGTGGTGTACGTCGACAACGACCCCATCGTGCTGGCGCACGGCCGCGCCCTGCTGGAGGAGAACGCCAACACCGCGGTCATCCAGGCGGATATGCGGGACACCGACGGCATCTTCAGCAGCCCTGAGGTCGAGCGGCTGATCGACTTCGACCAGCCCGTCGCCGCGCTGTTCGTCTCCGTGCTCCACTGCATACCGGACGCCGACGACCCGGCGGGTCTGATCAAGCGGGTCGCCGACCGGCTGGTGCCGGGCAGCTTCCTGGTGGTGTGCCAGCTGGTCAGCGAGGACGCCGCGACCCGCGACTTCGTCACCGAATTCATGCGGGTCAGCACCCACGGACAGTGGGGGCGGGTACGTCAGGCGCATGAACTGGCCGGATTCCTGGAAGGGCTGGAGGTCCAGGAACCGGGCCTGGTGGAGGTCTCCACCTGGAAGCCGGACGCGGACATCGGCCCCAAGCAGCTCACCCAGGAGTGGATCGAGTACGGCGGCGTGGCCCGCAAGCCGTAGCGCGGCCGGCACCCCACAACGCGGAAGCGGGCGGTGCACCTCGGTGGGTGCCCCGCCCCGCTCCGCCGAGAACCGTGCGGATCAGCTCTCCTGCTTGAGCAGCCGCTCCAGGATCGCCACGGATTCGCGTGGCGACTCGGACTGGGCGCTGAGCCGGTCCATCACCGCGAGGTAGTGGTCCACATCATCGCGCTTGTCCAGATAGAGCGCGCTGGTCAGCTGTTCCAGATAGACGATGTCCGGAAGATCCGGCTCCAGGAACCGCAGGATCGTGATCGGACCACCGGCCGCCGCCAGTCCACCGAGGCTGAACGGCGCGATCTGTAGCGTCACATTCGGCAGCTCGGTCATCTTCAGCAGATGTCTGAGCTGGTCCGCCATCACCTCCGGCCCGCCGAGCGGGCGCCGCAGGGACGCCTCGTCGATCACCGCCCACACCCGCGGCGCGTCCGGGACGGTCAGCAGTTCCTGACGATGAACCCGCAGCTGCACCCGGCGCTCGATCTCCTCGGGTGAGGACCGCGGATGACCGAGCTGCGCCACCGCACGGGCATAGTCGGCGGTCTGCAACAGGCCCGGTACGAACTGGACTTCGTAGGTGCGGATCACCGAGGCGGCCTCTTCGAGGCCGATATGCGTCTCGAACCAGCCGGGCAGTACATCGCCGTACTGATGCCACCAGCCGGGGCTGCTGGTCCGGCGGGCCAGCTTGAGGAAGTCGGCGCGGACCGCCTCGTCCGTGACGTTGTAGAGCGTCAGCAGATCGGCGATATCCCGCTCCTTGCAGCTCACCCGGCCGAGTTCGAGACGGCTGATCTTGGCGTGTGAGCCGCGGATGGCGTCCCCGGCGGCCTCCCGGGTGATGCCCGCCGCTTCCCGCAGCCGGCGCAGCTGGGTGCCCAGCACGATGCGCAGAACGGTCGGGCCGCCCCGCGGGTGGTCGAGATAGCGGCGCAGGGACGGACCGCTGCTCGGCTGCGCGGCGTTCATGCCGAAACCTCACTTCGCTCGGCCTCGCCTGCGCGCGGCGCGCACCCTTCAACGGTCCGCCGACCTCCGGCCGGGCGAACCCCCATCCGGCGCTCGCTCATGCTGACTCCCCTGAGTGGTCGGGCGAACGCCCAGTGTCCCATCGGCCCCAGCGTGCGTACAGCCGGGGTGACTATCCAGTCGACATATGCGCCAATCGTGGCGGCGTCTGCGCCGGTCCTAGGCGATGAGATCGTCGAAGTCGCCGTCCTTGGCGCCCTGGACGAAGGCCACCATCTCCTCGCGGGTGTAGATGAGTGCCGGCCCCGAGGCGAACCGGGAGTTACGCACCGCCACTCCGCCGTCCGAAAGAACCGCCAGTTCAACACAGTTGCCACTGGGGTTGCTGCGGCGGCTCTTGCGCCAGACGGCGCCTTCGATGCTGGTCGCCTGTATGCCGTTGCTC
The DNA here is from genome assembly GCF_000829715.2 of Streptomyces lydicamycinicus. NCBI lineage: Bacteria > Bacillati > Actinomycetota > Actinomycetes > Kitasatosporales > Streptomycetaceae > Streptomyces > Streptomyces lydicamycinicus. The sequence continues at coordinate 283,973 of NZ_BBNO01000010.1, read as the reverse complement.
ACCGACTCCATCACAACTGCTCCCTTACTGGAGGTCATTCCTCCGACCGATGCCGAGCCTTCGATCACCTTGGCGTGAACGAGCCCCTGGGGCGCCGTCCTTGCCGATGTAATTGCAGATGCACTTGCACCGGGTGACGGCTGCCGAGGATATTAACCCTCCGAGGCAGTCCGGCCCAGCCCCGAAATCCCCTTCGCGGAGATGTTGATGACCACACATCCGGCAGAGACCGTGCACCACGCCCCTCGGGAGGAACCGTGTGAGGACGCCTGGTGGATGCCCACCCCCGACGGCTTCGCCGCCTGCGCCCTCAGCGCTACCGCACGCACCGTGCCGGAAGCCCGCCGGTTCACCCGGGCGACCCTCGAAGGCTGGCAGGTGTGCGCGGGCCTCGCCGATGACGCGGTCCTGGTCGTCTCCGAACTCGTCAGCAACGCCCTGCGGCACGGTTTCCGGAACCCCGGACCGCAGGACGGGGACGCCGCGGCACCCACCCCCTTCTGCAATGCCTGGCTGGCACTGACCCGGCAGGAGACCACCGTGCTGTGCGCGGTCTCGGACGCCGGCCCCGGCGCTCCCGTCATCAGGCAGCAGGACGTCCTGGCGGAATCCGGGCGCGGTCTCCATATCGTCGACCGGCTGAGCGAGTCCTGGGGCTGGACGCCACCCGACCGGTCGGGGAAGACGGTCTGGGCGGCGATGTCGGTACGTGGCTGAGGCGGCGCGTACGGAACCCTGCGGCGGCCCGCGCGTGGAGCGGGCCATTACCTGTCGTGTGTGACGATTCCGGGGTCGCCGTCACCCGAGCGGAAGGCCCCGGAAGCCGATGGATCTGCTGTCCCTGCGCTACTTCCGTGCGGTCGCGCGCCGGGAGCACATCAGCCGGGCCGCCGAGGAACTGCGGGTGGCCCAGCCCTCGGTGAGCCGGACGATCGCCCGGCTGGAGGCCGAACTGGGCGTGCCGCTGTTCGACCGGCACGGCCGCGCGATCCGGCTCAACCGCTACGGCGCCGCGTTCCTGACCCGGGTCGAGCGGGCGCTGGACGAACTCGACGACGCCCGCCGGGAGATGGCCGATGCGGCCGGACTCGATGACGGCGGGATCGCCGTCGCCGCCGAGACGCTGCTGCCGCTCACCGAGCTGCTGGCGGGATACCGCGCCGCCTACCCCGGGGTCACCGTCCGCTGCTTCCAGTCCACCCCCCACGTGATGCGGGAGCAGCTGCGGGCCCGGGAGGTGGACTTCTGCATCGCCTCGCAGCCGCTGTCCGGGCCCGGTCTGGGGGCGGTGCGGCTGCTGCACGAAGAGGTGCTGCTCGTCGTCCCGGCCTCGCATCCGCTGGCCGGCCGCGAACGGGTCACGGTCGCCGCGCTCGCCGAGGAGCCCTTCATCACCACCAGGCCGGGCCACTGGCAACGGGCCCTGCTGGAGCGGCTGTTCACCAGCATCGGACGCCGTCCGGTGATCTCCTGCGAGGGCGACGAACCGGGCGCCACCCACTTCCTGGTCGCGGCCGGTCTCGGCATCGGCCTGATGCCCTCGCTGGCCCGCGCCGATCTCGCGTCCGTGCCGCTCGCCTGGCTGCATCTCGACACCCCCGACTGCGTACGGACCCTGAGCCTGGTCCGGCGCGAGGACAGTTATCTGACCTTGGCCGCGGCACGCTTCCGGGACCTGGCCGTCGCCCATTTCACCGGCCGGCCACAACATGGCGAACCGGCCCGGGAGCCGCGGCGGTCCGAGGGGCCGGCGGGCGTCGCGTAGGCAGACCTCTGACCGTGAACCGTCATCGACTGTCCGCGCGGGAGCGGGTCAGTCTTCTTCGTGGAGGGTGCGCGCGAGAACGGAGCGGTGGGTCGGTTTGGCGTCGCCGTAGCGCTTGTGGCCTTCGTCGGTGATGACGACGAAGATGCCACGGCGGTCGAGATCGCACATGACGCGCTCGACGAGGCCGCCTCGCTCCAGCCTGGCGACCAGCCGGGAGGCGGCGCTCTGGCTCAGGTGCACCACGTTGGTGAGGTCCTGGCCGCGGCACTTGCCGTGATCGGAGGAGGCGAGGAGTTCGAGCGCCTCGAACTCGCTGACGCTGAGGCCGTGCTCCGCCTGCAACTCCTGCTCCAGAGCGCTGTGCACGGTGGCATGGCGGGCGAGAAGCCCATGCCACTCCTCGACCAGTTCCTGCTCCGAGCGACCCTTCATGGGGCAAGGTTAACATGCGCCAGCATTTGATGCACGGAAATTAAATGCGCTTGCATTCGATGTGCGTGCATGCAAGGCTCGTCGCATGACTTCCTCCGCACCCCTGTCCGTCTCCACACCCACGTGGAACGCCAAACTCTGGGGAGTTCTGCTCACGGTCTCCCTGGTCATCGGCCTCGACGCGCTCGACGTCTCGATGGTGGGCGTCGCGCTCCCCTCCATCCAGGCGGACCTGGGTCTGTCGACCAGCGCGCTTCAGTGGATCGTCAGCGGCTATGTCCTCAGCTACGGCGGGCTGCTGCTGCTCGGTGGCCGCGCCGCCGACCTGCTCGGCCGCCGCCGGGTCTTCCTGACCGCGGTGGCCGTGTTCGCCGCGGCCTCCGTGCTCGGCGGTCTGGTCGACGACGGAACCCTGCTCATCGCCACCCGCATACTCAAGGGCATGGCGGCGGCGTTCACCGCGCCTGCCGCGCTGTCGATCATTACGACCACGTTCGCCGAAGGGCCGGCGCGCAACAAGGCGCTGGGCGTCTTCTCCGTCTTCGGGGCCAGCGGCTACTCGGCCGGCCTGGTGCTCTCCGGCCTGCTGACCCAGGTGGGCTGGCGGTGGACGTTCTTCCTGCCGGTGCCGGTCGCGGTGATCGCGTGGATAGCGGCCAACCGCCTGCTCCCCAAGGACGGTCCCCGCGCCTCCGGCGGCTACGACATCCCCGGGGCGATCACCTCGGTCGGCGCGATGCTGCTGCTCGTCTACACCGTCGTGGAGGCGCCGGAGGCCGGCTGGGCCGCGCCGAACACGCTGATCCAGTTCGCGATCGCCGCGGTGCTGCTGGCCGCCTTCCTGGTGATCGAGCGCCGCAGTGCGCATCCGCTGGTCCGGCTCGGCATCCTCCGCTCGGGCTCGCTGGCGCGGGCCAACCTGGGCATATCCGTGTTCTTCGGCGGCTACATCGGCTTCCAGTTCGTGGTCATGCTCTACTTCCAGTCGGTGTTGCAGTGGTCGGCGCTCCAGACCGCGCTGGGCTTCCTTCCGGCCGCGGTGATCGTCGCCTTCGGCTCGCCGCGGATGGACCCCCTGATCGAACGGGTCGGCACCGCGCGCACCATCGCCGGCGGCGTCATCGCTCACCTCATCGGCTACGTGCTCTTCCTCGTCATCGACCGGGACGCCCCGTACGCCGTCGGTGTGCTGCCCAGCATGATCCTGCTGGGTATCGGGTTCACCCTGGCCTTCGCGTCCTTCAACATCCAGGCCACCGCCGGCATCCCGGACCACGAACAGGGCCTGGCCGGCGGCCTGTTGAACACCTCGACGCAGGTCGGCGGCGCGATCGGGCTCGCCATCGTCACCGCGGTGCTCACCGCCGGAGGCGAAGGCAAGACCGGCCCCGACGCCCTGCTCGCCGGCTTCACCCCGGCGCTGCTCACGATCACCGTCCTCTCGGCGATCGGCCTGCTCATCGGAGTGTCCGGCCTGATCGGGCGGCGCAAGGCCGATCAGCCGGCGGACGCGTCGGTGGGAGAGCCGGCGGAGAAGCCGGCCGTGAAGCCGGGGGAGAAGTCCTCGGACGAGCGGGAGCTCGCCCTCGTCGACTGACCGGTCTGGTCCCGGCACCTCCCGGTGTGCGGCACGAGCCGCAGCCGGGAGGTGCCGTGGTGCGTACGCCTCCGCGTGACTCGCTGACGGATGCGTGGTGCATGCGCCGCGTGTCCGACTCGGCGCACACGCCCGGCTAGGCTTCGCCCGGCGCGCCGTCCCCCAAGCCGAAGGCGGCCAGCAGGCGTTCGGCGGCCAGTGTCGCGGTGAGTTCGCCGTCGCGCACCGCGCGTTCGACCTCCGGGCCCAAGCGGCGTACCTCGGGGTGTTCCTGGAGGCGGTCGATCAGCCGCTCGCGCACCATCGACCAGGTCCAGTCGACCTGCTGGACCCGGCGCCGCTCGGCCAGCGCCCCGGTGGACTCCAGCAGGGTGCGATGCTGCTCGACCCGCTCCCAGACGCCCTTCAGACCGGTGCCCTCGCGGGCGCTACAGGTCAGCACGGGCGGCGTCCAGGCGGCGTCCGGCGGCTGCAACAGCCGCAGTGCACCGGCCAGTTCACGGGCCGCGGACCGGGCATCGCGCTCGTGCGGACCGTCGGCCTTGTTGACGGAGACCAGGTCCGCCAGCTCCAGCACCCCCTTCTTGATGCCCTGGAGCTGGTCACCGGTGCGCGCCAGGGTCAGCAGCAGAAAGGTGTCGACCATGTTGGCGACGGTGGTCTCGGACTGGCCGACGCCGACCGTCTCCACCAGGATCACGTCATAGCCCGCCGCCTCCATCACCACGATGGACTCCCGGGTGGCCCGGGCCACCCCGCCCAGGGTGCCGGACGTCGGGGACGGCCGGACGAACGCCGCCGGGTCGGTCGCCAGCCGCTCCATCCTGGTCTTGTCACCCAGGATGGAGCCGCCGGTACGGCTGGAGGACGGGTCGACGGCGAGCACCGCCACTCGGTGTCCCATCCCGGTCAGCAGGGTGCCGAGCGCGTCGATGAAGGTCGACTTGCCGACGCCCGGCACCCCGCTGATGCCCACTCTGCGGGCCGAACCGGAGTACGGCAGCAGCTCGATCAGCAGCCGCTGGGCCGCCGCCCGGTGGTCCGGGCGGGTCGACTCGACCAGGGTGACGGCGCGGGCGATCCAGGCCCGGGAACCCGCCCGGACACCCTCGGCGTACCGTTCGACATCGATCGTCGCAGGCATGACCCCCCGCTCAGAGCTCGTGGCCGAGGACCGACGCCAGGTCCCGCACCAGATCGTGCGCGGCCTCGGGGATGACCGTGCCGGGCAGGAACACCGCGGCGGCGCCCATGTCCCGCAGCGGCTGCACATCCTGCGGCGGGATCACCCCGCCCACCACGATCGTGATGTCCTCACGGTCCTCCGCCGCCAGCGCCTCCTTGAGCGCCGGCACCAGCGTCAGATGGCCGGCCGCCAGCGACGACACCCCGACGATATGAACGTCCGCCTCCACCGCCTGGCGGGCCACCTCGGCCGGCGTCTGGAACAGCGGGCCGACATCGACGTCGAAGCCCAGGTCGGCAAAGGCGGTGGCGATCACCTTCTGGCCGCGGTCATGGCCGTCCTGGCCCATCTTGGCCACCAGGATGCGCGGCCGGCGGCCCTCGGCGCGCTCGAACTCGGCCACCAGCGACCGGGTGCGCTCCACACCGGAGGAGGGGCCTGCTTCGTCTCGGTACACACCGGAGATCGTACGGATCTGGCCGGAGTGCCGCCCGTAGACCGACTCCAGTGCGTCCGAGATCTCACCGACCGTGGCCATCGCACGGGCCGCGTCCACCGCCAGCGCCAGCAGATTGCCCTCCAGCCCCTCGCCGGGACCGGACTCGGCCGCCGCGGTCAGCGCGCGCAGCGCCTTCTGGCAGGCCTCCTCGTCGCGCTCGGCACGCAGCCGCTTGAGCTTCTCGATCTGCTGGGCCCGCACCGAGGAGTTGTCGACCTTGAGGACCTCGATCTCCTCGTCGGTCTCCACCCGGTACTTGTTGACGCCGATCAGCGCCTGCCGCCCCGAGTCGATCCGCGCCTGCGTCCGGGCCGCGGCCTCCTCGACGCGCAGCTTGGGGATGCCCGCGTCGATGGCCTTGGCCATCCCGCCGGCCGCCTCGACCTCCTCGATGTGCTGCCAGGCCCGGTGCGCCAGATCGTGGGTGAGCTTCTCGACGTACGCACTGCCGCCCCACGGGTCGATGACCCGGCAGGTGCCCGACTCCTGCTGGAGGAACAGCTGGGTGTTACGGGCGATACGGGCGGAGAAGTCGGTGGGCAGCGCCAGCGCCTCGTCGAGGGCGTTGGTGTGCAGCGACTGGGTGTGCCCCTGGGTGGCGGCCATCGCCTCCACACACGTACGCGTGACGTTGTTGAACACGTCCTGCGCGGTCAGCGACCAGCCCGAGGTCTGCGAATGGGTGCGCAGCGAAAGGGACTTGGGGTTCTTCGGCTCGAAGCGCTGCACCAGGCGCGCCCACAGCAGCCGGGCCGCCCGCAGCTTGGCGATCTCCATGAAGAAGTTCATGCCGATCGCCCAGAAGAACGACAGCCGGGGGGCGAAGGAGTCCACGTCCATGCCCGCCGCGATGCCCGCGCGCAGGTACTCCACCCCGTCGGCCAGGGTGTACGCCAGCTCCAGGTCGGCCGTCGCACCGGCTTCCTGGATGTGATAGCCGGAGATCGAGATGGAGTTGTAGCGCGGCATCTTCTGCGAGGTGTACGCGAAGATGTCGGAGATGATCCGCATCGAGGGCTGCGGCGGATAGATGTAGGTGTTGCGGACCATGAACTCCTTGAGGATGTCGTTCTGAATGGTCCCGGCCAGCTTCTCGGGCGGTACGCCCTGTTCCTCCGCGGCCACGATGTACAGGGCGAGAACGGGCAGCACCGCGCCGTTCATCGTCATCGACACGGTCATCTTGTCCAGCGGGATGCCCTCGAAGAGCTGCCGCATGTCATAGATCGAGTCGATCGCGACGCCCGCCATACCGACATCGCCGGTCACCCGGGGGTGGTCGCTGTCGTAGCCGCGGTGGGTGGGCAGGTCGAAGGCGACCGACAGGCCCTTCTGGCCGGCCGCGAGGTTGCGGCGGTAGAAGGCGTTGGACTCCTCGGCGGTGGAGAAACCGGCGTACTGCCGGATGGTCCAGGGCTGGTTGACGTACATCGTCGGGTACGGGCCGCGCAGATACGGGGTGATGCCCGGGTAGGTCCCCAGGAAGTCCAGCCCGTCGAGGTCCGCCTCGGTGTACAGCGGCTTGACGTCGATGCCCTCCGGCGTCTCCCACGTCAGATCCGCCACGCCCTTGCCGGTGGCCTGCTGCACGGCCGCGGCCCACTCCCCGGCCTCGCCGGCGTCCGCGGTGACCGGGCCGCCGAGCTCGACCGTGCTGAAGTCCGGGATGGCGCCCGAGGGCACCGGGGAACCGTGCGGCGCTTCGCCGACGGCGCCTGTCTGCTGCGTCGTCTCCTCCATCACGCCACCTCCATGACATCCAGGGCCGAGGACAGCACCTCGACCGCGTCGCAGCCCGTGAAGACGAAGGAGTCCACACCGGCCGCTGCGAATTCGTCCCGCCGCTCGCCCGGCTTGCCCGCCAGATGCACCCGCAGCGCACCCGCCGACTTCAGCGCGGCCGCCACGGCCGCCGCCTGCTCGCCGTACACCGTGTCGCTCGCGCACAGACAGGCGATCTGCGCGCCACTGCGGGCGAACGCCTCGGCCACCGACTCGGCGTCCACCGGCGCGGGCTCGGCCACCGTCTCGATGCCGCCCGCCTGGAACAGATTGGCGGCGAAGGCCACCCGCGCGGTGTGTGTCGCGACCGGGCCCAGCGCGGCCAGAAAGACCTTCGGACGGGCGCCGCTCGCGGCCAGCTGCGCATCGGAGCGCGTCCGTAGCCGCTCGAAGGCATCGTCCCTGCGCACTCGCGGCAGCCCTCCGCCGATCGGCGCGGGCGCCGGCTCGCGGTGCACCGGCGGCTCGGCGAGATGCGGGAACTCGCTGACGCCGGTGACCGGTTCGCGCCGGTGGGCGAGGTCCTCCGTACGGCGCTCCCAGGTGTCGGCCAGCCGGCCTGCGATCATCCCGGAGCGCAGGGCCGCGGCCTGGCCGCCGGCTCCCTCGATCTCCTGGAACCACGCCCAGGCCGCACGGGCAAGCTCATCGGTGAGGCTCTCCACGTACCAGGAGCCGCCCGCCGGGTCGATCACCTTCGACAGATGCGACTCCTCCAGCAGCACGGACTGGGTGTTGCGGGCGATCCGCCGCGCGAACGCGTCGGGCAGGCCCAGCGCGGCGTCGAACGGCAGCACCGTCACCGCGTCGGCGCCGCCCACCCCCGCGGACAGTCCGGCGACCGTGGTGCGCAGCATGTTCACCCACGGATCCCGACGGGTCATCATCACCGTGGAGGTGACGGCGTGCTGGCGCTGCGCGGACGCGGCGGGGGAGGCCCCGCACACCTCGGCGACCCGCGCCCACAGCCGGCGGGCCGCCCGCAGCTTGGCGATCGTCAGGAACTGGTCCGCGGTGGCGGCATAGCGGAACTCCAGCTGCCGGCAGGCGTCGTCGATGCCGAGGCCGGAGCCCGTCAGCTGCCGCAGATAGGCGACGCCGGTGGCCAGCGAGGTGCCCAGTTCCTCGGCGGCCGAGCCGCCCGCCTCGTGGTACGGCAGCGCGTCGACCGCCAGCGCGCGCACACCGGGCGCCTCGGCGGCGCAGCGCGCGGCCATCCGGGCGGCCGACTCCAACTGGAGGCGCAGCTTGGCGTCATCGCCCGTACGGGCCAGCAGGCCGAGCGGGTCGGCGCCCAGGCAGCCGGCCGCCTCGCGCAGCGGCGCACCGGACGCGGTGTACAGCCGCAGCAACTCCTCGGCGGCCGCCGCGAAATCGGCCCCGGCGTCCAGCACCACCGCGGCCAGGTCCAGATAGACCCCCCGCAGTGCCTGCTCCAGCCCGGCCACCGGCACCCCGCCGTCACCGACGGTCAGCCAGACCGAGGTGACGCCGTTCTCCAGATCGGCCAGCACCGATTCATTGGCCTGCTGGGGATCGGTGTGGACATGGCGCTGGCGTACGTCCCACCCGGCGACGGTCGTGCCCTCGGGCCGGCCGGCCCGTACGAAGGGCGGAAAGCCCGGGTGGCCCAGGGCGGCCGTACCGTCCTCGGCGGTGTAGAGCGGGCGGACGCGGATGCCGTCCTGGAGATCGGTGGCGAGCGCGTCCTCGGCGGCGGGGCCCGTTGCTTCTGCGACGCCCGATTTGCGCAGCACACCTTCGACGAGGCGCTGCCACTGTGCGCGGTCGGCATCCGGGAAGGCTGCGGCCAGGGGGAGTTCGGGGGACTCGGCGGTCATGGCAGCAGGCTAGGCGAACGACCGTTAGCTGGAGCAGGGGCTCCAGCTGTGACGTTGCACTCGTTGACCGTGCAGAAATGTTGATATCCATGGGCCGGATGGGGCAGGTGGGACGGGTCGCCCCTATCGCGCGAAGTCCTCCGGTGACCTACGGGACGTGTCCGCCCCGGGGCGTCGGCGCAGGTTCAGTACGGTGGGCGCGGCACCCTCCCCAGGAGCAGGGGGTACCCCCAGAGGAGCGCGATGCCCAAGGCGCCGTTGACCCGAACCGTGACCGTCGCCACGTTGCTGCTGGCCGTCGCCGCGCTCCTGTGGGTGCTGCCGCGGACCGCCGGCCGCGGTCACGCCGCGGACTGCGCCGGACGCCGGATCGTCTCCTGGACCCCCGATTCCCGGCATACCGCGGAATTCGCCCGTTACGGCAATGACAACACCCGGGTCGACGACTGGACCGGCGGCGACGGCACCCACTCGGTGCGCCTCCCCGACGGCCGGACGCTCTGGCTCTTCTCCGACACCTTCCTCGACCGGATCCAGCAACCGCCCAACCCGCAGGGGGAGCACCGCCGTTGGCGCACCGCCGACACCGGCGGCACCCCGTTCCTGCGGCACAACTCCGCCGTGGTGATGTCCCGTTCGGGCCGGCTGGAGCGCACCCTGACCGGTGGCACCGCGGCCGCCCCCGGACCGTTCTTCCCCGACCCGCCCGGCGGTGGCTGGCGCTGGCCGGTCCGCGCGAGCGTGGAGCCCCGCGGGCCCGGATCGGACCGGAAAGTGGTCCGTGTCCTGCTGTGGAACCGCGCGCCCGGCACCGGCCCGTGGATCTTCGGAATGCCGCACAGCACCGAGGTCGCCACGCTCTCCCTCCCCGGCCTGCGCCTGGAAGGCATCACCCAGGCCGTCGGCCCGACCTCCGCGGACCCGGGCCGGCGTGTCCTCTACGGCGCGGCCGCGGTCCGCGACGGCGGCTGGACCTATGTCTTCGGCAGCGACGACCCACCGTCGGCACCCGCCTCCAGCGCCTATCTCGCACGGGTCCCGGCCGGGCGGCTAGGGGACCGCGGAAGCTGGCGGTTCTGGGACGGCGCCCACTGGCAGCGGCGGGCCGGGCGGGCCCGCCCGGTGCTGCGGGACGGGGGCCCGCGCGGCGTCGGCACCGCCTTCACCGTCGTCCGCGACGGACCCGCGTGGGTGCTGATCACCATGGACACCGGGGGCGGCGGCGCGGCCGGGATGCGGGCCCTCACCAGCTACTGGTCCTGCTCACCCCACGGCCCCTGGCACGGGCCGAACGGCCGGCTCACCCCGCCCCGCCCACCCGCCGCCGACCCCCAGCACCTCACGGTCTACAACCCGCAGGCGCATCCGGAATTCACCGCCGACGGCGCACTGCTGCTCAGCTACGACATCAACTGGCTCGGCCCGCCCGGCGTCCCGGCCGACTCCCGGCTCAACGGTGATGTGGACCTCTACCGGCCACGATTCCTGCGGGTGCGGCTGGGCCCGGTCGGGCCGTGAGCCGGGGCGCGGCGCCCGGTCTCTTCAACTCCCGTGCTGCTCCCGCCACTTACGGGCCGCCTCGTCGATGTCGAACGGTACGAGGTTCAGCGGCGGGCCTTCGAGCGGGGTGCGCAGCGCCGCGCGGATGCGCTCATTGACCGGTGTCAGGATGCGGCGCAGGGCCGCCTCGGTGGGAGCGGTGGCCGCGGCCTCCAGGGCGTCCTCCGCCTCCTTGCGCAGGGCGAGGCTCGGCGGAAGGTAGGAGAGGTGCTCCCGGCTCATCTTGTCCTTGATCCACCACATCTCGTCATACGGCTGATCGAGGTGGGGGAGGGGCTTGCCTGCGCCCGGGAGGCCGGCGAACTCGCCGCGCTCCGTCGCCTCGCGGATCTGCCGGTCGATCCAGCTCTCGAAGGTGACACCGGGGGGTTTGCGCTCGGTCATCGCGGGTGTCTCCCGAGGATTCAGGGGCCGGTCGGCCGATCTTCTCCGGACGGGGTGCGGGCAGGTGGGTGCCTGCTTTCACGGTAGCGCGGCACCGGGGGGCGAGGGGCGGTCCGTGGTGTTCAGCCGGCCGGGCTCGGTTCCGTGACGGACCCGCCGGTGCCGGGCTCACCCCGTGTCCGACCGCTCCGTCGCGGACGGCGGGGTGGGGGTCGGGCTCGGCTCGACGACGGGGAAGGCGTTGTTGCCGCCGCACACCATGGGGCCGACCCGGCCGGCCTTGCCCTCGATCGTCACGGTGACCTGCCCCGCCGGCTTGTTCCCCGGCACCCGGGCGTTGGCCGCGGTGCACACCAGCTGGTTCAGCGAGGCGGAGTCCAACAGCTCGACGCCCACCCGCACGGAGATCGCCACGGCGCCCTCGCGGGTCTTGGCGGACGGCAGGCCGAGGAACTTCGGCAGCACACTGGTCAGGCCGCGCATCCGCTCCGCGTGGTTCGGGCCCTTCATGAGCAGCTGGAGGGCCGTCTCCGGATCGACCGGGGCCTTCGCCGGCCGGGTCGCGGAGCGCAGCCCGGACGGCCCGTAGAAGAACAGCTGGACATCGGCCTCGGGCTGGCCCGGCGACTTCATGCCGCTGGCGGGTTCACCGGCGTCGATGACATCGGTGGGCGCGATACCGCAGCCGGTCAGCGCCCCGGACAGGGCGGCCGCCAGCGCCCCGGTGAGGGCACCGCCCAGGACGAGACGCCGGGCCCGCACCGTACGCAGGGCCTTCAGGGCGTTCAGGGCGCTCATACGAGGTTCTCTTTTCCGGCTTCGGGACGTGCGCCGTCCGGGTTGTCGTCCGCGGTCTCCCCGGCCGCCCAGGCGCCGTCCGGCGGGCCGTCCGCCTCCTCGGCCGCCGCCCCGGCGGTCTCGCCCTGGCGCAGCGGCAGATCCACCGTGAACACCGCACCGCCCTCGGGGGAGTTGGCCGCGCGCATGACGCCGCCGTGCAGCCGTACGTTCTCCATCGCGATGGCCAGGCCCAGGCCGCTGCCCTCCGAACGGGCGCGGGCGGAGTCCGCCTTGTAGAAGCGCTCGAAGACATGCGGCAGGACCTCGGGGTCGATACCGGGCCCGCTGTCGGAGATCTCGATCAGCAGCCGGTCCGCGCCCGGCTCCGGGGCGTGCAGCCGCACCCGGACCGGTTCGCCGCCGTGGTGCAGGGCATTGCCGACCAGGTTGGCGACCACCACATCGAGCCGCCGCGGATCGAGCCGGGCCCGTACGCCGGCCGGCAGCTCCGCCGTCACCCGCTTCTGCCAGGCCCTGGCCTGAAGGGTCTTACGGATGGTCTCGGCGACGTCCACCTCGTCGGGATGGAGCGCCGCGGCCCCCGCGTCGAACCGCGAGACCTCCATCAGATCCTCCACCATCCGCGCCAGCTTCCCGGTCTCCTGGCTGATCAGCCGGACCGCGGAGGCGGTGTCGGGGTCGAGGGAGTCGGCGTCCTCGTCGAGCACGTCGGTGACCGCGGTCATCGCCGCGAGCGGCGTGCGCAGCTCGTGCGAGACATCGGCCGCGAACCGCCGGGCGTTGGACTCCAGCCGGCGCAGCTCGGCCATGCTCTCCTCCAGCCGGGCCGCCATGTCGTTGAACGTCCGGGACAGGTCGGCGAGTTCATCGGCGCCCTTGACCTCCAGCCGGGTGTCCAGCTTGCCCTCGGCGATCCGCCCGGCGGCCTGCCGCAGCCCGCGTACGGGCCGGAGCACCCCGCGCGCGGCGAGCAGCGCCGGGATCACGGTCAGCACCAGCACCGGCAGCGCACCCCGCTGGGCGGCGCTCACCAGCGCCTCGACATTGTCCTCCTCGGCGTACAGCGGGAGCTGGGCATAGACGGACAGCGCGGAGGCCTTGCCGTCGGTCTGCCGCACCGGCATCCCGATCAGCAGCCACGGGTCCCCGCCGCGGTCCACCCGCTGGAAGACCGGCACATGTCGCTTCTCCACCGACTCCTTGAGGCCGGCCGGGATCACGACATCGCCGCGCAGACTCCCGTCACCGCTGTCCCGCACTCCGCGGTAATGCACCGAAATGTCCCAGTCCCGGGACTTTCCGGAACGCTCCAGCTGGACCCGGAAGGAGTCCAGGTCGGCCTGCGACGGCGGCACCGGGAGCTCGGGAGCCAGCGAATTGACCTGCGCCCGCAGATCGTTGACGGCGATGTCCTGGGAGCGCTGGAGGATCGCGTTACGCGCCTCCTGGTAGGTCAGCAGCGCGGTGGTCAGCGCACTGACGGCGGCCACCACCAGGAATCCCACCACGAGCCGGGCCCGCAGCCCACGCAGCAGCTGGGGGTTCCCGCGCCCGAGGCGGGGGAGGTCCGCCCAGCGGCGGGGGCGCTTCACAGGGGTCCGAAGCGGTAGCCGAAACCACGCACGGTCTGGACGTAACGGGGGCTGCGCGGGGTGTCCTCTATCTTCGTCCGCAGCCGCATGACGCAGGCGTCGACCAGCCGCGCATCGCCGTGGTAGCTGTGCTCCCACACCTGCTCCAGCAGCTGCTGGCGGCTGAAGACCTGCCCCGGGGTGGCGGACAGGAACAGCAGCAGCTTCATCTCCGAGGGGGCCAGCGCCAGATCCTGGCCGCCCTTGCCGACCACCAGGCCGGCGCGGTCTATGGCCAGTTCGCCGTAGGTCTCCACCGGGGCCGGGCCCGGCTCGGCGGCGGCCGGTGTGCCCTCGGCCGGCAGCGCGGTACGGCGCAGCACCGCGCGGATGCGGGCTTCGAGGACCTCACCGCGGGCCGGCTTGACGATGTAGTCGTCGGCCCCGGCCTCCAGTCCGAGCACCACATCGAGGTCGTCGCCACGGGCGGTGAGCATGATGATCGGCAGCTGTCGCTCGGCGCGGATCAGCCGGCAGACCTCGAAGCCGTCCTTGCCGGGGAGCATCAGATCCAGCAGCACGATGTCCGGGCGGAAGCCCGGCAGGACGTCCAGGCCCTCCTCGCCGCTGGCCGCGGCGGCCACTTCATGGCCGCGCCGCCGGAGCGCGAGGGTCACCCCGTCCCGTACGGCGGCGTCGTCCTCGATCAGAAGTACACGTGGCATGGGACCAGTATCAATAAGTTTCATGATGGATCCGTAACAGGAGCAGCCTTCTCGATCTCTGCCGCATCTTCCGTGGTGCAGGGCGGTGCGGGTGCAGCACCCACCGCCGTCGGACCGCACAGGCGCAGGTAAGAGGGACGGGATCGGGATGGCACGGGGCTTCGGTAAAGAGAGCGGCATCATCGGGGTGGCCGCGGCGGCTGTCGTGGCACTCGCGGCCGCGGGGACGCTCGTCTTCTCCGGAGCCGGTACGGACTCCAGCGCGGCGGACGCCGCCAAACAACCCAAGAAGGCGTCCCGTGGCGCCCCGGTCGACCCCTCGATCGTGCACGCCTCGGACCGTCCCGGCCGCAGCCTGAACATCACCATCGACGACGGCCCGGACCCGACCTGGACCCCGAAGGTGCTGGAGGTCCTCAAGCGGCAGAACGTCAAAGCGGTCTTCTGCATGATCGGCCCGCAGGCCAAGGCGCATCCGGACCTGGTCAAGCAGGTGGTGGCCGCGGGCCACAAGCTCTGCGACCACACCCTCGACCACGACACCGGGATGAATCACAAGTCCGAGAGCTTCCAGTCGCGGCAGATACTCGACGCCCAGCAGATGATCGAGAACGCGGCGGGCGGCGCACAGGTCGAGTACTACCGCGCCCCCGGCGGCGCCTTCACGCCCTACAGCCGCAAGCTCGCCGCGGACCACGGCATGCGACCGCTCGGCTGGAACGTCGACAGCAAGGACTTCGAGGGCGGCACCGTCGACATGATCGACGCCACGGTGCGCGCCGAACTCTCCAACGGCCCGACGGTGCTGTTCCACGACGGCGGCGGCGACCGCTCCCGGACCGTCGCCTCGCTGGAGCGGCTGCTGCCGTGGATGAAGCAGCAGGGCTACGGGTTCGGGTTCCCGAAGCGCTGACGCCAGTCGTGTGGATCAGGGCGGCCTTCGGGCCGCCCTGATTGCCGTCTGGGGGCGACGGTGCCGCCGCCCCTTTTGCGCTCCGCCGCCACGACGCCGGCCTATGCCGCGCCGAACAACTCCGCGAGGCCGCGCTCCAGACCGAGGTAGGCCGGCTCGGCGCCGGCGGGCACGGCCGCGTAGGAGCGGGCGAGGAACTGCCGTACGTCCGTGGTCCTCAACTGGACCATGGCGATGCCTTCGTCCGCGTGGAACTCCATCACCGTGCGGTCCGGACCGGACGGCCGCACCCGCACATCGCCCCGCCCGGCCGGCACCCGCAGCCCCTCGTCGAGCAGTTCGCGGGCGAACGCCCAGTCCACCGCCGAGCCGTCCAGCGAGATCTCCGGCGGGAAGGACATCCGTACGGCCAGCGGGTCGGCGGGCTGATAGTGCAGCACCGCGGGTACCGGGTGCGGGCCGGGGGTGGTGGCGATGAGGCGGACCTGGACGGCTTGGTCGATGACGGGGTCCATCGCGCTGCTCCCTCACGGCTGTCGGATCCTGGGCAAAGGCTCGTCCAGTAGGACGGTGTGCCCGGCCTCGTCGTGCACGCGACACGGGTGTGAGGTATCTCATGTTGCGGTGCCGGCGGTTTCGTGCCGCGTCGGGGCGTGTGTGCAGGTCACGCCGCCTTCGGATGGCAGAGGGGCATCTGCCCGTGCTGCGGCCCGGAGTTGCGGGCGGCGCCCGCCCCGCCCCGGCCCGGTCCGGCATGAGCGGCGGCCCGCCCTCGGTGGGCGAGCCGCCGTCATAGGCGTCAGCTGCCGTGTGGGGCCCGCCGCCCTGTGCCGGCTGTCGCGGGCGGGGGCAGTCGCCCCACGGCCCGACTGCCCCGGAAACACCGCCCGTTCTTGTGGTGCCCGCCCTGCCGCTACCGCGTTCGCTGTCCCGGCACGGGGGCCGGCCCGGGGTGCACCAGGAACTCGTCCAGGATTCCCGGGGCCGCCGTCGTGGCGAAGCCGGGGGCGTCGGTGGCCGGGAGGTCCGGGATGCGGTAGCCGTCCTCGCCCGCCGCGACCGCCGCGGTGAGCGTGACGAGCCCGGCCCGGCGGGTGAACGGCGAGGTCGAGAACGTCCAGGCGGCGATGGCGTCGCGCTGGAGGGCGACGGTGTCGCGGCTGAAGGTGCCCGAGCGGGCGACCAGATACGGGCCGTCCAGACCGTGCCCCAGATTGCGGTACGCGTCCCGGGCCAGCCACAGCGACAGCGTCGTGGTGACCAGCGCGTAGATCCAGGCGCAGTGCAGCAGGACGGGAGTGAACGCCGCGCCGAGACCGGCGAGCACGGCGGTGCCCGGCAGGACCACGAACAGCAGACCGCGCACCCGCCGCCGGCGCAGCGCGACCCGGGGGTGCGGTGTCAGCGCCGCGGGCGCCGCGCTTCCCGGGAAGGGCGAGCGCAGGGTGCCACCCGCCACCCGCAGTGCCTCCGCGCGGGGCGCCGGCGGCAGCAGCCCGCTGCGCTTGCGGTTCTCCTCGCGGTTGCCCAGACCGCCCGCCACCGCGCGCACCAGCGCGCCGCCGCCGGCCCGCAGCAGCAGCGGTTCGCGCAGCACCACGCCGCGCAGCCGGGCCCGTTCGATGGTGACCGCACGGGTGGTGAGCAGCCCACGGCGCACCCGGAGCGTGCGCGAGTCGGTCCACTCCAGGCAGTAGCTCCACCAGTTCTCGACGTACAGGACGACCGCGCCGACCGAACCGAGGGCGAGGATGACGAGCAGCGCCGCCGGGATCGTCAGCCAGAGCGCACTGGCACCGAATTCGGTGAACGCCCGCTGGACGAAACCGAGTTTCCAGGCCTCGATGCCGATCCCGTCCAGGGCGCGGTAGGCGCCCCCGGCCACCACGAAGACCCCGCCGATGACCCAGAAGGTGAGCGGGGCATAGCGCAGCCAGCGCCAGTTGATACGGGCCACCACCGGGTCGTTCGCGACGGCCTCGGCATCGGCGTAGGCGAGCAGCTCCGTGCGCAGCCGCTCCGCTTCGGGGACCGCGAGCGCCTCCAGGGACAGCTCGCTGCTGCCGTCCCCCGACCCGGCCGTACCGGCCCGCAGCACGGTGACGCCCAGCACCCGGTGCACCGGTGTCGCGGTCAGGTCGACGGTGCGTATCCGGTGCAGTGGCACACTGCGCAGCCGCCGGGTCAGCAGCCCGCTCCGCACATCGAAGGTGGGGGAGGCGCCGCCCGGTCCGCTGCCGGGCCGGGGCATGGTGATACGGAAGTCCGTACGCGCCCACCGGATCAGGCCGAGCGTGGTGAGGACGGCGAACGAGGCGGTGAGGGCGGCGAGCGTGATCCAGGCTTCGATGCTGATCCGGCCCCCGGTGGCCAGCGCCGTCAGTGCCAGCGAACCGAACGGCGCCGCCATCCAGCCGCAGTGCACCAGAAGGGTGCGCGGGTCCAGCCGCCGCCACGGCGTCTCCTCGAAGGCGGCGTCGGGCGGGACGGCGGGCCCGGTCCCGGCGGACGCCCCGGAGTCCGTGCCGGGCGCGCCGGGTTCCCGTGGCGTGCTCATGCGGCATCACCCGGGACGTCCTGCGCGGCCTCGCTGATCCGCTGGGAGAGCTCCTCGGCGTCCGCGTCGGACAGTCCGGCGATTTTGATGTCGCCCGCGGTCGAGGCGGTGGTGACGGTCACCGTCGCCAGCCCGTACCGCCGCTGGAGCGGCCCGCGCACGGTGTCCACCGTCTGCACCCGGCTCAGCGGCGCGATCCGCCGCTTCTGCCAGAACCAGCCGCCCGCCGCATAGACCGCCCGGCCGCCCAGCTCCCAGGCGTGCACCGCATACCGCCACCGCGGCATCACCAGGAGATAGCCGAGGGCCGGCAGCACCAGCACGACCAGCAGCAACGGGCCGAGCCAGGGCAGCGCGCCCGGGAAGAAGAGCAGGGAAAGGACCGCCATGGTGAGCGCGGTGAGCAGCATCGGGCCGCTGAGCGTCAGCAGTGCCTGGAGCGTCCACCAGCGGCGGGCCCGGGGATCGACGCGGTGGCGGGGTGGTCGAAGCAGCGGGGCGGCGTGCTCGGGCATCAGGGTCACCGGTTTCCAAGTCAAGCGTATTGAGTAGCGGTACGTTATAACGGTACAAGCGACTTGTAAAAGCGGGCCCGGTACCCGGAAGCGACCCCGCGCGCGAGGAACCGCGCACCGTACGAGGGAGGTCATCCGTGCCCAAGAAGGTGGACCACGAAGCCAGACGCCAGGAGATCTCCGAGGCGCTGTGCCGGATCGCCGGCACCCGTGGCCTGGACGGGGCGAGTCTGCGCGATGTCGCGGCGGAGGCCGGTATCTCGCTGGGCCGGCTACAGCACTACTTCCGCACCAGGGACGAGATGCTGCTCTTCGCCCTCCGGTACATCAACCGGCTTGCCGGGGACCGGATCAGGGAGCGCATCGAGGCGCTGGCCGAGGAGCCGACGCCCCGTGAGGTGCTGCGGGCCTGTCTGTCGGGCATGCTGCCGCTGGACGACAGGAGCCGCATCGGGCTGCTGGTCGGCGCCGCGTACTACGCCCGCGCCGTCCATGACGAGGCCCTGCGCGCCGAGGCCGAGGACGGTATCCCCCGGCTCCGCGCTTTCTTCGCCGACCAGCTGCGGCTGGCCGCTGACCGCGGTGAACTGCCGCCGGAGCGCGCCAATGAGGACGAGGCGATGCTGCTGATCAGCGCGGCCGACGGGCTCGCCACCTACGTCCTGCTGGAGGTGCACACTCCCGAGACCGCGCTACGGCTGCTGGACCTGCATCTGGCGAACCTCTTCGGAACGGAGCGGACGCCGGAAACCGGGGCGGGGCGGGGAGTGAAGGCCGGGGGGAGTGCGCGGTGAGGGCAGGGGGCGGCGCAGTGGGTGCCGGAACTCCGTCGGGCTCCGGCGCCGACAGGTTGGGGGTTTACGCCTCGCGCAACAGGGCGGCGAGATCGGCCTCCACGTCCAGGTGCCGCGCCTCGTCGCCCTGCGCGACGAGCTCGTACGACCGCGTCAGAAACGCTCTCAGCTCCTGCGACTCGAACTGCACCACGGCCATCCCGCCGGCGGCGTGGAACTCCATCACCACGGCGTCGGCGTCGTACGGCCAGATCTGTACGTCGCCCGCCCCGGCGGGTCCGCACAGGCCCTCCTCCAGCAGTTCGCGCCCGAACGTCCAGGTCACCTCCGCCCCGTCCAGCGAAGCGGCCGGCGGAAAGACCAACCGCACCGCGAAGGGGTCGGCGCGGTCGTAACGCAGGCTCGCCGGGATCACCTGCGACCGGGGAGCGGTCGCGATGAGACGGGCCTGAACGGCTTGGTCGATGACGCTGGACATCGCCGGCTCCCTTGTGTTCGGTGCGGTTCATTTGAGTCTTCGACCACTAAGACGCACGGGCCGTCGCGCCAGGTGCATTGGATTCCTACGTGACCTGCGTCACGGGCCTTTGAATGTACGCATTTGCCCTCTTTGTTGGCCGCCCGATGTCCGCGAGTGGCCTCCCGGGGCTCAACTTGACGATCCGTCAGGTGTGCGGGTGTGCCCCGGCGCGACCCCGTGGCCACCGAGGGCTCCCCGGCGGGTGCGGGCAGTGACGGGGGAGGTCGCCGGCGGTGCCGGGCGGCGGTCTGGACGGGGCGGTCGGGCTGGGCTAGCTTCCAGCCCAAAACCAGAGCGGGGTGGGGCGAAATGCAGCGCACGGGACGTTTGTTGTGTCTGGGCTCAGATCAGGGAAAGCGGCGGGAGGCGCGCCCACGCGGTGCCGGACTCCGCGCGGCCCTCACGGCCGGTGCGGCGGCCCTCGCCACCCTCGCGGCCGGCCCGATAGCCATGGCCCGGCCGGCGAACGCCCCCATGGACGCGACCTCTTCCCCCGCCTCCTACGCGGCGGCGCACACTCCGGCCCGGCTGACGGCGGCCTCGCTCACCGGCCCGCACGCCGGCTGGCGGCTCAAGGAGGGCGGCAGCACCGCCCGCTTCCGCGGCCTGGCCGCCGTCAGCCGTACGACCGCCTGGGCCGCCGGCACGGGCGGTACCGTGCTGCGCACCCGGGACGGCGGCAAGCACTGGCGCAATATCTCCCCACCCGGTGTCGGAGCACTGGAGTTCCGCGACATCGAGGCGTTCGATGCGCGCCGCGCGGTCGTCCTCGCGATCGGCGAGGGCGCGGCCTCGCGCGTCTTCCGTACCGATGACGCCGGCGCCACCTGGACCGAAAGCTTCCGCAACCCCGACCCCCGGGCCTTCTACGACTGCCTGACCTTCTTCGACCGGCGGCACGGCATCGCGCTCAGCGACCCCGTGGACGGCAGGTACCGCATCCTGTCCACCGGGGACGGCGGCCGCAGTTGGCGGGTACTGCCGTCGGACGGCATGCCGCCGGCCCAGCAGGGCGAGGCCGCGTTCGCCGCCAGTGGCCAGTGCCTGGTCTCCTCCGGCAGCCGTGACGCCTGGATCGCGACCGGTGGCGCGGCTACCGCCCGCGTCCTGCACACCGCGGACCGCGGCCGTACCTGGACGGTCACCGACACCCCGCTGCCCGCGGGCGACCCGGCGCGCGGCATCTTCGCCCTCGCCGTCCGCGACCGCGGCCACGCCCTCGCGGTCGGCGGCGACTACCGCCCCGACCAGCCTTCACCGCACGCCGCCGCGGTCAGCGACGACGCCGGCGCCACCTGGACACCGGCCGCCGCACCCCCGAAGGCGTACCGCTCCGGCGCCGCCTGGCTCCCGCACTCCCGCCACCTCGCCCTGGCGGTCGGCCCGACCGGCAGCGATCTGACCCTCGACGGCGGCCACACCTGGCACACCTTCGACACCGGCTCGTACGACACCGTCGACTGCGCCCTGGACCTGGGCTGCTGGGCCGCGGGCGAAAAGGGGAGGATCGCCCGACTGGAATGGTGAGGGTGGGGTGACAGGCCCGCTCGGCCAGGGCGTGCTGCCCTTGGCGCGCCGGTCGCTCCGGCGTTCGCCGTCCCGGCCGCGCGCACTCCCGCCCATCGGCCGGGGCTGCCCTCCCACCCGAGCGGCAGCCCCTCGCCCGCCACCCGTCGGCGTCAGTCCAGCAGGCTGCCGAGCCGTCCCTCCAGGACCACCAGCAACTCTCCCAGCGCCGTGGAGAGTTCCTCCTGCCGCTCGTTGCCGATGCCGTCGAGCAGTGATGCCTCGTACCGCAGCTGTTCGGGCAGCAGTCGGTCGATGGTGTCGCGTCCCTCGTCGGAGAGCGAGAGATGGCTGACGCGGCGGTCCCGGTCGTCGGGGCGGCGGACGATCAGCCCCCGCTCCTCCAACTGCCGTACCCGTTTGGTGACCGCGGCACCCGAGGCGAAGGTCTCGCGGGCCACCCGGCCGGGGGTCAGCTCGCGGTCCATCCGGCGCAACGTGCCGAGGATGTCGAACTCGGGCCGGGTGAGCCCGGCCCTCCGCAGCGGCGCGTCGGCCGCCTGCTGAAGCAGCGCGGAACAGCGGTTGAGCCGTCCGATCACCGCCATCGGGCCGGTGTCCAGCCCCGGGTGCACCTGCTGCCACTGGCGCAGCACCCCCGCGACGATGTCCTCGGTCACCCGCACTCTCCTCTCGGCTGTGCCGTAAGCACCCAATTGTGCCTGCCGTACGGTGCCGGCCGGCCGCACGGGTCAGGCGGCAAGTGTCGGCGCCGTGAGCCGCCGGACGAGACCGGCCAGCGCCCGGTGACCTCGCTGTTCGGCCTGGGCGATCCGCTCCTCCGGAACGGCCCGCTGCCACCACTCACCGGCCGCGACCTCCGCCGCCTCCCGGAGCTCGACCAGACATCCCGCCAGCCGGTCGCGGGCCCAGCCGATTTCCCGGGCTTTGTCCGCGCCGGTCGCGGGCCCCTCCGCGAGCAGCCGGGACGCGACGGCCTCCGCGGCCGCGACCCGCCCCAGCGCAACCTCGATACGGCCCGCTGCCCGCCGATTGGTGATCAGGACGCAGCAGGCCAGGCCCACCGCCGCTCCCACCACGGTGTCGAGCCAGCGGTCGGCGATCAGCGTCGTCGCCGGCACCTGACTGCCGAACTCGGTCAGCAGCAGCGCCATCGGGGTCACGCACACCGAACCGAGCCAGTAGTTGCGGGTGATCGTGGCCTCCGCGCCGAGCTGACAGGCCAGCGCGAGCGCGATCATTGCGAGCGGTCCGAGGTGCAGCAGCGGCAGCAGCGCGGTGTAGAGGAGCAGCCCGAGCAGATTGCCGAGGGTGCGCTGAAGTGCGCGCTGCCAGGAGAGCGTGGTGTTGGCCTGGTAGATGGAGGCCGCCGTGACCACGGCCCAATACGGGTGCCCGACCCCGACGGCCATCGACGCCCAGCCCGCCAGTACACACCCCACGGCGACCCGCGCGCCGATGGGCAGCAGCGGTGACCCGGGCGCCAACCGGGCGAGCACCGCCCGCACCCCGCGCGGATGACCGGGCCCGGGCCGCCGCGGCCCCCACGCCTCCGCGGCGACACCCGCCAACTCCTCCGCCTGTGCCGCGGAGAGCGCCACCGTGGGCAACGGCCGCCCGCTGCGCAGTTCATGCGCCCAGCTACCGAGCCGGTCGGCCTCGGCCCCCGCTTCGTATGGCGCGGCCTCGGCGGCCACCCCGCCGGCGTGCCCCGTACCCCCCAACGCCGACTCGGCGCGCACCAGCAGCCGTTCGAGCCCGGCCCGCGCCGCGGCCGTGTCCGGGGTACGCACCGGGACCAGGAACAGCGTGTGCCAGGCGGCGTTCACCGCGGCCGCGGCGGCGTGACGGGCGTGCGCCACCCCGGTCGGTTCCCCGCCGCCGGTGCCCGCCTCCGTACGCAGCAGCCCCGCCGCGGCCTCCAGTGCGCGGGCGACCACGATCCGCTCGGGCCCCTGCGGCCGTATCAGCGCCGGGGCCATACAGACCAGCCAGGCGAGTACGCCGGTGCCGAGTGCGAGCACCAGGTGCAGGGGTACCTGCCCGAGCTGCTGCGGCACGAAGAACGCCGAGGCGGTGATGAAGGTCAGGATGACATTGCCCGGCGGGCCGATCCGCGTCGCGTCACAGACCACCTTGTGGACCGCGGAGACCAGCGAGGCGCAGACGACCAGCAGTGCGGTCGAGGTGATCAGCGATGCGGCGGTCAGTGCGACGCCGAGGCTCGCGACCATGCCGAGCACCACCCACGGCAGTGTGCGGGCGCGCGCGGCATACGGCAGACCGTGCGCGTACAGGGCGCACATCGCCCCCGCCGAGGTGTACAGGATCAGATCCAGCCGCCCCAGCGCATACAGCGTGAGGTCGGGGATCGCCAGCGCCACCACCGCGCTGAGCGCCGGCTTGTGCCAGATGTCGACGGGCCCTCGCAGCCGCACCGTGCTCCTGACCGGCAGCGGACGGGCCCGCACCAGGCTCCCCGGAGCATCGTGCGCACTCTTGCCGGACGGCTTGGCGTGCTTCCCCATAGGGGGAATCTTAGCAGGTGTTTTACTCGTGAAATATATGCCCAGGTCGGGGCGAGGGGACGGGAGCTGGGGCGGGCGGCCCGCGGGCGGCGGGTACCCGCCAGGAGGCGCGGGCATCCGACGAGCGGCAGACGGGCGGTAGGCGCGTACGCCGGGAGCCCCGAGCAGCCGGCGGGAGAAATGCGATCGACGAGCGGGCGACAAGCGGGGTGGTGCGGAGGGTGACAATGGCCGGGTGCCAGCCGCCAAGAAGAAGTCGACGACCGCGAACGCCTCGCCCGAGCGTCGCCGCGAACTGCTCACCATCGCGGCGGAGGTCTTCGCCGCACACGGCTACAACGCCACCACCGTCCGACGCATCGCGGACGAAGCCGGCATGCTCGCGGGCAGCCTCTACTACCACTTCGACTCGAAGGAATCGATGCTGGACGAGATTCTGTCCAGCTTCCTGACCGAGCTGTGGGACGGCTACGACGCCGTACTCGCCGCCGGGCTCGGCCCCAGGGAGACCATCGAAGCCCTGGTCACCGAGTCCTTCCGGGAGATCGACCGGCATCGCGCGGCCGTCGCCATCTACCAGAAGGAGTCCAAGCACCTCGCCGTCCAGCCCCGCTTCGGCTACCTCGCCGACTCCCAGCAGAAATTCAAGAAGGCCTGGCTGGGCACCCTGGAGCGCGGTGTGGCCGCCGGGGCGTTCCGCGCGGACCTTGACATCCGGCTCACCTACCGCTTCGTCCGCGACACCGTCTGGGTGGCGGCGAGCTGGTACCGGCCGGGCGGGCAGCACAGCCCCGAGGAGATCGCCCGCCAGTACCTCTCGATGGTGCTGGACGGCATCGCCGTACGCGCCTGACGCGCTCCACCGGCACGGCGAGGTCCCGGCGCGGGGTGAGCCCTTGGCCGCGAGCATCGGCCCGGTGGCCTGCGCGGTTCCGGCTGCCGCCGCGCCCCGCTCCTCGGCTGCGCCCGGCCCTTCGGCTGCGCCCCGGCCGCTCGGTCGTGGCCGCTCAGTCGTGGCCGCTCAGCAGGGGGTGTTCTTCACGAACAGGGCTCGCGGCGTCCCGGTCGTGCCGTAG
The DNA here is from genome assembly GCF_000829715.2 of Streptomyces lydicamycinicus. NCBI lineage: Bacteria > Bacillati > Actinomycetota > Actinomycetes > Kitasatosporales > Streptomycetaceae > Streptomyces > Streptomyces lydicamycinicus. The sequence continues at coordinate 259,397 of NZ_BBNO01000010.1, read as the reverse complement.
TGGATGTCCTTGGTAGTGCCCTTGGGGAGCCTGCCATGGGGGTCGCGGTGATGCGGGACGACGATGGTGAAGCACGAGGTCCGCTGCGTGCACAGGTTCGACAGGCGGACATAGCGCTGGTGGCCCTTGTTGAAGTACTTCCGCACCTTGACGCACTGCGGCGCCCGGCCCGCGGCGGACGCTTCCGAGGCGGTGGCCAGGGTCAGCGAGGCGCTGCACACCACGGTTGCCACTGCTATGGCGATGATCTTCCGCACGTGATCTCCCCCGTTGAAAGCCTCGGAACCCCTCGCGAACTCCTACCGTGTTCGCACGTTCATTCCCCATTGTCCATACCCGCCCAATGGAAATCAGCCCCGGGGGCCACACAGGGACACAAGCGCTACATAGCAGCAACCCTTTCGGAACAGGGCCGGGCCGGCTGGGCTACAACTCGTCGATGCGCAGATAGTGCAGCGCGCGGCGGGTCAGCTCCGCCACATCCTCCGGTTCGTCCTGCCAGGCCCAGTGCTCCATGGCGACGCTGATGCCGTCGAGCAAGGCGCAGGCCAGGAGCCGTACCTCCATGCTGTCCTCCGGTGCGCCCTTGCGCGCCGCGAGTACCGGTACCAGCTGGTCCTGCATCTCCCGCCCCGCCGCGAGCCACCGCATCCGAATGGCCGGGACGGTGCCCATGACCCGCACCAGCCGGCGGGCCTGCTCGCGGTCCGCGAGCTGCCGGGTCGCGGCCGACGAGGTGAACGACGCCTGCACGGCGCTGCTCAGTGGTTCATCGACGGGGCGCCTCGCCAGCTCCTCGACGAGCACGCCGACGCTGGACGTCATGACGGGGGTCAGCGCGTCCTCCTTCGCCGCGCAGTAGCGGTAGAAGGTGCGCAGCGAGATACCGGCTCCCGCCGCGATGTCCTCGACCGTCGTCGCCTCGTACCCCTGGTCCGAGAACAGCGCCGCCGCGGTCTCGGCGATCTCCAGCCGGGTCTCCTGCCGCCGCCGCTCGGTCAACGATGGTCTGCCTCGCGCTGCCGTCATCCGCCTCTCCTGATCGTCTGGCCGTCATGTCTATCAGGGCCGATTTTCTGTCACAGACCAGCTTTCTGGCATGCCATGCCAAAAAACCGGTATGTTGGCACCGCCCGGCCCACCGGCTCACTGGCCCTTGGCCGGTGCTCGACCGATATCCGCTTTCGCCCCGCCCCGCTTCGCCCACGCCGACCCCGAACGCCGCACACCCACAGCCCTCACCGCCCCGATGGACGGGCGGACGGTCCACGCCCCCGACGAGAACGGCCCGCCGCGCGGACAGGCAGGAGCTCATGAACCGGCCCACCGCGCGAACCGGCACAACGATCCGCCCAGCGAATGCCCTGCGTTCGGCACCGACCACATGTCCGCACCGACCGCGCGTCCGCACCGACCATGCTTCAGGCCGGCCATGCGTCCACACGCCGACCACGCGTCCATACCGGCCATGCGTCCGCGACGACCACGCGTCCGCGACGACCACGCGTTCGCGCCCACCATGCGTTCTGCATCGTCGATGCATTCCGCGCCAACCATGACGTCCGCCGAGTTCGCCCAACCACCCGACCCGCAACGACGGTTCGACTCGGCTCGACCTGCACCTCGGGTCGGAACCGGAGCCAGATCCCGAAGCCGAACCAAATCCAGAGCCAAAGCCCGAACCAAAGCCCGAGCCAAAGCCCGAACCAAGTCCAGAGCCGAACCCAGAGCCAAACCAGAACGTGTCAGCGAAGGAGCCGACCATGCCCACGCCGGTGCCCATGCCCCGTTCCCGTACCTACCTCGTCACCGGATCCGCCTCCGGCATAGGCAAGGCCACCGTGGCCCACCTCCGTGAACAGGGCCACACCGTGATCGGCGCCGACCTCAAGGACGCCGACATCTCCGCGGACCTCGCCACCCCCGACGGCCGTATTCAACTGGTGGACCGTGCCCACGAGTTGACCGACGGCCGACTCGACGCCGTGATCGCCTGCGCCGGCCTCGCCCACTTCGTCCCGCGCACCATCCAGGTCAACTACTTCGGCGTCGTCGCCACCCTCGAAGGGCTGCGCCCGCTGCTCGCCGCCGGTACCGACCCGCGCGCCGTACTCCTCTCGTCCGTCGCCTCGATCCACCCGGCCGACCAGACCATCGTTGACGCGGCGCTGGCAGGCGACGAGGCAGCAGCCGTGGCCGCCGCCCAGGCCGCCGTCGACCGGGGCGAGGGATACGCGATCTACGGCGCTTCCAAGCAGGCGATCGCCCGCTGGCTCCGTCGTACGGCCATCTCCGACGACTGGGCCGCCGCCGGCATCCCCCTCAACGCCGTCGCCCCCGGCACGACCGTGACCCCCATGACCGAGCCCATGCTCGCCGACGCCGAAACACGTGCGGCCATCGACGCCGGCATCCCTATGCCCCTGCACGGCCACGCCCGCCCCGAACAGGTCGCCCCACTGCTCACCTGGCTGACCTCCCCCGAGAACACGCACGTCACCGGCCAGGTCGTCTTCCTCGACGGCGGCGCCGACGCCGTCCTCAGGGGAGACAACATCTGGTAACCACCCACCAGGAGCCCTGGCTACGCCCCCGGGTTACGCGGCGCACCAGGGCAAGTCCGGTCACGCGGCGGACGGAGGAAGTCCCGTCACGGGGTGCACCCGTGGGAGCCCCGTCACGCCGCGCACCGGGACAGCCCTGCCGCACCGTGCACCGGGAAGGCCCCGTCAAAGCCGCACGAAGAAGTCCTGCCCACACAGCAGACCGGTCCTCTCACACGGCGGACCGTAGAGGGCCCTGTCGCAAAGAGCACCCTGACCCCCCGGAGGCCAAGGACGCCCCGGGCAACGCCGTGCCCTACCCCGCGGCCCGGGGCCCGGCCGGTGTGTCACTCACCGGCGGACGGGCGGGCCGTCACCACCTTCAAGCCCCGGTCCGCGAATTCGCGGCGGGTTACCTCCTTCGCTCCGTTGTCTGTGATGAACGTGTCAAAGACATCCGCGTCGCCGACCCGGGCGAAGCAGCGCTCGCCGATCTTCGATGAGTCCGCGACGACCACGGCACGCCGGGCACGCTCGGCCATGAGGCGGTTGACCCGGGCCTCCGCCTCGTCGTGCACCGTCGCCCCCATCATCGGGTCCATGCCATTGGCCCCGATGAACGCGATGTCGATGGAGATCTGCTGAAGCACCAACTCGCTGAACGGACCCACCAGTTCGAACGACCGCGAGTGCGCGACCCCGCCGGTGAGAACGATCTTGATCTGTGGCCGGACGGCCAGCTCATTGGCGATGTTGAGGGAGTTGGTGACAATCGTCAGGTGCGGTTGCGGTCCGGCCTCCGCGAAGTCCGGACGGGTGGCGAGTACCCGGGCGATCGCCGTGGTCGTCGTGCCACCGCTCAGCCCGACCACGTCACCCCGCTCGACCAGCTTCGCCGCGGCTTTCGCCACCGCCTCCTTCTCCTCCGACCGGTGAGCGTGCTTGTAGCGGATCGGCAGGTCGTACGCCACCGAACTGAGCACCGCCCCGCCCCGGGTCCGGGTCAGCAGTTGCTGTTCGGCGAGGGCGTCCATGTCGCGCCGCATCGTGGCGGCCGAAACCTCCAGCGCGGTCGCCGCCTCCTCGACATCCACCCGGCCTCGGTCTCCGAGCAGCTCAAGCAGTGCGTTCATCCGTTCATGGCGCTTCATGGCGCGAGCCTAATTCGTTTCGGCACACCCTGGTGACGCGCGGTGGAGCTCCCGCCGAACTCCGCAGAGGCCCCGCCGAACCCCGCCGGACACCGCCGATGCCGGGGTGGTGGGCCGGGCGGGACACCATGCCGGGGTCCGCCGCGGGAGTTCTGTCGCCATGGCCCCGTTATGGGCTTGTCACGGGATGTGACCAGGGCGATCATCGGGTCCACGCGCTCATCCCCGGGCAGGTGCCTGGGTCGCGTACTGGCCCGGGACCGTCGCCGGAGTGCCCAGCACATCCAGCAGCCTCGCCGCTTCCTCTGTCACCGCCTCCCGGGCCGGCTTGACGTACTTGCGGGAGTCGACGAGCGAGGGATCGGCGCCCAGCGTCCGTCGTATCGAGTGGGTGAACACCGAGACGAGATGGGTGGAGATATTGATCTTCGTCATTCCGGCGGCGATGGCACGGCGCAGCTCATCGTCCGGCACACCCGAGGAGCCGTGCAGAACCAGCGGCACCGGCAGAGTGGTGTGCAGCGCTGTGATGAGGTCCTTGTCCAGTACGGCCGTGCGCTCATGCATCGCATGTGAGGATCCGACGGCCACGGCGAGGGCATCCACGCCTGTCGCGCGCACGAAGGCCAAGGCCTCGTCGGGGTCCGTGCGCACCCCGGGCGCATGGACCCCGTCCTTGCCGCCGACCTCGCCGAGTTCGGCCTCGACGTAGGCGTCGCGTTCATGGCACCAGGCGGCGAGGTCGGCGGTGGTGGCGACGTTCTCCTCGTACGGAAGAGCGGAGGCGTCCACCATGACGGACCCCACCCCGGCGGTGATGCCCTGACGGACGAGGTCCGCATCGGTGATGTGGTCGAGGTGGACCGCGATCCGGGCCGTGGAGCCCTCGGCGAGGGCGAGCGTGGCACGGGTGATGGGCAGCAGGCTGCCGTGGTAGCGGATGCAGTTCTCGCTGATCTGAAGGATCAGTGGGATACCGGTGCGCTCGGCGGCGGTGACGAGCGCCTCGGCGGTCTCCAGATGGATGACATTGAAGGCCGCGGCACCGGCCCGCGCCTCACGCGCGGCGTCGACGATCGATGAGGTCGGAACGAGTGGCATGGGATGCCGACTCCCTTCTCCCTTGCGGGCAGGGCTGGTTGAGAGGGTGAGGTGGGCGGCTATGAGGCAGCCGGCGTATCGAGCATCACCGAACGGGTCAGGCTGCGCGGGTTGTCGGGGTCCAGACCGCGGGCGCGGGCTCGCTCCAGCGCCACCCGCTGGACCAGCACCAGATCCGCCAGCGGATCGCGCGCATGGTGTACGAAGCGCGCACCCGTCCGCGCCACATCGGCCTCCAGCCCCTCCGGTGCCTGCCCGAACAGCCAGGTCACCCGGCCGGGTGCGGCTATCGCGATCGGACCGTGGCGGTACTCCATCGCGGGGTACGACTCCGTCCAACTCTGCGATGCCTCCCGCATCTTGAGCGCCGCCTCATTGGCCAGACCGAACGTCCAACCGGAGCCGAGGAAGGAGAACTGCTCGGCGTCCACCCACTCCTTGTCCAACGGCGCGGCAAGCGCCTCTTCCGCATCGGTCACCGCACGGGAGATGTCCTCGCCGAGGTGCGCGCGCAGCAGTGCCAGCGCCGTCGTCGCGAAACGCGTCTGCACCACCGACTTCTCGTCGGCGAACGGCAGCGCGACCGTCGCGTCGGAGAGCGCCACCGCCGGCGTCTCAGGATCACCGATGATCGTCACCGTCGGGATGCGCCCCTTGACGGCGTCGAGCACTCGCAGCACCTCGGTGGTGGTGCCGGAGCGGGTGATCGCCACCACCGCGTCATAGCCGCGGTCGCTGCCGAGGAAAGCCTCGGAGGCGGCGAACGGATCCGTCACGCCCTGCCCGGCCGCCTCGCGGAGCGCCGCATACGACTGGGCCATGAACCACGAGGTGCCGCAGCCGACGACGGCCACCCGCCGGCCGGCTTTCGGCAGGGGCTCCGCCGCTACTCCGATCCGTGCGGCCTGCCGCCAGGTCTCCGGCTGGCTGCCCAGCTCCTGCTCCATGTACGAGGTCTCGCTCATGGCCCACCCTCCCGTGATGTGGCAATGGACTGAAAAACTCTGCGTGAAGTTCTGCGTGAAACTGCACCATTTGGCTTCGTTGCAATCGACTGTACGCAGAAATCCGTCCGCGATCCATCCCTCGTACGAGTGGCTGCGCCAGAGGGGAGCGCGGGAGTGAGGCCCTGAATGGGCCGCTTGGGCAAGGCGGAGGCGGGGTCGGTGTGGGGCGGGCGCACGGCAGGGAGGGGTGAAAGGAAGTGTTGACAGCTGCGTGAAAGGCGCCGAATACTCGCATGATCAGTCATGCGCGCTTCGGCATGCAGCAAGGCCCGCTCCGCCGCACAGAGGACTTCCCATGTCCATTGCCACGCTCTCGGCGACGCCCCCGCCGCCGTCCTCCAAGACCACACACCGCACCGGCAGACTGTTCGCGCTCACCGGCGCGGTCGTCGGCGTCATCTATGGCTACGACACCGGCAGCATCTCCGGCGCCCTGGTGTTTCTGAGCAAGGACTTCCATCTCACCGAGACCGAAAAGGGCCTGGTCAACAGCATCTTGGTGTTCGGCTCCATCGTCGGCGCGCTGATCGGCGGCAAGCTCGCCGACGCTCTGGGCCGTAAGGCCGCGATGCTGATCGTGGCCGGCTCCTACGCCGTCTTCGTCGCTTTCTCCGCGGTCGCACCCAATGTGGTCGTGCTGGACATCGTCCGCTTCCTGCTCGGCGTCGCCATCGGAATCTCGATCGTCGCCGCCCCGCTCTATGTCGCCGAATCGACCCCCGCACGCATCCGCGGAGCCTCCGTCGCCGCCTACCAAGTGGCCACGGTCGCGGGCATCGTGCTCACGTACTTCGTCAACTGGGGCCTGTCCGGCGGCGGGCACTGGCGCTGGATGCTCGGCCTCTCCGCCCTCCCCGCCGCGCTTGTCCTGATTCCGCTGTTCCGGTTGCCGGACACCCCGCGCTGGTACGTCCTCAAGGGGCGGACGGAACGAGCCGTCGAGGTCATGGCCATGACCGACCCCGATGTCGATCCGTATGCGGAGGTCGCGGCCGTGGAAGCCGCGCTCGCTGAGGAGAGCGGTGGGTCGGCGCGCTCGCTGCTGCGCAAGCCCTACGCCCGCGCCGCGGTCTTCGTCGTCGGCCTCGGCTTCTTCTGCCAGATCACCGGCATCAACGCCGTGACGTACTACAGCCCGCAGATCTTCGAGGAGATGGGGTTCACCGGCAACGGCCAGAACTTCCTGCTGCCGTCATTCGTCCAACTCGCCTCGCTGGCCGCGACGGTGCTCGCCATCCTCATCATCGACCGGCTCGGCCGCCGGATGGTGCTGCTCTCCGGCATCGGCACGATGGCCGTCATGCTCGCCGTCCTGACGGTCGTCTTCGGTACGGGCGAGCTCCAGGGGGCGACGACCTGGGTGGGGTTCGCCGCCATCCTGCTGTTCACCGCGGCCTTCAACTTCGGCTTCGGCTCGCTGATCTGGGTCTATGCGAGCGAGGCATTCCCCGCCCAGCTGCGCTCGACCGGAGCCTCGGTGATGCTCACCGCGGACCTGGTCGCCAATCTTCTGATCGCCCAGTTCTTCCCCTCGCTGATGGCCTGGGCGGGCGCGGCCCGGACCTTCGCGGGCCTCGGCGTCCTTGCCCTTGCCGCCCTGGTCTTCGCCTCCGTCACCGCACCCGAGACCAAGGGGCGTCAGTTGGAGGAGATCCAGGACTACTGGCGTAACGGGGGGCGGTGGCCCGACCCGGCTGCGTCCACCACCGCAAGCCCCCGCTCGCTCGGTGATTCGGCGGTGCCTCCGACCACGACTTCCTAGTTACGGGCTGTCGGGAGCGGTATGGCGCGACCAGGGCTGAGCGCGGTGCTCGGACCGGCGGATCGCCGGCGGTCCGAGCCTCCGGGCCACGCGCTTCAGGAGGGCAGTTGCTCCCGGTACTGCTCCAGTGCCGGCGCGGTCGTCGTCGCCACGAACTCCGTGATCCGGTACTCACACACCTCGGCGAGAGTGAACGGGTCCTCGGAAACGATCCGCTCGACGGTGGCACGGTCCATCCCGGCGGCGAGAATCACGCCCCCGTCCCGTGGGACCTTGCGGCCGGCGGCGAGGAAATGCCCGGCGGCGTACTCCTTCCGAAGCCACTCCACATGCTGATCGAGGACGGCGTCGACGCGTTCGAGGGGCGCGGTATACGTCAGTTCCAGTACGAACATGACTGCAATATAGAGGAGGTGTCGGGCAGGGCTCCGCCCTCTCTCCGTGCAGGGAAGGTGCAGGCCAGGGCGGTATCGGGCAAGGCTGCGGCACTGATGGGGCGAGGTGCGACTGCTTCCCTTCGCCCCGCAGGGCGGCCGCTCCCGCCACCGGGGCGGGCGTCGGGATCAGGGCATCGGCAGGTCCGGGCGGCGGCGCCCGTGCTGCGTCGCGCGCTCGTAGGCATGACCGGCCTGGAGGACGGCGAGATCGGCGCGCGGTGGACCGATGAACTGGAGCCCCACGGGCAGACCGCCCGGGGTGAAGCCCGCGGGAACCGAAAGAGCGGGTACGCCCAGGACCGAGATGAGGTAGGCGGACCGCATCCAGTCCAGATAGCTGTGCGTGGGACGGCCCGCTACCTCGCGCGGATACTCCAGCTCCGCGTCGAACGGCGTGACTTGACTGACCGGGGCGAGGAGCAGGTCGTACCCGGAGAAGAATTCCAGCGTGCCGAGGTAGAGGCGGCCGTGGGTCGTGGTGGCCGTGTGGAGGTCGGCCACGGTCAGCCGGCGGCCCTGCTCGATGTTCCAGACGATGCTGGGTTTCAGGGCCTGCGGGGCGGAGTCGAGCAGTCCACCGAGGGCAAGGTCGAAGCTGTGTGCCCGCAGCGTACGGAAGGTCTCATCGGCGCCGGCGAGGTCCGGGCAGGCGGTGTCGACACGGCAGCCCAGCTCCTCCAGGACCCTCAACTGGGGCTCCAGAACGGCGAGTACCTCCGGGTCGGCCGGTGCGTATCCGCCCAGGTCGGGTGCCCAGGCGACACGCAGCCCGCGCAGGTCGCGGTCGAGCGGTACACGGAACGCCGCCCCCGGGGCCTCCAGGCTGAGGGGGCAGCGTGGGTCCGGGCCGGCCATCGCTGACAGCAGCAGCGCGGTGTCGGCGACCGTCCGCCCCATGGGGCCCGGGACCGACAGGGTGTCCCAGAGGTCGCTGCCCGGCGGCGAAGGAACGCGGCCCGGCGTCGGCCGCAGACCGACTACATTGCAGAAGGAGGCGGGGTTGCGGAGTGAGCCGCCCATGTCACTGCCGTCGGCGAGGGGCTGAAGACCGGCTGCCAGGGCCGCGGCGGCGCCCCCACTGCTGCCGCCCGCCGAGCGTGTGAGGTCGTACGGATTGCGGGTGGTGCCGAAGACGGCGTTGAAGGTGTGCGAACCGGCGGCGAATTCGGGGACGTTGGTCTTGCCGAGACGGATGGCGCCCGCCTGCTGGAGCCGGTCGACCAGCAGATCGTCGTCGTCCGGGACGTGATCGGCGAAGAGCGGTGAGCCGTGTGTGGTGCGCATACCGCGGGTGAGGCGGGTGTCCTTGAAGGCGATCGGCAGCCCGTGCAGGGGCGGGACGGCGGCGCCCCGGACGAGTCGCTCATCGGCGCGTGCGGCCGCGGCGAGGGCGCCCTCCGGGTCGAGGGTGACGATCGCATTGACGGCCGGGTTGACCCGTTCGATGCGGTCCAGGTGGGCCTGGACGACCTCGCGGGCGGAGAGCTCGCGGCGGCGCAGCCGGCCGGCGAGGTCGGTGGCGTCGAGCTCGTGAAGCGCGTCGGACACGGGCGGGTGCATGCTCATCACGGTACCGAGCACCACTGACACTGAGCTCTGAAATCCATGGCCTGAACTCCGCGGCCTGAGCTCTGAGCCCCGAAAGCCCTAGCTCTGAGCCGCGAGCCGATCCGCCCGGCCGTGGGCTCCATCACCGGTTCGCTAGCGTTGCGGTCATCATGGACGCTTCCGGAATGATCTCCTGCGACGACGAACTGCGGCATTGGCCGGCCGACGAAGCCCAGGCGCGTGCGGTCCAGGACCGGTTGCGGCCCCATGTACGCCTCGATGAAGCGGGACCGGAACCGGGGTTCGAGGGCACTGTGGTGGGGGTGGATGTCGCCTACGACGATGAACGAGACGTTGTCGCGGCCGCCGCCGTCGCCCTGGACGCCCGCACCCGCGCCGTCGTCGACCGGGCCACCGGCGTCGGGCAGGTCTCCTTCCCGTACGTCCCCGGCCTGCTCGCCTTCCGTGAGATCCCCACCGTGCTCAAGGCTCTCGGCCGCCTCGCCCGCACTCCCGACCTGGTGGTCTGCGACGGCTACGGGCTGGCGCACCCGCGCCGCTTCGGGCTCGCCAGCCACCTGGGCGTACTGACCGGACTGCCCACCATCGGCGTCGCCAAGAACCCCTTCACCTTCCGGTACGCCCCTCCTGGCCCGGAGCGCGGCGCCACCTCGCCGCTGCTGGACGGGACCGAGGAGGTGGGACGTGCACTGCGTACCCAACAGGGCGTCAAGCCGGTCTTCGTCTCGGTGGGGCACCGCACCGACCTCGACCGGGCCTGTGCGCACACCCTCCACCTGGCGGCCGATTACCGCCTTCCGGAGACGACCCGGGCCGCCGACGCACTGTGCCGGAGGGCCCTCGCCGACGCGTGACGGCAGGCCCGGGTCACGGCTCGGGCTACTGCTGGACGATGCCGAATCTGATGCCCGCTTCCTGGAGGCGCGCCGTCAGCGCGTCCCCCATGGCCACCGCCGTCGTCACTTGACCAGCGGTCTCCGGCAGGTCGTCGAAGGCCAGGCTGAGCGCCGACTCGGCGAGCATCTTCGCGGTCTCCTCGTAGCCGGGGTCGCCGCCCGAGACCTCGGTGATCAGCCGGGTGCCGCCGGCGGCGGCGACGAAGCGCACCTTGAACCAGCTGCGCGCCCGCCGCTCGGGGCTCGGGCCGTCGCCCGGCTCCAGACGCCCCGACAGCCAGCGCCGTGCGGGCGGCACCTGGGCGAGGGCGCACAGTGCTCCTGCCCCCAAGGCGCCGCCGACGGCGATCGGCAGCCGCCGCACCCCGGCGTAGTGGCGATAGCGGAAATCCGGCCCGTAGCGGTCCAGCGCGGCGGCCGAGCGGGCGACGATCTGCGGATCGAGGGTCGGCAACGGCACACCCCAGGTGCGCGTTTCGCTGCTCCGTACAGGCGGGCCGAAGGGCGCGCGTACCGTCCGGCCGGCCGGCTGCGCTTCTACCCGCTGCCGTTCACGGGCGGCCCGCGCCATGGCGACCGGACGTGAGGCGGCGGTCAGCGCCGAGTTCAGGGTGCCGCCGGAGAACGTCGCGTTGGTCCGTACGAAGCCATCGATGCGTACGGGGACACCTTCAGGGAGGAGCCCCACGGTGTAGTGGACCCCCAGGTCGTACGGGACGGAGTCGAACCCGCTGGCGTGCACGAGGCGCGCGCCGGAAGCGCGGGCCGTCGCCTCGTGCCGCACGTACATCCGGTCGATGAATTCCGACTCGCCGCACAGATCGACATAGTCGGTCCCGGCCGCGGCGCAGGCCGCCACCAGCGGCTCGCCATGGATCAGATACGGACCGACGGTCGTCACCAGCACCCGGGTGTCGGCCGCGAGGTCGCGCAGTGAGCCGGGATCGCCGCTGTCGGCCCGCAGCAGCGGCAGGTCGGCGCAGGCCGGGTCGGACTTCGCCAACCGGTCGCGCAGCTGCTCCAGTTTGGCGGTACTGCGCCCGGCCAGTGCCCAGCGGCAGCCCGTGGGGACGTGTGCGGACAGGTAGGCGGCAGTGAGGGCGCCGGTGAAACCGGTCGCGCCGTAGAGGACGAGGTCATAGGTCCGTCCGGAGGTGTCCTGCCGTGGCATCGCGCATCCTCTCGACCGCCCACCGGCCTTGGAGTCCGGGCCCTGGCAGTCGGCGTCGCCCCGTCAAGGTCCGCTCCTGGCGGCCCTCTTGACCGCTCTGTGGGTGGCACGGAGTCTGGCATGACGCCTTGACAGGGTGTCGCAGCGGGGCCAGATTCACGGATGACGTAGGACGTCGTATGTCCGGTGCGCCGACTGCTGGAGGAGGCCCGGCTGCTGTGACAACGTTCCCCACGGACATCCCTGACCGGGGGCGGCGAGGGTGGCAGGAGCTCACCCCGTCCCAGTGGAAGGCGATGTTCGCCGCTTGGATCGGCTACCTCCTCGACGGTTTCGACTTCGTCCTGATCACGCTGGTGCTGACCGAAATCGCGGCGGACTTCCGGCTGAGCACCGCCACCGCCGCCTCGCTGATCTCCGGCGCCTTCATCACCCGATGGCTGGGCGGCGCCGTCCTGGGCGCGATGGGCGACCGCTACGGCCGCAAGGCCGCCATGATCAGCAGCATCCTGCTCTACTCGCTCGGCACCTTCGCCTGCGGATTCGCCTGGGACTACACCAGCCTGTTCGTCGCCCGGCTGGTGATCGGCCTCGGCATGGCCGGGGAGTACAGCGCAAGCGTGACGTATGTGCTGGAGAGCTGGCCCACCCGATGGCGCAACCGGGCTTCCGGATTCCTGATCTCCGGTTACGCGGGCGGTACGGTTCTCGCGGCCGAGCTCTACAAATGGGTGGTGCCCCACTGGGGCTGGCGCTGGATGTTCTGGATCGGCGTGCTGCCCGTCCTGGTAGCTCTCTGGGTGCGCAGGGCGCTTCCGGAGGCCGGGGACTGGCAGAAGGAGATCGGCGTCGCCGCCACCCGTTCGGCAGAGGGGCGCCCGAACCCTTTCCGGCCGTTGTTCACGGGACGGCTCCGCTCCGGGGGCAACGCGGTCCTGGCGGTCGCCGCCTCGGTGGCGCTGTTCTGCGTCTTCACGCCCTTCGGCGCGGGCTACGTCCCCTGGCTGTCCGCCGCCGCGGCGCTGTGCCTGACCGCCTTCGCCGTCCAGCTCGGCGGCCGCCGCGGATGGCCGTTGTACGTGTCCCTGATGGCGACGGTGTTCTGCGCGTTCCTCTACAGCTGGCCGATCCAGGCCCTGTTGCCCACCTACCTCAAGACCGGCCTCGGATACTCCCCTGGGCAGGTCACCGACGTGATGTTCTACGCGGGCTTCGGCACCATGGCGGGCTGCTGGCTGGCGGGCTTCGTCGGCGACCGGCTCGGCACCCGGCGGGCCTACGCGTACACGCTGCTCGCCTCGCTCGTCTTCGTCTTCCCGGTCTTCGCGGTGCGGGACAGCTTGCCGGTGCTCGGCGTGCTGGTCTTCGTGCTGCTCGCGCTCAGCCAGGGCATCTCCGGCATTCTGCCGAAGTACCTCGCCGGCCACTTCCCGATCGCCACCCGGGCCGCCTCGGTGGGCTTCGTCTACAACGTCGGGGCCCTGGGCGGGGCAGCGGCGCCCGTCCTGGGCGCCCATCTGGCCGAAGGCATGCCTCTGGGGCGGGCCCTGGCCGTGCTCACCTTCGGGCTGACGCTCGTCGTCATCCTTCTGGTGGGCGGCAACGTCCCCCAGCGGCTGGGACGGCTGGTGGACCGTCAGGCGCCCGACGATCATCTGGTCCCGGCGGCCGGGGGAGCGGGGGCCCTGCCCGCGGCCTCCGACTCCACCTCCACCTCCGCTTCCGCCTCTGGGGAGGTCTCGCCCGATTCGGCGTAGCGGGGCCCAGGTGGCCGAGCGGTCGGGGCCGGGGCCGGGGCCGGATCACCGTCCGCCGCGCCGCCCCGACCGGTCAGCGTGGCAGAAGCAGCGCAGTCGCCGGCGCGATGAATCGGCGTCACCCTGCCCGGCTGTGGAAGTCGGACAGACGGGTGGCGAGTTGCCCGGCGGACGCGGCGTCAGATGTCCCTCGGCCGACCCGCCGTCCGGCGCTCCGCGGGCCGTTGTCAGTGGTCGCCGTTAGCGTGGAATGCGTGGGTCGGCTCGCGCGGGACGCGCGTGCGGCTCAGCGGTATCGCAGGCGGTGCCGCGGGGGAACGGACATGGAGGAGCGCATGGCGAAGGCGGCCGGGCCGGCGGTGGTGCGGGAGCGGGTGCGTGCGTTCGCGCTCGCGCTTCCCGGGGCGGTGGAGGAGTTTCCCTGGGGCGAGAGCGTCATCAAGGTCAACAAGAAGGTCTTCGTCTTCCTCGGCGTCGACGACGGCAGCCATCCGCTCGGGATCACGCTCAAACTCACCGACCCGGAGGCCCATGCCCATGCGCTGACCTCGCCCGGTGCCAAGCCCGCGGGCTACGGCCTGGGCAAGTCCGGATGGGTGCAGGTCCCCCTGGAGGAGCCGGACGCTCCGCCCGCCGAGCTGCTCTGCGACTGGGCGGAGGAGTCCTATCGCGTCATAGCCCCCAAGAAGCTCATCGCCGAGCTCGACGGGGTGTAGAGGCGCAGCGGCGGCTGGCGCGCAACGGCCCGTGACGGCGATGGCGATGAGCCTCGTCGGCGCGGGCCTTTTCCGTGGTCGCCTCTTGGCACGGGGGTCTTGTGGAAAGTGGAACACGTTCTTAACATCACGAGTGTTACATCAGAAGTGTCACAGTGCGGAAAGGCATGGGGCGCGATGGCAGAGCCAGGCAACGGCCCACTGAGCGGGGTGCGGGTGGTCGAACTCGCGGGCATCGGTCCCGGCCCCTTCGCGGCCATGCTCCTGGCCGACCTCGGCGCCGACGTCGTCCGGGTGGACCGGCCCGGCGGCGCGGGATTGGGCATCGATCCGGCCTACGACGTCACCAACCGCAACAAGCGCTCCGTACTGGTGGACCTGAAGAGCCCCGACGGCGTGGCGCAGGTGCTCGAACTGGTCGAGCGCGCCGATGTGCTGGTGGAGGGGTACCGACCCGGTGTGGCCGAGCGGCTGGGGGTGGGTCCCGAGGAGTGCCTCGCACGCAACCCCCGGCTGGTCTACGGGCGGATGACCGGCTGGGGGCAGCGGGGCCCGCTCGCCGACACCGCCGGACACGACATCGGCTATATCGCCATCACGGGCGCGCTCGGCATGATCGGCCCGCCCAACGGCCCGCCCGCCATCCCCGCCAACCTCCTCGGTGACTACGCCGGCGGCTCCCTCTACCTCGTCATCGGCGTCCTCGCCGCCCTCCAGCACGCCCGCGCCGACGGCGGAAAGGGCCAGGTCGTGGATGCCGCCATCGTCGACGGCACGGCACATCTGACGGGGATGATCCACGGCATGCTGGCGGCCGGCGGTTGGCAGGACCGGCGCGGCGCCAACCTGCTCGACGGCGGGACGCCGTTCTACGGGACGTACGAGACCGCCGACGGCGGCTATATGGCGGTCGGCGCGCTGGAGAAGCGGTTCTACGGCGAATTCGTCCGCCTGCTGGGCATCGAGGAGGAGGCCCCCGGCCGCGACGACCTCGCCGCATGGGGCGAGCTGCGTACTGCCATCGCCGCCCGCTTCAGGACCCGTACCCGCGAGGAGTGGACGGCCGTCTTTGAGAAGTCCGATGCCTGTGTGGCGCCTGTGCTCTCCCTGCGCGAGGCCCCGCGGCATCCACACCTCGCCGCCCGCGGCACCTTCGTCGAGCACGGTGGGATGACCCAGCCCGCGCCCGCGCCGCGCTTCTCGCACACCCCCGGCGCCGTACGCAGACCACCCGCGCGGCCCGGTGCGGACACCGAGGAGATCGCCCGCGACTGGCAGGCCCCCGGCCTCCTCGCCCCGTCGCCGGCCACCCCCGCCGGCCCGGGCCGCACCGCCCAGAAGGACACCGCCGGCTGATGGCACCCGCCCGCACGCTCCGGTACGCGGCCGGCCCGCGCCGGGTCGCCGACGAGGCCGCCGCCAGGGAAGCGGCCGGCCTCGACGCCGTGCGGGCCCGCAGTGGCCGGCCCGGACGCGTTCCCCGAGCGGAAGCCGCCCCGCGCGGCCGGGGCCGACTGCGGGGCCGAAGCTGCGTCCGCGACCGGACCAGGGGATTCCGGGCCGTGGGCGGGACAAGGTTCCCTGCCCGTCCCGTGGGGCCGCAGCCCGCAGAGTTGACCGAGACCGTCAAGAACTGGCTCATGGGAGGGCCCGCAGAGATGACCGCGCAGATGAAGCGCCAGATCTTCACCGAGGACCACGAGGCCTTCCGAGAGATGGTGCGGACCTTCCTCGCCAAGGAAGTGACGCCCTATTACGAGCAGTGGGAGAAGGACGGCATCGTCAGCCGGGACGCCTGGCGGGCGGCCGGCAAACAGGGGCTGCTGGGGCTGGCGGTGCCGGAGGAGTACGGCGGGGGCGGGCAGCACGACTTCCGTTACAGCGCGGTGCTGGCCGAGGAGTTCACTCGGGCCGGTGCCGCCGGTCTCGCCGTGGGCCTGCACAACGACATCATCGGCCCCTATCTGACCACCCTCGGCACCGAGGAGCAGAAGCGCCGCTGGCTGCCCGGCTTCTGCAGCGGCGAGATCATCACCGCCATCGCCATGACCGAGCCCGGTGCCGGCTCCGACCTCCAGGGCATCCGCACCCACGCCGAGGACGCCGGCGACCACTGGGTCCTCAACGGTTCCAAGACCTTCATCTCCAACGGCATCCTCGCCGACCTGGTCATCGTCGTGGCCAGGACGACGCCGGAGGGCGGGGCGCACGGTCTGAGCCTGCTGGTCGTCGAGCAGGGTATGGCGGGCTTCGAGCGGGGCCGCAACCTCGACAAGATCGGCCAGAAGTCCCAGGACACCGCCGAGCTGTTCTTCCACGACGTACGCGTCCCCAAGGAGAATCTGCTCGGCGAGCTCAACGGTGCCTTCGGCCATCTGATGACCCACCTCGCCCAGGAGCGGATGGGCATCGCGGTCGCCGGGATCGCCGGCGCCGAACACCTGCTGGAGATCACCAGCAGCTACGTCAAGGAGCGCGAGGCGTTCGGACGGCCGCTGGCCAAGCTCCAGCACATCCGCTTCGAGATAGCCGAGATGGCCACCGAATGCGCCGTCACCCGCGCCTTCCTCGACCGTTGTATCGCCGACCACTCCGCCGGCGCACTGGACGCGGTGCACGCCTCGATGGCCAAGTGGTGGGCCACCGAGCTGCACAAGCGGGTCGCCGACCGCTGTCTGCAACTCCATGGCGGCTACGGCTATATGGCGGAATACCGCGTGGCCAGGGCCTTTACCGACGGCCGTATCCAGACGATCTACGGAGGGACCACCGAGATCATGAAGGAGATCATCGGACGCTCCCTGCTCGACTGAACCCGGACCGCCCCCGGTCCCCACCGCCGCTCCTGCCTCCACCCTCATGCGAAAGGCTTGTTGACTTGAGTACCGAAGCGTACGTATACGACGCGATCCGCACCCCGCGCGGCCGCGGCAAGGCCAATGGCGCACTGCACGGCACCAAGCCGATCGACCTGGTCGTCGGTCTGATCCACGAGGTACGCCGCCGCTTCCCCGGCCTCGACCCGGCGGCCGTCGACGACATCGTGCTCGGCGTCGTCGGACCGGTCGGCGATCAGGGCTCCGACATCGCCCGGATCGCGGCGATCGCCGCCGGGCTGCCCGACACCGTCGCCGGCGTACAGGAGAACCGCTTCTGTGCCTCGGGCCTGGAGGCCGTCAACATGGCCGCCGCCAAGGTGCGTTCGGGCTGGGAGGACCTGGTCCTGGCGGGCGGTGTGGAATCCATGTCGCGGGTCCCGATGGCCTCGGACGGCGGAGCCTGGTTCGCCGACCCGATGACGAACTTCGACACCAATTTCGTCCCGCAGGGCATCGGCGCCGACCTGATCGCCACCCTTGAGGGCTACACCCGGCGCGATGTCGACGAGTTCGCCGCGCTCTCCCAGGAGCGCGCCGCCGAAGCATGGAAGGACGGCCGCTTCGACCGCTCCGTCGTGCCGGTACGCGACCGCAACGGCCTCGTCGTCCTGGACCACGACGAGCACATGCGCCCCGGCACCACCGCCGACTCCCTGGCCGGTCTGAAGCCTTCCTTCGCCACCATCGGCGACGCGGGCGGCTTTGACGCGGTCGCGCTCCAGAAGTACCACTGGGTCGAGAAGATCGACCACGTCCACCACGCCGGCAACTCCTCCGGCATCGTGGACGGCGCGGCGCTCGTCGCCATCGGCTCCAAGGAGGTCGGTGAGCGTTACGGCCTGACCCCGCGGGCCCGCATCCTCTCCGCCGCGGTCTCCGGCTCCGAGCCCACGATCATGCTCACCGGCCCCGCGCCCGCCAGCCGCAAGGCCCTGGCCAAGGCCGGACTGACCATCGACGACATCGACCTCGTCGAGATCAACGAAGCCTTCGCCGCCGTCGTGCTGCGCTTCGTCAAGGACATGGGCCTGAGCCTGGACAAGGTCAATGTCAACGGCGGCGCCATCGCGCTGGGCCACCCCCTCGGCGCCACCGGCGCGATGATCCTCGGCACCCTGATCGACGAGCTGGAGCGGCAGGACAAGCGCTACGGCCTGGCCACGCTCTGCGTCGGCGGCGGTATGGGCATCGCCACCGTCATCGAGCGCCTCTGACCGCCCGTCCCATCCCCCTTACGGAGAAGCCACAGTGAGCGAGTCCCCTGCGTCGTCGACCATCCGCTGGGAACAGGACGAGACCGGCATCGTCACCCTGGTCCTGGACGACCCCGACCAGTCCGCCAACACCATGAACAACGCCTTCAAGGCCTCCCTGACCGCGGTCGCCGACCGCCTGGAGGCCGAGAAGGACGGCGTCCGCGGCATCATCTTCACCTCCGCCAAGAAGACCTTCTTCGCCGGCGGCGACCTGCGCGACCTGATCGCCGTCACCCCCGAGAAGGCCGAGCAGGCCTTCGAGGCGGGCAACGGCATCAAGCGCGATCTGCGCCGCATCGAGACCCTCGGCAAGCCCGTCGTCGCCGCGATCAACGGCGCGGCGCTGGGCGGCGGTTACGAGATCGCGCTGGCCTGCCACCACCGCATCGCCCTCGACACCCCCGGCACGAAGATCGGCCTGCCCGAGGTCACCCTCGGCCTGCTGCCGGCCGGCGGCGGGGTGACCCGTACGGTGCGGCTGCTCGGCATCGCCGACGCGCTGCTGAAGGTGCTGCTCCAGGGCACCCAGTACAACGCCACCCGCGCCCAGGAGGCCGGGCTGATCCACGAGGTCGCGGCCACCCCCGAGGAGCTGCTCGGCAAGGCCCGCGCCTTCATCGAGGAGCACCCGGAGTCCCAGCAGCCCTGGGACGTCAAGGGCTACCGCATCCCCGGCGGCACCCCGGCCCAGCCGAAGTTCGCGGCCAACCTCCCGGCGTTCCCGGCCAACCTCAAGAAGCAGCTCAACGGCGCGCCCTACCCGGCCCCCCGCAACATCCTCGCCGCGGCCGTCGAGGGCTCCCAGGTCGACTTCGAGACCGCGCAGACCATCGAGGCGCGCTACTTCGTCGAGCTGGTGACCGGCCAGATCTCCAAGAACATGATCCAGGCGTTCTTCTTCGATCTCCAGGCCGTCAACTCGGGCGCCAACCGGCCCAAGGACATCGCGCCCCGCAAGGTCGAGAAGGTCGCGGTCCTCGGCGCCGGCATGATGGGCGCGGGCATCGCCTACTCCTGTGCCAAGGCCGGGATGCAGGTCGTCCTGAAGGACGTCTCCCTGGAGGCGGCGCAGAAGGGCAAGGCCTATTCGGAGGGGCTGCTCGCCAAGGCGCTCTCCCGGGGCCGTACGACCGAGGCGAAGCGCGACGAGCTGCTGGCCCGCATCACGCCCACGGCCGAGCCGGCGGACCTCGCGGGCTGCGACGCCGTCATCGAGGCGGTCTTCGAGGACGTGGGCCTCAAGCACAAGGTCTTCAAGGAGATCCAGCACATCGTCGCCCCCGACGCGCTGCTGTGCTCCAACACCTCCACGCTGCCCATCACGCTGCTGTCCGAGGGCGTCGAGCGCGACCAGGACTTCATCGGGCTGCACTTCTTCTCGCCGGTCGACAAGATGCCGCTGGTGGAGATCATCAAGGGCGAGCGGACCGGCGACGAGGCGCTGGCCCGCGCCTTCGACCTGGTCCGCCAGATCAGGAAGACCCCGATCGTCGTCAATGACTCGCGCGGCTTCTTCACCTCCCGTGTCATCGGCCACTTCATCAACGAAGGCGTGGCGATGATCGGCGAGGG
Source organism: Streptomyces lydicamycinicus (assembly GCF_000829715.2). Lineage (NCBI taxonomy): Bacteria > Bacillati > Actinomycetota > Actinomycetes > Kitasatosporales > Streptomycetaceae > Streptomyces > Streptomyces lydicamycinicus. The sequence goes on along the minus strand of NZ_BBNO01000010.1, from coordinate 239,580 downwards.
CCTCGACCCGGTCTCCGTCGAGCAGGCCGCCGCCCAGGCCGGCTACCCGGCCAAGGTGCTGTCCCTGATGGACGAGCTGACCCTCACCCTGCCGCGCAAGATCCGCGAGGAGACCAAGCGGGCGGTCGTGGAGTCCGGCGGCAGCTGGCAGCCGCATCCGGCCGACGCGGTCATCGACCGGATGGTCGACGAGTTCGGCCGGCCCGGCCGCAGTGGTGGCGGGGGCTTCTACGAATACGGCGAGGACGGCAAGCGCACCGGACTGTGGCCGGGGCTGCGCGAGCACTTCACCAAGAAGGACGCCACCATTCCGTTCGTCGACATGCAGGAGCGGATGCTCTTCTCCGAGGCTCTGGACACCGTCCGCTGCTTCGAGGAGGGCGTGCTCACCTCCGTCGCGGACGCCAACATCGGCTCCATCCTCGGCATCGGCTTCCCGGGCTGGACCGGCGGTGTGATCCAGTACATCAACGGCTACCAGGGCGGCCCGGGGCGGGAGGAACTGGTCGGCCTGCCGGGCTTCGTGGCCCGCGCCCGTGAGCTTCAGGAAGCCTACGGAGACCGGTTCGCGCCGTCCGCGCTGCTGGTGGAGAAGGCCGAGAAGGGCGAGAAGTTCAGCGACTGACCGGTCATGGGGGCGGGCCCCGGCGGCCCGCCCCCGTCAGCCCTCGGGAGTGTGGCCGCCCAGATCCCGGTCGGCCTCCATGCCGAACGACTCCCGCAGCTCCTGCTTCATCGACCGCTGGAAGGCGGTCACCAGTGCCTGCACCACCATCGGCTGCATATGGGCCGAGAGCGACTTCATCCGCGCCATCTCGTCCTCGTCCGGCCCGCCGCCCCGGTTCGGCTCCCACACCTCGTCCTTGAAGAGCCGGCTGAGCTCCCGGGCCGCCGAGCGGGTGTGCTCGATGACCACGCTGCGCGCCGTGAGGATGGTCTCCAGGGAGATCGGGACGTCCAGCAGCCGGGTGCCCAGGTGCAGCAGCCCCGGGTCGACGCGGAAGACCCGGGGATCATCGGTCCGGACGAGCACACTCATGGCCGCCAACCGGTCCAGATCCTCCTCGGTCAGCGCCCGGCCGACCCGCCGCTCCAACTGCTCCCGGGTGGCGTCCTCGGCCTTGTCCGGAATCCAACTCGCCACCAGCGCCCGGTGGATGGCCAGATCCTGGGCGCTCAGATCGGGCGGCAGCTGCTCCAGATAGCGTTCGATCGCGGACAGTGTCAGGCCCTGGTGCTGGAGCTCCTCGATCAGGGCGAGCCGGGAGAGGTGGTCAGGACCGTAGCGGCCGACCCGGCGGGGGCCGATCTCCGGCGGTGGCAGCAGACCGCGCGTGCTGTAGAAGCGGATCGTACGGACCGTGACGCCGGCGCGGGCGGCCAGTTCGTCGACCGTCAGGTCGGTGGCGGGCTCCATCATGTTGAACAGTATTGCTGTCTCACCACTCCTGTGAAACCTTCCGCGCGGACCGGGCCGGAGTGGACCGGTATGGCGGGCAGCCATCGGACGGGCCGAGACGGAGTGAGTTGTCACGAAAGCAAAATGCACGCCTCCATCGATCCGAACAGGTCAAGAAATCCTCCTTGCCGGGCGGGCTGCGGAGTCCGGAATCGGGTGAACTGACGCCCCTCTTGAAATTGATGCGCCGGGAAATTCACTTCAAATACGGACAAATCTTGGATGGCCTATACACGCTGTGATCTTGCCCACAGACGGAGAAGGGCTCTTCAGGGAAGGTGTGCCGTCGGCCGTCCACGCGATCTGCGGGACTTCTAGGCCATGGCTTCAGCGCCTGCCCGAAAGCGAGATACACCAGCAGTGAGCACAGAAACCGTCACCGAGACAGCCCACAGGTCACCTGACGGGGGGAGCGGCGCGCAGCAGGATGCGGGCGACGCGGGCTACAGCAAGGGCCTCAAGGGCCGGCATGTCAACATGATCGCCATCGGTGGGGCGATCGGTACCGGCCTCTTCCTGGGTGCCGGTGGTCGACTGCATTCCGCCGGCCCGGCGCTGGCCGTCGCCTACGCGGTCTGCGGCCTCTTCGCCTTCTTCGTCGTACGGGCCCTGGGCGAGCTGGTGCTGCACCGCCCGTCGTCCGGTTCCTTCGTCTCGTACGCCCGTGAGTTCCTCGGGGAGAAGGGCGCCTACGTCGCCGGCTGGATGTACGTCGTGAACTGGTCGACGACCGGTATCGCCGACATCACCGCGATCGCGCTCTATACCCACTACTGGAGCCTGTTCACCGACATCCCGCAGTGGGTCATGGCGCTCATCGCGCTCGCGGTCGTGCTGACCGTGAACCTGATCTCGGTGAAGATCTTCGGTGAGCTGGAGTTCTGGTTCGCGATCATCAAGGTCGCGGCGCTGGTCGTCTTCATGTTCATCGGCATCTTCCTGCTGGCCACCCAGCACCCGGTCGGCGGCCACACACCAGGGCTGGACCTGCTCACCGACCACGGTGGAATCTTCCCGACCGGTCTGCTGCCCGTGGTGATCGTGCTCCAGGGCGTGGTCTTCGCCTACTCCGCGGTGGAGCTGGTCGGTGTGACCGCCGGTGAGACCGATGAGCCGGAGAAGGTCGTGCCGAAGGCCGTCAACTCCATCATGTGGCGAGTGGGCGTCTTCTACGTCGGCTCGGTGATCCTGCTCGCGATGCTGCTGCCGTGGAACAAGTACGTCGGTGGCGAGAGCCCCTTCGTGACGGTGCTGTCCAACGTCGGTGTGCCGGCGGCGGGCGATGTGATGAACCTCGTGGTGCTGACCGCGGCCATGTCCAGCCTGAACTCCGGGCTCTACTCGACCGGCCGCATTCTGCGCTCCATGTCGATGGCGGGCTCGGCGCCCAAGTTCGCCGGCCTGATGAACCGCAACCAGGTGCCGTACGGCGGCATCATGCTCACCTCCGCGGTGTGTGTGCTGGGTGTCGGCCTCAACTACGTCATGCCGGGCGAGGCGTTCGAGATCGTGCTGAACATCGCGGCGCTGGGCATCATCAGCACCTGGTGCACGATCATGGTCTGCCACATGGTGTTCGTGCGCCGGTCGAAGGAGGGCCTGGTCGAGCGGCCGCGCTTCCGGCTCCCCGGCACGCCGGTCACCGATATCGCCACCATCGTCTTCCTGCTCGGCGTCATCGTCCTGATGTGGTTCGACGACGGCGTCGGCCGGCAGACCGTGATGCTGATCCCGGTCCTCGCCGTCGCGCTGGTCGGCGGCTGGTTCGCGGTACGCGGCCGGGTCAGCCGGATTGCCGCGGAGCGCGAACTCTCGAAGTAGTCACGCACCAGCGGACGCCTGCGTCATCAAGGGCGGTCGCGGAGGCCGGAATGCCTCCGCGACCGCCCTTTCGCCTTGGTGCTTCCGGCGGACGTGATGGTGTCCGGCGGGGCCGCGGCGGATGGTGACCGGATGACCACCACCGAAACGGGCCGCAGGTGTACCTGGGTACACCCCTGCCCGGCATCCAGACGCAATGGCGGCGGGCCCGTCGGACGGCATCGTCGTTGTCATGCCAAGCAAAGACGCCATGACAAGCACAGATGCATTGCCCGGCAAACCTGTCGACATCAGGGCGATGGCCCTGTTCCTCGCCGTTGCGTTTCTGGCGGCCGGAGCGCTGGGCGCGCTTCAGCCCGTGACCGGGATACCCGGTGAGGTCATTCAGCTGACACAGTTCGGGCCCGCGCTCGGGGTGGGGCTCGCCGCGGTGCTGTGGCCGGGGCGGGTACGGGAAGTGTTCGCCGGCTCCGTGCCGGGCCGCAGGGGTCAGGGGGTGCTGCTGCTCGTCACGGCGCCGCTGATCATCGCGGTGAGCGTCGGGGCGTACGCGGTGTTCACCGGGGATGTGCGTGCCACGCGGCCGGATGCGCCGTTTCTGTTGATCGCCGTGGCGCAGCTGATCGGCGCGTGCGGCGAGGAGATCGGATGGCGCTGCTTTCTCCAGCCGCTGCTGCGCACCCGCTTCGGCCCGCTTGTGGCATCGGTCGCGGTGGGTGTGGCGTGGGGCGTCTGGCACGTTCAGGTCTTCGCCCAACACCCCGTGTACGCGGGGGCGTTCATGATGGCGGCGCTGTCCATGTCGGTCGTGATGGGGTGGGCCCTTGACGGGGTGCGGGCCTCCAGGCTGCCGTTCGCGGCGGGCTTTCACGCCCTGATCAACCTCGGCATGCTGCTGTTCATGGATGAGGAGTCCGGCGCGGTGCTCCCCATGGTGGTGTTCGGCGCCTCGTGCCTGGCAGCGGCCGGACTGTGGACGTGGACGAGCGTCGGCAGGCCGCGGGTGGCGGGGTCGGCACCGGCTAAGATCCCTCCGATCATGGACGATGTTCGATAAGCCACGTGCGGTCGCCGCCCGCGCCGGTGTCGCTCTCGGCCGGTGCCAGCTGGCGAGCCTGCATGCGCTCGCGGTGTCGGCGGTGGGCTCGCTGGTGGTCTTCGCCCTGCTGCTGATGCCCGTGGGCGTGGGCTTCCTGCTGCTGCCGCCCGCCGCGCGGGCCCTGCGCGCACTGTCCGATCGTTCCCGTGCCTGTGCCGACCGGTGGACGGGCGTCCATATCGGTCCACCGGAACCGCTGCCCGTGGACCCTGCCCTCAACGCCCGCAAGCGGTCGGGCGCGATCGTCGCTGACGAGGGGTTCTGGCGCGACCTGGCGTGGGCCTGGCTGGAGCCGGTGGCCGGCGGGCTCCTCGTCGCCGTGCCCCTCGCCCTGGCCGAGTACGGGGCGTTCGGCGCGCTGGTGCAGCCGTTCATCTGGCGGCTCCTCGACGACGGCAACTGGTACGCGTTCGTCCCCGTGCACAGCACCGCGACCATGTGTGCCGCACTGGTGCTGGGCCTCGTTTTCCTGGCCGCCGGACTGCTGGCCGCGCCCGCCACGCTCCGGCTGCACACCCGGATGAGCCGGCCGCTGCTTTCCGCACCGCGCCGCATCCAGCTCGCCCGGCGGGTCGAGCGGCTCACCGACACCCGTACCCGGGCCCTGGACGCTCAGGCCGCCGAACTGCGGCGCATAGAGCGGGACTTGCACGACGGGGCGCAGGCCCGGCTGGTCGCCCTGGGCATGACGCTGGACCGGGCCACGCGCCTGCTGGAGACGGACCCGGCGGCGGCGCGCGAGCTCCTGCTGGACGTCCGCCGAACGTCCGAGGGGGCCTTGCAGGACCTGCGCGACCTGGTGCACGGCATCCACCCGCCGGTCCTCGCCGACCGGGGCCTGGGCGACGCGGTCCGGTCGCTGGCGCTCGACAGCTTCCTCGATGTCCAGGTCGAGACCCGGCTGCCGGGCCGGCTCCCGGCGCCGGTCGAGTCCGCCACCTACTTCGCGGTGAGCGAGGCGCTGGTGAACGCCGCGAAGCACTCCGGGGCCCGCGAGGTCGGCATCGCCCTGACCTACGAGGACGGCCTGCTGCGCGCAACCGTCACCGACGACGGTCACGGCGGCGCCGACCCCGCACGGGGCACCGGGCTGGCCGGCGTGCGACAGCGATTGGATACCTTCGATGGCACTCTCGACCTGCACAGTCCGCAGGGCGGGCCGACCACCGTGACGATGGAGATTCCATGCGCGTTGTCCTCGCCGAAGACCTCTTCCTCCTGAGGGACGGGCTGGTACGCACCCTCCAGGAACACGGCTGCGAGGTCATCGCGGTGGACAACGGCCCGTCCCTGCTGCGCGCGCTGCTCGACGACGGGGACGCGGCACCGGATGTCGCCGTGGTCGATGTGCGGCTGCCGCCGACCTTCACCGACGAGGGCCTTCAGGCCGCACTCGAAGCCCGTCGCCGGCGGCCCGGACTGCCCGTCCTCATACTCTCCCAGTACGTCGAGCAGCTGTACGCGAACGAGCTGCTGGCCGGGGGCGAGGGCGCCGTCGGATATCTGCTCAAGGACCGGGTGACCCACACCGAGCAGTTCATCGACGCGGTCCGCCGCGTCGCTGCCGGAGGCACCGTGATGGACCCTCAGGTCATCTCCAGACTGCTGTTGCGCAGCGATGCCCGTGGCACGATCGGCAGCCTGACGCAGCGCGAGCGGGACGTCCTGGAGCTGATGGCCGAAGGCAGGTCCAACGCCGCCATCGCCGCCGGCCTGCACATCAGTGAGAGCGCTGTCGCCAAGCACACCGCGAGCATCTTCACCAAGCTCCGGATCAGCCCGTCGGCGGACGACAACCGCAGGGTGCTGGCCGTCCTGGCCTATCTCAAGCGCTGACCCGCTCGTGCCGCCGCAAGGCCGACTAGCCGACGGTACCCACGACCGGGTAGTGATCCGAGAGATTGGTGTACGTGTAGTCCTTGCCCCAGCTGGAGACCGTCCAGGGCGCCGACTCCTCCTTGACCACGGTGTTCCGCCATCCGGCGGGACGGGCGTGGCCGTTGCGGAACAGGACGTAGTCCAGGTCCTCGCGAGGGTCGTCCGGGTAGCGGTACTTCGCGATGGAGTTCTCCTGGGTGTCGAAGGAGTAGGGGTGGCCGGTACGGCTGTCGGCGGGCGCCAGGTCGGCGTTGCCGAGCAGCTCGTCGTACTCGGCGCTGTGCGAGTCGATGTTCAGATCGCCCGCGACCAGTACCTCTTCGTCCGCCGGGATGTTCTTGGCGTCCAGGAAGGCGTCCATCTCCCTGAGCTGCTCGGCGCGGTCGGCGGCCGCCTCGCCCGCCTTGCAGCCCGAGTCGGTGGACTGGGCGTGGGTGCCGACCACATGCACCCGGGTGCCGTTGACGTCCAACACCGCATAGACGAAGCCCTTGTTGGAGAGACGGTCCGAACCGCAGGCGTCCTTGTAGACGTACTGCTCCTTGCGCAGGATCGGCCACTTGCTCAGCAGCGTGACCCCGCCGTCCTCCGGGGTCACGGCGGAGTAGGCACCGCCGGTGGCGTCCCAGCCACCGCGGCTCCGGCCCACCACCGGGGTCTGGTGCGGATACTGCGCCGCGGCCCGGGACTTCAGCGTCTCGGACGAGGAGTTGTCGAACGCTTCCTGGAGCACCACGACGTCCTGGCCCTGGAAGAAGTCCGCGGCCACGATCGCCTGGGCGCGGTGGTCCTGCCCCCAGTTGGGATAGAGGTTCTTGCTCATGAGGAAGACGTTGTAGCTGAGCACCTTCAGGCGGGGCGTGGCGGCGGCCGACGCGGAGGGGGCCGCGGTCGCCACCGTGACCGCGGCGAGGGCCGTGGCGAGGGCGGCGATCCGGGGCATGCGCAGCGCGGAGTGCGACACTGAATCTCCCTGTGGGGGTGGGGACATGAACCAGCGACGCTTATCCAAGCAGCTGAGGTTACTTCCAGGTAACCGTCTGGCGGGCACGAGATGGACAAACTGAAGCTCTTGCCGACGAGGCCGGTGTTCCGGGTCAGGGGCAGGGCCGCGGACTCGTGAGCGCCGCGCCGCAGGCCGTGTGTACGGCAGCCAGCGCGGTGACGGCGCTCTGGGTCCAGGACAGCAACGCCCGTTCCCGGCTTGACGGTTCGTCGCAGGCCGGGCGGCCGAACGCGCCGCACGAGCTCTGCTGGGCGAGGAGGAAGGAGACGGCGTCGCGGGTGATGCGGTGCTGTGCTTGTCCGGTGCGGGCCGAGTCCCGGATGAAGCCGGCGATCTGCCCCAGGTGATAGTCCTTCCAGGCGCCGGGCAAGTCGGTGACGGTGGTCTCCGGTGCCGGGTGCGGCGCGTCGGCCCCACCGGTCAGTGCGGCCGCGCGCTGCGGGGCCAGCAGCCCCAGACCGACCAGGCGTTGGATGTTGCGCACCGCCTGCGGCGGCACCCGGTCCAGGAGTTCGACGGCGGCGACGGTGGACTTGAGAAACAGATCGAGCGAGGCGCAGGGGATCCCGTGAGCCCGCAGGCCGGACGCGAAGGCACCGACGACTTCCATACCGTGCCGCTGCCAGAGCTCGGAGTCCGCGTCCGCGAGACGCGCGGAGAAATCGAGCAGCAGGGGGCGGGCGAGCTCGGGTTCGCCCAGGGCCTCGGCGGCATGTGCGACGGCCGCCGCGGCGGGCAGGCAGCCGGCCGGGTCCTGGCGCCGGACCGTGTCCGCCAGCCACACCACGGCCCGCCGGAGCGGCTGCTCCACGGCCGAGCGGGGCGTCGATACGGACGGCCGAGGCCGCCGCACCACCCGGGGACTGCGTTCCAGGAGCGCGGCCAGGGCCGCGACGATGGTGGTGTGGTAGCCGGTGGCCCAGTGCCGGTACGCATCGTCGCCGTCGGTGAGTCCGGGGTGGACCACTCCCGGCGGCCCGTTGACCCGCCCGTCGGCCTCTTGTACCGCCATGAGGAACTCCCAGGCCCGGCGGGCTTCGTCGGAGTCCCGGACCCCTAGGCAGAGAAGGCAGCACAGAAGCTCTCCCACCAGATCGGCATTCTCCTGGCCGAGGGTGAGGACGAGGAGCGCTTCGAGCAGCTCCACCGCCGCGGCCGGATCGAAGTCCCGCGGCCAGCGGGGCTCGCGGAGGCCGAAGTCCGTGGCGTAGAAGATCGTGTGGGTGATCGCGTAGATGTCGCGATCGGTGAGCTTGAGGACGTTCGGGCGGTTGCAGAGCAGGGTGAACGGCAGGACCTCGTCCATGGCGGGCAGGGCATGCGCGACACCGCACAGCTCCAGGGTGTGCAGCAGATCGAGCTGCCGGTAGGGAATCCGCTCGAAGACCGCCGCATAGCCGCCGGCCGCGGCCTGGGTGATCAGCTGCCGGAACTCCGGGTCCTCGCGTCCGCAGAGCCGGAGGGCCGCATAGGTTCCCGCGTACAGCAGGAGGGCGGCTTCGTCCCGGGCGATCAGTTCCCGGTAGGAGGGGCGGGCCGCGATCTCCTCGACCTGGTCGAGGAGGGCCGAATAGTCGCCGTCGAGGGGTTCGGGGTCGAGGCGGGACCGCAGTCCCACCAGGAACGCCGTCTCGATGAGGGCCTTGCGGGCGAACAGCACCCGGTCCGTGGCGGCTTCGGCCGGATCGATCAGAGTGCGGCGCGCAGCGAGCCAGGCGACCGCCCGGGTCTCCACCGCGCGCCTTTGTGACGAACCGTCACCGGGCTGCGTCGTGTCCACTGAATGCCTCCCGGCGAACGGCGTGGTCAATGGCTCAGTTGCCCGCGGCGGAGTCGTCGTCCGCGACCTGGCTGGCGACTACGAGCACGTACCGCTCCCAGGCGAGTACGTAGCCGGCCACATCGTCGAGTTGGCTGACCTGGTCGACGACCCGCTCCAGCGGAACGGTGAGGTCGACGAGCCCGCTGGTCCGCAGGAAGTCGAGTGCCTTACGGGCGTCAACCGGCGGGGGACAGGGCGGGGGACAGGACATGAGTTGCTCCTTTCGGGTGGTTCGGATGAACAGTGCGAGTGTCGCGTTCCGTACTGTCGATGTCACTATCTGTGTCTATTGGGGTAAGTGGTGATTTGGCCGTCCCAGCTCAGACGTTTACGTGGCGGAAAAACCACTCGTGGAGGTGAATTCCGACTGCGGGACCACGGTGGTTTGGGTGGGGCGATGGCGTACGGCCGGGTGTCGAGTGGCGGCGTACACTCCGCCGCCCGCTCGGTGGGGCGGGGTTCGGGGAGTTGCCTCAAGGGGCGCGTGGGGTGATAGGTGGTCCGGCTTCGCTGTCCGCTCGTGAGGCCGGATTCCTCCCTGTGCCCACTCGCGTTCAACTCGCGTTTCCATACGCCCGCGTTCGGTATCCTCCGGGCCGAGTGGGGACATGGTGCAGGTGTTGACGAGCCGCTCGCCCGGGCGTCGTGGCGTGCGGGATCGCCGTGAGGGCGCGTCCGGACGGGCTGCGCCTGCGGTGGCGTGGAGGGGCCTCGCGTCCGCCGATCGCGGAGAGTCACCGTATGATGATTAATACCATGATTGCGGTAAAAAATGACCCAAATCCCCCGCCGGTCGGAGGTGTGCTCTGGTCGCTGGCCGGGGACATCCGCATGCTGCTGACCCTGCCGGCCGCGCTGGCCATGCAGGTCGCCCACCCGGCGGTGGGCGCCGGTGTGGACGACCACTCCGTGTTCCGTACGGACCCCTGGGGGCGCGGCGAGCGGTCCCTGACCTCGCTACAGCTGTGGGTGTACGGAGGGGAGGCGGCGGCCGCGGAGGGGCGGCGGCTGCGGGCGCTGCACAAGACCATCCAGGGGACCGACGCACACGGCCGCGCCTACCACGCGCTCACCCCCGCCTACTACGCCTGGGTGCACGCCACCGGCTACCCCGTCTTCCGGCACGCGCAGCAGTATCTGGGCCGCCCCTTCACCGAGGCGCAGGAGCGGGCGCTGTACGCGGAGTGGCTCCAGGTCGGCCGGATCCTGGGGATCCATGACCGCGATATGCCGCAGACGATCGAGGAGTTCTGGCCGTATTACCAGAAGGTCCTGGACAATGAACTCGAAGAGACCGTCGTGGTCAAGGAGTTGCTGGCGACCGATCCGCAGCTGCCGGTTCCCGACCGCGGCCCGCGCTGGCTGCGGCTGCTCCTGCGGCTGTCCTGGCCATGGCTGTGCCCGCGATTCGCCCGCGTCCGGCGCTTTCTCACGATCGGGCTGATGCCGCCGGACGCCCGGCAGGCCATCGGGCTGGAGTGGACGGACGCCCAGGAGCGCACCCTGCGCCGTCTCGGCCGGGTCGTGCGCGCCGTGATGCCGGTGCTTCCGGAGCGGCTGCGGTTCATGCCGATCGCGCGCCGGGCCAGGCAGGCGGCGCGCCGGTAACGACGCGGTGCGCGTACGGAGCCGGGGGAGGCCCGGCTCCGTCTCGTTCAGCGCTCGTGCACCGGCTCAGTGCCCGTGCACGTCGTGCGTGGCCGCGATCTGCTTCCACGACTTGGGCTCGGCGACCGGTGCCTGCCGGGCGCCGAGGGCCTGCTTGGCCGCGCCCGCGGAGGGCCGGGACGGCTGGAAGAGCCAGGTGTCGAAGAAGCCGGCCAGCTCCTTGCCGGTCTTCTTCTCGGCGAACTTCACGAAGTCGGCGACCGAGGCGTTGCCGTACCGGTTCTCCGTCGGCCAGGACTTGAGGAGACCGAAGAAGGCCTTGTCACCGACCTTGTTGCGGAGCGCCTGGAGGGTCAGCGCGCCACGGTCGTAGACCGCGCCGTCGAACTGGTTCTCCGCGCCCGGGTTGCCCGGCTTGACCGTCCAGAACGGGTCGTCGGCCGGGTGCTGGGCGTAGACGTGGTCCGCCAGCTCCTGGGCGGTGCCCTCGCCCTCCTTCTCCGACCACAGCCACTGGCTGTAGGCGGCGAAGCCCTCGTTGATCCAGATGTCCTTCCAGTCCTTCAGCGAGACGCTGTCGCCGTACCACTGGTGCGCCAGCTCGTGCACCACGACGGAGACGTTCGTGCCGCGGTCGAAGGCCTTCTTCCCGTAGAACGGGCGGGTCTGGGTCTCCAGCGCGTATCCGGCCGGCACGTTCGGCACATAGCCGCCCACCGCGTTGAACGGGTACGCGCCGAAGACGCTCTCCAGCCATTCGGTGATCTCGGTGGTGCGCTCGATGCTGGCCTTCGCCGAGCCCTCGTTCGCGCCGAGGTCCTTGCTGACCGCGTTGACCACCGGCAGACCGTTCGCGGTCTTGTCGGTGGTGATGTCGAACTTGCCGACGGCCAGCGTCGTCAGATACGTCGCCTGCGGCTTGTCCGAGCGCCAGTTGTAGCGCGTCCAGCCCAGCTTGGAGGACTGCGAGGCCAGCACACCGTTGCTCAGCGCCTGGGTGCCGTCCGGCACCGCCACCGAGATGTCGTACGTCGCCTTGTCGGTGGGGTGGTCATTGCTCGGGAACCACCACACGGCGGCGTCCGGCTCCTGGGCGATCACACCGCCGTCGGGGGTGCGGGCCCAGGCGCTGTAGTTGTCTATCTTGAGCTCGGAGGGCTTGCCCGCATAGCGCACCACGACGCTGATCTGCTTGCCCTTCTCCAGCGGCGTGGCCGGAGTGACCTCCAGCTCGTGCTTGCCGGAGGTGGCGAAGGAGGCCTTCTTGCCGTTGATCCGGATCTCGCTGACCTTGAGGCCGAAGTCCAGGTTGAAGCGGGAGAGATCCTGCGTGGTGGTGGCCAGCAGGGTGGCCGTGCCCTCCAGCAGGTCCGTCTTCGGCTGGTACTTGAGCCGCAGATCGTAGTGGGAAACGTCGTATCCGCCGTTTCCGCTCTCGGGGTAGTAGGTGTCGCCCACACCCGGAGCGCCCGGTGTGAAGTCGGCAGCCGAGGCCGGGATGGCCAGCAGCAGGCTGAGTGCGACCGCGCCGGGGACGAGGAGTCTGTGACGCACGAGTCCTCCAACTCGTAGGGGGGATGGCTCTGTTCAGACCTTATGTACTGCGCCCGCCCAGCGTCATGTACATGGCCTGATCTGACACATGACCGACATGAACCCTCATCCGTCCCTCCCGTCTGCCGTGCTCCGCGGTCCCCCTCTCCCTCACGGCCCGCAGCGGGCGCCGCCGCGATCACGGCACGGGATTGCGGACCGCCCACGGGACGGAAAAGCTACCGATGGACCTGTTTTCGGCCGCCGACGGCCCGCGGTGCCCGGACTTGCCCTTACGCAGGGGAGTTGGGCCGCGCTACCGTCCGCCCGTGACGAATCCTGCGCGGATCCCCCGCATCCCCTTCACAGCGCTCGTGATGGCAGCCGTCGCCGCCCTGCTGTCCGCCCTGATCGGGCCGGCCGCCGCGCAGGCGGCGCCCGCCGAGAGCAGACCCGTCTACTCCTACGACCGCGCGATACGCGAATCGGTCTGGGTGGACACACGGCTGGACGGCGACGCGGACGGGAGAACCGACCGCGTCGCCGTCGACATCGTGCGGCCCGCCGAACCGGCGCAACAGGGCCGGCGGATCCCCGTGATCATGGACGCCAGTCCGTACTACTCGTGCTGCGGGCGCGGTAACGAGAGCCAGAAGAAGACCTATGACGACCGGGGCCGGCCGGTCGGGTTCCCGCTCTTCTACGACAACTACTTCGTGCCACGCGGCTATGCGACGGTCCTGGTCGACCTCGCGGGCACCAACCGCTCGGACGGCTGCTCCGACGTCGGCGGCCGCTCCGACATCCGGTCCGCCAGGGCCGTCGTCGACTGGCTCGGTGGCAGAGGCCGCGCCTACACCGCCCGTACGGGAGGGGAACCCGTCACGGCCGGCTGGTCCAACGGCAGCACCGGGATGATCGGCAAGAGCTGGGACGCCACCATCGCCAACGGCGTCGCGGCCACCGGCGTCAAGGGGCTGAAGACCATCGTCCCGATCGCCGGCATCTCCTCCTGGTACGACTACTACTTCGCCAAGGGCGCCCCGCTCTACGACTCGGGGCCCGACTCCCTCGCCGATGTGGTCGACAGCCCCGACGCGCGCAAGCGCTGCGCCGCCGTGCAGAAGAAGCTCGCCGACGGGGCGCCCCGTACCGGCGACTGGACCCGTCTGTGGCGCGAGCGCGACTACGTCCGCCACGCGGACCGGGTCCGGGCCAGCGTGCTCCTGGTGCACGGCATGCAGGACCTCAACGTCCGGACCCGGCACGCCGGGCAGTGGTGGGACGCGCTCGCCCGGCACGGTGTCGAGCGCAAGATCTGGCTCTCCCAGACCGGGCATGTCGACCCGTTCGACTACCGGCGCAGCGCCTGGGTCAAGACCCTGCACCACTGGTTCGACCACTATTTGCTGGGCTACGACAACGGCATCGAGCGCACCCCGATGGCCGATATCGAGCGCTCGCCCGGCACATGGTCCACCGACCCGCAGTGGCCCGCTCCCGGTACCGCGCCCACCACACTGCGGCCGCGCGGCGGCACCGCGCCCGGCGTCGGCCTGCTGGGGACCCGTAAGGCGCCGCAGGGCGCGACCGAGACCTTCACCGACGACCCGAAGCTGAGCGAGGCCGACTGGGCGGCCGCCGTCGATGCCCCGACCGCCGCCAAGGCCGGGTTCCGCACCAGGCCGCTGCGCGCGCCGCTGCGGCTCTCCGGCTCCGGCACGGTGACCGTGACCGTCACCCCGAGCACCTCGACCGCCCATCTCTCCGCCGTACTGGTCGACCTCGGCCCCGACACCATCCGCGACTATGCGGCCGACGGCGAGGGCATCACCACCCTCGACCGGCGCACCTGCTGGGGCGCCGGAACCACGGGCGACACCGGCTGCTTCAAGGAGACCGCCGCCGACACCCGGAAGGTCGCCCACACCGTCTTCAGCCGCGGCTGGGCCGACCTCGGCAACTACGCCGACGCCCACAAGGGCCGCCCGCTCACCCCCGGCAAGCCCTACACCCTCACCCTGGACCTGGCCGCGAGCGATCACCTCGTGCCCGCCGGGCACCGGCTCGCGCTCCTCGTGGCCGGCACCGACGCCGGTCTGATCGACCCGCCCGCGTCCACGCCGAAGCTCACCCTCGACCTGTCCCGCACCTCCGCCGAACTGCCGCTGACCGGCGGCGCAGCGGCCTTCGCACGGGCCACCGCGGGCGCACCGAGGCATCCGGACGCCGCGGCACCGCTGGACGGCATCGCCCCGCCGCGCTCGGTCAGCCGGCTGCCGGCCGTGGGATGACCACCCGGGGCCGTCGCAGCGCGGACGGCCCCACCCGGTCCCCCTCTCCACCGCTCACCCAAGGGAGGCTCCTCCTCGTGATACCCCGCTCCCACCGCCTCGCCGCCGGGCCGCTGGCCATCGGGCTGGTGGCCACCCTCGGTGCCACCCCTCCGCCCGCGCCCGCCGCGACCGCAACCCCCACACCCCGTACGGGATTCGAGATCAGCCATGGCGCCCGCTGGACCGGCCAGACCGAGGAACAGGACTTCCTCACGGCGGTCGACCGGGGCTCGGTGCGCGTACGGATCGACCGGATCGGCACCACCGGGCAGGGCCGCCCGCTGCGGCTCGTCCGGATCGGCGCCCCCGCCCCCGAGCGCCCGGCGCAGATCCGCCGCGGCAATTCCGTGCTGCTGATCTGCTCCCAGCACGGTGACGAGCCCTCCGGGCGCGAGGCCTGTCTGACCACCGTCCGCAACCTCGCCTACGCCAAGGACCCGGCGACCCGGCGCTTCCTGGAACACACCAGCGTGCTGGTCCTCCCGACCGCCAACCCCGACGGCCGGGCCGCGGACACCCGCGGCAACGCCGACGGCACGGACATCAACCGCGATCACATCGCCCTGCGGACCGCCGAGGGCCGGTCGATCGCCGAGGTCATCCGCGACTACCGCCCCGACACCATCTACGACCTGCACGAGTACGGCCCCACGGTCCCGTATTACATGAAGGACGTGCTGTCGCTGTGGCCGCGCAACCTCAACACCTCGGACGGGGTGCACCGGGAAGCGGCCGCGCTCTCCCAGGACTTCGTGCGGCCCGCCGTCCACCGGGCGGGCTTCTCCACCGGTGTCTACGGCATCTGGACCGACCCGGAGACCGGTGATCCCGTCAAGCAGGTCGCGGGCGACGGCCAGGAGCGGATCCTGCGCAACACCGCGGGTGTCAAGGGCTCGGTCGGACTGCTCGTCGAGACCCGGGTCGACGCGCTCACCGAGGCCGAGAAGGCCGACCCCGCGCTCAACAACCGCCGCCGGGTGGACTCCCAGCTGGCCGCGCTGGACGGCGCCTTCACCTTCCTCGACCGGCACCGGTCACGGATCGAGGCGGCCACCACCGCCGCCCGGCTCGCGGGCTACACCGATCACGGTCCGGTGTATCTCGGCGGCGCGGATAACGAACCGGCCACCGAAGACCAGATCCTGTCCGACCCACCTTGCGCCTATCGCCTCGAAGAGGGACAGTTTGCGCAGGTCAGGGAAGAACTGGTGAGGCACGGAGTGGTGTGGCGCCGGGACCGTGACGGCGTCGTCGTGCCGCTGCGCCAACCGCTGCGGAAGCTCGTTCCGCTGCTGTTGGACCGGAGGGCCGGTTATCACCTTACGGTCGCGACGCCGCTCAACGTCTGCCGTCGTGTGGTAGGGGGTAACGGGTAAGGAAAATATGGCCCATTGAAAGGTTGACACGTGTCGGACACAGTCAGAGAAGCCGGAGACGGGGGTGGCACGCCATCCGTGACGGACGTCCCCGATGAGCCGCAGCACCACGGGCCCCCGCAGACCGACCGTGTGGTCTTCGGTGTGACCTCGTTGCTCACCCTCGCCTTCATCGCGTGGGGAGCGTCGTCCACCGAATCCCTCAAGAGCGCATCGACCTCGATGCTGAACTGGGTGATCGACAACGGCGGCTGGGCCTTCGTGCTCTCCGCCTCCGGATTTGTGATCTTTGCGATTTGGCTGGCGGTCAGCAAGTACGGCCGGATCACACTCGGCAAGGAGGGCGAGGAGCCCGAATTCCGCACCGTGTCATGGATCGCGATGATGTTCAGCGCGGGCATGGGCATCGGCTTGATGTTCTACGGCGTCAGCGAGCCGCTGGGCCACTTCAGCACCCCACCGCCGGGCACCGATCCGAAGGATGCCGCCCAGGCGATGGACACCGCGATGGCCACCACGATGTTCCACTGGACGCTGCACCCCTGGGCGATCTATGCGGTCGTGGGCCTGGCCATCGCTTACAGCTGCTTCCGGCGGGGGAGGCGGCAGACGATAAGCGCGGTGTTCACGCCACTGATCGGCACCCGGCGGGCGAACGGCTGGGGCGGCCGGGTCATCGACATCCTGGCCATCTTCGCCACCCTCTTCGGTTCGGCGGCCTCGCTGGGGCTCGGTGCGCTCCAGATCGGCAGCGGCATCAAGGTCCTCGGCTGGATGGACAGCGTCAGCACCACCCTGCTGGTCGGTGTCATCACCGTGCTGACCATCGCGTTCATCCTGTCCGCGGTCTCCGGTATCGCCAAGGGCGTCCAGATGCTGTCCAACATCAATATGGTGCTGGCGGTCATCCTGGCGGTCTTCGTGTTCGTGGTCGGGCCGACCATCCTCATCCTCAATCTGCTGCCGACCTCTCTCGGCTCGTTCATCGGCGAGCTGCCGCAGCTCGCGGGCCGTACGGAGGCCAGCAGCGGTGACGATGTGGGCGGCTGGCTGCGCAGCTGGACGGTCTTCTACTGGGCGTGGTGGATCTCCTGGACGCCGTTCGTGGGCATGTTCATCGCCCGGATCAGCCGGGGCCGGACCATCCGCCAGTTCATCGGCGGGGTCATCCTCGTCCCGAGCGTGGTCAGCCTGGCGTGGTTCGCGGTGTTCGGTGGCTCGGCCATGAAGCTCCAGGACTCCAAGCAGCTCAGCGGGTCGAGCACTCCCGAAGGCCAGCTCTTCGATGTGCTGCACCAGTACCCGCTCGCCACGGTCATGAGCGTTCTCGTCATGATCCTGGTCGGCATCTTCTTCGTGTCCGGTGCCGATGCCGCGTCCATCGTCATGGGCACCCTCTCGCAGAAGGGGACCTTCGAGCCGACCCGGCTCGTGGTGATCTTCTGGGGAGTGGTGACCGGTGCGGTCGCCGCGATCATGCTGTTGATCGGCGGTGGCTCGGGCGATGCGCTGACCGGACTCCAGAATCTGACGATTCTGGTCGCGGTGCCGTTCATGGTCGTGATGATCGCCATGTGCTGGGCGCTGATGCGTGATCTGCGCAGCGATCCGCTGATCGTGCGCGGCCAGAAGGGCGCGGAGGTCGTCGAGCTGGCCGTGATCGCGGGCCATGAGCAGTACGACGGTGACTTCGAGATCCAGATCGGACCCGGCGGCAACGGCAACGGGGACGACGAGGGTGACGGCAGCGGCAGCGGCAGCGGCGAGGACAACGGCGTCGGAGTGAAGAGCGGCGGTTAGCCGACTCCGGAGCGGCGTCGTACGGCCCCGGTGTGGTGCCGGCGGCCGGATGACGAAGGGGCCTGCGCGCGACCGGAAGGTCGTGCGCAGGCCCCACGCCTGTCCCGGGTTACTTCTTGAAGCCGTAGTCCATCAGCTTCTTCGCGTCAGCGGTGCGGTCCGTCACCGAGGTGGAGGCGAGAACCGTGCCGATGACCGTCTTGCCACCGCGGGTGGCGGCGAAGACCAGGCAGTACTTGGCCTCCGGGCCGGAGCCCGTCTTGACGCCGAGGGTGCCCGAGTAGCTGCCGAGCAGCGCGTTGGTGTTGGTCCACGACATGTTGCGGTAGCCACCGCTCTTCGTCGTGACCTTCTGCGTGGTCGACTTCGTCTTCACGACCGTACGGAACGTGGAGTACTTCATCGCGTTGGAGGCGAGCTTGGTCAGGTCGCGCGGAGTCGAGTAGTTCGCGCCCCTGCCGATGCCGTCGAACGAGTCGAAGTGCGTGTTCGTCATGCCGAGCGACCGGGCCGTGGAGTTCATCTTGCCGATGAACGACTTGACCCGGGCGGCCCGGGTGGAGCCGCTGCCGAACTTGTCGGCCAGCGCGTACGCCGCGTCGCAGCCGGACGGGAGCATCAGCCCGTACAGCAGCTGGCGGACGGTGACCTTGTCGCCGACGATCAGCTTGGCCGAGGAGGCCCAGTTGTTGTCGACGATGTAGTCGCTGTACGCCTTCTGGACCGTCACCTTGGAATCAAGGTTGAGGTTCGACTGCGCCAGCACCACCCGGGCCGTCATGATCTTGGTGGTGGAGCCGGTGGAGCGACGGGTGTCCGCGGCCTTGGTGAAGAGGGTCTTCCCCGTGCCGTTGTTCATCACGAAGCCGCCCTTGGCGGCGATCGTGGGAGTCTTGGGCGCAGCGGCCTGCGCGGGAGCGGTGAACGCCCCGGCCGTCAGAACGGCTCCCGCGGTGACAGCGACCGCGGATACGCGACGAATGCCCTTAATGCCGTTTTTCAAAATGGATACTCCAAATACCCCTGAAGTGCGGCCATACAGAAATGGCGCTTGCTCATAGGACGCATGAGACGGGCGAATGGATGCGCCCTCCGGCCGGTGAATTCCGCTCGTCCGCATACTGCTGGACCGAAAGGACGGATTCCGGCCCGGGAAGGCCCCGGGATGACTGCGCCGTACTTACCCGCGTACCGGTCCGCGGCCCTCCTGGACCTCCCGCACCATCCGCAGCACCTCGTCCGCGCACCCCCACGCCACGGTCACACCCGCACCCCCGTGCCCGTAGTTGTGCACGCAGGGCATGCCGCCGGGCAGCCGCTCCGCCGTCAGCCGCACCGCCGGGCGGGCCGGGCGCAACCCCACCTTGTGAGCCAGGACCCGGGCCCGCGCCAGCTGCGGGAAGCGCTGTGCGGCGCGCGCCACGATGGCCGCCGCCACCGCCGGATCGGGCTCCCGGGACCAGGCGTTCTCCCGCGCCGTGCCCCCCAGCACCAGGCCGAACGGCTGGGGCAGCAGATACGTGGTGTCCGTCGCCCCCGCGTCCGCCGAGACGGACCACTCCTCGATGCCGGGGTTCTCCACCACCACCAACTGGCCCTGGACCGGATGGACTTCCGGGTCGGGGACCAGATCGCGGGCGCCGAGTCCCGAGCAGTTCACGACCATGTCCGCCGCCTCCCCGGCCTCCTCCAGCGAGCTGACCCCGCGCCGCTCCAGGGTCCCGCCCGCCGCCGCCAACCGCTGTTCCAGATAACGGAGATGGGTGGGCATGTCCACCAGGGGGGTACGGGCCCGCCACCCCCACGCACAGCCCTCGGGTAGCTCCTCCGCCCGCGCCCGCCGCAACCCGGGCACCGCGTCGTACCAGGCGGCCAGGCCGTCATCGGCGCCGCCGCCCGTCGTGGCCGTCATCGTGCCCGTCACCATCCGGGCGCCGGTCTCCGCCGGCCGTTCGGCGAGCGCCGTGAGCACCTGGAAGGAGCGTACGGACCACTCCACCGCCCGCTCGTACGGCTGGATGCGGTACGGCCAGCACAGCCCGCCGGCCACCGCCGAGGTCGTCCCGTCGGCCGCGTCCCGGCTCAGTACCCGTACCCGGTGCCCGTCCTCGGCCAGCGCGATCGCCGACGTCAGCCCGATCACGCCGCCGCCGACCACCCGTATGTCCAGGCCACCCGTATTGCTCGTCATGCCGGGACGCTAACCGCTGGCGGGGGCGTGGAAAAGGGGAGGACAGCGGGGGAGCGGCCTGCCCCGCTGGAGCGGCGGCGGGCACGGGGGCCGCGCGTGTGGGGGGAACTCGCCGACGGGGCGGTACGGCCGACGGATCTGCCGGCCGTGCGGCAGCCGGGGCCGGTTGCCGGGGCGTTCCGGTGACCGGCGGCGTCCACCGGGGCGGCGGGAGCCGGGAGGGGGCCGGGCCGTCTGCCCGCCATTCGTTCGTGATCTTGTGGTAACCCCGGGGCAGCGGAATGGACCCTCCCGGACCGTAGGCTGGTAGTAGCACCGTTGGCCGATGTCGCCCCTCGGAACCGCTTGTCGCCGTCCGTACGCCGTCGTCTGAGGAGGCCCATGCTCCGCGCGCCGCGCGCCGTGCCCGCCTGGCTCGCCCACCCCTTCCGCTGGCAGCGGCTGCCCGTACCCTGGGCGGCCGTTGCCCGCGGGGCGCTGTGTGCGGGGCCGCTGCTGGGCGCGGGTATCGCGACCGGCCATCCGGCGCCCGGCGTCCTGGCCGGACTCGGCTCGATGCTGGCCGGGGTCAACGACCGCCCCGGCACCCGGCGCACCGGCATCGTCCATATCGGCCTGCCCGCCCTCGCCTCGGCCCTCGGCATGCTGATCGGCGCCTCGCTCCGGGCGGCCGACGCGGGCTGGTGGCTCCTTCCGGCGCTGTTCGCCGTCGGCTTCGTCTCCGGCGCGGGCAGCGTGGCCGGACCGGTGCGCTCCAACGCCGGGATGCAGATGCTGGCCACCACCATCCTGGGCGCCGGGATGCCGCTGCCCGGCGCGCCCTGGGCCAAGGCCCTCTATGTCCTCGCCGGCTGCCTGTGGCTGCTTCTGCTGCGGCTCGTGCTGCGCCCGCCCCGTCCCGCCGGCGGTGCGCTCAGCGGCGAACGGGCCGCGGTCGCCACGGTCTTCGACGCGCTCGCCGACGCCCTGAGCGCGGTCGGCGGGCCCGATGCGGAGGCCGCCCGGCGCCGGCTCACCGCCGCCCTGGACCGCGCCGACGAGGCCGTGCGGCTGCGCCTCCTCACCAGTCGGCTGCTGCGCCGGTCCGCCCGTACGGAAGAGCTTCTGCTCACCGAGCGGTTCGCCGCGGCCACCGCGCTCTGCGAGGCCAGCGTGGCGCTGCTGTGGGAGGCCCGCCCGCTGCCGTCCCGGGTGGCGGAGAGCCCCCGCAGGTTCGCCGATGCCCTGCGCACCGGGCGGTCGCCGGGCCGGCTGTCCGCCCCGGAGACCAGCACGGCCGCGCGCGGCGCCTTCGACCAGGCCCTGCTGGACGCCGCGGTCGCCTTCGCCCGGCGGGAGCCGGAGCTGCCGCCGGGAGCGGAGAACGCACCGTCCCCGTCGGGCCGTCCCGCCTGGATGGCCCGGCCCGAGGCCGTGGTCCGCGGGGCGCTGGGTGCCGTCGGGGGACGGACGCGGCGCGGGCGTGGCCTGTTCGGTCCGGCCGGGCGGGACTACGGCCTGCGGGTTGCCGTCTGCATCGCCGCGAGCGTCGCCGTCGCCCTGCTGCTCCGCGCCGACCACTGGTACTGGCTCCCGGCGACCGTCACCTTCCTCGTCAAGCCGGACCTGGGCCCGCTCTTCTCCCGTACGGTCAACCGCTTCGCCGGGACCGTCGCGGGCGTGCTGGTCTTCGCCGGGGCGGGCCTGTTGCTGACCGGTGCGTGGTGGCCCGCACTGGTGGCGGGCGCGGGCGGTGCGCTGCTGCCGTTCGCCACCCGCCACTTCGCCCTTCAGACCGTCGCGATCACCCTCATGGTGCTGTCGTTCGTGCATGTCAGCGGCGACCCGCAGGCCGCCGCCGAGCGGATCGTGGACACCTCCATCGCCTGCGGCATCGTCCTCGTCGTCGGACATCTGCCCCGCCTCGCCGACCCGCGCCGCCGGGTCGGGCACCGTGTCACCTCGGCGCTGCGCAGCACCGAGCAGTTCCTGCGGCACGTCCTGGAGGCGGAACCTGGCGCGGACCCCACCCGGCGGCTGGCGCTGCGCCGCGCCGCCTACCGGGCGCTGGGGGAGGCCAGGGCGGCGGCGGAGACCGCCGCGGCGGAACTCCTCGCCGCGCGCGACCGCAACCCCGACTGGCTGACCGTCGTCACCGCGGCCGAACGCATCGTGGACGCCGCGACCGCCTGTGCGGTACGCCTCGACCACGGCGCGCACCGCCCGAGCCGGGCCGAGGCCGAGGGGCTGTGCCAGGCATTGGCGGCGATGGCCGACGCCCTTGAGGACCCGCGCCGCCGGCCCGAGCCCGGCCCGTCCGCCCCTGACCTCCCACCGGTTCCGGACTGCGCCACGCTCACGGATGTGGCCGTGGAACTGGAGCGGATCCGGGGGTACGCGGGGACGGGCTGAACCCGGGTCTGCGCGGTGTGCGGGGCCCGGACGTACGGGGAGGCGGGCGTGCGCCGGTCGTGGAGCCGGCGGGGAACGACCCGGATGCGGGCAAGTGCTGGTCAGCGGGCCGACGGGCCGAGCGCCGGCCGGCCGGCGAGGCCGACCACGAGGCGGGCGTTCTGAGGTCGCGAACCCCGATCGCCGAGCGTGCCGAGCCCCACGAGGTCGCCATGGGCGGGGACACTGGGCAGAAGCAGATCCGCGGCTGAGCGGGACCGCGCCCGCCTCGGCGGGGGACGGGAAAGTCTCCCTCCGGTCCCGCCCTCCGCGCTCCGAAGAGAAGGAGGCAGCTGTGGCGCCCATGCGATGGGAGGCGTTCCTGGCACAGGTCCAGGAGCGCGGCGAGTACGACTCACCACAGGAAGCGGAACGGGCGGCCCGCGTCGTCCTGGCCCTGCTGGGCGCGCATCTGGTCGGCGAGGAACGGGCCGAGCTGGCCGCGGGGCTGCCGGAGACCTTCGCCCTGATCCTGCTCAACCCGCTCCAGGCCGCCGAGCCGCTGGACCCCGCACGGTTCGTCCGCGCCACGGCGGCCTGGATCGAGGGCGCCACCGAGGAGACCGCCAAGTGGGATGTCGGCGCCGTGCTCAGCGTCGTCGCCGACACCGCCGGCGAAGACCTCATGCAGCGCGTCCTGCTGCAACTGCCGCCGGACTTCGACCTGCTCTTCGGCCATCCTCGGTCGCCGTGACCACGTCGTGAGATTTTCCTCCCCGCTGACGGGGAGGAAAACCCCGTGTCAGGAGCCGCCCCCTCCGCTCCGGGGCCGTCGCAGGAGAAGGGGCGGCCGGCGGCTCACCGCATCCGTCGGCCGTCCGCCGGTTCGCCCGCTGTGGTGGAGGGGGCTGCGGAGTCCTCCGTACGGGACGGCCGCACTGCCCGGCGCGCCGCCGTGGCCGGCCGGCGCCGGGGCACGCGAGCCAGGCCCCCGGCGAGGAGGGCGAGCGCCGTCAGGAGGGCACTCACCCACAGTGGCGAGCGGTAGCCGAGCCCCGCGGTGAGCGCGGCGCCGCCGCACCAGGGGCCGAGCGCCGCGCCCACGTTGAGCGCCGCCGTGGCGAACCCGCCGCCCAGGGCCGGTGCCCCGGTCGCCGCGTAGAGGACCTGCGAGACGAGGGTGGAGCCGACGGCGAACGACAGCGCCCCCTGAACGAGGAGGAGCACCGGCACGGCCACGGGGTTCCCCGCGGCGAGCGCCGTCACGATCCAGCCGGCGAGCAGGGCCGGTCCGCCGAGCGCCAGGAGGCGGAGGGGGCGGGCATCGGCCAGGCGCCCGGCAACGCTGACCCCGGCGAACGACCCCAGGCCGAAGAGCGCCAGCAGGGCGGGCACCCAGCCGGAGCCGAGTCCGGTGACCTCGGTGACCAGCGGCGCGAGATAGGTGAAGGCGCAGAAGGTCGCGCCGTTCACCAGGGCGCCGAGGAGCAGCAGCACCACGAGCCGGGGGCTGCGCAGAGCACGCAGTTCGGCGCCGGCACGGGGGCCGTCCGCAACGGACCGCGGGGCGGGGGCGGCCGGTACCGACCACAGGATCGCGAGGACGGCAGGCACCGAGACCAGCGCCACCGCCCAGAACGCCGAGCGCCAGCCCCACAGTTCACCGAGCAGCGCACCGGCGGGCACGCCCGCGACACACGCCATGGTGGTGCCCCCGAGCAGGACGGAGGTGGCGCGGCCCTTGGCGTCGGGGGCGACCATCGAGGCCGCGGTCGCCAGGGCCACCGCCAGGAACCCGGCGTTGGCCAGCGCCGCGACGGCCCGGGTGGCCAGCAGGACTCCGTAGTCCGGGGTGACGGCCCCGAGGACATGGACGAGCAGGAACGTGACCAGGAAGGCCAGCAGCGCGCGACGCCGCGGCCAGCGCAGGCTCAGCAGCGCCAGCAGCGGCGCGCCGACCACCATCCCCACGGCGAAGGCCGAGGTCAGCGCTCCGGCGGCGGAGAGCGAGGTATCCAGCTCACGGGCGATGTCCGGCAGCAGACCGGACAGCATGAATTCGGAGGTGCCTTGGGCGAACACCGCAAGGCCGAGCAGATAGAGAACGAAGGGCACAGCAACTCCGCAACCACAGGGTGGATCGACACGGCGCGACGGCAGACGCAGCGGTGCCCGTGTGGAGGTGAAGGGAGCGACCGTCCGGCCGGGCACGCGTGGCTACCGCGCGAAAGGACCTGGGACGTCCGAGAAATGACGCCACGTCAGGTGAAACAGCCCGCACTACGGCGATCCGGTGGCAGGAGACGTGTCGGGTGGTGCGCGACGAGGAGGCGACGGCGCGACCGCGAGACAGTGCAAGGAGCCACCGGACGGCCGGTGGCTAGCGTCTTGACGCCTCGGGGCTGGACATGCGCGCAGACTAACCGAGCCATGCGGCCCCGTCCACGCAATTCGGCTACGGCAGCCGGCGGTGACTGGGCCGGCTGCCTCGCCCTGCCGCTCAGCCGCGGGGTATCAGTGCGAAGACCTCGATCCAGAAGCGCTGGACCTCGCTCGACGCGCCCACCAAGTAGGTGGAGCGCAGCTTCGGCGGGAGCAGGGCCACCAGCCGGGCCACCGCCGCCTGATGCTGCTTCAGCTGCGACAACTCCGCGTTGGCCAGGACCTGGTGGACCAGATCACTGTCGTTCGAGCCTTCGCTCGACGCACGCGCCGCCGTCCGCAGCCGCGCCTCCCAGGCATCGACCTCCCGGGCCAGCTCGCGCAGACCGGTGACCGGGCGGTTGCTGAGCCGGTCGAGGAGAGCGGTCAGCGACACCGGAGCGTATTCGCCGTCACCGAGGTAGACCGTGCCCATCTCCAACGGCAGTCCGCGCTGGTGGAGTTTGATCAGCCGTTCCATGGTGCGCTTGGTGATCCAGGCCCGGCCGTCCTCGTCGATGTCGTGCTTCCACCACTCCAGGACCGTCTCGGCGACGGCACCGTACTTCGCGATCAGCCACTCATTGGCCGGGATGTCGCCCGGCTCGACGGTCAGCGAGGCGGTGAAGCGGGTCGCCTGCGCGATGTTGTTCCGGGCGACCAGAAGCTTGCGGCCGAGGTGGTACGGCGGGTTCTGCACCGCGATCTGCGCCCGCAGATTCTCGATCCGGCGCCCCGCCAGGGACCACTCCTGAGTGATCTCCATCAGCTTGGCGAACGCCGCCTTGTCCTTGGGGCGGTTGTACTCGTCCCAGACGATCGCCTTCGGCTCCGGACCCAGGAACGACCCGGCGAGGAGGTTGTCCAGGGAGCCGTCGGTGGTCGGGATCGGTGCGCAGAGGTCTTCGACATTGGTCACCGGCATCGAGAAATACAGCGGGTCGCGCCCGTCGAGGCCCTCGCGGACGGTCTCGCGGACCAGCTCCGTCTTGCCGCAGCCGGGCGGCCCCTGCAACAGCACCGACCAGCGGTTGCGCAGCGCCGCGCGCACCACGGCCCGTACCGGATCGGGGATGGTGGCGGGGTTGGCGGCGCCCACCGCCGCCGCGATCCGGTCCAGCACCTCGGTCGTACGGTCCTTGCCCGGCCTGCCGTTGTCCTTCTGCTCGGCCAGCCGCAGCCGCTCGCCATTGACCAGCGGCAGTCCCCAGCGCAGCGGGAAGCCCTCCCGGGCATTGGCCAGGATGTGGTCGAGGGTGCGCGGGGAGAGCAGCTCGCGCAGGGCCGGGGAGAGGGTGGCCCAGAGGGTGAAGACCTCGCGCAGATTCCAGTCGCGGTACTTCGCCGCGAGCTGCTGCCGCCAGGAGGTGTCGTTGGCGGTGATCCGGATCGTCACCATGCGGTCCAGGACGGCCAGATCGCTGCGCCGGGCCGCCGTCTCCGCCAGCGATTCGTTGTCCGTCAGGAAGACGCCGATGCAGCCCAGCTCCCGCAGGTCGTACTCGCCCAGCGTCCAGTTGCAGGCGATCTGCATCAGCTGTGACTGGATCGTCGCACCCGCCTGGAGCGAGTCGTCGATCAGCAGCACGAACGGCTTGCCGGGCCGCAACTGGCTCATCACCAGCTGCCGCAGCACCAGTTCGCCCGTCTTGGCGTCGCGCACCGGCGCGTTGGCGAGCAGATCGTCCGGGGTGAGATTGGCGGCCGGCACGAAGACCAGCTCGGCGTCGGGGTACGCCGCGGGCAGATGGGAGAAGAAGGTGGCCGTCTTGCCGATGCCGTGCTCGCCGAAGATCTGGCCGGTCTGGCCCATGTCGATCATCGCGTCGATGAACGACTCCAGCCGGGACACCCCCGTCCAGCCCTCCGGGGGCTCGGGGTAGGTGGCGCTGGGCCGCCATCCCGCGGGGCGGGGCGGCGGGGTCTGCGCGGTCGCCGCGGTCCCCAGAGACGCCGCAGTCGGCGTGGTCGTGCTCATCGGTCTCCTGTCGTCACACGGTGGCAGGCCATCGGCGGGGTGTGGTGGTCGGGCCAGTCGTCGCCGCCCGCCGTGATCAGCCAGATCCATTTGTCCGGCTCGGCGGGGGTGATGTGCGGGGCGTAGCCGTCGGTGAGCAGCACCACGGCGTCCGGTGTCTCCTCGAAGTGGCGGCCGTCGACCGTGGTGCGGCCCTCGATGTAGTCGGCCACCGCCTGGAAGCTCGTGCCTCCGCCGCCGTACACCTTCTCGCCGGGGCGGAACGGCATCACCACACCGTCGAACGACAGCCAGTGGGCGGCCACCCCGTCGATCGAGCCCACCAGCTCCGTCAGCCAGTTGATCACCGCATCGGGCATCGACCCCGAGGTGTCGTACGCGATCACGAGGTTCTTCTCCCGCACCGGGCCGCGCCGCGACAGCATCGGATCGTGGCCCAGCGCGGCGAGCAGGGCGCCGCGCTTCTTCGGATAGACCAGCCGCTCGCCCTCCCGCAGCTTGGACGCGAGGACATCGACCAGCCAGCGCTGCCACCAGTCGACCTTCCCCGTCCGCGGGGTCCTGCCGCGCAGCGCCCCCGCACCCAGCCGCCCCCACACCCGGCTCGCATGCTCCGAGGTGCCGTCCGTACGGTCCATCAGATCGAGCAGCTCGCGCTCTGCGCCCGGGTGTCCGCGCCGCGCCGCCAGCAGGGCGTTGACCAGCGCGGAGGACACCGTCTCGTCGAGG
Source organism: Streptomyces lydicamycinicus (assembly GCF_000829715.2). Lineage (NCBI taxonomy): Bacteria > Bacillati > Actinomycetota > Actinomycetes > Kitasatosporales > Streptomycetaceae > Streptomyces > Streptomyces lydicamycinicus. The sequence goes on along the minus strand of NZ_BBNO01000010.1, from coordinate 212,153 downwards.
GTCGGCTGATCGCCGTCCGCCGTCTCCGGGTCCGTGAGATGCACACAGGGCACCGCGGGAACGGGCGGCTGCCGCATGCGCTTGAGCTCGGAGAACACGGTCATGTCGGTCTCGACGAAGGCGTCGTAGCCGAGCGGTTCGAGACCCTGGGCCGTCAGATCGGCGGCATAGTCCCGATGGATCTCGCGCGGGTCGACCCCCGTGGGCCGGCCGTCGAGCTGCGGCAGCTCCTTGCGGCCGAGCCGGACCAGGGCGACATGGTTGATGGCGACCTCGGCGGCGAGGGTGAAGACCGGGTCCGCGCGCAGCTCGGGATCGGCGAACAGATGGCGGTGCACCAGATGCCGCGCCTCATGGAAGAGGACGAACTTCACGCCCTCCAGGCCCAGCCGGACGAAGAAGTCGGGGTTGTAGAGCAGCGGACAGCTGCCGTCCCCGGAGGCCACCACGGCCGCGGTCGCCACGGCCGTCGTCGGGATCTGGTGGTGGCACTTGGCGTAGATCCAGGACGCCACCACGGATTCCGTCAGCCCGAAATCCAGCAGCGCGGCTTCCTTCAGCCGCCGGGCCTCCGCGATCACGTCCGGTGCGGCCGGCCGCCGGCCCTCCAGGGCCCGCCGGTCGGTCAGGTCAACCACCGGCCGGTGCCCCACCGTTGTCCTGTCGTACGCCATGCCCGCCCCCGTTCTCAGCTGCCTCCTTTCGTATCAGGAGGCACTGACAACCGAGCACGGCGGGACCTGTCACAAGGGGAGCGACGGCCGGTGAACCGGCGGCAGCGGGACCGGCCCGCCGCCGCCGGACACCGGGCGGCTGCCTCAGCGGCCGCCGCGGTCCTTGCCCAGGAGCCCGGCCCGCCGCAGGGCGTCCGCCATCGCGTCGTTGGCCGGTCCGGCGTCGCGGCCGCCCCGGCGGTCACCGCCGCGCGGTCCGCCGCCGCCCTGCCGCTGCCGCGGCGCACCGCCCCGGCCGCCCTCGCGCGCTCCGCCGCCGTTGCCGCCCCGGCGCTCGCCGCCGGCGCGCCGCTCGCCGCCACCCGCCGACGCACCCTTGCCGTGCTCGTCGTCCAGCCGCAGCGTCAGCGAGATCCGCTTACGCGGAATGTCGACATCGAGCACCTTCACCCGCACGATGTCGCCCGGCTTCACCACGTCCCGCGGGTCCTTGACGAAGCTCTTCGACATCGCCGAGACATGCACCAGACCGTCCTGATGGACGCCCACGTCCACGAACGCCCCGAAGGCGGCGACATTGGTCACCACGCCTTCCAGGAGCATCCCCGGCTCCAGGTCGCCGATCTTCTCCACGCCCTCCTTGAAGGTCGCGGTCTTGAAGACCGGGCGCGGGTCGCGTCCCGGCTTCTCCAGCTCCTGAAGGATGTCGCTCACCGTCGGCAGTCCGAAGGAGTCATCGACGAAGTCCGCGGCCTTCAGGGTGCGCAGCACCGCCGTGTTGCCGATCAGCGAACCGACCTCGGTATCCGCCGACTTCACCATCCGGCGCACCACCGGGTACGCCTCGGGGTGCACGCTGGAGGCGTCCAGCGGGTCGTCGCCGCCCCGGATCCGCAGGAAGCCCGCACACTGCTCGTACGCCTTCGGGCCGAGGCGCGCCACGTCCTTGAGGGCCTTGCGGGAGCGGAACGGGCCGTTGCTGTCCCGGTGGGCCACGATGTTCTCGGCGAGGCCGGAGCCGATGCCGGAGACCCGCGAAAGCAGCGGCGCGGACGCGGTGTTGACGTCCACCCCGACCCCGTTCACACAGTCCTCTACCACCGCGTCCAGCGAACGCGACAGCTTCACCTCGGACAGATCGTGCTGGTACTGGCCCACGCCGATCGACTTCGGGTCGATCTTGACCAGCTCGGCCAGCGGGTCCTGGAGCCGGCGGGCGATGGACACCGCGCCCCGCAGCGACACATCCAGCTCGGGCAGTTCCTGCGAGGCGAACGCGGAGGCGGAGTACACCGAGGCACCGGCCTCGGACACCATCACCTTCGTCAGCTTCAGCTCCGGCTGGGCGGCGATCAGATCGGCCGCCAGCTTGTCGGTCTCGCGGGACGCGGTGCCGTTGCCGATCGCGATCAGCTCGACGTCGTGCTCACGGGCCAGCTTCGCCAGCGTGGCCAGCGAGGCGTCCCACTTCTGCTGCGGTACATGGGGGTAGATGGTCTCCGTGGCGGCCACCTTGCCGGTCGCGTCCACGACGGCGACCTTCACGCCCGTACGGAAACCGGGGTCCAGGCCCATCGTGGCGCGCGTACCGGCGGGCGCCGCCAGCAGCAGATCGCGCAGATTCGACGCGAAGACCCGCACGGCCTCGTCCTCGGCGGCCTGCCGCAGCCGCAGCCGCAGATCGATCCCGAGGTGCACCTGGACCCGGGTGCGCCAGGCCCAGCGGACGGTGTCCTGAAGCCACTTGTCGCCCGGACGGCCCCGGTCGGCGATCCCGAAGCGGTGCGCGATGGACTGCTCGTAGGAGCTCGGCCCCTCGGTCGCCGCCGACGGGTCCTCCGGCTCCAGGTTGAGATCGAGGATCTCCTCCTTCTCGCCGCGGAACATCGCCAGCACCCGGTGCGAGGGCAGCTCGGTGAACGGCTCGGCGAAGTCGAAGTAGTCGGCGAACTTCGCGCCGGCCTCCTCCTTGCCCTCGCGTACCTTCGCCGCCACCCGCCCGCGCGACCACATCCGTTCGCGCAGCTCACCGATCAGGTCCGCGTCCTCGCCGAACCGCTCGGTCAGGATGGCCCGCGCGCCCTCCAGGGCGGCGGCCGGATCGGCGACCCCCTTGTCGGCGTCCACGAACGCCGCGGCCGCCGCGGCCGGTTCCACCGACGGATCGCTCAGCAGCCCGTCGGCGAGCGGCTCCAGGCCCGCCTCCCGCGCGATCTGTGCCTTGGTGCGCCGCTTGGGCTTGAACGGGAGGTAGATGTCCTCCAGCCGTGCCTTGGAGTCGGCGCCGCGGATCTGCGCCTCCAGGGCGGAGTCCAGCTTGCCCTGGGACCGTACGGACTCCAGGATCGCGGTCCGCCGCTCCTCCAGCTCCCGCAGATAGCGCAGCCGTTCCTCGAGCGAGCGCAGCTGCGCATCGTCGAGCATCTCGGTGGCTTCCTTGCGATAGCGCGCGATGAACGGGACGGTCGAGCCGCCGTCGAGCAGTTCGACCGCGGCCTTCACCTGCCGCTCCTTGACGCCGAGCTCCCCGGCGATCCTCGCTTCGATGGACCCGAGGGCCCCGATGGGCTCAGTGGATGCCGTCACGTTGATCCAGACCCGCCTTCCAGCGCTTGCTTGAGCCTGCATTGTGCCGGGTGGCGGGCCGGACTGTCGCACCGCCCAGCCGCCGGGGGTGTCCGTGACGTCACCTCGTCCGCCCGGAAGCGGGAGGGATCTGCTGACATCCCTGGCGCCGGGGTGCGCGAAGACCTCCGCACACCCCGGCGACCGCGGGGCACCGCTCCTGAGGGTGCGTTACGCACCGGAACGTGCCGATACCTTCCGGATCACTTGCCGAACAGCACCGCGGGGAAGGCCCCGGCGTTCATGGCGGTGGTGGTGAAGCCGGTCGCCAGCTCGGTGAGCCGGGCCACGCCCTCGGCGCCCAAATGCTCGTACGGGGCCCGGTCCAGCCGGTCGGTGGTCCGCTCCAGCTCCTTGCGCAGCAGGACTCCGGCCTCGGTCAGCTCGCCCCCGTCGTCCAGGAGTCCCCGCGACCGCAGCCGCTCCTGCGCGGCCTGCCAGTCCTCCTCCGTCCAGCCGCGGGTCGCCATGATGCCCCGGTGGCTCATGCCCCGGCCGGTGGCGGTGTGGGTGACCAGCGCCTCCAGGCCGTCGAGTTCGGCGTCCAGCAGCGCTATCAGGTGGCCGTCACCGCGGTGTTCGCGCAGCAGCGTCGCGGCGTGCCAGTAGGCCAGGTGCGGGGCCTGGGGCACCGGCAGATCGGCGTGCGCGGCGTAGAGCGGCCGGGCGCGGCGGGCGCAGGCCTCGGCGGCGTGCAGCGCCAGCTTCGCCGCCTCCGCCATCTCCGGCGACTCGACGGCCTCGGTGCCGAGCAGCCGGCGCAGCGTGGCGTCCGTGGCGCGCAGCCGGGCGTCGAGCACCTGCTGCGGCGTGGTGACGGACCAGATGTGCGGGACGTGCTGGGCGATGAGCTCGTGGTTGAAGTTGTAGAAGGTGGCCGTGATCGTGCCGGGGCCCACGGCACCCATGGCCGCGCCACGACAGGCGAAGTAGGCGGCGCTGCGGTTGTCGAGGCCGAGCTTCGCCATCTCCTCGGACAGCTCCGGCGCGAAGTAGTGCGTGGAGTGGAACGGGTTGACGACGTTGTGGCAGGTGCGGCCGGCCTTCTCGGGCAGTGCACTCGTAGCAGTCATGGCAGCAGGTTACCGACCGCTCGGTATGAGGCTAGGGGGAGGGTGCCTCCGGTGGGTCGGGCGATCTGGGACAGGCGATCTCGGCCGATGGCAGTAAAGGTGGGCTATTCGTCATTGCCGCCATTCGCCCGGCTCTCCAGGATGGAGGGCATGGAACAGCGCGATGTGCTGGTCGTCCTCTTCGACGGCCTCCAGAGCCTCGATCTGACCGGACCGGTCGAAGTCTTCGCCGGTGCGAACCACGGCGTCCCCGGCGCCTACCGGATCCGCACCGCGAGCCTGGACGGCGGCCCGGTCCGCACCTCCAGCGGTCTGACGCTCACCCCGGACCTCGCGCTCACCGACACCGCACCGCCGCACACCCTCCTGGTGCCCGGCGGCGAAGGCACCTGCCACCCCGACCCGCGGCTGATCGACTGGCTGCGGACGCACGCCCCCCGCGCCCGCCGGAAGGTCTCGGTGTGCAGCGGCGCGCTCCTGCTGGCCGAGGCCGGGCTGCTGGACGGACGCCGGGCGACGACCCACTGGATGCTCTGCGGCACGTTCGCCGAGCGCTTCCCGGCGGTGCACGTCGAACCCGAGCCGATCTATGTACGGGACGGCGACCTGGCCACCTCCGCGGGTGTGACGGCCGGTATCGACCTCGCGCTGGCCCTGGTGGAGGAGGATCTCGGCCGGGATCTCGCGCTGGCCATCGCCCGCCATCTGGTCGTCTTCCTGCGGCGTCCGGGCAACCAGACCCAGTTCAGTGCCCAGCTCGCCGCCCAGACCGCACAGCGCCGGCCGCTGCGTGACGTCCAGCAGTGGATCACCGAGAACCCGGAGGCGGATCTCTCCGTCGACGCCCTCGCCGCCCGCGCGCGGCTCTCCCCGCGGCACTTCGCGCGGGCGTTCCGCGAGGAGACCGGTATGACGCCGGGGCGCTATGTCGACCGGGTACGGCTGGAGGCCGCCCGCCGCTGCCTGGAGGACACCGCCGACGGCATCGAGCAGGTGGCGCGCCGCTGCGGCTACGGCACCCCCGAGGCGATGCGCCGCGCCTTCCTCCGCGTCCTGGGCTCCTCCCCGGCCGAATACCGCCGCCGCTTCCAGCCGGCCGGACCGCCCGTCCCCACCGCCTGAACCCCGCCGGCCGCCACCAACCCACCGCGCCGGCACCATCCACCGACGACAGGAACCGAAGATGCAGCTCGCGATCCTTCTCTACGACCGCTTCACCACGCTGGACGCCGTCGGCCCCTACGAAACCCTCAGCCGGCTGCCGGGCGCGGAGGCGGTGTTCGTCGGCGAACGCACCGGCCCGTACCGCAACGACCTCGGTTCGCTCGGGCTGGTCGCCGACGCCACGCTGGACCAGGTCACCGCGCCGGACATCCTCGTCGTGCCGGGCGGCCCGGGGCAGGTCGCGCACATGACGGACGGCCCGCTGCACGAGTGGCTCCGCGCCGTGGACACCCACACCACGTGGACCACCTCGGTGTGCACCGGTTCGCTGCTCCTCGCCGCCGCCGGTCTGCTCACGGGGCGCCGGGCGACCTCCCACTGGCTGGCCCTGGACCAGCTGCCCGCCTTCGGCGCCGAGCCGACGGGGGAGCGGGTGGTCTTCGACGGCAAGTACGTCACGGCGGCCGGTGTCTCGTCCGGGATCGACATGGGGCTGGCGCTGGCCGGCCGGATCGCCGGGGACACAGCGGCGCAGACGATCCAGCTCGGCATCGAGTACGACCCGCAGCCGCCCTATGACGCGGGCTCCCCGGACAAGGCCCCGGCAGAGGTGGTCGCGTCGCTCCGGGGGATCAGCCGCTTCGTGCTGACGGGCGAGGAGTAGGGGCGGGCCGGCCGCCGCCACCTTTGCCCCGCGGCCTCAGCCCGTGGGCCAGGTGAACCGCGGCGCCCGGCGCTCCAGGAAGGCGGCGGCACCCTCCGCGGTGTCGCCGCTCGCGCGCGCCTGCGCGGCCCAGTACGCGCCGCGCTCCTCGGCCTCGGCGGGCGGTACGTCCCAGGTCCCGTTGGCCAGCTCCTTCGCCGCGGTCTGGGTCAGCAGCGACCGGCTCGCGAGGACGGCCGAGAACTCGGCCACCCGCTTGCCCAGCTCGCCCTCGGCCAGCACCTCGTCCACCAGGCCCGTCCGCAGCGCCCGCGCACAGTCGATCAACTCCCCGGAGAACAACAGGTATTTGGCGGCGGAGAGCCCGACCAGCCGGACCAGCCGCCGGGTGGCGGACGCCGGATAGGCCACCCCGAGCTTGGCCGGCGTCACCCCGAACAGCGCGCCCTCCTCCGCGAACCGCAGATCGCACGCGGCCGCCAACTGGGCGCCGCCCCCCACGCAGTAGCCACGTATCGCCGCCAGCGTCGGTCCGGGAAACGCCGCCAGCGCCTCCTCGGCCGCCACCGCCAGGCCCTGCGACTCACCCGCCCCGTCCCGCAGCGCGCCGATGTCCGCCCCCGCGCAGAACGTGCCGCCCTCGCCGGTCAGCACCAGCGACCGGACGGAACGATCGCCCGCCAGCCGCTCCAGCAACGGCGGCAGCTCCCGCCACATCTGCACCGTCATCGCATTCCGCTTGCCGGTGTTGCTGATGGTGACGGTCGCGGTGCCGTCGCTGACATGCGTCTTCAGACCGGGTTCCATGCCCCGGATATTAGAGCGCCGGACAGTTCCCGGCCCGATACGATCGGCGGCCTGATGTCAGCAACTCTCGTCGCCAAAGACCTCGCCGCCGGCCACGGCGAGCGCGTCCTGTTCTCCGGTCTCGATCTGGTCGTCGCTCCCGGGGATGTGATCGGCCTCGTCGGCGCCAACGGGGCGGGCAAGTCCACCCTGCTGCGCCTGCTGGCCGGCCTGGACACCCCGGAGGAGGGCACACTCGCGCTCGGCCCGCCCACCGCCACCGTCGGCCACCTCCCGCAGGAACCCGACCGCCGCCCGGGAGAGACCGTACGGGCCTTCCTCGCCCGCCGCACCGGCGTCGCCGGCGCCCAGCTCGCGCTGGACACCGCCACCCAGGCGCTGGTCGAGGAACGCCCCGGTGCGGACGACGCCTACGCCACCGCGCTGGAGCGCTGGCTGGCCCTGGGCGCCGCCGACCTCGACGAGCGCGCCGAGGAGATCGCCGGCCGGCTCGGCCTGACCATCGGCCTCGACCAGCCGATGACCACGCTCTCCGGCGGCCAGGCCGCCCGCGCCTCGCTCGCCTCCCTGCTGCTCTCCCGCTACGACATCTTCCTGCTCGACGAGCCGACCAACGACCTCGACCTGGACGGCCTCGGACAGCTGGAGGACTTTGTCACCGGGCTGCGTGCCGGCACGGTCCTGGTGAGCCACGACCGCGAGTTCCTGACCCGTACGGTCAACCGCGTCGTCGAACTCGACCTGGCCCAGCAGCAGGTCAACACCTACGGCGGCGGCTACACCTCCTACCTGGAGGAGCGCGAGCGGGCCCGGCGCCATGCGCGGGAGCAGTACGACGAGTACGCCGACACCAAGGCCGCTCTGGAGACCCGGGCGCACACCCAGCGCAACTGGATGGAGAAGGGCGTCAGGAACGCCCGCCGCAAGGCCACCGACAACGACAAGATCGCCCGCAAGGGCCGGGTGGAGGCCACCGAGAAGCAGGCCGCCAAGGCCAAGCAGACCCAGCGCCTGATCGAGCGGCTCGACGTCGTCGAGGAGCCGCGCAAGGAGTGGGAGCTGCGGATGGAGATCGCCGCCGCACCCCGGGCCGGCGCGGTCGTGGCCACCCTGCGCGGTGCCGGCGTCCGGCGCGGCGACTTCCGCTTCGGCCCGGTGGACCTCCAGATCGACTGGGCGGACCGGGTCGCCATCACCGGCCCCAACGGCTCCGGCAAGTCCACTCTGCTCGCCGCCCTCCTCGGCCGGCTCCCCCTGGATGCCGGGCAGGCGTCGCTCGGCCCCGGCGTGGTGGTCGGCGAGGTCGACCAGGCGCGCGGGCTGTTCTTCGGCGACGATCCGCTGATGGACGCCTTCCGGGCCTCCGTACCGGATCTGTCGCCCGCCGATGTGCGCACCCTGCTCGCCAAGTTCGGCCTGAAGGCGGCACATGTGCTGCGCCCGGCGCGCACCCTCTCACCGGGGGAGCGGACCCGTGCCGCGCTGGCCCTCCTCCAGGGCCGCGGGGTCAACCTCCTCGTCCTGGACGAGCCGACCAACCATCTCGACCTGCCGGCCATCGAACAGCTGGAGTCCGCGCTCGCCTCCTACCCGGGCACCCTGCTGCTGGTGACGCACGACCGCCGGATGCTCGAAGCGGTGCACACCACCCGCCGCATCGAGGTCGACGGGGGACGGATCACCGACCGGGCGGTGTGAGAACCCCGGACCGGCGGCCCGCGGCACCCGTGGTGATTATCGATTTGGCCCTGAGGCCGCCGACCCGTACTGTGGTGTTCACCGACGCGGGGTGGAGCAGCTCGGTAGCTCGCTGGGCTCATAACCCAGAGGTCGCAGGTTCAAATCCTGTCCCCGCTACTGAAGACAGAACAGCAGGTCCGGTGCTCAGGCACCGGGCCTGCTGTTCTTTGGCCCAGGGCGCGGCGGGCCGGGAACGCGGCACAAAGGGAACAGGTCCGGTCCCCGGGCCGGGCCAACCACTCGGAATCGGCCAGAAGCCGTCGATAGATGCTGACTTGTGGTCAGCAGGCCGGTCCGGACCAATGCATTCCCAACACTCTTCCTGTGAGGATGCCTTCCGGACCCCCCGCAGAACCCCCCGAAGAGCTGACCTCCCCGCTCGCGTACGAAGGTGTCTGGCGGTTCACCGCCCCGGCACTGGAGGCCTCGGTGCCGCAGGCCCGGCACGCGGTACGGGATCTGCTCGCCGAACAGTGTGTACCCGTCGCCGCCGCGATCATGGACGGCCTGCTGCTCATCGTCTCCGAACTCGTCACCAACGCCGTCCGGCACGCCGCCCTGCTCTCGCCCCAGATCGCCGTACAGGTCACCCTCGGGGCGAACTGGCTACGGGTCGCGGTCGAGGACGATCACCCCTACCGCCCCAAGGCACTGGAGGCGGACCAGGGTGATGTCGGCGGCCGCGGACTGTGGCTGGTCAAAACGCTCACCGCGGAGGTGGGCGGCAAATGCGGTGTGGAGCACACGAGGAACGGCGGCAAGGCCATCTGGGCCGAGCTACCGCTCATCCCGCCGGCTACCAGCCCGCCGCTCCTCCTGTGAGCTCGCGCACCGCCGGCCGCGCCGCGTCCAGCACGGTCATGAACCAGGCGGAGAACGGCGCCTCGGCATGCCGCTGGGCCAGCTCCTCCGGCGTCACGAAGGCGATCTCGCCGATCTCCTCGGGGTCGGGCGACGGCTCGGCCCGCACCAGCCCGACGAACAGGTGGTTGTACTCCTGCTCCACGAGGCCGGAGTCCGGGTCGGGATGGTTGTAACGGACCGTGCCGGCCTCGGCCAGCAGGGAAGGCGCCAGGCCCAGCTCCTCCGCGGTCCGGCGGGCGGCGGCCGCGAACGGTGCCTCACCCGGGTACGGATGCCCGCAGCAGGTGTTGGACCACACACCGGGGGAGTGGTACTTCCCCAGCGCCCGGCGCTGAAGCAGCAGCCGGCCCTTCTCGTCGAAGAGGAAGACCGAGAAGGCCCGGTGCAGCTGCCCGGGGGGCTGGTGGGCGGCGAGCTTCTCCGCGGTGCCGATCGTCGTACCGTCCTCGTCGACCAGCTCCAGCATGATCGGTTCGGCGGTGCCGCCCGGTGTGCTCACCGCCGGGTCCCCGGCGGTCTGTCCGTTGGCAGGTGTGATCGGCATGCCCATCCTTGTCGTCGGTCTTCGACGCCAAGTCTGCCCTAGCCGGGTCCGCATCACCGGCACAGCGGGTGCGCGGCGCAACAAGCCTGCGCAGCGGTCACCCGGCGCGCCTGCCGTGAGATGGTCCACACCCGCCGTGGGCCGCGCGGCTCCCGGCGCGGTGGACACCGGCCGGCGGCCGTGGCGCCACCGGCGGCCGGCACGCGCCCCGGACCTGGGATGGCTCTCACCACACCGGCCCCGGCACAACCCGCCCGCCCTGTGACCAGCCCTCTCATAACCGGCACCGGATCGGGTCCCGGCCTGCGGGCCAGTTGTTCATGAGCCACCCGATCCACCATGATGATCGCGGCAGGCGCAGCCGTCGGTCACTCGATCGTGCGGTGAATGCGCGGTGAACGGCCGCATCCGGCGATCCGATAGCCTCTGCCGACGTGCCACCCGGCCCTCCCAGGGGCGAGGTGTGCCACGCCCGCTGCCCGGGTAGTTCGTATCGAATGCGGACCGACCGGCGCTGCCTTGTCAGCATCCAAGGAGTGAGTTCGTCTGTCGACCGCCATCCTCACCGGTCCGCCGGTCGCCGGGTCGCCGCTCGAAGCCGACCTGCGCACGCTGGGCTTTGACGTCCGTACGGCGAACGATCCCGCGGCCGCCGCCGAGCTGATCAACGCGGTGCCCGCGGGCGAGCGGGTCGCCGTCGTCGACCCCCGCTTCGTCGGCCATCTGCACGCCCTGCGGCTGGCGCTGACCGACCCCCGCTTCCCGGCCGCGGCCGTGCCCGGCGCGCTCACCGCGCAGCCCGCGGCCCGCGCCGCGCTGACCCGCGCGGTCGGCAGGATCCCGGTCGGCGCCGGCACCGCCCACCTCACGGATGTCCTCACCGACACCCTCACCGAGTCCCTCGACCGCGACGAGATCGGTCTGCACCGCGTCGAGCTGGGCAGCCTGGTCGCCACCGTCGCGCTCACCCCGGCGCAGCGCGAGGACGCGCGGGAGGCCGTCGCCGCCGTCGACGATGAGGCCGTCCGGCTGCGCACCGCCGTGAAGTCCCGCGACGGGTTCTTCACCACGTACGGCATCAGCCCGTACTCCCGCTACCTCGCCCGCTGGTGCGCGCGGCGCGGGCTCACCCCCAACCAGGTCACCACCGCGTCGCTGCTCACCGCACTGATCGCGGCCGGCTGCGCGGCCACCGGAACCCGTGGCGGCTTCATCGCCGCCGGCTTCCTGCTGCTGTTCTCCTTCGTCCTGGACTGCACCGACGGGCAGCTCGCCCGCTACTCCCTCCAGTACTCGACGATGGGCGCCTGGCTGGACGCCACCTTCGACCGGGCCAAGGAGTACGCGTACTACGCCGGCCTCGCCCTCGGGGCGGCCCGTGGCGGGGACGACGTCTGGGCGCTGGCGCTCGGCGCGATGGTCCTGATGACCTGCCGCCATGTCGTCGACTTCTCCTTCAACGAGGCGAACCACGACGCCACGGCCAACACCAGCCCCACCGCCGCCCTCTCCGGCAAGCTCGACAGCGTCGGCTGGACGGTCTGGGCGCGCCGGATGATCGTGCTGCCGATCGGCGAGCGCTGGGCCATGATCGCCGTGCTCACCGCGCTGACCACCCCGCGCATCGTCTTCTACGCCCTGCTCATCGGCTGTGCGCTGGCCGCCTGCTACACCACGGCCGGCCGGGTGCTGCGCTCGCTGACCCGCCGGGCCCGGCGCACCGACCGCGCCGCCCAGGCGCTGGCCGACCTCGCCGACTCCGGGCCGCTCGCCGAGCTGATCGCCCGCAGTGCCCGGGGCCGCGGCCGGACCGGTTCCTTCCTGGCCCCCGTCATGGCATTTCTCTCAGCCGCCGTGCTGCTGGTCTGGGTGATCTTCCAGGACGACCCCACCTCGTGGCTCACCGTCGGCGTCGCCGTCTGCTCCGCGCTGCTGGCCGGTGCGGCCGTGGCCCGGCCGCTCAAGGGCGCCCTCGACTGGCTCGTACCGCCCTTCTTCCGGGCCGGTGAGTACGTCACCATCCTGGTGCTGGCCGCCCGTGCGGACGTCCCCGGAGCACTCCCCGCGGCGTACGGGCTGGTCGCGGCGGTCGCCTACCATCACTACGACACGGTCTACCGCATCCGTGGTGGCACCGGAGCCCCTCCGCGGTGGCTGGTCCGGGCGACCGGCGGACATGAGGGACGGATCCTCGTGATCACGGTCCTCGCCGCCGCGCTGTCCCCCTCAGGTTTCACAATCGCGCTGACGGCCCTTGCTGTGGCCCTGGCGCTGCTGGTGCTCATCGAGAGCATCCGCTTCTGGGTGTCCTCCCAAGCACCCGCCGTACACGATGAAGGAGAACCCGCATGATCGGCCTCGTGCTGGCTGCCGGCGCCGGACGGCGTCTGCGCCCCTACACCGACACCCTGCCCAAGGCTCTGGTGCCGGTCGACGGGGACACGACCATCCTCGACCTGACCCTCGGCAACTTCGCCGAGATCGGCCTGACCGAGGTCGCGATCATCGTCGGCTACCGCAAGGAAGCCGTCTACGAGCGCAAGGAGGCCCTGGAGCAGAAGTACGGCCTCAAGCTCACCCTCATCGACAACGACAAGGCCGAGGAGTGGAACAACGCCTACTCCCTGTGGTGCGGCCGTGACGCCATCAAGCACGATGTGATCCTCGCCAACGGCGACACCGTGCACCCGGTCTCCGTCGAGAAGACCCTGCTCGCCGCCCGCGGCAACGGCCAGAAGATCATCCTCGCGCTGGACACCGTCAAGCAGCTGGCGGACGAGGAGATGAAGGTCATCGTGGACCCCGCCAAGGGCGTCCAGAAGATCACCAAGCTGATGGACCCGGCCGAGGCGACCGGTGAGTACATCGGTGTCACCCTCATCGAGGGTTCGGCGGCCGAGGAGCTGGCCGACGCCCTGAAGACCACCTTCGAGCGGGACCCCGACCTCTACTACGAGGACGGCTACCAGGAGCTCGTCAACCGCGGCTTCAAGGTGGACGTGGCCCCGATCGGCGACGTCAAGTGGGTCGAGATCGACAACCACGACGACCTGGCGAAGGGCCGTGACATCGCATGCCAGTACTGACCCGCCTCATCCCGTCCCCGGTCGTCGTTGACATCAACGCCGGCGCCCTGGACGACCTGGCGGGCCTGCTGGCCGATCAGCGCATCTCCGCGTCCGGCAAGCTCGCCATCGCGATCAGCGGCGGCTCGGGGGCGCGGCTGCGCGAGCGGCTGTCCCCCGCGCTGCCGGGCGCCGAGTGGTACGAGGTCGGCGGCGGCACCCTGGACGACGCGATCAAGCTCGCCGACGCCATGAAGAAGGGGCACTACGACGCGGTCGTGGGCCTGGGCGGCGGCAAGATCATCGACTGTGCCAAGTTCGCCGCGGCCCGCATCGGTCTGCCGCTGGTCGCCGTCGCGACGAACCTGTCGCACGACGGTCTGTGCTCGCCGGTGGCCACGCTGGACAACGACGCGGGCCGTGGCTCCTACGGGGTGCCGAACCCGATCGCCGTGGTGATCGACCTCGACATCATCCGCGAGGCCCCGGTCCGGTTCGTCCGCTCCGGCATCGGCGACGCGATCTCCAACATCTCCGCGGTCGCGGACTGGGAGCTGTCGCACCGCGAGACCGGTGAGGACATCGACGGACTGGCGGCCGCCATGGCGCGCCAGGCCGGCGAGGCCGTGCTGCGCCACCCCGGGGGCGTCGGCGACGACAACTTCCTCCAGGTGCTGGCCGAGGGCCTGGTCCTCACCGGCATCTCGATGTCGGTGGCCGGCGACAGCCGCCCGGCGTCCGGCGCCTGCCACGAGATCAACCACGCCCTGGACATTCTTTATCCCAAGCGCGCGGCGAGCCATGGCGAGCAGTGCGGCCTCGGCGCCGCCTTCGCCACGCATCTGCGCGGGGACAAGGAAACCCGGGACCTGATGGTCGAGGTGCTGCGCCGGCACGGTCTGCCGGTCACACCGGGCGAGATCGGCTTCACCGATGAGGAGTTCGTCGAGGCCGTCGCGTACGCGCCGAAGACCCGCCCCGGCCGCTACACCATCCTTGAGCACCTCGACCTGTCCGCCGATCAGATCAGGGACGCATACGCCGACTATGCAGAAGCCGTCAGTAGCTGAACTCCGCCCGGTCGTGCACCCCGAGGGTGTCAAGGACCGGCGCAGCGGTGAGCACTGGGGCGGTCGCCTCTATATGCGCGAGATCTCCTTGCGCATCGACCGGCACCTGGTGAACACGAAGGTCACGCCCAACCAGCTGACCTACCTGATGACCGTTTTCGGCGTCCTCGCCGCCCCGGCACTGCTGGTGCCGGGGATCGCGGGCGCCGTGCTCGGTGTGCTGATGGTCCAGCTGTACCTGCTGCTCGACTGTGTCGACGGCGAGGTCGCCCGCTGGAAGAAGCAGTTCTCGCTCGGCGGGGTGTACCTGGACCGGGTCGGCGCCTACCTGTGCGACGCCGCGGTGCTGGTCGGCTTCGGCCTGCGCGCCGCCGACCTGTGGGGCTCCGGCCGGATCGACTGGCTGTGGGCCTTCCTCGGCACCCTCGCCGCCCTCGGCGCGATCCTGATCAAGGCCGAGACCGACCTCGTCGGCGTCGCCCGGCACCAGGGCGGGCTGCCGCCGGTCAAGGAGGCGGCGTCCGAGCCGCGGTCCTCCGGAATGGCGCTGGCCCGCAAGGCGGCCGGGGCGCTGAAGTTCCACCGGCTCATCCTCGGGATCGAGGCGTCCCTGCTGATCCTGGTCCTGGCGATCGTGGACTCGATCAGGGGCGACCTGTTCTTCTCCCGCCTCGGCGTCGCCGTGCTCGCCGGTATCGCGCTCCTCCAGACGCTGCTCCACCTCGTGTCCATCCTCGCCTCCAGCAGGCTCAAGTGACGGGGGCGTCCCGAATGCGGATCGGTGCGGTTGTCCTGACGATGGGCAACCGCCCCGAGGAGCTGCGCGCGCTGCTGGACTCGGTCGCCAAGCAGCACGGCGACCCGATCGAGACCGTCGTCGTGGGCAACGGTTCGCCGCTGCCCGAGCTCCCCGAGGGCGTACGGACCGTCGAGCTGCCGGAGAACGTCGGTATCCCGGCCGGCCGCAATGTCGGCATCGAGGCCTTCGGCCCCGGCGGCAGCGATGTCGATGTGCTGCTCTTCCTCGACGACGACGGGCTGCTGGCCAGGGAGGACACCGCCGAACTGTGCCGCGAGGCATTCGCCGCCGACCCGGAGCTCGGCATCATCAGTTTCCGGATCGCCGACCCGGACACCGGCGAGACCCAGCGCCGGCACGTTCCGCGGCTGCGCGCCTCGGACCCGATGCGGTCGTCGCGGGTCACCACCTTCCTCGGTGGGGCGAACGCGGTCCGGACGCATGTCTTCGAGGAGGTCGGCGGGCTGCCCGACGACTTCTTCTACGCCCACGAGGAGACCGATCTGGCCTGGCGGGCGCTGGACGCCGGCTGGCAGATCGACTACCGGTCGGACATGGTCCTCTTCCACCCGACGACGGCACCGGCCCGGCACGCGGTCTACCACCGGATGGTGGCCCGTAACCGTGTGTGGCTGGCCCGCCGCAACCTCCCCGCGCTGTTGGTGCCGGTCTATCTCGGTGTCTGGTTCCTGCTCACCCTCGCCCGGCGGCCGTCGCGACCGGCGCTGCGGGCCTGGCTGGGCGGCTTCAAGGAGGGCTGCGTCACGCCGTGCGGTCCCAGGCGCCCCATGAAGTGGGCTACCGTTTGGCGACTGACCCGACTGGGCCGCCCTCCCGTCATCTGACAAGCTCGTATCTGAGAGCATCAGGCGCGAGCCGGGGCGTGGCCCCGGCAGCGCACCTTGAGGACGAAAGTGTCAACTGTGAGCGAGACCACGCACGACAGTGCGGTCGCCATGAGTGCCCCGCCATCTTCCGACGCGGGGCTCACGGCTGCCCAGCGGGCCCAGAAGTACGGGCTCTCGCAGAGCGGGGCCCGTCCCGGCCTTCCGGAGTACGTCCGGCAGCTCTGGGACCGGCGGCATTTCATCTCCGCCTTCGCCAGTGCCAAGATGACGGCGCAGTACAGCCAGGCCAAGCTGGGCCAGGTCTGGCAGGTGGCGACGCCACTGCTCAACGCGCTCGTCTACTACCTCATCTTCGGTCTGCTGATCGGTACCCGGAACGGCGTCCCGGACTTCGTCCCGTTCCTGGTGACCGGTGTCTTCATCTTCACCTTCACCCAGAGCTCGGTGATGGCCGGCACGAAGTCGATCTCGGGCAACCTCGGGCTGGTGCGGGCGCTGCACTTCCCGCGGGCCTGTCTGCCGATCTCGTTCTGCCTGATGCAGCTCCAGCAGCTGTTCTTCTCCATGGGTGTGCTGGTCCTCATTCTGCTCGGCTTCGGGCAGCTGCCGACGTGGTCGTGGCTGCTGGCCATTCCGGCGCTGGCGTTGCAGTTCATGTTCAACACGGGGCTGGCGTTGGTGATGGCGCGGCTGGGTTCGAAGACCCCGGACCTGGCGCAGCTGATGCCGTTCATCATGCGGACGTGGATGTATGCGTCCGGCGTGATGTTCAGCATCGACCTGATCCTCAAGGGCAAGCACGTCCCCGCGTTCGTGGAGGTGCTGCTCAATGTCAATCCGGCGGCTGTCTACATCGACCTGATGCGGTTCGCGCTGATCGACAGCTTCACGGACGACAAGCTGCCGCCGCATGTGTGGGCGTCCGCCGGGGGCTGGGCGCTGGTGATGGGCGTCGTGGGCTTTGTGTACTTCTGGAAGGCTGAGGAGCGGTACGGACGTGGCTGAGCAGAAGAACGGTGTCCAGCCGACCGAGGCGGCCGCGGAGCGGATCCCGACGGTGATCGCGGACGATCTGCACATCGTCTACCGCGTCTACGGCACGGGTGCGGGCAAGGGCAGCGCCACCGCGGCCCTCAACCGCATCGTGCGCCGCAAGCCCTCCTCGGGCGTGCGTGAGGTGCACGCGGTCAAGGGTGTCTCCTTCACCGCCTACCGGGGTGAGTCGATCGGGCTGATCGGTTCCAACGGCTCGGGCAAGTCGACGCTGCTCAAGGCGGTGGCCGGTCTGCTGCCGGCGGAGCGCGGCAAGGTCTACACGCACGGCCAGCCCTCGCTGCTGGGTGTCAACGCGGCCCTGATGAACGATCTGACCGGCGAGAAGAACGTCCTTCTCGGCGGGCTGGCGATGGGCATGTCCCGTGAGCAGGTCCGTGACCGCTACGAGGGCATCGTCGACTTCTCCGGGATCAACGAGAAGGGCGACTTCATCTCGCTGCCGATGCGCACCTACTCGTCGGGTATGGCGGCCCGGCTGCGGTTCTCCATCGCCGCGGCCAAGGACCACGATGTGCTGATGATCGACGAGGCGCTGGCCACCGGTGACCGCAGCTTCCAGAAGCGCTCCGAGGCCCGCATCCGCGAGCTGCGCAAGGAAGCCGGCACGGTCTTCCTCGTCAGCCACAACAACAAGTCCATCCGCGACACCTGCGACCGCGTCCTGTGGCTGGAGCGCGGCGAGCTGCTGATGGACGGTCCGACGGACGAGGTCATCAAGGCGTACGAAAAGGAGACGGGCAAGTAGTCCGCTCCGCACTCGAAGGCCTCCGCGAGTCCGCCTCGTGGGGGCCTTCCAGCGTGCAGACAGGTCAACTCCGGCGGTCCCCGGATCAGTTCGGACGTATGGGGCGCCGGCTTGATCGTTGTCTCACGCTTCGGGACCCGCTCGGACGTGGGTGAGACGTACGACGTAAGCTGTACGGGTACCGAACAGCACAAGTGGTATATGTCGGGCAATGCTCACCCGAGCGGGCGATGTGGGCTCGATCGAGGCGCGTCGCCCGCTGCGGCGTGTCCGAAATAGGATGTTTTAGCTTGGCGGTGTAGAACGGGAGACGTGACGGCAATGGCTACTGGTTCGCTCCGGCACCGAAATGCGCCGGGCAGCCCCCGGTGAGCCGAGACAACGAGCAGGCGCGTCGCGCCATCCTCCGAAGGGGGGCGGCGGGTGACGGGCGGGAGCAGACGCGCACCGTGCTCGATCAGGCCGCACACGAGAATTTCCCGGTCGCACCGTTCTTCCTGCCCCGCGCCTGGCGGACCGATCTGATGGCCGTCTACGGCTTCGCCCGGCTCGTCGACGACATCGGCGACGGAGATCTCGCACCCGGCGGCGGCGATGCCGTACTCCTCGGGCTGGAGCGCGCGCAAGCCGATAACCGGTCGGCCTTGCTGGACGCGCTGGAGGCCGACCTCCACCGGGTCTTCAGCGACCGGGCGCCCGGCCCCCGGCATCCGCTGCTGCGCCGGCTCGGCCCGACCGTCCGCCGCTGCGCGCTGACCCCCGAGCCGTTCCTCAGGCTGATCGAGGCCAACCGGCAGGACCAGCGGGTGAGCCGCTACGGCACCTATGACGACCTCGCCGCCTACTGCGAGCTGTCCGCCAACCCCGTCGGCCGCCTCGTCCTCGGGATCACCGGCACCGCGAGCCCCGAACGCATCCGCCGCTCGGACGCGGTCTGCACCGCCCTACAGATCGTCGAACACGTCCAGGACGTGGCCGAGGACCTCGGGCGCGACCGCATCTACCTCCCCGCCGAGGACATGAAACGCTTTGGTGTCACCGAGGCGGATCTGGCCGCGCCCAGCGGGGGCGCATCGGTGCGCGCGCTGATCGCCTACGAGGCGGAACGCGCCCGTGACCTGCTGAATGAAGGCACCTCGCTGGTGGGTAGCGTCCACGGCAGACTCAAGCTGCTGCTGGCCGGATTCGTGGCCGGCGGACGCGCTGCACTCCAGGCGGTCGCGGCCGCCGATCACGACGTACTCCCTGGACCGCCCAAGCCGACCAAGCTCAGCCTGCTGCGCGAGGTAAGGGCGACATTGCGAAGAGAGGGGTGAGTCGGACCGTGGAGGCATCCGCACACGCGTCCGCGCCGGTGCTCGCTGCGTACCGCTACTGCGAGGCCATCACCGGGCAGCAGGCACGCAACTTCGCCTATGGCATCCGGCTGCTGCCGGCCGACAAGCGGCAGGCCATGTCGGCGCTCTACGCCTTCTCCCGCCGGATCGACGACATCGGCGACGGCACCCTGGAGCCCGCAGCCAAGCAGGGGCGCCTGGAGGACACCCGGGCGCTGCTGGCGCGTATCAAGGACGGCCGGATCGACGAGGACGACACCGACCCGGTGGCCGTCGCACTGTCCGACGCCGCCCGCCGCTTCCCGCTGCCGCTGGAGGGGCTCGACGAGCTGATCGACGGCGTGCTGATGGACGTGCGCGGCGCGACCTATGAGACCTGGGACGAGCTGAAGGTCTACTGCCGCTGTGTCGCCGGTGCCATCGGCCGGCTCTCGCTGGGCGTGTTCGGCACGGTCCCGGGGGCGCAGGACGCCGATCGCGCCGCCGAGTACGCCGACACCCTCGGCCTGGCCCTCCAACTGACCAACATTCTCAGGGACGTTCGCGAGGACGCCGGCAACGGGCGTACCTATCTGCCCGCCGAGGACCTCGCCAAGTTCGGCTGCGCGGCCGGCTTCGAGCGTTCCGTCCCGCCGCCCGGCTCCGACTTCACTGGTCTGGTGCACTTCGAGGTGAAGCGGGCCCGTGCGCTGTTCGCCGACGGCTTCCGGCTGCTGCCGATGCTCGACCGGCGCAGCGGCGCCTGTGTGGCCGCGATGGCCGGCATCTATCACCGTCTGCTGACGCGGATCGCCGCCGACCCCGAGGCCGTGCTGCGCGGCCGGGTCTCCCTGCCCGGCCGGGAGAAGGCCTTTGTCGCGGTGCGCGGGCTGTCCGGGCTCGACGCGCGGGCGATCGGCCGACGGCAGGCCGTCCGGAGGCGCGGATGAGGTGCCGGGCGGCGAACGACAACGGTGACCCCGCGTCAGCGCGGCGGGCAACCCTCCCCGGGCCGGCTGCGTCCGAGACAGCAGTACAGGGGGAGATCACATGACATCGGGAGCGACCCGAACCGACCGGCACCGTGAGCTGCCGCCCCGCCGTCCCGAAGGGGCGGCTGCGGTGGTCATCGGGGGCGGTCTCGCCGGCACGACCGCGGCGCTCGCCCTGGCCGACGCCGGGCTGCGGGTCACCCTGATCGAGGGCCGGCCCCGCCTCGGCGGACTGGTCTTCTCCTTCCGCCGCGACTCCACCGCCGGCGAACTGTCCGTCGACAACGGCCAGCATGTCTATCTGCGCTGCTGCACCGCCTACAGCAGGCTGCTGGAGCGGATGGGCGCCGCACATCTGGTGCCCCTCCAGGAGCGGATGGACGTCCCGGTCCTGGACGCCGACCGGATGCGGCTCGGCCGGCTGCGCCGCACCGCGCTGCCCGTCCCGCTGCACCTCGCCCAGAGCCTCGCCGGCTACCCGCATCTGTCCCCCGCCGAGCGGGCCGGGGTCGTGCGGGCCACCCTCGCGCTCAAGGGCCTCGACCCGGCCGACCCCGCGCTG
Organism: Streptomyces lydicamycinicus; assembly: GCF_000829715.2. Taxonomy (NCBI): domain Bacteria; kingdom Bacillati; phylum Actinomycetota; class Actinomycetes; order Kitasatosporales; family Streptomycetaceae; genus Streptomyces; species Streptomyces lydicamycinicus. The sequence goes on along the minus strand of NZ_BBNO01000010.1, from coordinate 191,545 downwards.
GACGGTCTGGACTTCGGCAGCTGGCTGCGCCGGTACGGCCAGTCGGCCCGGGCGATCGAGGCGCTGTGGGACCTGGTCGGCATCGCCACCCTCAACGCCCGGGCCGGTGACGCCTCGCTGGGCCTGGCCGCCAAGGTCTTCAAGACCGGGCTGCTGTCCGCCCCCGGCGCCGCCGACATCGGCTGGTCCCGCGTCCCGCTCGGCGACGTCCACGACACCCTCGCCCGTACGGCCCTGGAGAAGGCCGGCGTCCGCATCGCCCTGCGCACCCGCGCCGGAGCCGTCACGCGCCGGGACGGCGGCTGGCAGGTGTCGGTGGAGAACGGCCCGCACGGCACCGAGCAGCTCACCGCGGACACCGTCGTCCTCGCCGTACCCCAGCGCGAGGCACACGGCCTGCTGCCCGACGGGGCGCTGGACGGCAAGGACCGGCTGCTGGACATCGGCACCGCCCCGATCCTCAACCTCCATGTCGTCTACGACCGCAAGGTGCTGCGCCGCCCCTTCTTCGCGGCGGTCGGCTCGCCGGTCCAGTGGGTCTTCGACCGCACCGACGCCTCGGGGCTGACGCGGACCGCCGGGAACGAGCGCTGTCAGTATCTGGCGGTCTCGCAGTCCGCCGCGCAGGAGGAGATCGACCAGCCGGTCGCCAAGCTCCGCGCCCGCTATCTGCCCGAGCTGGAGCGGCTGCTGCCCGCCGCCCGGGGCGCCAGGATCCGCGACTTCTTCGTCACCCGCGAGCGCACCGCGACCTTCGCGCCCGCCCCGGGCGTCGGCAGGCTCCGCCCCGCCGCCCGCACTCAAGCTCCCGGCCTGTTCCTGGCCGGTGCGTGGACCGCCACCGGGTGGCCCGCGACCATGGAAAGCGCTGTTCGCAGCGGCACTGCCGCCGCTCGCGAGGCACTCAACGAACTCGGCTTCCCCCAGGGCCAGTTGCCTCAGGAGGCGGCATGACTACGAGTACGAGCGCTCGCACGAGCACGAGCGTCGGAAACAGAGGAGAAACCGTGAACCCGGCTTCCCCAGCTATCGACACCGAGAGCGTCACCGCTCTGCTGGAGCGCGGGCGGACACTCGCCACCCCCGTGCTGCGCGCGGCCGTGGACCGGCTCGCTCCTCCCATGGACACCGTCGCCGCCTACCACTTCGGCTGGATCGATGCCGAGGGCCACCCCACCGCGGGTGACAGCGGCAAGGCGGTGCGGCCGGCGCTCGCGCTGCTGTCGGCCGAGGCCGCCGGTGCGGCCCCCGAGGTCGGTATCCCCGGGGCGGTCGCCGTCGAGCTGGTGCACAACTTCTCGCTGCTGCACGACGACCTCATGGACGGCGACGAGCAGCGTCGGCACCGCGACACGGTCTGGAAGGTGCACGGCCCCGCGCAGGCCATCCTCGTCGGTGACGCGCTGTTCGCGCTCGCCAACGAAATACTGCTGGAGCTCGGCACGGTCGACGCCGGCCGCGCCACCCGCCGGCTCACCCTGGCCACCCGTAAGCTGATCGACGGTCAGGCCCAGGACATCTCCTACGAGCACCGCGAGCGGGTCACCGTCGAGGAGTGCCTGGAGATGGAGGGCAACAAGACCGGCGCGCTGCTGGCCTGTGCCGTCTCCATCGGTGCGGTCCTGGGCGGCGCGGACGACCGCACCGCCGACACCCTGGAGAAGTACGGCTACCACCTCGGCCTCGCCTTCCAGGCCGTCGACGACCTGCTCGGTATCTGGGGCGACCCGGACGCCACCGGCAAGAAGACCTGGAGCGATCTGCGGCAGCGCAAGAAGTCGCTGCCGGTCGTCGCCGCGCTGGCGGCCGGTGGCCCGGCCTCCGAGCGTCTCGCCCAGATCCTGGCGGCCGACGCGAAGAAGAGCGAGACCGAGATTGCCGACTTCACCGAGGAAGAGTTCGCCTCCCGCGCGGCCCTCATCGAGGAGGCCGGTGGCCGCGAGTGGACCTCCCAGGAGGCCCGCCGCCAGCACGCCACCGCCATCGCCGCACTGGACGAGATCGACATGCCGGAGCAGGTCCGCGCACAGCTCGTCGCGCTCGCGGACTTCGTCGTCGTACGACAGAGATGAGCAGTATCGACACCGAATAGTTCGCAGTCGCCGGCCGGTGCCAGCCGGGCGCCGGCCGACGGAATCCCTGAGCACGCTTTTCACAGTTCACTGCCGAAGGGGAAGCCATGACAGCGACGACCGACGGAAGCACCGGGGCACTGCCGCCCCGGGCCCCCTCGGCCAGCGATGCCACCGCTGAGAAGACCGCCACACAAGCGCCCACGCGCACCGCCGTATGGCAGGACACGGTGGACGCCGCCCGGCGCGCGACCGCACGCGCCACCGACTATCTGCTGTCCGTCCAGGACCCCGCCGGCTGGTGGAAGGGCGACCTCGAGACCAACGTCACGATGGACGCCGAAGACCTGCTGCTCCGTCAGTTCCTCGGAATCCAGGACCCCGAGCTCACCGAAGCCGCCGCCCGCCACATCCGCGGGCAACAGGGCGCGGACGGCACCTGGGCCACCTTCTACGGCGGGCCCGGTGAACTCTCCACCACCATCGAGGCCTATGTCGCCCTGCGGCTCGCCGGGGACGCCCCGGACGCACCGCACATGGCCCGGGCCGCCGCATGGGTGCGCGCGGAGGGCGGGATCGCCGCGGCCCGGGTCTTCACCCGCATCTGGCTGGCGCTCTTCGGCTGGTGGAAGTGGGACGACCTGCCCGAACTCCCGCCGGAACTCCTCTACTTCCCCAAGTGGTTCCCGCTCAACATCTATGACTTCGGGTGCTGGGCGCGGCAGACCATCGTGCCGCTGACCATCGTCTCGGCCAAGCGCCCGGTCCGCCCGGCGCCGTTCGCCCTCGACGAGCTGCACACCGATCCGCGCCGCCCCAACCCGCCGCGGCCGCTCGCCCCCGCCACCAGCTGGGACGGGGTGTTCCAGCGCCTCGACAAGGCACTGCACCTCTACCACAAGGTCGCCCTGCGCACGCTGCGCGGCGCCGCGATGCGCTCCGCCGCCCGCTGGATCATCGAACGACAGGAGAACGACGGCTGCTGGGGCGGCATCCAGCCCCCCGCCGTCTACTCCGTCATCGCCCTGCACCTCTGCGGCTACGACCTCGACCACCCCGTGCTGCGCGCCGGTCTGGACTCCCTCGACCGGTTCGCCGTATGGCGCGAGGACGGCGTCCGGATGATCGAGGCCTGCCAGTCCCCGGTCTGGGACACCTGTCTGGCGACCATCGCGCTGGCCGACGCCGGAGTGCCCGCCGACCACCCGCAGCTGGTCAAGGCCGCCGAGTGGATGCTCGCCGAGCAGATCGACCGGCCCGGCGACTGGAGCGTCAAGCGGCCCCAACTCCCTTCCGGGGGCTGGGGTTTCGAGTTCGAGAACGACAACTACCCGGACATCGACGACACCGCGGAGGTGGTGCTGGCGCTGCGCCGGGTCCGGCACCCCGATCCGTCGCGGGTCGAGGCCGCGGTCCGGCGGGCGGTGCGCTGGAACCTCGGGATGCAGTCCAAGAACGGGGCCTGGGGCGCCTTCGACGTCGACAACACCAGCCCGTTTCCCAACCGGCTGCCGTTCTGTGACTTCGGGGAGGTCATCGACCCGCCGTCGGCCGATGTCACCGCCCATGTCGTCGAGATGCTCGCCGACGTCGGCCGCACCCACGACCCGCGCACCCGCCGCGGGATCGCCTGGCTGCTGGCCGAACAGGAACCCGACGGCTCGTGGTTCGGCCGCTGGGGCACCAACTACCTTTACGGCACCGGATCGGTGCTCCCCGCGCTGGCCGCGGCCGGCGTCCCCGCCTCGCACCCCGCGGTCCGCCGGGCCGTGCGCTGGCTGGAGCGGGTGCAGAACGACGACGGCGGCTGGGGCGAGGACCAGCGGTCCTACCAGGACAAGGAGCGGTGGGCGGGGCGCGGAGCCTCGACCGCCTCACAGACCGCCTGGGCGCTGATGGCGCTGCTCGCGGCCGGAGAGCGGGACAGCGAGACGGTACGGCGCGGGGTGCGCTGGCTGACCGCGACCCAGCGCGAGGACGGGTCCTGGGACGAGCCGTACTTCACCGGCACCGGCTTCCCCTGGGACTTCTCCATCAACTATCACCTGTACCGCCAGGTCTTCCCGCTGACGGCCCTGGGCCGCTACCTCAACGGGGGACCGGCCGGCGCGCCGGTGGAGTCCTGATGACGGGCCGGCCCCCGACGGACGCGGAACCGCCGCTGCTGATCGCCTGCGCGCTCGGCATCGAGCGGTTCGCGCTGCGCCGCGGGGGCCGCGGGGGCCGCGGGGGAGCGGCGGGGGAAGCCCACCCGCGCGTGATCACGCTCCGCACCGGTATGGGCCCCCAGGCGGCCGAACGCGCCCTCACCGAAGCGCTGCGTGCAGGGTCGGTCACCGAACGTTCCCCCGTTGTCGCCAGCGGCTTCTGCGCCGGCCTCGCCCCCGGGATGCGCCCCGGGGACGTGGTCGTCGCCGAGGCCACCCGCGGCCACCACGCCGCCGCACCGGAGACGCCCTGCCATGACAACGGCCCGCTGCTCCGGGCTCTGCGGGAGCGCGGTCTGACCGTGCACAGCGGGCTGCTGTGCGGCTCCGACCATGTCGTACGGGGTGCGGAGCGGGCCGAGCTGCACGCCGCCGGTGCGGTCGCGGTGGACATGGAGTCCGCCGCGACCCTCGGTGCCGCCCGGGCCGCCGGCCGCCGTCCGGTTGCGGCCGTCCGGGTGGTCGTGGACGCTCCAGAACATGAACTCGTACGAATCGGCACCGTGCGCGGTGGAATATCGGCCTTCCGAGTGCTGCGCTCCGTACTCCCCGTTTTCCACGAATGGCACCGTTCTTTGCTGCTCCCCTGGAGGTGAGCCAGATGGCCATGCCGCTCCGTCAGTCCATCCGAGTCGGTACCTATCTCTTTGAACAGAAGGTGATCCGGCGGCGGGAGAAGTTCCCGCTCATTGTCGAGCTGGAACCGCTCTTCGCCTGCAATCTCAAATGCGAGGGCTGCGGGAAGATCCAGCATCCGGCGGGTGTGCTCAAGCAGCGGATGCCGGTGGCGCAGGCGGTCGGGGCGGTGCTGGAGTCGGGCGCTCCGATGGTCTCCATCGCCGGTGGCGAGCCCTTGATGCACCCGCAGATCGACGAGATCGTACGGCAGTTGGTGGCAAAGCGGAAATACGTGTTCCTCTGCACCAACGCGATGCTGTTGCGCAAGAAGCTGGAGAAGTTCACCCCCTCGCCGTATTTCGCGTTCGCGGTGCACATCGACGGCATGCGGGAGCGCCACGATGAATCCGTCGCCAAGGAAGGCGTTTTCGACGAGGCGGTGGCGGCGATCAAGGAAGCCAAGCGGCGCGGCTTCCGGGTCACCACCAACTCCACCTTCTTCAACACCGACACCCCGCAGACCATCATCGAGGTCCTCAACTTCCTCAATGACGACCTCCAGGTCGACGAAATGATGCTGTCGCCCGCCTACGCCTACGAGAAGGCCCCCGACCAGGAGCACTTCCTCGGCGTCGAACAGACCCGGGAGCTGTTCAAGAAGGCCTTCGCCGGCGGCAACCGGCGCCGCTGGCGGCTCAACCACAGTCCGCTCTTCCTGGACTTCCTGGAGGGCAAGGCGGACTTCCCGTGCACGGCCTGGGCGATCCCCAACTACTCGCTGTTCGGCTGGCAGCGCCCCTGCTACCTGATGAGCGACGGCTACGTTCCGACGTACCGGGAGCTCATCGACGAGACCGACTGGGACAAGTACGGCCGCGGCAAGGACCCGCGCTGCGCCAACTGCATGGCGCACTGCGGCTACGAACCGACCGCCGTCCTCGCCACCATGGGCTCGCTGAAGGAGTCCCTCCGGGCGGCCAGGGAAGCCGTCGCGGGAAACCGCAGTTGACCCGTCGAGTGAGGGGAGCCCGTCGCCACGGCTCCCCGGTGTACCGGTCCGGTCCGGCTCATCCGCCGTACGACGGGTGAGACGGACCGGGCCGGTCCCGTAAGGAGAAGCAGCCGTGACCGGATTCGACCTGACCAAGCTGCTCGCCGAGCGCGGCGACGAGCGCTACGACCTGCACACCCGCCATCTCAACCACCAACTGCCGCGGATGCTGCACACCATCGGCTTCGACAAGGTCTACGAGCGGGCCGAGGGCGCCTACTTCTGGGACGCCGACGGCCAGGACTACCTGGACATGCTCGCGGGCTTCGGGGTGATGGGCCTCGGGCGCCATCACCCCGTCGTCCGGCAGGCGCTGCACGACGTCCTGGACGCCCAGCTGGCCGATCTCACCCGCTTCGACTGCCAGCCGCTGCCCGGCCTGCTCGCCGAGAAGCTGCTGAGCCACGCGCCCCATCTCGACCGGGTCTTCTTCGGCAACAGCGGCACCGAAGCCGTCGAGACCGCGCTGAAGTTCGCCCGCTACGCCACCGGCCGCCCCCGCGTCCTCTACTGCACCCATGCCTTCCACGGCCTGACCACCGGCTCGCTCTCCGTCAACGGCGAGGACGGCTTCCGGGACGGCTTCGCCCCGCTGCTGCCGGACACCGCCGTGGCGATGGGTGATCTGGCCGCGCTGGAACGGGAGTTGAAGCGCGGCGACGTGGCGGGATTTGTGATCGAGCCCATCCAGGGCAAGGGCGTCCACCCGACCCCGCCGGGATTTCTGCGCGCCGCACAGGAACTGCTGCACCGGCACAAGGCCCTGCTGATCGCCGACGAGGTGCAGACCGGCCTGGGGCGCACCGGTGACTTCTTCGCCTACCAGCACGAGGACGGTGTCGAGCCGGATCTGGTGTGTGTGGCCAAGGCGCTGTCCGGCGGATATGTGCCGGTCGGGGCGACGCTCGGCAAGGACTGGATCTTCAAGAAGGTCTACTCGTCCATGGACCGGGTGCTGGTGCACTCCGCCAGCTTCGGGGCCAACGCCCAGGCGATGGCCGCCGGTCTGGCGGTGCTCGCGGTGCTGGAGGACGAGCAGCTGGTGGCCGGCGCCCGGCGCACCGGCGAACTGCTGCGCTCCCGGCTGACGGAGCTGATCCCCCGCTACGAGCTGCTGCACGAGGTGCGGGGCCGCGGCCTGATGATCGGTATCGAGTTCGGCCGTCCCAAGTCCCTCGGTCTGCGCAGCCGCTGGACGATGCTCCAGACGGCCCGCAAGGGGCTGTTCGCGCAGATGGTCGTGGTGCCGCTGCTCCAGCGGCACCGCATTCTGACCCAGGTCTCCGGTGACCATCTGGAGGTCATTAAGCTGCTTCCGCCGCTGGTCATCGGCGAGCGGGAAGTGGACCGTTTCGTCGAGGCGTTCACGGCCGTCATGGACGACGCCCATGGGGGCGGCGGCCTGATGTGGGACTTCGGGCGGACGCTGGTCAAACAGGCGGTCGCCAACCGCTGACCACGCCGAGGGGGGAGGGCACATGGTGGCCGAGGCGACGGCGCGGGCCGTGAACGACATGACGGCGCGCTGGGCGCGCGCGGCAGTGGGGGAGCGGGACACCGTGCTGACCGCGGCGGGCGTCTGGCCGCTGCTGGCGCTGCTCGCCGGACCGGCCACCTGCCTCGCCCGCAAGGAGCTGGCCGAAGCCCTCGGCACCGGTGCGGAGCACGCCGTACGCGAAGGCCGGGAGCTGCTCGCCGCGCTGACGGCGGCGGACGGCGTCGATGCCGCGGTGGGCCTGTGGGCCCGCCGCACGCTGACCCTGCACCCCGAGTGGCTGGCCGGCCTGCCGCCCGCTGCGCACGGCGAGCTCACCGGGGACCCGGCCGTGGACCAGGGCGCGCTGGACGCCTGGGCACGGCAGCACACCGACGGCCTGATCGAACGGATGCCGGCCCGGCTCGCCCCCGACACCCTGCTCGTCCTCGCCAGTGCGCTGCTGGTGCGCACGACCTGGACGGAGCCGTTCGACGAGTTCCCCGCCCGGCCGTCCGAAGGGCCATGGGCGGGGCGGGAGTTGCGGGTGCTCAGCCGTTTTGGGCCGGAGGTGGAGCAGGTACGGGTGCACGGCACACCGGCCGGTCCACTGACGGACGTGCGGGTCGCGGGCGACAACGGACTCGATGTCCATCTGCTGCTCGGCGGGCCGGAGCTGCCCGGCGGTGAGGTGCTGCACCACGGTGTGGCGGCGCTGGGCGGCGGCTATCCAACGGTGTCCGGTACGGCGCTGACCGACGGCGCCGGTCCGGGGCTGGGGGTGACCTGGGTGCCGAGCTACGACGGCGCCCCGAGTCTCAGCCTCACCACCACACGGTTCACCGTCGGCGCCGACCACGATCTGCTGGAGCGGGCGGACCTCTTCGGGCTCGCCACCGCCGCCGACACCTCCCGTGGCCACTTCCCCGGCATCAGCCACCAGCCGCTCGCGGTGTCGGCCGCCCGGCAGTCGGCGACCGCGACCTTCGGCCCGCTGGGTTTCCGGGCGGCCGCGGTCACGGTCATGCCGGCTGCCGCGGGCTCCGTGCCACCGCCCCCGCCGTACCGGGCCCAGCGGATCTCGGCCCGCTACGACCGGCCCTTCGGCTTCCTCGCGGTGCACCGGGCCTCGGGTCTGGTGCTGGTCGCGGGGTGGGTGGCCACGCCGTGAGCGGGCGCCGACCCGTCAGTCCGTCAGCAGCCGGTCCCGCAGCCGCTCGCGGACGGCGGGCGTCAGCTTCAGACCGTCGGTGAGGTACTTCTCCGTCGAGCCCCAGGTCCGGTGGATCGCGTCATAGGCGGCCGTGAGGTAGTCGGTGTGCGCACCGAACAGCGGTGAGAGCAGCTCCATGACCTCCTGCGACATCCCGACCGCGGAGTTGTCGGAGCGGCGGATCTTGTAGCGGCGGTGGGGGTCGTTGGACTTGAGGTAGTCCGCCTCGATCGCGTCCCGCTCGACCCCGACCGCGAGCAGGGTCACCGCGACGGACAGCCCCGCCCGGTCCTTGCCGGCCGCACAGTGCATCAGCGCCGGAACGCTGTCCTCGGCGAGCGCATGCAGCACCCTGCTGTGGTCTTCGGTGCGGGTGGTGATGATGTGGCGGTACGTCGCGGCCATACGGGCCGCGGCCTTGCCGTCGCCGAGTGCGGAGCGCAGCTGCTCCAGTTCACCGTCGCGCACCATCGCCCAGAATTCCGCACCGTCGGCCGGGTCGGTGAGCGGAATGTTCACATTGCGCACGCCGGGCAGCGTGACATCGGGGCCTTCCAGCTTGATGTCCGAGGAATTGCGGAAATCGAAGATGGTGTGCAGCCCGAGCCCGGCCAGAAAGGCCGCGTCGGACTCGGTCGCATGGGCGAGGTGGCCACTGCGGAACAGCCTGCCCTCCCGTACGCGACGCCCGTCCACGGTCGGCAGGCCGCCCACATCGCGGAAGTTGCGGACCTCCGTGAGCTCGGGCTGGGCCTGTGGGACCTGCGGCGTCTGCTGCGTCACGGGCGCGCTCCTCGGGTTCGGCCGCCGACGCTGCTCGTCGACGAGGCGGGGCACCTCCGACGATACGACATTGATGCAATAGGCAATCAGGTCATTGCGGTGACGTTCCGACGCGCCTTGGAGCGCCCGGGGAGCAAGGCGCGATCGATCATTATTCCGACTTGAGCAGAATTTGACCTGGTGGCATTAATCACCCCTCGTCAACCCCTGGTTACGGTGGCGTAAGTCACTTCTTGAGGTGAAGTATGTCCTGACGTGGCAGACGATTCGAAGTACTTCAGCAACGGCGCCCTTGGCGCCATCGGGTCGTACGCAGCCGTCGGGGACAGCTTCACAGAGGGGGTCGGGGATCCCGGCCCTGACGGGGCGTACATCGGTTGGGCGGACCGGCTCGCGGTCCTGCTCTCGGACCAACAGGCGGAGGGTGACTTCCGCTATGCGAATCTCGCGGTCAGGGGCCGGCTCCTGGACCAGATCGTGGAGGAGCAGGTGCCCCGGGCGAAAACCCTCGCCCCCGCGCTGGTGACGTTCTGCGCCGGCGGCAATGACATCCTGCGGCCGGGCTCGGACCCGGACGCGGTCGCGGAGCGCTATGAGGCGGCGGTCGCCGATCTGCGGGAGGCGGTCGGCACGGTCCTGCTCTGCACCGGCTTCGACACCCGCGGAGTCCCCGTCCTCAAGCATCTGCGCGGCAAGATCGCGACGTATACGGCGCATGTCCGGGCCATCGCGGACCGGCACGACTGCCCGGTCCTGGATCTGTGGTCGCTCAAGTCGGTGCAGGACCGGCGGGCGTGGAGCGATGACCGGCTGCATCTGTCCGCCGACGGGCACACCCGGGTGGCGCTGCGCGCGGCACAGGTGCTCGGGCTGCGGGTGCCTGCCGATCCGGACCAGCCCTGGCCTCCGGAGGCGGAGCGCTCGGCCGCCGACGCGCGGCGGGACAACATCCACTGGGCGCGGGAGCATCTGGTGCCGTGGATCGGACGCCGGCTGCGCGGGGAGTCCTCCGGCGATCATGTCGAGCCCAAGCGGCCCGATCTGCTGCCGCTGTAAGGCGGCCGCGGGCCGGGAAGGGCCCCTGGCATGACTGAGGCCCCGATTCCGCGGATGCGGAGCGGGGCCTCAGCGGGCGAGGGAGGAGTACGGCAGGTCGGCCCAGACGACCCGGCCCTGACCGCTGTCGGTGGGTCGCGACCCCCAGCTCTCGGACAGTGCGCCGACGAGGAACAGCCCCCGTCCGCACTCCTGGTCCACACTGCCGGGCTGGATGTGCGGCGCCGAGTCCTGCGGGCCGCCCTGGTCCGTGATCTCTATGCGTATGTGCGCGCCGAAGAGTGCGAGCTCGCAGCCGACCTTCTCGCTGTCGGTGTGCCGTACCGCGTTGGTGAACAGCTCGGAGACCACCAACTCCACGTCGTCGCGGACTTGTTGATCCGCGCCCCACTCGCACAGCAGCGCACTGACGCGTCTGCGCGCCTCGGGAACGGACGTGCGTCGCGCCGGCAAGTGGAACGCGTCCTGCGGGTACTGGGCGACGAAGCCGCCACAGCGCCCTAACGAGGGAGCGTTGTTGGAGGAAGCCACGCCGTAACTATGTGCGATGTCGGTCACCAATGGCAAGGATCAGTCTGTAATTTGCAGAATCGGAAGTGCAGTCTGTTCGTTGTTGCTGATGGCATGACACACTGCTGACCATTGAAGTCAGTTGGAGGCGATCGAACGTGGCGGACCCACGGTCGGCAGGGGCGCCCACCGTCCTGCGGGTGGTGCTCGGCAAGCGGCTACAGGACCTGCGTGAGAAAGCGGGCCTCTCCTTCGAGCAGGCCGCCGCGGCCCTCGATGTGACCCACGCCACCATACGGCGGATGGAGAAGGCCGAGGTCGGACTCAAGCTCCCCTATGTCGAGAAGCTGCTGGCGACCTACGGCGTCACCGACGAGGAGGAGATCGAGGGCTTTGTCTCCCTCGCCCGCGAGGCCAACAAGCCCGGCTGGTGGCACCGGTTCCGCGATGTCCTGCCCGAGTGGTTCAGCGCGTTCGTCAGCCTGGAGAGCGAAGCCAACCTCATCCGGGCCTACCAACCGCACTACATCCCGGGGCTGTTGCAGACCGAGGACTATGCCGCCGCCGTCCTGAAGGCCGGGATGCCGCATGCCTCCGCGAAGGACATCGACCGTATCGTCGCGCTGCGCATGGAGCGCCAGTCCCTGCTGACCCGTGACCACGCCCCGATGCTGTGGGTGGTCATGGACGAGACCGTGCTGCGGCGCCCGATCGGTGGGCCGAAGGTGATGCGTGACCAGGTCACCCGGCTCATGGAAGCCACCGTGCTGCCGAACGTCCGGCTCCAGATCATGCCCTTCGCCGCGGGCCCGCACCCCGCCATGTACGGCCCGTTTCACATCTTCCGCTTCCCGATCCCGGAACTCCCGGACATCGCGTATGCGGAAAGTCTCGTCGGAGCCGTGTACTTCGACCAGCGCAACGACGTCTCGCAGTTCCTGGAGGCCCTCGACCGGATGTGTGCGCAGGCCGCGCCGGCACACCACACCGAGGCCATTCTGGGTGGCTTTCGCAAGGAGATCTGAACCATGGATCGCATACGCATCTACAACGGCATGCCCGCCAAAGAACTGGGCACAGAGGGCTGGCACAAGCCGTGGAGCGGCGGAAACGGGGGCGAGTGCGTCGAAGCCATGCGGCTGGGGGACGGCCGGATAGCGCTGCGTCAGTCGACCGACCCGGACGGCCCGGCCCTGATCTACACCCACCACGAAATGGTGAGCTTCATCGAGGGGGCAAAGGCCGGCCACGCCGACTTCCTGCTCGCGGCGGTGCCGGGCCGGCGCACCGAACGGCGGACGGCATGAGCGAGCAGGGCATGTCGCAGGGGGCGCCGGACGGTGAGCTCCCGGAGATGGGGCCGTACGTCCAGGGGCCGGAGCACTCGGGCTTCTCGGCCGCGGAGATCGACACCAGCCGGCCGCACCCCGCCCGGATGTACGACTACTACCTCGGGGGCTGGGACAACTACGAGGTCGACCGGGTGGCCGCGGAGCGGGTCATCGAGGTCCACCCCCAGGTACGGCTCAGCGCCCGCGCCAACCGCGCGTTCCTGCGGCGGGCGGTGCGCGAGCTGGTCGCCGGCGGCATCCGCCAGATCATCGACATCGGCACCGGCATCCCCACCTCGCCCAACACCCATGAGGTGGCCCGCGAGACCGCCCCCGACACCCGCGTGGTGTACGTCGACAACGACCCGATCGTCGCCACCCACGCCGGGGCCCGGCTGACCAACGCCCACGGCACCGGATTCGTGCTCGGCGATGTCCGCGACCCCAAGGCGCTGCTGGACCACCCCACCGTCCGGGAGCTGATCGACTTCGACCGGCCGGTGGCGCTGCTGCTGGTGGCCGTCATGCACTTCATCCGGGACGACGAGGACCCCGCCGCGCTCATCGCCACCCTCGCCGAGGCGCTCCCCGCGGGCAGCCATCTCGTCCTGACCCATGCGACCGGTGAGCCCTATGAGGACTACGCGGCGGGCCGCACGGACGAGCGGGCACGCGACGGTGTGGTGAACGTCTACAAGAGCGCCACCGCCACCCTCAATCTGCGGTCGAAGGCCGAGGTCGAGCCGCTCTTCGGGCCGTTCGCCCTGCTGGAGCCGGGTGTCGTACGGGTGCCGCTGTGGCGGCCGGAGGGCCCGGTGCCCGGCGCGAAGGAACTCAACGACACCATTTTCTACGGCGGAGTGGGCCGCACGAGCTGACCGGCCGGGGTGCCCGGCCGGTCCGTGCTCCGTCGCCCCGGCTACGCCCCCGTGGGCGACACCTGGGCATCCGGCGGGCCCGGGATCCGGTGCCCGTCACCGCCCGGCGCCGCCGTGACCGGGGCCGTCGTCTTGCCGCGGAGGGCCGCGTGCAGCTCCTCCCGCCCGACGAGGGCGGTGTGGGTGCCCCGGGAGGTACAGGCGTACGCCCCCGCGACGGCGCCCAGGCGGGCACACTCCTCCAGGCTCCGGCCCGCGAGCCTGCCGTAGAGGAAACCGCTGGTGAAGGCGTCGCCCGCGCCATTGCTGTCCACGACGGGGCCGGGCGGGACCGCGGCCGGCACCGGGCGTGGGGTGCGGTCGTCGGCGCTGAGGAGGTAGGCGCCGCCCGCACCGGCCGTGGCGATCACCGCCTCGGCGCGTCCCTCGTGCAGAATCTCCCGCATCACGGCCGCGATCCGTTCACCCGCCCCCGCCGTACTGAGGAACACCAGGTCGGAGCGGAGGGCGAACTCCCGGTGATGGTCCGTCAGCCCGTCCCAGTCCTGGAGATCGGTGGAGACGGGGAGGCCCAGCTCCTCGATGTCGTCATACAGGAAACGGGCGAAGTTCATGATCGACAGATGGACGTGGCGGGCGCGGCGCAGCGGGGGCAGATAGTGCTCCGGCGGCATCCGCAGCTCGGCCGGGTCACGGGCGTCGTAGAACGACATCCGACGGCCGTCGGGGGCGACGAGGTTGACCGCGCGCCGGGTGCCGTGCGGAGAGATCAGCGGCCGGAAGTCGACGCCGCTGCCGGCCATCCGCTCGCGGACCAGTGTGCCCGGATGGTCGTCGCCGATGAAGTCCACGAACCCGGTGGTGAGCCCGAGCGCCGCGCAGCCGAGCGCGACGCCGGTACCGGTGTGCCCCGCCCCTTCGTACAGCGGCGGGACCGCGTACGAATCGGCGAGCGGCACCGGCAGAGCGCCGACCGACACGACGGTGTCCACGCCCGACCCGCCGACGACGAGGACGTCATAGGCGTCATACGGCTCAGAAACCTGCTGGAATGTCACAAGCGTCCCTGAATCCCTTGCTGGTGAGACGAATCCCTTGCTGGTGAGACCGTTTGCGGATGAGGTGCATCCGCTGCCGGGAGTCTAGACGCAGGCTCGTCCCATGACGGGATGTCAGGGAATCCGGTGACACGAGGGAGGAAGGGGCGCACGAGTAGCCGGGCCGGTGATCAGTGGCCAAAGGTGAACGGGCGACGGCGGAGCACCGCGAGAGCGGCCGGGACCCACGCCGACACCGTGAATCGGTTGGCGGAAAGGGCCGTTGACACCGCCGCCGAGCGCACTGAAGTGTGGGCCCGACAGTGATCAGTTTCCGCGGACGGTGCGCAGATGCCGGTCAGGTCAAGGAGACCGGGGACGGGAACGAGCGGGCCGTACGGCGGCCGGACCACGCCGTCGGGGGAGCGAGGCAACGGTGACAGAGCACTCCAATGGCGGGCGCACCGCGATCGTGGTCGGCGGCGGGCTCGCCGGGATGCTGGCCGTCACCGCACTGCTCGGACAGGTCGAGACGGTCACTGTCGTCGAGCGGGACCGCTATCCGGAGGGGCGCGGCTTCCGCAAGGGCGTTCCGCAGGCCCGCCATCTGCACGTTCTCCTCAGCGGCGGCCGGCACGCCCTGGAGGAGCTGCTGCCCGGCACGGTCGCCGCGCTCGGCGAGGCGGGCGCCCGCGGCCTGTATCTGTCCCGCGATCTGCTCACCCGCACCCCCACCGGCTGGCAGCGCCGCTTCGACGAGCGCCGGCATCTCACCCTCAGCGTCACCCGGCCGGTACTGGACGCGGTCGTACGGGAGCGGGTGCTGGGCGCGGCCGCCGGCTCGGCCACCCGGGTCGAGGTCCTGGAGGCGACCGAGGTCACCGGGCTGACCGGGGACGCGAGCCGGGTGACCGGGGTCCGGGTGCGGCCCCGGGACGGGGCGCCGGGCGCGCGGTCCGAGCGGGAGCTGCCGGCCGTGCTCGTCGTGGACGCCTCGGGCCGCGGCTCCCGCACCCCGCAGTGGCTCGCCGCGCTGGGCCGGACCGTGCCGCACGAGGAGACCGTGGACGCGGGGATCGCCTACGCCACCCGGATGTACCGCCCCAAGGACCCGGCCACGGCACCGGACGCGGGCATCAACGTCCCGGGCTGGCCCGAGTGCCCGCGCGGCGCGGTGTATGTCCCGGTGGAGGACGGCAAGTGGCTGCTGACGATGTCCGGTGTGCGCGGGCACCATCCGCCCACGGACGCCGCGGAGTTCACCGCCTTCAGCGCCACCATCGGTGACCCGTACATCCATGAACTGCTCGACCGGGCCGAGCCGCTGTCGCCGGTGCACGGCTTCCGCGACACCCGCAACCGCCGCCGGCACTTCGAGCGGCCCGGTGCCCTCCCCGACGGCCTGCTCGTCCTCGGGGACGCCGCGTGCACCTTCAACCCCGTGTACGGGCAGGGCATGTCGGTCGCCGCCCTCGGTGCGCTGGCCGTGCGCCGCACGCTCACGGACGGCGGTGGGCTGCGATACGGGATCACCGCCGAGGCGCAGCGGGCGGTGGCCCGCGCCGCGGAGCCCGCCTGGCTCGCCGCGGTCGGCGCGGACCGCCCGTACGCGAGCACCGGCGACACCAAGGCGGGCCTCGGGGAGCGGCTCTCCACCTGGTACCTCGACCGGCTGTTCGCCCGCGCCGCCATCGACCCGGTCGTCGGCGCGGCCTTCCGGGACGTCTTCAACCTCACCGCGCCGCCGACGCGTCTGGTCGCCCCGCGGATCTTCCTGCGCACCGTCTTCCTGCCCCGCCGCCCCGGGCTGCCCGGCCCGCCCGCGGCCATCGAGGCGGTCTGATCCGCTGACGGGCCCGGGGGGAAGCGGGGTGCGGCCGCCTGAGGGGGCCGTGGGAGGGTGCGGGGCGGATTCGGGGGTGTGGGGGGAAGAGGGGCGGCGGCCGCAGGGGCTCTCGCCCGTCCGCCGCTCCTTCACCCCGGCTCGCCCCCGTGACCTCGGCCCCCGCCCCGTCACCGCAATGGACGCGTCCCGGTGGCCGCGCCGAAAGACCTCCCCGGCAGGCCGGGAGAGGTCACACCGCCCGCCAGGAATGCGACGGCCGGTCGCGCGGTTTCTCTCTGCGGGTGATGGTGTTGAGTCCGGGTGTCGTGGTGCGGAAACCGTACGACGGTGCCGAGTGGCGCGGTGTGCCGGAACCCACCGCTCATGCGGCCCGTTCACTTCGCGACCGCCCTGACCATGGAGGTGCCGTGACCGGTTCCCGACCCCGCCGCACTCGACTTTCCGCGCTGCGGCCCGCGAGCTTCGGAATCGCACCCACCGGGGAGCGGCTGGCCAGGATGCGCAGGTCGCCCCAGTTCGTGGACGGTCAGTTCCGCAATCCCGTGCCGACCAGGCAGCTGCTGCACGGCTCCGCGCTGCCGATGGCGCGCACCCAGCTGAGCCGGGAGGGCCGGCTGCGCCGGGCGCCGGTCGGCCGGATTCCGGTGTACCGTCCGACCGCCGCGGACTGGGGCCAACCGCCCGCTTCCGGGCTGCGGCTCACCTGGATGGGCCATTCGAGCGTGCTGGCCGAGATAGACGGGCAGCGGGTGCTCTTCGACCCGGTCTGGGGCGAGCGCTGTTCGCCGTTCACCTGGGCCGGCCCCCAGCGGCTGCACCCGGTGCCCCTCGCACTGGACGAGCTGGACCCGGTCGATGCCGTGGTGATCTCGCACGACCACTACGACCATCTCGACATGACGACGGTCCAGGGCCTGGCCGGCACCGGCGCCGCCTTCGTCGTGCCCCTCGGCATCGGCGCCGACCTGGAATTCTGGGGGGTGCCCGCGGAGCGGATCACCGAGCTCGACTGGCACGAGTCCACCCGCGTCGGCGGCCTGACCCTCACGGCCACCCCCGCCCAGCACTTCTGCGGCCGCGGGCTGCGCGGCCCGCAGCACACCCTGTGGGCCTCCTGGGTGGTCGCGGGCCCCGAGCACCGGATCTACCACAGCGGCGACACCGGCTACTTCTCCGGCTTCGCGGAGATCGGCGCGGCGCACGGCCCGTTCGACGCCACGATGATCCAGATCGGCGCCTACAGCGATTTCTGGCCGGACATTCATATGACGCCCGAAGAGGGCGTCCGGTCCCACCTCGACCTCCAGGGCGGCGAGCCGCGCGGGGTGCTGCTGCCGATCCATTGGGGCACGTTCAACCTCGCCCCGCACCCCTGGGCGGAGCCTGCCGAACGGACACTGGCCGCCGGCCGGAAGTCCGGGGTCGACACGGCCCACCCCAGACCCGGCGAGCCCTTCGAGCCAGACGCCCCGGCCGCCGTCTATCCGTGGTGGCGGGCGATCGCGGTGCCGCCCGTCCATGGCTGGCCGACCTGGCCGTCGGCGGTGTCCCCGACCGACGTGGGCCTCGCCGCGGACCATTGAGCCCGCACCGGAGGCCGGTCGCGACGGCGAACTCCGGGTACGTGGCCGGGTGCAGGCGGGGGAGCGGACCCCACGGACGTTGACGCCGGGGGACTCGCCGAGCCGGAGACAACCCGCTCGCCGTGACCGGCCCGGGAGGTAATCCGCCTGCCGTGCCCGGCCCGGCGACAATCCCCTTGCCGTGCCCCGCCCCGGCGACAATCCCCTTGCCGCGCCCGCCACATGGCGATGAGGATGACGCCATGCCTGCCTTCGCCGCTCCGGACGGGACCCCACTCGCCTATCACGTCGTGGGCGAGGGCGAGCCGCTGCTCTGTCTGCCCGGTGGACCCATGCGGGCCTCCGGCTACCTCGGCGATCTCGGCGGGCTGTCCGAGCGGCGCCGGTTGATCAAGCTGGATCTGCGCGGCACCGGCGACTCCGGCCGCCCCGCCGACCCGGCCACCTACCGCTGCGACCGGCAGGTCGCCGATGTCGAGGCCCTCCGTGTGCACCTCGGGCTGGACCGGGTCGACCTCCTCGCGCACTCGGCGGCCGGCGATCTCGCGCTCCTCTACGCGGCCCGCCACCCGCAGCGCATCCGTACCCTCACCCTGGTCACCGCGCGCGCCCGCGCCCTCGGCGTCGACTTCACCGAGGCACACCGCCGGGAGGCGGCGGCCCTGCGCACCGCCGAGCCCTGGTTCGGCGCCGCGTACGACGCCTATGAACGGGTCTGGGCCGGTTCCGCGACCGACGCCGACTGGGACGCCATCGTCCCCTTCTTCTACGGCCGTTGGGACGCGGCCGCGCAGGCGCATGCCGCGTCCGAGGTGGCACAGACCCACGAAGAGGCCGCGGAGAGCTACGCGTCCGGTGGCGCCTTCGCCCCCGACGAGGCCCGCGCCGCCGTTGCGGGCATGGACGCACGGGTCCTGCTGCTGGCCGGTGAACTGGACAGCGGCCCGCTTCCCCGTATCGCGGCGGACATCGCGCAGCTGATCCCCCGGGCCGAACTGGTCGTCCAGCCGGGCGCCGGTCACTACCCCTGGCTCGACGACCCCCGTCGCTTCACCCGGACCGTCGCCACGTTCCTCGGCCAGGAGTCTGCCGGGCTCGCCGTCTGACGCTCAATCGGCGTCCTGCCCCGAGGCGCGGGCGGTGCGCCGGGCAGGTGGCTGCCAGCCGCCTTCCAGCAGGTCGAAGGCGGCGTCGACGGCCGCGCGGGGATCGTCCTGGCCGCGGGCGAGGACGAGCGCTTCGAGGGCGAAGTGCGCGAGTGCGGCGCAGGCCGGGTCGTCCTCGGGGGCGCCGGTGTCGGTGGCGATGGCCTGCGCGAGGGCGGTTTCATGCCGCATCCACATGCGGTGGCCGTAGTCGCGGAGTGCCGGTGTGCTCATGACGAGCTGTCGGAACCGGGCGAACGCGGGGTCGGTAGCGGTCCCGAGATGGCAGCGCAGGATGTGGTCACGCAAAGCGGCGGGAACGGAACGGCCGTCGGGGCGGTCGCGGACGGCCGCGACAAGGGCGGCCTCATGATCGCTGTCCGCGTCGAAGACCAGGGCTTCCTTACCGGGGAAGTGCTTGAAGAGCGTCGTGGTGGAGACATCGGCGGCTTCGGCGATGTCCTTGATGCTGACCTGGTCATAGCCGCGTTCGAGGAACAGCCGCAGTGCCGCGTCGGCCAGCGCCTGGCGGGTGGCTGCCTTCTTGCGCTCGCGGCGGCCGAGGGGCTGTGTCGTCTCACTCACGGCTTCACCCTACCCTCTGGTTGCCCGATTGAAAAAGTTGACTCGTTGCACTTTTTGAATCGGTGTGCTCTTCTGGGTGAGCCGGGAGTGCCGGCCGGGCCCCGACCGGGCTCCGGAGCCGCCGCACCGGTGAACCGAGCGTTGCCATCGCCCCGTTGACGTCCGAGACCGGTCCGACGGTCCGGCGTGTACCCGCTCATCCCACCCGACCGCACCCAGCGGAGGAATCACCCATGCCCACCACCCCCGCCCCCGCCCCGCGGATCGCCGTCATCGGCGCCGGGCCCGGCGGTCTGACCTGCGCCCGCGTCCTCCAGCGCCACGGCATCGACGTCACCGTCTACGACCGGGACGCCTCCGCGGACGCCCGCAACCAGGGCGGCACCCTGGACCTGCACGCGGACTCCGGACAGATCGCCCTGCGGGAAGCCGGACTGCTCGCCGACTTCCACGCCCTGGCCCGTCCCGAGGGGCAGGCCCAGCGCATGCTCACCCGCCATGGCGAGGTGCTCGTCGACTACCGCCCCACCAGCGACGAGGACGCCGCCCCCGAGATCGACCGCGGGCAACTCCGTACCCTGGTGGCGGACTCCCTCGCACCCGGCACCATCCAGTGGGGCCACACCCTCATCTCCGCCACCCCGGGCCCGGCCGGCACCCACCGCCTCACCTTCGACCACGGCGTCACCAGGGACGTCGACCTCGTCATCGGCGCGGACGGCGCCTGGTCCCGGGTGCGGCCGCTGGTCAGCGACGCCACGCCCGTCTACACCGGCGTGACCTTCCTGGAGGCCCGCTACGACGAGGTCGACACCGCGCACCCCGCCGTCGCCGAACTCGTCGGCGACGGGAACGTCTTCGCCACCGGCGACCACAAGGGCCTGATCGGCCAGCGCAACAGCAACCAGCACGTCCGCGCCTACATCGCCCTCCGTGACGACGCGGACTGGTACCGCGCCGCCGGCATCGACCCGGACGACACCGAGGCCGTGCGCGCCGCGCTGCTCCGGGCCTTCGCCGGCTGGGACGAGCGGCTTCTCGTCCTGATCACCGACAACGACGGCCCGTACGTCAACCGGCCGCTGTTCGTCCTCCCGGCCCCGCACACCTGGCCCCACACCCCGGGCGTCACCCTGCTCGGGGACGCCGCCCACCTGATGGCTCCCCTGGGTGGCTACGGCGCCAACTTCGCCATGCTCGACGGGTGCGAACTCGCGCTGGCCCTCGCCCGCCATGACACCCCCGACGAGGCCGTCACCGTCTACGAACGGACCATGATGGCGCGCGCCACCGCGGTCGGTGACGGCGCCGAGGCCCTGGCGCGCGTCTTCGGGCCGGGGGACCGCGACCGCTCCGACGTCCCCGACTTCGCCGAGGCCAAGGAGCGGTACCGGCAGGGAGCCGCCGCGTACCGCAGCCGGTGAGCGGGCGTGGATCAGCCGCCACGGTCCTGAGGCACCGGGCGGGCGCGCATGCCCCGGTGGCCGATCCGGCGCGGGGCGAGGAGCCTGCCGACTCCTGGAGCGACGGCGATCGGCCCCCTGCCCGAACCGATGTCCCCGGCGCGCGTCGCACCCCCGAGCGCCGTTCGCGAGCCATCGAAAGGGGCACCCTCGGAGGCCTCAACTCGCCATGAGGGAACGGAGGTTCGGGTGGACCCGTACTGGCGTGCGGGTGGCGGCCACTCAGGGAGGTGGCGTGGGGTAGCGAAACCCCGAAGTGGCTCCGGACCCCACCCCGCCAACAACTAGCGTGCGTGCTCCGCGAACTGCCACGGCCGATCCGGAGGGCGCCGATGCCTACCGCATTCCCCCAGGGGACTCAGCTGTCCCAGGAGGCTCAGAGATCCCCAGGGTCCCAGGGTTCCCCGGGGGCCGCCCCCGTACCCGCCGCCGCCCGGCGGCGGGAGCGTGAGGGCGGACGACACGGCCGTGCCGCGTTCCCCGAGTCGGCCGCCGACTCGGCGATACGGTCCCGTCTGGTCAGGCTCGCCGCCGTCCCCTGCCTTCTGGTCGCCGTCCTCTGCACGGCCGTCGCCGCCTATGTCGTCCAGGCCGGGGGCGCCCGGATCACCGGCCGCGAGTGGGTGGTGCTGTGCGGCGGGCTCGCCCTGGTCTGCGTCATCGTGCTCACCGCGGGCGCCGCCGCCCACTCCGAGGCCCGGGCCACCGTCGCCCGCTACGCCCGGCTGCGCCAGGTCTGCGCCCGCAGCCAGTCCGACCTGTACGACCTCCTGGACCGCGTACGGCAGGGCGAATGGATCCAGCGCCGCGAGCCCGACCCGGGGCCGGTGCCCACCGGCGACACCCTCGACCTGCTCGCCCATGAAGTGGCCGCCGCCGGCCGGGCCGCCGAGTCCGCCGTCATCGACGCGGTCGCCATCGCCCGCAGCAACGCCAGCGGCAGCGAACAGAAGGTCGAGGTCTTCGTGAACCTCGCCCGACGGCTGCAATCCCTGGTGCACCGCGAGATCGAGCTGCTGGACGAGTTGGAGAACCAGGTCGAGGACCCCGACCTGCTCAAGGGCCTGTTCCACGTCGACCACCTGGCCACCCGCATCCGCCGGCACGCCGAGAACCTCGCCGTCCTCGGCGGCGCCATTTCGCGCCGCCAGTGGAGCCGCCCGGTGTCCCTGACCGAGGTGCTGCGCTCCTCGATCGCCGAGGTCGAGCAGTACCCGAGGATCAAGCTGGTGCCGCCGATCGAGGGCACCCTGCGCGGCCATGCCGTCGCCGACGTGATCCACCTGCTCGCCGAACTCGTCGAGAACGCCACGATCTACTCCGCCCCGCAGACCCCGGTCCTGCTGCGCGCCCAACTCGTCACCGCCGGACTCGCGGTCGAGGTCGAGGACCGCGGGCTGGGGATGTCCGCGGACGAGCAGTCGCGGATGAACGGACTGCTGGCCGACCCCGAACACATCGATGTCGCCGAGCTGTTGAGCGACGGCCGGATCGGGCTCTTCGTGGTCTCCTCGCTCGCCCGGCGGCACGGCATCGTGGTCCGGCTCCAGAGCAATATCTACGGCGGGGTGCAGGCCGTGCTGATCGTGCCCCAGGCGCTGCTCGGCGCGGAGCCGGCCGAGGGCAACGCGAACGCGGCGGGCGCACCGGCCCCCACCGCATCGCCGGATACCGGCCCGGCACCCGCGCACGACGTACTCGACGGGGGGACGTACGAGAGCGGATACCCCGGGGACCACGTCGGCACCACCGACGCCGGGCAGGAGCGGCACGACCGCCATGACCCCGGTCCCGCGGTCCCGCGCACGCTCGCCATTCCCGCCCCCGGGCCCGCTCCCGACCGGGCGCTCGACCTGTCACCGCGCGGTTACGACGTCCGCCCGGACCCGGCTCCGGCCCCCGCGGACCCCGATCCCGATGTCGGCGCCACCCGGCGCCGGCTGGTCCGCGCGTCCGGCGCCCACACTCCCGACGTCCACCTGCCTGACGCGCACCTGCCCGACGCGCACACCCACGAGACCCCCGGCCCCGACCCCGCCGACCGGCCCGGCCCGGTCGTGCTGCCGCCCGCCCCGCCCGCCGTGGACAACGCCGCCCGTCCGCGGCTGCCCCGGCGGCGCAAGCAGACGCATCTCGTTCCCGAGCTGCGCGGCGACCCGATCCTGCCGTCCACGACACCCCGTACGGGCCCGGAACCCGAGCACGACCCCGGCCTGATGGCCGCTTTCCGACGCGGTTTCAGCCTCGGCGACGACAGCTACGCCGAGGACACCGCAAGCGGCACAGGCACCATCCCGGCCCAGGGCGGCGACCCCAGCAGCCCGGCCGGTAACGACCTGCTCTACGACCGTGACCACGACGCCCCGATGGCCCGCCCCCGAGGAGACGACCGTAACCATGGTGAGTGATGTGCGTGCGCAGGCGCATTTGCAGCCGCAGGGCGGCCAGCACACCGACCTGTCCTGGCTGCTGACCGGGCTCGTACAGCGGGTGCCGCACGCCCGGAGCGCGCTCCTGTTGTCGTCGGACGGTCTGGTCAAGGCCGCCCATGGGTTCGACCCGGACAGCGCCGACCACATGGCCGCCCTGTCCTCCGGCCTCTACTCCCTCGCCCGCAGCGCCGGTGTGCGCTTCGGGGAGGGCGACGATGTCCTCCAGGTCGTCGTCGAGCTGGAGTCCACCTTCCTGTTCGTCTCCACCGCCGGCTCGGGCGCCTGTCTGGCCGTGCTCGCCGGCCGTGAGGCCGATGTGGCGGTGCTGGGCTACGAAATGTCGATGCTGGTCAAGAGCGTCCGGCCGTATCTGTCCACCCCCGCACGCCAGCAGGCGCCCGCGGGCGGTCGTTGACCATGACCGTGCGTCGCCTACGGCGGCAGGGCGGCGAGCCGTGGTATGACGACGCGGCCGGCCGGCTGGTCCGTCCGTACACCATCAGCAACGGCCGGACCCGTCCGACGGCGCACTTCGACCTGCTGACCATGGTGATGGCCACCGGCCGGCGGCCCGTCTCCTGCCAGGGCCCCGACTACGCCCAGGTGCTGGGGCTGTGTGGCGGGCCGGTCTCGGTCGCCGAGATCGCCGCCCACATACGGCTGCCCGCCGTGGTCACCAAAGTGCTCCTCGCCGACCTCGTCGACTGCGGGGCGATCACCGCGCGGGCCCCCGCAGCCGTTTCGGCAGGGCCCGCGTCCCGTACCGACCGTGCCCTGCTGGAGGCGGTGCTGAATGGACTTCGCAAACGACTGTGACCCCCGCAACCAGGGGGACCCCGCGACCGACCTCTTCCCCACCGCGCTCAAGATCCTGGTCGCGGGCGGCTTCGGGGTCGGCAAGACGACCTTCGTCGGGGCGGTGAGCGAGATCGAGCCGCTCAGCACGGAGGAACTCCTCACCCAGATCAGCGTGGGGACGGACGATCTGGCCGGTGTCGAGGAGAAGAACACCACCACCGTCGCCATGGACTTCGGCCGGATCACCCTCAGCCCGGCGCACATCCTCTACCTCTTCGGGACGCCGGGGCAGCAGCGCTTCTGGTTTATGTGGGACGAGCTGTCCAACGGCGCGCTCGGCGCGGTCATCCTCGCCGACACCCGGCGCCTGGACCAGTGCTTCGCCGCCGTCGACTTCTTCGAGCGGCGCGGCATCCAGTTCATCGTCGCCGTCAACGAGTTCGAGGGCTCCTACCGTTACGACCCGGACGAGGTCCGCAGCGCCATGGATGTCTCCCCGGACATCCCCGTCGTGCTCTGCGACGCCCGCCGGGGCGGCTCGGCCACCCAAGTCCTGGTCTCGCTCGTCCAGCATCTGCTCACCCCCGCCCTCGCCGCGACCCCGGAGCTGCCATGAACCACCCCGCCTCCCGTGTCCCGTACATCTCCTACGACCCGACGCGCCATCTGCTGCTCACCCCGCAGGACGACGAGGCCCCGGCGCGCGTCGCCCGGCTGCGTGCCCTGGGAATCGGCGAGTCCCCGCTGCCCGCCTTCGACGAGTTCGCGCGCAAGCTCGCCCGGACCACCCGGGCGCCCTATTCGATGGTCAACTTCATCGATGAGCGGCGGCAGTACTTCGCCGGTCTCTACACGCCTTCCCAGGACCAGGCCGTCGAGCTGGGACCGGCGCCCGCCAGTGCCCAGCCGGGCCGGGTGATGGACCGGGACCACGGCTACTGCCCGCATGTCATCGTCCGCCGCAAGGCCCTGGTGCTGGAGGACGTCTGCGACTATCCGCGGTTCGCCGGCAACCCCGTCGTCGATGAGATCGGCATCCGCTCCTACCTCGGTGCGCCGCTGATCGACCGTACGGGGACGGCGCTGGGCACCGTATGTGTCGTGGACCTCGAACCGCGGCCCTGGGGGCGGGAGGGGCTGGAGACCATCAAGTCGATGGCCGCCGAACTCGTCGAGCAGATCCACCGGATGGAGAAGCAGCAGAGCGACGCGCTCTGACGCGGCCCCGACTCCCGGCCCCGGTGCCCGGCGGACGGCCTTTGTGCCGGACCGCGGGCCCGGGGCCGCGGCGTCGGCCCTGACCCGGGCCGGCGCGGCTCGGGTCAGGGCCGGTCGCTCACCTCGGCCGGGCGAACCAGGAGTGCCGGCGCGTCGGTCCGGTGCGCTGGCCCGGCACCGTGGGCGTGGGGTCCTCGGGCCGCACCGTGACGGGCGGGTCCGCGGGGGCCGCGTCGGCGCCATCGTCCTCCTCGGGCCACTCCGAGGGCTCCAGCCGCAGCAGGTCGGCGAGCCGGCTGGACCAGTCGCCCTGCGCCCGGCCCAGGGCGAGTTCGCCCAGGCGCAGCAGCTGGATGTCGGAGGTGCCGGCCGGCGCGAAGATGTGGTGGGCGTCGCGCAAGAAACGTTCCACCGGCCGGTCGGTGAACAGCCCGCACGCGGCGTGGATGTCCATCGCGTCGCGCGCCGACTCCAGCGCCGATTCCACATTGACCAGCTTGGCGTTCATCAGCTCCGCGTCGCACGGCAGCCCCTGGTCCAGCAGGTGCACTGCGTGGTACGCGGACAGCCGGCCCAGCAGCAGCCGTGACTGGATGCGCCCGAGCTTCAGTTTGATGTTGCCCAGGTCGGCCAGCGGTTTGCCGTAGCGCTGCCGCTCGGTGCAGAACCTCGTCGTCTCGTCCAGCACCGCCTGATGGATGCCCAGCGACACGGCGGTCAGATTGGGGCGTCCGTAGAGCACGCTGGAGGAGTAGGCGACCGACAGGCCGTCGCCCTCGCGGCCCAGCAGATTCGCCGCCGGGACCCGGCAGTTGTCGAAGAACAGCTCACCGAAGCTGAAGCCGTGCAGGCCCATGGCGGGCTGCTGGGGTCCGACCCGGAAGCCGGGGGTGTCGGACTCCACGAGGAACGCCGAGAGTCCCTTGGAGCCCTCACCGGTGCGGACCACGACGCCGTGCAGATCGCCGACGTGGCTGTTGCCGACGTAGCTCTTCCGGCCGTTGAGGACATAGTCGTCGCCGTCGCGGACCGCGGTGGAGGACATACCCAGCACATGGCCGCCGGACTGCGGTTCGGTGACGGCGATGGTCGGCAGGCAGTCGCCCGAGGCTATGGCCGGCAGCCAGGTCTTCTTCTGCTCCTCGCTGCCGAAGTGGACGATCTTCGCGACGCCCAGCTGGGACGCCTGCACCATGGCGCCCATCGCGGCACTCACCCGCGAGAGCTCCTCGATGATCAGAGTCTTGGCGACATGCCCGGCGCCCATCCCGCCGTAGGCGCGGTGCACGGTCGCGCCTATCCACCCCTGACGGGCGATCAGGCGAGACAGCTCATGGCAAACGGAACGGCTCGCCTCCATCTCGGCAATCCGGGGGCGGACCTCGCTCTCGGCGAAGTCCCGCACCCGGTGCCGGAGTGCCTCATGTCTCTGGTCCGTGAAATAGCGATGCAAGACGAGTCCCTCCTTCGCGATCTTCCCCGCGCTGGTCGCACCCCGCCTTGGGACGGCACCGGCGGTGCCGTCTCCAGCGAACGTTCCGGAAAGTGATCTTTCGCTTACCCCGTGCAATACCCGTTGGCATACCTACTGCGGGGCGCATGAAACATCAACTGGGTGTGTTCGGACGCAGAGTTGAAGCGCGAAGCACCCGCGCACCACCCCCTGCGCCACAACGACTGTGGCGCGGTCCCGAGGCCCCCGGAACCGCGCCACCCCACGCCTCCCCGGGGTGTGGTGACCGGGGGCTCCTCCGTCAGTCCGCCTCCCCGCAGCACGACTCGCGGCGCTGCTGCCGGCCCACCTCCAGCCAGTCGGTGGCGGCCGCTCGCAGGGCGGGTCCGGCGGGGGCCGGGAAGGAGTCGGTGAGGGTCCGTTGTTCGAAGAGACGGCCGCCGCGGAGTACTGCCGGGGTGCGGACCAGGGTGTCGAAGTCCGTGAACGGGTCACCGTCCACCAGGGTCATATCGCCGAGCTTGCCGACCTCCAGGGTTCCCAGATCCCGCTCCGCGCCGAAGACCCGCGCGGGCAGGGCGGTCGCGGTGCGCAGTGTGCGGCTCACGCTGAGCCCCCCGCGGTGCAGCGCCCGCAGGCACAGGTGCAGCCCCAGCCCCACCGGCACCAGCGGCTGGTCGGTGCCCAGGGCGATCAGACCGCCGCCGTCCAGTACCCGCCGGTAGAAGCCGACTTCGGTCGCGATGTCGGCCAGCTGGGCCGGGGTGGGGCGATGCCGGGCGTGGTCCTTGATGAACGCGGTGTCCCAGGGCGGCATCAGCCGTTCCACCCGCGCCTCGTCGGCCAGCGCCGGATCGTCGCCCAGCAGCGCGGCCGCCGAGAAGGGGGTGGCGAGGAGGTGGAAGCCGGTGCCGGTGTAGATCTCCTCGACGTCCTGGTAGGCGTGACCGGAGCCGGATACCGCGTGGCCGAACTCCTGGCGCTGGGTGGCCTGGAGGTGGGTGGTCAGGTCCTGGCCGAGCTGTACCCCCGGGCTGAGCAGATGGCTCCCGGCCCGGACCCCGAGCCGCTGGTGGGCGAAGCGTGCGGCCTCGGCCATGATCCAGCCCGGGGCCCGTACATAGGTCTTGACGAAGTCCCAGTCCAGGGCCGCGCCGCGGTCCAGGGAGCGGCGCAGTCCCTCGCGGGTGCGGTGTGCCCGTCCCATGCTGTAGGCGACCCGGCCGCCGTCCAGCAGTTCCCCGCAGGTCAGCAGCCGCGGCCCGGCGAGCACACCGGCCGCCACGGCCTCCCGGATGCGGGCCTGTTCGTAGGAGAAGCCGCCGCAGGAGACCGCGGTGGTGATGCCGTAGGCGAGCTGAAGGGCGGTCTGCCGGCCGCCGTAGGTCGTCTGCCAGGGGTGCGTGTGCGCGTCCCAGAGGCCGGGCAGTACGGTCCGCGCGGAGGCGTCGATCCGCCGGGCCGCGCCGGACCGGGCCGGGCGGTGCGGTTCCACGGCGGTGATCCGCCCGGCCCGCACCACCACATCGACGTCCTCCCGCACCTCGTCACCGGTGCCGTCCCAGAACCGGCCCGCGTGGACGACGGTGTCCCGGGCGCGGGCGAGGCGGTGTTCCAGCGACAGCGGAACGGTTCGTGGCGCGCCGCCGGACACGCCGATCAGGCGCAGCTTTCCGGCCGAGAGGTACAACAGGGTGCCGGAGTCCCCGGACCACGACGGATGGTCCGCGCTCTCGTCCGCCAGCCGCCGTGGCGCACCGTCCGGTGTGCCGTCGGGCCGCACCGGCAGTATCCACAGCGCGGACTCGGCGATCACCGCCATCCAGCGCCCGTCGGGCGACCACACGGGCCCGGAGTCATAGCGGTCGGCGATCGAGACATGCTCGGCGAGCGGGTACAGCCGGTCCTTGCCGGTCTCGGTGTCGACGATCCGGATGAGGTGATAGCCCTCGCGGAAGCGGCGGTTGAGCCGATTGCGGTCGCAGTAGGCCAGGTGCCGTCCGTCCGGTGACCAGCTGGGGCGGCCGGGCAGCCCGCCCGCGCCCAGCGGCGCGGCCAGCACCTTTTCCCGGCCGTCGGAGAGCGTCCGTACAACGAGGTTCCCCGACATGTCCAGCGCGGCCAGCCGCCCGCCGTCCGGCGACAGCGCAGGGTGCACCCGGCCGCCGGTCGCCAGCACCGTCTCCTTGCCGGAGGCGAGCTCGTGGCGGCGGACCGCGAACAGCCCGTCCCGGTCGTCCGCATAGACCAGCGCCCGCCCGTCGCGGGACCAGCTCGGTGCCAGGACATACCGGGTGACGTCGGCCCGGACGACGCGGCGTGGCGCGCCGCCGCCCGAAGTGGGGCCGATCCAGAGGGAGTTGAGCGCGGCGAAGGCGACCCTGCGGCCGTCGGGCGACAGTGCGGGCAGATGCACCCCGCGTACCGGGGACGCCGCCGTCCGCTCGAAGCCGTAGTCCTTGACGCGGTAACGGGGGCGGTCCAGCGGCAGCCGCGCCCTGAACGGGATCTGCTCGGCCCGCCCCGGGGCACCGGCCGGGACGATCCGGAACTGCCCGCCGACGGTGAGCAGCAGCCCGTCCCGCGAGACCCAGCGCGGCGGCACCGGCTCCACATCACCGTCGACCGCGACCGGTGCCCCGTCCACCACCAGAGTGCAGGTGGGGCCCGGATAGTCGGTGGTCCGCAGATAGGCGAGCCGCCCGGCGGGGGACAGAGCCGGCGCCATCACCTGCGCGGCCGCCGTCTCGGTGTGCTCGGTGCGCACCGCGCCGTCCCCGTCCGCCGGTACGGACGCGACCGTACGGGAGAGCAGCGCGGTACCCGTCACCTGGCCCCGTACGAACACGATCCGTGAGCCGTCCGGTGACCAGCAGGGGTCGAAGTCCTCCCAGGCGCCGTCCTGATGGGGGCCCTCTTGGCCGGGCAGTCCGGTCACCCGGGTCAGCCGCCGGGACGTCACCTCCAGTACCCAGATCCGGTACGGGCTGCCGGTCACCGCATCGCCGCCCCGTTCGGAGGCGAAGGCGATCCGGGTGCCGTCGGGGGACCATGCGGGGCCCCGGTCGTCCCACGGGCCGTCGGTCAGCTGCTGGAGACCGGAGCCGTCGGCGTTGAGCATCCACAGGTGGAAGCCGCCGCCGCGGTAGGCGCAGACGGCGATCCGGCGGCCGTCGGGGGAGTGCACCGGGCGGGTGGGCTCCAGGTCGGGCGGGGGCAGCGGCACCGCGTCGCCTCCGGTGCGCGGCAGCGACCACAGGACGTTCTGGACCTCGGCGACCAACCGGTCACCGGCCGGTGCGAGGGAGGCCGCGCCATTGGTGGCGGCGGTGAAGGACAGAGCGCCGGCGGGCACCTGTGCCCCGGCGGGGGGAGCGGTGACGCCGGCCAGTCCGGCCGCGGCGGCGGCCGAGGCGGTGCCCTGGAGAAATCTGCGGCGGGACAGCGGCGAGGGGTGACGGGGAGCATTCTCGGGACGGTCCGTGGTGTCCAACGATCCTCCTGCGAAAGGGAGTTGCCGCACAGGTGCCGGGCAAGAACCGCCCGATCGTGCCACGCCGCACGGACACCGGGCCACCTCCGCCACGCGCGCCCCATGGCGCACCGCCGCCCGGCGCGCAAGAGTGGGCGGCGACGACTCGTCAGCCACCGCCCCGGCAGTCAGGAGACGACGCCATGCAGGCCATGCAGCAGGACTTCCACCAGGCTCCGGACGGCGCCCGGATCGCCACCTACACCTGGCTCCCGGAGTCCGGCCACCCGCGTGCCCTCGTCCAGATCGCGCACGGCGCCGCGGAACACGGCCGGCGCTACGACCGCTTCGCGCGCTTTCTGTCCGGCCACGGCTATGCCGTCATCGCCTCCGACCACCGCGGCCACGGGGCCACCGCCGCCGCCACCGGCGGCCGCGGGGTGGTCGGTGAGGACGCCTGGCGGGCGATCGTCAGCGACCTCAAGGGCATCGGCGATCACGCGGCCGCCGCCCACCCCGGCCTCCCGCTGGTGCTGCTCGGCCACAGCATGGGCGCGATGCTGGCCCGCGACTATGCCCAGGAGTACGGCGCCGACCTCGCCGGGCTGATCCTCACCGGCACCTTCCGCACCCTGCCCGGCCTGGACATCGACGGTGCCGTCACCGGACTGGAGGAGGAGATCGCCGAGCGCGGCCGCGGCGCCCTGTCCGCCTTCATCCCGCGCACCTTCAGCTCGTTCAATGACGCCTTCACCCACCGCACCGGTTACGAATGGCTCTCCCGCGACGCCGCCGAGGTGGATGCCTATGTCGCCGACGAGGACTGCGGCTTCCCCTTCTCCGCCGGTCTCGCCGCCGACTGGGTACGCGCCATCCGCAAGATCAACGACCCGGGGAACCTCGCCCGTGTGCCCCGCGGTCTGCCCGTCCATGTCGCCGTGGGCGAGCTGGACCCCTGCCACCAGGGGATGACCCTGGTGCATGAACTGCTGGAGGACTTCCGCTATGTCGGCACCCGCGATCTGACCTGGAAGGCCTATCCGGACGCCCGTCACGAGATCCTCAACGAGACCAACCGCGAGGAGGTCCAGGACGATCTGCTGGCCTGGCTCGACAAGCGCATCTGAGCCGGCAGGCCCCCTGCGCCGGGACCCCGCGCCCCGCACCCCTTGGGCCGGTCAGGCCCGTCCCGTCATGAACCCGGTGATCCGCTCGCGCAGACCGCGCGGATCGAGGCCGTGTGCCGCCAGGTGCTCGTCGAGCTGCCCGTAGCGGCGCAGCTCCTGGCGGCCGACGCCGAGCCCCAGCAGCCGGTGCGGCCGGTCCTCCAGCGCCTCGGCCGCCGGCCGCGTCGAGGTCCCCGCGAGATACGGCTCCACGATCACCACATCCGAGGTGCCGGCGGCCCCGGCCGCGGCGCGCAGCGTGGCGGCGTCGAAGGGCCGCACGGTCGTGGCGTAGAGCACGGTCAACGGCAGCCCCTCGGTCGCGGCGAGCACGTTGTCCAGCATCGGGCCGACGGCGATCACCACCCCGCCGCGCCCCTCCCGCACGGTCCGGAAGCGGGCCCCGTCCACCGCCCGGGGCGCGGCGTTGGTCTGCAGGGACAGCCGGACATAGACCTTGTCGTCACCGGCCGCCGCGGCCTGCCGCAGCAGGGTCTCGGCCTCGTCGGGGTGCCCGGGAACATGCACGGTCCAGCCGTCGAGCGTGTCCAGCAGCGCGACATCGCCGGGTGCCATATGGGTGAATCCGCCGCTCGGCCAGTCGTAGGAGGCCCCGGCGCTCACCAGCACGCCGCCCACGCCCTGGTGGCCGAGGTCCAGCTTCAGCTGCTCGAAGGGGCGCTCCACCAGAAAGCTGGCGAAGGTGTGCATGATCGGGCGGAGCCCGGTGAGCGCCAGCCCGCCGCCCACACCGATCAGCAACTGCTCGCGGATGCCGACGTTCACCACCCGGTCCGGATGTCGTTGTTCCGCTTCGGCGAAGCCGGCCGCCCCGATGTCGGCGAGGACGAGTGCCAGCCGCGGGTCCTCCGCCAGCATCCGCGAGGTGACCGAGGTGAAGCGCTCACGCATGGTGTCCATCACTGAAACCCTCTCGAAGTCTTGGTCGTATACGGGAAGACGGGGCGGCCGCTCAGGCGCCCTTGGGCTCGACACGGGCGATCACCGCATGCGGACGGCCCGGATGCGGCGCGCTGAAGGCCGCGTACAGCGCCTCGTGGTCGCGGCCGTCCACGGTGGCCGCGGACCACCCCGCGGCCTCGAAGCGGGAGGCGACCCCGCCGCGCCACCCATGCGTGGCGGAGGCGTTGTCGATGACCAGGGTGTGCAGCCGGTCCAGGCCCGCGGCGGCCGCGTAGGCCAGGGCCTCGTGATTGCTGCCCTCGTCCAGTTCGGCGTCGCCGATCAGCACCCATACGGCCGGTCCGGGCCGGCCCTGCGCCCGCAGACCGAGGGCGGTGCCGACGGCCAGCGGCAGCCCGTGGCCCAGCGATCCGCTGCCGATCTCGGCGCCGGGCACCAGCATCCGGTCGGGGTGGTGGCCGAGCGGTGAGTCGTACGAGCCGAAGCCCGGCAGCCACTCGGTGGGGAAGAAGCCCTTGGCGGCCAGCACCGCGTAGTAGGCCATCGGGCCATGGCCCTTGGAGAGCAGAAAACGGTCCCGGTCCGGGTCCGCGACGGTGCCGGGGGAGACCCGCAGCACCCGGTCGTAGAGGACCCAGAGGGCGTCGAGCGTGGAGGTGGCGGCCGGCCCGTGCTTCTCATCGCCCGTCATCAGGCTCATCAGGTCCGGCAGTTCGGCGAAACCGATGCGGTCGCCGTGCGGAGCGGGCCCTGCCGGGGCGCCCGCCACAGGGGGTGTCGTCAGATGTGTCATACGACAGAGCGTGCAACCTCAAGCGCGCTTGAGGTCAAGCGTGGGTCCGCGGGCCGGGAGATCCACGGCCCGCGGTCACCGGGGTCAGACCTGCCCCGGCTTGAAGACGTCCTGCTCGATGAGGAGCTTGTCGATCCGGGCCTTGTCCACCCGGTTCGTCACCTCCTCGACCTCCTGGCGGTCGCGCACGCACTTCGCCAGCGTGAACGCCGACGACACCACGAAAATCAGGCCGAGAGCGAGAAATCCGCGCTCCCACGGCCCCACCGGCAGCTTGATGATCCCGATCGCCAGGGCCACCAGCGACAGTCCGAAGGAGATCGCGGCCTGCACGAAGAAGGCCGTGGTCGTCGGCCGCTGAATCGATGGAGTAGTCATGCGCGTAGCGTGGCGGCACGGTGACACCGGCGCATGAGTACAGCTACTCATCTCGCACCGGCCGCCCCGCCGCGAGGCGCGAAAGTGGCAGCCCCCACCCTCTGACATGCGGTATTGTTCTCGTGCGCGGTCAGCCGGGACAACCCGGCCGCATCGGGCACCGGGACGTGGCGCAGCTTGGTAGCGCACTTGACTGGGGGTCAAGGGGTCGCAGGTTCAAATCCTGTCGTCCCGACGGTGCAAGCGCAGGTAGGGGCCATTTCTTCGAATGGCCCCTTCTGTGCGTTCGGGAGCGCTTGGGGCGCGGAGCGGGAGTGCTCCGTATCGGCCCCGTCCCTGTTCAAATGCCGTGCGTGCCAATCAAGTTGGGGCTCGCCGAGTCTCATGACGTCCTGCGCCGCTTCGGGCATCAGCGGGCCCGGGGAGCGGCCGGTGCCTGGCGATATCGGTATGTGGATGAGCCTGGAGCGGACGGCCCGCCATCTGTTTGTATGAGCCCCTGGAACGCATTTCAGGAGGTGGCGGACACATGGTGTCCACGGAGAGCATTCTCGCGTTCGCGGCGATGTCGCTACTGGTGATCGTGATTCCGGGGCCGAGCGTGCTGTTCGTGATCGGCAGAGCCCTTGCCCACGGCCGCCGCACGGCGCTCGCGACGGTCCTCGGCAACCTGGTGGGTTCGTACGTCCTGGTGATCGCTGTGGCGTGGGGCCTCGGCGCGCTGGTGGAGAGCTCAGCGGCAGTGTTCATGGGCGTGAAGATGGCCGGCGCGGCCTACCTCGTCTATCTGGGAGTGCAGGCGTTCCGGCACCGCAAAGAGATGCGTGCGGCGGCCATGGAGGCCCCGGCGAGTGAGCGGCGTGGCGATCTGCGCACGATCCTGGACGGGATTTTCGTGGGCGTCACCAACCCGAAGGGCATCGTCTTCTTCGCGGCGGTGCTGCCACAGTTCGTGGACCACGCGGCGGGCCACGTCCCCGTCCAGATGATGGTGTTGGGCCTGGTCCCGGTCGCCATCGGCCTGATCACGGACACCCTGTGGGGCCTGGGTGCCTCGGCGGCCCGTTCCTGGTTCGCCCGCTCGGACCGTCGCCTGTCGATGGTCGGCGGGGCGGGCGGCTTCGCGATGATCGGGCTGGGCGTGACGGTGGCGGCGACGGGCCGCGCCGACTAAGGGCTGTCGGCAGCGCCCCGGCATGCGGCGCTCCCGCCGGGGCAGGCCACGTGCGCAGGTATCCGGCAGCGCGCCGCCGGGTGGTCACTGTGCCGCGCGTCCGCCGGCCCTCGCGCCCTGTCCTGTTCGAAGGCCGGGGCCGGCTTTCACCCCTGTACGCGTGGCGCCTCGTCCCTGATCTTCTTCTTGTGCTTGTCCGTGAGCTGGAGGTATCGCTCGCAGCGGCCGCACTCCACGCAAACCAGCACCTTGCTCGGAATGTCCTCGACCCCCCAGTAGCCGAGCTCCACCATGAACTGCCTCTTGATCGCCTTCAGGCTGTAGACCTCTTCTGAACCACAGGCAGGGCACGTTCCTTGGCGCATGTTCGTCACCGTCATGGCCTGGCAGCTTAGTGGTCGGGCGGCGAGTCGCGGCCAACAGGGGAGTGGACGGGCGGGGTTGGGCGAGGGGCGAGTCAGGCCGGCGTGCTGCGCGTGACGCTCCGTACGACCTGCGCCCTTCGTCACTCAACTCCCGGTTAAGTCCGGCGATCCCTACTGTCCGTAAGTGGACTGGTGCACCGCGTTCCCGGCGTGTCAGGATGAACGCGAGGTGACGGAGTCTTAACTGTTCGTTGGGCTCAATCGACGGGGGACGGTAGACATGAACGTGGGGGGAGACAGCCGGTCCCAGGGGGCGGGCAGTGTGCTCGCGGAACGGCTGAACCATCTCTTCGCCAACATGCATCCGCCGGGGGCCCCGTACACCAACGCTTTTGTGGCCGAGGAGATCAGCGGGGGAGCGGAGGAGTACGGCGGGGTCAAGGTCACCGAGCAGTATCTGTCGATGCTGCGCAACGGCAGGCGTACGAACCCGAGCCCGGAGCTGCTGCGCGCGCTGGCCAAGTTCTTTGCCGTACCGGTCGGTTATCTGCTGGGGGACCTCTCGCAGCCGCAGGCCGCGCGGGTGGAGGAAGAGGTCCGCTTCCTGGCCGCGATGCGGGACCAGCGGGTGCGCGCGATCGCGCTGCGCTCCGTCGGGCTGCCGCCGGAGGTGCAGGACAGCCTGACGACGATCATCTCCCAGTTCCGGCAGCAGATGAATCTGCCGGCCGATCCGCCGGAGCAGGGCGGTGAGCGGCGCGGTGAGTGAACCGGTGCGGACCGCTGAGCGCGGCCAGATCTTCTCTTCCTGGCAGCGGGTCGGAGACGAGGACGGGACGAGCATGCGAGTGGGGCAGATACGCAGGCGGTGCAAGCGGCTCATCAAGGAGCTGGCGCTGCCGGCCACAACCGATCTGCGCGGAATGTGCGACATCGTCGCCGCGCGGGTGGCGCGGCCCGTCCATCTGGTGCCGATGAGCCTGGGCGGGGTGGTCTCCGGGATGACGGCCGTCACCGAT
Source organism: Streptomyces lydicamycinicus (assembly GCF_000829715.2). NCBI lineage: Bacteria > Bacillati > Actinomycetota > Actinomycetes > Kitasatosporales > Streptomycetaceae > Streptomyces > Streptomyces lydicamycinicus. The sequence continues at coordinate 155,501 of NZ_BBNO01000010.1, read as the reverse complement.
GACGGCTACTGGGTCTTCTACGAGCTCAAGACCTCACCGTGGCACCAGGCGCACATCGTGCTGCACGAGCTGAGCCACCTCCTGCTGGGGCACGGCCAGGATCCGGCGGTCACCGAGGACGCGCTGAAGCTGTGGACACCGTCCGTCGATGTTGCCACCGCCATGCGCCGGATGGGCCTGACCATGGGCTTCGCCCGGCATCACGGCTATGACAACCTCGCCGAGCGGGAGACCGAAGTGCTCGGCACGCTCCTGATGGAGCGGGTGGCGCCGTCCGCGGCCGAACGTGCCCTGCCCCTGGAGGGGCAGGCGGCCGAGCTGGCGGCGGCGCTCGGACCCGCGCTCCAGCACATCCGGCGGCAGGAGACCCCGGCCGGGGACGAGCGGACCGACGGCGCGGGAGCGGGCGCGCCGCAGGACGGGGGCCCGCGTGTTTGACGTCATCTATCTGTCGTTCGGTGTCGCCGCCTGGGCGATCGTCGGCTACAAGTCCGTCGCGTGGTTCCGGGACCGCAGCAACGCGGACCTGGGGCTGGCCTGTGTGATGACCGGCGGGGTGGCGACGGTCTTCCTCTTCTCCGCACCCAGCGTCTACCGCGCCTTCGACCGGCTCACGGGCGTGGCCAACCTCGCCATGGTCTTCCTCTACTCCTCCGTCGTGATGTTCGCCGCCGGTGCCCTGGTGCTGCTGCTGCGCTGGACGGCGGGCGAGGGCGCGCAGGCGCGGGCCCGTGTCCGGCGCAGGGCGCGCGTCGCGGTCGGCAGTGTGGCCGCGCTGTGGGCGGTGGCGATCACCGGCTTCGCGGTCGGCCGGCCGGACGCCATCGAGCACCCCCGCGACTTCAGCACCGCCTACACCGACTCCCCGGGAGTCATGCTGTTCCTGGTGCTGTATCTGGCCATTTTCGGACTGAGCTCGGCGGCCCTGGGGACGCTCTGCCCCCGCTACGCCGCACAGCTCGGCGGCACCCACCTGGCGCGCGGTCTGCGGGTGCTGGCCGCGGGCTGCTGGCTCGGCCTGGTCTACTGCGCCTGCAAGGTCATCGGCTTCGTCCTGTCCTGGACGGGCCACCCCGCACCGTGGCTCTCCAACGGGGTGGCCCCGTTGAGCGCCTCGGTCGCGGCGCTGATGGTCCTCGCCGGATTCGCACTGCCCGCGGCCGGTCCCCGGGTCGCCGCCTGGCGCCGGCTGCGCCGGCTCTCCCCGCTCTGGAGGACCGTCACCGCGCAGACCCCCGAGGTCACGATGGGCTCCCCGGCCTGGTCCGTACGCTGGCCGTTCGCCGACCTGGAGTGGCGGGCCAACCGTCAGATGGCCGAGATCCGGGACGTACAGCGCGGTATCCGCCGTCATGTGGAGTCCGACGCCGTCGACATCGCCCGCGAGCGGGCCCGGGCGGTCGCTCTCGACGACCGGCAGCTGGCCGCCGTCGCGGAGGCCGCCGCGCTCCGCCGGGGCCTGGAGAACCGCGCGGTGGGCCATGTCCCCGACCACGGCGCCGACAGCGTGGTGGTCACCAACGGCGCGGACCCGGCCGAACTCGCCGCGGAATACGAGCACTTGGCGCTGGTCGCGGATGTCTACCACTCGCCGCTGATCGACACCGTGCTCACCGAACTGCGCCAGCGGAGCTCGGTGGCGCACGGCTGAGGAAGCACCACAGACGGGGTGGCCCGGCACGGGGGTCCGGGCCGCCCGTACCACCCCGGCGGCACCGGCCCATGAGACCGGTGCCGCCTCGGGGCCTTGCAGCGGTTGGCTTGTCGGCTCTCCGGGCCGCACCCATTTCACCGAGAGGACTGCCTCGCCCTTTCCCGCGATGCGGGGGCGGTGCTCGCGGAACGGGTTCCGGACGTCTTCCAGGCATTCCGCGACCGGGGGTGGCCAGTGCCCGATCGCCTGGACCGGGTGTACGACTCGACTGCCGCCGCCAACGCGCTCGGTTACCGGCCTGTTCGCGGAGTCCGGCAGCTACTGCGCGATCCACGGAACACGCCATGAACGGCATCGCCCGACTGCACGACCTCGCCCTCGCCGGATAGCCGAACAGGCTTACCGGCCAACGGTGTTCACAGCTCTCAGGAGATCATCGCGGGTCAAGCCCTAGGGGTGTCCGCAAAGTCCCGCCAGGCGTCGCGAGTCAGGCGGGACTTTGCGGACACCCCTAGGGTCGGGCCTATGCAGAACACCGCCGAGACCGGCCCCGACGCCCCCATCGACATGACGCCCCTCCTCGACGATCCGTACGCCGCCTACGCCGCGCTGCGGGACGCCGGCCCGGTGCACCGGATCACCGGAGCCGACGGGAACCCCGCCTGGCTGGTGACCCGCTACGACGACGTCCGCCGCGCCCTCGCCGACCCCCGGCTCTCCCTGGACAAGCGGCATGCCACACCCAACGGCTACCGCGGTTTCGCCCTGCCGCCCGCGCTGGATGCGAATCTGCTGAACATGGACCCACCGGACCACACCAGGGTGCGCCGGCTGGTGGTCAAGGGCTTCACCACGGGCCGGGTCGAGGCGCTGCGCGCGCCCGCACGGCGGGTCGCCGACGAACTGCTGGACGCGATGGCGGATCGCGGCCGCGCGGAGCTGATCGCCGACTACGCCGGGCCGCTGTCGATCGCCGTGATCTGCGATCTGCTGGGCATTCCGCACCGTGACCGCCCCGATTTCCTGGCCTGGTCGGACGCCCTCATCACCCCGGACCCGAGCCGGCCGGAGCTGATGAAGGAGGCGATCGGGGCGATGCTGAAGTTCTACACCGGACTGATCGCGGCCAAGCGCGCGGAACCGGGCGACGACTTGCTCTCGGATCTGATCGCGGTGCGCGACGAGGCGGCCCCCGGCGAGCAGGACGACCGGCTCACCGAGGACGAACTGACCTCGCTCGCCTTCCTCATTCTCTTCGCCGGATACGAGAGCACGGCCCATCTCATCGGCAATGCGGTGCTCGCCCTGCTCGATCACCCGGACCAGCTCCGGCAGTTGCAACGCAATCCGGCCGAACTGCCGACGGCTGTGGAGGAGTTCCTCCGCTTCGACAACCCGTATCCGGTGGCGATCCGTCGCTTCCCCATGGAGGACATGGAGATCGGCGGCGTACGGATCCCGGCCGGGGAGAGCGTGCTGCTGTCGATCGCGTCCGCGAACCGCGACCCCGCGCGTTTCCCTGAACCGGACGCGCTGGACCGCGGCCGGGACCTCTCCGGGCACCTCGGAATGGGGCACGGCATCCATCACTGTCTCGGTGCTCCGCTGGCCCGGCTGGAAGCCGTCACCGCGCTCGATGCGCTCCTCGGCCGCTTCCCGGAGCTGCGACTGGCCATCCCGCGTGGTGATTTGCGGCATCGTCGGGCGCTGCGGGCGCGTGGCCTGATTTCGCTGCCCGTCACCTGGTAATCGGCAAACGAACAAGTTTTTGAGGCATAACCGTTCGCTCATGCGGTAGAAAGGTTCCTGAGACCCGCCCGGTGTGCATCCCCCGTCGCACCGGGCGGGTCCTTCTTTGCACCTGTTGCAGTTGCGACACACCCGGTGCTTCGGCGCGGCCCTGAGCCGACTGGCTCAACCGCGCTGCGGTCCGCGGCACCGCTTCTTAGCGTGACGGCATGGCAATTGACGCGCGTGTGTCCAGGAAGGCCGGTGCGGTGGCGCTGATCGCCGTCGCCGGTGTCTCGCTCACATCCATACCGGCCGCGGCCAACGGGGCGACGGCCCGTCAGCCCGCCGCCGGGGTACAGGCGCCCACCGACCCCGGCACGGCGCGGCTGCCCAGCGGCCTGAGCGCGCTGTCCTGGATGGTGGCGGACGCGGACACCGGCAATGTGCTGGCCGCGAAGAGCCCGCACCGCAAGCTCGCCCCGGCAAGCACCCTCAAGACGCTGTTCGCGGTCACCGTCCTGCCGAAGTTCTCGGCGGGCACGGTACGCCGGGTCAGCTCCGCCGACCTCGCGGGGGTCGGGGCCGGCAGCAGTGTCGTCGGCGTCCGGCAGGGCCGCCGCTACACCGTCGGCGACCTCTGGCGCGGGGTCTTCCTGCGCTCCGGCAACGACGCGGTGCATGTGCTGGCCTCGATGAACGGCGGCTGGCGGACCACGGCGGAGGAGATGCAGGAGACCGCCCGGAAGCTCGGCGCACGCGACACCACCGTCAAGTCCCCGGACGGCTATGACGCGCCCGGTCAGGTGTCCTCCGCCCACGATCTGACCGTCTTCGCCCGCGCCGGGCTCGCCAACGAGGACTTCGCCCGCTACTGCGCCACCACCCGCGCCACGTTCCCCGGCGCGGGCGGCGCCACACAGATCGAGAACACCAACCGTCTGCTGGCCGGCTCGCACGGGATGCCCCGTTACCCCGGCATCATCGGCGTCAAGAACGGCTACACCAGCAAGGCCGGCAACACCCTGATCGCCGCCGCGCGCCGGAACGGCCGCACCCTCCTGGTCACCGTCCTGAACCCCCAGTCGCAGGAGTACAACGGCGTCTACAAGGAAGCCGCTGCCCTGCTGGACTGGGGCTTCCGCACCGCCGGTACGGCCCAGCCGGTGGGCACCCTGCACGCCGTTCGCGCCGCCGATGACGCCGCCGGCCCGATGCGCCCGGTGGCTGCCGAGGTCACCGGAGCGGAAGCCCGCGGCGGCGCCCCCTGGCGCACCACCCTCGTCCTCGGGGTGGGCGGCGCCGGCGTCGCGGCACTCGGCTTGGGCCCCCTGCTCGCTCGATGGCGGCAGGCCCGCAACCGCAGTGGCCGGAGGGGAGGGACCGCGTAGGCCCGCCGGGGCGGTGGCCCGTGGTGGGGTACGACAGCGACGACGGCTCCGCGCGTCCCGGCGGAGCCCGGCGCTCTCGGTCCCCTGGGGAGCATGAGTGCGGCACCTAGGGGCGTGACCTAGGGGTCTCCGGTGGGTCGGGCCGACCCTGGACCCCCGTGCGGCGCTTTTCGGTCATGTCTCCTGTCGCCGCAGCCGGGGCGCGGTCTCCGCCGCCGGTACGGATCCGGAGCCGGTCAGCCGTCCGGTCAGTTCCTGGGCCCAGGCCATGAGTCCCGCGATGTCGATCCCGTAGGGGGCCGTGTCCGCATACGGTGCGATCGCCCTCGCGCCCCGGTCGAGCAGCGCCGTTCCGCCCACGGTGTTGCCACGTGCCGCATGGGTGAGACCCACCGCGAGCTGGGCGAGCCCCCGCCACAGTTCGCGCTCCGACTCCGGCGCCGTCTTCCAGGCGTCCTCCAGGACCTCATGGGCGTGGAACGGCATCCCGCCGTCGAGCAGCTGCTGTGCCTCGGTCAGCGACTGCGCGGGCGTCCGGGGCACGCCCTCGGGCTGCCGGGCCACGCCGGGGGAGCCGTACGGCAGCGGCCGGCCGAGCCCGTCACGCGGGCGGGCGCTACGGGCCCGCCCTTCCTCGTCACGGTCCCGGCGGCGCGGCCCGGCGGGGTCGGGCCCGCCGCGATTCCCGGTCGGGGTCGGGGCCGGGGATGCGCCCGGCGCCCCGGTCCCGCCCCCGCCCGCCCCGCCGCTGCTTTCCTCCCCGCCGGAGCCGGAGCCGGAGCCGGAGCCGGAGCCGGAGCCGGTGCCGTCGCCCGTGCCCTCGCCGCCTGTTTCCGCCCCGGCCCCACAGTGCTCGCAGACCGCACTGCCGGGCCGTTCTCTGATCCGGCCGCAGGCGTCACACACCTGGTCCAGCCAGCAGGCCGGATCACCGCCTTCGTCGACCGCCCGGTACGGGCCGGACGGGCGGGACGGGAGGGGCTGCTCGTGGGGGCTGTCCGCGTCATTCACGGTTTCGATTGTGCGCCGTGTGGGCGGGTCGGCGTCGCCGGGGGGCGGGTGCGTTGCCGTATTGGCGGGCGCGCGGCCATTGTTAGGTTTCTTTCCTATTCCCCCCGGGTGGGGGCGCCGGGGTGCCACGACTCAGACCAACTCGACCTCGTAGAAGCAGAAATGGTCCTTGATCCGGGCGACTTCGGGATGTGGCTCGGGGTAGGCCCAGACGATGTCCTCCGGACCGCCGGCGAGCGACCAGTAGGAGGCTGTGCCCTTGAAGGGGCAGACGGTATGCGTCGCGGACGGGGCGAGCAGCTCGGTGCGTACGTCCTCGGGAGGGAGGTAGTAGCGCACCGGATAGCCGGTCTCGGAGAGCAGCAGCGGGCGTCGGCTCTCGGCGATCAGCTGTCCGCCGATCTCGACGCGGACGTGGTCGGTCCCTTCTTCGACGTCGATGCGGTGGCCTCGGGTGGTGCTCATGGTCACTTCCCTTCGGTGGGCGGGGGAGGCGGCTCCCTCCCGGTCCAGCATCGCACCGGGAGGGAGCGGGACGGGGCGGGGCTGAGATGGCCCGACGTTTCGGCCAGTGGAGCCGAGACCGGGCCTGGGCCGGCTCCACCGTGTCGTCCTCGCAGCGGCTCGGCCGCCACCGCTGGGCCGTCGAGCGGACCGTTTCCCGGCTCGCCGGCGGCCGCCGACTCCACCGCCGCCACGAGCGCGAAGCCGACCACTTCCTCGCCTTCGTCGGCATAGCCACAGCCCACGAGCCACCGTCGCCTCACCAAATAAAACGACAGTCGCTCGCGGCGCCCTGACCTTCGGTGACCAACTTCGGTGACACAACGTCCAGGAGGCCTACTCCTCCAACGGGGGCAGCGGCTGGGGGTTGAGAGCCACTTTCTCGGCCGCGGTTTCGTAGAGGCGAGCGGCGGCGAGGTACAAGGAGCGGCGCTCGTCAGCACCGTTCATGTTGGCCGAGAGCTCGGCCATGACCACCGCAGTGAGGATGTCGCGCAGCCACGGCGGGCGGGGCGGGTGGCCGGGCGCGGGTGTCCCGCACCAGTCGTCCATGTTCTGCACCAGCATGGTCAGGCTCATGTCTCCTCCTGGTGTACGGCCCTCATTCCTCAGGTCCCGGGGTGCCGTCCGGGATGCCGACTCCTCCGACCAGAGATTCTCCATCGAAGCCGCCGCCGACAAGGCTGAACGAATCAACCATGAAGGTGTGGTCGTGCGAGGCCACCGCGAACTCAGGATTCAGGTCGCTGACTGTGCTGCTTTGCCGCAGGAAGAAAATCTGTGGGCGAAACTGCACCAGCCCCGATCTATAAAGGCTCGCTTGTCCGGCCCGGCCCAGGGCCAGGCCGGACATATCGGGGTGTGGAAGTGACGATCTGCCATGACAGGACCACCTGGTGGCCTCTTCGGCCAAGCGCGCTGACCATAGGACAGGAAGAGGGAACTGTGAGCCTGCGTCGTGGTGCAGGCACGGTGCCTGATGGGCCGCAGCGGCTGTCGAAGGTGCCGTCTACAGAGACCTGGCCTGAGCGCCTTACCCACGACCGTATGTCCGGAGTCTCTGGTCTGCATCTTGACGCACGGGCTCGGACCGCGACGTGTTGATGATGTGGAAGCCGGCCGTAGGAAGCCGGTTTTGGCAGGTTGTCGAGCGGTACGAACCGCCCTCATGAGGTGCATGCCCGAGGGGGCGCGAATTTCTTTTTCGGCTAGCCTGGGAGAGACGCACGACAGCGGGTTTTCCTTCGGCTCCGGAGCAACAAACCGCTCCCCTTGAGAGGCTGTTGCGAGCGCGGCTGTTGGCGAAGCGCCTTGGTGAGACCGGTCTTGGGTCCATCTATACCTGGGGCCTCCAGGGCGAACTCTCTGGTTCAGATGAACCAGATCGTCGGGAGGGCCGGAATATGGCAACCGAACAGCAAGTGATGGCAGCGGAAGCTCTCATAGCCGTCGACTGGACGTCGCGCGACAGTGACCGAATGGCCACGGGGAGACTGGGTGGTCGTAAGGTGACGATCACCGGGCCGTCGGGGCCGTCCCCGTCGGTGGGGCAAGTGAACACCGACAATGAGCACACCGACTTCGGAACGGCGAGCGTGTTCACCCCGCCGCTGCCCGCGTCGGACGCCGTGGAACTCAGGAGCAGGCGCGAGGAGCAGGAGTTCATCGTCCAATTCGAAACCGAGGTCCAGGACATTATCTTTGACCTGTCCTCACTTGGCTCGATCATGACGTTTCCCGAGCCGGGTACGACTGTCGCCAAGGTCAGCGGCGATGAGCGTCTCACGCTTCAGGGCACGACCGTGGTGACGGGCCAGCAGTTCAATGGCCCACCGAGTGACGGCAATGGCACCGTTCGCGTCAGTAAGTCGGGACCCTTCAAGACGGTCAAGTTCAGGGTGAAGACGGCAGCAGACTCTGTCTCCCCCGATGACGGCATACACCTCCAGATCGGTAGGACAACGCGGTTCGAGTTCGTTGACTGGACGTCGCGCGACAGTGACCGAATGGCCACCGGGAGACTGGGCGGCCGTAAGGTGACGATCACCGGGCCGTCGGGGCCGTCCCCGTCGGTGGGGCAAGTGAACACCGACAATGAGCACACCGACTTCGGAACGGCGAGCGTGTTCACCCCGCCGCTGCCCGCGTCGGACGCCGTGGAACTCAGGAGCAGGCGCGAGGAGCAGGAGTTCATCGTCCAATTCGAAACCGAGGTCCAGGACATTATCTTTGACCTGTCCTCACTTGGCTCGATCATGACGTTTCCCGAGCCGGGTACGACTGTCACCAAGGTCAGCGGCGATGAGCGTCTCACGCTTCAGGGCACGACCGTAGTCATAGGCCAACAGTTCAATGGCCCACCGAGTGACGGCAACGGCACCCTTCGCGTCAGTAAGTCGGCACCCTTCAAGACGGTCAAGTTCAGGGTGAAGACGGCAGCAGACTCTGTCTCCCCCGATGACGGCATACACCTCCAGATCGGCCGTCCCCTCTGAAGACGTTCCCCCGCGTCCGCCGCGCCCGTCCGCGCGCCGTCGCCGCCTCACACCTCGCGGATACCGCGCCCCGCCCACTCCGGCGCCGGTGCGATGAGGCCGGTGAGGCGCTCGCGGGCCGTCGGGGGCATCGGGGCCGAGCGTCCGGTGGCCTGGTCGATGTGCAGGGCGAACAGCTCCTCGGTGGCCACCGGTTCGCCGGAGAGTTTCCCGGCGAACATCTCATGGACCAGTCGGAGCTTCTTGCCGTCCACGCCCAACACCGTCGTACGGACGGTGAGTTGACTGTCGCGGGCGACCTCGCGGAGATAGCGGACATGGGCCTCGACCGTGTACAGGGAGCAGCCGGTGCGCTCCCGGTAGGCGGCGTCGAGGCCGGCCGCGTCCATCAGGGCGTCGGTCGCGAAGCCGAAGATCAGGACGTAGTAGGCCTCGCTGAGATGGCCGTTGTAGTCGATCCACTCGTCCCGGACCGTTTGGCGGAAGAGGGGCAGGCCATCCGTGGTGTTGTCGGTCACGGTCATCGGCGGGTGCTCCCTAGCCGGCCCGTGGCGCGGAGGACGTCGATGACGCCCTGGTCGCGCGCGGCGACCAGATCCGCGTACGTACGGTCGCCCGCGGCCTCCCGGCAGCCGTCGACCATGGCGTCGCGCAGCGCACGGTCCAGCTCGGGCGCCTCCAGACGGGTCCACGGCGACTTCAGGGACGGGCCGAAGTGGTCGAGCATATGGGCCATTCCGCCCTCCCCGCCGGCCAGTGCGAAGGTCAGGCAGGGGCCCATGAACGCCCAGCGCAGGCCGGGCCCTTCGGTGATCGAGGCGTCGATGTCCTCGACCGTGGCCTCGCCGTTGGCGACCATGTGGAGCGCCTCGCGCCAGAGTGCCTCCTGGAGGCGGTTGGCGATGAAGCCGGGCAGTTCGCGGTCCATGGTGATCACGGATTTGCCCGCCACGTCGTAGAAACGGGAGGCCCAGGCGACGGCCTCGGGGTCCGTCCGCTCGCCGCCGACGACTTCCACCAGCGGGATGAGGTACGGCGGGTTGAAGGGGTGGCCGACGACGAGGCGGCCGGGGTGCTCGGCCGCCGTCTGCATATCGGTCATCGGGTAGCCCGAGGTGGAGGAGGCGATGACCACGCCCGGCCGGGTGGCGGCGGCCAGCTCGGCGAGCAGGGAGCGCTTCAACTCCAGCTTCTCGGGGGCGCTTTCCTGGACGAAGTCGGCCTCGGCGACCGCTTCGCCGAGGGTGGGGGCGAGCGTCAGCCGGTCCTGCGAGGCGCCGTCGGCCAGACCTATCTGTTCCAGCGCGGGCCAGGCGGCGGCCACCAGGCGGCGCAGCCGGTCCTCGGCGTCCGCGGCCGGGTCCCAGGCGGTGACGTCGTAGCCGCGGGCGAGGAAATGGGCTACCCAGCCGCCGCCGATCACTCCGGCGCCGATACAGGCGACGCGGCGTACGTCCTCGGGGGCGCAGGGGGCAGGGGTGGTTTCCGGCATGAGGGAGCGGCTCCAGGTGGCGGGAGGAAGGGGACGGGAAACGGGGGAGTGTGGTGGCGGGTCAGGTGCGCGGCTTCAGGCCCAGGAGGGCGCGTGCCCGGTCGGGAGTGGCGACCGTGGCGCCGAGCAACTCGGTGATCTGGACGGCGCGTTCGACGAGCTGCCCGTTGGTGGCCTTGACGCCCTTGCTGAGGTACAGGTTGTCCTCCAGGCCCACCCGCACATGCCCGCCGAGCAGGATCGACTGGGCGACCCACGGCATCTGCATCCGGCCGAGCGCGAAGCTCGCCCACCGGGCACCCTCGGGCAGCATGTGCACCATCGACTGAAGTACCCCCGGGTCGGCCGGTGCGCCCCACGGGATGCCCATGCACAGCTGGAAGACGGTCGGGTCGTCCAGCAGCCCCTCGGCCAGCAACTGCTTGGCGAACCACAGCTGACCGGTGTCAAAGATCTCCAACTCGGGCCGTACGCCGAGCTCCTGGATGCGCTTCGCGCCCGCCCGCAGCATGTCGGGGGTGGAGACATAGAGGTTGGAGCCGTCGCCGAAGTTGAGCGAGCCGCAGTCCAGGGTGCAGATGTCGGGCAGCAGTTCCTCGACGTGCGGCAGCCGCTCCAGGCCGCTCACCAGGTCCGTACCGGGCAGCTGCCGCAGCGGCCGGTCGGGGTCGATCACCAGGTCGCCGCCCATGCCGGCGGTGAGGTTGATGACGACGTCGGTGCCGGTCTCCTTGATCCGCTCCACCACCTCGGCGTACAGCCGCGGGTCGCGCGACGGCTCGCCGGTGCCGGGGTCGCGGACATGGATGTGCACCACCGCGGCGCCCGCGGCCGCCGCCTCGACGGCCGACGCGGCGATCTGCTCGGGCGTCACCGGGACGTGCGGGGAGCGGCGGACGGTGTCGCCGGCGCCGGTGAGCGCGCAGGTGATGATGACCTCGTGGTTCACGGGGGTCCCTTCTACGGGGGTGGGTGCCTCGGGCTCGGCGGGAAACGGCGTCAGACCGTGGGGGCGGGGGTGAGTTCGCTCTCCACGAAGGCCAGCAGTGCGGTGTGCATGGTGTCGGGGCCGGTGCTGTCCGGAGCGGTGGCGAGCACCTGAGTGGCCAGGCCGTCGATCAGTGCGGTCAGCCGGAGCGCGGTGAACTCCGGATCGACGGTGCGGAAGACGCCCTGGTCGACGCCGCGGCGTACGACCTCGGCGACGGTGGTGCGCCACTGCCGGTAGTAGTGCTCGTGCAGCCGCCCCACGGCGGTGGAGCGGGCGGCCTCGGCCCACAGATCGAGCCAGACCAGCCACTGGCGGCGCTGCTGCCCGGTGCGCGGGATCTGTAGCGCGATCAGCTGGAGCAGCTCGGCATGTGCGTCGGGGGCCGCGGCCGACTCCGCGGCGCGGCGGGCGGTGTCCTCGTCCATGCACCAGCGCACCGCCGCTTCCAGCAGCTCGTCGCGGCCGGGGAAGTGGTAGTGGACGGCGGCCGGGCTGGTGCCGCAGGCGGCGGCGATATCGGTGACCCGTACGCCGTGGAAGCCGTGCTCGGCGATCAGCCGGACGGTCTCCCGCACGAGCTGGAGCGGCCGGCCGCCCTCGGGCACGGCGGCCGGCTCGCGGCCGGCCGGCGCCGCTGGCCGCTCCGGGGCGCCGAGCAGCCAGCCGGTGTCGACCGCCCCGATATCCGCGATCCGCACGATCTCGGCCAGCGTGAAACGCCGGGTGCCACCCAGTGACCTGGACAGTTTCGAGGGGTCCATCACGATCCGGCGGGCGAACTCGCGCTGGCTGCATCCGAGCCGGCCGATCACCTGCCGGACACGGTCCGTGACCTCTCCGGCCTCGTCGGTGACCCGGTCTCCGGGGGTGTCCTCCATGGTCCGGGACCGTAACAGCGCGTTGAGAACATCGCAACGGGCGGGGTGGCGGGTGCAGGTGTGTTGGCCTGGTACAGCTGGGCCCAGGGTGCGGTGGTGCGGGCAACCTGAGAGTGGAGTCAGCGACGTGGCGACCGCTGCCGCGATGATCGCGGATAAATGGTCTGGGGACGCCGCAATCCGGGTGAATGTGGCAAAGTGACGACATGGCTGACCGGGGAGCGAAGCGGCCCACCGTGTCGGTGCCGGACGACTGGCCCGCCCACCCGGACCTGACCCTGGCCCTCAACGGCATGGGCGGCTTCGACTGGGACCTCGACAGCGGGCTGATGCATATGGACCCGCCCGCCCTCGAGGTCTTCGACATGCTCCCTGGGGAGTACGACGACCGCCCGGCCACCCTCAACACACGTGTCCCGGCCCATGAGGCGGCCCGTCTCGACGCCCTGGTCGCCCGGGCGCTCAAGGACGGCAGCGACTCCTACGGCGCCTACTTCCGGGTCCGGCTGCGCGACGGTGAGCTGCGCTGGACGCACAGCCAGGGCAGCATCCGCCGGGACAGCACCGGCCGGCCGCGCAGGATCATCGGGGTGGTCCGCGACGCCAGCCACGAATACACCCACGCGGCGGAGCGGCTCGCCGGAGATGAGGAGCGCCGGCGGCACACCAGCGTCGTCGAGCGCACCACCGCCGCCCTGGCCCACGCCAGGACGGTCGGTGAAGTGATCGCGGTGCTCGCCGATGAGCAGGGGCTGAGCCGGCTGGGCGCGGAGAACGTGATTCTGGGCCTGGTCGAGGCGGGACGCATCCGGCTGATCTCCGAGGGCAAGGCGGGCAGCTTTGTGCCCGACCTCGAATACACGCGGGTGGGCGACGAATTCCCGATGAGCGAAGTCGTCCGCACGCTCACCCCGCGCTATGTGTGCAGCCGCGCGGAATTCCGGCACAACTACCCCCGGCTGTGGCCGGCCATCGAGCCGCTGAACGTCAACTCCGCCGCCTATCTGCCGCTGATCGCACAGGGCCGTCCGATCGGGGTGATCGGTCTGTTCTTCGAGCGGGAGAGCGACTTCCGCGACCAGGAGCGCAACGTCCTGGTGGCGCTCGGCAGCAGCATCGCGCAGAGTCTGGCCCGCGCCATGCTCTACGACCAGGAGCACGATCTCGCCGCCGGCCTCCAGCAGGCCATGCTGCCGCGCCGGATCCCCGGCATCCCCGGCGCCCAGATCGCCGTCCGCTATCGCTCCGCCCGGATGGGCCGGGACATCGGCGGCGACTGGTACGACGTGATCCCGCTGCCCGACGGCCGGGTCGCCGCCGTCATCGGCGACGTCCAGGGCCATGACACCCAGGCCGCGGCTCTCATGGGCCAGCTGCGGATCGTGCTGCGCGCCTACGCCGCCGAGGGGCACGCCCCCGCCACCGTCATGGGCCGCGCCTCCGCCTTCCTCAACGAACTGGACACCGACCGCTTCGCCACCTGCACCTACGTCGACGCCGACCTGAGCACCGGCTCGGCCCGGATCGTCCGGGCCGGCCATATCGACCCGCTGCTGCGGCACGCCGAGGGCCTCTGCCGCCGGCTGCCGGTGGCCGGCGGGCTGCCGCTCGGTATCTCCTCCGAATTCCGGCGGCTCGACTACCCGGTCACCACCGTCCAGCTCGCCCCCGGCGACACCCTGCTGCTGTGCACCGACGGCGTCGTCGAACAGCCTGGCACCGACCTCGACATCGGGATGCGGGAGCTGGCCCGAGAGGTCCGCGACGGCCCCCAGGACGTCCAGCAACTCGCCGACCGGCTCTGCGAATCGGCGGGCGACCGGACCGGTGAGGACGATATGGCGCTGCTGCTGCTGCGCCGGCTGGGCGCTCCGACACACGACATCGTCGGACGGTTCCGCCAGCACATCGCGCCGGCCGACCCCGAGGGACTCTCCGCCGCCCGGCACATGATCCGGGCCGCGGTACGCGCCTGGGGCGCGGCGGACCGTGCCGAGGAGATCGAACTGGTCGCCGACGAGCTGATCACCAATGCGCTGCTGCACACCGACGGCGAGGCCGTGGTCAACATCCGTATGCCGCACAGCGTCGGGCGGCTGCTGCGGCTGGAGGTCGAGGACCACTCCAGCAGCCTGCCGCGACGCCGCGAACCGGGCGAGGCCGGCGTCTCCGGCCGCGGTCTGCTCCTCGTGGACCGCCTGGCGGACGTCTGGGGTGTGGAACCGCGCGGCAGTGGAAAGTGCGTATGGTGCGAGTTCAACTGCTCCTGACCGGTCGGCGCCGAGGCGCACCGGGAAGGGCGATCAGCGGGCACGGGTGCCGAGGCTTCGGCACGGTCGAGTGAGGACGGCTCTATGGGAACGCGGGCTGCGGAACAGCGCGAGGAAGCCCGCCAGTTGGCGGCGCGTCTGGAGGCGGAAGGCGTCCGGAACGTGGCGCTGACCTGGGTGGACAACGCAGGCATCACCCGCGTCAAGACCATTCCGGCGCAACGGCTCCCGGCTGCCGCGGAGCGCGGCGTCGGGATGTCGCCCGTATTCGACGTCTTCACCTCCGACGACGCCATCACCGAATCCGAGCACCTCGGCGGGCCCGACGGTGACCTGCGGCTCTTCCCCGACCTGGACCGCGTCACCGTACTCGCCGCCCAGCCCGGCTGGGCCTGGGCCCCGGCGGACCGCTACGACCAGCTCGGCCGGCCGCACCCCGCCTGCCAGCGGCAGTTCGCCCGGCGGATGGTGGAGCGGGCCGCCGCTGCCGGGCTGGAGCTGCGGATGGGCTTCGAAACGGAATGGGTGGTCACCCGCGCCCCGGACGGGCCCCACCCGGCCGCCGCCGGCCCGGACGAGACATTCGACTACCCCTGCGCGGGCCCCGCCTACGGCATGACCCGGGTCGTGGAACTCTCCGATTACCTCCGCGATGTCACCGAGGCGCTGGCCGTCCAGGGCATCGACGTCCTCCAGCTCCACCCCGAGTATTCGCCCGGCCAGTTCGAGGTCACCACCGCCCCGGCCGATCCCGTCCGCGCCGCCGACGACGTGGTGCTGGTCCGCGAGACCGTCCGCGCCGTCTCCGTCCGGCACGGCCTGCGTGCCTCCTTCGCCCCGTCGTTCGTCGCAGGACAGGTCGGCAACGGCTGCCACCTCCACCTCGGTCTGTACCGCGGCGGCAGCAGCCTGCACCGCACGCCGGACGCCTCATGGGGCCTGGCACCGGACGCGGTGGCCTTCCTCGGCGGCGTCCTGAACGCGCTGCCCGCCCTGCTCGCCATCGGCTGCCCCTCGCCCGCCAGCTATCTGCGGCTTCAGCCCTCGCACTGGGCCGGCGTCTACCAGTGCTGGGGCGTGGAGAACCGGGAGGCGGCGCTGCGCCTGATCACCGGCGCCCCCGACGACGCGGACGGCGGCCATGCCGAGGTCAAGACCTTCGACGCCGCCGCCAATCCGTATCTCGCGGTCGGCGCGGTCCTCGCCGCGGGGCTGCACGGCATCGAGACCGCGGCCCAGCTGCCGGCCCCGCACGCCGGCGACCCCGGCACCCTCGGCGTCCGCGAACGCGCCCGGCGCGGCATCGTACGGCTCCCCGCCACCCTCACCGAGGCGGCCGACCGGCTGGAGAAGTCCGCCCCGCTGTACGAGGCGATGGGCGAGGTCCTGCACGGTGCGGTCCTCGCCGTCCGGCGCGCCGAGGAGGCCCACTTCGCCGGCTGCGAGCCGGAGGAGATCGCCGCGGCCACTCGGTGGCGGTGGTGAGGGGGACCGCCCGTACGCTCCGGCCGTAAGGGGCAAGCGGCCGGAGCGCCTCTTCCCGCCCCGGCGCCCCTCGCGCCCCCGTCACGTGCTTTACTGCCGCGTGCCCCCTACAACGACCTCCGAAAAGGGCGAAATACCGCTGCGCTCCCGGATATTCGCCGATCTGACCCCGCTGCGCACCTCCCCGGACTACCGCCGTCTCTGGTGTGGCAACACCATCTCCTGGATGGGCCAGCAGATGACCGCACTCGCGGTCTCCCTCCAGGTCTATGCCATCACCCACTCCACCTTCTCGGTCGGCCTGGTGGGTCTGTGCTCCCTGGTGCCGCTGGTCATCTTCGGGCTGTACGGCGGCGCCATCGCCGACACCGTCGACCGCCGCAAACTGGGCCTCTACAGCGCCCTGGGCGCGACCGTGATGTCCCTGGTGCTGGCCGCCGCCGCGCTGGCCGGGTACCACCGGGTCTGGCTGCTCTACACCGTCGTCGCCTGCCAGGCCGTCTGCTTCGCGATGAACTCACCGGCCCGCAGCTCGATGATCCCGCGGCTGCTGCCCACCGAGCAGCTGCCGGCCGCCAACGCCCTCAACTCCCTGACCGGCAACCTCGGTCTGATGGGCGGGCCGATGCTGGGCGGGGTCATCGTGGGGCTGTGGGGCTATCAGACCGCGTATCTGATCGACGTGGTGGCCTTCAGCGGCTCGCTCTACGCGATGTGGCGGCTGCCGTCCATGCGGCCCGACCAGGGGGAGGGGCCGCGGCGCCGGGCCTCCGTACTGGACGGCCTGCGCTTTCTCGCCACCCGTCCGAATCTGCGGATGACGTTCTTCTCCGACCTGGCGGCGATGGTGCTCGCCCAGCCGCGCGCACTGTTCCCGGCGGTCGCGGTGCTCTGGTTCGGCGGGGACGCCAAGACCGTCGGCCTGCTGGTCGCCGCGCCCGCGGTGGGCGCCGTATTGGGCGGGCTGTTCTCCGGCTGGCTCGGCGGGATCCGCCGGCACGGTCTGGCCATCCTGATCGCGGTGGCCTCCTGGGGCGCGGCCATCGCCTGCTTCGGGCTCTCCCGGCAGTTGTGGCTGGGGCTGTTCTTCCTGGCCGTGGCCGGCTGCGCGGACACCGTCTCGATGGTCTTCCGCAGCACCATGCTTCAGGCGGCGACACCGGACGCGATGCGCGGCCGGCTCCAGGGTGTCTTCATCGTGGTGGTGGCCGGTGGCCCACGCCTCGGCGACTTCCTCGCCGGCTCCGCGGCCGACCTGACCTCCCCGGCCGCCGCGGTCATCGGCGGCGGCCTGGCCTGCATCCTGACCGTCACGGCGCTCGGCCTCGCCCGCCGCGCCTTCGCCCGCTACGACGCCCGCGACCCACAGCCGTGAGGGCCCCGTATGCCAGGACGCGCCCCGTCGAGCGCCCGGTGGGGGTACCCCCGGCGGCGCCCCTACAGAAGCACCGGATGCAATTCCGGTTCCTCGAAGCCCTCGTCATCGAAGGGGTAGAGGGGACGCCGTACGCGGTGGTGTCCGAGGCGTAGGAGGTCCTGGTCGACGCCGCCCGGGGTGAGGGCGAGCAGCCAGTCCGCGGCCATCTCGTACAGCTCGGGTTCCAGGTAACCGATCTTGACGACCACCAGGTCGTAGGCGAGCGGGTCCAGAACGCCGAAGTCCGCGCGGGTGTGGAACGGCTTCCGGCGCTCGGTCAGCACGACCGTCACCCCGCCGCAGGTGACGGCCGCGGACCGGCCGCCGCCGTCGTGGGCCGGACTCCCGCCCGGCGCGCCGGAGTCCGGGCCCGCCGGTTCGTCCACGGCGGTGACCGTGCCGGTGAGCACGTACGGTGCGGCGTGTGGGCCGGTGCCCGCGCTGAACCGGCCGCCCACGCTGAGCGTGACCTCGGCGCTGACCCCGGCGGCGCAGCAGACGGCGACGGCCTCGGGGTCGGTGATGCCCGGGTGCAGCGCCGTGACCCGGCCGCTCGACAGGTCCTCGTCGGCCAGCAGGCGGCCGAGCATGTACGCGAGGTCCCCGGCGCCGCCGGCCGTGGGGTTGTCGCCGGAGTCGCTGATCAGGAACGGGCGGGCGGAGGAGGCGACGGCGCGGGCGATGCAGGTGTCGGCGTCCCCGGTCGGGCCGGCGAAGACGAAGTCGCGGCGTGCGTCCCAGTACGCGCGGGCCAGCGATCCGGCCTGCGCCAGGGCGAGTTCGGGATCGTCCGCGGTGACCACCACGGCGGCCCGGCAGCGTGCCTCGTCGGCCCAGGCGTAGCCCACCCAGATCGCCGCGTCCACGACCCCGTCGAGCGCCTCGACCGAGGCCAGCCGCCCGTAGAGCGAAGCGGCCGGTTCCAGCCGGGTGCTGGTCTTCTCACCGGGCAGCAGGACCGGAATCTGCACCCAGGCCCGGTACGGGCGGCCCAGCCCGCGGACCAGCCGTTCGACGAGCTTGCGGGCGGCCCGCTCCCGGGTCTCCCAGGCGTCCTCGTGCGGGGCCATACGGTGTGCGGTGAGCAGATCGAGGTGCTCGGCGAAACGGCGCGAGACGTTGCCGTGCGGATCCATGGAGGCCGAGATCAGTGTGCCGGGGCCGGTCGCGGCCCGTACCGCGGCGGTGAGATCGGCCTCCGCGTCGTCCAGTCCGACCACGCTCATGGCGCCGTGGATGTCGTACACCAGCCCGTCCAGCGGGCCCGTCTCCCGGATCCGGCCGGTCAGTTCGTCCTTGATGCGGTCGTAGGCGGCACTCTCGACCGGCCCGCCGGGCACCGCGACGGCATGCACCAGCGGTACCCACTCCACCAGCCCGGCCGGATCGCTGTCCGGCCGGGTCCAGGTGTAGCGGTCCAGCAGTGCACGCCCCCGGGTGACGCGGAAGTCGTCGTAGGCCGAACGGTGCGGGCAGAACTGGCTGGACTCGATGGCCATACCGCCGATGCCGATCCGGAGCCGGGAGCTGGTCGGGGTGGACATGGGGCTCACTTTCCGCTGGGCGGACGGGAGTTGGGCAGCAGACCCGGTTGGGCGGGCGGGAGGTGGACAACGGACCCCGCCGGCCGGGCAGGAGTTCGGTGCCGCGGTGGACCGATTACCCGCCGTACGCCTCGCCCCGCGCCCCCGGTCAGTAGTGAGTCAGCGCCGTCGCTCCGGACGCCGTGCCGATGGCCATATGCGGATGCGTGGACGGTCGCACCCAGGACAGGATGCGCGCCATCGCCCCTGCCGGTACGGAGACGCAGCCGGCCGTGGCGCCCTTCCCGTGGACGTGGAGGAAGATTCCGGCTCCGCGGCCGCGCACCGGGCGGTGGTAGTTGAAGCCGATGACCAGGGCCCGGCTGTACTGCGTCGGGTAGCCGGCCAGCCGCTCGGACTCAGCGGCCGCGCAGTCCGGGGGCAGCGGGTCCACCCAGCGGTTGTAGGAGGCGGAGGCGTTGTCCTCGCACCACCAGGAGTGCGCGCCGACCCTGCGGTACGGGATCGTGGTGCCGGGCGGTGCCGGGGCGGCCCCGAAGCCGAAGGGCAGGTCGTACAGGCCGGTCGGGGTGGTCGAGGTGCCCTGCACCCGGCTGCCGCCCTCGGCCAGTCCGCCGGCTCCGAAGCGGGCCGGTGCCGAACCCCTCAGTCGCCAGCGGCCGTTGTGCCGCTGCCACCACTGCACGGTCCCCGTGGTGGCGGCCAGGGTCCGCGCACGGGCGGTGATGAGCTGGGTGCCGCCGCCGGTGTCGGCCATCGCGGCGGGGAGGGGGCCGCCGGGGCCGGGAGAGACGGCGGGTGGCGCGGCCGCCGCACCGGGGGCGGCAGGCGCACCCAGCGCCACACCGGCCGCCGACAGCAGCGCCACGACGCCTGCGCCGAGCCTGCGTCGTGCGCTCCCCGACAGAGCCCCGGCCCCGGCCCTGGTCCGGGTCCTCGCCGGCAGCGCCAGGCCCCCGGTCCTGCTCCGGTTCCTCGCCCGCAGCGCCAGGCCCCAGACCGTGCCGCGGCCCCTCGCCCGCAGCGTCACCGCCACGCGCCCGACCCCGCCGCCGGTCCCCGCCCGGCGCGGCGTCGTCCTCGTCCTCATCCTCGTCCGGGTCCCGGTCCACGTCATGGGCATGACCGCACGGTAGGGCGTGACCGGCGTGCCCGGCGACGCCCGATCGGGTCATATACGCCGCGCCCCGCCCGTCCGCAACCCGTCCGCGGCAATCCGCCGTGCGCCGGGGCCATGGACGGGCGAAACTCGGGTACGGGGGCTGATGTGCCACTAGCCGTCTCATTCTGGAGGCCCGCAGTGCAGCGGCAACCGTATACGTGCAGTGAGCGCACGCTCGACCGAGAACCGCAGCCGACGCCGGATCCGGGGGGCCCACCGCCGAACCCCGTCCCGGACCCGCTCCCCGGCCCGCCGGTCCCGCCCACGCCGCCCGAACCCATACCGCCGGAACCGTCGCCGATACCCCGTCCGCCCGGACCCGATCCCGACCCGGTCCCGGAGCCGTCCCCGGCCCCTTCGCCGCTCTCCTAGGAGCCGCCCGGACTTCCGCCCCGTATACCGCGGGTACCACGTCCCCGCACCATCAAGGAGGTGCTGATCATGGCCATCGCCACGGTCAACCCGGCCACCGGCGAGACCCTGAAGACCTTCGACGCGCTCAACGCGGGCGAGATCGAAGATCATCTGGTCCGGGCGGAGCAGGCTTTCCAGGAGCACCGGACCACGAGCTTCGCCCGCCGCAGGGAACTGCTCCTCGCGGCCGCCGACCTGCTCGACGCCGACCAGGACGGCATCGCCCGCACCATGACCACGGAGATGGGCAAACCGCTGGCCCAGGCGCGCGCGGAGGCCGCGAAGTGCGCCAAGACCATGCGCTGGTACGCCACCCACGCCGAGGCGCTGCTCGCCGATGAGCACCCCGACCCCGCCGATGTCAGCGACTCCGGCGCGCGGCGCGCCGTGGTGCGCTACCGCCCCCTCGGCACCGTGCTCGCGGTGATGCCCTGGAACTTCCCGCTCTGGCAGGTCGTACGGTTCGCCGCGCCCGCCCTGATGGCGGGCAACACCGGGCTGCTCAAGCACGCCTCGAACGTCCCGCAGACCGCCCTGTACATCGAGGAACTCTTCCGCCGTGCCGGCTACCCCGAGGGCTGTTTCCAGACCCTGCTGATCGGTTCCGGCGCCGTCGAGGAGATCCTGCGCGACCCGCGGATCGCCGCCGCGACCCTCACCGGCAGCGAACCGGCCGGCCGCGCGGTGGCCGCCGTCTCCGGCGACGAGGTCAAGAAGACCGTCCTCGAACTCGGCGGCAGCGACCCGTTCCTCGTGCTCCCCTCCGCCGACCTCGACAAGGCGGCCCGCGTCGGCGTCACCGCGCGCGTCCAGAACAACGGGCAGTCGTGTATCGCGGCCAAGCGGTTCATCGTGCACGAGGACGTCTACGACGCGTTCGTCGAGCGGTTCACCAGCCGTATGGCCGCGCTGACGGTCGGCGACCCCATGGACGAGAACACCGATGTCGGGCCGCTCTCCAGCGAACAGGGCCGCTCCGACCTGGAGGAGCTCGTCGATGACGCGGTCCACAAGGGCGCCACCGCCCTGTGTGGCGGACAGCGGCCACCGCAGCACCGCGCGGGCTGGTTCTATGAGCCGACGGTGCTGTCCGGCATCACCTCCGAGATGCGCATCCACCAGGAGGAGGCGTTCGGGCCGGTCGCCACGCTCTACCGCGTCGCCGACCTGGACGAGGCGGTGCGGATCGCCAACGACACACCGTTCGGGCTCAGTTCCAACGCCTGGACCCGGGACCCCGACGAACAGGACCGGCTGGCCCGCGATCTTCAGGCCGGCGGAGTCTTCTTCAACGGGATGACCGCCTCCCACCCGGGCCTCCCGTTCGGCGGCGCCAAGCGCTCCGGCTACGGTCGGGAGCTCTCCGGGCACGGCATGCGGGAGTTCTGCAATATGACGACGCTGTGGTACGGGCCGGAGGACTGAGAACCCGGACGCCACAACGGAGTTGGCCTCTGCGGGTGCGCCTGCCGGAGCGGTTCGTGGGGGACGGGAGCGGGTACGTTCCGGTTAGGCCGAGTCGGCCAACGGCCAGGTTGGTCGGCTCGGCCCCTCGTGGACCGGGGCGGACCGCGGCGGCCGCGGCGCAGAATGTCGTCGCCCGACGATGACGGTCCGGCCGGCCGGTGGTCCGAGGGCCGGTGGACGGCCTCCGGCAGAGCCCAGATACCGCCAATCGGCTTTCCCGGCACGGGAATTCAGTGCGTCAGATCCGCCGTGTCCGGCACCGCGAACTCGCACCACAGGGCCTTGCCCGCGCCCCGCGGCTCCGCGCCCCATGCGTCGGCGAGCGCCTCGACCAGCATCAGGCCCCGGCCGGAGGTGGCGGTCTCGCCGGGGTTGCGCCGCCGTGGCCACCGGCTGGAGCGGTCCTCGACCTCCAGCCGGATCCGGCGCGGGGTGCCGGGCAGCAGCTCCACGGAGACCAGGGCGCCGCTCTCGGTGTGCGTCAGCGCGTTGGCGATCAGCTCGGAGGCGGCGACCTCGATGTTGTGCATCACGGCGCCCGCCCGCCACTGGTCCAGTGTGCGGCGCAGCGCGGAGCGGACCTCCGCGGCGCCCGACGGATCGGCCTGATGCACATGCAGCCGCAGCCGCGGGGTGGTGGCGCCCCCGGGGCCGGGCAGCCGGTGCAGCAGCAGGAGGGCCATGTCGTCCTCCGAGCCGGGATCGGCCCACAGATGGTCCGACAGCCGGTCGGCGAGCGCCTCCAGGTCCGTGGGCCCGGCGCGGACCGCCGCGGACAGCGCGTCGATACCGGCGGAGATGTCCCGGCCGGGCTGTTCCACCAGGCCGTCGGTGCACAGCAGCAGCGTCGACCCCGGCTCCAGGAACAGCTGGGTCTCCGGGAAGTGGTCGTGCCCGAAGTGCGTGGCCAGGCCCAGCGGCAGGCCGCCGCGGACCTCGGGCCAGTCGATGTGCCGGGAGCTGTTGCTGATCAGCGGGCCGAGATGGCCGGCCCGCGCGAGGTGCAGTGCCCCGGATTCCAGATCGGCCTGGATGTACGTACACGTCGCGAAGCGCTCGGTGTCCAGCTCGGCCAGGAAGCGGGAGGCCCGCACCAGCACGGTCTCCGGGGAGTGCCCCTCGCTGGCATAGGCGCGCAGCGCGATGCGCAGCTGGCCCATCACGGCGGCCGCATGGGTGTCGTGGCCCTGCACATCGCCGACCACCAGCCCGGTCCGCCCCTGGGGCAGCGCGATCACGTCGTACCAGTCGCCGCCGATGTCCCGCCCGACGCTCGCCGGGTGGTAGCGCACGGTGACCGCGCCGCCCGTGAGGGGCGGCAGCCGGCGCGGCAGCATCGTCGCCTGAAGGCCCGTCGCGAACTCCCGCTCCTGATCGAAGAGGGTCGCCCGCTGCACCGACTGCGCGACGACACCGGCCAGCGCCAGCGCCAGGTTCCTGGCCTCCGGCGACTGCACCGCCGGTTCGGCGTTGAACAGCCCCAGCGCACCGATGACGGTGTCCTGCGCGATCAGCGGCAGGAACGCCGCGCTGCCCGCCGGCAGCACGTCCGTATACGGGCGCAGCCGCGGATAGCGGGCGATCAGCTCACCGCGGCTGCTGAGGAAGATGGACCGCCGGGAGCGTGCCGCGTCGGCCAGCGGCAGGGTGTCGTCCAGCCGTGACACCATCATGTCGTCGGGCACCTCGCCCTCCAGCCCGGCGGTGGCGATGACCTCGAACTGGTCGTTCTCGACCAGCCCCAGGACCAGTCCGTCCGCGCCGAACCGGCGGGCGCCGCCGGCCCCGGTGAGCACCCGGGTCACATCCCTGACGGACAGCGCACGGGCCAGCGCGGCGGTGGTCTGCTGCACCATCACGGTCTGCCGCTGCCGCTCCTGCTGGAGCGACCGCAGCAGCGCGGAGTCCGCCAGCTCGCTGGTCGCCTCCCGGACGATGCCGATGATCCGGTACGGCTTCCCGTCCGCGTCGTGCAGAATCCGCCCCTGCGAATGCGTCCAGCGCTGGGTCCCGTCGCGGCACTGGAGCCGGAAGTAGGCCCCGTACGACGAGTGGCCGTCCTGGAGGGCCTGGGAGAGCGCCTCGTCGAGCCGCAGTCCCTCCTCCGGCGGCACGCGCGTGACCAGGGACATCGGTGCGCCGTCGTATTCGTCCGGGCGGAGGTCGAAGACCTCCATGGCGCCGGCGTCCAAGGCCATGGAACCGCGGTCCAGATCCCAGTCGAAGGTGCCCATCCGGTTGAGGGAGAGCCGCTCACGCAGTCCGATGGGCTCCCGGTGCGACACCCCGGGGGTGTCCTCCGCGACATGCCGCCACGCCCGGTCGGCCCGGGGGTCATAGTCCTTGTCGGACGGTTCCAGGGGCGGGCCGGTCATGGTGTGCCGTGCCTCGTGACCCCGCCGCGCGGGACGTGCGGGCCCGCTTCTCGCGGGCGGCGGCGCATCGGGACGGCAGCCCGCGACACCGCGCCGAGCACCCCTCGCGCCCTCGGTCGCGGGCCGTTGACCGGGGCCGATATCCACCGGAACGCGGCCATGCGAACACCCTAGGCGCGGGCCGCGGGACCCGCATTTCCGGTACGCGGGGAAGACCGGGCCGGCGGGGAGCGCCGGCCGGCCCCCGACCGGCCGCCGCGGTCTCGGTCTGACCAGCAAGGACGCCAAGAACGTACAAGAAGGGGTGAGGGGGCGGGCGGCAGTCTCGGAGGCATGACGAACGAGAACCCCGCCGTACGTTTCGAGACCAAGATCGCTGTTCTGCTGCGCGAGGACCTGGAGCCCTGGCAGCGGCTGAATGTGACCGCGTTCCTGGTCAGCGGCCTCGGCTCCGAGCTCCCCGAAGTCATCGGGGAACCGTACGCCGATGCCGACGGCACCCCGTATCTGCCGATGTTCCGCCAGCCCGTCCTGGTCTTCGAAGGGACGAAGGAGACCCTGACCGCCGCGCACGGCCGCGCCCTGTCCCGCGCGCTGCCCCGTTCGGTGTTCACCTCCGACCTCTTCGTCACCGGCAACGACCGGGACAACCGCGCGGCGGTGCGGGCGGTGCCGAAGGACCGGCTGGACCTGGTGGGTCTCGCCGTGTACGGACCGCGCAACGCGGTCGACAAGGTGCTCAAGGGCGCCCGTATGCACCCCTGAACGCTGCCGGACACCCGCCGACGCCGGCCCCGAGCCCACCAGCACGTGGCCGGTGTCTTCAGGCCCAGGAGGAGGTGCCGTGGACGGGTGAGACGGACTGGACGGCGCACCCCATGCGGGCGAGGGCGGCGAGCACCGTGTCGCGGGCCCGTGCGCTGTCCGCGGGCGGGAAGGCGACGCGGAGCTGGTGCCCGTAGGCCGTCTCATAGGTCAGTTGCCAGCCGGTCTCCGTGACGACGAAGTGGTCCTGTCGGCTGCCCTGGTACTCGTACGAGCCGCGGTCCGCGGTGGGGCCGAGCGCCTCGCGCAGGATCCGCAGCCGTTCGGGGTAGGGGAGGGGCCCTTCATCGAGCTGGAGATAGATGTGGTCGCGGTCGACGGCCGCGTCGAACCAGGGGGCGAGATCCGGGTCGGCGGGCAGGAGTTCCGAGGTGAGGCGGCCGCTGAGCCACTCTTCGAGGAAGGCGGCGACTCCGCAGTCGAAGCGTTCGTAGGCGTCGTCGCGGGACCAGATGACCACCGGCCAGGAGGCGGGCGGCCCAACCGTCAGCCAGCACAGGTGCGTTCCGGTGTCGGTCACCGCCCAGGCGAGGAGTCCGCCCGGTTCCGGGAAGAGCGGGTAGGGGTACTTCTCGGGCCAGCGGTCCCGCGACGGACCGAAGTCCTCCAGGAGATCCGCCCTGAGCCGCACGGGATTGTCGTCACCGAAGGGTGTGCACAGGCAGAGCGCGCCCCAGAAGTCGCCGCGCCCGTACGCCGCCACCACCCGCTTGAAGTCATCCGGCAGCGGGGTCCCCAGCGCCCGCTCGGCAGCGCCCCAGTCGCCGGAGCCGTTCACCGCTTCGACAGGCGGCGGTACCCGTTCCATGATGCGGGCGAGCGGATCCGGTGAGTCGATCATGGGCACACCCTAGAAGCGGCGGGCGGGACAGCCGCACCTGCCCCCTGATGGGCGTACGAGATGAGCCGTCCCGGGAGTGCGCCCCCGGGACGGCTGCTGATGTCAGGCGTGCGCTCCGGCCGGGGCCGCCACCGGCCGGGTCTGGCGGGTGCGGTGGGCCAGGGTGGCCTTCCGGGTCGCGACGTCGACGGTGTACGCGTCGATGGTCAGCCGGGCGCCGGACACCTTCAGCACCATGAAGCCGTGGTCGGAGAAGTTCTGCCAGGCCGCCGGGTGCCCGAAGTGTGCCGTGCCGTCCTCCGTCTTGGCCGACGCACCGCACACCACCTGCCGGGTGCCACCCGTACGGGCCGTCGGCTCCAGGATCTGAAGCGTGTGGTCATGACCGGACAGGATCAGATCGGCCCGTCCGCAGACCACGTTCTCGTACATGTCCTTGAGGTGGACGCCACTGGTGTAGTTGCCGATCTCGAAACCGTCGTAGGAACCGGCGCTGCCGTGCTTGCCGTTGTTGAGGTACGGGTGGTGGCCGATCACCACCTTCCAGCGGGCCCGGGAGGCGCGCAGCGCGCCGTCCAGCCAGCTCCGCTGCTCGCGCATGTACGGCCCGTCCCAGCGGTAGTGCGGGTCGAGCTGGGCCACATACGACGACCAGGGAATGGTGTCGATGGCGAAGAACTCCACCAGCGGATCGGCGGCGGGCAGCGGCACGCTGTAGTAGCGGCTCGGCATGTACCAGCGCCGTGAGGTGGCGGCATAGGCGACCTCGCGGTCACCGCGGGACGGGTCGCCGCCGCTGCCGGGGATCAGCCCCGAGCAGTCGTGATTGCCCAGCACCATCAGCCAGGGCACATCGATACCGCTGTTGGGCTTCTCGAACTTGTCCTGGAACTCCGAGTCGTCGTCGGATTCCGGCCCGTTCTCGTAGATGTTGTCGCCGAGGCCCACCGCGAGGCCGATCCCCTCGGTCCGGCAGAGGTCCCGGGCGGCGGCCGCCACCGCGTACTGGGCCTCGTCCCCCGTCCCCGCGTCACCGGTCACCAGGACGGCGAACTCGCCCTTGCCATTGGGGTGTTCGGGGAACGGAAAGGCTCCCGGACCCCCGAGGCGGGGCGCGGCGGACGCGCGCGACTGGGCCGGCGACGGCAGCACCGTGAGCGCCGCACCGGCCATCGCGCCGCCCAGCAGGGTCCGCCGGTTCACCCACTGCGGAACGCGCCCCGTCGTCCGCATCGACGGCCCCCCGGCCGTCGCCTCCGACCCGGCCCGCAGCCACTCCCGCTCGGTCATGTCCGCCTGCGGCGGGATCAGTTCGTCATCACACATGTCTGGTTTTCTTTCATGGTCACCAGAGGTGATGGTGACGAAAAGATGAAGCAGAAGTGGACGTATGGCGATCGCCGGCCGTCATGCTACGCGTCGGTAACTACCCGTATTCCGGGGGCTATCAGGGCGTGAGCGGAGGTCGTGGCGAGCGCGCGGCTCCCGGAGCCGGCCCGGCCGGACGGGTGTCGCGAGGGGTGGTGCGGCGCGCGGCGGTGGCCGGTTCCCGTTGCGCGGAATTCACGGACGGTTCACGAGGCGGCGGAGGGTCCGGCCGAGATGGCGAACGTACTGGCGCTGGAAGACCGGGACCAGCGGGCCCCCGAGCCGGGTGATCGTCCGGGCCGGCCGGCTGAAGGCGGTCACCGTGAACCAGACCGAGCCGTCCGCGCGCAGCTCGGCGACGAACGACTCCTCACCGCACTCCGGATGCCCCTGCCGGGCCCCGTAGCCGAACCCGACGCGGTTCTCCTCGGCCACCGTCCACACCACGGTGCACGGCGCCCGCAGCCGCAGCGGGCCGAACCCCAGCGAGACCTCGACGTGCACGCCCGGCGCGGCCCGAGGGGCGTCCGAGCGGATTTTGGTGCCCGCGGCGCGATGCATCCGGAAGGTGGTGATCGCCTCGCCCGCCGCGGTCAGCACCGCGCGGCCGTGGCCCAACGGCAGCTCCTCGCGGAGGTGGTGGTAGCCGGGCGGCAGCGGGGTACGGCGGGTGCCGCCCTCCTCGGGGTAGTTCAGATCGCGCATGGCGGGCTCCTGGAGGACGGGCGGCGACGACGGGGCAGAGCGACGGTACGCGGACGGCCACCGGCGTTCAACGACACCGGCCGTCCGCGGGGTGGCGGGCCCCGCGGCTGCCGTCAGCCGCCGTGACCAGGGCCGGAGCGGGAGGAGTCCGACGCGGTCCCGGGGCGGGGCGGCTCCGTGGGCGCGACGGCTCCCGGTTCCCGGCTGCCGTCCGGCGCACCGTGCCGCCCCGCCCCCGCGGCGAACCGCGCCGCGCCCTGTGCCGCCTCGGGCAGCACCGACTGGCCGTAACGGAGTTCCGCGGCCATCGCCGACTCCTCGTCCCGGCCCTCCTGGTCCAGCAGGGACGCCCGGTCGCTGCGCAGACACGCCTGCGGGAAGCGGGCGAGCTCCGCCGCCAGCAACTCCGCCTCCGCGCGCGCCGAACCGGCGGGCACCACCCGATGGACCAGCCCGATGTCCAGTGCTTCCGCCGCCGGGACCGGACGGCCCGTCAGCACCAGGTCCATCGCCCGGCTCGCGCCGATCAGCCGCGGCAGCCGCACCGTACCGCCGTCGATCAGAGGCACGCCCCAGCGCCGGCAGAACACCCCGAACACCGCGTCCTCCTCCGCCACCCGGAGATCGCACCAGAGCGCCAGCTCCAGACCGCCGGCCACCGCATGCCCCGCGACCGCCGCGATCACCGGCTTGCCGAGCCGCATCCGGGTCGGGCCCATCGGCCCGTCCCCGTCCGGGGCCACGCGGTTGCCGCGCTCGGTGCCGATCGCCTTCAGATCGGCGCCGGAGCAGAACGTCCCGCCCTCGCCCCACAACACCGCGACCCGGGCACCGTCATCGGCATCGAACTCCCGGAAGGCGTCGGCGAGTTGCCGGGCGGTCACGCCGTCCACGGCATTGCGGGCGGCGGGCCGGGACAGCACCACCGTCGTCACCGGGCCGGCGCGCTCCACCCGTACGGACATCAGGACGCGTTCCCCGCCGCATCCGCCGCACCCGGCCGGGCCCGCTCCAGGATCGAGGTGAGATCCGCGCCGGCCGGCAGGGTGCCGAAAGCATGGCCCCACTCCCCGTCGAGGCGCGAGGCGCAGAACGCGTCGGCGACCGCCGGGTGGCTGTGCCGCACCAGCAGCGAGCCCTGGAGCACCAGCGCCATCCGCTCCGCCAGCGACCGCGCCATCAGCTGCGCCCGCTCAGGACTGGCGAGCCCGCCGAGCATCTTGCGGACCCCGGCCACCGCGGCGTCCAGCCGCCGGTCGGCGCCCGCCGCGGTCTCCACCTCGGCGAGGAACGCGTCCAGCGCGGCCGGCTCCTTGCCCAGCGCGCGCAGCACATCGAGCGCGGCGACATTTCCCGAGCCCTCCCAGATGGACAGCAGCGGCGCCTCCCGATAGAGCCGCGGCATGCCGGAATCCTCGACATAGCCGTTGCCGCCCAGACACTCCAGCGCCTCCGCCGCATGGGTGCTGCCCCGCTTGCACACCCAGTACTTGCCGGCCGCCAGCGCCAGCCGGCGCAGCGCCGCCTCCCCGGCGTCCCCGGCCTGTGAGCGGTCCACCGCCGTCGCCAGCCGCATTCCCAGCAGGGTCGCCGCCTCCGACTCGACCGCCAGATCGGCCAGCACCGAGCGCATCAGCGGCTGGCGGTCCAGCTCCCGCCCGAACGCCCGCCGGTGCGCGGTGTGGTGCAGCGCCTGCCGCAGCCCGGCCCGCATCCCGGCCGCCGAACCCAGCACACAGTCCAGCCGCGTCATGTTCACCATCTCGACGATGGTCCGCACCCCGCGGCCCGGCTCGCCGACCGGCCAGGCCACCGCCTCGTCGTACTCGATCTCGGAGGACGCGTTGGAGCGGTTGCCCAGCTTGTCCTTGAGCCGCATCAGCCGCATCCCGTTGAGCGTGCCGTCCGGCAGCACCCGGGGCACCAGGAAGCAGCTCAGCCCCTCCTCCGTCTGCGCCAGCGCCAGGAAGACATCGCTCATCGGCGCCGAGGTGAACCACTTGTGGCCGGTGAGGCGGTACGTGCCGTCACGGGCCGGCACCGCGCGGGTGGAGTTGGCCCGTACGTCGGAGCCGCCCTGCTTCTCCGTCATCGACATGCCGGCGATCAGGCCCGACTTGGTCAGCGGCGCGCGCAGCCCGAAGTCGTAGGCGCGCGCGGCGAGCAGCGGCTCGTACTGCGCGGCGAGCTCCGGAGCGGCCCGCAGCGCGGGCACGGCGGCGTAGGTCATCGAGATCGGACAGCCGTGACCCGCCTCGGCCTGGGACCAGACGTAGAACTTCGCGGCGCGCACCAGATGCGCCCCGGAGCGGCCGTCGGCCCAGGGGGCGGCGTGCAGCCCGTGCTCCACCGCGACGGTCATCAGCTGATGCCAGGCCGGATGGAAGGCGACCTCGTCGATCCGGTGCCCGAAACGGTCGTGGGTGTGCAGGCGCGGCGGCTGCTCCTCCGCCCAGCGGGCCTGGTCCTGCACCGCCGCGGAACCGGCCAGCGCGCCGAGCTCGGTCACCTCCCGCACGCCCCACTCGGCGCCGTCCCGGCGCAGCGCCTCCAGCAGGGCCGGCTCGTCCGCCGTGCTGAACCCGGTCAGCGGCGGGGCCTGATTCACGACTTCATGGGTGACGGTCATACCGTTGACGTTACAGAAACCGAACAGCCGCGGGAAGGCTGTAATGCCCGCAACCGCCCTCGCTAGAATTTCCTGCACATATGAACGACGACCGCATCCGCACGATCGACGACACCGAGGCCGCCGCGCTCGCGCTGCGCCCGCTCACCGCCCGCTCCATCGTGCTGAGCACTCTCCTCGGGCATCACCCGCCGCGGCTGCCCGCACGGGCCCTGGTGCGGGTCGGCGAGCTTTTCGGCATCGCCGAGGGCACCGTCCGGGTCGCGCTCTCCCGGATGGTGGCCGCCGGTGACCTGCGGCAGACCGATGGCTCGTACGCCCTCACCGCGCGGCTGCTGGCCCGCCAGACCCGGCAGGACGAGAGCCGCTCACCGCGGACCACCGCCTGGAGCGGCGGCTGGGAGATCGCCGTCGTCGCCACCCCGGAACGCCGCCCGGCGGCCGAACGCACCGCGCTGCGCCAGGCCATGGCGGCACTGCGGCTGGCCGAGCTCCGCGAGGGCAGCTGGCTGCGCCCCGCCAACCTCGACCGGCCCCGCCCCGCCGTCGTCACCGACCAGTGCACCTGGTTCACCGGCACCCCGGACGGCGATCCGGCCGCCCTCGCCGGCCGGCTGTGGGACCTGACCGGCTGGGCCCGGCGGGCCCGCGCCCTGTCGGCCGCACTGGACCGCGCCGGCACCCACGCCGACCGCTTCACGGTCGCGGCGGCCGCCCTCCGCCATCTCCTCGCCGACCCGCTGCTGCCCGCCGAACTCCTGCCGGAGAACTGGCCGGGCGAGCAACTCCGCCGCAACTACGCCGAGTTCGAGACCGAGCTGCGCGATCTGCTGCGGCAGTACCTGGCCGGTTAGGGCCCTCGTGCGAGCCCCGTACGGACCGCGCCCGGACACCGACGGGCCCCGGCTCTCGGCCTGCGGGTACGCCGCGGCGGCGCTCAGCTGCCGGACAGTTTCTCCTCCAGCCAGTCGAAGACGACCTCGCAGTGCTGCTGCGGGGCCATCGGGGAGCAGTGCAGCTGTGCGCCGGTGGCCGCGGTGAGCTTCACATAGTCCTTGGGAGCCGTCAGCTTCTCGAACAGCTGGCGCGGCTGCCCCGGATAGAACTGCTCGAACTCGTAGTCGAGCACCAGCGTGGGCATCTTGATGCGGCTCACGACATCCGTGATGTCCAGCGACTTGATGAGGGTGGCCGGAGTGTAGAAGTCGGTGAACATCTTGCCCGCACGGGCCGCGAGCATCGCGGGCACCGAGAACGGTTCGATGCGCTTCTTCATCGTCGCGGCCTCGGCCGGCGACAGCCCGGGGACCACCTCTTTGTTCCAGATGGTGTTGGTCTTCGCCTTGTCCGGGGTGAGAATCTCCCGGATCTCCGGCGGGAAGCCCAGCCAGGGGGAGAGCACGCCGGGCATCGCCACCAGAGCGGCGATCCGGTGCTCGAAGGCCGCCGCCCGGGGGGCCAGGTCCCCGGCCATGCTCAGTCCGGTCAGCGCGATCTTGCCGGTGTCCACGTCCGGGCGGGCGGACAGCCAGTCGACGAGCGGGGTGACGACCTTCTCCCAGCGCGGGGTGAAGACCACCTGGTCGACGAAGAGCAACTGGCCCTGGCCGGGCCCGTCGTAGACCAGGGCGTTCCAGCCGCGCTGAAGAGCGGCCGCGACGCCGTAGGTCCACATGTCGACGTTCTGCCCGTCGCTGCCGTTCGTGAGGATCACGGTCGGGCGCCGCTCGCCGGAGCTGTCCGGCCGGAAGAACCACACGGGCAGCGGGGTCTTCCCGTACGGGATGCGCGCCGTCACCGGCACCGGGTCGCACCGCTCGCAGAACGCGTCCCAGGCGCCGCGTCCCGCCTTGTAGAGCGCCTCCTCGCTGCCGGGGGTGTCGGAGCCGAGCACGAAGAACAGCGCCTGTGCGTAGTACTGCGCGGCCCGCAGGGCACGGAAGCGGGTGGTCTGGGTGTCGGGCTCACCGCTGCTGGGCGGCTTCCGCAGCTGATCGCCGAGCGTCTTGAACGTCTCGGTGTACGTCTGCGCGGACAGCCCGGCCTTATTGATGGTGTTCACGGCGGTGAGGACCTCGCCCACCTCGGCGGAGCCGTAACCGGATCCGCCGAGCGTGAAGAGCCCGTTGAAGTTGAAGGCGGGGTCCTTGAAGAGCGTCATCACGCCGGGCGTCGGATCGCTCGCCGAGGCGTAGGCCCGGGCCGTACGACGGGTCGGGGGCGCCGTCGCGGGCGACGCGCTGCACCCGGCGGCCAGGAGGGCCCCGGCCCCGCCGACGAGCCCGGTCAGCGTGGTGCGGCGGGTGGGGCCGGAAGCGCGATCAGCCGATGCGTTCGTCATGCCGCCCGAACGTACGAGCCGCGTCCCCCGGCCCCCCTCTGCGACACCCGGCCTTCCCCCGAACGCCACGCCCCGCGGTCCCGGTTGCCGCCTCCGGGCCAGGAGCGCGCCGGACCCCGCCCGGCCCAGGAGCCCCGTCAAGTGCGGTCATCGGCCTCACCGGCCTGAGGGCGCCGTCACGCCCCGCCCCGGGCCGCCGGCCGATGGACGAGGGGGTGTCCGTGCTGCGACGGCCCCTGGCCTATGTGGCGCTCATCCCGCTGGCGTGGGCGGTGTGGGTCGTCACCGGGGTGATCACCCACTCCGGCTGACCCGCCTGACGCGTCCCGTCGTCACGCCAGGGCGTCGAGCGCGTCCTCGGCCAGGCCGGCCAGATACCGGGGACAGCCCCACGCCTCGGCGCCCCGGGCTTCCTCCGGGGCGGTGAACTCAGCCGGTGCGTAGAGGTGGTTGAGGTGTGCCGGGAAGTCCGGGCAGGCGGGCGGATGGGCCTCGTCGTGCGCACACGCCGTGTCGGGCGACGCCGTCCGGACCCCGGCGAGCACGTCCCGGATCTCCTCGCCGACGTCCGGGGCCAGTTCGACGGCCTCCGCGCACCACAGGACCAGGAGCAGCAGCACCAGACGTTCCCGCGGGCTGTCGTCCCCGGTGGCCGCGTACCGCCGCGCGGCCCAGCGCACGGCGTTCTCGGCCTCCCAGGACTTGTCGTACTCCGCCTCGTCGAAGCAGTGCGTGAGCGCGCCGATGTCGAGCCGTCCGTCGGGGCGGAGGTACGTGCCGTCCAGGAGGCGGTCGTCCCGGGTGCCGAAGAGCGAGTCCCGCGCATAGCGCAGATTGCCCAGCGCCTCGTCGGCGAGGCCGTGCAGGAAGCCGTGGCACAGCCACCTCTTCAGGAACTCGCCGGCGGTCCATGCCCTGAGCTCGGCCCGGCCGCCGGGGCTGCGCAGGAAGTAGCCGGTCCTGGCGTCGCCGCTCGGGTCGCCGGACGGCTGGGGGTGCTCGGCGGCGGTGTGCGGGCAGGCGGTGTCGCGCAGTAGCGGCAGCGCCGCCTCCAGGCCCGCGATCATGTCGTCCAGCACGGACTGCTCGGTGATCAGACCGGAGGCCGCGTACCACTGGCTCGCGTGCAGGGTGACGACATATCCGGCGAGCACCCCCTTCGTCGGATGGCGGGGGAGGGTGCCGGCCTGGAAGGACAGCTCCTCGCCGGGGTCGCCGTAGGGGTAGCCGTTGAGGAGCGACGACAGGCTGTTGAGGCTGCTCGTGTGGGCGGCGGGGATCCGCTCGGGGAGGCCGCCCACCGTGAACGGGTCGAGGACGTCGGCGGTGATCCGGGCGAAGCCGGCCACGTTGGCCGGGCAGCGCCAGGTGTCGCCCTCGGGCGCCGGGCCGGCCAGGCTCGTCAGGTCGGGCCCGGCCAGCCACACCTCGTCCGCCAGGAGTTCCTTCAGGGTGTCCTCATACGGGTGGGAGATATGGGTGCAGGGCATCTCCCTCAGCGCCCGGTCGACGGCGAGCAGTGCGTCCAGTGCACTCCGGGCGGCCTCCGGCCCCGGCCGCCAGGCGAGGTAGCCGGCCATCCGCACCAGCCCGAACGTCCACAGAGGCGCCGTCTCGCCGCCGGGGTCGGCGAGCAGGCGGCGGGCGCAGTCGCGTACGAGCGGATCCGCTTCGGTACGGTCCGAGGCCGCCGAGACATGCCCCCACGCCTCGATGAGCCGCTGGGTCAGGGCGGCAGGAGTGTCGATCATGCTGGGTACGACGATGGGGTGCCCGTGCCGGGTTCCTGGCGGCCGGCGGCGGGCCGGTGCCTCCTGACCGGGATCGGCGACCATCTGCACATACCTCGGAATGTGCTCACAGATTCCCATAGGGGGTGTAAAGCCGCGAATGGGACGGCAGGGAGGCCCGGAACCCCGTCATGCCGGGCCCGAGCAAGATCCACCCGGGGCTGGCCGGGGCGTTCGAACGGCGGTTTGTATCCTCGGCAGGCAGTACCGAAGCCCCGGGCGCCGTCCCCGCGGCGCCACCGGCCTGAGAGGAAACACCATGACCACCGAGCTGAGCGCCGACGCCCTGAGTGGGCTCCTTGAGCGAGCCCGCAAGGACTATCAGGATCTCGCGGGGCGTGGGCTCTCGCTGAACCTCACCCGGGGCAAGCCGGCGCCCGAGCAGCTCGACCTCTCCGCGGACCTGCTGAGCCTGCCGGCCGGGCGGCACACCGCCGCCGACGGCACGGACGTGCGCAACTACGGTGGTCTTCAGGGGCTGCCGGAGATCCGGGAGATCTTCGCCGAGGTGCTCCAGGTGCCGGTCGGGCAGCTCCTCGCGGCGGGCAACTCCAGCCTTGAGCTAATGCACGACTGCCTGGTGCACGCCCTGCTGAGCGTGCTGCCGGGGGCCGAGTCGCGCTGGGTGGACCAGGAGCGGATCGCGTTCCTGTGCCCGGTCCCGGGGTACGACCGGCACTTCGCGCTCTGTGAGCGGTTCGGGATCGAGATGATCCCGGTGCCGATGACGGCCGAGGGGCCGGACATGGCGGTCGTGGAGCGGCTGGTCGCCGAGGACCCGGCCGTCAAGGGCATCTGGTGCGTCCCGAAGTACAGCAACCCGGACGGGGTCTGCTACAGCGACGCGACGGTGGCGCGACTGGCCGCGATGAGCACCGCCGCGCCCGATTTCCGGATCTTCTGGGACAACGCGTACGCCGCCCACCACCTCACCGACGAGCCGGTCGAGATAGCCGACCTGCTCGCCGCCTGCGCGGAGGCCGGGAACCCGGACCGCGCGTTCGTCTTCGGCTCCACCTCGAAGATCACCGCGGCGGGCGCCGGCGTCGCCTTCTTCGGCTCGTCGCCCGCGAATGTGGAGTGGCTGCTGGGCAACAACGCCAAGCGGTCGATCGGCCCGGACAAGGTCAACCAGCTGCGGCACGCGATGTTCCTGCGGGACGCCGACGGGGTGCGGGCCCACATGGAGCGCCAGCGCGCCCTGCTCCAGCCGAAGTTCGAGATGGTGGCCCGGATCCTGGAGGCGGAGCTCGGCGGCACCGGGCTCGCCCGGTGGACCGACCCCAAGGGCGGCTACTTCGTCACCCTCGAAGTGCCGGACGGCTGCGCCAAGGAGGTCGTACGCCGGGCCGCCGAGGCGGGCATCGTGCTGACCCCGGCCGGCGCCACCCACCCGTACGGCGACGACCCGCGCGACGCCACCATACGGATCGCGCCCAGCTACCCGGGCCTCACGGAGCTGGAGCAGGCCATCGAGGGCCTCGCCGTCTGCGTCCGGCTCGTGGGCTACGAGCAGCAGGCCGCCTAGAAGGTCTCCGCCGGCCGGCGCGGCTCAGTCCGCGTCGGCCGGCCCCTTCCGCCGCCGCAGCTCGTATCCGGCCAGCACCACGGCCACCGTCAGCAGACTCAGCCAGAACTGCGACCGGCTGTCCGGCAGCCACGCCATCGCCCCGATCACCACCGCCATCAGCGCGATGGTCAGCCGGCTCAGCCACGGGAAGAGCCACATCTTCAGCGTCAGCCGCTCCGGCTCCGTACGCTCCAGCTTCCGCCGCATCCGCACCTGGGCGACCGCGATCGCCAGATAGACGAACAGGGCGACCGCGCCGTAGGAGTTGATGAGGAACCGGAAGACGACATCGGGCGAGATCCAGGCCGCGATCACCGACAGATAGCCGGCCGACGTCCCGGCCAGCAGCGCCCGGCGCGGCACCCCGCTCGCGCTGACCGCGGTGAATTCGCGCGGCGCGTCCCCGTTGCGGGTGAGCGCGAACAGCATCCGGGACGACGTGTAGAGCGCGGAGTTCAGGCAGGACAGCACGGCGATCAGCACCAGCGCGTTCATGACCGTGCCGGCCGCGGGCACCGCGAGCCGGTCCAGCACCGCCGCGTACGGACTCACCTCGATCGCCTTCGACGTCCAGGGCACCACCGTGACCACCAGGAACACCGACAGCACGTAGAAGGCCACCACCCGCAGCACGATGGAGCGGATCGCGTCCGCCACCGCCCGCTCCGGCTCGGCCGACTCGGCGGCCGCGATCGTCACGATCTCCGCGCCGGTGAAGAACCCGATGCAGGGCACGACCGCGGCCAGCACCGCGCCGACACCCTCGGGCGCGAACCCGCCGTGTGCCGTCAGCTGCCCCAGCCCGCCGGGAGCGTCCGGCCACAGCCCCAGCACGAACAGCGTGCCGAGGAAGAGGAACACCACGATCGCCAGGATCTTGACCGACGAGAACCAGTACTCGAACTCGCCGTAGGAGCGGGCCGAGACCATATTGGTCGCGGTCAGCACCGTCATCAGCACCAGGCTGACCGCCCACAACGGCGCGCCCGGAAGCCACAGTTGGACGATCCGGCCGCCGGCCACCGCCTCGACGGCGACCACGATCACAAAGAAGTACCAGTAGAGCCAGCCGACGGTGAACCCCGCCCGCGGCCCCAGCGTCTCGCGGACATGGGCGTAGAAGGAGCCCAGCGCCGGGCGGGCGACGGTCATCTCGGCCAGCATCCGCATGATCAGTACGGTGAGTCCGCCGGCCGCCAGGAACGACAGCACCGCGGCCGGACCGGTGGACCGTATGACCACCCCGCTGCCGACGAACAGCCCGGCCCCGATGACCCCGCCCAGCGCGATCAGCCGCATATGGCGGCGCTGGAGCCCCTGCTGCAATCCGCCCGGCGCGGCCGGCGCCCCGTCCCGTGTCGTGCTGTCGTCCCGTACCGTGCCTGTGCTCATACGGACCGACGCTAGTGAGCCCGTCCTGCGGCGCTGTTGCCGCAGTGTTTCCGTCCGCGGAACGTCATGGCGGGGGCCGGCGCGGCGCCTGTGCCGCGTTCACCGCGGCAGTACGCACACCGGGACCGGAGCCGTGAACGGGGCTCCCGTACGCCGCAGCGCCCCGGTCCGGGCGTTCACCGAGAACACCGTCACCGACCCCGACTTCTGGTTCGCCGCGAACAGCCATCGCTGATCCGGCGAGAAGGCGATCTGCCGGGGGAAGTCCCCGCCCACGGGCACGGTGTCCAGCAGCCGCAGCCGGGCCCCGGCCGCCTCCACGGCATAGCGGGTCAGGCTGTTGTGACCCCGATTGGCGAGATAGGCGAAGTCGCCGCGCCTGGTGACCAGGATCTGTGCGGGATAGCTGGTGCCCGGACCGGTGCCGGTGGACTGCGGCGCGCCGGGCGTGAGCCGTCCGCTGCGGCGGTCGTAGCGGCAGACCACGACCGTGTTGTCGACCTCGTTCGCGAGGTATGCGAAGTCGCCGGAGGGATGGAAGGTCAGATGCCGGGGGCCGGCCCCGGGCCGCAGCGACGCTGACGACACCTGGGTCAGTTTTCCGGCCGAGGTGTCGAGCCGGTAGGTGTAGACGGTGTCATTGCCGAGGTCCATGGCCAGTACATGGCGGCCGTCCGGGGCGGTGATGATCTGGTGGGCGTGCGGCCCGTCCTGGCCGGGGCCGGGCGGCGGGCTGGAGTGGGTGACCAGATCGGTTTGCTCGCCCAGGGCGCCGGTGGCCGGGTCGACCGGATGCACGGCGACGCTGCCGGAGAGGTAGTTGGCGCTGAGCAGCCAGCGCCCGCCGGGATGGACCGACAGATGGCAGGGGCCCGCACCGCCGGTGGACCGGGTGCCCAGCACCGCGGGCGGGCCGTCCGGCCGCAGCGCCATGGCGGTCACCCCGCCCTGCTCCCGCTCGTTGACCGCGTAGAGCGTCCGGCCGGACGGCGCCAGGGCGAGGTACGAGGGATCGGCGACCCCCTCCACCACCCCGCCGGCGGTGATCTGCCCGGTCAGGGTGTCATACGTCCCGAACCCGACGCCGGCGCCGCCGCCCGGGACCGACGTGTAGGTCCCCAGGAAGAGCGGGCGGACGCGGGGCGGGCGGGGCCCCGGGCGGTGGGTGGCCCGGGCCGGTCCGGGGCCCCGGATCGACAGCAGCCCCGTCCCGGCCGCCGCGGTGAGCCCTGCGACGGTGCCGAGGAATCGCCGGCGTCCGGTCCCGGCCGGTGTTCCCGTGTCTTCTGCTCCCATGCCACACCTCGTGCTCGCGGTCGGTGGTCCGTGATCGGGTGGTCGTCAGCAGGGTGTCCCGTCCGGCCCGCTCGGGCAAGCAGAGCGCCCCGCGGGGAGCGGCGTGCCGGGCCCGCGCGCTCTTCCCTCGGAGGGATGACCCTGACGGACCCGTACATCCTCAAGATGACCATGATCCTCATCCGTAGCACTCGAGTCGTACGGCACAACCCACATGCGGACTGATTCGCCGGACCCCCTACCGCTCATAGGTTGTTGATCAAGGCACGGAGATGAGTCGAGAGGGCCACGGATCTATGTACGGCAAGGCATTCGCCCCGGAATATCAGGGTGAGTTGGGCGCGGCCCTGGGTGTGAACTCCTCGTACGAGGAGGTGCTGGCGACGGCGAGCCGGGCGCACGCCGACGCGGGCACACCCCTGGAGCGGGCCCGGGCCGCGCTCGCGGTCGCCGAGGCCAACCGCCGGCTCGGCCGGGTGACCGAGGCGGGTGACGCCTGGCGGGAGAGCTACCGCAGCGCCCGCACCGCCGGCGACCCGGGCGCCATGGCCTGGGCCCTGTGGAGCGGCGGCACCCTGGCCCGCCAGTGCGGGACCCTGCCGCTCGCCCGCCGGCTGCTCACCCACGCCGTCGCGCTGGCGGAGGGCAGCGGCGACCGCCTCGCCCACGGCTACTCGCTCGCCGGCCTCGCCGAGACCGGCCGCATACAGGGCGACTACGCCGCGGTCGCCGAGCTCCATGAGCAGCTGCTCGAACAGGGCCGGGCGCACGGCGAGGCCCGGCACATGGTCTGGGCGATGTCCGGCATAGCCCAGATGCACCGCAACACCGGCGGCTACGACAAGGCCCTGGAGCTGTTCGAGGAGTCCGCCCGGATCGCCGCCGAGGCCGATGACTTCCGTGGGCGCGCCTGGTCGCTGCGCGGCGTCGCCGATGTCCTGTCCGTACAGGGCGAGACGGACCGGGCGCTGGCGCTGCTGTCCGAGGCGGAGGCCATCTGCCGCACGATGGACCTGGCGAGCGCGCTCGCGTACAACCACAAGATGCGCGCCAACGTCTTCTACCGGGCGGGCCGTTACGAGTCCGCGCGGGAGACCTACACCCTCTCGCTGGCGGAGTTCCGTGAGATGCAGGAGCCTCGTGGCGAGGCGCTCTCCCGGCTCGGCCTCGTCAAGTCCCGCGCCCGCCTCGGCCGCGACGAGCAGGAGACCCTGGCCGAACTCGCCGCGCTGGAGAAGGACTTCGTGCGCATCGGGCTGCGCCATGCGCGCGATATGGTCATCGCCTTCCGCGCAGAGCTGACCGCGCGAGAGGCGGCAGAAACTCCCGCTCCTCGGTGCGATGCCACCACGCCCCGGTATCCCGCAGTTCCCGCCAGGTCGTGAAGCGGTAGCGGAAGACCCGGGCCCTGATCCGGGCCGGCGGCAGATCGGGGAACGGATTGCCGCGCAGCAGCCGCAGCGTGTCCCGGTCGTTCTCCAGCAGCCGGGCCACGAACGGCACGAACCACGCCTGTGCGTAGGCCGGTGACAGCGCGGCGAACCACATCAGCCAGTCCAGCCGCAGGTGATACGGCGCGAACTGGCGCGGCAGCCGACGCACCGCGCCCGGCTTGCCGTGGAACTCGTACGCGAGCCAGGTGGTGTCCGGCCCGGTCACCGCGTCCGCCGTCCCTTCCACCACGATCTCCCGGCGGACCCGGGTGATACTGCCGAACGCGCCGTACGAGTTGACCAGATGCAGCGACTCGTAGGACGTGTTCATCAGCTGCTGCCGGGCCAGCAGATTGCGGGCCGGGCGGTAGCTGAGCGCGAGAACGCCGGCGGTGGCGAGGAGGACCAGGACCTCGAACCAGACGGGCGGCGCCGGCAGCGGCGCGGCGGGCTGTGCCCACAGCGGGGCGGCGGCCGACAGGGCGAGCGCGATGGTCACCCAGTTCAGCCAGGCGAAGTTGCCGGACAGCACCAGCCACAGCTGGGTGACCACCATCACGACCGCCGCCCATCCGGCGATCGGCTGCGGGGTGAACAGCAGTACCGGCACGGCGAGTTGGGCGACATGGTTGGCGGCCACCTCGACCCGGTGCAGGGGCTTGGGCAGACGGTGGAAGAACCAGCTCAGCGGCCCCGGCATCGGCTGGGTCTCATGGTGGTAGTAGAGGCAGGTCAGATCCCGCCAGCAGGTGTCACCGCGCATCTTGATCAGCCCGGCCCCGAACTCCACCCGGAACAGCACCCACCGCAGCAGCCACATGACCGTCACCGGGGGAGCGGTCGCGGCGTTACCGAGGAACACCGCCAGCGAGCCGGCCTCCAGCAGCAGCGACTCCCAGCCGAAGCCGTACCAGGTCTGCCCGACGTTCACGATGGACAGATACATCGCCCACAGCGCGGCCCACAGCAGCATCGACGCCCACAGCGGCACGGCGTCCGCGGCCCCCGCCGCCACGGCCGCGGCGAGCAGGACCCCGCTCCACGACCACAGGGCGAAGAAGCGGTCCGAGTAGTGCCAGTGGAAGACCGAGGGCGCCGCGCGGAACGGCACCACCGCCACATACGCGGGCACCGGCAGTATGCCGCGCGCACCGATGAGCGCCCGGAACTGCCGCACCGCCGCGAGGAACGCGACCACATAGAGAACGGCCAGCGTGCGCTGGAAGACCAGCCGCCCGAGCCAGTAACCGGAATCGGAGAACCATGCCACCCGCCCATGGGTAGCACCGCGACCGCGCGCTCTGCGCCACGGCGCGCGGCCTCGGTGGCTGGATCCTTCGCTCCTTCCCCAGCGTTAAGGAGCGAGGCGAATGCAGCAACCGCAGGGCCATTGGGGTGAGTGATGTGCATCACAAATCTCACCCTTTTCCCCCGTCATTGAGGGGGGCGGTATTCGCGCTTTCCGAGGACTTGACTTTCGCGACGGAAAACGTCGAGCGCGCCGCGTGCGGCGTCGTTACTCTGAGGGGCGACGGACGACCTTTCTGGGAGACGCCAACACCATTGGCCCGTCGCGGGAACGCCACAAACCTTGGCTGACCTCCCGGTTTGTGAACAAGGCGCCACCGCGTCGGAACCAATACCT
The DNA here is from genome assembly GCF_000829715.2 of Streptomyces lydicamycinicus. NCBI lineage: Bacteria > Bacillati > Actinomycetota > Actinomycetes > Kitasatosporales > Streptomycetaceae > Streptomyces > Streptomyces lydicamycinicus. Next base: position 113,388 of record NZ_BBNO01000010.1, on the reverse strand, counting down.
CGATGAAGGAGTGCGTGGTGGCTTTGCACAAGGCTCAACACAAGCAGCCCCGTTTGAAGCAGGGCGAGCGGCCAGGCCGGATCAAGGAAGTCCGCAATCTGGAAGTCTGGGACCGCTGTGCCCCGGTGCGCCTGGCCGGCTGCGACGACGATCCCGCCGAGCCGAATATCTTCCGCGGCATCGACTGATCGGCTGATCTCAGGTGTGGCGCCGGCCCTGACCCGAGGGCCTCCTCCTCACGGGTCAGGGCCGGCGCCCGAGCAGGCACAGCAGCCCGGTGAGCGCGTCGGCGTCCGCCGGCGGCTCGACCGCGGGGGCGAACAGCCCGGAAGCGGAGAGCCCAGGGGCATACGGCTCCACCTCGCGCAGCGCCGCCGTCGCCAGATGGCCGGGAAGCCGCTCCTCGGCGCCGATCGCACGGGACAGATCCCAGGCGTGCACCACCGCGTCGGCCATCATCTGGGTGCAGTACGCGCCGGCCCGTTGGGTGCCGTAGGACAGCTGGACCGGGCGGTTCAGCGCACCGCGCTCCGCGAACGCCGCCACGGCGGCCACCGCCGCGCGGTCCCAGGCCCCGGCCGGGTCGTCCCCGAGCACATCGCCGTCATACTCCGAGCCGACGTCCGTGATCGAGGCGCCGTCCCGCACCAGGCGGGGCACCCACAGCTGTTCGGCGGTGAGATGGTTCACCAGATCGCGCACCGACCAGTCCGTGCACGGCGTGGGGCCGTCCCACTGGTCGTCGCGGACGGCATGCACCCGGGTCCCGAAGAGCGCGAGAGCCTCACCATGGGTTCGCAGGATCTCGTCGTTGTCCATGCTCCCCGAGGATAGGAGCGGGCACCGACAACGGCGCCCTGACGCACGGCCGATCACCCCAGGGCCGGCGTGACCCGAACGGCCCAACGGGGCGGTGGATTTCCGGCCCCCGGCCGCGATCAGTCGGCGTAGAGCTGACGCCGCGGCACGATCTGCCGGTCCTGGCTCGGGCTGGACCACAGCAGCTTCATATGGGCCTCGCCGGTCTGCTCCGTGTAGTCGATCCGGATACGGTGCCGGTGACCGGCCTTCAGGGTGGCCGTCCCCTTGTCGACCTTCGGGCCGTGCGGGGTGGCGCTGTCGATCACCGGCTCACCGTCGATCCACAGCCGCACGGTGTCGTCCGAGACGGTGGTGAAGGTGTACGTCTCGTCGTAGCGCGGCTCGATGCTGCCGGTCCAGCGGGTGCTGAAGTGATCGGCGGGGATCTCCGGGGCCGGTGAGCCGTCGAAGCGGTAGGACTTGTTCACCGTCGGATCGACGGCGGTCACCGCGGGCGGGCCGGAGAAGGAGTCATTGGCCCAGCTCCGCGCCGTCAGCCCGGTGCCCTTACCGACGGGCGCCGCGGCCGGCGGCCGGATGGTGAGCCGGATGACGCTCGCCCGCGGATCGGTGGCCGCGCCGGACGGGGTGAGGTCGAAGCCGTCCCCGGAGCGGGCGACCGTCACCTGCTGGGAACTGCCCAGGACCCGGGCGGCGGTGATGTCGAACGGCGCCCTGGCCGTGAGGTGGAGGGGAGCGCCGGCGGCCGGCCAGGCGGTGACCGCGGCATACAGCTCGTTGCCCCGGCGGGAGACCGCGCCCCAGGGCGGGTCCGCCACCAGCCCGGTGTGCCCGGCTCCGTACACCGCGTCGCCCTGCCCGTGCGCGGTCAGCCAGCGGCCGGTCTCGCGCAGCCGGTCGACGGACTGCTGCGGGATGCGCCCGAGTCTGTCCGGCCCTACGTTGAGCAGATAGTTGCCGCCGCGGCTCGCCACGTCCAGCAGATTGCGCAGCACGGTCTCCGACGACTTCCAGTGGGTGTCGTACTTGGCGAAACCCCAGTGGTCGTTGAGCGTCATACAGCTCTCCCACAGCTGCCCGTCCACCGGTTCCGCCGGGATCTCCTGCTCCGGCGTGCCGAAGTCGCCGTCGGCCACCTCGCGCTTGCCGACGCGGTTGTTGACGATCAGACGCGGGTTCAGGGTGTGCAGATACGCCTGGAGGTCCGCACCGTCCCGGCGGGACCAGGGGTTGGTGGGGTTGTCCGTGTCCCACTCGCCGTCGAACCACAGCAGCGCCGGGTCGTAGTGCTCGATCAGCTCCTTGAGCTGGGCGTACATCCGTTTCTTGTAGCGCGGGAAGGTGCCCGGGCCGGCGAAGTCCGGATCGTGCCAGTCCCAGATCGAGTAGTAGAAGCCGAGCTTGATCCCGGCGGCGTCGGCGGCCTTCTTCAGCTCGGCGAGGATGTCGCGCCGCTGGTCGAAGGAGGAGTGGTCCCGCAGATTCCAGGTGTTCTGCCGCGTCGGCCACATCGCATAGCCGTCATGGTGCTTGGCGGTGATGACGATATAGCGCTGACCGGCGTCCTGGGCCGCCCGGACGATCGCGCGGGCGTCGAAGGCGGACGGGTTGAAGGTGGCCGCCTGCCGTTCGTACTCCTGGTCCGGGATCCGGCACTCGCGCTTGATCCACTCCGCGTTGCGGCAGACCGTGCCGTCGGGCCGGGTGTACTCGCCCTCCAGGTTCGAGTACGCGCCGAAGTGGATGAACATCCCGAAGCGGCTCTGCCGCCACCACGAGGTGCGCGCCGAGGTGAAGGGGTCGTCGGTGGCGTGGTTGGTGCCGGGGCCGGCGGTGGGCCGGGGCGGGGGCTGTGCGGCGGCCCCGGGGCCGCCGGCGGTCAGCAGCAGGGCGCCCAGCGCCCCCGTCAGTCCCAGCAGCCCGAACCGTCTTGTGCGGCTGTGCATCGCTCGCTCCTCGGGTCAGTTGGTCACGTACGTGCCTCCTGTGCCATCCCGCATGGTGCAGCCCCGGCACTCGGACCGGAAGACCCCTGGCGCCACAAACATCGGAGCAAATCGGGGAAGAATGCGGAGAGTTGGGGGAGTTGGCCCCTGGTGAGCCGGGAGACCTCGGATCTAAGACGAGTGCGGGGGAGTGGCTGAGAAGAGGGCGTCCGATGGCCGAAAGCACTGCTGACGCATGGTCAGCGCCCTGGTGGGTAGCGCCACTTGCCGGTTCAATGAGCGAGCCGGTCGCACTCACTGGAGGCACCATGGAAGCCGTCGTCCGATCCGCCGCCGGGGCCCCGGCCATCCGCTGCGCGGGCCATGAGCGCGACTATCCGGCCTTCCTCGACCGTGCGGCGCGGATAGCGAACGGCCTGGCGGAGTGGGGGGTCGAGCCGGGCGACCGGATCGCCGTGGTGATGCGCAACGAGCCCGCCCATCTGGAGATCACCGCCGGCGCCGCGCTCCTCGGAGCCTCGGCGGTACCCGTCAACTGGCATTTCCGGCACCACGAGCTACGGCATGTGCTCACGGACAGCGGCAGCAAGGTCGTCTTCGTGCACACCGATCTGCTGGCCGCGGTGGCCGCTGTGCTGCCCGACGGCGTACGGATCGTCGAGGTGGCCGTCCCGGCCGGTGTCGCGGCCGCCTGTGGCATCGCCCTGCCGCCGCCCACCGGCGCACACCCGCTGCTCGACCACTGGCTGGAGGACCGCGCACCGCTGCCCGAGACCGCCGCCGAACGCCCGCCCACCATCATCTACAGCTCCGGAACCACCGGCCGCCCCAAGGGGGTGCTGCGCGAACCCGTCGCCGCGGACCGGCTGGAGGAGGCGGTGCTGCGGTTCCTGGAGTACTTCGCCGTCGCCCCCGGCGGCCGTACGCTCATCCCCGCCCCGCTCTACCACGCCTCGCCCAGCCAGCATGCCGTCCTCGCGCTCGCGGCCGGTCTGGACATCACGCTGATGCCGCGCTTCGACGCCGAGGAGTTCCTCCGGCTGATCGCCCACCACCGCATCGAGCAGGTGCAGGTGGTGCCGACGATGTTCGTCCGGCTGCTGCGACTGCCCAAGGAGGTCCGTGAGCGCTACGACCTGTCCTCGCTCACCTCGGTCGTGCATGCCGCGGCGCCCTGCCCGCCGCATATCAAACACGCCATGATCGACTGGCTGGGGCCGGTGCTCAGGGAGTACTACGGCGGCAGTGAGACCGGCGCCGTGACCTGGTGCGACAGCGCGGAGTGGCTGGCCCACCCAGGCACCGTCGGACGGGCCACCGGCACCTGCGGGGTCGCGGTCCTCGGCCCCGACGGGAAGCCGCTGCCGACCGGCGCCACCGGTGACATCTACCTCAAACCCGCCGAGGACTGGCCCCCGTTCACCTACCTCGGCGATCCGGACAAGCGCGCCGCCATGGAAGCGGCGGACCTGCCCGGGTACGTCACCATCGGGGACATCGGCCACCTCGACGCGGACGGCTACCTCTACCTCAGCGACCGCCGCAACGACATGGTCATCTCCGGCGGGGTCAACATCTACCCCGCGGAGATCGAGGGCTGTCTGCTGGCCCTCGACGGGGTCCGGGACGTGGCGGTCTTCGGTATCCCCGACGAGGAGTTCGGCGAGGTCCTCGCCGTGCATCTGGAGACCGAACCCGGCGTGCTGCTCAGCGCCGAGACGGTACGTGCCCATGTCGCGGAGCGGCTCGCCGGGTACAAGGTCCCCCGGGCCGTGGTCTTCGAGGAGCGGCTGCCGCGCGATGAGTCGGGAAAGCTCTTCAAGCGGCTGCTGCGGGATCCCTATTGGGCGGGACACGACGGCGCGATCTGAACGTCGTGCCCGCCCGGCGGTTCCCGTGGTTCAGCACATTCCTCCGTCGAGGACCGGAATCAATTGCTCCTCCTCATAGGTGAGATGGTCTTCCACCTCCTTTGTGAGCCGTTCGACTTCGGTGAGCACCCGCTGCGGATCCGCTTCCTGGGTGGAGATGACTTTCTGCAGGTCGGCGAGGAGGACCGCGAGTTTCTCGTGTTCCTGCCGAAGTCGCTCAAGGGCCGGGGCAAGTTCGGGATGGTTCCGGCCGAGCATCGGAAACATTCCGGCGTCCTCACCGGTGTGGTGGTTGTGGAATCCCTGGCAGAGGGTCAGACAGTTCACCCGGAGCTGGGCGCCGAGTCCGGGGCCCGATGCGGCGATTTCCTTGCGGATCAGGGCGAGTTCCCGGCGGAATCCGTCGTGTACGGCCTTGAGTGCCGCGCCCGCCGAGGATGCGTTGATACGTGGCGGCCCGGCCGGGATTTCCTCCAGGGCCACCACCGGAAGGATGCGCTCCGTCTTCTCCTGGTAGTCGGACCAACCGGGATCGGTCGCGGCCGCACGGGCGAAGGCCTGGTCGCGTTCGGCCCCTTCCAGGACAACGGCCCGCGCCTCGTAGGTGAAGATGCCGGCCTCGACGGTCACACGGGGATGGGCCACCAGGTTGTGGTACCAGGCCGGGTGCTTCGGGGCGCCGGCCGCCGAGGCGATGACCAGGACCCGGTCACCGCCGTCGGGAAGGTAGCCGAGCGGAGTGGTGTGCGGGGCGCCGGACCGCGCCCCCGTAGTGGTCAGCAGCAGCAGTCGGCCGCCCTCGAAGGGGCCGCCGACGCGTCCGCCGTTGGCACGGAACTCCTCGATGATCTGTCGGTTGAAATCGATCGGCATATTCGGTGTTTTCTCCAGAGGGGAAAGGAAGCGCGAGCCCGCTGAGATAGTGCGGGCAGGGCGAAGAAGCCCTGCGGGGGAGGCGGAGAACCGCTCATCGGGCAGGGCGAATTGACCTCGGGCGAAAAGCGTTCGTCCGGGGTGCGGGCGCCGGAAAGGCGCAGAGGGAAAGGCTGCGTGGTGACGCGTACGGTGCGTGCCGGCGCGGGGCGCGGGCAGGGCGAAACCCGTACGCGAGCCGAACTCGCAGGAAAAGGAGAGCGCGCAGCGCGCGAAAACTGAAAGAGCGGAGGGGGCGGGCCTCTTGGCGCCCGCCTGGCGGTCACGTGGTGACCGGGAACCTCACTCGCTCATGGCACATGGCCGACCCGGTAGTCACAGCGACAAAGGTAATGCCATGGAGGAAAGAAGGCAACGCGAAAGCGAAATCGGGCCAGGGGGAACGTAGTTCCCGGTGCCGGAGTGGCCGGCGCCCCGACGAGGAGCCGAACTCGCCGCCACCGGGAAGCGATTGCGTCCCCGTCGCCGGCTCACTGCCGTACGGCCTCCAGCAGCACCAGCCGCTCCGGGAACAGCGTCGGTGCCTGCACGCCCACCTCGGCCAGTACCCGTCCCGGCAGTGTCACGCCCCGCTCCCACCAGGGCAGCGGGGAACTGACCGGCCCCTCCGGGCGGTCCCCCGGCGCCAGCGGCGACAGCCGGTAGTCCGCGTCCGGCTCCAGCCCCGGCAGCCGCACCCGCCCGGCCGGGGACTGCACACTCGTGGCCATCTGCACCAGCGCGAACACCGCCCGTCCGGCGTCCTGGGCCACCACGCCGTGCACCCACAGCGCCGGGTCGGGATGGTCGCCGCGCACCACCGTCCCGCTGTCCAGCAACGGCCGCAGCGTCCGGTACAGCGCCACCCACTCGGCCAGCCGCGCCCGATCCGCCGCACTCGCCGCCGTCAGGTCCCACTCGATCCCGAAGTGACAGAACAGCGCGGTCCCCGCCCGGAAATCGAGGGTGTGCCGCCGCCCCGTCGTGTGGGCGACCGGCGCCCCCACATGCGCGCCGAGCAGCTCCGGCGGCAGCAACAGACCGGTCCAGCGCTGGATGTGCTGCCGCTCCAGCGCATCGATGCAGTCGCTGGTCCACACCCGGTCGGTGCGCTCCAGCACGCCCAGATCCACCCGGGCGCCACCGGACGCACAGGACTCGATCTCCAACTGCGGGTGCCGCGCCCTCAGTTCGTCCATCAGCCGGTAGGTGGCCGTCGTCTGATGGTGCGCGGCGGCGTCCACGAGGTCGCGGTTGTGGTCCCACTTCAGATAGTCGATGGGGTGCTCGCGCAGCAGGGTGTCCAGCCGTTCGCGGACATAGGCGTACGCCTCGGGGCGCGCCAGATCGAGGACCTGCTGATGGCGGGAGGCCGGTGGCAGCCGTGACGGGGAGTCGGCCAGGATCCAGTCCGGATGCGCACGGGCCAGATCGGAGTCCGGATTGACCATCTCCGGCTCGACCCACAGCCCGAACTGCATCCCCAGCCCCCGCACGGTATCGGTCAGCGGCCGCAGCCCGTCCGGCCAGACCGCCGGGTCCACGTACCAGTCACCGAGCCCGGCGTGATCGTTGCGCCGTCCCCGGAACCAGCCGTCGTCCAGCACGAACCGCTCGGCGCCGACCTCGGCCGCGGCCCGCGCCAGCCGCTCCAGGGTGGCCAGGTCGTGGTCGAAGTAGACCGCCTCCCAGGTGTTGAGGGTGACCGGCCGGGCGGAGGCGGGGTGTCCGTCGCGGGCCCGCAGCTCACGGTGGAAGCGGCCGGCCAGCTCGTCCAGGCCGTGGCGTCCGTAGGAGGCGTGGAGCCAGGGGGAGCGGTAGGTCGCGCCCGGGGCCAGCCGGAGCTCGCCCGGCAGCAGCAGTTCGCCGCCGGCCAGCACCGCCTGCCCGGCCGGGGTGCGTTCGGCGAGCGTGCGGTGGTTGCCGCTCCAGGCCACATGCAGCCCCCACACCTCACCGGACCGGAAACCGAAGCCCGCCTCCGCGGCGGTCAGCAGCAGCGTCGCATCGCTGCCGGTGCGCCCGCGCCGGCTCTCCCGCAGATGCGTGCCCAGCGTGAACGCATGACGCTGCGGGGCGCGTTCGCGCAGATGCCGGCCGGTGAGATCGAGGAGCTCGGTGGCCTGTGCGGGGAGCGGCAGGGCGGGCGTCAGCCCGTCGAGGTGGTAGGGCCCGTCGCCGGTGTTGGTGACCGCCGCGCGCAGCCGCACCAGCCCGGCATCGGTCAGCCCGAGCTCCAGCGTGAGCGCCAGACCGCCGTCGGGGTCCACCGCCTCGACGGTCAGCCGCCGGCTCCCGTTCTCCACGGACCTGCCGCGCACCGTGAAGGCGGGCGCGGCGGTACGGCCCGCACGGTGGCCGCTGAGCCCCGGGGTGCCGGGCCAGCCCGCGGACTGCTGGGGCAGCACGCCCATCGGGACCGGCTCGTCCAGTGCGTTGGGGACGGTCTGGGGGACGTCCGAGGCGAGCAGCCCGGCGAGCCGGCCGGGCGCGACCGCACCGAGGTCGGCGCCCCAGTGCACGACGCGCGGCAGACCGGCACCGGACATGTCCAGCAGCAGGCTGATGCCGGCGGCCCGGAAGTGCAGGAGGTCGTCCATGGCGAGATCCCTTCGTGACGGCCGGGAGGGCGGGGCGTACCAGGGGACGGGCGGGAGGGCGCGGGCGGTGGGACGGACAGAACGGCGCGGCCTCGCTGTGAGAGGTACCGGACGCACCGCCCGGCGCACCAGAGGGCCACGATGACCCCGGAGGTAATCGACCCGTACCCCGAGGGCTGGAAACGTGGGTGTCACCGCACCACCGACGCACCGGAAGGCAGTCCCATGACCGCATACGCCCTCGCCCACCTCCGTCCCGGCGCTCCGCACCCGGAGGTCTTCGACTACATCGAGAAGATCCAGGCGACCCTGGACCCGTTCGGCGGCCGGTTCCTCGTCCACGGTGTCGAAGTGGAGGTCAAGGAGGGCAGCTGGCCAGGAACCGTCGTCGTCATCGCCTTTCCCGACATGGCACGGGCCCGCGAGTGGTACGACTCGCCCGCCTACCTGGAGATCCTGCCGCTGCGTACCCGCCATGTCGACGGTGACATCGTGCTGGTGCCGGGGGTGCCCGACGGTTACGACCCGGCCGTCACTGCGGCCAAGCTGCGGGCAGCGGCGGCCGGATGAGGCACGGCCGGGGCCCGCCACGGCGGTCGGGCGACGCCCGGAACGGCGGCCGGCACCCGCCCGGCGAAGGCACCCGCGAAAGCATCCGCGAAGGCACCGCGAAGGCATCCGCGAAGGGGGCCGATTCTTCGTACCCGACCGTGACCGGCCGCTCCCTCCCCCGCTAAAGTCTCACCAACAGCGCAGGTGAAACCGCTTCCACAGGGTCCGGGGGCAGCCGCCCCGGGGGGAGGACACAAAGCGATATGAGCCGCCGTTCCCACGGGTTAATGGCCATCTGGGCCGAGGCGCAGCGGCAACAGCAGCGCCGGCAGGAAGCCCAGCGCCGCGCGCGAGCACAGCAGCAGCGCGACCAGGAACGGCAGGCCCGGGACGCGGAACGGGCCATGGCGCGGATGCACCGCGAGCGGCAGACGGCCTACCGGCAGCAGCGCGAGGCCGACGCCCGCCGCCGCACCGAGGAGCTGGACAGCCGGGTCGCCGCGCTGACCGGCCTGCTCGCCGAGGGCTGCCGCGCCCCCGCGTTCTCCCCGGCCGCGCTGCTGCGCCCCGAGCGCATCGAGGAGTTCGCGCCCGGCGCCCTCGCCACCCCGGTACCGATGCCCGACCCCGCGCGCTATCAGGCCCCGCCGGGCGGCCGGCAGGCCGGTGTCCACAGGGACCGCGCCCAGGGAGAGGCCCGCGCCCGCTACGAGCAGGACTGGTACGCCGCGCAGGCCGCGGAGAGCCGGCGGCAGTCCCAACTCGCCGCCTACCGGCAGCAGTACGACCAGTGGGCCGCGGGCACGCTGGCCGGGATCCGGCAGCACAACGCCGGCATGGCGGAGCTGCTGTCCGGTCTGCGCGACGGCGACCCGGACGCCGCCGTCGAATACTTCTCCGCCGCGCTGTACTCCTCCACCGCCTGGCCGGAGGGCTTTCCCCGGCAGGTCGCCGCCGCATACGACCCGGCGGCCCGCCAGCTCGTCCTGGACTGGGAGCTCCCGGGCTACGACATCGTGCCGGAGACCAAATCCGTCCGGTACATGCCCACCGCCGACCAGGAGAAGGAGACCGCCCGGCCGGCCGCGCAGCGCCGGGCGCTGTACCGCGATGTCCTGGCCCAGAGCGTGCTGCTGGTGCTGCGTGACCTCTTCGCCGCGGACACCTACGGCACGCTGGACTCGGTGGCCCTCAACGGGTTCGTGGACGATGTGGACCCGGTGACCGGCCGCCCCGCCCAGGTGTATCTGGCGACCGTCATGGCGGCCCGCGGTGCCTTCGACGCGTTCCACCTCGCGCAGGTCAGCGCGGTGGAGTGCCTCACCGAGGGGCTGCGCGGACAGCTCGCCGCGCGCCCCGACCAGCGGACCGCGGTACGTCCCGGACGACTGCCGGGCGACGTCGGGGGCGAGGTCGTCGCCCACGGCACCGACAGCGAACCGGATCTGTACGAGATGGACCCGATCGCCTTCGAGAACCTGATCGCCGAGCTGTTCCGGGCCATGGGCATGCAGGCCGTGACCACCCAGCGCTCCGGCGACGGCGGGGTCGATGTGGACGCGCTGGATCCCGACCCGATCCGCGGCGGCAAGATCGTGGTGCAGGTCAAGCGCTACCGCCACACCGTCCCGCCGACCGCCGTGCGTGACCTCTACGGCACGGTCCAGGCCGAAGGCGCCAACAAGGGCGTGCTGGTGACGACCTCCCGCTTCGGCCCCGGCTCCCACACCTTCGCCAACGGCAAACCGCTCAGCCTGATCGCCGGATCCGAACTCGTCGACCTGCTCGGCCGGTACGGACTGCGCGGACGGCTCGGTACGGACACGCCGGCCGGCTCCGCCGCCGCCGACGAGGCGCCGGACCACAACGTCCTCGGCATGAACTGGTCCGGCGAGGTCGCCCTCGATGTCTGCGCCCTGGTGTGCAAGGGGACCAGCGTCCTGAGCGACGACCACTTCGTCTTCTACAACAACCCGCGCAACCCGGACGGCTCGGTGCGGATGCTGCCCGGCTTCGCACCCGACCGGGCCGCGATACAGGTGCGGTTCGAGGCGCTGCCGCCGGACGCCGACCGGCTGGTCCTGGTCGCGGCGATCGACCCCCAGGTCAACCCGGACGCCGATCTCGCCGGCTTCACCGACGCCCGGATCCGGTTGCTGGACGCGTCGGGGGAGGAGCTGGGACAGCTGGAGGTCTCGGAGGGACGCCGCGGCGAGACCGCGCTGGTGCTCGGCTCGTTCCGGCAACGGGCGGGCGGCGACTGGGACTTCGTAGGGGGCGGCAAGGGCTTCCCCGGCGGCCTGGAGGCGCTGGTGCAGGAGTACGGCATCGACGTCGCCTGACGACCGGGGCGGAACGGTCCGGGCCCCGGAACGGCCCGGCCCCGGTCGCCCGGGTCAGCTCTGCCACAGCCGGGCGAGAACAGCGTTCACCTCGTCCGGCCGGTCCTGGTGCGGCGCGTGGCCGGCTCCGGACACCCGCACATGGCGGGCGCCGATCGCCCCGGCGAGGTACTCACCGCAGGCCATCAGCGCCGTGCCGGTGAACTCCCGGTGGTCGGGGTGGGCGGTGTCCCAGGTCCCGTTGATGACGGTCTTGGGCATGGTGGCGCCGGCCAGCGGACCGAGCGGAAGCCGCGCATCCCACACGGGACGCTCGCGCATCGCCGACCGCACCGCGCGCAGCAGCCGCGGGGTCGGCTCCGGCATCGGCAGCCCGTACGGCTCGGTGGAGTGCCGCAGATAGTCCTCCGGAGTCAGCTCCGGGTCGAGGTCTCCGAAGGACGCCCGGATGCGCTCCAGGGCGGCCGCCACGGTGGGGTGACCGGCCGCGGTGCGCAGCGGGGACGGCTCGATGAGGGTGAGGGACCGCACCGCGGCCGGATGGGCCGAAGCGGCCAGCATCACGGCGGCCGCCCCGTAGGAGTGACCCACCAAGTGTGCCTCTCGGCCGAGCAGTTGGCCGAGATCCTCGGCGTCGACCGCGTAGTCGCTCCGTTCGATGTCCGGGCTGTCGCCGAAGCCGCGCCGGTCGATCACTTCGAGGCGGAACCGCCCGGCCAGCGGCCGCTGCGCCGCGAAGCACTCCGTGCCCCAGCTCATCGTGCCGTGCACGAGCACGGCACGCGGCGCACCGGGCGCCGCCTCGTCCCACACCGTCACATGAAGCGGCGCATGGTCGCGAGTCGGTCCACGATTCATGGATCCGAGGCTAGGCGCCCTCTGCGACGGGACGCCGGTGGAGTGTCCCCGGATGGCCGATTGTGGCGGGTGGGGTGGGCGTGGCGCGCCGGGCCCGTGGGCGGAACTACCCGCATGGCGGTCGCTGCGGGCCGCGGTGCTGATCAAGGCTGGCCGGAGGGCCGACGTGGCGGGAACGGTGACGTGATGATGCGGAAAGAAGGGCGCCGATGGGGCGCGACGGTGGTGGCCAGGCTGCGGTGGGGCGGACAGCTCCGGGCGGCCAGGAAGGACGTCGCCACGCACCGCGCCCAGGCGGAGGCCGATGCGGACCCTCGCTACCGCCTCGCCCTCGCGCGGTCCCAGTGCACCCTCGGTGAGCTGCTGGCGAAGGTCGGCCGCCCGGCCGAGGGGCTGCCGCACGCCGAGGAGGCGGTCGACCTCTGCCGTCGGCTGGCCGACACCGAACTCGGGCGCCATTGCGCCCTCCTCGCCACGTGCCTGGGCACGCTCGGCGACCTGCTGACGGCGCTGGTCCGGCCGGCCGCGGCACAGGCCGCGAAGGACGAAGCCGCCGCCCTGGAGAGGGAGCCCGCGGACATCGTCGCCTTCTACCGCGAGCTGGCCGAGGCCGACCCCGACCGCCGTCGCCCCGCCCTCGCCGCCGCCCTGCACTACCAGGCCTCCTGGCTGAAGCAGCACGACCGGCCGGAGGAGGCGCTGCCGCCCGTCGAGGAAGCCATCGCGCTCCGCCGCGGCCTCGCGGAGGCCGACACGGACCCGCTCCGCCGTATTGCGCTCGCCCGGTCCCTGTGCTTCCTCGGCGAGCTGCTGGGGCAGCTGGACCGGCCGGCCGAGGGGCTGCCACTGGTGGCGGAAGCCGTTGAGCTCCGTCGTGACCTGGCAGCGGCCGACGCGGACCCGCGCCGCGGTATCCCGCTCGCCCTGTTCCTGCGTGCCCACTGCCGGCTGCTGCTGCAACTGGACCGGCCGGCCGAGGCGCTGCCGTCCGCCCGGGAAGCCGTCCGTCTCTGGCGACGGGTGGTGGAGTCCGAGGCCGGTGACCGCCGCTACCAGGTCGGTCTCGCCGTCTCGCTGCACACCCTCGGCGAGCTGCTGGCGAAACTGGACCGTCCGGCCGAGGCGCTGCCGTACGCCCAGGAAGCCGTCGACCTCCACCGTTCGGGTGTCGTCCTCCTCGGCCACTCCCCTCTCGCCGGTGCCCTGCGCACCCTCGGTGACGTGCTGACGGCACTGGACCGTCCGGCCGAGGCGCAGGCGGCACAGGATGAGGCGACGGCCCTCGGCGGGGAGACGGAGCCGGACAACCCGTGAGCCGTCCGGCCGCACGATGGCGGCAGGAGTGAGTCCGTACGGGGGAGAGCCGCGGACATCGGCGTCTCGGGGCATTTCCGGTCATGTCCCTGCTGATATCTGTCGGGGATGAGCGCGTACACCCGGTATGCAGCCGTCGCCCTGCTCGCCGCGCTGGCCGTGGGCTGCACCCGTCCGCACCCCGTCCCACGGCCCGCCCCGCGGCCCTCCCCGGAACCCACTCCGCGGGCCCATGCCGGCGCCCCCGTCACCCGCGCCGCCGGCCGGCAGCCCTTCACCCTGGTCGCCGCCGGGGACGTGCACCCCTCCGACCGCGAGGTACTCGCCACGGCCCGGCGGGACGCACCGCACGACGGGTACGACTACCGGCCGATGCTCAAGGGCGTCCGGCCGGTCATCTCCGCCGCCGATCTGGCGCTGTGTCATCTGGATGCCCCACTCGGACCGCTGACCGGCCCGTTCACCGGCTACCCCGTCCTCCAGGCGCCCCCGCAGATCGCCACCGCGCTCAAGGCGACCGGCTACGACTCCTGTGCCACCGCCTCCCACCACGCCCTCGACCGCGGAGTGCCGGGTGTGCAGCGCACCCTGGAGGCCCTGGACACCGTCGGGCTGCGCCATACCGGCTCCGCCCGGGACGCCGCCGAGCGTGCCCGTCCGGCGCTGCTGCGGGCCCCGGGCGGCGCACGGGTGGCTCACCTCGCGTACACCTACGGCACCGGGAGCGGGCGGCGTCCGGCGTACGCACCGTGGACGGTGAATCTGCTCCACGCGAAGCGGATCATCAAGGATGCCCGGGCGGCCCGCCGGGCCGGGGCCGATGTCGTGGTCGTCAGCCCGTACTGGGGCACGGAGCACCGAACGGCCCCCGACGCACGGCAGATCGGGCTGGCCCGGCTCCTCACCGTCTCCGAGACCGGCGGCCGGCCCGACATCGATCTGATCGTCGGCACCGGTGCGCACACCCCGCAGCCGTACGAGAAGGTCAACGGCACCTGGGTCGTCTACGGCCTCGGTGACCAGCTCTCCGGCGTCATGAAGAAGCCGAGCGGCAACTGGGGCAGCATCGCCCGCTTTTGGTTCGCGCCGCCGCGGCGCGCCGGTGAGCGCTGGCGGGTCACCGCGGCCGAGTACGTCCCGCAGCTCGTCGCGCAGGGTGCGCGGGTCCGGGTGCGCGATCTCAGCAGGGCCGGCGGGCACGACCGGATCCGTAAGGAGATCGGCAAGGCGGTGCTGAGCCGGGGTGCCGCGGCCGACGGGCTGACGATGGGGCGGTGATCCCCGGGCTCCGGGAGGGTGCCGGGCCGTTCCGGCGCCGCCTGCGTGCGGTCATCGCCACCCCGCTGCCCTGGGAGGAGGCACGCGAGCGGATCGGCGCCGCCACGGCCGCCGGCCGAGACACCTCCGAGGCGGTGACCGACCGGAGCCGGCGGTGCCCGATCATGGAGGGATGGCCGACTCGTATGTACGGGTGCGCGGCGCCCGTGAGCACAACCTCCGCACCATCGATGTGGACATCCCGAGGGACGCGCTGGTCGCGTTCACCGGGGTGTCCGGATCGGGCAAGTCCTCCCTCGCCTTCGGCACCCTCTACGCCGAGGCGCAGCGCCGCTACTTCGAGTCGGTGGCCCCCTACGCCCGACGGCTGATCCATCAGGTCGGCGCGCCCAAGGTCGAGGACATCACCGGACTGCCGCCCGCGGTCGCCCTGGAACAGCGGCGCTCCGCGCCCACCTCCCGCTCCTCGGTCGGCACCGTCACCACCCTCTCCAACACCCTGCGGATGCTCTTCTCCCGCGCCGGCGACTACCCGGAGGGCACGGCGGAACGGCTCGACTCCGACGCCTTCTCGCCCAACACCGCGGCCGGGGCCTGCCCGGAGTGCCACGGCCTGGGCACCGTCCACCGCGTCACGGAGCAGTCCCTCGTCCCCGACCCCGCGCTCTCCATCGCGGAGGGCGCCATCGCCGCCTGGCCCGGCGCCTGGCAGGGCAAGAACCTCCGCGACATCCTCGCGGCCCTCGGCCATGACATCGACCGGCCGTGGCATGAGCTGCCGCGGGCCGACCGGGACTGGATCCTGTTCACCGACGAACAGCCCGTCGTCACCGTCCACCCCGTACGCGACGTGGGCCGCATCCAACGCCCCTACAAGGGCCAGTACATGAGCGCCCGGCGCTATGTGCTGCACACCTTCGCCGACTCCAAGAGCGAGACCCTGCGCAAGCGCGTCCAGGGGTTCATGGTCGCCGAGCCCTGCCCGGTGTGCGCCGGGCGGCGGCTGCGCCCCGAGGCGCTGGCCGTGACGTTCGAGGGCCAGGACATCGCCACGCTCGCCGGGATGCCGCTCGGCGCCCTCGCCGAGCTGCTGCGCCCCACCGCCGCACGGCCGGACGACGAGGTGGCCCCCACCCTGGCCCGCGACCTGGTGGCACGCATCGAGGTGCTCACCGAACTGGGGCTGGGCTACCTCAGCATGGACCGGCCCTCGCCCACCCTGTCCGCCGGTGAACTCCAGCGGCTGCGGTTGGCCACCCAGCTGCGCTCCGGCCTCTTCGGTGTCGTCTACGTCCTGGACGAGCCGTCCGCCGGCCTGCACCCGGCCGATACGGAGTCCCTGCTCACCGTGCTCGGCCGGCTCAAGGAAGCGGGCAACTCGCTGTTCGTCGTCGAGCACGACATGGACGTGGTGCGGCGCGCCGACTGGATCGTGGACATCGGCCCGCGCGCCGGGGAACACGGCGGACAGGTGCTGCACAGCGGGCCGGTCGCCGGGCTCGCGGACGCCACCGCCTCCGCCACCCGCCGCTTCCTCTTCGACACCGCACCACCCGCCGCGCGCACGGTGCGCCGCCCCACGGGCACCCTCACACTGCGCGGCGTCACCCTGCACAATCTGCGCGATCTGGACGCCGCCTTCCCGCTCGGCGTCTTCACCGCGGTCACCGGCGTCTCGGGGTCGGGCAAATCGACGCTGGTCACCCGGGTGCTCGCGGAGGCCGTGCGGGAGCACCTCGGCGACGGGACGCCCGAGGCGGGCGAGGACGCGGCCGAGGCCGGGCCGATGGCCCGCGCACAACTCACCGGCGCCGAGGGCCTGGCGGCGATCGACCGGCTGGTGCGCGTCGACCAGAAGCCGATCGGCCGGACCCCGCGCTCCAACCTCGCCACCTACACCGGCCTCTTCGACGCCGTACGCAAGGTCTTCGCCGCCACCGACGCGGCCCGCGCCCGCGGCTACACCGCCGGACGGTTCTCCTTCAACGTCACCGGCGGCCGCTGCGAGACCTGCCAGGGCGAGGGCTTCGTCGCCGTCGAACTGCTCTTCCTGCCCGGTACGTACGCGCCCTGCACCGCCTGCCACGGCGCCCGCTACAACCCCGAGACCCTGGAGATCACCTACCGGGACCGCACCGTCGCCGAGGTCCTCGCGATGACCGTGGACACGGCCGCGGACTTTCTCGCCGACATCCCGGCCGCCGCCCGCAGTCTGCGCACCCTCCAGGACGTGGGCCTGGGCTATCTGCGGCTCGGCCAGCCCGCCACCGAGCTGTCCGGCGGCGAGGCCCAGCGCATCAAGCTCGCCACCGAACTCCAGCGGACCCGCCGCGGCCACACCCTCTACCTCCTCGACGAGCCCACCACCGGGCTCCACCCCGCCGACACCGAAGTGCTGCTGCGCCAGCTCCACGGCCTGGTGGACGCCGGCCACACCGTGGTGGTCGTCGAGCACGACATGGGGGTGGTGGCCGGCGCCGACCATGTCATCGACCTCGGTCCGGGCGGCGGCGCGGACGGCGGCCGGATCGTGGCGGCGGGCACCCCGGCCGAGGTCGCGGACGCGCCCGGGAGCCGGACCGCCCGCTACCTGGCCCGGCGGAGGGCGCGGCCGGACGCCTCTTGACGGTCCGCTAATGTACGCAGGTCAGATCACCAGGTATCACCACCGCGCAGCACTGCGCAGCACCACGAAGGGGGCACCTCACATGGCAGACATGGAGAAGGCCAGGGCGGCGTTCGACCGGTTCGACGCGGACGGCGACGGCCAGGTCACGCCGGAGGAGTTCAAGCACGCGATGGCCGAGATGGGCGACCCGTTCGTCACCGGCCCGGTCGCCGAGGCGGTCATCAAGGCCAAGGACACCGACAGCGACGGCCGGATGTCCTTCGACGAGTTCTGGCAGGCCCTCCAGGCCTGACGCGCCCGCTCACACCCCCTTCGCCTCCCGTTCGCCCGCGGCCGCGCGCAGCGCCGCCAGCCCGCGGGCGATCGGGGGCCGGCGCTCACTGCCGCGCCGTACGGCCGCCAGGAACCGCCGTATGGGGAGCGGCTCCCCGCGCAGCGGCACCCGTACGACCGGACAGCGTTCCGGCACCGGCGCCAGCACCGGCGATCGCCGTCGCCACCCCCGTGATCCGTAGCCGCCCGGCCACCCCGTCCGCGTACCCCGCGAGATCCGCACGCGCCTCCTCCCAGCGCACGAACAGCGCATCGGCGTGCTCCACCAGCGCCAACGCCGCCGGAGTCAGACGCACGTTGCGGCCCGCCGGCTCCAGGAGCTCCAGCCCCAGCCGGGCCGACAGCTGCCGCAGCTGCTGGGAGACCGTCGACGGCGTCAGATGCAGCGCCTCGGCGGTCGCGGTGACGGTGCCCCGCTGATGCAGGACGCGCAGGGTCTGTAACCGGGGATCGATCATGCGGGGACAGCGTAGCCGCACGGGCCCCGCCCCAACCGTGCGGAGATGCCGCACGGTTCCCTGCGGAAACTTTCGATGGACCCACCACATGGGACCGCCCGAAGGTGGACGGCATGACCGAGATCCTGACCGAAGCCTTTCTGCCGGGCCTGGGGGCGGGCTATGCGCTGGCCGTTCCCGTCGGCGCGCTGGCCGTACTGCTGGTGAGCGTCACCGCCCGGACCTCGTTCCGGGTCGGTGCCTCGGCGGCGCCCGGGGTGGCGACGGCGCCGCCGGCCACCGCGGCCAGCGCGTAGAGGCCGTCGGCGGGCGGACCCGTGCTGGGCAGGACGCTGACCGGCCCACGGGGGCGGGCCGTCACCGCGCTGCTCTCCGCCGTGGTGGTCTCAGCCCTTGCGGTGGGACTGCTGGTGCGCGGCTGAGGCGGTGCCCACCGGCGGCGGTGCGGCCTGGTCACCGGTGCCCCAGCCGGACGGCTTCGGGCCCACGGTGAAGGCCAGTTCACGACCCGAGCGCAGATCGCCGGTGGTGAGGTAGGTCCGGTCGTGGCCGGCGCCGTCCAGACGGACCGACTGCACATAGCGGTGGGCGTCGGAGGTGCCGGGCGCCGTGACCGTGAAGTGCCCGGACGGGTAGTAGCGCCGGTCCAGGGTCAGGTCCACCCGGTCGAAGACGGGTGTGCTCAGCCCCCAGCTGTCGGTGCCCGGCTGCACCGGGAACACCCCGATCGAGGAGAGCACCATCCACGCCGACATCGTCCCCAGATCGTCGTTCCCGGTCATCCCGGACGGCGCGTCGGTGAACAGGGTCAGCGCCGCATGCACCACATCCGTCGTCTTCCAGGGGCGGCCGGTGGAGAGATAGGTGTACGGCGCGATCAGATCCG
The DNA here is from genome assembly GCF_000829715.2 of Streptomyces lydicamycinicus. Lineage (NCBI taxonomy): Bacteria > Bacillati > Actinomycetota > Actinomycetes > Kitasatosporales > Streptomycetaceae > Streptomyces > Streptomyces lydicamycinicus. The sequence continues at coordinate 94,587 of NZ_BBNO01000010.1, read as the reverse complement.
GCTCGTTCTGCGGGTTGTACTTGTCGGCGTTGTAGTAATCGTAGGGACCGTTGACCCACACCTCGCGGGCCGTCTTCTCCGGGTCCTCCAGCAGCTTCCGGTAGGCGAAGAACGCGTCCAGGCGCTCATCGGCCTTGTCCTTGCCGCCGATCAGCCGCAGCATCCCCGGCAGGTCCTGCGGCACCAGCCACTGGTACTGCCAGGACGTGCCCTCGTGGAAGCCCTCGCTCTTGGCCGGGTCGGCCGGACCGGTGAAGGCGCCCTGTGCGTCGCGGGCCCGGAAGAAGCCGGTCGAACCGTCGAAGATCTTGCGGTAGTTCTGAGCGCGGGCCGCATACCGGTCGGCGTCCTTGCCGTGCCCCAGATCGCGCGCCATCTGGGCCAGCATCGCGTCCGACAGGGCGTATTCGAGGGTCGCCGAGGCACCGTGGTCGAAGTCGGAGTCGCCGGGCTTGGTGTGCGGACGGCCCTTGACGTACGGGGCGAAGCCGTCCTTGAGGTAGGGCGCGTTGGCCTCCCGGCCAACCGCCGGCGAATCCGCCGGCGGCACTCCGTCGGCGTTCTTCTTCAGCGCCGCGTACGCCTCCTCCTCATGGCCCCGCAACAGCCCTTGCTGATAGGCGTTGGTCAGGAACGGGGTGACCGGATCGCCGGTCATGATGTTCGTCTCGACCGTTCCGTAGCCCCACTTGGGCAGCCAGCCGCTCTCCTTGGCGATCCGCAGCACCGACAGCGCCATATCGCGGGACTCGCCCGGCGCCAGCAGCGCCAGCAGCTGCGCCTGGGTGCGATAGGTGTCCCACAACGACCAGTTCTGGTAGTAGGTGAAGCCCTTGGCGCGATGGGTCCGCTGGTCCCATCCGGTGTAGCGCCCGTCCACGTCACTGCCGATGTTCGGCGCGAGGAAGGACCGGTAGAGCGAGGAGTAGAAGGTACGGCGCAGCGTCCGGTCGCCGCCCTGGGTCTTCACCAGCCCCAGTCGCCGTTCCCAGGCGGCATCGGCCGCCGCCTTCGCCCGGTCGAAGGAACTGCCGCCCTCGGCCCGCAGATTGCGGGCGGCGCCCGCCGCGTCCACATAGCTGAGGGCCGTGGTCGCCTCGACGGTACGGTCCGTGCGGGTGTCGAAGCGGGCGTAGGCGCCGTGCCGGCCGGTGGCGGTGGACTTCGTGGACCCGGCCGTCACCTTGTCGCCGTCCCAGGTCCCGTACGAGGTGAACGGCCGGTCGAAGCGGGTGATCGTGTGGACGGTGTACGGCTTGGTGTCCTGGCAGAAACCGCGGCCGGTGATGGCGGTGCGGATGGTGCGTGAATCCAGCACCTCGACCCGGGTCGAGACCGTCCTGTGCAGCGACTGACCCGTATTGAGCAGCACATTGGCCTTGTCGGTGGCCGGGAAGGTGTAGCGCTGCTTCCCGGTGCGGGCGGTCGCGGTGAGCTCGGCGGTGATCCCGCCGTAGGACGACAGGCCGACGCGGTAGTAGCCGGGCCGGGCCGACTCGTCGTCGTGGCGGTAGCCGGCCGCGTACTTCGCATAGTCGGTCTCGGTGATGTCGCCCGTGGTGGGCAGCACCGGCAGGTCACCGCCGAGCCCGCAGCCCACGCCCGAGATGTGCACCGAACTGAAGCCGCGGATGTGGTCGTCGTCGTAGCCGTAGCCGGTGAAATGACCGGTATCCGGGGAGAGTTGGACCATTCCGAACGGCACGGCGGCACCCGGGTAGGTGTTGCCGTCCTTCTGGCTGCCGATGAACGGGTTGACCAGGTCGGTGAGCGGGCCGCCGGGCGGCTCGGCCTGCGCGGTGGGGACCGCGAGCGCGCTCCCGATGAGCGCGGCCGCCAGCACCGCGCCCGCGGTACGCAGGCGGGTACGACTCAGCCATGGCATGGATCCGGACCTCCGGGGGTTGGGTCGCCGGACTGCCGGCCGGCCCGTGCGGACGAGCGCACACGGCCTGCGCGGTCGACAACGTTGTCAGAGCGCGCTCATTCTTGGCGGCGGCCCAGTGCGCGTCAAGAGGTGCCGCCGGAGTAACTCCGGTACGCCCGGCCCCCGTCGAGGAGCCGGGCGCATCTTCCCGGGAGTGAACGGGGCGCGCCGGACAGCGCGCACGCGACCGGGCGGAAGGCTCAGCGGGCGGCGGCGACGGGTGCGGCGGGGGCCTCCGGAGTGGCTGCCGGTGCGGCCACGGCCCGCCGGTAGTAGTCGAGTTGGGTCACCCCGTTGTAGCCGTAGCTCTCCGGGTGCAGTTCGTGCAGCGCGACACCGGAGCGGGGGAGTGGGCCGAGGAGGTCCGACAGCAGCTCATCGGCCGCGGCGATGAAGGCGGCCTTCTCCGCGGCGCTGTTGGTGCCCGCGGTGAGACTCGCCTCCACATGTGCGTCACGGCCGTCGGTCAGGGGCGCGCTGTCGACGTAATAGCGGCCGGGCGGCACCAGGTTGAGGTGGACGATGGTGCGCGCGCCGGACTTGCGCAGCACCGTGACCGCCAGCCGCGTCAGCCCCTCGGCGAGGGCGCGCTGGACGTCGGTGGGGCGGTCGGGGTCGGGGACGGTGACCCGGAAGTACGGCATGGCTCTCCTCGGTATCTGCTCGGGGTGTCACCGCACGGAACCGGCGGCACGAAGCCAGCGTCACCGAACCGGGCATCATGGATCCAACGCATAGCCGTCATAGGGATATGAGGCCGACGCATGACCCTGAACCTTCCCCAGCTGAGGGCCTTTCTCGCCGTCGTCGACGCGGGCGGGTTCAGTGCGGCCGCCGCCGAGCTGGGCATGAGCCAGTCGGCGGTGTCGCACGCCGTCGCTTCCCTGGAACGCGAGTTGGCCGCACCGCTGCTGATCCGCGCCCACCCCGTGCGGACGACCGCACTCGGTGAACGGGTCCTGCCGCACGCCCGGATGGCGCTGTCGGCGGTCCGGTCCGTGGAGCAGATCGCGGCCGATGCGACCGGGACCATGACCGGCACCGTGCGGCTGGCCGCCACACCAACGGTCTGCCAGGGGCTGGTCCCCGGCCTGCTCCGGCACTGGCGCGAGGATCAGCCCCGGATCACCGTGCGGGTCTTCGAGGGCGACAGCGGCGAGGTCGCGGCCTGGCTGGAGGACGGGACGGCCGATGCCGCCGTCCTGATCGATCCGCCCCCGGCCGCCGCCAGGGCGTTTCCCCACGCCGACCCCGGCATCCAGCTCGCCACGGACGAGTACCGGGCCCTGCTGCCCCGGGACCACCCGCTCGCGGACGAACCCGGTGTCGACCTCCGCGACCTGGAGGACGACCCGCTCCTGATCTCACCCAACGGCTGCGAGGACCGGGTCCGTACGCTCCACCGCCGGGCCGGACTGCGTTTCGCCCCCACACACCGGGTGCGGGACCTGGCGACGCTGATCCGCATGGTGCAGGCCGGGATCGGTGTGACCGTCCTGTCCGAGGTCTCCCGCTCGCTGATCCCCGCCGACCTGGTCCTGCTGCCGCTGAAGCCGCAGACCTCGCGCCGCCTCGTCCTGACCGGACCGCAGACCCGCCCCTGGCACCCGGCGCTGCGCACCCTGGCGGAGTCGGCCGCCGGTCATCTGGCGCCTACCACCGCCCGGCCGGCGGAAGGGCGCCCCCTGCCCAGCGGCACCCGCTGAGCACTCGGGGGCGCCGCGGCCGGCCGCGTCCCACGGCCCGTGGACGTCATGCCCGGGCATCGCGACGGAACAGGGCCGTCCAGAGGAAGTCCTCGCCGAAGTACGGGGACTCCGGCGGCTCGTCGTGCATACGGCGCAGTTCGACCTCCGTCAGGCCGGAGAAGATCCGGCGCAGCGACTCGGGGCTGTAGGCGAGGCCGCCGTGGAGGCGGGCCTGGCGGTAGAACTCGGCGTCGGGGAGTTCGGACCCCATCCCGCCGGCCGCGAAGCAGGTGAGCGCGAGATGGCCGCCGGGCGCGAGCAGCCGGTCGAGAAGGGCGAGGTAGCTGATGCGGCGGTGCGGCGGCAGATGATGAAAGCAGCCGGAGTCGTGAATCAGGTCGTAGGGGCCGCTGAGCTCGTCACCGGCCGGCGCGAAGGCGTCGCCGCAGTGGAACGTGACCTGGGCGCCCGCCTCCCGGGCGCGCTCCTCGCCCCAGGCGACGGCCGCCGGGGAGAGGTCGACGGCGTCCACCGTGAAGCCCAGCGAGGCGAGGTGCAGCGCATTGCGGCCCGGCCCACAGCCCAGGTCGAGGGCCCGGCCCGGGGCGATCAGCCCGCGGTCGAGGTACGAGACCAGATGCTCGTCGGGCTTCGCCACGAAGAACGGCACCGCCCGGTCGCGGTCCGCGTAGAAGCCGTCCCACCACCCGGCCCCCTCGCTCGTCCAGCGGTCGGCCTCCGGTGCGAACAGGCCGTCCAGAAGCCTGAGTACGTCGTCCACGGTGCGGATGTCCCGGTCCATCCGGTCCCCCCTTTCGTTGCGGCGATCGTAGGGTCGGCGGGTACAAAAGCCCAGATCAGAGCGGATGCCAGGATGCCGCCACCGGGGGTGTGAGGGGCCGGGGCGAGAGGGCGGAGGGTGCCCCTGCGGCATGGGGTGGGCTCCCGCTCACACCCCCGTCGAGGGTCGTGAAGGGGGCAATTCCCGCTGCGCCGGGCCGAGTTTTCCGACCGGCGGCCGGCGAGGCCCTGAGGGTGGTGCAGTGGGACGGATGAGGAGGGTGTTCCGGACGCGTCATTCTGCGGCCGGGAACCCCGAAAATCATGGGGGTTCTGCCTTGCTCTCTTCAGGGGCGCATGCCTCAATGGGCAGCGATTCAGGTCGCTGAGCATCCGTCAGATCCCGGACGGTGCGTCGGCACGGGGTCCGACCGCGGCCCCCGGGTGGCTGCCTGTCGTTCCTCCCGCACCCCTCGACGGCCGGTGCCATGGACCTGCACCCCCCTCATGAAGGCGGTAACCCCCCTATGAAGCACCTCAGACCCGGCAGATTCGGCTTCCGTACGGCACTTGTCGTCGCCGTCGCCACCGCGGGCACCCTCGCGATGGCACCGGCCGCCCCCGCGGTGACCCCCGGCACCGCCACCCTCTCCTTCAACTGCGGCTTCTACGGTTCCGGTACGGGGACGCTCACCGCGACCCAGAACGGCACGGCCGCGACCATCAGCCTCTCCACCTCGGCGATCACCTCACCCATAGCCATCGGTGCGAACTCGGTGGCGTCCACCCTCACGCTCACCAAGAACGGCTCCGGTACCACGCAGTTCAGCGGCAAGGCCAACCCGGCGATCCCGGCCGGCAGCCCGGTCTCCACCGGACCGCTCAGCGGTACGGTCGCCGCGGGCGACCGCCTGGAGGCCACCTCCCTGAAGGTCGTGGTGTTCGGCATCACGGCCACCTGCCAGGCCACGTCCAAGCAGTCGCCCGGACCGTTCGTCTTCTGAGAGACGGGCGGGGGCCGGCGGACCCACGCCCGCCGGTCCCCGCCGTACGACCGCCGCCCGGTCAGCGGGCGCGGCTCACAGCTTCCCCTGGCCGCCCCCCGCACCGGACGCCTCCCGTTCCGCCCGCGCCAGGTTCGAGCGGCGGTAGGAGTAGGCGAAGTAGATGACCATGCCGACCAGGAACCACACCGCGAACCGGACCCAGGTCTGCCAGGCCAGGAACGTGATCAGCCAGATCGAGAAGCACACCCCGATCGCCGGCACCACCGGCATCCCCGGCGTACGGAACGTTCGCGGCAGGTCGGGACGCTTGTAGCGGAGCACGATCACCGCGATGCAGACCACCACGAACGCGAGCAGGATGCCGATGTTCGTCAGCTCGGCGGCCTCCCCGATCGGCAGGAAACCCGCGATGGCCGCGGAGGCGAAGCCGACGATCCAGGTCACCCGGGTCGGCACATGGTGCTTCGGGCTGGTCTTGGCGAACCACTTCGGCAGCAGACCGTCGCGGCTCATCGAGAACCACACCCGGGTCACCCCGAGCATGAAGGTGAACATGACGGTCAGAATGCCGATGATCGCGCCGACCGCGATGACATCCGCGAGGCTGCTCAGCCCCACCGACTTGAACGCCGAAGAGAAACCGCTCTCCGGGTCGATGTCCTTGTAGTTCTGCATACCCGTCAGCACCAGGCAGGCGAGGACGTACAGCACCATCGAGATCGCCAGCGAATACATGATCGCCTTCGGCATATGGCGCTGGGCGTCCTTGGACTCCTCGGCCGCGGTGCTCATCGCGTCATAGCCGAAAACGGCGAAGAATACGGTGGCCGCGCCGGTGAAGGCGCCGGTCACCCCGAACGGGAAGAACGGCTGGTAGTTCGAGGTGTTGATGTGGAAGAAGCCGACCGCGATCACCACGATGACCACCAGGACCTTCAGGCCCACCACGATCGTCTCGAAGCGTGCGGCGTTCTTGATGCCCAGGGTCAGCAGATAGGCGATCAGCAGACAGAGCACCGCGGCGAAAAGGTCCACCCGGTGCCCCGGCCCCGTTCCCGGCGCGCCCAGCATCCAGGCGGGCAGATCGACGCCCATTTCGCCGAGCAGAAAGCCGAAATAGCCGGAGATCCCGATCGCGACCACCGCCACGATCGCGGTGTACTCCAGCAGCAGATCCCAGCCGATGAACCAGCCCGCCACCTCACCGAGGACCGCGTAGCCATAGGTGTAGGCCGAGCCCGCCTTCGGGATCAGCCCGGCGAACTCCGCGTAGGAAAACGCCGCAGCGGCACTCGCGATACCCGCGATGAGAAAGGAGATCAGCACCGCCGGTCCGGCTTTCTCATTCGCGACGGTGCCGGCCAGTGTGAAGATTCCCGCGCCGATGATGCCGCCGACGCCGATGGCGGTCAGCTGCCACAGGCCGAGCGCCCGGGTGAGCTGCTGGCTCGCGGTGCCTTCCGCCTCTTCAATGTGTTCGATCGGTTTACGGCGCAATACGCCCTGTCCCGCGCGCAGGCCCATCGTCATCCCTCCGTAGGCTCCGTCGTGGTCCGACGGCGGATCATCATGGACCCTCGGGGGCGACTAAGGAAGGCGACTCCCTAGTAGTGCCAGGACTCGCCGGGAGACGTACACGGGAGAGGTGTTCAATCGGCGTCCTCCAGCCGGAAACCGACCTTCAGGCCGACCTGGTAATGGTCGATCTCGCCGTTGACGATATGCCCGCGGACCTGGGTGATCTCGAACCAGTCGAGATTGCGCAGAGTGTCCGAGGCGCGTTTGATGCCATTCCTGACCGCGGCGTCCATGCTCTGCTGGGACGTCCCGACGATCTCGGTCACACGATAGGTGCGGTCGGTCACGGTGGTCTCCCTCGCCGGGGCGGCGCTCCGCCCGTCCACTTTCCACCGTGCATCAGGGCGCCGTACCCCACCAGCGGAGCGGCGGGCGGCCCGGGGGCCTACGGCACGACGGTGACCGGCCAGCGGCCGGCCTTGACCAGCCGGACCGCGACCGAGCCCATGATGCGGTGCCCGGCGGTCTCCGAGGCGCCGACCACCACCGCATCGGCCTTCAGGTCGTCGGCCATCTGCACCATGCCGTTGTACGGGTCGCCCCGCAGGGTGTGGAACTCCCAGCGCACCTGGTAGATCCCCTGGAGCCGCTCGGTCGCGCTGCGGATCTCGGCCATCAGCTCCTCGGCCACCTCGTTCGTGGCATCCACCACCGGAGCCCCCATCGCCGCGCCGGCCGGCAGCACCGGCTGGACGTAGACCAGGGCGAGCTTCGAGGCCTGGCGCCTGGCCAGCCCCGCCGCATAGGCGGCGGCGCGCCACGACGAGTCGGAGCCGTCGATACCGACGACGATGACCTTCGGGCCGTCCGTTCCGCGCTCGAACCGCGCGGCTGCGTTCTCCTCCACACCACGGAGGTTATCCGCACACACGTGCTGCCGGGCCCGCGGGCCGCGCCGCCGTCCCCGGGGCCCGCCGCCCGGCCCGGTCAGGCGGGAGCCGGCGGCCAGCTGTCCGCCGACAGCACGCCCAGCACATACGCCCTGGCCACCAGTGCCGTACGGCCCTGCACCCGCCAGCGGCGGGCCAGCCGGGTGAGGTGGTAGTTCACCCCGTCGACCGTCAGCCCGAGCGCCGTACCGATCGACGCCGTGGTCGCGCCGCCCGCGGCCAGCGCCAGGATGCGGGCCTCCACCGGGCTCGCCGGGGCGCGCGGCGCCGGTGCCGGAGCGGGGTCGCCGACCCGCAGCAGCGCCAGCAGGGCGGGTGGGTTCACCGACGGATCGCCCACCGGATCGATCGTCAGCTCCCCTTCCCGTGCACTGCCGTCGGACCCGTCCCGCCAGCGCACCTCCACCGGATAGCGCGACCGGCGCCCCAGGCGCAGCGCCTCGGTCAGCCGGTCGAGCTGCGCCTTCGCCCGGGGCTCGAAGAGGTCCAGCAGATTGCGGCCGCGCAGCTGTCCCGGTGCCGCACCCCACTGGGCGGCCATGGCAGGGTTCGCGATCAGCACCTCGCCATGGGCCCGGCACACCGCGATCGGCGTGGGGATACGGTCCAGCAGAATCAGGAAGTAATTGCGCCAGGGCCCGTCCGCGTACGGCCCGGCCGGGTCGATTTCCGCGCGGTCACAGGACGGCTTGCCCGCGCCGTCGGCGTCGGTGCCCGGTGCACCGCCGGCAGTCCCGTCGTCCATTGCCCCTTCTCCGGTCCGCGCGCAAGGGCGAGCAGCGAAAAACCACTGCACAATCATGCAGTTGTCCGGGCGTGACCTGCACGTGGGGGCCCTCACGCTGGAGACATGACCGACACCATCGCGCTCCACAGCGACGAACGCGCCGCCGATGACGGCATTCCGGTGGCCGACCTCACGGACGCCGGGCTCACCCACACGCCCATCCAGCAGTCCATGGACCTCGCCCGGATCCACGGCCCGGTCTTCAAGCGCAAGTTCGGCGAGCGGGAGACGCTGTTTCTCTCCTCGCTCGATCTGGTCACCGAGGTCGCCGACGAATCCCGCTTCAGCAAGGGTGTGTCGGTCGTCCTGGAGAACGTCAGAGAGTTCGCCGGTGACGGTCTGTTCACCGCCTACAACGACGAGCCGAACTGGGCCAAGGCACACGAGGTCCTGATGCCGGCCTTCGCGCTCGGCTCGATGCGCACCTACCACCCGGCGATGCTCGAGGTCGCCCGCCGGGTCATGGCCGCCTGGGACCGGCGGGTCGCCGACGGCACGCCCGTCCAGGTCGCCGAGGACATGACCCGGATGACGCTGGACACCATCGGACTGGCCGGCTTCGGCTTCGACTTCGAGTCGTTCTCCCGCGGTGACACCCCGCACCCGTTCGTCGAGGCCATGGTGCGCTGCCTCGAATGGAGCATGACGAAGTTCTCCCGCGACCCCGACGCCGACCACTCCGCGGCGGACGCGGCCTTCCAGGCCGACGCCGACTATCTCGCGTCCGTCGTCGACGAGGTCATCGCCGCCCGCACGGCGAGCGGCGAGAGCGGCGACGACGATCTGCTCGGCCTGATGCTCGGCGCCCGGGGGCAGGAGGACGGCGCCGCGGGCGACGGCCCCACCCTGGATCTCGCCAACATCCGCAACCAGGTCATCACCTTCCTGATCGCCGGGCACGAGACCACCTCGGGCGCGCTCTCCTTCGCGCTCTACCACCTGCTCAAGGACCCGCTCGCGCTGCGCATGGTCCAGCGCGAGGCCGACGAGCTGTGGGGCGACCAGGCCGACCCCGACCCCTCGTTCGAGGACATCGGACGGCTGCCGTTCACCCGGCAGGTCCTCAACGAGGCGCTGCGGCTGTGGCCCACCGCCGCCGCCTTCACCCGGCAGGCCCATGAGGACACCCTGCTCGGCGGCCGCTACCCGGTGAAGGCCGGGGAACTGGTCACCGTGCTCACCCCGATGCTGCACCGCGACCCCGCCTGGGGCGACAACCCCGAGCTGTTCGACCCCTCCCGCTTCAGCCCGGAGGCCGAGGCGGCCCGCTCACCGCATGCGTACAAGCCCTTCGGGACCGGTGAACGCGCCTGCATCGGGCGGCAGTTCGCGCTCCACGAGGCGACCATGCTGCTCGCCCTCCTCGCCCACCGCTACCGCCTGATCGACCACGGCGACTACCGGCTGCGCATCAAGGAGACGCTGACCCTCAAGCCCGACGGGTTCACCCTCACCCTGGCCGCCCGGACGCCCGCCGACCGGGCCGCGGTCCGCGCCGCGCTGGCCGTGCTCCCCGGCGGCGCCGAGGGCACCGGGAGTGACGTAGCCACCGACGAGGGGCTGCCGACCCGTGTCCCCCAGGGCACCGGACTGCTGCTGTTGCACGGCAGCAACTACGGCACCTGCCGCGAGTTCGCCGAGCGGCTCGCCGACGAGGCCACCGGACTCGGCTTCACCGCCGATGTGGCGCCGCTGGACGCCTGCGCCGGTACGCTGCCCGCCGACCGCCCGGTCGTCATCGTCGCCGCCTCCTACAACGGCCAGCCCACGGACGACGCGACCGCCTTCGTCCAGTGGCTGAACACCGCACAGGACGGCGCCGCCGCGGACCTGCCGTTCGCCGTGCTCGGCGTCGGCGACCGCAACTGGGCCGCCACCTACCAGCACATACCCACCCTGATCGACGACCGGCTCGCCGCGCTCGGCGCCCACCGGCTGCTGCCGCGCGCCGAGGCCGATGCCTCCGGCGACCTCGGCGGCACCGTCAAGGAGTTCACCGCGGCGCTGCGCACCGAGCTGCTGACGCGGTACGGCGACCCGGCGACCGTCGGCGCCGGCGCGGCGGCCCCGGAGGACACCGGCTACACCGTCACCGAAATCACCGGCGGTCCGCTGGACGCCCTCGCCGCCCGCCATGACCTCGTCCCGATGACCGTCACCGAGGCGTACGACCTCACCGCCGAGGGCTGGCCGCGGCCCAAGCGTTTCCTGCGGATCGCCCTGCCGGACGGCGTCCGCTACCGCACGGCCGACCACCTCGCGGTGCTGCCGGCCAACGCCCTTGCCGCTGTCGAGCGGGCCGCCCGGGCCCTGGGCGTGGACCCGGACACCGTCCTCGCGCTGCACTCCGGCCGCCGCGCCGGACGCGACACCCTGCCGGTCGACCGGCCCCTGACGGTGCGGCAGTTGCTCACCCACCACCTGGAGCTTGGCCGGCGGCCGACCCCCGAACAGGTCGCCGTGCTCGCCGCCCACAACCCCTGTCCGCCCGAGCGACAGGCCCTGGAGACCCTCGCCGAGGACGATCCGCGCACCCTGATCGAGCTGATCGAGGCCTACCCGGCGCTGTGCGGGGCGCTGCCCTGGCCGGTGCTGCTGGAGCTGCTGCCGCCGCTGCGCACCCGGCACTACTCGCTGTCGTCCTCGCCCGCCACCGACGCCCGGCACGCCGATCTGATGGTCTCGCTGCTGCCCGGCGGCACCGGCTCGACCTATCTGCACGGTGTGCGGCCCGGCGACACCGTACTGGCCCGCGTCCAGCCCTGCCGCGAGGCCTTCCGCCTCGACCCGGCCGATGACACTCCCGTCATCCTGGTCGCGGCGGGCACCGGCCTCGCGCCCTTCCGCGGCGCCGTCGCCGACCGCGTCGCCGCGGGCCGGCGGACCCCCGCCCGGCTCTACTTCGGCTGTGACGACCCCACCGGCGACTTCCTGCACGCCGCGGAGTTCACCGCGGCCGAAGCCGCCGGCGTCATCTCCGTACGCCCCGTCTTCAGCGAGCGCCCCGAAAACGGCCACCGCTTCGTCCAGCACCGGATCGCCGCCGAGGCCACCGAGGTGTGGGAGCTGCTGAAGGCCGGCGCGCGGGTGTACGTCTGCGGGGACGGCAGCCGGATGGCCCCCGGTGTACGGGCCGCCTTCCGCGAGCTGCACGGCGCACACACCGGCGCCTCCCCGCAGGAATCCGAGGCCTGGCTACGCGAACTGACCGTCTCCGGCCGCTACATCGAGGATGTGTACGCGGCGGGCTGAGGGGGGCGCGGGACCCGCAAGGCTGATGTGTACGCGGCGGGCCTGAGGGCTGCTCAGGCCCGCAAGGCTCTCCCCCGCCCCCTCCCCCTCCTCCCCCTTCGGGGGAGGGGGCGGGGGTGGGTTCGGGGGTGGGGGGGAGGCGTGGGGCCGGATTTACGGCCTCCCCGGGCCAAGTGGGGGAGGGGCGGCCGGTGGGCCCGCACCGTTCTCCGGGCCGCACGCCGCACGCCGCACGCCGCTTCCCTGGTGACCGGCCGGGCCGCTGCCGAGCGACGCCCCTAGGAGGCTGCTCCGCCCTCCGCGGCCTCGTCGCTGCCCTGCCCGGCCGCCCCCGGGAGGTGGACGACCAGCAGGGCGATCCCGGCGAGGGTCACATTGCGGGTGGCTGCCTCCAGGCCGTTCCAGGTCTTGGACTGCCACATGGAGAACCACTCACCGCCGATGGCGAGGAAGCCCGCACCGAAGAGCAGGAGGAGCATCAGCAGGCCGACGGTGCTGACCAGTCGCGCCCGTGCGAGCCGGTCCCGGTGTCGCACGCCCCGGGCCCACAGCGCGGTGGCGGCGATCAGCACCAGGGCGGCGAGCGTCTCCCAGGCGATGATCCCCAGGTATGCGGCGTCCTGCCAGGTCCGTGAGGTGATGGCCCGGCCCATCAGGTCCGGATCCTTGAAGGTGGTGTCCATGGCCAGGACATGCCGGACGAACTCCTGGTTGGTGCCGAAGTCGGTGATATTTCCGAACGCCACGAGGGCGATATAGAGCGCCACGATGCCCGTGAGGGTGGCGGCCGCGAGCGGCAGTCCGGTGTGCGGTATCCGGTTGGTGGAGCATTTGTCGGACATGGGTCCTCCCCGAGTCGGTGATGTCGTCTGATCTTTGCTTATCCGTCAGCCACCCCGTGCGCCCCATGGGCCTCAACTCCCGTACGCTGCTCCCCGATCGACCGGGTGACCGACCGGTCGATCGGCCGTTGGGCGAGAGGCCGGACGGCCGAAGACCTAGGGGAAGCGGGGCACATGAACGGAAAGCGGTGTGTGGGAACGGTCGCCGTCGCGGCGGCGGCGGTGCTCGCGACGACCGTGCCGGCGGGCGCCGAGCCGGCCGGCACGACATACGGCACCAGCACGTCCGTGGGCGTCCACAACGCCTATGAGAAGGAGAAGTACCCCTACTTCGCGGATGCCTTGGACTCCGGCGCCGCACTGCTCGAACTCGACCTCTGGACCAACGGCCTGGGCCGGTCCTTCCGGGTCTCGCACAGCAACCCGCTGGGCAACAACAGCAACTGCGAGGGCGCCGCGAAACCCTCGGAGCTGCGCACCAAGGACCGCAATCAGGACTTCGCCGGATGCCTCGCCGATGTGCGGGCCTGGCACGACGCGCACCCCGGCCATCGTCCGATCCTGTTCAAGATCGAGATGAAGGACGGCTTCAACGCCAAGGGCGGCCGCGGCCCCGCCGAGTTCGACGCGCTGGTGCGGGAGAAGCTGGGCGACGCCGTCTACGGCCCCGGCGATCTCACCGCCGGACACGCCACACCCGACGAGGCGGTGCGGGCCGGCGGCTGGCCCTCCCGCGCCGACCTGGCCGGCAAGTTCCTGATCGAGCTGATACCCGGCACCGTCGAGGAGAAGAACCCGTTCGACAAGCTGTGGACGGACGTGGAGTACGCCGGCCACCTCAAGAACCTCGCGGCACAAGGCGAACTGGACCGTTCGACGGCCTTCCCCGCGGTGCACGGCGCCGCCCCGGGCGACCCCCGCGAGCGCTACGCGGACCCGGCGCTGCGCCCCTGGTTCGTGGTGTTCGACGGTGACGCCGCGACCTATCTGAACGGCAGTATCGACACCGCCTGGTACGACACCCGGCACTACCTGCTGATCATGACCGACGCCCACAACGTGCCGCCGGCCATCGACGGCACCCGTCCGACCGAGGCCCAGGCGCTGGCCCGGGTCCGGCAACTCGCCGCCGCCCACGCGAGCTTCGCCACCGCGGACTGGTATCCGCTGCCGTCCGTCCTCAAGACCGTGGTGCCGCGCGGGGCCTGACGCCGGACGCGGCGGCCCGGGTGCCGGCCCGTGGGGGCCGCGGTCCCGGCTGGGCCGTGGCCCGCCGGTAGAGCGCGGCCACGTCCGGGCCGAACCGGCTGCTGTACGAGACGAGGTCGTCACCGCCCTCGTCGAGACCGCCGATCACACCGATCAGCGCACCGGTCCCGGTGGCCGGATCGAGGTCGGTGAGCATCGGACCGCCGCTGGTCCCGTTCGGGAACCCCGGGCAGCTGAAGCGGAGTTGGGCCGGGCCCTGGGCATCCGCGGTATGCCGGCAGCTGACCGGTATGTCCCGGTCCTCGGGATAGCCGGTCAGTTGCGCCGGGCGCCCGGCCGGTGTGTCGAAGCGGATGCGTTCGGCGCCGGTGAGGTCCGCTATCCGGCCGCCGGTCCGGCCCGCCCGCCGCACCCGCAGGAACGCCACATCGTGGTCCGGGTCCCGGTCGCGGATCCAGCGCGGATCGACATGGATCCGGGTGGGCACCCACAGGCCGTACGGCGCTATGCCGTCGTGCAGACCGGGCGCGAACACCAGCCGGGTCCGGAAGCCGTCGTCGTGCACACAGTGCGCCGCGGTGGCGATCAGGTCGCCGGCCGGGGACTGCACCACGCTGGCCGTGCAGTGGTGGACCGGCTTGCCCTCGTCGTCGGGGGAGAAGAGCGCGCCGATCGCCGGCGAGGGAGCCGCCGGGGCGGCCAGCAGCGGCCGGGACCGGGACAGCGGGGACGCCATGACGCTGTCGTGCCGTGCGGCGGCCACCGGCGGGCCGGGCCGCTCCTGGTAGGGCCCGGCGAGCACCGCGGCGGCGGCCTGGTCGCCGTCGGCCCGGTTCGCCAAGTAGGAGCCGGTGGCGGTGTCCCCGGGGGCCAGGAACGGATCGCGGGACGGGGAGCCCAGCGCCAGGACCGTGCTGCCCATGACCACGGTCAGCACCCCGAGCGCCAGGGTCACCCGCAGCGGAACGCCGTCCCGGCCGCGGCCGGTGCACGCCGGCCCGCCGGGACCAGGGCAGACCCCGGCCGCCGGCGCCCCGGCGTCCTCGCCCGCCCCGTCGGCGCTGTCCGCCGGCACGGTCCCGCGCTCGCTCGTCTCCACCAGCCGCCGCCTCCCCGCATCAGCGGTGGCACCCCCTTGGACGCAGGGGCGACACCGGATCCAGACATTTCACCCAGTCTGATGCAGGGGTGGCCGCTGTGGTTGGGTCACCCGGCCGCCTCATTCCGTACGAGCGGCCCAGAACACCGGAGAAACCCGCAGCGGGGCACCCGGTACACCCGGAATCCGCGGGTCCGGCGGGCCGCGCGTACCGGGTGCGGTGACGGTGCCGCCCGGCGTCGCTCCCTAGGCCGGTCGAGTGACCCGAGGGGGGCCGCCGTGGCCGCCGGCCGCCGTCAGGCCGCGCGCCGCAGCCGCCGCCCCGCGAGGTTGTGTGCGATCAGCGTCTCGGCCAGGCCGGCCTCGTTCGGGAAGTCCATCGGCACGATGCCCAGCCCGGTCCAGCCGCTCCCTTCCGAGCCCGTCAGCAGCTTCTTGACCTGCGGGTTGAGGCGGTCCGCGTTGGAGCGGGGCGGAAGCAGGGCGGCGGTGCTGACGTAGTTGACGAACAGCTTGCCGGGCTGGGCGACGGCCTTGCGGAACTGGGCCTCGATCTTCGGGTACTTCCCGAACGGCTCCGCCATGTAGTCGTCCTGGATGTCGAACAGTTGCGGATCGGCGTAGCGGACCCCGCCCAGGCCCTCGGAGTCCGCCAGCAGCACGACCCGGCCGCGTGCCTGACCCAGCGTCGGCAGCCCGGCGTCCAGCCGGAACAGCGACCGGTACCCCTTGTCGTCCAGGTAGATGCCGAAGATCCGGCGGAACTCCTCCGCGGAGACCTCCGAGTACTCCTGCTTGACCCGCATCAGCACCGTCTCGGAGGGGTGCGCCCGGAGGAACGCCCGGCAGGCGTTGAGCACATCGCCGAACATCAGCTCCTGGTAGAAGGCGCCGTGATGGATGGCGAAGACGTTGTCGATGGCCCGGCAGCGGACGTCCAGGAAGCGGATCCCGGAGGCGAGTTGGGCGTCGACGGAGGTGTTCTGGCAGGCCACCCAGGGGCCGCCCAGCCGGGCACCGGAGTCATGGGTGCCGGGGATCGTCAGCCGCTGGACCGGGGTGCCGTCGCCGAGCGCCGCCATCCAGTCCGCCACGGACACCGCGGGCGCCCGGCGTTCCGCGGCACCGGCCGTGAACTGCCCGCTGCCGGCGCCTGCCAGCACCCCGGCGGCCGACAGCCCGGCCGCGCCCCTGAGGAATCCCCGTCGATCCAGCACCGGTCCCATGCCGCTTCCCCTGCCCGTCGAGTCTGCGTGCGTGCGCACCGGCCGTCCGGTACGAACATGCGGTCGGGGCATCGAACCACATCGCGCGCGAACACGGCACCCGGCCGGCGGACCCGAGGGGGCACGCCGGCCGGGGAGCGGCCGCGGTCAGACCCGGAAGGACAGCGACAGCGCGAAACGGTCCGCGCTGTCCGTCCACCAGTTCTTCAACTCCAGCCCAGCAGCGGCCAGTTCGGCGCGCACGCCCTCCTGGCGGAACTTGGCCGAGACCTCGGTGCGCACCTCCTCGCCCGCCGCGAAGGTCACCGCCAGGTCCACTCCGGGGATCTTGACGGTCAGGTCCTTACGGGCCCGCAGCCGCATCTCGATCCACTCCTGTCCGGCGTTCCACAGGGCGACATGGTCGAAGTCCGCCGGGTCGAAGTCGCCGCCCAGCTCGCGGTTGATGACCTCCAGGACGTTCTTGTTGAACGCGGCCGTCACCCCCTGCGGATCGTCGTAGGCGGTGACCAGGGTGGCCTCGTCCTTGACCAGGTCGGTGCCGAGCAGCAGGGCATCGCCCGGGGACAGCATGGCGTGCACGGAGTGCAGGAACGCCGAGCGCTCCTCCGGGAGCAGATTGCCGATGGTGCCGCCGAGGAAGGCGAGCAGCCGCGGGCCGGGCGTCCCGGGGAGTTCCATGCCCTGCTGGAAGTCGGCGACCAGTGCGTGCACGGTCAGCCCGGGGTGCTCGGTGAGCAGCGCCTCGCCCGCCGCGGTCAGCGCGGATTCGCTGACGTCGATGGGCAGATAGGTGTGCAGTCCGGTCAGCGCGCCGAGGAGATGGCGGGTCTTGTCGGAGGAGCCGGACCCCAGCTCGACCAGCGTCCGGGCCTGGGTGGCCGCGGCGATGTGATCGGCGCGGGTGAGCAGGATCTCCCGCTCGGCCCGGGTCGGGTAGTAGTCGGGCAGCTTGGTGATGTCCTCGAACAGCTCGCTGCCACGGGCGTCGTAGAACCACTTCGGCGGCAGCTGTTTGGGGGTACGGGACAGACCCTGGGCGACATCGGCGCGCAGCGCGGCCGCGGTGGCGTCGGCAGGGAGGGTGCGGGTGATGCTGAGGGGGCTCACGTCGCGGGCTCCTTGAGCGGGGTGAGGTGGACCTCGGTCCGGGTGGCCCGCAGCAGCGTGCGGTCGGGGACCTCGGTCCAGTGGGGGGAATCGTCGTACGGTTCGGAGGCGACGACCGTGCCGCCTTCGGGAAGGGCCAGATGGCACAGCGTGTCGCCCCAGGTGGTGGCGGCGATGGTGGTGCCGTCGGTGAGCAGCAGATTGAGCCGGGATCCGGGCGCGGCCCCGGCGACCGCCGCGACGGTACCGGCGAGCGCGTCGCCGAGCTCGTCGCCGCGCGCCAGCCGGTGCAGGACCAGCGCCCACAGGAACGCCGCGTCGCAGCGGGCCGGCAGCCGCAGCAGCTCCTCCGGCGGCAGCTCGGCGGCCAGCGGGGCGAGCGCGTCCGGCCAGCCGGCCACCGCGCCGTTGTGGCTGAACAGATAGCGGCCGGTGGCGTACGGCGCGGCCGCGGCCTCGGCGTCCGCCCCGGCCATGGTGGCGTCCCGCACGGCGGCCAGCAGCGCGCCGGTGCGCACCACCCGCGCCAGGTCGGGCAGCAATTCATCGCCCCAGATCGGGCCGGCCCGCCGGTAGCGTGCGGGCACCGGATCGCCGGGCGCGTACCAGCCGACGCCGAACCCGTCGGCGTTGACCGTGCCGTGCCGCTGGCGGCGCGGCGCCCACGACTGCCGGTAGAGGCCGTGCGGCGGGGCGAGCAGGAGCTGCCCGAAGGGCCGCTCCGGTCCCAGGTAGGCAAGGTGACGGCACATCAGGCACCGGCCTCCCCGCATGGCGGGGCCGCGGGCCTCATGCGTCCACCGCC
Source organism: Streptomyces lydicamycinicus (assembly GCF_000829715.2). Taxonomy (NCBI): domain Bacteria; kingdom Bacillati; phylum Actinomycetota; class Actinomycetes; order Kitasatosporales; family Streptomycetaceae; genus Streptomyces; species Streptomyces lydicamycinicus. The sequence continues at coordinate 76,387 of NZ_BBNO01000010.1, read as the reverse complement.
GTCGGGTCGGCGTCCCGGGCGGTACGGAACCCGGCGAAGATCTGCCGCCTGACCGGCAGGTCCCAGTTGCGGAAGGTACCCCGGCAGGCGACCGGGTCGACCCCGAACGAACCGCCGCGCAGCACCTTGTGGCCGTCGCCGAAGAACACTTCGGAGTACTCCCGGTAGGGGAAGGCGGCAAAGCCCGGATACGGCAGGAAGTCGCTCGCCGTCCACTCCCACACATCGCCGATCAACTGCCGGATGCCGAGCGGCGACTGGCCGTCCGGATAGCTGCCCACGGGGGCGGGCCGCAGATGCCGCTGGCCGAGGTTGGCATGCGCCGGGGTGGGGTCCTCGTCGCCCCAGGGGTAGCGCCTGGCCCGCCCGGTCGCCGGGTCGTGGCGGGCGGCCTTCTCCCACTCGGCCTCGGTCGGCAGCCGCCGGCCGGCCCAGCGTGCGTAGGCGTCCGCCTCGTACCAGCTCACATGCAGCACCGGCTCGTCCGGCGGCACCGGCTCGGTCACCCCGAACCTCCGGCGCAGCCACTGGCCGCCGTCCCGCTTCCAGAAGAGCGGGGCGCGCAGCTTGTGCTCCCGCACCATCGCCCAGCCGGCCTCGGCCCACCAGCGTTGCTCCTCATAGCCGCCGGCCTCGATGAACCGCTGGTAGGCGCCGTTGCTGACCGGTGTGGTGTCGATCAGGAAGGCGGGCACCAAGCGGCGGTGGGCGGGCCGTTCGTTGTCCAGCGCCCAGGGCTCGGTGGAGGTGCCCATGGTGAACGGGCCGCCGGGGACCAGGACTTCGGCCGGCAGCAGGTCATCGGGGGCGGGCGGCGGCTCGGGCGCGGTGAGCACGGCCGGGCCGGTGCGCAACTGGTGCGTGATGAGCATGGTCTCGTCGTGCTGCTGCTCATGCTGCGCGATCATGCCGAAGGCGAAACCGGCGTCGAGCAGCGGACCGCCGTGCAGCGGGGCGCTCTCCAGGATGTCCAGCACCCGGCCGCGGACCTCGGCGACATAGCCGTGTGCCTCGTCGGGGGCCAGCAGCGGGAGCGAGGGGCGCTCGGACCGGGGGTGCTCGAAGGCGTCGTAGACGGAGTCGATGTCGGGGCGCAGCGCGTCACGGCCGCCGACGGTGCGCAGCAGCCACTGCTCCTCCTGGTTGCCTATGTGTGCCAGGTCCCAGACGAGCGGGGACATCAGGGGGGAGTGCTGGGCGACGAGGTCGGGATGTTCGACGCAGGTGGTCAGCAGGCGGGTGCGGTCGCGGGCGGCGAGCAGCGCCGAGGCCGCGCGCTCACGAAGGAGCTCGGGATCGAGGGTCACTGGCTGTCCTTCCCAACGATGAGATCGCCCTCCGCGGCGTACAGGGCGTCGAGATGGTCGTCCGCGGGGCAGCGGCCGCGTGCCACATAGCGCTCGGTGAACTCCGCGACCGCCGCGCACACCTCGGGGGAGGCCCCGAGGCGCGGCAGGGCCTCCTGCGCGGCGGCGAAACAGGCCACCGCGGCGGTGTGCAGCTCCGGGTCGGTCAGCGCGGCGCGGGCGGCGTGCCGCCACAGCGGATTGCGTGGCGCGGGGCGGGAACCGGCCGTCTCCGCCAGGGGTTTGACGATGCGGTACGCCCGCTCGGTGGCCTCCGGATCGTCGAACAGCGCGGCCGTGACGGCCAGCGGCACGATCCACCCGGCATCACCCGACTGCGCGTCGATCATGCGCAGTTCCAGATGGCCGCGCGGCCGGACCGGCGGGAAGAGCGTGGTGACGTGGTAGTCCAGATCCTCCTGGGTGGGCGGTCTGGGGACGCCGGTACGGATCCACTCGCGGAAGGTGAGCCCCTCCGGAGCGTCCCAGTGCCCGTCCTCGGAGCGGATGCACATGACCGGTGCGTCGAGGACGTAGCGCGCCCAGGCGGTGCGCGGGTCCGGCCCCGGGGGCGGGGCGAGCGTACGGGCCGGGTCCAGTTGCGACCAGATGACCTGGCGGGTGGTGCGGTAGCCCGTCGGACAGGCCTCGCTGATCGGTGAGTTGGCGAACGCCGCGGCCAGTACGGCGCCCAGCAGATGGGCCAGCAGCCAGCGCCGGCTGTGTCCGAGCGGTCCCGGCTCCTCGTGGCCGGCGTCCACACACACCTGCACGGACGCGGTGGCGCACATCATGGACCGCCCGGCGGAGCCCCAGCGGTCGAAGTACGCCTCCATGGCGTTGTAGCGGGGATCGGTCAGCACCCGCCGCGGGGGGTGCCACGGATTGTGGCCGTGGCCGGCCAGGCTCAGGCCCATGGCCAGCATGGCGGGCCGGACCTGCGCGAGATCGGCGGTGACGGCCTCGATGCAGTCGGTGAGGGAGGTGGCGGGCAGCGAGCTGAGCTCCAGCTGGCCGCCGGGTTCGAAGGTCAGCAGAGAGGCGAGGGGGAGGGCGCGCAGGGCGGTGGCCGCGCTCTTCAGCCGGGCGGGTTCGACCGGACATCGGGGGTTGCGCGCATCATGGACCAGCCATTCGATCTCGACGCCGATACGGCGCGGCGGGCCCGTCTTGAAGCATATTCCGCGCAGGTGAGCTTCCAGTTCCGCTTCCGATACCGCAGGTCGTACGGGCATCGAATCCCTCTCCCTTGTGGGGTGACGGCAGGATTGCCGCCCTCCACCTAATCTGCTGCGGGCGATGCGCTCAAGAGCGCGTTCGGTCAGCGGACGGCGGAACGGGCGCCCACCGGGCGAGGGGGAGGGCCGGGGCCCGGAGACCGCCCGAGGTGCCGCGGCGTCTCCTCGGCGCCAGGACGGCCTTCCTGCCCGCCGCCCGGCCCCGGGACCGTATCGGCGGGCGGCGGACGGGGCCCAGGAAGGGGTACGACCGTTCGAGTGAGTGCGGGGCGGGGTGCGGTTTGCCGCCCGGCGGCCCGGTGCGGGCGGGCCCGCCCGGCGTCACTGGCGGTAGCCCGCCAGGAAGCGTCCGATCCGGCTGATCGCCGCGTCCAGGTCGTCGGCGTGCGGGAGGGTGAGGATGCGGAAGTGGTCCGGGCGCGGCCAGTTGAAGCCGGTGCCCTGGACGACCTGGATCTTCTCCCGCAGCAGCAGATCGAGGACGAACTTCTCATCGTCGTGGATCTTGTGCACGGCCGGGTCGAGGCGCGGGAAGGCGTAGAGCGCGCCCTTGGGCTTGACGCAGGAGACGCCCGGGATCTCGTTCAGCCGCTCCCAGGCCCGGTCGCGCTGCTCGTGCAGCCGGCCGCCCGGCAGCACCAGGTCCTGGATGCTCTGCCGGCCGCCGAGCGCGGCCTGGATGGCGTACTGCGCGGGGGCGTTCGGGCACAGCCGCATGGAGGCGAGGGTGCCCAGGCCCTCCAGGTAGTCGGCGGCGTGCTGCTTGGGGCCGGAGACCACCAGCCAGCCGGAACGGAATCCGGCCACGCGGGAGGACTTGGACAGTCCGCTGAACGTCAGACAGACCAGGTCGGGCGCGAGGACCGCGGCGTGGTGGTGGACCGCGTCGTCGTACAGGATCCGGTCGTAGATCTCGTCGGCGAAGACCATCAGCCCGTGGCGCCGGGCGAGATCGAGCATGCCGTCGAGCAGCTCGCGCGGATAGACCGCGCCGGTCGGGTTGTTGGGGTTGATGATGACCATCGCCCGGGTCCGGTCGGTGATCTTCGAGGCGAGGTCGTCGAGGTCCGGAAGCCAGTCCGCGGACTCGTCGCAGAGATAGTGCACGGGCTTGCCGCCCGCGAGCGAGGTGACCGCCGTCCAGAGCGGGAAGTCGGGGGCCGGGATGAGGATCTCGTCGCCGTCGTCGAGAAGGGCCTGCACCGCCATCGAGACGAGTTCGGAGACGCCGTTGCCGAGGTAGATGTCATCGACGCCGACGTCGGGCAGCCCGTTCTGCTGGTAGTGCTGGGCGACCGCGCGGCGGGCGGAGAGGATGCCGCGGGACTCCGTGTAGCCGTGTGCGCGGGACAGATTGCGCATCACGTCCTGAAGGATCTCTTCGGGGCACTCGAAGCCGAACAGCGCCGGATTGCCGGTGTTCAGCCGCAGCACGCTGTGGCCCGCCTCCTCCAGCGCGTCCGCGTGCTCGATCACCGGCCCGCGGATCTCGTAGCAGACGTCGGCCATCTTGCTCGACTGCTTGAACTGCATGCGGTGGCCTCCCGGTCCCTCGCTCACCGCGCGGCGCGGCAGCATTCGACACAACGTACTTGGTTTTACCAAGCCGGTACTTGGAAAGTCCAACCTCTGTCTATGCTGGTGTCATGCCGCGCCGAAGCTATGACCAGTACTGCGCCGTCGCCCGGGCCCTGGACGCCGTCGGTGACCGCTGGACGCTCCTGATCGTCCGGGAACTGCTGGGCGGCTCCCGGCGCTACACCGATCTGCACGCCGATCTGCCGGGCGTCAGCACCGACATGCTCGCCTCCCGGCTCAAGGACATGGAGCGGGACGGTCTGGTCACCCGCCGCCGGCTCGCCCCGCCCGGCGCCGCCTTCGTCTACGAGCTCACCGCCCGCGGGCGCGCACTGCTGCCCGCGCTCACCGCCCTCGCCGACTGGGGCGCCCCCGCCCTCGACGAGCGGCGCCCGACCGACGCGCTGCGGGCCCACTGGTTCGCGGTCCCCCTCATGGTGAGACTGGCCCGGCACTTCACGGACGGCACCGACGTCATCGACATCGCCCTCGACGAGGGCGAGTTCCATGTCGTCCTCGGTCGCGACGGGCCGGCGTCCGGCGACCCGGACGGCGGGTCCGGATATGCGGACGGCCCGGCCGAGCGCCCCGACGTCCGGCTGCGGATGGACACCGCGACCTGTGCCGATATCGCGTACGATCGCCTCTCCCTCGCACGGGGGATCGAATCCGGCCGGATCGCGGTCACCGTGCCCGAGGGATCCGGTGAACGGCGGCGACGGAAGAGGACGACAACGGCATGACGACGCGCCCCCTGGCGGTCTTCGACCTGGACGGCACGCTCGCGGACGCCGGCCACCGCCAGCATCTGCTGCGGCGCACCCCGCGTGACTGGCGGGCCTTCTTCGCGGCGGCCACCGAGGACCCTCCCCTCGCCGAGGGGGTGGCCCTGGCGCTGCGCAGCACCGAGGACTGCGAGGTCGTCTATCTGACGGGCCGTCCGGAGCGCTGCCGCCGGGACACCGTGGCCTGGCTCGCCCAACACGGCCTGCCCGAGGGCAGGTTGTGGATGCGCCCCAACCATGACCGGCGCCCGGCGCGGCACACCAAGCTGGAGATCCTGCGCCGGATCGCCCGCGACCGGGAGATCCGCCATGTCGTCGACGATGACGAACTCGTCTGCGACGCCTGCGAAGAGGCCGGTTTCCGGGTGATCCGGGCGCGCTGGGCCACCCCGTCCGAGACTCTGCGGGACGCCCAGCAGCGGGCCGGGCGCACCTAGCGCCACCCCCGTCACTCACCGCTCGCCCCGCTCCGGGCGCGTCCGTTCGGCCGAACTGACGGTATGTCAGCAACCGGACCGGGTAGCGCTCGGGAAATGGATCAAGCATCAGGAACCCGGTCGCGCACCGGGCTTGCGCTCTTGCTGACCGTGGCGTTGCTCACCGGGCTCTGGACCCCGGCGGCCGCGGCGGCCCGCGACCCGAGGAGTGCCGGGCGGACCGGCTCGGCCTGGCTGCCCTACTGGGGTGATACCGACGCCGCCTACCGCGACGCGCTGCGGCACGCCGCCCAACTGCACACCGTCAGCCCCTTCTGGTACGAGACCTCCTCCGACACCACCGTCAAGGGGCACACGGGTGCCGGGCGGCGCGACATCATCGACGGACTGCACGACGCCGGGATCGATGTCGTGCCCACCGTGACCGAGACCCTCGGCGCCGCGAAGATGGCCGAGCTGATGCACGATCCGGAGCGGCGGCGGGATCATGTCGACACGCTGCTGGACCTCGTCGAGAGCCGCTCCTACGACGGCCTCGACCTGGACTACGAGGCGATGGCCCTCAGTGGTGACCGGGAGGACCGCGACCGGGTGCGGACCGGGTACAACAAGCTCGTCAAGGAGCTGTGCGCACGGCTGCACGAGAGGGACAAGCAGTGCGTGGTCACGGTACTGGCCCGGGTCCGCGGCAGTGGCCAGGCCTTCGACTACGAGCGGCTCGGCCGGTACGCCGACCGGTTCCGCATCATGGGCTACGACCTGCACTGGTCCGGCGGCGAGGCGGGCCCGCTCGCCGCGAGGGACTGGTACGACGAGTTCCTGCGCTACGCCACCGACACCGTCCCCCGGCACAAGATCGAGGTGGCCTTCCCGGGCTACGGCTGGGACTGGATCCGCGGGGTCACCGGCCATGCGGCCCATGTGACCTGGAAAGAGGCCGAGGCGCTGCGTGAGCGGGAGGACGCGGACTACCTCTTCGACGAGGTGTCCGGCACCCCGCACTTCACCTACCGCAAGGACGGTGAGGAGCACGAGGTCTGGTACCAGGACGGCCGCGGGGTCCGCGCGCAGCTGCCGCTGCTGAGGAAATACGGGGTGCGCGGCACCGGCCTGTGGGCGCTCGGGTTCGAGGACCCGGACTTCTGGTCCGCGCTCCGCGACGCGTAGCCGCCACACGACTACGGGGCCCCGGCGAGATCGCGCCCGGGGCCCCGTAGTCGTGTGGCGGAGACTGTTCCCTACGGGATACCGACCGCTTAGTATGTCGCTGGCGAGGGGGCCGGTGTGCCCTCCGCCCACCGCGTATCCAAGGTCTGTGGAGGCACCAGGTGAAGGCATGGCGCGTACACGAGAACGGTGAGCCGCGTGCGGTGATGCGGCTGGAGGAGGTGCCGGACCCGCAGCCGGGGCCGGGGCAGCTGCTGCTGCGGGTGCGGGCCGCCAACGTCAACTTCCCGGACGCCCTGCTGTGCCGCGGCCAGTACCAGGTGCGGCCGCCGCTGCCGTTCACCCCGGGCGTGGAGATCTGCGGCGAGGTGCTCGCCGTGGGGGAGGGCGCGGCCGGTGAGCCCGGTGCGCGGGTGCTGGCCCAGCCGCCGCTGCCGGACGGCGGCTTCGCCGAACTCGCGGTCGTCGACGCGGCGACGGTACGCCCGGCCCCCGAGGCCCTGGACGACGCCGAGGCCGCCGCACTGCACATCGGCTACCAGACCGGCTGGTTCGGACTGCACCGCCGGGCCCGGCTCCAGGCGGGCGAGACCCTGCTCGTGCACGCCGCGGCGGGCGGCGTCGGCAGCGCCGCCGTCCAGCTCGGCAAGGCCGCGGGCGCGACCGTCATCGGCGTGGTGGGCGGCGCCGACAAGGCCCGGACCGCCCGCGAACTGGGCTGTGATGTGGTCCTCGACCGGCACTCCGACGACCTCGTCGCCGCCGTGAAGGAAGCCACCGGCGGCCGCGGCGCGGATGTGGTCTACGACCCGGTGGGCGGCGAGGCGTACGCCAAGTCCGTCAAGTGCATCGCCTTCGAGGGCCGGATCGTCGTCGTCGGCTTCGCGGGCGGTGCCATCCCCACCCCGGCGCTCAACCACGCGCTGGTGAAGAACTACGCGATCCTGGGCCTCCACTGGGGCCTGTACAACACCAAGGACCCGGCCGCCATTGACGCCTGCCACGAGGAGCTCACCAAGCTCGCCGCCCAGGGCGTCATCAAGCCGCTGATCGGCGGACGCGTCCCGCTGGAAGGGGCCGCCGACGCCGTCCAGCGGGTCGCCGACGGCACCTCCGTCGGCCGGCTCGTGGTGGTCCCCGGAGCGGAGGAGGCCCGATGACCGACGCCGATGACCTGCGCCGGCGCACCGCCGAACTGCTCGCCGAACACCCGCCCGCCACCACCGAGCGGCTGGAGTTCCTGCGCGCCCGCTTCGACGCCGGGCTCGCCTGGGTCCACTTCCCCGAGGGCCTCGGCGGACTGGACGCGCCGCGCTCCCTGCAAGCCGTCGTCGACGCGGAACTGGAGGCCGCCGGGGCCCCCGACAACGACCCCGGCCGCATCGGCATCGGCCTCGGCATGGCCGCGCCCACCATCCTGCGCTTCGGCACCGACGAGCAGAAGCAGCGGTTCCTGCGCCCTCTGTGGACCGGCGAGGAGGTGTGGTGCCAGCTGTTCAGCGAGCCCGGGGCCGGCTCCGACCTGGCGGCGCTGGCGACCCGCGCGGTACCGGACAGCGGGGGAGACTGGATCGTCGACGGCCAGAAGGTCTGGACGTCCAGCGCGCATCTGGCCCGCTGGGCGATCCTGATCGCCCGCACCGACCCCGACGTCCCCAAGCACCGCGGCATCAGCTACTTCGTCTGCGATATGACCGACCCCGGCGTCGAGGTGCGTCCGCTGCGGCAGATCACCGGCGAGGCCGAGTTCAACGAGGTCTTCCTCACCGGTGTCCGGATCCCCGACGCCCACCGCCTCGGTGCGGTCGGCGAGGGCTGGAAGGTCGCCCAGACCACGCTGATGAACGAGCGGGTCGCCATCGGCGGGGCCCGCATTCCCCGCGAGGGCGGCATGATCGGCGTCGCCGCCGCCGACTGGCGCGCCCGGCCCGAACTGCGCACCCACGACCTGCACCAGCGGCTGCTGAAGCTGTGGGTGGACGCCGAGGTCGCCCGCCTCACCGGCGAGCGACTGCGCCAGCAGCTGACCAAGGGGCAGCCGGGGCCCGAGGGCAGCGGTATGAAACTGGCCTTCGCCCGCCTCGCCCAGGAGATCAGCGGCTGGGAGGTGGAGTTCCTCGCCGAGGACGGGCTGACCTACGACGACTGGACGATGCGCCGGCCGGACGGCGTCGACTTCACCGGCCGTGAGGCCGGCTACCGCTATCTGCGCGCCAAGGGGAACTCCATCGAAGGGGGCACCTCGGAAGTGCTGCTCAACATCGTCGCCGAGCGTGTGCTGGGGCTGCCGCCCGAGCCGCGCACCGACAAGGACGTCGCGTGGAAGGACCTCCCCCGATGAACGACGGGACCACCCTGCCGGGCGCCCCGGCGCCCGACCCCGACCTCCTCTACTCCGAGGACGAGGACGCGCTGCGCGCCGCCGTACGGTCGCTGCTCGCCGACCGCAGCGATCCGGCCACCGTGCTCGCCGGCCTGGAGTCGGACGTCGCCTACGACACCGGCCTGTGGCACTCCCTCGCCGCGGAGATCGGCACCGCGGGCCTGCTGGTGCCCGAAAAGCTCGGCGGCGCGGGCGCGACCGCCCGTGAAGCCGCCGTGGTGCTGGAGGAGATCGGCCGCGCCGTCGCGCCCGTCCCCTATCTGACCAGCGCGGTCCTCGCGGTGACCGCTCTGCTCGGCTGTGATCACGGCCGTGCGGACGTCGCCGCGTCGCTCGCCGCGCTCGCCGAGGGCCGCACCGTCGGCGTGCTCGCGGTGCCGCTGCCCACCGCCCCCGGCGGGCTGTCCCGTCCGGCGTCCGTACGGGCCGATGCCGGCGGCGCCCTGACCGGCCGGGTGACCTCGGTCGCCGATGCCGCGGCCGCCGAGCTCCTGCTCGTCCCGGCCCAGGGACCCGACGGCCCGGCCCTCTACGCGGTGGACCCCTCGGCGGGCGGGGTGCGCACCGACACCGTCACCCCGCTCGACCTCACCCGCCCCCTGGGCCACCTCACCTTCGACGGTGCCCCCGGCCGCCTCCTGGCCACCGGGGACCGCGCCAGTGCCACCGTCGACCGCGCCCTGCTCACCGGTGCCGGACTGCTCGCCTCGGAGCAGCTGGGCGTCGCCGAATGGTGTCTGACCGAAACCGTGCGGCACACCGCCGAGCGCACCCAGTTCGGCCGCCCCGTCGGCTCGTTCCAGGCGCTCAAGCACCGGATGGCCGCCCTCTGGCTGGACGTGGCCTCGGCCCGCGCCGCCGCCCGGAACGCCGCCGACGCCCTCGCCACCGAGAGCCCCGACGCCCCGGTGGCGGTGGCCGTCGCCCAGGCGTACTGCGCGCCGGTGGCGGTACGCGCCGCCGAGGAGTGCGTCCAGCTGCACGGCGGCATCGGCATGACCTGGGAGCACCCGGCGCATCTGTTCCTCAAGCGGGCCAAGAGCGCTGAGCTCGCCCTCGGGTCGCCGGGGCGGCACCGGGACGCCCTGGCGGGGCTGGTCGGGATCGCCGCGCCCTAGGGGCCGTGGGCCGGTGGCCGCCGGTCAGTTGGTGATGGCGAAGGTCCGACTGAAGGCGCGGACCGCGCCGTCGCCGGCGGTCGCCACCTCCAGGAAGTAGCGCTTGCCCGGCGGCACCCGCGGGAGCGTCACGAGCGCCTCGCCGGACGGCCCGGCACCGGCCTTGGTCGCGACCAGCGCCACCCGCTCCGACTCGCCGTGGCCTGTCGCCGTCCGCAGCCAGATGTCCACCTCCTCGCCCGTGCTGTTGTTCCAGGTCACCGCGAAACTGCCGTTCGCCTTGTAGTCGACGCCGGGCTCCGGCGCGGTCACCTCGATCCGCCCCGTCGGCGGCGAGGCGAACTCCTCGGGGCCGGCACTGCCGGCGGGGGCACCGAGGGCGGAGGTGGCGGCCCGCGCGGCCGAGCCCGCATGGCCGGCCGTGGCGGCCATCGCCCGGCCGGCCGCGGGACCACTCTTCCCGGTGTCCGGGCGCGACGGCGCCAGCGAGATCACCAGCATGCAGCCGACGGCGGTGGTGGCGACGGCGACGGCCAGATTGGTGGCCATCGAGGTGGCCCTGCACATCGTCTCCTCGTTTCCTCGGGGGAGGGGCGAGCCGAACATCCCCGGCACCTCGATCATCAAAAACGACGCGCTGAGCGATCACCTGGATGGACAGCTCCGGCGCGACAGGCCCCGGGACGGGAGGGAGAATCCACCGCTCGGGACGGAATTGATCCCGGCTCCGGTGATGTCCTGAAAGTGCGGTTCGGGTAGCGTCGAACACATGAAGACCGCAACTCGTCGTGCGCTGATCGGACCAGTCCTCCTGCTGGTGGCCGCGCTGCTGGCGGTGGTCGCCGCGATGGCATCGGGTGCCCGTGCCGCCGGGGGGCTGGACGAGGCCGCGGCGGCCCTCGAAAAGGGCCCGGTCTACGTCGATCCCCGCGCCACGGATCAGTTCTCCCGGGCCCAGGCGGACGCGCTGGCCAAGAAAATCAAGGACGCGGACAAGCCGATCTTCGTCGCCGTGCTGCCGCGGGCCGCCGAGTACCAGCCCGGCACCCTGCTCCAGAACCTGCGCACCAAGGTCGGCATCAGCGGCGTCTACGCCGTTGAGCTCGGCAACGGCTTCAACGCCGGCGCCGACCCGCGGGTGATGCCGCGCAATGCGGTGCAGAACCTCGTCGGATCGGTCAAGAGCTCCGACTACCCCACGGTCAACGAGCGCCTGAACAGCTTCGTCGACACGGCCGCACGGTCGGCACACGGCCAGGCCCCCGCCTCCTGGGGCGGCTCCGGCGGCAGCGGCTTCGGCACCGGTACGGCGATCGGGCTCGGGGTGCTGGTGGCCGTCGGAGGCGGCGGCGCGTACGCGATCGCCCGCCGCAACCGCAGAAGGCGGATCGAGGAGGAGCAGGCCGCGCTGGAGGACCTGCGGGTCGTCGTCGACGAGGACATCACCGCCTTCGGCGAGGAGCTGGACCGGCTCGACTTCAACCCCGGTGAGCACGGCGCCGATGACGCGATGCGCGCGGACTACAGCCATGCGCTGGACTCCTACGAGAACGCCAAGTCCGCGATGGCGTCGGCCCAGCACCCCGGCGATGTCCAGGCGGTGACCCAGTCGCTGGAGGACGGCCGGTTCTCGCTGGCCACCCTCGCCGCACGCCGGGAGGGCCGGCCGCTGCCCGAGCGCCGGCTGCCCTGCTTCTTCGATCCACGGCACGGTCCGTCCGTCGTGGATGTCCGGTGGGCCCCGGAGGGCGGTGCGGAGCGCACCGTGCCGGTCTGCGCCGCGGACAAGAGCCGGATGGACGACGGGCGGGAGCCGCTGGCCCGTACGGTCAGGACCGCGCACGGCGACCGCCCCTACTGGGACGCGGGTCCGGCCTACGGCCCCTGGGCCGGCGGCTACTTCGGCGGTGGCCTGCTGCCCGGCCTCCTGGTGGGCACCCTGCTCGGCAACATGATGATGTCGTCCGCCGCCTACGGAGCCGACTTCGGCGGTGCGGGCGCCGACGGCGGTGACTACTCCGGATCCGACTTCAACAGCGATGACTTCGGCGGCGGCTTCGGTGACGGTGGTGGCTTCGGAGACGGCGGTGGCTTCGGTGGCGGCGGCTTCGACGGCGGAGGTTTCTGAGGGCTGAGCGCCCCTGGGCGGCCCGGAGCGGCCGACGCCCCTCGGCCCGCCCGGGGTGCTCAGCGCCCCCTCGGCGGCCCCGAAGCGCTCAGCGCCCCTCAGCCCGTCCCGCCCGCTTGGCGCCGAGGAAGCGCCCGTAGCGCGGCCGCGCCGCGAAGTCCGCATAGCGCCATACGGCGGGCCGCCCGGCCTCCCGGCACAGATGCAGGACCTGGTCGGGGCCCAGGTGAACGCCCACGTGCGCGCCGTAGCCCGGTGGCCGGCCGTCCGCCGGACCGCCGTCGAACAGCACCAGATCCAGCGGCCGCGGGCGGTCCACCCGGTGGGTCGCCCGTTCGTCGGCCCAGAGTTCCGCCGAGCGCAACGGCGGTATCAGCAGGCCGAAGTGGCGCAGCACGGCGTAGGCGTAGCGCTGGCAGTTCGCGCCCCCGGCCAGGTCGTCGAAGGGGTCCGGGGCGGCGAGGCCGGGGACACCGGCCGCCCCGTCCGCCGCGTATGACGGGCATTCAGGTGTCGTCGCTCCCGGATGGCGGGCACCCGAGTAGGTCACGTTGCGCAGCGCCTCGGGAAGCTGCCGGAACGCCACCGCGCCGTGGACGGTGGGGACTTGACGGCCGGGGTCACGGAACACCCGGGCATGATGCCGGGGACCGCCCTCATGCCGCACGCCGCGGTGTCGAGCACGCTCACCCCATCGGATCCGACGTGCACTCGACACCGCGAGGAGATCCCCGATGGAACGCCGCTTTCGCAAGGCAGCCCTCTGGGGCGCGGCCGTCGCCACCGTCGTGGCGGCGGCCGGCCCGTTCGGCCCGGCGCACGGCGTGCCCCGGCCCGATCCCTCGCCCCAGCCCACGCCGCGCGGCATGCTCGACGCGATGCGCCGGGACCTCGGGCTGAACGCGGTGCAGGTGCGGACCCGGCTCGCGCAGGAGACCGATGCGCACCGTGCCGCGGCGGCCGTACGCCGGACGCTGAGCTCCCCGCCCGCCGGAATGTGGTTCGACAAGTCCACCGGCAAACTCGTCGTCGCGGTCACCGGCGCCGCCGACGCCCAGCGGGTGCGCGACGCCGGGGCGCTCCCCAAGACGGTGCCGCACAGCCGCGCCGCGCTCACGGCCCTGGTGCGGCAGATCACCGGCCGGGCCGGCGACGGGGTGCCCGGCGTCACCGGCTGGGGCGTCGACGAGCGGGCCAACGGTGTGGTGGTCCGCATGGACCGCACCCGGCACACCGCCCGGACCACCGTTTTCGAGACGTCCGTCCGCGCGCTGGGGGCCCGGTCGAAGATCCCCGTCACGGTCGAGCGCAGCGACCAGACTCCGCGTCAGCAGGGCGGCACGGTGGTGGGCGGTGAGCGGTGGATGCCCGGCAGCGAGGGCATCTGTTCCATCGGCTTCTCGGTGACCGGGCCGGGCGATTTCCAGGGCTTCCTGACGGCCGGCCACTGCACGCTCACCCCCGATCAGGCCGCGTTCGGCAAGGACGGCAGCCGCATGGGGACCTCCAACCAGGGCGGCGGGCACAGCGTCAACGACCGCGAGGGGGACTTCGGGCTGGTCGAGGTCGATCGGCCGGACTGGACGGTCAGCGCGGACGTGGCAGGGCAGGGCGGTACACCGGTCACCGTCACCGGCGCGCAGGAGGGCCTGGTCGGCATGTCGATGTGCCACTCCGGGCAGAGCAGCGGCTGGCACTGCGGGGAGATCACCCGGGTCGACCAGACCGTGGACTACGGCAACACGGTCATCGAGGGCCTGTCGTTCACCAACGCCTGCTCGGCGCCCGGCGATTCGGGCGGTTCTTATGTCACCCAGCCCAGCGCCCCGAAGGCCCTGGGCGTGCACTCGGGCGGCGGCGCCGCCGGCTGCGGCAACTTCGGCGGTGCCACCCTCACCATCTTCCAGCCGGTGGGTGAGATCCTGGACAAGTGGCACCTGCGGCTGAAGACGGGCAGCCCCTGACCCGCCCCGCCCCCGGCCGGCACCGCCTCCCCGGCCGCCGCACACGGGCCGGGGACCGGCCCCGGGAACGGGCACCCGGCCCCTTGACCTCCCCACCTACGATGTGAAGCCAGTGGCCGATGAGGCGCCGGGGGTCGACGTGGCGGACCGGCGCCTATGGGGGAGCGGGAGAGCGCGCATGGCAGAAGCAGCGGAGCCGGCAGCCGGTACGGACGCGACGGAGCCGTTCGCCGTCGGGATCACGGTGCGCGGCTACGAGACGGACACCCAGGGCCATCTCAACCAGAGCGTCTATCTCCAGTACGCCGAACACGCCCGCTGGTCGCTGCTCCAGGCGAGCGGCATCCGCCAGAGCACCATGGTGGACCGCCGCGTCGGCCCGGTGACCGTCGAGACCACCATCCGCTATCGGCGGGAGCTGCGGGCCGGTGACGAGGTCGAGGTCAGCTGTGCGTTCGTCTGGGGCGAGGGCAAGACCTTCCGGATCGAGCAGACCGTCCGCACGACGGACGGGACGGTGGCCGCCGAGGTGAGCGCCGTCTGCGGGCTGCTCGACCTCACCGAGCGCAAGCTGCTCCCGGACCCGCGGGCGGCCTTCCGCGACCTGGCCGACAAGCCCGCGCTGCTGGGCCTCGCCGACGTCTGACGAGCGCGGTCCGCGGTGGCCTCCCCGCTCCGTACGGCGGCAGCGGGCACGGGCCGCCGACACGAAAGAGTGAACCCATTCATCCATTGCGATGCCTGGAGGTCACGGCGGGCGCCAGGCTGATCCACGTTTGAGCCGTCGGGGGGCACCACACGCGCCCAGCGAAAGGCTCCTCGATGGACACGCAGATAGTCCAGGTCAAAATCCATCCCGCCATCGGCATAGCCCGGGTCGGCAACAGCGACAAACCGCCCTTCATCGGCCCGGAATCCCCGGACCAGCCGCCGCTGCCGCCCGGCTCGTACAAGGACAGCTCGGGGAAGGTCATCCGGCAGGCCGCGCGGTTCCGGGTCTATGGCTACAACCAGGCCGGGGAAGCCGTCCGGGAACTCAAGCTGGGTGAGGCGGGGGTCACCGAGATCAAGTGGTCGGTGCACCTGGCCAACAAGAAGGCCGCCTGGTACCAGTTCCATCTCGCGCTCGACATCGATGAGGCCGGCGGTCTTCAGGAGGCCCAGCTGCGCCGCCGGAACTTCGACGTCCGGGGAGCCGACCGGAAGAAACTCGTCATCGACGCCGGCCGCAAGGAGATCCGCGCCTCCCTGCACGAGAACGCCGCCCTCGCCGGGAAGATCATGACCCGGGCGGTCCCCCTGGGATCGATCACCACCCAGACCGACGGCCGGCTGCTGGTCGTCGGCGGCGTCGGCAAGTCGGCCTCCTACGCCACTCCGGAGAAGCCGATCTCCGGTGTCGCCAACAACGACACCTGGTACGACGACGTGTCCGACGGCCCGGTCACGGCGCAGGTCACCATCGGGGGCGTCACCAAGAGCGCGAGCCCGGCCTGGGCCGTGGTCGCCCCACCGCACTTCGCGCCCGGTGTGAAGACCGTCCGCACCCTCTACGACGTGCTGTACGACGTGTTCGTCACCGAGCACACCCTGCCCGCCGTGCAGCAGATCTCGTACCCGGAGCACATCGAACCGATGCTGGACCGGTTCTGCCAGCTCCAGTGGGTCAACCATGGCTTCGCCACCCAGTTCGGCCGGTCCGGCCCGTACGACTTCCGCGACCCGGCGCTGCGCAAGCGGCTCGCCGACCCGGGCGAGGCCAGCCGGGAACTCCGCCGGCAGATCTATGTCCAGATGCGTGACTACTGCCGGGACGGGACCTCCCCCCTGCCCTGGCCGTGGCTCTACGGCGACGCCATGTCCGGCGGTAAACCCACCTCCGTCCGGCAGCACATCAAGATCTCCGGTGAGCAGGACCGGATGCTGGCCCAGTGGGCCGACGGCCACTTCACCACCGGCCCGCCCCGTACGGGCCACCCGGACGTGGACGCGGCGCCGGTCGCCGCGCAGCCGGGTCTGCTGGACCGGGGCGCCCTGGAGAACTGCGCCGCCGACGCCTTCCACCCGGGCTGCGAGGTCACCTGGCCGATGCGGCACAAGACCATGTACTCCGAGCCCTTCCGCATCCTGCACCGCACACCGGAGAACCCGGAACCCGACTACGGCGATGCGCTCACCGTCCAGGAAGCCCTGGGCAAGACCGGTCCGCTGCACGCACAGGGGCCGGGCGACCTCACCCGCTGGATGGCCGCTCCCTGGCAGTGCGACGCCGCGAGCTGCCGCTCCGGTTACCAGGTACGGTCCGGGCTCGGCCCCCGCTACAGCCCCTACCTGCCGACCTTCTGGCCCGCCCAGGTGCCCAACCATGTGCTCAAACAGTCCGACTTCGCGACCGTCAACACCCCGCCGAGCGGCTCCGACGACAGCGTCAGGGAGAAGGCCTTCGAGAACCGGGCGGTCTGGCTGCGCGGCCTGAAGGGCACCGACTTCAACAAGCAGCGCCGTCAAATGATCGACGACTGGTACAAGTTCGGCATCGTCGAGACGCACGAATACACCGTGGGCGACGGCAAGTTCCCCCAGCACATCCAGGTGGAGTCCGAGCCGGGCTATCCGCCGGCCCTCGACCACGCCAACCTCGTCAACATCCAGGTGCCCGAGGCGGGCGCGCCCCAACTGGCGGGTGTGGCCGACGCCTGGACCGGCGAGGTCCCGGCCGAGACCGTCGAGGCCATGCTCGTCCAACAGGCCATCCAGGAAGTCATGGAAGCGACCGGCCGGGACGAGACGGAGATCGCCGCCGGATACCTGGAGAAGCTCGACCCCTTCCACGGCGCCCAGTGAGCCCCGCCCCCGCCCCCGCCTACGACGTCGTGGTCGCGGGCGGTGGCCCGGCCGGCTGTGCCGCCGCGCTCACCCTCGCCCACGCCGGCCGGACCGTCCTGCTGGCCGACGCCGGCTCCGGCCCGCCCAAGGCCGGTGAGGCGCTGGTGTCCATGGGCCGGCTGCTGCTCGCCGACCTCGGCGTCGCCGAACCGGTCCTGGGCAGCGGCCATCTGCCCTGCCACGGCAACCTGTCCGCCTGGGGCTCGCCGGAACTGCACGCCGTGGACTTCCTCCACGACCCCTACGGCCACGGCTGGCACCTGGACCGTCCGCTCTTCGACCGCCGGCTGCGCGCCGCCGCCGGTGCGGCGGGCGCCGAGGTCGCCGAGCACACCGCCGTACGGAGCCCCTCCCGGCAGTCGGACGGCACCTGGCGGCTCGCCCTGCGCGACCGGGCCGGCGGGGGCGGGGACCGTACGGTGTGCTGCCGCTGGGTGGTGGACGCCACCGGGCGCGGCGCCGCGATCGCCGTCCGCTCCGGCGCCCGGCGGCGCACCGGAGACCAGCTGACCGCCCTCCACCTCACCCTCGACCCGGCCCCGCAGACCCCCCTCGACGGCCGTTCGCTGGTCGAGTCGGACGAGGACGGCTGGTGGTACACCGCGCTGCTGCCTTCCCGGCACCGTCTGGTCGCCTACTTCACCGACCCTGATCTGCCCGTCGCCGCCGCACGCGGAGCCGAGCGGTTCCGCCGGCGGCTGCTGGCCACCCGGCACATCTCCCGCCGGGCCCGCCCGCACGGGCTCACCACCCTGCGCCCGCCCCGCCGGGCCGCCGCCCACAGCGCACATCTGGACCGGGTGCACGGCGACGGCTGGACGGCCGCCGGGGACGCGGCGGCCGCCTTCGACCCGCTCAGTTCCCAGGGCATCCTCACGGCCCTCTACACGGGGCTGAGCGCGGGCCAGGCCGTCGACGCCCGGTTGCACGGCGACCGGGCGGCCCTGGCCGACTACGCGGCCAAGGTCAGCACGGCCCGTACCGCCTACCAGCACGGCCACCGCGCCGTGCACGCGCAGGAAACCCGCTGGCCCGACCGGCCCTTCTGGTCCCGGCGGCAGCGGAGCTTCCACCACAACACCCCACCCACGAAAGGCGAGACCTCATCATGACCCCCACCCCCGCATCCGACTCCACCGAGGCACACCAGCACATCCACCGCTTCCTGCTGCTGGGCAAGAAGAAGCTGTTCTTCTACCACCTGGCGCTGTACAACCCCCAGTCCGGCCACAACTTCCAGGCGGTCTTCGACTTCTCCATCAAGGACAACGGCGAACTGCGGGACATGTACCTGAAGGATCTGGCGCAGCACGAGAACGAGCGGGTCTTCTACTCCCTGCGCTGCCCGCACCACTTCGAACTCCCCGAGCTCCAGCAGGGCAAGGAGTTCGGGGTCCATCTGGAGCGGGTCGTCGTGAAGCCGGACGGCAGCCGCGACTTCCAGCAGATGACCACGGCCGAGACCATGGTGGACTGCAAGCCGGAGAACGTGCTCTCCTTCCGCAAGCTGGGCAATCTGCCCTACCCCGAATACCTCACCTACCTGGTGTTCGGCGCAGGCGACGAGGTCCACATGGCCCACCAGCTCGCGGAGCGCCCCAACTGGGACGAGGCCGTCACCGTCACCCCCGCGCAGCCCATCGACCCGGCGCTGCTGAAGAAGGTCCCGACCCTCGTCATCGACTCGATCAGGGACGCCCACGACAAGCTGATCGAGAGCCCGCTGAAGAAGGGGCAGCAGTACCAGGGCAAGATCGACGGGTCCGGTCCGGTCGTCGACTTCACCGTCGGCCGCCAGGGCTGGTTCAACCACACCAGCCTCAACAGCTGAGCCACCGCAGCCCGTTGCCGTCCCGGCTCGGACCGGTCCGCGAATCGCCGCGGACCGGTCCGGCCGGGCGGTGCCTCACGCCTGCCGCGTCGGCAGCACGATCGCCTGGCGCAGGTTCACATGGCGGGCACGGCTCGTCGTGTAGGCGATCAGGTCCGCGATGTCGTCCGCCGCCAGACCGGTCAGCGCGTCGAACATCCCGCCCAGCTGGCCGGCCAGTTCCGCGTTGTCGATGTGGTCGCCCAGCTCGGTGTCCGTGAGCCCCGGCTCGATATTGGTGACACGGACATCGCGCGGGCCCAGCTCCGTGCGCAGCGACTGCGACAGGTAGGTCAGCGCGGCCTTCGTCGCGCCGTACACCGCGTAGTGGGGGAACGCGATGTGCGCGCCGATCGAGGAGATGTTCACCAGGTCCGCCGTCCGGCCCGCCTCCGCCACCGCGATCAGGTCCGGGGTGAACGCGCGGATGACCCGCAGCGCCCCGGCCACATTGGTGTCGAGCATGCGCTGCCACTCGTCGGCGCGGCCGTCGGTGACCGGGTTCGGCAGCATCACGCCCGCCGCGTTGACCACCAGGTCGACCTGACCGTATGCGCTGTGCACCTGCTCGGCGGCCGCGTCCACGGAGGCGGCGTCGGTGACATCGGCGGCGACCGCGAGGGCCTGACCGCCGGCCTTCTCGATGGTGGCGGCCAGCTCCGCCAGCCGCTCGGCCCGGCGGGCGAGCAGCGCCACCCGCACACCGTGCGCGGCGAGCAGCCGGGCGGTGGCCGCGCCCATACCGCTGGCGGCTCCGGTGACGACAGCGGTGCGGCCGGCGAGGGTCTCGTACGACATGGGGAACTCCTGAGCTGGTGGTGAGCGCCGCCGGGCGTCTCCCGGGGCGACCACCACACTGCGCCCGGCCACCGCACTTACCCAGGGCTGCCGTTTTCCTGGGTCCACCAGTACCAGGATGGGAGCGTCGACACCTCCTAGGATCAGCGCATGGACATATCCCTGACGGGGGAACTCGGCGATTTCCTGCGTTCCCGGCGCGCCCGCATCC
This sequence comes from Streptomyces lydicamycinicus, assembly GCF_000829715.2. Classification (NCBI taxonomy): domain Bacteria; kingdom Bacillati; phylum Actinomycetota; class Actinomycetes; order Kitasatosporales; family Streptomycetaceae; genus Streptomyces; species Streptomyces lydicamycinicus. The sequence continues at coordinate 56,478 of NZ_BBNO01000010.1, read as the reverse complement.
GGCCCGAGGAGGTCGGGCTGCCGGGGCACGGCCGACGGCGGGTTCCGGGCCTGCGCCGCGAGGAGGTCGCCCAGCTCGCGGGCGTCAGCGTCGACTACTACATCCGCCTCGAACAGGGCCGCGGCCCCTCCGTCTCGGACGCCGTACTCGACGCCATCGGGCGCGTCCTGCGCCTCGACGACACCGAGCAGCAGTATCTGCGCACGGTGGCCAGGCCTGCCGCCCGCCGCACGGCCGCCGCCGTGCCCGCGCCCCAGAGGGTCCGCCCCGGACTGCGTCTCCTCCTGGACACCATGGAGAAGGCACCCGCGTTCGTGCTCGGCCGCCGGATGGACGTGCTCGCGTGGAACGCGCTGGGCGACGCCGTCGCCGGCTTCTCACAGATGCCGGCCGGGGAGCGCAATATGCCGCGTCAGGTGTTCCTCAACCCGCAGGCACGGGAGCTCTATCCGGACTGGCCCGCGGTGGCCGCCGAGACGGTCGCCTATCTGCGCCTGGACGCGGGGAACCATCCACGGGACAGACAACTGGCGACGCTGGTGGGCGAACTCTCGCTGGGCAGCGAGGACTTCCGCCGACTGTGGGCGGACCACCAGGTCAAGGAGAAGACGTACGGGGCGAAGCGGATGCGGCACCCCGTGGTGGGTGAACTCACCATGCCCTACGAGACGTTGACGGTGACGGGGGAGCCGGATCAGATGCTGGTGGTCTACACGCCGGAACCGGGATCACAGACGGCGGACCGCCTGGCCCTGCTGGCCAGCTGGGCGGCGAGCCCGGCGGTCTGAGGGGGCCGGTCTCGGGCGCTGGTGTGCCGACGGCGGTCCGGCCGCCGCCGACGGGGCGACGCGCCTCACCATGAACAACTCGCCGCGCCGTAGCAGGAGTTCCCGGCTGCGCTGTGACATTTGCCCGACCCTGCGTGCCTTTCCGTCACGTCTGTCACCTGCGCATACTCCAAGGCCCCGCGCCGTCAACCGTCGAGGGGCGAGGGCCGACCGGATGGGGGCTGAGGAGAAGGATGACGTCGGACACGGTCTCTGCGGCAGCAGCGGGCACCTGGCTGCTCGGTGATCTCAAGGTCAACCGGCTCGGCCTCGGTGCCATGCGCCTGACCGGCAGCGCCGCCTTCCACCAAGGCACCCCCAGCGACCGGGGCCGGGCGATCGGGGTGCTGCGCCGCGCGGTCGAACTCGGCATCAACCACATCGACACCGCGGACTTCTACTTCTCCCGGCTGCGCTCCGCCAACGAATTGATCAACTCGGCGCTGGCGCCCTACCCGGACGACCTCGTCATCGCCACCAAGGTCGGCCCGGCCAGGGACGCCTCCGGCGAGTGGACCACCCCCGCGCGGCCCGACCAGCTGCGCGGCCAGGTCGAGGCGAACCTGCGCCAGCTCGGCCGCGACCACCTCGACGTGGTCAACCTGCGCCTCATGGGCCAGGACTCCGTCAGCGAGCACTTGGGCGCCCTCGCCGAACTGCGCGATGCCGGACTCGTCCGCCACCTCGGCCTCTCCAACGCCCGCCCGGAACACCTCGCCGAAGCGCTGACGATCGCACCGGTGGTGTGCGTCCAGAACCGGTACGGCCTCGACGCGGCCGACGGTGCACCGATGCTGCACGCCTGCGCGGCCCGGGGCATCGCGTTCGTGCCCTTCTTCTCCATCGCCGGGGAGGGGCGCGAGGCGGGAGCCGTCCGTGCCGAGCACGACGAGGTGCGCGCCGTCGCCCGTGCCCACGGGGTGTCCCCGGCGCAGGTACGGCTGGCATGGATCCTGCGACAAGGCGCACATGTGCTGGCGATCCCGGGGACGGGCAACCCGGATCACCTCGTCGACAACGTGGCGGCCGGCGCACTGCGGCTGACGGAGGACGATCTCACCCTCCTCGGGGCGGTCGGCCGCACCGCACGCTGACTCAGGTCACCGGCCCCCGCCCCGGCACCACCATGACCTCGGTGCCGCCCGCCCGTACCGCTCGCACCTGCTCCGCCGCCAGCCCGTCGTCGACGATCAGCAGATCGAAGTCGGTCAGCGGGGCGAGGGCGTAGAGGCCGCCCTTGGTGAACTTGGTGTGGTCGGCGACCAGTACCCGGCGTCCTGCGCTCTCCATCATGGCCCGCTTGACCTGCACGGTCTCCGGTGAGGTGTGGTAGCAGCGGCCGTTGGTGACCGCCGTGGTGGACAGGAACAGCACATCGGCGCGGAAGGCCCGGACCGCGTCCGCGGTGTGCGGGCCCATGAAGGCGTCATATGCCGGGAAGTACGCACCGCCCGGCGTGATCAGGGCGATGCCGGGCTCCTTGGCGAGGGTGGTGAGGGCCGGCAGCGAGTTGGTGATCACCGTCAGCGGGGTGTGCCCGGTGAGCTGGTGCGCCAGCAGCAGACATGTCGTGCTGTCGTCGAGCAGCACCGTCTGCCCGGGGACCAGCAGTGTGGCGGCGGCCCTTGCGAGCTGCTGCTTGGTCTGCGCCATCGTGGCCATCCGCTCCGCGACACTGCCGTGGAACTGCGCCGACGGCAGCCCCGTCGCGCCGCCGCGCACCTTGCGCAGCCACCCCTGCGTCTGAAGGGCGTCCAGATCGCGGTGGGCGGTCATCAGGCTGATGCCGAACTCGTCGGCGAGGTCCGCGGTGCGCACGAACCCGCGGGCGATGACGGTGTCCCGCATACGGCGCCGCCGGTCCTCCTGCGCCTCGACCCGGTCCATCGCTCCGCTCCCTCCGGTCCCGGTTGTGCGTGCGGCGAGCCGGTGCGGCCCACACCGTTCACGGGCTCCGCCACGTGAAGACGCCGCGTTATGTTCGCACGGATTTCACATGGCGCGCGCGGCCGCGAGGGCCGCCACATGCGACTCCGGTACGACACAACATGGCAGGTCGCGGCCCCGATGCGAAGATTCCGGCGGCCATTGACGCCCGTTTCCGCCCGGCGGTTCCATCACTGCGTCCACCCTCCTGCCCCGCCGCCGCAGAAAGGGAGAATCAATGAAGAATTCTCCTCCGCGTTCGCTGATCACACGCCTGGGCATCCCGCCGACCCTCGCCTGGGGATACCTCGGACTCCTCCTCTTCATGATCGGAGACGGGGTCGAGTCCGGCTATCTCTCGCCCTACCTCCTCGACCAGGGCCTCTCCGAATCCCGGGTCGCGCTGCTGTTCACCGTCTACGGAGTCGCCGCCGGGATCGCCGCCTGGCTCTCCGGAGTGCTGTCCGACCTCTGGGGGCCGCGCCGCGTCATGTGGGCGGGCCTCGGCATCTGGGCCGTCTTCCAGCTGCTCTTCCTCCTCGCCGCCATCCCGCTGACCAGCTATCCGCTGATGATGCTGGCGTACGGGCTGCGCGGTCTGGGATATCCGCTGTTCGCCTACGGCTTCCTCGTCTGGATCGCCTCGGTGGCCCCGCGCGCCCGGCTCGGTACGGCCATGGGCTGGTTCTGGTTCGCCTTCACCGGCGGTCTGCCCACCCTCGGCTCGCTGGTCGCCGGCGGGCTCATCCCGCACATCGGCTCCTACGCCACCCTGTGGGCCGCGCTGGTGCTGGTGGCCGCGGGCGGGCTGCTCGCCCTGCTGCTGGTCCGTGACGACCGGGGGGTACGCCGGGCCCCCGGCGCGGGGGAGGGGCCGATGGCCACCCTGGTCGGCAGCATCACGATCCTGTGGCGCAACCCCCGGGTCGGGGTCGGCTCGGTGGTCCGGGTGATCAACACGGCCTCGCAGTTCGGCTTCTTCGTCATCCTGCCGATCCACTTCACCAGAACGGTCGGCTTCGGCCTCACCCAGTGGCTGCATCTGCTCAGCGCGATGTTCGCGACCAATATCTTCGCCAACCTGCTGTTCGGCGTGGTCGGCGACCGGCTCGGCTGGCGCCGCACCATCGCCTGGTTCGGCGGCGCCGGCTGCACGCTCAGCACGCTGCTGCTCTTCTACGTCCCCGACGCGGTGGGCGCGAACTTCCCGCTCGCTCTCCTGGTCGCCGCGTTCTACGGGGCTACGCTGGCAGGTTATGTACCGCTTTCGGCGTTGGTGCCCACCCTGGAGCCGAAGCACCGGGGCCAGGCCCTGGCCGCCCTCAACCTGGGCGCGGGGGCCAGTACCTTCGTCGGCCCCGCCGTCGTCGCCGTCTTCGTCGGACCGCTCGGCGTCGAAGGGGTTGTCTGGATCTTCGCGGGGATGTATGCGGTGAGCTGCCTGCTCGCCCACTTCCTGAAGCTGCCGGCCGCGCCCGGTACGGCGGACGGCGCCGAGGCCGGCGCCCGCCGCGGCGACGCCCCGGACGGCACCGCGTCCACCGCCGCCCCGTCACCGGCGTGAGAGGACCCCACTGATGTCCGTACTGACCATCGACGTCGGCACCACGGTGATCAAGTCCGTCGTCTTCGACGACCAGGGCACCGAGATCGCCGTCGCCCGCCGGGGCACCGAGGTCCTGCGCCCGCACCCCGGCTGGGCGGAACAGGACATGGACGCCGTCTGGAACGCCGTCGTCCACACCGTCCGCACGGTCCTCGACGGGCTGACCGACCCGGTCTGGCTGGTGTCCTTCACCGCCCAGGGCGACGGCGCCTGGCTCGTCGACGACCGCGGCCGCCCCACCGGGCCCGCCATCCTGTGGTCCGACGGCCGGGCCGGGGACCTGCTCACCCGCTGGCAGGGGGACGGCGTCCTGGAAGCGGCCTTCCGCCGCAACGGCTCGCTGACCTGCGCCGGGATGCCCAACGCCCTCTTCGCCTGGCTCGCCGCCCACGATCCGGACCGGCTGGCCCGCTCCGCCACCTCGCTCACCGCCGCCGGCTGGCTCTTCCTGCGCTTCACCGGTGTCCGGGCGAGCGATGAGTCCGACGCCTCCGCCCCGTTCCTCGACCACGCCACCGGCTCCTATGACCCCGCCATCATCGAGCTGTTCGGCCTGGGCGCCTGCGAACGGCTGCTGCCCACCGTCCTCGGGGAGTCGCAGCGGATCGCCGAAATCACCACCGGGGCCGCGGCGGAGCTGGGCCTCCCGGCGGGCCTGCCGGTCGTGATGTCCCCGTACGACATCGCCGCCACCGCCCGCGGCGTCGGCGTCGTCAACCCCGGCCAGGCGTGCAGCATCCTGGGCACCACGCTGTGCACCGAGATCGTCCGCACCGGGGTCGACACCGGCGGCGAACCGTCCGGCATCCATATCGCCTACCGGGGCCGGGAACGGGTGCTGCGCGCCTTCCCCACGCTCAACGGCGCCGAGGTGCTGGGCTGGGCGGCCCGGCTGCTGCATCTGCCCGGACCGCCGGAGCTGGCGCAGCTGGCCTTCGAATCGGAGCCGGGCGCCCGCGGGCTGATGTTCCTGCCCTATCTCTCCCCGGCCGGCGAGCGCGCCCCGTTCCTCGACACCGGCGCCCGCGGCTCCTTCTGGGGCCTGTCCCTGGAGCACACGCCCGCCGATCTGGCGCGCGCCGTCTTCGACGGGCTCTCGCTGGTGCTGCGGGACTCGCTGGCCGCCGCCCGTACGGACGTCAGCGAGCTGCGGCTGTGCGGCGGCGGCGCCAACAGTGACGCCTGGTGCGCCCTGATCGCCGATGCCACCGGGGTGCCCACCGCCCGCTCCGGCGACACCGAACTCGGCGCCAAGGGGGCCTTCCTCACCGGTCTGGTCCGCACCGGCGCCGAGACCAGCATGCACAGCGCCGCCGCCAAGTACGTCCGGATGCAGCGCAGTTGGGAGCCCGAGCCGGAGCGCGCGGAGTTCTACGCCGCGCTCTACGAAGACTTCCTCGGCTGGCGGACGCGCGCCCGGGAGGCGGGATGGCGCGGCGGCGCCGTCTGGCGGGGGAGCGCCGGCCGCCCCGCCGAGGCCCCCGGCCGGCCGACCGAAGCCACCGGCAGCCCCGCGACCACCCCTGGAGGACCCCGTGTCTGACCCGCGCCACCACGGCGCCGCCCCCACCCTCGACGGCATCTGGCTCGGCCTCGACCTCGGCACCCAGAGCGCGCGCTGTGTCGCCGTCGACGGCACCGGCCGGGTCCTGGCCACCGCCGCCCGCCCGCTGACCGGCCGGCGCGACGGCAACCGCCATGAGCAGGACCCCGAGGAATGGTGGCGCGCCCTCGGCGCCGCCTGCCGGGAGGCCCTGGCCGGCCTCGACACCCGCCGTATCCGCGGTCTGGCGGTCGACGGGACCTCCGGCACGATCCTGCTCGCCGACCACCGGGGCACCCCGCGCACCCCCGGCCTGATGTACGACGACGGGCGCGCCGCCGCACCGGCCGCCGCGGTCAACACCGCCGGGGAGAAGGTCTGGCAGGAGCTGGGCTACCGCAGCATGCAGCCGTCCTGGGCGCTGCCCAAGCTCATCGCGCTGCTGGAGGACGACCCCGGGCTCCGCACCGGCTCCCGGCTGCTGCACCAAGTCGACCTGATCACCTGGCGGCTGGCCGGCCGGCAGCTCGCGAGCGACGCCAGCCACGCCCTCAAGACCGGCTACCACCTCGTCGAGGAGCGCTGGCCGCACGAGGTGATGGCCGAACTGGGCGTTCCCGAGGGGATGTTGCCCGAGGTCGTCCGCCCCGGCAGCCTGCTCGGCACGGTCTGCGCCGCGGCCGCCGACGCCACCGGTATCCCCGAAGGGACCACCATCGTCGCGGGGATGACCGACGGCTGCGCCGCCCAGATCGGCGCCGGAGCGCTCGCGCCGGGCGCCTGGAACTCGGTGCTCGGCACCACCCTCGTCCTCAAGGGCAGCAGCCCGCACCTGGTCCGCGACCCGGCGGGCGTCGTCTACTGCCACCGCGGGCCCGGCGGGACCTGGCTGCCGGGCGGCGCCTCCAGCAGCGGCGCGGGCGTCCTTTCCCAGCGCTTCCCCGGCGCGGACCTGGACGCCCTCACCGCACAGGCCGCCGCCCTGGACCCGGACGCGGTCGCCTACCCCCTAGTCGCCGGCGGCGGCGAACGCTTCCCCTTCCGCGCCCCCGGAGCCGCACCCTTCCTCCTCGGCCACGCCCCCACCCGGGCCGCCGAGTTCCACGCCTGCCTCCTCGGCGTCGCCTGCCTGGAACGGCTCTGCTTCGACTACCTCGACCACCTCGGCGCGCCCGTCGACGGGCCGCTCACCCTCACCGGCGGCGGCGCCCGCAACGCCTACTGGTGCCAACTGCGCGCCGATGTCCTCGGCCGCCCCGTCCGGCTGCCCCAACAGGCCGAGGGCGCCGTCGGCATGGCCGTACTCGCCGCCACCTCCTCCGGCACGGGCCTCCAGGAAGCGGCCGCCGCCATGGTCCGCACCGCCCGGGAGATCGCCCCGAGGCCGGACCGCACCGCCCGCTACCTCCCCGTCCATCTCCGCTTCATCGACGAACTCACCCGCCGTGGCTGGCTCGACCGGACCGTGGCCGACCACGCCCGCAGGAGGGCAGCACCGTGACCGACTTCATCCTCGTACGCCACGGCGAAACCGTCTGGCACGCGGAGAACCGCTACGCCGGCCGCACCGACGTGCCGCTGACCGACCTCGGCCGCGAGCAGGCCGCCGCCCTCGCCACCTGGGCCGCCACCGCCGGACTGACCGCCATCTGGAGCTCACCGCTCTCCCGCGCCCGGCTCACCGCGGCCCCGGCCGCCGCGGCCTGCGGTCTGACCGCCCATGTCGACGAGCGGCTCTACGAGCTCGACTTCGGCCAGGGCGAGGGCCTGACCAGGGACGAGATGCGCCGGCGCTTCCCGGAGCGGCTGGCCGCCTTCCTCGCCGACCCGGTCGCACACCATCTGCCCGACGGCGAAGATCCGCGCCAAGCCGCCGAGCGGGCCGCCGACTGCCTCGCCGAGCTCGCCCGCGCACAGCCGCACGGCCGGATCCTGCTCGTCGCGCACTCCACGCTCGTCCGGGTCCTGCTCTGCCATCTGCTGGGCATCCCGCTCGCCGACTACCGCCGGGTCTTTCCCCGGCTGGACAACGGCGCCCGCACCGAGCTGCGCATCGAGAACGGACAGACCGCCCTGCTCAGCTTCAACGCCCCGGCCCCGGCCCGGACCGCCGCCCTCCGCTGAACCGCCCGCCCCGCACCCGTCCCCAGGAGCAGCCCCTCATGAGCACCACCGTCCTCGCCGCCGGCAACCACTTCATCCGCCCGGAGCTGTTCACCCGGGCCGTGCGGGCGGCCGCCGGGGACACCCCGCTGGACGTACGCGAGATCCAATTCGACTGGCCGCACACCCCGTTCGGGCCGGTGGCCGAGGTCATCGAGGCCTCCGGCAGCGAGGACGAGATGATCGAGGCTCTCCGGGGCGCCGAGATCTGTGTCACCGAGCACGGCCCGCTCACCGAGCGGATCCTCGCCCACTGCCCCGATCTGAAACTCTTCTGCACCAGCCGTGGCGGCCCGGTCAACGCCAATGTCGAAGCCGCCACCCGGCACGGCGTCGCGGTCTGTTACGCCCCCGGCCGGAACGCCACCGCCACCGCGGAACACACCCTCACCCTGCTGCTGGCCGCCGCCCGCGGTGTCGGCGACACCCACACCGACCTCCGCCGCGGCGTCTGGCGCGGCGACTACTACGACTACGACAACTGCGGCATCGAGATCGACGGCGCCACCGTCGGGCTGATCGGCTTCGGCGCCATCGGCAGCCGGGTCGCCAAGGTCCTCGCCGCCATGGGCGCCCACGTCCTCGTCCACGACCCTTACGTCCGCACCGAGGCGCTCGCCGGCCTCGCCGAACAGGTCTCCCTCGACGAGCTGCTGACCCGCTCCCGCATCGTCTCGCTGCACGCCCGGGTCACCGAGGAGACCACCGGCATGATCGGACGCCGGGAGATCGCCGCGATGCCCCGCGGCTCGGTCCTGGTCAACTGCGCCCGCGGCGCGCTCCTGGACTACGACGCGGTCTGCGACGCGCTGGACTCCGGGCAGCTGTCCGGCGCCGGCTTCGACGTCTTCCCCGAGGAGCCGCTGCCCGCCACCGCACGGCTGCTGACCGCCCCCGGTGTCGTCCTCACCCCGCATATCGCGGGCGGCAGCCAGGAGGTCGCGCACAAGGCGGCCCGGATCGTCGCCGCGGACGTCGGCCGCTATCTGCGCGGTGAGCCGCTGGTGCACTGCGCCAACCCCAGGGTGCTGCGGGCGGGTTGAGGCACCGGGGGTCGGGTTTCGGTCGCCGCCGCGGCGGCGGAGCGGCCCGATGGGGCCGGTAAGCGGGCGGCGCAGGGCAGCGAAGCGCAGGTCAGTGCGGGGGCGGCGGGTGCACGGGGTGGTCCGGGGGCCGCCGTCGTGACCTTGGCGCATTCAACCACTGCCTGTTGCAGTTGCGTTGACAGTGCACGGGGGTGGCCTCACGATGCAACGCGGCATCAGCGGCGGCTACCGCTGGTTACCGCAGGTGGCAGTGGTCAGCGTGTTCGCCCCCGGCAGAAGGAGCGCCCGTGGTCCCCCGGCCCCCGTTCCCCGGCACCCCCCTTTCCGGATCTACCGGCCCGGACGCTCCGCCCGCCGGCCCAGGGTCCGGCGGACCTTCCGGCTCCGGGCCCGCCGCTGCCGTCCGGACCGCCGGGGCCGCACACCCCGGGTCCGCCCCCGCCGGGTCCGCCCGCCCCGGGTCCGCCGGCCGCGATCTCGTCGTGGCGCTCTCGCCGTTCGAGGAACCGGGCGAGCGGATCGTCCTCGCGGCCGCCCGCGCGGGCGCGCTGGGCCTGCTGGACCTCGGCCGGGACCCCGGCCCGGCGCGCGCCGCGCTCGCCCGGCTCGGGGAGCTGTCCTACGGCGTGCGGATACCGGTGGGGTGCCCGCTGACGCCCGCCGATCTGCCCGAGGCGGTCGACACCGTGCTGCTCGCCGACCCACGGGCCTGGGCCGCCCCCGAGCCGGAAGCCGCCCCCGCGCACGGTCCGGCCCCCGGGAGACCGGCGGACTGGGCCGACGGTGGGCGGCGCCGCGTCTGGGCCGAGGTCACCACCCCCGAGGAGGCCGCCGCGGCGGGTGCCTCGGGGGTCACCGCGCTCGTCGCCCGCGGCCATGAATCGGGTGGCCGGGTGGGCGAACTCACCACCTGTGTCCTGCTCCAGCGCCTGCTGGCCGACCCGTCCGTGACCGTCCCCGTCCTCGCCGCCGGGGGCATCGGCCCGCACACCGCCGCCGCGGCCGTGGCCGGCGGGGCGGCCGGAGTGCTGCTCGACTCCCAGCTCGCGCTCACCACCGAGGGCGAGGAGCGGCTGCCCCGGGCGGTCGCCGCCGCGATCCGCGCCATGGACGGCAGCGAGACCACCCTCGTCGCGGGCCACCGGGTCCTCAGCCGCCCGGACCTCCGCCCGCGGGCGGCCGGCGACGAAGCCGGGGGTGCGGAGGGCGGGGGAGCGGAGGACGGGACCACCGGCCACGACCCTGACCCCGACCCCGCCCGGATCGCCGCCCGCCTCGGCGCCCGGGATCTGCGGACCCAGCTGCTCCCCATCGGCCAGGACGGTGCGTTCGCCGCCCGGCTCGCCGCCCGTCACCGCACCACCGGCGGCATCGTGCAGGCCGTACGGGCCGCCCTCACCGGCCATCTCGACGCCGCGGCGCGCCTCCGCCCGCTCGCCCCCCGCCCCGGCGCCCGCCATCTCCCCGTGGCCCAGGGGCCGATGACGCGGGTCAGCGACGAGGCCGCGTTCGCCGCGGCCGTGGCCGCCGAGGGCGGGCTGCCCTTTCTCGCGCTCGCCGTCATGGACGGCGCACAGGTGCGCCGGCTGCTGGCCGAGACCGCCGAGCGGCTGGGCGAACGGCCCTGGGGCGTCGGCCTGCTCGGCTTCGCCCCACCCGAACTGCGGCGCGAACAGCTCGCCGCGGTGGCCGAGTTCGGCCCCGAGTACGCCCTGATCGCCGGCGGCCGGCCCGCCCAGGCCGCGCCCCTCGAAGCGGCCGGGACCCGGACCTATCTCCATGTCCCGGCGCCCGGACTGCTGGAGCGCTACCTCGCCGAAGGCGCCCGGCGGTTCGTCTTCGAAGGGCAGGAGTGCGGTGGACACATCGGCCCCCGGGCCAGCTTCCCGCTGTGGGAGGAGCAGATCGAGCGGCTGACCGCGCACGCCCGTACGCGCGGCGGGACGGCCGAAGGGCTGGACGTGCTCTTCGCGGGCGGTATCCACGACGCCCGCTCGGCCGCCATGGCCGCGGCCGCCGCCGCCCCGCTCGCCGAACTGGGCGCCCGCATCGGCGTCCTGATGGGCACCGCCTATCTCTTCACGGAGGAGGCCGTGGCCACCGGCGCCGTCCTCCCCGGCTTCCAGGACACCGCCCTGGCCTGCGACCGGACCGTATTGCTGCGGACCGCGCCGGGGCATGCCACGCGCTGCGCGGACACCGCCTACACCGAGGACTTCTCGGCGGCTGACCGACGCCTGGCCGCTCACGGCACCGACCCCCGGGCCCGCTGGGAGGAACTGGAGCGGCGCAACCTCGGACGACTGCGGATCGCGAGCAAGGGCCTGCGGCACACCGACGGCGGGCCGCCCGCGCCCGTGGGAGAGCGCGACCAGCGCCGGGAGGGCCTGTACATGCTGGGCCAGGCCGCCACCGCCCGCCACGCCACCACCACCGTCGCCGCGCTGCACACCGCCGTGACCGACGGGGCGACCGCTCAACTCTTCGCGCGGGCACAGGAGTTCCGGCCACCGGTCGCGCAGCCGGAGCGGGACGCGGCGCCGCTGGACATCGCCATCGTCGGCATGGCCTGCTGCTATCCCGGCGCGCCCGACGCGGCCCGTTACTGGTCCAATGTCGTCACCGGAGTCGACTCCGTCACCGAGGTGCCTGCCGACCGCTGGGACGCCGCCACCTACCACGACCCGGACCCCGCGCGGGCGGGCGAGCGCACCCCGTCGCGCTGGGGCGGTTTCCTGCCCGCGCTCCCCTTCGACGCCCTCGCCCACGGCATCCCCCCGGCCTCCCTCACCGGCATCGAACCGGTGCAGCTGCTCGCCCTCGACGCCGCCGCCAAGGCCCTGGCGGACGCCGGATACGCCGGCCGCGACTTCGACCGGGCCCGTACCAGCGTCGTCTTCGGCGCCGAGGCGGGCACCGAACTGGCCGGCGCCTACGGACTGCGCGCCCTGCACCCGGCCTACCTCGGCGAGCTGCCGCCCGCCCTCGACGCCGAACTGCCCCGGCTGACCGAGGACTCCTTCCCCGGCGTACTCGCCAACGTGATCGCCGGACGCATCGCCGGCCGCCTCGACCTGGGCGGCGCCAACTGCACCGTGGACGCCGCCTGCGCCTCCTCGCTCGCCGCGCTCGACCTGGCCTGCCGCCAACTGCGCGACCACGACAGCGATATGGCGCTGTGCGGCGGCGCCGATCTGCACAACGGCATCAACGACTACCTGATGTTCGCCTCCGTGCAGGCGCTGTCCCCCACCGGCCGCTGCCGGCCCTTCGACGCGGCGGCCGACGGGATCGCGCTCGGTGAGGGCGTCGGCTGTCTGGTCCTCAAGCGCCTCGCGGACGCCGAACGGGACGGCGACCGGATCTACGCCGTCGTCAAAGCGGTCGGCACCTCCAGTGACGGGCGGTCCCTCGGGCTGACCGCACCACGGCCCGAGGGCCAGCGGCGGGCCCTGGAACGCGCCTACCACCGCGCCGGGATCAGCCCCGCGCAGGTCGGCCTCCTCGAAGCCCACGGCACCGGGACCGTCGTCGGTGACTCCACCGAACTCGCCGTCCTCACCGAGCTGTTCGAGGCCGCGGGCGCGGCACCCGGCAGCTGTACGCTCGGCTCGGTCAAATCGCAGATCGGGCACACCAAATGCGCCGCCGGCCTGGCCGGACTGATCAAGGCCGCCCGTGCCGTGCACACGGGAGTGCGGCCGCCGACCCTGCATCTGACCCGGCCGGCCGAGGCGGACACCGGCCCGTTCCGCTTCGACACCGGACGCGCCCGGCCCTGGCCGGTCCCCGTGGCACGCCGTATCGCGGGAGTGAGCGCCTTCGGCTTCGGCGGCACCAACTACCACGCCGTGCTCGCCGGTTACGACGGCGCCCCCGAACCCACCCACGCCCTCACGGACTGGCCCGCCGAGCTCTTCTGCTTCCGCGGCGCCGACCGGTCCGCCGCCGTACGCGCCATGGACCGGCTCACCGCCCGCCTGACGGCGAACGACCAGGCCGGACGCCCGTGGCCGCTACGTGACCTGGCCGCCGAAACCGCTGCGGCGGACGGGCCGGTCCAGGTCTGCGTGGTCGCCGAGGACCTCGACGATCTCGCCGCCAAGCTGGCCCCCGCCCGCCAGTTCACCGCCACCGACGGCGTCCACCCCCGCACCCGCGACACCGACCCCGGGCTGCTCGCCTTCCTCTTCCCCGGTCAGGGCAGCCAGCGCACCGGAATGCTCGACGAGTTGTTCCTCGCCTTCCCGGCGCTGCGCGGCCTCCTGGACGACGCCGACCCGGACTGTGTCGCGGCGATGTTCCCGCCCGCCGCCTTCACCCCCGAACAGCGGGCCGCCCAGCAGGCCGCCCTCACCGACACCCGGGTCGCCCAGCCGGCGCTCGGCCTCGCCTCCGCCGCCGCACACCGGCTGCTCACCACGCTCGGGGTGCGCCCCGACTGCACGGCGGGGCACTCCTACGGCGAGCTGACCGCCCTGTGGGCGGCGGGCGCCTACGACACCGAAGCGCTGCTCCGGCTCAGTGCGCGACGCGGCGAGGCGATCCTCTCGGCCGCCGGCGACGACCCCGGTGCGATGGCCGCCGTCGTGGCCGCACCGGACCGGGTACGGGAGCTGACCCGTGACACCGGTGTCGTCGTCGCCAACCACAACGCGCCCGAACAGAGCGTGATTTCCGGCCCCACGGACGCCGTGGAAGCCGCCGTGGCCGCGCTGCGCACGGCCGGCGCCGAGGCACGCCGGCTGCCGGTCGCCTGTGCGTTCCACAGTCCACAACTCGCCGCCGCCCGCGACATCCTCGCCGCCGAACTGTCCGCGACCGAGGTGACCGCGCCCGCCCTCCCGGTCTGGTCCGGCGCCACCGCGCGCCCCTATGCCCGCGAGGCGTCCGCGGTGCGGGACACCCTGGCGGGCCAGGTCGCCGCCCCGGTGCGGTTCGTGGACCAGATCGAGGACATGTACGCCGCCGGGGTCCGCACCTTCGTGGAGGCCGGTCCCGGCCGCGTGCTCACCGGTCTGGTCGGGCAGATCCTGGGCGAACGTCCGCACACCGCGCTCGCGCTGGACGTACCGGGCGAGTCCGGACTGGCCCGGCTGCCGCACGTCCTGGCCCGGCTCGCCGCGGCCGGGGTCCCGGTCGACCCGGAGACGCTGTTCCGCGGCCGTGCCCAACTCCTGCCCGACGCGGCGCCGCGCCGCCCGGGGTGGCTGGTGAACGGCCACACGGTGCGCACCGCGGACGGCGCCTGCCTGCCCGGCGGACTGCGCCCGGCCCGACGGGTGGACACCCGGCGGAGCGAGGAGGACGCGGTGCGGAGGGAGCCCGGGCAGCGCGCGGCGCTCGACGGCCGGGGCGCGGCTCCCGGCGGGGGCGCGGCTCCCGGTGACGCCGCCCGGCACGACGCCGTGCTGGAGTATCTGCGCACCACGCGGGAGCTGGTGGCATCCCAACGGGATGTGGTGTTGCGGTACTTGGGCGAAGCCCCCGCACCCGCCCAGCCGGCCGCATCCGCTGCCGTCCAGGAGTGGGCCGTACCGCCGCACACCGAAGCTGCCGGAGCCGGGGTGGGAGCCGAGGGCGGGGCCGCAGTCGCCGTCGGGCCCGCGACCGCTGCCGACACCACCGTCACCCAGCCGCCCGCCACCGGCCCACGGCTCCTCAGTCCCGCCGAACTCCTCGATGCCGTAAGGGAGATCATCCACCAGCGGACCGGATACCCCCACGAGATGCTCGACGCCGGGCTCGACCTGGAGGCGGACCTTTCGGTGGACTCCATCAAGCGCGTGGAGATCGTCGGCGCGCTGGCCGACCGGATCGGACTGCCGCAGGACGCGGACGGGGCCATGGAATCGGCCGTGGAACAGCTCGCCCGGGTCAAGACCATCAGCGGCATCGTCGACTGGATCGCCGCTGCCCGTCCGGAGCCCCCGCCGACGCCGGCCGAAGCCGTGCCCGGGCCGGTCGCTCCGGCCACACCGGCCGCCACGGTCGCTCGGGCCACACCGCCCACACCGGTCGAACCGGGCGATCCGGTCGCTCCGGTGCCGCCCGCCGTGTCCGCTCTCGCGCCCGCCACCGGAGACCCGCTCGCCCCGGAGGAGGCATCTGACCTCGGCCCGGTGCCGTTGCGCCCCACCCGCTCCCTGGTCCGGGTCACCCCGCTCGGCCCGCCCGCGGCCCGGCCGCCCGCCGAGGTGGTGGCGAGCGGAGACTTCGTCGTGGTGGAGGACGGTCAGGGCGTGGCGCTGGCCCTCACCGCCCTGCTGGAGAGCCATGGCGCACGGGTACGCACCGTCCCCGCCGAGCGGTTGGTCCGATGCACCGCCGAAGGGACCGGCGGAGTGGTGGACCTCAGCGCTCTGAGGGCGGGACGCGGCGCCGTACTGCCCGATCAGTTCGCGGCATGGCGCGCCGCCCTCACCGGTGGGGCCCGCCGCCTGGTGCTGGCCACCGCGGCCGGCGGCACCTTCGGCCAGGACGCCACCGCGGACGCCCCCGATCCGCTGCCCGGTGCCGGGCTGCGCGGCTTCGCCCGTACGGCCGCCCTCGAATACCCCGACGTCCTGATCCGCGCCGTGGACATCGACCCCAAGGACCGCCCCGAACGCATCGCGGCTCACCTCCTCGCCGAACTCTGCGCCCCCGGCGAACCGGTCGTCGTCGGCCGTACCAACGGCACCCGCACCACCCTGAGCACGGTCCCCGCCCCCCTGCCGGACGACCGGACCGGCCTTGGCCGGCCGTCGCTCGGCGCCGGTTCCGTGGTGCTGCTGACCGGCGGGGCGCGCGGCATCACCGCCCGTACGGCCCTCGCCCTGGCCCGCGCGCACGGGTGCCACATCGAACTCCTCGGCCGGACGCCCCTGCCGGAGACCCCCGAGGACCCGGCCCTCGCCCATGCCCATGAGCGCATCGCGCTGCGTGCCGCGCTGCTCGCCCAAGGGCTGAGCAGACCCGCCGAGATCGAGGCGGCCGCCGGCGCGGTCCTGGCCCGTCGCGAGATCACCGCCACCCTCGCCGCGCTGGCCCCGTTCGCCGCCTCGGTGCGGTACCACGCGGCCGATGTCACCGACGAGGCCGCCGTACACGCCGTGGTGCGGGACATCCGGGCCCGGCACGGCCGCCTCGACGGGATCGTGCACGGCGCCGGCACCCTGGCGGACAAGCTGCTGCGGGACAAGGACCCGGCCTCGTTCGCCCGGGTCTTCGCCACCAAGGTTGACGGCGCCCGCCATCTGCTGTCCGCCGCCGGTGACGACACCGGGTTCGTGGTCCTCTTCGGCAGTGTGGCCGGGGTCTTCGGCAACCGCGGCCAGGCTGACTACGCCGCCGCCAACGATGCCCTGGACACTCTCGCCACGGCCTGGTCGGCCCGCACGTCCCGGCGCGTCCTGGCCGTCGACTGGGGCCCGTGGGCGGCCGAGGGCGGCGGCATGGTCACCCCCGAACTGGCGCGCGCCTACGCCCGCCGCGGCATCCCGCTCCTGGACCCTGACGCCGCGGCCGCCGCCCTCCTGGACGAACTGGCCCACGGTACGGCGGCCCAGGTCGTGCTGGCGGCGGAGGCCGGCGGGGAGGGGGCGGGCGATGAGTGAGAGACCCGCCCGGCAGACCGGCCCCCGGCCCACGGACGCCGCGATCGTCGGCATGGGGGCGCTGTTCCCCGGCGCCGAGGACCTCGCCGCGTACTGGCGCAACCTGGTGGCCGGTACGGACTGCATCACCGAGGTGCCGCCCGGTCGCTGGGACCCGGAGATCTACTACGACCCACACGCCGCCCGGGGCCCCGCCCGCAGCGACCGCTTCTACTGCCGCCGGGGCGGCTTCCTGGCCGAGCCGGCCGCCTTTGACCCCACCCGCTTCGGCATCATGCCCGCCGCCGTCCGGGGCGCCGAGCCCGATCAGCTGCTCGCCCTGCGCACCATCACCGACGCCATCGCCGACGCGGGCGGTGAAGAACGGCTGCCCGCCGACCGCTCCCGTATCGGCGTCATCCTCGGCCGCGGCGGCTTCATGGGCGTCGCCACCGCCCGGCTCGACCAGCGGGTCCGTACGGCCCATCAGCTCGCCGTCACCCTGCGCGAACTCGCCCCGGAATTGGGCGAGTCGAGGATCGCGGCCGTACGGGAGGCATTCCAGACCGGCCTCGGCCCCGAACAGCCGGAGGCCTCGATCGGCCTGGTCCCCAGCTTCACCGCCGCCCGCACCGCCAACCGGCTGGACTTCCGCGGCCCCGCCTACACGCTCGACGCGGCCTGCGCCTCCTCCCTCCTGGCCGTGGCACAGGCCGTCGATCTGCTGGCCGCCGGCCGCTGTGACCTCATGGTCGCCGGAGCCGTGCACCACTGCCATATCGCCACGCTGTGGAGCGTCTTCACCCAGCTGCGGGCGCTCAGCCCCACCCAGCACATCCGTCCCTTCGACCGCCGGGCCGACGGCACCCTGCTGTCCGAGGGCACCGGTGTCGTCCTCCTCAAACGCCTGGCCGACGCCGAGCGCGACGGCGACCGGGTGTACGCGGTCATCCGCGGGACGGGAGTGGCGGGCGACGGCCGCGCCGCCGGCCTGATGAGCCCGCGGCCGGAAGGCCAGATCAGCGCGCTGGCGCAGGCCTGGGCCGGTGCCGGGCTCGACCCCGCACACCCCGCGGCGCTCGGCCTGCTGGAGGCCCACGGCACCGGGACCCCGGTCGGCGACGGCGTCGAACTCGACACCCTGGCCCGGGTGTTCGGCCCGCCCGGCGCCGGCCTTCCGCCGGTCGGCCTGGGCTCGGTGAAGTCGATGCTCGGCCACACCATGCAGGCCGCCGGGATCGCCGGACTGATCAAGGCGGCACTCGCCGTCCACCACCGGACGCTGCCGCCGACCCTGCATCTGGACGAGCCGCACGAGGGCCTGGCGCGGACCCGTATGCGTCCGGTCACCGAGGCCGAGCCGTGGGACGCCGGACGGACACCGCTGCGCGCGGCCGTCAACGCCTTCGGGTTCGGCGGCATCAACGCCCACGCCGTCCTGGAAGAGGCCCCGGGCCGACGGACCCCGGCAGCGCCGCCCCCGCACCGGACGCCTCCGCTGCGGGCGGTTGAGCGGACGGCCCAGCGGACGGCCCGGCTCCGCACGGCTGAGCCGGAGCGCGCCGTCCTGCTCGCCGCTGACACCCCCGCCCAATTGGCCGACGCCTTACGGGACATGGAGGAGGGCAACGGGGCGCCGACGCACACCGGCGCCCCCGTGCACGACGACGGCCCCTGCCGGCTCGCCCTCCTCGACCCCACCCCGCAGCGCCGCGCCCTCGCCGCCAAGATCCTCGCCCGGGGCCTGCCCTGGCGTGGCCGGGGCGAGGTGTGGTTCACCCCGTCCCCGTTCTTCGGCCCGTACGCCCGGCAGGAGGGGGCGCGGCTCGCCTTCCTCTTCCCGGGGCTGGAGGCGGAGCCGCCGCCCCGGGTGGACGACCTCGCCGACCGGCTGGCCCTGCCCCGGCCCGCGGTCTCCGGCGGCACCGGTCTGGTCGAACGCGCCGTGGACAGCCTCGCCGTCGGCCGGCTGCTCGCCCGCGCCCTGGACGAACTCGGCGTCACCCCCGACCTGTTGACCGGACACAGCCTCGGCGAATGGACCGCCATGGTGGTCGCCGGTATGTATCCGCCCCAGGCCGTGGACGCCTTCCTCGACTCGCTGCGGCCCGGTTCGCTCGCCGTACCCGATCTGGTCTACGCGGCCCTGGGCTGCGGCGCCCCGCAGGCGGCCGCCGCGCTCGCGGGCCTGGAGCGGATCGCGGTCAGCCATGACAACTGCCCGCACCAGTCGGTGATCTGCGGAGCGCCGGAGCCGCTGGCCGAGGCCGTCCGCAGACTCGCCGGCCAGGGCGTGCGGGCCCAGGAGATGCCCTTCCGCTCCGGCTTCCACACCCCGATGTGGGCGCCCTACCTCCATCAGACCGGCACCGCCTTCGACGCCCTGCCGCTACGGGACCAGCGGCTCCCCGTATGGTCGGCGACGACCGCCGCCCCCTTCCCGGACGGCCCTTCCGCGATCCGCCGGCTGGTACTGCGGCACCTCCTGGAACCGGTCCGCTTCCAGGAGCTGACCAGACGGCTCTACGAGACGGGCGTCCGCGCCTTCGTCCAGGCAGGCGCCGGCAGCCTTACCGGCTTCGTCTCCGACACCCTCCACGGCCAGGACCATCTCGCCGTCGCCGCAGCCGACTCCCGCCGCGACGGCCCCGCCCAACTCCGCAGACTGGCGGCGGCGTTGTGGACCGAGGGGCTGAACCCGCGGTGGGACCGGCTGACGGTCCCACCGCGCGGCTCCGGCATGGTGACGGCCGGTGCCGTGGGCCGGGCTCGGGACCGGGCCCCGGATGGCGAGAGCGGCCCCCCGGGGGCCCGGGGCGAGGCCTGCGCTTCGGGCCGGGCCGAGGATCGCGTTTCGGGCCGGGGCGAGGATCGTGCTTCGGGCCGGGGCGAGGACTGGGCTTCGGGCCGGGCCGAGGAGCACGCCTCGGACGGGGCCGGGTACCGCGCCTCGGACCGGGGCATGGACCGCGCTGTGGACGGCGCGACGGGCCGCGTCGCGGTCCCGGAGGGAGCCGGTGCGGCGATACGGCTCGACCTCGACTCGCCGCTGGTCCGCCTCGGCGGGGTGACGCCGGGTGTCCCGGTTCTCGCGCCTGCCGATCCGCCCCCACCCCCCACCCCCACCCCCGCCCCCTCCCCCGAAGGGGGAGGAGGGGGAGGGGGCGGGGGAGCGCTGCTCTACCCCCGGCCGCCCGTTGTGGAGCCCGTCAGGCAAGCCCTGGACGCGATCCTCGCCGAAACCCGGGCCGCCACCCGCGCCGTTGCCGCCGCGACCGCCGCCGCAGACGCCCGCAGCGCCGCCGCTGCCGCACCCCGCGAGGTCTCCGTCCCCGGCACCCTCGCTGCCGCACCCCGCACCGCCGCCGCACCCGAATCCGCCACCGCCCCGAGCACCCTTGCCACCCCCACCACCCCCGCCGCACCCCGAACGTCCGCCGCCCACACCACCACAGCCCAGCACACCACCGAACCCCCACCCCCAACAGCCCCCACCACACCCCGCACCTCACCCCCCACCCCCCACCGCACCCTCCGCCACCTCTCCCTGGAGACGCTGCCCTACGTCCGGGACCACTGCGTCTACCTTCAGCCCGAGGGCTGGCCCGAGCCCGCTGACCGGTTCCCCGTTGTTCCCATGACCACGCTGCTGGAGCTGGCCGCCGAGGCGGCTCGGGAGGTGAGCCCCGGGGGGCTCGTCACCGGCTACTCCGGCGTACGGGCCCTGCGCTGGCTGGCCGTTGCGCCGCCCGTCGACCTGGCCGTCAGTGCCACCCCCGAGGGGGACGGCCGGGTGCGGGTGAGTCTTGGGGACCACGCCGCCGTCACCGTCCACCTGGCGGCGCAGCACCCGGCTCCGCCGCCCCCCGACGCCGCGGGCCTGACGGACGAGCGGCCGGCGCCGGTGAGTGCGGAGGCGCTCTACCGGGACCGGTGGATGTTCCACGGGCCCGCGTTCGCCGGGGTCCATGAGGTCCGCACACTCGCCGCCGACGGCATCCGCGGCACGCTGCGCGCCCTGCCCGCGCCGGGTGCCCTGCTGGATGCCGCGGGGCAGCTCCTCGGCCACTGGATGCAGCTGAAACTGAGCGGTGACCGACTGGTCTTCCCCGCGTCCCTGGACCGCGTACGGCTCTACGGCCCGCCGCCCCGTGCGGGTGCGCTGCTGGCGGCCACCGCCCGGATCCGCGAGGTCAGGGCCGGTTCGGTGCGTGGTGAGGTGGAGCTGTGCGGCGCCGACGGCCGTGTGTGGGCGCGTCTGGAGGGCTGGACGTACCGGCGCTTCGGTGCCGATGAGCGGGTGTGGCCGATGAAGTTCACCCCGGAGGTGTGCGGTATCGGGGAACCCCGGCCGGGCGGCTGGTCCCTGGCCCGGCGCCGCTGGTCGGACCCGGCCTCGCAGGAGTTGGTCATGCGTCGCTATCTGGGCGCGGCCGAGCGTGCCCGCTACGAAGGGTGCGCGCCCCGGGCCCGCGTGCCCTGGCTGCTGGGGCGGATCGCGGCCAAGGACGCGGTGCGGGAACTGTTGTGGGAGTCGGGGGCCGGGCCCGTCTTCCCGGCCGAGATCCAGATCGGCACCGACGGGCACGGCCGCCCCTGCCCCGAGGGCCCGCTCGCCCACGGCCTCCATCTCACGCTCGCGCACAAGGGCCGGCTCGCCGTAGCCCTCGCCCACCGGTCGGGCCCGGTCGGCATCGACATCGAGCGCGTCACCGACGATCCGCAGGCCCTCGAACGGATCGCCCTCTCCCCGGCCGAACGCCGCCTGGCGGACGACCTCCACGCACGACATACGCCGGGGCACCCCGGCCGTGCCTACTGGCTCACCGCACTGTGGTGCGCCAAGCAGGCCGCGGCGAAGGCGGCCGGCCACGGCCCCGGCCGGCGGCCGCTGGAGTGGGCCGTGACGTCCGCACCGGGCGGCGCGCTCCGGGTGTTCTCCCCGGACGGCCGGCCCCACCTCGTCCACCTCGACTCCGTCGACGACCTGTCCGGACGCCATGTCGTCGCCTGGACCGGGCCGCGGCCCGAGGACCGTACGGGCACCGACACCCTCACTCCCACGGAGGCCACCCATGGCAGCTGACCCGCTCCCCGCGCGCACCCGGACGATCCTGGCCGAGATCACCGACATGCTGGTGAGCGTCGTCGGCGACGAAATCCTCCTCGTGGGCGAGATCACCTGCGCGACCACCTTCAATGACGATCTGGCCCTGGAGAGCATCGAGTTCGTCGCGCTGGCCGAACTGCTTCAGCAGCGCTACGGCCCCTCGGTGGACTTCCTCGGCCTGCTCGCGGAGAAGGACATCGACCAGATCCTGGCCATGACGGTCGGTGAACTCGCCGCTCATATCGACCGGGTCACCCTCGCCGACCAGGCCTGCGCGAGCTGACCGCGCCATGGCCCTCACACCCGCGGGCGGGCTGCGCCTGCACACCCAGCGGCTGCCGGGCCACGGCGGCCCCCGGCCCGGCGGCCCCACCGTCGTCTTTCTCCACGGGCTGGTGATGGACAACCTGTCCAGCTTCTACTGCACCCTCGCGGGCCCCGTCTCCCGCGCCGGACACGACGTACTCCTCTACGACCAGCGCGGGCACGGCCGCAGCGACCGCCCGCCCACCGGCTACGACCGGGCCACCTCGGTGGCCGATCTCATCGCCCTGCTCGGCTCCCTGGGCCTCGACCGCGGCCCGGTCCATCTCGTCGGCAACAGCTACGGCGGTGCGCTGGCGCTGCACACCGCCCTCGTCCGGCCCGACCTCGTTGCCTCCGTCGTCCTGATCGACGCCCATCTGACCGGGGACTGGATCGACGACATGACCGACACCCTCTCCGTCGCGGCCCTCGGCCTCGAACACCGCGCCCTGGCAGGGCAGTTGGCCGCCCTGGGGCGGCGCAAGGAAGCCCGGCTCACCGCCGCCGCCGATGCCCTGCTCAACCACACCACCCTCATCGAGGACATCGCGGCCGATGCGCCCTTCACTCCCGGCGACTTCACCCGACTGCGCTGCCCGGTCCTCGCCGTCTACGGGCAGCACTCCGAACTCCTCTCCGGCGCACGGCAGTTGGCGCTGAGTGCACCGGACTGTGAACTCTGTGTGCTGCCCGGGGTGGGGCACACCGTGCTCAACGAGGCCACCGAGGGGCTCTGTGACGCCCTGCTGGGCCGGCTCGGCGCGCCTGCCGGGGCGGTGGCCCGATGAGAGTGCTGTTCGTCGTCCCGCCGCTGGCCGGGCATGTCAACCCCACGCTCGCCGTCGCCGCCGAACTCACCGCGCGCGGCCACCAGGTCGCCTGGACCGGCCCCGCCGCGGCCCTGACCCCGATGCTCCCCACGGGCTCCCTGCTGTACGCGGCGGGAGACCGGGACGCGCCCGGCGGCCAGGAGCTGGGCGGCGCGCGATGGCGCGATCTGCGGGGCATCGCCGCCCTGCGCTTCCTCTGGGCGGAGGCCCTCATCCCGCTCGCCCGCGCGATGCTGCCCGGAGTGCACGCCGCCGTCGAAGCCTTCCGCCCCGACATCCTGGTCACCGACCAACAGGCCCTCGCCGGGCCGGTGGTGGCCCGCCGGCACGGCCTGCCCTGGGCGACCTCGGCGACCACCTCGGCGGAGATCGTCCGGCCGTTCGACGACTTCCCGAAGGTGGGGGAGTGGGTGAGCCGGCGCATCGCGGCACTGCTCGCCGAGTGCGGTGCGCCCGGCGGCTGGGACCCGCGCTTCTCTCCGCACCTCGTCCTGG
Organism: Streptomyces lydicamycinicus; assembly: GCF_000829715.2. Classification (NCBI taxonomy): domain Bacteria; kingdom Bacillati; phylum Actinomycetota; class Actinomycetes; order Kitasatosporales; family Streptomycetaceae; genus Streptomyces; species Streptomyces lydicamycinicus. The sequence continues at coordinate 33,049 of NZ_BBNO01000010.1, read as the reverse complement.
TCTACTCCACCCCCGCACTCATCGGTGACGACCGCCCGGAGCGGGCCGCGGCGCACACCCAGGACGCCGTACCCGTCGGCGCCGCCGGGCGGTACCCGCCGCAGTACGCGTTCGTCGGCCCCGCCTTCGGCGCCCGCCCGGCCGGCGGCGACTTCCCGTGGCGCCGGCTCGACCCCGGCCGCGCCCGGGTGCTCGTCTCGCTGGGCACCCTCAACCGCGCGGCGGGCGCCCGCTTCTACCCCGCGGTCCTGCGCGCCGCGGACGCCCTCGCGGACCGGGCGCAGCTGATCCTGGCCGCCCCGGGCGACCTCGCCGGCGACATCCCGCCGCACATGCTGCACCAGGAGTACGTCCCCCAGCTCCAGCTGCTGCCGCACCTCGACGCGGTGCTGTGCCACGGCGGCCACAACACCGTGTGCGAGGCGCTCGCGTACGGGCTGCCGCTGGTGGTGGCACCCGTACGCGACGACCAGCCGATCGTCGCCCGCCAGGTGGCCGAGGCCGGGGCGGGGGTGCGGGTGCGCTTCGGCCGCGCGCGTGCGGACGAGCTGCACCAGGCCCTGTCCGCCGTGCTGGACGACCCGGCCCACCGCCGGGCGGCCCGCCGTATCCAGGCGTCCTTCGCCGCGGCGGGCGGCGCCGCCACCGCGGCCGACCGCCTGGAGAAACTGCGGCCCGGACCGCGCCCCGGCCCGTCCGCAACCGGCACCGCCCCGACCGACAACGAGAAGGGACCGTGAGCCACATGACGCGAGCGCACCGTTCGGGACACCGCACGCGATGGGCGGCGGCCGTCGCCGTGACGGCGCTGGGAGCGGGTACCGTACGCGCCCGCCGCAGGCTCGCCGCGCTGCCCGTGCTCGACCCCGCCGGACCGCACGGCACCGCCCGGCCCCCGCTGACCGGCTGGCAGCTGATCACCGCGCCCGGTGTCGTGGCCGACGAGGCGACGCTGCGCGCCGCCATCGCCCACGCCACCCGCGAAGGACTGCGCGTCGTGGACCTGATCCCGGCCCACCTCGACGCCGAGAGCGTCCTCGGTCTGCTCCGGCTCCTCGACCCGGCCGCCCACCGCACGGACCGGTGCGCGCCGGGCCACGGCGCGGGCCACGCCCTGCTGGTGGCCGACGACATCCACCGGCGGGCCGGGCTCGACACCGAGGCGCCGCCGCAGTCGGTGGCCGGCCTGATCCGCCTCCTGCGCACCCTCAAGGAGTACGCCCCGGACGCCACCGGCTGGGCCATCGCCCCCGGCCTGCGGTCCCCGCACCCCGACCCGACCCGGCGCGCCGAGGAGCTCCGTGCCCGGGGCCTGCCGCCGGCCCTGCTGTCCGCCGCCCAGCTGGCAGGACTGGCCCTGCTGGTGAAGTGCGCGCTCTCGGCGCCTCGTTGGGGCGCTGCGGCGGCCGCCCTGTACTGGCTTCAGCCCGCCGCCGTACTGAGCCCGGCCCGGGGCCTGCGCCCGGCCGGCCTGGCCCGCGCCACCGCGTCCCGTCCACTGCGCTCCCTGTCCGCCGCGCTGCGCACCCTGGCCTCCCCGCCCGCCGAGCAGCCCCGGACCGCCGCCCCGGCGCGCCATGCCGCGTACACCGCCGACCTCGCCGCCGGCACCGACCGGTTCTTCGAACCCCGTCGCGCCGACTGCCCCTGGTGCTCGGCTCCCGACCCCGTCGTACGGGTCCGGATGCCCGACCTGCTCCAGGGCAAGCCCGGCCGCTTCACTCTGGAGCAGTGCCGCCACTGCGGCCATGTCTTCCAGAACCCCCGGCTCACCCTGGACGGACTCGACTTCTACTACCGCGACTTCTACGAAGGCCTCGGTGGCGAGGGCGCCGCCCTGGTCCTCGGCCGGATGACCGCCACCTACCGCGACCGCGCCGAGCTGCTCCGGCCGTTCACCACCCCCAGGGCCTGGCTCGACGTCGGCACCGCCGCGGGGCACTTCTGCAACGCCGCCCGCGGCGTCTGGCCCGAGACCCGCTTCGACGGGCTGGACATGGGCGAAGGGGTCCACGAGGCCGAACGGCGGGGCTGGATCGACACCGGCTACCAGGGCCAGTTCCCCGATCTCGCCGACCGGCTCGCCGGCCGCTACGACACCGTGAGCATGCACCACTACCTCGAACACACCCGGGACCCGCTCGCCGAACTCGACGCGGCCGTCAAGGTGCTGGCCCCCGGCGGCCATCTGCTGATCGAACTCCCCGACCCCGAGTCCCGGATCGCCCGACTGCTCGGCCGCTACTGGCTGCCCTGGTTCCAGCCCCAGCACCAGCACCTGATGCCGGCAGGCAACCTCACACAGGCCCTGGAGGCCCGGGGCTTCACCGTCCTCGCCGAGCAGCACGGCCCCGCCCACCAGAACAACGCGGACTTCCTCGGCGCCGTCGCCCTCGCCGCGAACGGGCTCGCCCCCGACCCGCTCGCCCCCTGGGCCACCGTCCCCGCCACCCGCGCCCGCCGTGCCGCCCGACGTGCCGTACAGGCCATGGCCGTTCCCTGCTACGCCGCCGCGCTCGCCGTCGACAACCTGCGCACCGCGATCGCGCGGGCCACCGACGGCGGCAACGCCTACCGGCTGCTCGCCCGCAAAGAGCTGGGATGAACACGGTGGACCTGGCCCGCCGCGCGACCGCGGACCCCCTGGTGCGGCTGCTCGCCCACGGTTTCGCGACGGCGTACCACCGCCGGCCCGAAGCGGTGTGGCGGGCCCCGTACGCCTTCCGGCTCACCCCGCCCGCCGAGCCGCCCGGCACCGGTACGGCGCCCCGCGCCGGCTGGGTCGCGGCGGCCAACTGGTATGTCGGCGCGGCCGTCGCCCCGCGCGATGACGGCATGCTGCGCTGCGGCTCGCTCCACCAGCCGGCCGAGACCGCCGAACTCCCGCTCACCGGACCGGCCGGCCACGCCCCCGGCTGGGCCGCCCGCCCGTACGCCGCGCTGCGCACACTCGCCGCCGCCGGCCTCGGCCGCGGCGGCGCCGATCTCTACCTGAACGCCACCCTGCCGGACGCCGTGGGGCTGTCCGGCGCCGAGCCGCTGGAGTGCGCCGCCGCGCTGGCCGTCGCGTCCGTGCACGCCGACCGGGGCGGCTGCCCGCCGGCCCGCGCACAACTGGCGCGGCTGCTGGCCGCCGGAGTGCCCGGCGACGACGCGCTGCGCCGGGCCGTGCTCTTCGCCCGGCCCGGCCGGCTGCTGGCACCCGACGGCAGTTGCCGGCCGCTGCGCGCTCCGGACGGCGGCCCGCCGCCGAGCCTGCTGCTGGTGACGGCCCGCCGCTCCACCGGCGGTGCCACGGCCACCGCCACCGCGCTCGCCACCGCGGTCCACGACGCCCTGCGCGCCGGCGCCTGGTCCGCCTCGTGGCCCGGACAACGGCCGGGCCGCAGCGTGCTGCTGCTGATGCCGCCCGACCGGCGCGCGGCGGTCCGGGCCGCGGTGGCCGATGCCTGCCGCCGCTGCGACCTGCCCGTACCGCGCTTTCTGCGGATCGCGGTCGCGGACGCGGCCCGACGCGAGGACTGAACACCCCCCATCCGTCCCTCACCCCCCGGACAAGGAGCTGAGAACCTGATGAGACGCACAGCGATCCGTCTGCGCAGGGCGGTCGTGGCGACACTCGGCACGCTCGGCCTGCTCGCCGTCGCCTCCGCGGCGGACGCCCGGACCGTCCGGTCCGCGCTGCCGTCCTACGACCATGTCGTGATCGTGGTCTTCGAGAACAAGCAGTACGGCGAGATCATCGGCAACGCCCAGGCGCCCTACCTCAACCAACTCGCCCAGGACGGCGCCGAGCTGACCGGCATGAAGGCCCTCACCCACCCCAGCCAGCCGAACTACTTCAACCTCTTCTCCGGCGCCACCCAGGGCGTCACCGGCGACGGCTGCTACACCGCGCAGTCGATGTCCGCCCCCAACCTCGGCCAGGAGCTGATCGCGGCCGGCAAGACCTTCGCCAGCTACAACGAGGGACTGCCCGACGAGGGCTCCACCACCTGCTCCAGCGGCCGCTACGCGCAGAAGCACAACCCCTGGTTCGCCTTCAAGAACCTGCCGGTGACCACCGGCAAGACCTTCGCCCAGTTCCCCAAGGACGACTTCACGAAGCTGCCGACGCTGTCCTTCGTCATCCCGGACATGTGCAACGACATGCACGACTGCGCGGTCGGCAGCGGCGACACCTGGCTCAGGAACAACCTCGACTCCTACGCCCGGTGGGCCAAGGACCACAACAGCCTGCTGATGGTGACCTGGGACGAGGACAACTACCTCGGCTCCAACCGGATCGCGACCGTCTTCCACGGCGCCCATGTCAAGCGGGGCGCGGTGAGCGGCGACTACAACCACTTCAGCCTGCTGCGGACCTTCGAGGACATGTACGGCACCGGCCACGCGGGCAATGCCGCCACCGCCACCCCCGTCACCGGGGCGTTCGACACCGGCGGCACCGAACCGCCCGGTGACGACCTCGCGCTCACCACCCCCGGCCCGCAGACCTGCCGCTTCGGCCGGTCCTGCACCGTCCAGCTGACCGCCACCGGAGGCACACCCCCGCTCACCTACCGCGCCACCGGTCTGCCCCTGGGCCTGACCCTCGACGCCGCCGGCGGCCGTATCACCGGCAGGCCCTGGCAGACCGGCACCCTCCCGGTCACCGTCACCGCCACCGACGCCAGGGGCGCCACCGCCACCGCCGGCTTCCCGCTCACCGTCAACTGGTTCTGACCGACGACCGGGGTGCGGGGCGGCAGCCGCAAACGCCACCGGCCACCCCCGCAAGGAGGTGGCCGGTGCCGTCCCGCCCGCTGTGACCGCGGGCCCCGGGACGTCTGTCAGCGGCGCCGTACCAGCGGGAACGGCAGCGTCTCGCGGATCGACAGACCCGTCAGGAACATCACCAGCCGGTCCACGCCGATGCCCAGACCACCGGTCGGCGGCATCGCGTACTCCAGGGCCTGGAGGAAGTCCTCGTCCAGCTCCATCGCCTCCGGGTCACCGCCGGCCGCCAGCAGCGACTGCGCGGTGAGCCGCCGGCGCTGCTCGACCGGGTCGGTCAGCTCCGAGTAGGCGGTGCCCAGCTCGGTGCCGAACGCGACCAGGTCCCAGCGCTCGGCGAGCCGCGGGTCCTTCCGGTGCTGCCGGGTCAGCGGCGACACATCGGTCGGGAAGTCCTTGTAGAACGTGGGGAGTTGAGTCTTCTCCTCCACCAGACGCTCATACATCTCCAGCACGATGTCGCCGCGGCCCATCTCCGGCTTCACCGGCACCGCCGAGGCATGGCACAGCCGGCGCAGCCGGTCCGGCGCGGTGTCCGCGTCGACCTCCTCACCGAGCGCCTCGGAGATCGCGCCGTAGACGGTCTTGACCGGCCAGATCCCCGAGATGTCGTGCTCGACGAGCTTGCCGTTCCCGTCCGCCTTACGGGCGGTGGCGCTGCCGAACGCGGCGATCGCCGCACTCTGGATCAGCTCCCGGGTCAGGTCCAGCATCACGTCGTAGTCGGCGAATGCCTGGTACGCCTCCAGCATCGTGAACTCGGGGTTGTGCTTGTAGGAGATGCCCTCGTTCCGGAACGTCCGTCCCATCTCGAAGACCTTCTCCATACCGCCCACACACAGCCGCTTGAGATACAGCTCCGGTGCGATCCGCAGATACAGATCGAGGTCGTAGGCGTTGATATGGGTGTGGAACGGACGGGCGTTGGCGCCGCCGTGGATCTGCTGGAGCATCGGCGTCTCGACCTCCAGGTAGCCGCGGTCGATCAGCCCCTGGCGCAGCGCCTGCACGGCCGTGCTGCGCGCCCGCAGGTTGTCCCGCGCGTCCGTCGAGACCACCAGGTCCACATAGCGCTGGCGGACCTTGGCCTCCGGGTCGGACAGCCCGCGCCGCTTGTCGGGCAGCGGCCGCAGACACTTGGCCGTCAGCCGCCACCCGGTGACGAACACGGTGAGCTCACCGCGGTCACTGCTGCCGACCTCGCCCTCCGCCTCGACGTGGTCACCGAGGTCGATGTCCGAGCCGAAGCGGTCCAGCAGTTCCTTGCCGCTGCCGTCCCGGGTCAGTGCGATCTGGAGATCGCCCGACCAGTCGCGCAGCACCGCGAAGAGCACCCCGCCGTGGTCACGGGTGAGCAGCACCCGCCCGGCGACGCTGACGGACTTGCCGCTGCGCGTCCCGGGCGCGAGGTCCGGGTACTCGTCGCGGACCTCGCCCAGGGTGTGCGTACGCCGCACGCCGACCGGATACGGGTCGGTGCCGGCCTCCCGCAGCCGCTCCAGCTTGAGGCGGCGCACCCGCACCTGCTCGGGCAGCGCGGCCAGCTCCTGTGCGTGCTGCTCCTCATCGGTGGCCGGCGCCGCCTTGACCAGCCCGAGCTCGTCCAGCGAGGGCAGACCGGCGGTGCTCGCCGGGGCCAGCACCCGCTTCTTGTGGCCCTTGCCCCACAGCGCGCCCAGGCTCGGTACGTCGACGAAGCCCTCGGCGATACCCGAGCCCAGGGCGATCCGGGCCAGCGCACCGGCGTCCGCGTAGCACAGGAACCGCGGATACCACTCCGGGTTGTACTTCGCGTTGGAGCGGTAGAGGGCCTCCAGCTGCCACCACTTGGAGAAGAACAGCAGCAGCCGGCGCCAGACCTTCAGCACCGGGCCGGCCCCGATCCGGGCGCCCTCCTCGAAGGCGGAGCGGAACACCGCGAAGTTCAGCGAGATCCGGCGCACGCCCATCGCCCCGGCCTGGGCGCAGAGCTGGGCCACCATGAACTCCATGACGCCGTTGGGCGCGCTGCGGTCGCGGCGCATCACGTCCAGCGAGATGCCGTCCGTGCCCCAGGGGACGAACGACAGCAGCGCGATCATGTTGCCGTCACCGTCGAACGCCTCGGCCAGCAGGCACTCCCCGTCCGCGGGGTCGCCCAGCCGGTCCAGCGCCATCGAGAAGCCGCGCTCGGTCTCGGTGTCCCGCCAGGCGTCCGCCCGGTGGATGACCTCCTGCATCTCCTCGTCGGTCAGCGCGGAGTGGCGCCGGACGCGGAAGGTCGCACCGGTCCGCTCGACCCGGTTGACGGCCTGGCGGGTCACCCGCATCTCCCGGCCGGCCAGCTCGAAGTCCTTGACGTGCAGGATCGCCTCGTCGCCGAGCTGTAGCGCGTTCAGACCGCTGCGGGCGAACGCCTTGGCGCCGTCCTCGCTCGCGCCCATGACGGCCGGCTGCCAGCCGTACCGCCCGGCGACCTCCAGCCATGCCTCGATGGCCTGGGTCCATGCCTCACGGTCACCGACCGGGTCACCGCTGGCCAGGCAGACCCCGGCCTCGACGCGGTAGGTCACGGCGGCCTTGCCGCTGGGGGAGAAGACCACGGCCTTGTCGCGGCGGGTGGCGAAGTAGCCGAGCGAGTCCTGGCTGCCGTAGCGGTCCAGCAGCGCCCGGATGCGGTCCTCCTCGTCACCGTGCAGCGCGGCCTCCATCCGCTGCGAACGGAACAGCGTGGCGGCCGCGTTCAGCAGCGCCAGCGCACCGAGCAGACCGAGGACGGCACTGATCCAGTGCGGCGGATGACCCTCGACGATATGGCCGCCGACCAGCCCGCCGCAGACGCGGTTGGCCGTCCACAGCAGCCGGTTGGCGGCGCCGGCCTCCAGCGTGCCCGGGGCCAGCGACACCATTCCCCAGCCGATCAGCACCGCCGCCACGAGCCCGCCGACCAGCACCAGGATGGCGCGCAGGAACGCGCCGCGCCGGGTGATCGCGTAGAACTCGCGGTGCGAGACGAGCAGCAGCACCAGCGCCCCGGCACACAGCACCAGGGAGAATGAGAACTCCCAGAGCCGGTAGGCCAGGAACAGCGCGTCGGCCAGGATGACCAGCACCATGTAGGCCACCACGAACCACAGCGCCACCCGTTTCCGGGCGGTCATCGCCGCGCCCAGGAGGAAGAGGAACGCCGCATAGGCGAAGTTCGGCGCCACCGGGATGGTGAGGGTGTCCAGCCAGTAGATCACCGGCTGGAGTCCGCGCCGGAGAGGCCCGATCAGCGCCGTCAGGGCACAAAAGAGCCCCAATACGCTGAAGATGATGGCGAAGCCATTGGGGACCCGGCGCTGGAAGCGCCGCCACCCCGTGAGTTGTTCCTGGTCCTGCACGGTGCTCATTCCGTCACACTAGGCTCTGAAAGGGGTCAGCTGCTCGACGCGGGGGCGCTGTTTCGCCGCCACGGGGATCGCCGGTCGTGCCAGTCTCCGATCCCGGTGGTGTGGTCGTCTTTCCCTCGTACGGAGGACGGGGCGATCCCGGCGGAGTCACCCACGTGGACCTTGCCACAAACCCGCCCCAGGTCCGAGTCGGTGCAACTCCGGCTGATGGTGAAGTTCAGGTCATAGTCGCCGGAAAAGTAGCGCCCGCCGCCGGAATCCACCCCGTCGAGCTCCGCCCGCAGCCTGACCTCGGTGCCCGGTTTCCAGCGCTGTGCGGGCCGCCAGGTCACCTGGTCCTTGCCGTTGAGGTCCTTCGTCCAGTGCCAGGAACCGGTCGTCCGGTCGTCGGTGGTGACGCGCAGCCGGCGCTCCACCGCGGTCCGGTCGGTCACCGGGTGGTCGAAGGTGAGGGTGAGCAGCCGGTCGACGGCGACCACGGCGTCCTGGGTGCCGGGATCGAGCACCAGCGTGTTGAGCCTGGCCGGCCGCGCGGTGGTGAGCGACTCCCTGGCCGCACCGACGCCGCCCCGGTCGCTCTTGGTCCTCGCGACGACGGAGTACTTGGTGGCCGGGGCGATCTCGGCGCTGGAGGTCCAGAAGGTGCCCTCGCCCCCGAACCCGCCGGGCAGTCGTCGGCCCCTGGGGTCGGTGACCGTCACCTCGGTCAGCACACCGCCCTCCGCGGTCACCTTCAGCTTGTCGCCGGCCTGCACGGTCCTGGTGCCGCCGGCCGCCCCCAGTGTCACCTTTACCGGGTCGGCCACCGGCGCCGGCGCCGCGATGCCCGCGCAGGCGCTGAGCGTGCCCGCGCCGACGGCCGTGACCAGGGCGAGTGCGGGGCACCGCCGCCGGAACGTCCGGTGGCGGAAGGAAGGGGGCTGGCTCATCTCGGGGCTTTCCGTCGGCAGGGGGGAGGGCGGCGCTGTCGGCCGCTAAGACGACCGATCGCCACACTCCGTTGCAGGGAGTGATGTGATCCACGCCACGGTGGTGTGCCGTCCCGCCCGTGCCGCCGTTGTCCCCCGGCATCCCGTCGCCCTGTGACCCGCAGTGATCACCCGATCGGAGCACCCGGACAAGAACCGGACATACCCTGAAATACGCCAAACTGGCCACCCCTTGCCGTCCGTTCGGGCGGCGGTTGAGGAGGTGTGCGTCCCGTGGCGATTTCCATCTCGGTCGTCCTGCTGCTGGTGGTCCTGACCGTGATCTTCCTGCGCAGCGGCAAGCTCAAGTTCTCGCACGCCCTGGTGTGCGCGCTGCTCGGCTTCTATCTGGCGAGCAGCAGCCTCGCCCCGGACATCCACCAAGGGCTGTCCGGCGCCGCCGATGTGGTGAGCAGCCTGCGTCCGTAACGGGGCCGGCCGGCCGGCGCCGGGGTCGCGGCGCCGTCCGTTCACCCGGCGGAGAACACCCCGAGCGCATTGGGTACCGGCCGCTCCGCGCCCCCCGACGGATGGTTGCGGACCGTGGCCCCGTATGCGTCGCCGGTGACCAGGGTCGAGGACCCGCCGCCGTCCAGGTCCATCGCGTCCCGCGCGCCCAACTGCGCCATCAAATCCGCCAGTTCGCGCACCGTCAGGCCGGTCTGGCCCGGTGCCCCGTCCAGCGCCATGAGGTACAGCACCCGTCCGCCGGCCCCGGTCCCCGCGGACGTGCGCACCGCCACGGCGACGGTGTCCAGTCCGGCCAGCGGCGCACCGTCCCGCACGATCGGGAAGCCGCCCACCGCGCAGCGCAGCCGGCCGTGCCCCTGGCCGGCGAGGTACGAGCTGACGTTCACCGGCTCACCGAGGCGCAGCCCGCGCAGCTGCCGCGCCCCTTCCTCCCGGCCCACCAGCACCACACTGCCCACGGCCACCCCGCCGGCGCCCGGCACCTCCCCGATGGCCGTCACCCGGCCGTGCCGGACCGTCACCTCCGCGGTCTCCGTACTGCACGGCGCCGCCCGGTCGGTATCCGTCCCGCAGGTGGCGCGCACCCGGGACGCCGGACCCCACTGCGGGGTGTACGCGCCGATCCCGCCGACCGGCAGCGCGTACTGGTTCAGTCCGCGCAGCGGCAGCGCCCCCTGGCCGGTCCGCACCGCACCACGCAGTGTGAGCCGGTCCAGCCGGGCGCGGCGGTCATAGCCGACGCCGATCACGTCCTCGGTGGTCGCACCGGGCGGCATCGCCGGTCCGAACCGCTGCCCGTCGGGCACCGCGCCCTTCAGCTGCCGCCCCGAGGCCACCGCCGGGCCGACCGAGGCGCCGGTCGGCTGCACCCCCGGGTGCTGGGTCTCGGTGATGTTGAAGAAGTCGCCGTTGACGGCCCCCACCGCCCGGCGCTCCGCGGCCAGTTGGGAGACCGGTGACCGTGCGCCGACCGCCCCCGGGTACAGCAGATCCACGGTGACCCGCGGATCGGCCAGATCGACGGTCAGCAGATGCCCGTGCACGGTGCCGCGCGGCAGCGTCATCCGGAACTCGCCGTAGACCACACCGGGTGCCACCGGCACGGCACCGGAGCGGTGGAGATCCGCTCCCACGGCCGCGGCCGGCGCTCCGCCCGCCACCCCTCCGCCGGCCAGCACACCCCACGCCACCAGCACCGTCAGCATCGCGCGAACCCGACCGAATCGCCGCTTCACGATCCCCCCTGACCTCACGTCAACTGTCCCAGGCGCCGGAGACGCTCACTATGACCCGGAGGTGTCAGGAATCCGTAGACCGGCCGAACGGCCGTCGTGTCGCCGGACCGGGTCATCCGGTGTGTGCCAGGAGACGTCGTTGACCAGCTGGAGATAGCGCGCCCAGTCCCAGAACTCACCGGGGTCGGTGTGGTCGGTGCCGGGGACCTCGACATGGCCGATGATGTGTTCCCGGTCCTTGGGGATCCGGTAGCGGTCACAGATGGCGGCGGTGAGCAGGGCGGACTGCTCGTAGAGCGGGTCGGTGAACCATGTCGGGTCGTCGATCCAGCCCTCGTGCTCGATGCCGATGCTGCGGGTGTTGTAGTCCCAGTTCCCGGCGTGCCAGGCGACGTCCCGTTCGCGGACGCACTGGGCGAGATAGCCGTCGGCGGACCGTACGACATAGTGCGCGGCCGCCTTGTGCGCCGGGTCCTGGAACAGCTTGAGGGTGTCCCGGTAGGTCTCCTGGGTCACATGCACCACGACCCGCTCGACCGGATACTGCGCCGGGCGGTCGGCGGCGGTGAAGTTGCCCGGGCTGGCCGGGACCCAGTGGAGCGGGGGGTAGGCGCCGCCGGACGGTGTCCGCCGGCGCGTGGCGGCGGCGGTGGTGCCTGCCGTGAGGGGGGTGAGTGCGGCGGACGCGGCGAGCGCGGCCGCGCCGGTCAGCAGGCGCCGGCGGGCCGGGCGGCGGGGGGCGGGCTCCATGTGAACTCCTGACAAGGACCGAGGGGTGGTCGCGTACATGTCACGCACATGCGGTGCGTTCATGATGCGCAACAGGGCACGGCCTGCCAAGGGAATGGCCGTTCTGCCAATGGCTCGACCAAAGGCAGAACGGCGCAGGTCAGGAGGGGCGCGGGATACCTGATCGGACGTCACCCGGGTGCCACGCCGCCGGCGCTGACGGCCGCTCGCGGACGCGGCACCCGGGTGCGTGGACCCCGCCGGTCAGTGGCCGATCTCGACGTCCTCCAGAATGCCCAGGGCGTCCGGCACCAGCACCGCCGCCGAATAGTAGGCACTGACCAGGTAATTGATGACCGCCTGGTCATTGATCCCCATGAAGCGCACCGAGAGGCCGGGACGGTACTCGTCGGGGATGCCGGTCTGGTGCAGTCCGACCACGCCCTGGTTCTCCTCGCCGACCCGCAGCGCCAGGATCGAGCTGGTCTGGTCCGGGGTGACCGGGATCTTGTTGCAGGGCAGCAGCGGAATGCCCCGCCAGGCACGGACCGTGCTGCCCTCGACCTCCGCGGTGGTGGGATAGATGCCCCGGGCGTTCCACTCCCGCCCGATGGCCGCGATCGTCCGCGGATGCGCCAGCAGGAACTGCGTCTTACGGCGCCGGGAGATCAGCTCGTCCAGGTCGTCGGGGGTGGGCGGGCCGCTGCGGGTGTGGATGCGCTGCTTGAGGTCGGCGTTGTGCAGCAGCCCGAACTCGGGGTTGTTGACCATCTCGTGCTCCTGGCGCTCCCGCAGCGCCTCCACGGTCAGCCGCAGCTGCTGGTCCAGCTGGTTCATCGGGTCGTTGTAGAGGTCGGCGACTCGCGAATGCACCTTCAACACCGTCTGGGCCACGCTGAGTTCGTACTCCCGCGGCGCCAGTTCGTAGTCGGCGAAGGTGCCCGGCAGCATCGGCTCGCCGACATGGCCCGCGGCGAGTTCGATGGCCGCCTCACCGTGCTTGTTCTGCGCCGGCACCAGCGCCGCACCGACGTCCGCGAGGTGGGTGCGCAGTGACTCCGAGCGGCCCAGCACCTCCTCCAGGTCACTGCGGTACAGGGTCAGCGCGGTCACCCGGGTCACCGCCCGTACGGAGTGCTCCCACTCCGCGTCCGCGGTCAGCAGCGCCGCCGCACCGATCGCGTCACCGTCGGCCAGCACCCCCAGCACGGTCTCGTCGCCGTACTTGCCGGTGCCGATACGGTCGAGCTTGCCGTGGGCGATCAGCACGATCCGGTCGGTGGGCCCGCCCGCCCGGGCGAGCACATCACCGGGCGCGAACTCGCGCTGGACGAACCGGTCCGCCAGCGCCTCCAGCGCCGCGGAGTCGGCGAAGCCGCGCAGTGGTGCCAGCTCGCGCAACTCCGCCGGAATCACCCGGACTTCGGACCCGGTCGAGACGAACTCCACCCGACCGTCACCGAGGGTGTGGGTAAGCCGCCGGTTGACGCGGTACGCACCGCCGGAGACCTGCGTCCAGGGCAGGATGCGCAGCAGCCAGCGGGAGGAGATCCCCTGCATCTGCGGCACGGTCTTGGTCGTGGTCGCCAGCTTGCGCGCTGCCGCGGTGTCCAGGCTGGAGCGGGTCTGCTCGGGCGCGGACGCCTGCGGGCCGGATGTCGGGTCCACCGATGTGGTCATGAGGAAGGCTCACCTGTTCTTGTCTGTGCTGTGCGTAGATCGGTGCGGTGCGCGGAAATGCCCGCGCGCCAGGACGGCGGGAAATGCCGCTGCCGGGGCGCGGTCGCTTTTCCGCCGGAGGTCGTTCAGTGGCCGATCTGTACGTCGTCGAGAACACCCAGCGCATCGGGCACCAGAATGGCCGCCGAATAATAGGCGCTGACCAGATACTTGATGACCGCCCGGTCGTCCAGGCCCATATAACGCACCGAGAGGCCCGGCTCGTATTCATCGGGAATTCCGGTCTGATGCAGGCCGACGACACCCTGCTGTTCCTCGCCGGTGCGCAGCAGCAGCACCGAACTCGTCCGCTCCTTCGTCACCGGAATCTTGTTGCACGGGAAAATCGGCACCCCGCGCCAGGAGGGCAGCGAATGCCCCATGAAATCGACCGCGGTCGGATAGAGCCCGCGGGCGCTGCACTCCCGCCCGATGGCGGCGATCGTCAGGGGATGGGCGAGCAGGAAGCCCGGGTCCTTCCAGACGGTCGCGAGCAGATCGTCGAGGTCGTCGGGGGTGGGCGGGCCGGTGCGGGTGTGGATGCGCTGCTTGAGGTCGGCGTTGTGCAGCAGCCCGAACTCGGGGTTGTTGATCATCTCGTGTTCCTGGCGCTCCCGCAGCGCCTGGATGGTCAGCTTGAGCTGCTCCTCCACCTGGTTCATCGGATCGCTGTAGAGGTCGCCGACCCGGCTGTGGGTGCGCAGCACGGTCTGCGCGACGCTGAGTTCGTACTCCCGGGGCGTGACGTCGTAGTCGACGAAGGTGCCGGGGAGGGACGGCTCGCCCTGGTGCCCCGAGGCGACGGAGACCGCCGATTCCCCGCTCGCGTTCGTCGGCTGCGCGGTGCCCTGGCCGGCCGCGGCCAGATGCTCGCGCAGCCCGGGGGAGCGGTCGATGATCTCCTGTGCGGCCTGCCGGGACAGCGTCATGACGGTCACCCGGGTCACCGCCCGATAGCTGAACTGCCAGGTCCCCTCGGGGTCGGTGAGCGGCTCGTCGCCGAGGTGATCCCCGCCGGCCAGCGCTTCGAGCACCGTGTCCTCGCCGTATTTGCCGGTGCCGATACGGTCCACCCGGCCGTGCACCAGCAACACCAGCCGGTCGCCCGGCCCGCCGGCCTCACCGATGAGTTCACCCGGCGCGTATTCCTGCTGGGTGAAGCGGTCGCCGAGCGCCGCCAGCACCTCGGTATCGGTGAACTCCCGCAGGGCGGGCAGCTCGCGCAGCTCTTCGGGGATGATGGCCACATCGCTGCCACTGGTGTCGAAATCGATACGCCCGTCGCCGAGGGTGTAGGTCAGCCGGCGGTTCACGCGATAGGTGCCACCGGAAACCTGCACCCAGGGCAGCAGCCGCAGCAGCCATCGGGAAGTGATGCCCTGCATCTGTGGTGCGGTTTTGGTGGTGGTCGCCAAATTCCGCGCCGCGGTGGTACTCAGGCTGGAATTCTGGGCCTCTTCCGTGGTGCCGTGCAGCGATTCATCGGCAATGGTCACAGTGCCACCTGTCTCCTCGAACGGTGCGATGCGGCCCGCCCCGAAACCCCGTTTCAAGGCAGTTCCGCGGCATCCCGCCGAACCGAAGGTAGTGGTGCTGTTTTTATCAGCACAATCGCTCGATTGGGTGGCATGGAATTCCCGCTCCCTGGAAAGGTTTAGCGGGCTCAATTCCGGGGAGAGTGTGCCGGGGCGCAGGAATGGAGGGGGTCGTCCAGGACGCCTTGGAGCGCGGCGTGTGCCGCTCCGAGCAGCGGTCCGTCGGCGCCCAGCCGGGACACCGTCACCCTCGGCCCGCCGGCCCGCCCGGCCTCCGCCGTGACGGCCGTCCGCAGCGTCAACTCCCGCTCCAGGGACGGCAGTACCCAGGGCGCCAGCCCGGCCAGCGCGCCCCCGAGGACCACCGCCTGCGGATCGAGCAGATTCACCGCCCCGGCGAGCGCGATGCCCAGCGCCGTCCCCGCCTCGTGCAGGGCGCGGACGACGGCGGCGTCCCCGTCGGCGGCCCGGCGCGCCAGCAGACCGATACGGGCACCTGGCCCCGGATGTGCCGCCGCCCGCTCGGGGGTGAGCCCGCCCGCCCGCAGCACGGCCGGTTCCCCCGCGTACTGCTCCAGACAGCCACGGCCGCCACAGTCGCACGGCGGGCCCTCCGGATACACCGGCACATGACCCAGCTCCCCCGCGAAGCCCCGGGCGCCCCGCAGGAGTTGGCCGTCCACGACGACCGCGGCACCGATCCCGGCCTCCGCCGACACATGCACGAAGTCCGGAGGCGGGGCGGGCCGGCCGGCGCCGCCGCCCAGCCGGAGTTCGGCCAGCGCACCGAGGTTGGCCTCGTTCTCGACGGTGAGCGGGACGGCGAACGAGCCGCCCTCCGGGGCCGTCACCCCGGCCAGCCCCGGTGCCAGATCGGCCGCCCGCCAGCCGAGGTTGGGGGCGTGCACCACGGTCGTCGCGTCGCGGGCCACCAGACCGGGCACCGCGACCGTCAGCCCCGCCGGCCGCAGGCCCTCGGCGGCCATCTCCGCGGTCACCTCGGCGAGCAGACCGGACAGCTGGCGCAGCACCGGCCCGGGAGCGCGGTGCCGGTTCGCGGCGTCGGCCGCGACCCTGGCCCGGACCCGCCCGCGCAGATCGACCGCGCACACCGCCAGGTGGTCGACGCCTATCTCGGCCCCTATACCGGCCGGGCCACGGTCGCTGACCGCGAGTTCACTGCCCGGCCTGCCCCGGCCGCCGGTCGCCGCCCGCCCCGTCTCGACCAGCAGCCCGGCCCGCAACAGCTCGTCGACGAGCGGCGCCACCCCCGCCCGGGTCAGCCCGATCCGTGCCGCGACCGCCGGCCGGGAGACCGGGCCCTGCGCGGCCACGGTCCGCAGCACCCGGGCCAGATTGCGCCGCCGGATGCCGTGCTGGGTGTCGCCGCCGGGCGGGGTCACGGGGCCTCCAAAGGGTGCGAACGGGAGCCGGTCCACGGCTGCGGGGGTGCGGTCACGGCCGCAGCAGCGGCGTGCCGTCGGCGAGCGTCGCCGACAGCCGCTCCCAGGCGGCGTCGTCCCGCGGCAGCGCCTCGTACTGCGCCCCGCGTGCCGTCCCCCAGCGGCGCGCCACCGCCGCCGGATCCTCCTCCAGCAGCAGCCCGGCCGCCTGCGCCGCCGCCCCGAGCGCCACCAGCTCCTGCGCCTCGGGCACCACCACCGGACGGCCCGACAGCCGGCGCACGGTCTCCCGCCAGGCCCGGCCCCGGGCGCCGCCGCCGATCAGCAGCAGCGGCGCATCGGGCGCGGCGTCCGCGTCCAGGACCCGGTCCAGGGCCTCCAGCAGAGTGAACACCGCGCCGTCGTAGGCCGCCTGAAGCAGCTGACCGGCCGTGGTGTCGTGCCGAAGCCCGTGCACCAGCCCCGAGGCGCCGGGCAGATTCGGGGTGCGCTCACCGTCCAGGTACGGCAGCATCACCACCCCGCCGCCTTCCTCCACGGCCTCCCGGTCGCGGCCCAGCAGCGCCGCCACCCGGTCCACGGCGAGGGTGCAGTTCAGGGTGCAGGCCAGCGGCAGCCAGTCGCCGCGGGCGTCGGCGAAGCCCGCCACGGTGCCGGACGGATCGGCGGGCCGGTGGGTGGAGACCGCATACACCGTCCCCGAGGTGCCCAGACTCATCACCGGCAGGCCGGGGCGCAGGCCCAGGCCGAGCGCGGCCGCCATGTTGTCGCCCGTGCCGGCGGCCACCAACGCGCCCTTGGGCAGCGGGAGATGACCGGCGTGTACGGTCCCGGCGGCCTCGCCCGGCAGGGCCACCCGCGGCAGCAGCGCGGGGTCCAGCCCGACGTGCGCCAGGATCTCCGCGTCATAGGACCCGGTGGACGACGCCCACCAGCCGGTCCCGGACGCATCGCCGCGATCGGTGACGGCCTCGCCCGTCAGCCGCTCGGTGAGGTAGTCGTGCGGCAGCCGCACCGCGGCGGTGGCGGCGGTCGCGGCCGGCTCGTGCTCGCGCAGCCAGGCCCACTTGGCCACCGTGAACGCCGGGCCGGGCACGCTCCCGACCCGGTCCGCCCAGGCCTTCGCACCGCCCCGCTCCGCGATCAGCCGCTCGCTCTGCGGCGCCGGCCGGACGTCGTTCCACAGCAGGGCCGGACGCACCGGCTCGCCGGCCGCGTCCAGTGTGACCAGCCCGTGCTGCTGCCCGCCGACGGACACCGCCGAGGCCTGCCGCACCGCGTCGCCGCACTGAGCCAGCGCCTCACCCAGCGCCTGCCACCACTGCCGTGGGTCGCTCTCCTTGCCGGCGCCGCCGCCGACCGTGTGCGGTGCCTGGCCCCGGGCGAGGACCTCACCGGTCACCGCGTCCACGACCAGCGCCTTGGTGGACTGGGTGGAGCTGTCCACCCCGACGACCAGCGGTCCCGCAGCCTGTGCGGCCATCGTGCACTCTCCCTCGGAGGCCCGTCATCCATGGTCTCGGTCCAGGGGGTTCCCCGGTGTGCTGTCGCATATTAGTTTGGCCGCGGCAGAATTTGTAAAGTGCCTTGACGAAATGATCGAGGGAGTCGCGATGAGCCGTCAGCCCACGCCCGCGGACAAGTTCAGCTTCGGACTGTGGACCGTCGGCTGGCAGGGCCGGGACCCCTTCGGGGACGCCACCCGCCGCGCCCTGGACCCGGTGGAATCGGTGCACCGCCTCGCCGACCTCGGCGCCTACGGCGTCACCTTCCACGACGACGATCTGATCCCGTTCGGCGCCGGCGGCATCGAGCGCGAGGCGGCCGTCAAACGTTTCCGGCAGGCACTGGACGCCACCGGCCTGATCGTCCCGATGGCCACCACCAACCTCTTCACCCACCCCGTCTTCAAGGACGGCGCCTTCACCGCCAACGACCGCGACATCCGCCGCTACGCCCTGCGCAAGACACTCCGCAACATCGACCTCGCCGCCGAGCTCGGCGCCCGCACCTATGTCGCATGGGGCGGCCGGGAAGGCGCGGAATCCGGCGCGGCCAAGGACGTACGGACCGCCCTGGACCGGCTGAAGGAGGCCTTCGACCTCCTCGGCCAGTACGTCACCGAGCAGGGCTACGACCTGAAATTCGCCCTCGAACCCAAGCCCAACGAGCCGCGCGGCGACATCCTCCTCCCCACCGTCGGGCACGCCCTCGCCTTCATCGAGCGGCTGGAACACCCCGAGCGCTTCGGCGTCAACCCCGAGGTCGGCCACGAGCAGATGGCCGGGCTGAACTTTCCGCACGGCATCGCCCAGGCGCTGTGGGCGGACAAGCTCTTCCACATCGACCTCAACGGTCAGAGCGGAATGAAGTACGACCAGGACCTCCGTTTCGGAGCGGGGGATCTGCGTGCCGCTTTCTGGCTCGTCGACCTGCTGGAGACCGCCGGCTACGACGGGCCGCGGCACTTCGACTTCAAACCGCCGCGCACCGAGGACCTGGACGGCGTCTGGACCTCGGCGGCCGGATGTATGCGCAACTATCTGCTCCTCAAGGAGCGCGCGGCGGCCTTCCGGTCCGACCCGGCCGTCCAGGACGCGCTGCGGGCCGCGCGCCTGGACCAGCTGGGCCGCCCCACCGCCGAGGACGGCCTGGCCGGCCTGCTCGCCGATGCCACCGCCTACGAGACCTTCGACGTCGAGGCGGCGGCCGCCCGTGGGATGGCCTTCGAGCACCTGGACCAGCTGGCGTTGGAGCATCTGCTCGGGGCGGTCTGAGGGCCGGCGGGTCCGGGCCGGCTCACCCGAGCAGGCCGCGCAGAAAGGCTATTTCGGCGGCCCGCTGCTCACCGCCGCCGCTCTCATGGGCGTTGAACCGCCACACCTTCAGTTCCTTCTCGCCCGCGTAGTGATGGAAGGCGGCGAAACCGGTGGACGGTGGGGTCACCTCGTCGCGCAGTGCGGTGCCGAAGAGCGCCGGGGCGGTGGCGCGGGCGGCGAAGTTCAGGCCGTCGAAGTGGTCCAGGGTGTGCAGCGCGGTGTCGATCCGGTCCCGCGCCCCCGCGAAGTAGCGGGTGAGTTCGCCGTACGGGCCGACGTCCGTGACCTCCACCGCGCGGCGGATGTGCGTCAGGAACGGCGCATCGATCAAGGCCCCCGCCAGGCCGGGGACCAGGCCGCTCACCGCCAGGGCCGCGGCGCCGCCCTGGCTGTGGCCGGCGACCACGACCCGGTCGGCGTCCACCGCGTCATGGCCGCGCGCCGCCTCCACGGCCCGTACCGCGTCGGTGAACAGCCGCCGGTAGTAGTAGCCGTGCGGATCGAGCAGCCCCTGGGTCAGCTTGCCGGGTACACCCGGATTGTCGGAGCCGACCGGATCGGCGGTGTCACCGGGCCGGTTGGGGCCGCTCTGTCCCCGGGTGTCCATGACCAGCGTGGCGTAGCCCGCGGACGGCCACAGCAGCCAGTCGTGCGGCAGCAGTCGCCCGCCCCCGTACCCGAGGAACTGCACGACGCACGGCAGCGGTCCGGCGGCCGCGCGCGGGAGCAGGAACCAGCCGCGGATGGGATGCCCGCCGAATCCCGCGAACGTCACGTCATGGGTGTGCAGCAGGGCGAGCCCCGCATCGACCTCGGTGAAGCACGCGTCGAGGGCATGCGTGCGGGCCTCGACGAGGGTGCGCCGCCAGAACGCGTCAAAGCCGGCCGGCTCCGGACGCGGCGGGCAGTAGGTGTGCAGCGCGTCCAGGGGAAGGTCGGTGAACACGGAGAACCTCCGGGCCGTAGGCTGGCTTGCTGTCTGTCGCCAACGGTGCCCAGGGTCCGGACAATTCAGACGTGAATTGTTCCAGGTTGGTCACCGAGTACCGCAAAACCGAGTAAAGAAGCGATCATTTCCGCCATGAGCTTTCCTCCGCCCCCGCCGAATCAGCCGAACCAGCCGCCCAACGCCACTCCGGGCGGCTTCGGCCCGCCGGCCGGTGGCTACGGGCCGGGCGGTCAGGGTCAGGGCGGATACGGCCCGGGTGGCTACGGCACGCCCCCCGGCGGCCAGGCCCCCGGCGGCTACGGCCCGCCCGCGGGCGGCTATGGCCCGCCCGGACCGGGCGGCCCCGGCGGCTGGCAGCAGCCCCCCGGCCCGCCCGACGGTGGCGGCAACGGCAAGACCATCGCGGCGATCATCGGCGGTGGCGTGATCGTGCTGGCCGCCGTCATCACCATCTTCGTGGTGGCCAACAGCGATGACAGCGGCAACCACCGTGCCCAGCCGTCCGGTTCGAGCACCAGCGCCACCCCGTCCGAGAGCGCGTCCCCGACGCCCTACGACGACCCCACGCCCACCGCGACGCCCACCGGCAGTGACTTCGAGAAGTCCCTGCCGACGCCCTCCAACGGCAAGATCCCCTTCTATCTGCTGAAGGTCGGCGACTGCTACGACCGCCCCGCGGACGGCGGCGGCAACAACGACGAAGCCTCCTGCAACGGCCCGCACGACGCCGAGGTCGTCGCCATGCACCGTCTGGATTCCGGGCTCACCACCGAATCGGGCATCCAGAACAAGGCGGCCTCGCTGTGCCGCAACGAGCTGGAGCGCAAGGCGGCCCAGCAGCCCTCCGGCACCGCCGAGGGCACCTACGTCCAGTACCCCAGCCTCAGCGGCTACCGGCTCGGCATCAAGACCATCAGCTGTAGCCTGACCGGCAACCGCTCCCTCACCAAGAAGCTCACCAAACCGCTGTCCTGACCCACCGCCGAGGGCAGCGGACCACCACAGAGTGGGGGCGGACCACCACGGAGCGAGGCGGACCACCACGGGGCGGGGGCGGAGCCCGGACGACCCGGCGTTCCGCCCCCGCCCCGTCGGCGTGCGCACCGCGGCAGCTCGTGCCCGAGGGCTCAGCCGCCGCTCAGCGATCCACCCGCTTGCCCGCGGCGCCGGTGTCCGCGACCTCGCCGACCTCGGCGGCCGCCGGATCCAGCACCCGCGCCAGAAACGTCCTGGTCCGCTCGTGCTGCGGGGCCCCCACCACCTGCTCCGGGGTGCCCTGCTCGACGATCACGCCGCCGTCCATGAACACCACCCGGTCGGCGACCTCCCGGGCGAAGCTCATCTCATGGGTGACGACGAGCATCGTCATCCCTTCCTGCGCCAGCCCCCGCATCACCGCCAGCACATCACCGACCAGCTCCGGGTCCAGCGCCGAGGTCGGCTCGTCGAAGAGCATCAGCTCCGGGTCCATCGACAGCGCACGGGCGATGGCCACCCGCTGCTGCTGCCCGCCCGACAGCTGGGCCGGATAGGCGGCCGCCTTGTCGCTCAGCCCGACCCGTTCGAGGTTGGCACGGGCGACCTGCTCCGCCTCCGTGCGGTCGCGGCGCAGCACCCGCCGCTGGGAGATGGTGAGATTCTCCAGCGCGGTCAGATGCGGAAAGAGGTTGAAGGACTGGAAGACCATCCCGATCCGCCGGCGGACCCGGTCGATGTCCACGTCCGGGTCGGTGACCTCGGTGCCGGCCACCACCACCCGGCCCGCGCTCGGCTCCTCCAGCAGATTCACACAGCGCAGCAGGGTCGATTTCCCGGAGCCCGAGGGCCCGATGACACACACCACCTCACCGCGCGCCACCGAGAAGTCGATCCCGCGCAGCACCTCCAGCTCCCCGAAGGCCTTGCGCAGGCCCTGTACGTCGATGGCCTTCGCGTCCACCGTCTCCGGTGCCGCCTGCTCGGTCGTCACGCCGCTCACCTGGCCTTCGCCGTACGGGCCTCCAGCCGACGGACCAGCTGGCCGAGGGGGAGGGTGATCACGAGATAGAGCAGCCCGGCGATCAGGATCGGGGTCAGGCTCTTGTGCTCATTGAGCGCGTCCCGGCCGAAGTTGGCCAGTTCGAACTGGGTGAGGGAAAGACCCAGCAGATACACCAGCGAGGAGTCCTTGGTGAGCAGAATCAGTTCATTGGTCAGCGGCGGCAGCACGATACGGAACGCCTGCGGAATCACGATCGAGGCCATCGCCCGCCCCTGCGACATTCCCAGTGAACGCGCCGCCTCCGTCTGCCCCTTGGGAACGGCCTGAATGCCGGCCCGGATGGTCTCCGCCATATAGGCCGCACCCACCAGCCCGAGCGACAGCATCACGGTGACGTTCATATCGAGCGCGACCTCGAAGGCCAGCGGCACCCCGAAGCCGAGCGCGATGAACACCAGCAGACAGGGGATACCGCGGAAGAACTCGATATAGGTGACCGCGATCCAGCGGTAGGGCGGCACCGACGAGAGCCGCATCAGCGCCAGCACCAGCCCCAGCGCCAGACCGAAACCGAATCCGAGCAGGGTGTAGAGGACGGTGTTCACCAGCGCCGTGGTGATGATCTCCGGGAAGAGCGCCTTCGCGACCTCGACATCGAAGAACGCCATCCGCAGCTGGTGCCAGTCGGCGATCAGCGCGAAGACCACCACGGCGGCGACCAGCACGCCGTACTGCACGCCGCGGGTGATCCGCGCGCGCTGTCTTTTGGACACAGACATAACGGCCGGCCTCAGCTCTGCGGGGTGGTGCCGAACCACTTCTTGTAGATCCGGTCGTAACTCCCGTCGGATTTCGCCTTCTTCAGCGCCGCGTTGATCTTCTTGCGCAGCGCGTCATTGCCGGTGCGTACGCCGATGCCGTAGTGCTCACCCGTGTTGAATTCCGCGGTGACCTTGGTGTCCGGGTTCTGCTTCACATAGTCGAAGAGCACCCCGTTGTCATTGATGCCGGCATCCACCTGGCCGGACTTCACCGCGGTCAGCAGCAGCCCCAGATCCTCGAACTCCACCAGCTCGACGCCCTTGCCGTGGTCCTTGGCGTAGATCCCGCCGGTGGTGGCCTTCTGATAGCCGAGCTTCTTGCCCTTGAGATCCTCGATCTTCTTGAAGGGCTTGCCCTTCTTCGTCAACAGCGCCTGGGTGGCATTGAAATACGGGTCGGAGAAATCCATGACCTTGTCCCGCGCGGCCGTGATCGTCATGCCGGCGGCGGCCAGATCGCATTTGCGGATGGTGAAGTCCTGGCCGGTCTCAATGCCTTCGAAGGGCGTGTTGACGATCTCCTGCTTGACGCCGAGATCCTTGGCGACCAGATCCACCAGATCCACATCGAACCCGACGACCTTGCCGTCCTTCTTCACCTGGAACGGTGCGTACGGCAGGTGGGTGCAGGTCTTCAGGGTCCCGGAGGAGACCAGTTCCAGGCCGCCGGACCCCTTCTTCCCGTCGGACTTGGTGCTGCTGCACCCCGCCAGGACGACGACGGCCGTGGCAACGGCTATGACAGGCAACGCGGAGCGAGCGGACACTGGTCCTCCAGAGCGGATACAGATCATCCAAGCCGTGCATGCTGCGATGTGGCTGCATCCTGCCATCGGCCCGGGGCTCTGTCGCCGCCCCGTCGGTTGCGTCTGTGTAACGCCTTCGGCCCGCGTCCGGAGCCGCGAGCGCCGCCGGTCCCGTTCCCGGTGCCCGTCAGCGGCCGAGCCCGGCCGCCAGCTCCGCGATCGCCTCCGGTCCCACCCGGCAGCAGCCCCCGATGAGCCGGGCACCGTCCGCGGCCCACGCGGCGACCCGGTCCGCGCTGAACTCCGGGCTGCCGCACCACGCCCGGGCCGCCGCGTCCCAGCGCTCCCCGCTGTTGGGATAGACCACCACCGGCTTGCCGGTGACCTGCGCCGCCAGCGGCACCGCCCGGTCCGCGTCGTCCGGCGCGCAGCAGTTCACCCCCACCGCGATCACCTCGTCCGCCTCCGCCGCCACCGCGAACGCCTCCGCCAGCGGCTGCCCGGCCCGGGTCCGGTCCCCGGCGACGCTGTACGACAGATAGGCCGGGACACCCAGCCCGCGCACCGCCCGCAGCAGCGCCCGGGCCTCCTCGGCGTCCGGCACCGTCTCCAGCGCCAGCACATCGGGCCGGGCCGCCGCCAGCACCTCCAGCCGCGGCCGGTGGAACCGCTCCAGCTCCGCCACCGAGAGCCCGTAGCGGCCGCGGTATTCGGAGCCGTCGGCCAGCATCGCGCCGTACGGGCCGGCCGAGGCGGCCACATACAGCGGCCCGGTGACCCCGGCGGCCGTGGCCCGTCCGGCCGCCTCACGGGCCAGCTCCACACTCCGGGCCAGCAGCTCCGCCGCCTGCTCGGCACCGATGCCGCGCCGCGCGAACCCCTCGAACGTCGCCTGATAACTGGAGGTGATCGCGACCTGCGCCCCGGCCTCGTAGTACGCCAGATGTGCTCGGATGACGGCCGCGGGCTCCTCGGCCAGCAGCCGTGCCGACCACAGGGCGTCGCTGAGGTCGTGCCCGGCGGCCTCCAGCTGGTTCGACAGCCCGCCGTCGAGGACGACCGGCCCCGCGGCGAGGGCGTCGGCGAGCGGCGGGAACGTGCTGACCATGGTGCGGAGCCTCTCGGTGCTGCGGGACGCGCGGGTACCCACGCCTCACCCAAGATCGTAGTGCCGGGCGGATGTGCCCTGCGCCGGCCGGCGCCTTCGCGTACGCCGTCGGCCGGCGTCTTCGCGCAGGGGCGTGCGCCGGCCGGGACCGCGCGGCCGGCGCACGGCGCGGCACGCGGCTCAGCGCAGCGACGAGAACACGAACGAGAAGCGCGCCGGAGCCGGCTCCAGCCGGTGCTGCGGCAGCACCCCCGGCCCGCACGACTGGCTGCCGATGCCGTGCAGCGCGTGGTCGAGATGGACCCACAGATCCTCGCCCGGCCGCAGATCCGTGGTGTGGCGGGCCGCGGTCAGCTCCTCGTCCGGCCACCGGCGGGCGGTGAAGAAGAAGTCCGGGGCACCCTCGATCCGCAGGCCCGAGCCGTCCGTACGGGTCAGCTCCGCCCAGCGCACGCCGGGCCGCGCCCCGTTCTCCTGCGGCCGGACATACGGCGTCTGGAGCGCGTCCACCGGCATCGACCAGCGGCCGACCCGGGCGGCGGTCCGGGTGTCCGGATAGCCCTCGCCGGGCCCGCCACCGAACCACGTGGCGAGACCCAGGCTGCCGCAGACCCGCATCCGCACCCCCAGCCGCGGCAGCGGAACCGGCCAGTCGCCCTCCGGGCCGACGCTCAACTCCAGGCGCAGCAGATCGGGTTGTGCCGTCCAGCGGTAGACCGTGCGCAGCGCCAGTGGCGTGCCGGCCGGGGCGACCCGGGTGCGCACCACCAAGGAGCCCGGGCCGGTCTCGACGGCATCGACGCGGTGCCGCATCCGGTGCAGACCGAGCCGCCGCCACTCGGTGGCCGGCCGCGGCCCCGGCTGCCAGGGCGCGGCCTCGTCGTTGTCGGTCGGCGCCCGCCACACGTCCAGCCGGGGCCCGCCGAGCCGTACGCCGCCCAGATAGCCGAGGGTTCCCGTGGCGGCGTCGAACGTCCCCGGACCGAGGACGATCACATTGCCCTCGCCGTGGCGCGGGGTGGCGGTGGCCGCCGGGGGAGTGGCGGCGGGGCGCGGCGCGGCCGGGAGCTGGCCCCAGGCGACCTCGTGCCCGGCGGGCGCCCATGCGGTGTCCTGGTCCAGTACGGCCTGGACCGTCCAGATCGCCTCGCCCTCGTCGCCCGGTGCGCACGGCGGCGCCGGCAGCTCCACCACGGCCGACGCGCCGGGCGCCAACGGCGGCACCGCCAGCCGGCCGTTTCCGCGCGGCTCGCCCTCCACCTCGTGGAGATAGCGGAAGACGAGGTGGTCCAGGCCGGCGAAGTCATACCGATTGGTGATCCGGACCGCGCCCGCCGTGCCGTCGTCGCTCGCGGCCTCGATCCGCACCGGTTCGATGACCTTCTTGAACTCCAGCAGGCCGGGGGAGGGGACCCGGTCGGGCAGGACCAGCCCGTCGCAGACGAAGTTCCCGTCGTGCAGCTCCTCGCCGAAGTCGCCGCCGTAGGCGTGGAAGACCTCACCGTCGGCCGTTCGCTGCCGCAGCCCGTGGTCGATCCACTCCCAGACGAAACCGCCCTGGCAGCGCTCATGGCGCTCGAACAGCCGCTGGTACTCGCTCAGTCCGCCGGGACCGTTGCCCATGGCGTGGGCGTACTCACACAGCAGGAAGGGAAGCGCCCGCCGCCGGGCGTCCAGCTCCGGGTCGGGCAGCGGGGCCTCCTGACGGCGCCCGATGCGCTCCACCTCGGCATGGTCGGCGTACATCCGGGAGTAGACATCGGTGTCGGCGCAGCTGGGGTCGCCCTCGTAGTGCAGCGGCCGGGACGGGTCGCGCTCGCGCATCCAGGCGGCCATCGCGGACAGCCCGCGCCCCGTGCCGCACTCGTTGCCCAGCGACCACAGCACGATGCAGGGGTGGTTCTTGTCCCGCTCGACCATCCGCCGGGCCCGGTCGAGCAGCGCAGGCTCCCAGCGCGCATCGTCGACCGGATTGTCCCGCCAGCCCTGCTGGGCGAAACCGTGCGTCTCCAGATCGCACTCGTCGACCACCCACAGGCCCAGCTCGTCGCACAGATCCAGAAAGGCGGGGTGCGGCGGATAGTGGCTGGTGCGCACCGCATTGATGTTGTGCTGCTTCATCAGCAGAAGATCACGGCGCATCGTCTCCGGCCCGAGGGTGCGTCCGGAACGCGGATGGAACTCATGGCGGTTGACGCCGCGCAGCAGGATCCGCCGGCCGTTGACCGTCAGCAGTCCGCCCTCGACGCTGACCGTACGGAAGCCGATCCGCAGCGGGATCCGCTCGCCCGGGGTGACCAGTTCCCCGTCGTAGAGGTGCGGTTCCTCGGCCGTCCAGGGACGCACCGGCACCGTGGCGCTCTCCCCGGTCGCCAGATCGAGACAGAGCGCGGGGACGGTCACCCGGCCGGCCGGTTCGCACTCCACCCGCAGGGTGCCGTGGCCCGTGACGTGATCGAATCCGGCGTGTACGAAGTGGTCGGCGACCGAGCCCTCGGGACGGCGGTGGAGCGAGACGTTCCGGAAGATGCCGGGGAGCCACCACTGGTCCTGGTCCTCCAGATAACTGCCCGACGACCACTGGTGGACCCGCACCGCCAGCACATTGCCGCGCGGCCGCAGCAGCTGCCCGACCTCGAACTCGTGCGGCAGCCGGCTGCCCTTGAAGTGCCCCAGCTCCACCCCGTTGAGCCAGACCCGGGCGCAGGACTCCACCCCGCCGAAGTGCAGCACCGCGGGCCCGTCGCCCCATCCGCCGGGCAGATCGAAACTGCGCCGGTGATCACCCGTCGGGTTCTCGTCCGGGACCCGCGGCGGATCGACCGGGAAGGGGTAGGCGGTGTTGGTGTAGACGGGCGCCCCGCCGAGCTGCGGCCGGCCCCCGCCCCCGTACGAGCCCTCGGCGGCGAAGCGTCCCTGGAGCGGCCAGTGGCCGGGCACCCGCAGCTCCTGCCACTGCGTGTCGTCGAAGTCCGGCCGGGTGAACGAGTCGTCCTCGGCGGTGGCGCGGGCCGAGAGCCGGAACCGCCAGGTGCCGTGCAGCGAGATCCGGGCGGCGTCCGAGCTCGCGTACCAGGCGCGGGGCGGCAGTACCCCGCTTCCCGGCGAGCGGTCCTCGTAGTACGGCGGGCTGCCGGGGCGGGGCGGCGCGCCATCCGTCTCGTCGGGGGTCCGTGCGGGCGGTGCGGACGAGGTGGGGTGCGGCGCGTGCGGCGAAGTGCCGGTCACTGGTCCTCCTGCTGCGGGCGAGGTGCCGGGCGGTGGGGGATCGGTTCAGCGAAGCATGAGCGGCGGCACGGCGCAGGCGGATGGGGGGAATTGGGCAGGGGCGGCCGATGGCCGCCCCGCCGCGCCTCTTCCCTCCTCACCCCTCCACGGACAACCCCTCCACCGACAACCCATCCGCCGACACCCCCGCCAGCGCGCCCGCCGGGTCGTCCGTGGCCGGACCAGCGGGCACCCACCGCCCGCCCTCCCGGCGATACGGCCACCAGCGGCCGTCCCGCCCGTAGCGCAACTGGGCCGCCCCGCCCACCACCGTCCAGCGGTTACGGGTGACCCGCAGCCGCGGCCGGGTCTCCTCGTCCTCCCACGCGGCCGCCAGCCGGCTGGTGGCCCGCGCCAGCGCCTCGGGCTCCGGTGTCCAGTCCTCCTCCAGGACCGCGAGCCCCGCCGCGCCACCCAGCTCCCAGGCCCGTACGGCCGACGCCAGACCCCGTGCATCGCGCCCCGAACCGGCCGCCAGCCGCGCCGATATGGCCGCCCCGGGGAGGGCCGCCGCCAGCCGCACCGCATCCTGGGCAGGCGTCAGGGCGGGCGGCGGCGGACCGTCCGGATGCCGCGGGGACAGCGCATCCGCCAGCAGCCGCTGGGCGCGCGCCGCCGCGTCCCCGATCAGGAACTCCAGCGCGGCCACGTCCACCCCGGCCGCGGGCGGGGTGCCGCCACCGAGCACCGGCGGGGTGCCCGGCGCGGCGACCGGCGGCGGGGGTGCGGGCAGTGGCGGCAGAATGTCGCGCGCCGCGTACGCCTCGACCGCCGGCACCCCCGCACCGGAAGGCTCCACCACGCCCGCGCCCGCCGGTCCCTCCGCCCGCGACGCACTGCGCGCCTGCAACTCGTCCAGCAGCTCCCGCTCACCCCGGCCGCGCATCAGCAGCAGCACGAACGGATCCTGGTCCAGCAGCCGCGCCAACTGGTAGCACAGCGCGGTCGAATGCGCGCAGTGGTCCCATGCCCCGCAGCTGCACTCCGGCTCCAGGTCACCGATGCCCGGCAGGAGTTCGATCCCGGCCGCGGCGGCATCCTCGACGAGCACCGGCGGCATGTCACGGTCCAGCAGCGCCGCGATGTGCCCGGCCCGGTCCGCGACCAGGTCCAGGAAGCGGTCCCAGTCCGCCGCGCTCAACTGCTGGAGCAGGACATCGGAACGGTGCCGCGTATGGTCCGGGTCCTGCACCACTGCGGTGATCCGGCCGGGACGCACCGACACCGCACCGACCGCACCGGCCCGCGCATGCCGCCGCCCCAGCTTCACCTGCGCGCCGTCCAGTGCGGTGTCCTCCAGCGCCTTGAGCCACGCCTGCCCCCACCAGCTCCGGGCAAAGGCCCGCCCAGGCGCCGCGGGCAACGCCTCGAACGTCCGCTCAACGGCGGCGGAAGCCCCCTCGTCCAGATACATCCGTCCCTCATCTCCCGCTATGTTCATCGCTCGTTCCCCCGCAGGGCGACCAGATCCGCCAGCTCGGCGTCGGTGAGTTCGGTCAGCGCGGCCTCGCCGGACCCCAGCACCGCATCGGCCAACTGCTGCTTACGGGCGAGCATGTCGGCGATCCGGTCCTCGATCGTGCCCTCCGTGATGATCCGGTGGACCTGCACCGGCTGGGTCTGCCCGATGCGGTAGGCGCGGTCGGTGGCCTGCGCCTCGACGGCCGGATTCCACCAGCGGTCGAAGTGCACGACATGCGCCGCCCTGGTGAGGTTGAGACCGGTACCCGCCGCCTTCAACGACAGCAGGAACACCGGCGGCGCCCCCTCCTGGAAGCGCCGCACCATCTCCTCCCGGCGGGCCACCGGCGTCCCGCCGTGCAACAACTGCGTCGGCACCCCGCGCGCCGCCAGATGCCCCTCCAGCAGCCGCGCCATCTGCACGTACTGGGTGAACACCAGCACGCTCGCGCCCTCGGCGAGGATGCTGTCCAGCAACTCGTCCAGCAGCTCGACCTTTCCCGAACGCCCCACGATCCGCACCGCTTCCGCCGCACGGCCGTCCGCCGCCGGGCCGCTCTCCTTCAAGTACTGCGCGGGGTGGTTGCAGATCTGCTTGAGCGAGGTGAGCAGCTTGACCACCAGCCCGCGGCGGGCGAACCCGTCCGTCCCGGCGATCTCGTCGAGCCCCTCGCGCACCACGGCCTCGTACAGCCCGGCCTGTTCCTTGGTCAGCGCCACCGCACGGTCGGTCTCCGTCTTGGGCGGCAGCTCCGGCGCGATCCCCGGATCGGACTTACGGCGGCGCAGCAGGAACGGCCGCACCAGCCGGGCCAGCCGCTCGGCCGCCGCCCCCGCCTCCGGGCCCGCCGCCGCACCGCCCTCGATGGCCCGCGCATACTGCGTACGGAACCGGCCCAGCGGCCCCAGCAGGCCCGGCGTCGTCCAGTCCAGGATCGCCCACAGCTCCGACAGATTGTTCTCCACCGGGGTACCGGTCAGTGCCACCCGGGCCTTGGCGGGCAGGGTCCGCAGCGCCTTGGCGGTCGCGGAGAACGGGTTCTTGATGTGCTGGGCCTCATCGGCGACGACCAGCCCCCAGCCCACCTCCGCCAGCTTCCCGGCATCGAGCTGCATCGTCCCGTACGTGGTCAGCACGAACTCACCGTCCGCCAGCTCCGCCAGACTGCGCCGCCCGGCATGGAAGCGGCGTACCGGTGTGCCCGGTGCGAACTTCTCGATCTCCCGCTGCCAGTTGCCCATGAGGGAGGCCGGACAGACGACAAGGGTGGGGCCGGCCGACTCGGGAGCGGTCTGCCGGTGCAGATGCAGGGAGATGAGCGTGATCGTCTTGCCCAGCCCCATGTCGTCGGCGAGGCAGGCGCCCAGCCCCAGCGAGGTCATCCGGTGCAGCCAGCCGAGCCCACGCATCTGGTAGTCGCGCAGCGTCGCGGTGAGTGCCGCCGGCTGCCGGAGGGGCGCGGCGTCGCCCTCCGGGTCGGCGATCCGGTCGCGCAGCCGGGCCAGCCAGCCGGAGGCGGCCACCGCCACCCGGCCGCCGTCCCCGTCCTCGGCACTGCCGGTGAGCGCGGCGCCGAGCGCGTCGAGCGGAGTGATCTTCCGTTCCTGCCGGTCCCGGGCGGCCCGCACCGCCGCCGGATCGATCAGCACCCACTGACCGTTCAGCCGCACCAGCGGCCGCCCCGCCTCGGCGAGCCGGTCCAGCTCCGCCTTGTCGACCTCCTGGCCCCCCACCGCGAACCGCCAGCTGAACGACAACAGAGCATCCGCCGACAACAACGAAGGAAGCCCCGTCCCCCGTCCCCCCTCCCCGTCACCGTCGCCCTCACCGGGCGGCCCCACGACGGCACGGGCGGTCAGCGTGCGTGCCAGCTCCTTCGGCCAGTGCACCGCCACCCCCGCGGCGGCCAGCGCACCGGCGGCCGGCCCGAGCAGCTCGGCGATCTCCTCGTCGGCGAGCTCCAGCACATCGGGCACCGCCGCGGACAGCAACGGAGTGAGCGGCGCCCAGGCGGCCGCCGCTCGCCGCAACGTCAGCAGCGCGTCCATCCGCGCCCCCGCCCCGAAAGCCTGCCCGGCAGCCGAAGCCCCCGCCCACACCTCCGCGGCATCCGCGACCAGCGCCGGATCGCTGAGACCGTGCAACTGGACCACGGCCCTGAACGTGCAGGGCACCCCGTCGGGACCCTCCTCGGCCTCCCCGGATACACCGCCGCGCACCAGTCGGCTTGGACGCACACCCGCCTCGCCGGCCTGCTCCCCGCCCTGCACCTCCACCCGCAGTGAGATCCGTACACCCGCGTCATGCCCCGCGGCGACCTCCGCCGCCCAGGCGCGCTGTTCGGGGATGTGCTGCGGGGCGGTCACCGCGAAGGCCGGCGCCCCGGTGGCCAAAGCGGCGCCGGGGGAGCGCGGCAGCCCGTCCGCCACCGCGTCGAGGAAGGCCCGCACATGCCGTTCGGGCTCCGGCAGCTCCAACGGGTCGGTGTCCGGGAGCGGGCTCGCGTGCGCGTACGGCGGCATGGCGGCGGCGAGATCACGCAGCCGCGCCAGGTCCGCCGGATCGAGCGGGCCCAGCCGCCAGGCGTCGTACCCGGCCGGACTGACCCCCGGCAGTATCCGCCCGCGGGCCGCGAGCTGGAGCGCCAATACGGACGCGGCCCCCCAGAAGGCGGCGGCCGGATGGGCGTCCCCGCCGGCCCGCGCACGGGTGAGCACCGGCACCGCCTCGGCCACCGTCAGCACCAGGGCCGGAACCTCGCACAAGGAGACCCCGCCGTCGTCATCCGGCAGCGCAACGCCGAGCGACGCGTCCCCCACGCTTTCACCATCAGGCCGCCAGAACGCGATCCGCCCGGCCCGCGGCGGGTCCGACGGCAGAAAGACCGCTGCGCAGTGCGCGAGCGCGGAGAGCTGAGCGGGGGTGGCCGCGGGGAGGGATGTCACGGGTTTGCGAACTCCTCAAATTTGACTAGTCGCTCCTGGAGCGCCCGAGAGTACAGGACGACATGCCCCCGGCAGGAACCTGCGGCGCGAAATCGGCGTTCAATGGAGTACACAGAGCGCGGCATACGCCGCGGAAGGGGCGTGAAGATGTCCACTCAAGCGAAGGTCGCGGTCGGCGGCGTCGCGGTGGGAGTGATCCTGCTGTGGCTGCTGCCCTTCTGGGCGGCCCTCTTGGTCATGGTCGGAATCCCGGCCGTCGCGTATCTGACCCTCGACTCCTCCCAACGCCGCCGCCTACGCCGCGTCAGCCGCAAACAACTCGGCCGCTGAGGGGGTTGCCGGTGGCTGGGCGCCGTTCGCCTACGGCGGGTGGGTGGTGGGTCGGAGGGGACGCCCGGTACCCCGTCCTCGGCGCGGGCGGCCCTGGTCCCAGAGGTTGGGAGCCCCGGTGTTCGCTCCGGTCCTGCGGGCGGGGCACCGGACATCCCCTCCGACCACCGTCCGTGCGCGGCTGACCCGCCGTGCGGATGACCGTTACGGCGATGCAGCGGCACCTCTTGGCAGGCATCTGGTCCCCGCAGGCCGGGCGCGGGCCTTCGTGGGTGCTGTTACGGACGGTGCCACCGTCCGGCAGTCGGCAACGGGGGACGGTCGGAGGGGATGTACCGGGGCCCGCCCGCAGGACCGGAGCAAACACCGGGGTGCTCAATCCCACGTAGCCGCGTCGCCCGCGCCGAGGAC
>NZ_BBNO01000011.1:0-214881 GCF_000829715.2 Streptomyces lydicamycinicus | reverse complement strand
TTCGCGGGTGCTGTGACGGACGGTGCCACCGTCCGGCAGTCGGCAACGGGGGACGGTCGGAGGGGATGTACCGGGGCCCGCCCGCAGGACCGGAGCAAACACCGGGGCAATCAAACGCACGTAGCCGCGTCGCCCGCGCCGAGGACGGGCCCCGGTGCGTCCCCTCCGACCCCCGCGGCAACCACAGACCCCGCAACGGCGCCAGCCACAACGGCGCCGCACCAAACGACGTACGGCGCCCCCTTAGGGGCGCGGGGAACTGCGCGCCCAGCCACAAAACACCCGCAGACAACCAACGCGCACCCCCAAACCCACCTGCACCCGCCGCAGGCGGTACGGCAGCATGGCCCCATGCCCCAACTGACGCGCGACGAGGCGCAGACCCGAGCCCGGCTCATCGACGTCCACCGCTACGAGGTCGCCCTCGACCTCACCCGAGGCGCGGAGCGGTTCGGCTCCCGGACGGTCATCCACTTCACCGCGCGCACCGCCGGCGACACCTTCGTCGAGTTCAGGCCCGCCGAGCTGCACTCCGTCACCCTCGACGGCCGGCCGCTCGACCCCGCGGCCCTCGACGACAACCGCCTCCCGCTGACCGGACTGGCCCCCGGCGCCCACGAGCTGCGGCTGGACGCCACCATGCACTACTCCCGCACCGGCGAGGGCATGCACCGCTTCACCGACCCGGCCGACGGCGAGAGCTACGTCTACACCCAGCTGTTCATGGAGGACGTCCAGCGCGTCTTCGCCGCCTTCGACCAGCCCGACCTCAAGGCCGTTTTCGCGCTCTCCGTCCAGGCCCCGGAAGACTGGACGGTGCTCGCCAACGGCCGCACCGAACACCTGGGGGAGGGTCGCTGGGACGCTGCCCCGACCCCGCTCATCTCGACCTACCTCGTCGCCGTCGCCGCCGGCCCCTGGCACTCGGTCCGCACCGAGCACGCCGGACTGCCCTTCGGCATCCACTGCCGCCGGTCGCTCGCGCCCCACCTGGACGCCGACGCCGGGGAAATCCTCGACCTGACCCGCCGCTGCTTCGACCGCTACCACGAGATCTTCGAGGAGCCGTACCCCTTCGACTCCTACGACCAGGCGTTCGTCCCCGAGTTCAACGCCGGCGCCATGGAGAACCCCGGCCTGGTCACCTTCCGCGACGAGTACGTCTTCCGCTCCGCCGTCACCGACACCGAACGCCAGACCCGCGGCGTGACGATCGCCCACGAAATGGCCCACATGTGGTTCGGCGACCTGGTCACCCTCCAGTGGTGGGACGACATCTGGCTGAACGAGTCCTTCGCCGAATACATGGGCTACCAAGTCCTGGCCGAAGCCACCGGCTTCACCGACACCTGGACCGACTTCGCCGTCGCCCGCAAGGGCTGGGGCTACGACGCCGACCAGCGGCCGTCCACCCACCCCGTCGCCCCGACCCCCGCGGACGTCCCCGACACCGCCTCCGCGCTGCTCAACTTCGACGGCATCTCGTACGCCAAGGGCGCCTCCGCACTGCGCCAACTCGTCGCCTGGATGGGGGAGAAGGACTTCCTCACCGGCATCAACGAACACTTCGCCCGGCATCGCTTCGGCAACGCCACCCTCGCCGACTTCCTCGACTCCCTCGCCCGCGCCACCGACCGCGATGTGCACGCCTGGGCCGCCCGCTGGCTGCGCACCACCGGGGTCGACAGCCTCACCCCGGTCGTGCAGGAGGCCGCGGACGGCAACTGGAGCGTGTCCGTCGAGCAGACCGGAAGCGAGGACGGCACCCGCCCGCACCGCCTCACCATCGGGCTCTACGACCACGACCGCGCCGCCCCGGGCCGCCTCGTGCCACGCGAACCGCTGAACTGGGACGTGCCCGACGACGGCTCCCACGCGGCCACCGGCGGCCGCCCCGCCCTGCTCCTCCTAAACGACCAGGACCTCACCTACGCCAAGGTCCGCCTCGACCCCGTCTCCTGGGACACCGTCCTCGGCGCCCTGTCCGGCCTTCCCGACCCGCTGACCCGCGCCGTCGTATGGAACGCCGCCCGCGACATGGTCCGCGACGGCGAACTCGCCCCCACCGCCTATCTGGACGCCGCCCGCGCCCACCTCCCGGACGAGACCGACCTCGCCCTCGTCCGGGGCGTCCTCGCCTTCGCCCGCACCCAGATCGCCGACCACTACCTCGCCCTCCCCGAACGCCACAGCGCCCTGGCCACCCTCACCGCCCTCAGCCGCGACATACTCCGCCGCACCGAAGGCCCCGAACACGGCACCGAAGCAGGATTCCGGCTCACCGCCGTACGCGCCTTCATCGACAGCGCCACCACCCCCGAAGGCATCCAGGACTGGCTCGACGACGGCAGCGTCCCCGGCGGCCCCCGCCTCGACCCCGAACTGCGCTGGCGCATCCTCGGCCGGCTCGCCACCCTCGGCGCCACCACCCCGGACGCCATCAACGCCGAACTCGCCCGCGACCCCAGCGCCACCGGCCGCGAGGGCGCCGCCCGCTGCCACGCCGCGCTCCCCGACCCGGCCGCCAAACAGGCCGCCTGGGACGCCCTGTTCACCACCGACGGCGAGACCGCCCTCTCCAACTACCTCTTCACGGCCACCGCCACCGGCTTCTGGGCCCCCGAACAGCTCGACCTGCTCCGCCCCTACGTCGACCGCTACTTCGCCGAGGTCCCCGCCCTCGCCGCCGCCCGCGGCCCGGCCCTCGCCGCGGCCGCCGGCCGCCACGCCTTCCCCGCGCCCTTCGTCGAGGACCACACCCTCCGGCTCGGCGAGACCTGCCTCACCGACCGCGACCCGATCCCGGCCCTGCGCCGTAAGCTCCTCGACCAACTCGACGACCTGCGGCGGGCCTTGCGGGTACGCGCCGCGGCCGGCCGCGCATGACCGCCGACTGAACGCACCGGGCGCCGCCGGACCGACAGCCGGCGGCACCCGAACATCTGCGGTAAACACCCGTACCACTTACGGGTGGTATGACCGCGACATCAGTGGATACGCACCGTACAGGGAAAGTAACTTAGGGCCGCCTAAAAGGGCTCGTCCACACCGGACCGCGGCCCGAACTCCCCTGACAGAAGAGCACATTGATGCCTGTGCCCCCTGCCGGCACCGCCCTCGCAGGCGGCACCAACGGCCCCCGCGCACTCCGCCCCCTCCTCGACACCGTCCTCGACGCCCTCACCACCGGCGCCGAGGACCGCGCCGGCCCGCTGCCCCCCGGCGGCCCCGAGACGGTCGCCCGCACCGTACGCGAGGCCTGCCACCCCCTGCTCCCCGACCACGGCAGCGGCCCGCTCGCCGCCCTGCGCACCCTCGTCCACACCCTTGCCGCCGGCGCCGCCGACCCCGCCGACCCGCACTGCGCCGCTCATCTGCACTGCCCGCCGCTGGCCCTCGCCGCCGCTGCCGACCTCGCCGCCGCCGCCCTCAACCCTTCCATGGACTCCTGGGACCAGGCCCCCGCCGCCTCCACCCTCGAAGCCCTCACCAGCCGCGCCCTCGCCGCGCTGGTCTACCCCCAGGCCACCGACCCCGACGCGCTGATCACCACCGGCGGCACCGAATCCAACCAGCTCGCCCTGCTCCTCGCCCGCGAAGCCGCCGCCCCCGACGGCACCGCGACCGACCCCCACCGGCCCGCCCGCCCCCTCCAGGTCGTCTGCGGCGCCAACGCCCACCACAGCATCCACCGCGCCGCCTGGCTCCTGGGCCTCCCCGAACCCCTCACCCTCCCCACCCCCGACGGCATCCTCACCCCCGACACCGTCCACAGCTGCCTGGCCAACCTCGCCGGACGCACCGGCCCCGTCCTCCTCGTCGCCACCGCAGGCACCACCGACTCCGGCGCCATCGACCCCCTGCCCGCCCTCGCCGACGTCGCCGAACAGCACGGCGCCCGCTTCCACATCGACGCGGCCTACGGCGGAGCCCTCCTCTTCAGCGACACCCACCGCGCCGCCCTGCACGGCCTCGCCCGCGCCCACACTGTCGCCCTCGACCTGCACAAACTCGGCTGGCAACCCGTCGCGGCCGGTCTCCTCGCCGTCCCCGGGCCCGCCACCCTGGCACCCCTCGCCCACCAGGCCGACTACCTCAACGCCGACGACGACACCGAAGCCGGCCTCCCCGACCTGCTCAGCCGCTCACTGCGCACCACCCGCCGCCCCGACATCCTCAAAATCGCGGTCACCCTCAAGGCCCTCGGCCGCCACGGCCTCGGCGAACTCGTCGACCGCACCCTTGCCGCCGCCCAGACCCTCGCCGACCTCATCGAGGCCCACCCCCGCTACGAACTCCACTCCCGCCCCACCCTCAGCACCGTCCTCTTCCGCCCCACCGGCGCCGACCACACGACCCTCGCCGCCATCCGCCGCACCCTCCTCACCGACGGCCAGGCCGTCCTCGGCCGCGCCACCACCCCCACCGGGCTGTGGCTCAAGGCCACCCTCCTCAACCCCCACACCCAACCCGGAGACCTCACCACCCTCCTCAAACTCGTGGAAGGCCACACCCCCAGATGAGCAGCACTCCACACCCCGAAGGCCCCCTCGCCACCGACACCACGAGCCCCGACGAACCCCTCGACCTCGCCGGCATCGGCGTCGGTCCCTTCAACCTCTCCCTCGCCGCCCTCGCCCACCCCCTCACCCAGCTCCGCACCGCCTTCTACGACCAGCGCCCCGCCTTCCACTGGCACCCCGGCCTCCTCATCGACGGCGCCACCCTCCAAGTTCCCTTCCTCGCCGACCTCGTCACCCTCGTCGACCCCGCCAGCCCCTGGACCTTCCTCAACTACCTCAAGACTCGCGAACGCCTCTTCCCCTTCTACTTCGCCGAGCGCTTCCACATCCACCGCGCCGAATACGACGCCTACTGCCGCTGGGTCAGCGAAAAACTCCCCACCCTGCACTTCGGCCACCAGATCGACGCCATCCGCTGGAACCCCGAACGCGAACTCTTCGAAGTCGACTTCACCCAGCTCGACACCGACGGCGAAGCCGAGGCCCTCGGCCGCACCTACGCCCGCAACCTCGTCCTCGGCATCGGCACCACCCCCCACATCCCCGTCCCGCTACGCCCCCTCGCCGACGCCCCCGCCGTCCCCGTCATCCACTCCGCCGACTACCTCGACCACCGCGAACGCCTCCTCGCCGCCGACCATGTGACCGTCATCGGCGCCGGCCAGTCGGGCGCCGAAATCTTCCTCGACCAGCTCCGCGCCCGCCCCGCAGGCCGCGAACGCCTGCACTGGCTCGCCCGCACCCCCGCCTTCGCCCCCATGGAATACAGCAAGCTCGGCCTCGAACACTTCACCCCCGACTACACCCGCTACTTCCACGCCCTCCCCGAACGCGTCCGCGACGACCTCGTCCCCGGCCAGTGGCAGCTCCACAAAGGCATCGACCACACCACCCTCGCCGCCCTCCACGACGAGCTCTACCGCCGCACCCTCGACGGTGGCTGGCCCGACGCCACCCTCACCCCCGGCGTCTTCGTCCGCACCGCGGGCCGAGTCGGCACCACCAAGGTCGAACTCCACCTCGACCACATCCAGCAAGGCACCCGCTCCCGCCTCACCACCGACGCCGTCATCCTCGCCACCGGCTACCGCGAACGCCGTATGGACACCCTGCTCGCCGCCCTCGACCCCTACGTACGACGCGACTCCGGCGCCCGCCCCCGCGTCGACGCCCACCACCGGCTGGTCCTCGACCCCGCCATCACCGGCTCGGTCTACGTCCAGAACGCCGAAACCCACACCCACGGCGTAGGCGCCCCCGACCTCGGCCTCGCCGCCTGGCGCAGCGCCACCATCCTCAACTCCCTCACCGGCGACACCCCCTACCCGCTCCCCACCCGCACCGCCTTCACCACCTTCGGCCTCCCGCAGCCCACGACGGGCCGCACGGGCATGGTCCCCCGCCAGGGCTCCACCCTCGTGCCCCGCCGCTGACCCGCACCCGCCGCCCGCTCGGGGGCGACTTCCCGGCCCCCGCCCGGACTCAGAACACCGGCACCCCGCCCCGGGTCAACTTCCGGTCCACCGAGGCACATACCGCCGGATCGACCTCCCCGGTCCCCTGCACCCGGCCCGGCGCGCCCCGTCCGACGACCCCGATCATCAGCTTCCGGATCCCGTCCGACGCCGACCACCCCTGCTCGACAGCCGCCACGCGCGAGAAAATGCCGCCACCACTCGCCCGGCAATTGTTCACCGCCCAGCACGAACCGCGTCGCATCGTCCGACGGCTTCCCGTCGAACATCAGCTTCCCGATCCGCTGCCCCGCCGACTTCGCGATATCTACCTCGTACGACACCCCACGCGACACGTCGTAGTCGTCATCCGGAATACCGTCCGCATTCGCCTACAGCAGCGGAAAATCACCGCTCTCCGCGAATTTCCGCAGCAAACGCGGAACCACGCGGACGAGCGCCGCCACACCGGTGGACAACGCGCGTAGGTTCTGGCGCGGCCGCCCGCCCGGAACACCCCTCGCACCCGGCGGCCTGACTACCCGCCATCGGCCGTCCCGATATGCGACCCTTCACCACCCACACCCTCGCACCCGGGAGCCACCCATGACCGACGCCGACGACACCCCCGCCGTCCCCACCACCGGCACCACCCCCACCGCCCTGCCCTACGGCACCCCCGACACCCCGCGCCTCGCGGTACGCGGCGAAGCCCGCCTCGAAGTCGACCCCGAAATCGCCCGCCTCGCCGTCACCGTCAGCGCCCGCGGCACCGACCGCGGCACCGCCCTCACCGACCTCACCCGCCGCAACGAAGCCGCCCTCACCCTCATCAAGAGCTACGGCGACGCCATCGAAAAACTCGAAACCGGCACCTTCAGCCTCACCCCCCAGCTCACCGAGAAAGGCCGCCACGAACGCGTCCGCGCCTACCACGGACGCGTCACCCACACCGCCACCCTCAACGACTTCACCGTCCTCGGCGAACTCACCACCCGCCTCGCCGACCTCGACCTCACCCGCGTCGACGGCCCCTGGTGGGCACTGCGCCCCGACTCGCCCGCCCACCGCGCCGCCCGCACCCAAGCCGTCCGCGAAGCCGTCCAGCGCGCCCGCGAATACGCCGAGGCCGTCGGCGCCCGCCTCGACGCCCTCCTCGAAATCGCCGACCTCGGCGCCGAGAACACCGCGCCCACAGCCGCCCCCGCCATGCGCTCCCTCGCCGGCTATGGCGGCGCCACCCAGGAAGCCGCCCCCGCCCTCGATCTCGAACCCCAGCGCCAGGCCGTCTATGCCCATGTCAACGCACGCTTTACGATGACCCGTCCCGTACTGTGAGACCACCCGCCGCGAGGGCTATATTCCGCTCATCGGAGCGCCATCGCGCGCATTTCATTAGTTGTCAACAGCCTTTCATCAAGCGCTCGTTGGGCAGTCACTTTCTTACAGTTCCCTACCGCTCGGTAAGTCATAGAGTCGAAACATGCGCCGAGCAAAGATCGTCTGCACTCTGGGACCCGCCACCGACTCGTACGAGCAGATCAAAGCCCTCGTCGACGCCGGAATGGACATCGCCCGCTTCAACCTCAGCCACGGCACCTACGCCGATCACGAGGCACGATTCGACCGGGTCCGCAAAGCGTCCGAAGAAACCCGCCGCAGCGTAGGCATCCTCGCCGATCTTCAAGGCCCGAAGATTCGCCTCGGCCGATTCCGCGAAGGCCCCGTACTTCTCGAACGCGACGACGAGTTCACCATCACCGTCGAACCGTCCGTGGAAGGCGACCGCCAGATCTGCGGCACCACCTACGACGGCCTCGCCGCCGACGTCACCACCGGCGAACGCATCCTCGTCGACGACGGCAAGGTCACCCTCGAAGTCACCGGCGTCGACGGCCCCCACGTCCGCACCAAGGTCATCGAAGGCGGCATGGTCTCCGACCACAAGGGCCTCAACCTCCCCGGCGTCGCCGTCTCCGTCCCCGCCCTCTCCGAAAAGGACCGGGACGACCTCCGCTGGGCCCTGCGCTACGGCGCCGACATCATCGCCCTCTCCTTCGTCCGCAGCGGCCGCGACATCGAAGACGTCCACCGCATCATGCGCGAGGAAAACCGCTTCCTGCCCGTCATCGCCAAGGTCGAAAAGCCCCAGGCCGTCGACAACATCGACGACATCGTCGCCGCCTTCGACGGCATCATGGTCGCCCGCGGCGACCTCGGCGTCGAAATGCCCCTCGAAACCGTCCCGATCGTCCAGAAGCGCGCCATCAAACTCGCCAAACGCAACGCCAAACCGGTCATCGTCGCCACCCAGATGCTCGACTCGATGATCGACAACTCCCGCCCCACCCGCGCCGAGGCCTCCGACGTCGCCAACGCCGTCATCGACGGCACCGACGCCGTGATGCTCTCCGGCGAGACCAGCGTCGGGAAGTACCCCACCGAGACCGTCAAAACCATGAGCCGCATCGTCGAGGCCGCCGAGGAAGACCTCCTCGCCAAGGGCCTCCCGCCGCTCACCGAGGCCAACAAGCCCCGTACCCAGGGCGGCGCCGTCGCCCGCGCCGCCGCCGACATGGGCGACTTCCTCGGCGCGAAGTTCCTCGTCGCCTTCACCCAGTCCGGCGACACCGTCCGCCGCCTCTCCCGCTACCGCTCGCCCATCCCGCTCCTCGCGTTCACCCCCGACCCGGCCACCCGCTCCCAGCTCAACGTCAGCTGGGGCGTGGAGACCTTCCTCGGCCCGACCGTCAACTCCACCGACGAGATGGTCGCCCAGGTCGATGAGCAGCTCCTGCGGATCGGCCGCTGCCAGAAGGGCGACGTCGTCATCATCACCGCCGGCTCCCCGCCCGGCGTCCCCGGTTCCACCAACCTCGTCCGCGTCCACCACATCGGCGAGGACGACTCCCCGAAGTAGCCCCACCCGCACCGCGCTCCCGCTGGGCCGAGGTACCTGACTGCCGTCCCTGTCAGTACTTCGGCCCGATGTGTTGGTCCATGAGGGCGACGGAGGATTTCCGGGCCACGGAGATGTTCTCGGCTTTACGGGATTGCCGGGCGGGTTTCCACTCGACCCCGACCGCGTCGAGGGTGTCGGTGTAGAGGCGGATGATGTCGGCGGACATATTGGTGAAGAAGTACCGCGGATACTCGTAGCGTTTGCGCTCACCGCCCACCTTCCTGGTCGTCCAGTTGGTGATGCGGCAGCCGTCCGAGTGGATGAGTCCGCGGAGAAACTCCCAGGGGTGCGCGTCCACGATCTGCTGCTGCCAGGCTTCGAGGACGATCGGCCGCTCGTGCTTCTTGCCGGGGCCGTGTTGGGGGAACAGGCAGGGCCAGTG
Organism: Streptomyces lydicamycinicus; assembly: GCF_000829715.2. NCBI lineage: Bacteria > Bacillati > Actinomycetota > Actinomycetes > Kitasatosporales > Streptomycetaceae > Streptomyces > Streptomyces lydicamycinicus. The sequence continues at coordinate 205,560 of NZ_BBNO01000011.1, read as the reverse complement.
ATGGCTGTAGCTCGTCACCATGACGCAGCCCTCGCGCTGGATGATGCAGACACTGTTCGTCGGGCGGACCGCCTTCACCGCTTCGCGGCAGGCCACGATCAACCCCGGCCAGGCATCCGCGCATGCGATCCGCAGCGCGAACCCGCGCCGTTGGGGCTGCCTGCTGAGACAGCCGTCGCCGAGGTAGAGGCCGAGTAAGTAGGCGTATGCCGTGGCTGCCTCAGGGGGCCGGGGCACGCGCTCGCATCGCGGGCATTCCGTCGTGCGCGAGAGGGGCTCGATCCTGGTCTGCCAGGATCGGATGGCGAAGCGGGATATCCCGGTCTGCTTGCTCACGGAATGGAGACTGCGGCCCTGGGCGACGAGGGCGAGGGTCTGGTCGCGCACGCTGCGGTCGTACATATATACGAGCTTGGAGTGTGTGCGGCCTTCGCAGTCCTGACCGAGCCGATGTTCGCTCCATTGAGCGAACTTCCTCGAAAGTCAGGTGACCTTGGAATCGAAGGCAAAGTGCCCCGGGTCGGACTCGAACCGACACTGTATGGGTTTTGAATCCATTGCCTGCTGCCAATTGGGCTACCGGGGCCAACGGAATCCAAGGTTAATGCCTACCTGCTGTGGGACCACCTTACAGGAGATGGGTAGGCTCATGGAGCACCACCTGCCTGGAATGAGGAGTCCCGTGAGCGCCGCCGAGCCCGAGCAGCCCGTCGCCGATGACGATCAGTCGCATGTCCCGCCGCTGACCACGCGCGTCGTGATCGCCGAGGACGAGGCCCTCATCCGTCTCGATCTCAAAGAGATGCTGGAGGAGGAGGGCTACACCGTCGTCGGCGAGGCCGGGGACGGGCAGACCGCTGTGGAGCTGGCCCGGGAGCACCGTCCCGACCTGGTGATCCTGGACGTGAAGATGCCGGTGCTGGACGGCATCTCGGCGGCCGAGAAGATCGCCGAGGAGACCATCGCGCCGGTGCTGATGCTGACCGCGTTCTCGCAGCGTGAGCTGGTGGAGCGGGCGCGGGACGCGGGTGCGATGGCGTATCTGGTGAAGCCGTTCTCGAAGAGCGATGTGGTTCCGGCGATCGAGATGGCGGTGAGCCGGTTCACCGAGCTGCGGACGCTGGAGAAGGAGGTCGCGGACCTCACCCAGCGGCTGGAGACCCGGAAGCTGGTGGACCGGGCGAAGAGCATTCTCCAGACGCAGTACGGGCTGACGGAGCCGGCCGCGTTCCGGTGGATCCAGAAGACGTCGATGGACCGGCGGCTGTCGATGCAGCAGGTCGCCGAGGCGGTCATCGAGGACGCCGAGGAGAAGAAGCAGCAGAAGGATCAGTAGGCGCTGCCGAGCGTGTGAGCGGCCCCGTACCGGTGTTGACCGGTGCGGGGCCGCTCGTGTGGGAGGCCGGGGCGGGTCAGTCCTCGCCGAGGTAGGCCTTGCGGACGGATTCGTCGTGGAGGAGGGATTCGCCGCTGCCGGAGTGGACGATGCGGCCGATTTCCATGACGTGTCCCTGGTCGGCGAGGGAGAGCGCGGCCTGGGCGTTCTGTTCGACGAGGAGGATGGTGGTGCCCTGGGAGCGGAGTTCGCGGATGGTCTCCATGATCTTCTGCATCATGATCGGGGAGAGGCCCATGGAGGGCTCGTCGAGCATGAGGAGTTTGGGGCGGGACATCAGGGCGCGGCCCATGGCGAGCATTTGCTGTTCGCCGCCGGAGAGGGTGCCGGAGGCTTGTTTGCTGCGTTCGCCGAGGATGGGGAAGAGGTCGTAGACGCGCTGGATGTCCTTCTCGATGCCGTCGGCGTCTTTGCGGAGGAAGGCGCCGAGCTTGAGGTTTTCGGCGATGGTGAGGCGGGGGAAGAGGCGGCGGCCTTCGGGGGAGTGGGCGAGGCCGCGTTCGACGATTTTGTGGGCGGGGACGCCGTTGAGCGGTTCGCCGTCGAAGGTGATCTTGCCGGCCAGGGGCTTGAGGAGGCCGGAGAGGGTGCGCAGGGTGGTGGTCTTCCCGGCGCCGTTGGTGCCGATGAGGGTGACGGCCTGGCCTTCTTCGACGGAGAACGAGATGCCTTTGACGGCTTCGATCTTGCCGTAGGCGACGCGGAGGTCCTCGACCTCGAGCAGTGCGGTCATGGGGTGTCTCCGGTCTGTCCCTGGGCCGGCCGGTCTGTGGGGGCCGTCCCGTCTGCTGCGTCGGGTTCTGCTGCCGGTGCCGGTGCCGGTGCCGGGTCCGGGGTCTCGGGGGTGGCCGGCTCGGGCGCGGCCGCGGTGTCCGTGGCCCGGTCCGGTGGTGCGACGTCCTCGACGGGGGTGCCCAGGTAGGCGGCGATGACGCGTTCGTCGGCCTGGACGACCTCCGCGGTGCCTTCGACGAGTTTCTGGCCCTGGACGAGGACGGCGACGCGGTCGCACATGTTGAAGATGAAGCGCATGTCGTGCTCGATGACGAGGACGGCGATGCCCTGGGCGCGGATGGCGAGGACGAGGTCCTGGGTGGCGCGGGTCTCCTGGGGGTTCATGCCGGCGGTCGGTTCGTCCAGCAGCAGCAGTCCGGGTTCGCTGGCGAGGGCGCGGGCGATTTCGAGCTTGCGTTGTTCGCCGTAGGGGAGGTTGCGGGCGAGGTGGTCGCGTTTGTGGGCGAGGCCGGTGAACTCCAGGAGTTCCATGGCGCGTTCTTCGCTGGTGCGTTCGGCCTTTTTGAAGCCGGGGCTGCGGAGGAGCGCGGACCAGAGTCCTTCCTTGGTGCGGGTGTGCCGCCCGACGAGGACGTTTTCCAGGACCGTCATGTTGGCGAAGAGGCGGATGTTCTGGAAGGTGCGGGCGACGCCGGCCTGGGTGACGAGGTGGGGTTTACGGGAGAGGCGGGTGCCCCGGTAGCTGACGGTGCCTTCGGTGGGCACGTAGAGGCCGGTGAGGCAGTTGAAGAAGGTGGTTTTGCCGGCTCCGTTGGGGCCGATGAGGCCGACGATTTCGCCGGCGCCGACGGTGAGGTCGACGCCGCGTACGGCGGTGAGTCCGCCGAAGCGCATGGTGACGCCGTCGGCCTTGAGGACGGTGTCAGTGGCGGGTGCGAGGCTGGGTGCTGTGGTCATGGTCGTCACGCCTTTGCCTTGGTGGCGCCGAGGGTGGCGTCTGCGTCCGGGAGGCGCTGGTCGGGCACGTCGAGTTGGCCGGTCTCGTGGAATTCCAGCTGCTTCCTGCGGTCGGGGATCAGGCCCTCGGGGCGGTAGCGCATCAGGAGGACGAGGGCGATGCCGAAGAGCAGGAGTTGGTAGTCCTGGAGGAAGTCGAGTTTGGCGGGGATGAGGAAGAGCAGGGCGGCGCCGACGAGGGGTCCGCTGAGGGTTCCCATGCCGCCGAGGATGACGGCGGCGAGGAGGAAGGCGGAGTTGGGCGGCTGGGGCCCGGCGAACTGGAACTGCTCGGGGGTGGCCGTGGTGACGACGTGGGCGTGCACGGTGCCGGCGAGTCCGGCGAGCGCGGCGCCGAGCGCGAACGCCAGCAGACGCAGCCGGAAGCTGTTGATGCCCATGGCGATGGCGGCGGTCTCGTCCTCGCGGATGGCGATCCAGGCGCGGCCGATGCGGGAGGCCGCGGCGCGCCGGAAGACGAGGACGACGAAGGCCGTCACGAGGATCATCAGCAGGTAGTAGTTGCCGTAGGTGGCGATGGGGATGCCGAGGATGGTGTGGGGCTCGCCGAAGTTGAAGCCGAAGATTTCGAGGTTGGGGATGTTGGGGATGCCCATGGCGCCGTTGGTGACGTCGGGGCCGGTGGTGCCGTTGAGGTTGAGCATGGCGATGCGGAAGATCTCACCGAAGCCGAGTGTGACGATGGCGAGGTAGTCGCCGCGCAGGCGCAGGGTGGGGGCACCGATGAGGACGCCGAAGATGAGGGAGGCCGCGGCGCCGGTCAGGAGGGCTGCCCAGAAGGGGAAGTGGAGCCCGAGGGCGGATTCGGGGGAGCCGGAGACGAGGGCGGCCGCGTAGGCGCCGACGCCGAGGAAGGCGACGTAGCCGAGGTCGAGCAGTCCGGCGAGGCCGACGACGACGTTGAGGCCCAGGGCGACGGTGGCGAAGATCAGGATGTTGGCCCCGATGATCGTGTACTGGTCGGTGTCCTGGGTGAGGGGGAAGCAGGCGGCGGCGATGAAGGCCGCGCCGAGGGCCACGCCGCGGTGGGTGTGGGTCAGTGCGGTGAGCCGCGCGATGAGTCCGGCCCGGTTGAGGGCGGGGATGGCCAGCACCATGAAGATCAGGTAGCCGACGAAGGGGGCGCCGTCGTCGGTGTCGATCCCGTAGGTGAAGGCGAGCAGCCCGGCGGCGAAGGCGGCCGCGATGATCAGGATCTCGGCCCAGGAGGGGAGTTTCCGGGTGCGGGGCCGTAGGGGGGAGGCGGCCAGGCTCGCGGTGAAGCGTCGCCACGGGTTGGCGGGCGGTGTGTCGGGGACCTGGTCGGGAGGCAGGGCAAGGGCGCCGGCGACGGTGATCAGGGAGGCGAGTCCGGCGATGGCGCCGCCGGGTTCGAGGTTGATCAGGCCGTGCAGCTCGACGGCGATGGAGAGCAGGGTGAACCAGGTGGCGGCGAAGGTGGCGAGGGCCGCGAGGAGGGTGGGGGCGTGGCGTCCCGCGGGGGTGAGCCATTGCAGGCCGCGGACGCCGAGCGCCGCGCAGGCGAGGAGCAGGGTGAGGAGGCCGCCGACGAGGGTGATGATCTGGAGGCCGGCGGGGGAGAGGTAGTAGGTGAGGTCGCCGGGGAAGTCGCTGCTCCAGGTCCAGGCGAGGGCGGTGCTGGCGGTGGTGGCCAGGGCGCCTGCGGCGGTGACGAGGCGCGCGGTGCGCTCGGGGAGCGGGATCAGGCCGCGGGCCGGGGTGGTGGTGTGGGTGGTCATCGGTATCACGCCCGATCCGCGACGCGTTCGCCCAGGAGGCCTTGTGGTCTCAGGAGGAGTACGAGGATGAGGAGGACGAAGGCCCAGACGTCCTTCCAGGCTCCGCCGCCGAATTGCTCCATGCCGGGTATTTCCTCGATGTAGGCGGTGGCGAGGGCTTCGGCGACGCCGAGGACGACACCGCCGAGCATGGCGCCGTAGATGTTGCCGATGCCGCCGAGCACGGCCGCGGTGAAGGCCTTGAGGCCCATGATGAAGCCCATGCGGAACTGGACCTCGCCGGTGCGCAGTCCGTAGGCGACGGCGGCGACGCCGGCGAAGGCGGCGCCGATGGCGAAGGCCAGGACGATGATGCGGTCGGTGTTGATGCCCATGAGCTTGGCGGTGTCGGGGTCCTGCGCGGTGGCCTGCATGGCGCGGCCGCTGCGGGTCTTGGCGACGAAGAAGCCGAGGGCGATCATGCAGGCGGGGGCGGCGATGAGGACGAAGAGGTCGCCGCGCTGGACGGTGGCGCCGAGGATGTCGAAGGCGTGGCCCTTGAACTGGGGGAAGACGCGGGCCTGTTTGCCGTCGGGGTACCACTTCCAGATGGCTTGCTGGAGGGCGATGGACAGGCCGATGGCGGTGATGAGGGGGGCGAGGCGTGGGGCGCCGCGCAGCGGACGATAGGCGAATCGTTCCGCTGCGATGCCGACGAGGACGGATACGGCGATACCGCCGAGGAGCATGGCCGGCAGGGCGAGGATCAGCGAGGTACCGGACGGCAGCGCCAGGTAGACGCTGAGCGCTCCGAAGCCGCCGACCATGAAGATCTCGCCATGGGCGAAGTTGATGAGCTGGACGATTCCGTAGACCATCGTGTAGCCGATCGCGATGAGACCGTACATCGCGCCGAGGATGAGTCCGTTGGCCAGCTGTTGCGGCAGTTCGCTCACCGCAGGGCCTCCGTTGCGTGGGAGTGAGGAGAAGCCGGGGTGTCCCGGTGTGCCACGGGCCGCGCCAGGGTCGTGGTGCGTCCTGGCGCGGCCCGTGGTGATGAGGAGTGGTGCGGTTGGTCAGCTCTTGTCGAACTTCTTGAATTCGGCGCTGAAGCGGGAGGCCCACTTCCCCTTGTCCACCTGGTAGGCGGTGATCATGGTGTTGGTGGTGTCGCCGTATTTGTCGAAGGCGATGGGGCCGGTGACACCGTCGAAGGTGACCTTGTTCATCGCGTCGACGACCTTCTTGCGGGCGTCGTCGGGGAGCTTGCCGTCGTTGTCCTCGACGACCTTCTTCACGGCCTGGATGATGGCCCAGGTCGAGTCGTAGGTGGAGCCGCCGTAGGCCTCGTAGGACTCCTTGAAGCCGGCTGCCTTGTAGTCGGCGATGAACTTCTTGGCGGAGGGGAGCTCTTCGACGGGCTTGCCGACGGAGGAGGCGTAGTCGCCCTGTGCCTTCTTGTTGAGCTTGATGTAGTCGCCGCTGTACATGCCGTCGCCGCCCATGAGGGGAACGGTGACGCCGCCGTCCTTGAGCTGCTGGCTGAGCGGGCCGGAGGCGGGGTATTCGCCGCCGTAGAAGACCAGGTCGGGCTTGGCGGACTTGACCTTGGAGACGACGGCCTTGAAGTCACGGTCGTCGGGGCTGACGTGTTCGGTGCCGGCGATCTTTCCGCCGAGCTTGCTGAACTGGTCCTTGAAGGAGGAGGCGAGGCCGACGCCGTAGGTCTTCTGGTCGTCGATCACATAGGCCTTCTTGACCTTCATCTTCTCCCACGCGTACTGGCCGTCGAAGGCGCCCTGCACCTCGTCGGTGGTGGCGGTGCGGAAGTAGGTGGGGAAGGGGCGGACGCGCTTGTTCTGCTTCCAGTCCTTGCCCTGGGTGAGGTCGGGCGTGGTGTTCGCCGGCGAGATCAGGGTGAGGTTGTTCTGCTTGGAGACCTGCTGCATGGACTGGGCGACGCCGGAGTTGAGCGGGCCGACGACGCCGAGCACGTCCTTGTCGCCGGCGAGTTTGGTGGCGTTCTGCTGGCCGACGTTGGGGAGGGCCTTGTCGTCGAGGGCTTGGAGCTTGAAGGTGACGCCCTTGACCTCGCCGGTTTTGTTGGCGTTGTCGATGGCGAGCTGGGCGGAGTTGCGGATGCCCAGGCCCAGAGCGGAGAGCTCGCCGGTGGTGGGGGCGTCGAGGCCGATGACGACGGTGGTCTTGGAGCCGTCGCCGCTCTTGTTGTCGCCGCGGGAGCCGCACGCGGAGAGCGTGAGGGCGCCGGCGGTGACTGCGGTGGTGAGGAGAAGCAAGGAACGGTGACGCACGATCAGTCCTTTCCCTGGCGCGGCCACGGCTGTCGCATGGCCGTTCCGCGGCCGGGCGAGCTGGAGCGCAAGGGTGCGTGCTCCGTCAGCGGGCCCGGCGGCGCGGTGACTGGCGGTGACTCTAAGCCGGTGTTCGTCGCACCGGCAGAGGCGCCGACCAGGATGTGACGCTCTTGTTATGACCTTCGATGAGTGTTATGCCGTTATGGTCCTTACACCGCAGGGCGAACGCGGTGCGGAGGGTGAACTCGCACTTCCACGGGGGGATGGGGCGCGTGGTGACGGAACGGCGTCCGGATAGCGGATGCGCCGGTCAGTGTGGTGCCGATGCCCGTGGGGGGTACGGGAGTTGCGCCGGGCGACGCACGGAACGCGGGTTACTCAGAGTTACGGATATGCGGACGGCCCCGCTCCCGAGGCCGGGGGCGGGGCCGTGACGGCGGCCGGCGGAGCGCCGGCCGGGGCGGATCAGGCGCGGTAGGCGTCGGTGTCCACCTCGCGCAGCATGCAGGTCAGCCGGGCGGTGCAGACCCGCTTGTCCTGTTCGTCGGTGATCACGATCTCGTAGGTGGCGGTGGAGCGGCCACGGTGGACGGGGGTGGCGACGCCGGTGACCAGTCCGGAGCGGACACCGCGGTGGTGGGTGCAGTTCAGGTCGACGCCGACGGCGAGCTTGGTGGGGCCGCCGTGCAGCATGGCGCCGACGGAGCCGAGGGTCTCGGCGAGGACGGCCGAGGCGCCGCCGTGCAGCAGTCCGTAGGGCTGGGTGTTGCCCTCGACGGGCATGGTGCCGACGATGCGCTCGGGGGCGGCTTCGGTGACCTGCACGCTCATCCGCTCGCCGAGGTGGCCGGCGGAGAAGAAGGAGGGCAGGTCGAGGCCGAGGCCGGCCCACTGGTCGAGGATCTCCTGCGGAAATTTGGTGGTGCTGCGCTCACCCATGCCTACGGCTCCGTTCGCTCGCCCGTGATCGTCGTCGATCCGTGCCTGTTCCTATCAGGCCCCTGAGCAAGCGCTCAGCGCGGGGTCGTTGTTCCCGCCGGCCGCCCCGTGGGCGGTCAGTCCTCCCGGGGGCTCTCCAGGCGGATCACGATCGACTTGGCGGCGGGGGTGTTGCTGGTGTCGGCGGTGTGGTCGAGCGGGATGAGGACATTGGTCTCGGGGTAGTAGGCGGCCGCGCAGCCGCGGGCCGTCGGGTAGTGCACGACGCGGAAGCCGGGCGCGCGCCGCTCGCTGCCGTCCGTCCATTCGCTGACCAGGTCGGTGTACGCGCCGTCGGCCAGGCCCCGTTCGCGGGCGTCGTCGGGGTGGACGAGCACCACCCGGCGGCCGTTCTTGATGCCGCGGTAGCGGTCGTCGAGGCCGTAGACGGTGGTGTTGTACTGGTCGTGGGAGCGCAGTGTCTGGAGCAGCAGCCGCCCTTCGGGGGCGGTGGGGTACTCGACGGGCGCGGCGGTGAAGTTGGCCTTCCCGGTGGCGGTGGGGAAGCTGCGGCTGTCCCTGGGGGCGTGCGGAAGGGCGAAGCCTCCGGGGCGGGCCACCCTGGTGTTGAAGTCCTCGAAGCCCGGGATGACATGGGCGATACGGTCGCGGATCGTCGCGTAGTCCCGCGCGAACTCCTCCCAGGGGGTGCGGCTTCCGGCGCCCAGGACCCGGCGGGCCAGCCGGGCGACGATGGCCGTCTCGGACAGCAGCTTTGGGCCGGCGGGCGCCAGGCGGCCGCGGGAGGCGTGCACCATGCCCATGGAGTCCTCGACCGTCACGAACTGTTCGGCGGGCGCGCCGTCCGGGCCGGTCTGCACATCGCGTTCCGTACGGCCCAGCGTCGGCAGGATCAGTGCGCGGGCGCCGGTGATCACATGCGAGCGGTTGAGCTTGGTGGAGACATGGACGGTCAGCCGGGCGCGGCGCATGGCGGCCTCGGTGACGTCGGTGTCGGGGGTGGCGGAGACGAAGTTGCCGCCCATCGCGAAGAACACCTTGGCCTGTCCGTCGCGCAGCGCGCGGATGGCGCGGACGACATCGAGGCCGTGCTCCCGGGGCGGGGCGAAGCCGAACTCCCTCTCCAGGGCGTTGAGGAAGGCGGGCGCGGGTCGCTCGAAGATGCCCATGGTGCGGTCGCCCTGGACGTTGCTGTGACCGCGTACCGGGCAGACGCCGGCGCCGGGGCGGCCGATGTTGCCGCGCAGCAGGAGGAAGTTGACGACTTCCCGGATGGTGGGGACGGAGTGCTTGTGCTGGGTCAGGCCCATGGCCCAGCACACGATGGTGCGCTTCGACGAGAGGACCATGGCGAGCGCGCGGTCGATCTCCGCGCGGGTCAGGCCGGTGGCGCGCAGTGTCTCGTCCCAGTCGTCATCGGCGCGGGCCGTGCGCGCGAACTCCTCGAAGCCGTGGGTGTGTTCACCGATGAAGTCCTCGTCGAGGGCTCCCTCGGTGTCGAGGAGGAGGCGGTTGAGGGCGCGGAAGAGTGCCTGGTCGCCGCCGAGGCGTACCTGGAGGAAGAGGTCGGTGAGCGCGGTGCCGCCGCCGGCCAGACCGCGCGGCGTCTGCGGGTTCTTGAAGCGTTCCAGTCCGGCTTCGGGCAGCGGGTTGATCGAGATGATCTTCGTGCCGCCGGCCTTGGCCTTCTCCAGGGCGGTGAGCATCCGCGGGTGGTTGGTGCCCGGGTTCTGGCCGGCGACGATGATCAGGTCGGCTTTGTAGAGGTCCTCCAGGAGGACGCTTCCCTTGCCGATGCCGATGGTCTCCGTCAGGGCGGAGCCCGACGACTCATGGCACATGTTGGAGCAGTCGGGGAGGTTGTTGGTGCCGAATTCGCGGGCGAAGAGCTGGTAGAGGAAGGCGGCCTCGTTGCTGGTGCGGCCCGAGGTGTAGAAGACGGCCTCGTCGGGGGAGTCGAGGGCGGTCAGCTCCTCGCCGACGATGTCGAAGGCCTGCTCCCAGGTCACCGGCTCGTAGTGGTCGGCGCCCTCGGCGAGGTACATGGGGTGGGTGAGGCGGCCCTGCTGGCCGAGCCAGTAGCCGCTGCGGTTCGCGAGATCGGCGACGGAGTGCTCGGCGAAGAAGTCCGGGGTGACGCGGCGCAGCGTGGCCTCTTCGGCGACGGCCTTGGCGCCGTTCTCACAGAATTCGGCGGTGTGCGGCTTGTCGGGCTCGGGCCAGGCGCAGCCGGGGCAGTCGAACCCGTCCGGCTGGTTGACCCGCAGCAGGGTGAGGGCGGTACGGCGCACACCCATCTGCTGCTGGGACATGCGCAGCGCGTGGGTGATCGCCGGCAGCCCGACGGCGGCGTGCTGGGGTGCGCTGACCTGGGGCGCGTCCTGGACGGGGTCCGACGCGGGCGGCTTGCCTGCCATGGCGCTCTCCCTTGAGCCGTGAGCTGCTCCGCCAACACCGGCGGATCGTTGCGGTACACATCAGATCCTGTCACGGACGCGCGGGGCGGTGTAGAGGTGATCGCCGCAGGTGCGGGCCGGGGAGGGCGGCCGGGCGCGTGGCGCGGTCCGGAGCGGTGTGCGGCGAGGGGGCGGAGCGGTGTGCGGCCAGGTGCGGGGCCGCCGCGGCGGGGATTGTCAGTGGGGCGTGGCAGGATCGGGGGCGTGGCAGCAAAGGCAGCGAAGAAGAGCGAAGCGACCGGGACCGAAGCGGCGGCGGGCGGTCGTCCCCGCCTGCTCCTGATGGACGGGCATTCCATGGCATACCGGGCGTTCTTCGCCCTGCCCGTGGAGAATTTCACGACCGTCACGGGACAACCGACCAATGCGATCTACGGCTTCGCGTCGATGCTCGCGAACACCCTGCGCGACGAGGCGCCCACGCATTTCGCGGTGGCGTTCGACGTCTCCCGCAAGACCTGGCGGTCCGAGGAATTCGCCGACTACAAGGCGAACCGTTCCAAGACGCCCGACGAGTTCAAGGGCCAGGTCGAGCTGATCGGTGAGCTGCTCGACGCGATGCGGGTGAAGCGGTTCGCGATCGACGGCTTCGAGGCCGACGACGTCATCGCCACCCTCACCGAGCAGGCCACCGCGCAGGGCTTCAAGGTCTCGATCGTCACCGGCGACCGCGACTCCTTCCAGCTGGTCTCCGACGATGTCACGGTCCTCTACCCCACCAAGGGTGTGTCGGAGCTGACCCGCTTCACCCCGGAGAAGGTCTTCGAGAAGTACGGCCTGACCCCCGCCCAGTACCCGGACTTCGCCGCGCTGCGCGGCGACCCGTCCGACAACCTCCCCGGCATCCCGGGCGTCGGCGAGAAGACCGCCACGAAGTGGATCAACCAGTTCGGTTCGTTCGCCGAGCTGGTGGAGCGCGTCGACGAGGTCAAGGGCAAGGCGGGTGCCAACCTCCGCGAGCACCTGGAGGCGGTGAAGCTCAACCGCCGGCTGACGGAGATGGTGCGCGATGTCGAGCTGCCGTGCGGCCCGGCGGAGCTGACCCGCGAGGCGTACGACCGCGAGGCGCTCTCGGTGTTCCTCAACGCCCTGGAGATCCGCAACCAGGGCCTGCGGGACCGGCTGCACGCCGTCGACCCGGGCGCCGCCGAGGCCGCCGACGAGGCCGCCCCCGCCCCCGGCGTCGAGGTGGACGGCACGGTCATCGGCGCGGGCGAACTCGCTCCGTGGCTGGCCGAGCACGGCACCGGACCGCTGGGCGTGGCCACCGTCGATGTGTGGACGCTGGGCAGCGGAAGTGTCGCCGAGGTCGCGCTGGCCGCCGCCGACGGCCCGGCCGCCTGGTTCGACCCGTCCCAGCTCGACGAGGCCGACGAGCGGGCCTTCGCCGCCTGGAGCGCGGACGCCGCCCGCCCCAAGGTGATGCACAACGCCAAGGGCCTGATGAGGGTCTTCGGCGAGCACGGCTGGACCATCGACGGCGTCACCATGGACACCGCGCTGGCCGCCTATCTGGTCAAGCCCGGCCGCCGCTCCTTCGCCCTGGACGCCCTGTCCGTCGAATACCTGGGGCGTGATCTCGCCCCGGCGGCGGCCGGTGACGGCCAGCTGGCGTTCGGCGCGGACGAGGAGGCCGAGGCGGACGCCCTGATGGGGCAGGCCCGTACGGTCCTCGATCTGGGGACGGCGTTCGAGACGAAGCTGGCGGAGGTCGGCGCGGCCGGGCTGCTGCGCGATGTGGAGCTGCCGACCAGCGTGCTGCTGGCCCGGATGGAGCGGGCCGGTATCGCCGCTGACCGGGGCTGGCTGGAGCGGATGGAGCAGCAGTTCGCCGGCGCGGTCCAGCAGGCCGTCAAGGAGGCGCACGCCGCCGCGGGCCATGAGTTCAACCTGGGCTCGCCCAAGCAGCTGCAAGAGGTCCTCTTCGGCGAGCTGGGCCTGCCCAAGACCAAGAAGACCAAGACGGGTTACACCACCGACGCCGATGCGCTCGCCTGGCTGGCCGCGCAGACCGACAACGAGCTCCCGGTGATCATGCTCCGGCACCGTGAGCAGGCCAAGCTGCGCACGACCGTCGAGGGCCTGATCAAGACCATCGCCGCCGACGGCCGGATCCACACCACCTTCAACCAGACGGTGGCGGCCACCGGCCGGCTGTCCTCCACCGACCCCAATCTCCAGAACATCCCGGTGCGCACGGACGAGGGCCGGGCGATCCGCCGAGGCTTCGTCGTCGGCGAGGGCTTCGACTCGCTGCTGACCGCCGACTACAGCCAGATCGAGCTGCGGGTGATGGCCCATCTCTCCGAGGACGAGGGCCTGATCGAGGCGTTCACCTCCGGTGAGGACCTGCACACCACCGTCGCCTCGCATGTCTTCTCGGTCGACAAGACCAAGGTCGACCCGGAGATGCGCCGCAAGATCAAGGCGATGTCCTACGGCCTGGCGTACGGCCTGTCGGCCTTCGGCCTCTCCCAGCAGCTGGGCATCCAGCCCGATGAGGCCCGCAAGCTGATGGACAACTTCTTCGAGCGGTTCGGCGGGGTGCGCGACTACCTCCAGCGCGTCGTGGAGGAGGCCCGCGCCACCGGCTACACGGAGACGATGCTCGGCCGCCGCCGCTACCTCCCCGACCTCAACAGCGACAACCGCCAGCGCCGCGAAACGGCCGAGCGGATGGCGCTCAACGCCCCGATCCAGGGCACCGCCGCCGATATCGTCAAGATCGCGATGCTGCGGGTCGACGCGGCGCTGCGGACCGCGGAGCTGGAGTCCCGGCTGCTGCTCCAGGTCCATGACGAAATCGTCGTCGAGGTGGCCCCCGGCGAACGCAAGCAGGTCGAGGAACTGGTCCGCCGCGAAATGGCCGCCGCGGCCGAACTGAGCGCCCCTCTGGACGTCTCCGTCGGCTTCGGCAAGGACTGGGAGTCGGCGGCCCACTGAGCCGGGAAGCGGTGGTGGCGCGGACGCCCCGCGCCACCACCCGCCGCACCCCTCAACCCGGCCCGCACCGCAGCGAGTTGCGACCGCTCGGGCCCGCTCGGCGGTGGCTTGAAACCGGTCGTCGCCCCCTGCGTCATGGAGCGTGTTCCGCTCGGAAGCGCTGTGCTTTGATCACCCCGTGATGCGTCGTGTGGCCCGCGCCCTGGGCACCTATGTCTCCCGTAGCCCGGTCACCGTCGGCTATCTCGCACTGCTGTTGGCGACCCATGTGTGGTGCACCGCGGTGCTGTCCACCGCGGAGGCCCAGCGGATGGTGCTCGGCGTCAGTACCCATCTGGACAATCTTCAGGACCGTCCGGTCCGGGTGCTGGCGGGCAGCCTGCTGTTCTTCGACGGCACGCTGACCGAGGTCGCCTCGGAGGCCTTCGCCGGCACGCTGATCACGCTCGGCCTCGGCGTCGCCGTGTGCCTGGCGTGGCTGGAACGACGGTACGGGCCGGTACGCGCCTGCGGCATCTTCGTCCTGGGGCATCTCGCGGCGACGCTGTTCACCGTGCCGGTGATCCACGTGGCCCTCGCCCACGGCTGGTACCCGGACAGCGTCCGGCACGCCCCCGACTTCGGCATCAGCTACGGGGCCGAGACGGTGCTCGCGGCGGGTGCGCTGCTGCTGCCCCGGGCGCGCCTGCTCGCGGCGGCCGGAGTCGTCGCCTGGCCGGTGCTCGGCGGTGACTGGAGCGGGGTGCTGCCCGACTTCACCACCATCGGACATCTGCTGGCGGCCGTCGTCGGCTTCGTCTGCGGCGCCTTCCTGCTGCGGGCCGCCCGGCGCGCGGCCCCGGCCCTGGTGCCGGAGCCCGGCCCGGCGCTCGTCGAGTAGCCCGACGGGACGCGGCGGCGCGGGTGCGAGCAGGCCCGTCGGGCGCCGTCACTCCGTGGGGGACGGCGAGTTCGGCGACGTGGCCGCGGCACCGGACGGCGCCACGGGCGACGGCGGCGCGGAACCCGACGGCGCCACGCGCGACGCGGCCGCGGCACCGGACGGCGCCACCGCCCGGGGCACGGTCCGCGCCGCGGGCGTCGGCGGCAGGCCCGTGGCGTCGGCTGCCCGGTTGCGGAGGCCGCGGTGGTGCAGCAGTCGTACGGCCACCGCGTAGAGCGGCAGCCCGAGGACGAGACCGGCCCCGGCGCCGAAGAGCGCGGACGGGAGGTAGTCGAGCGCGCCCGCCCCGGGCCCGTACACGGCGCGCGCCCGCAGGACACGGTGCACGGCGCCGGCCGCCACACACAGCGCGAGCGGGACGGTCAGCAGCAGTCGCAGGCGTACGGATAGCTCCGGGACCGAGGCCGGCGCCGGCAGCCCGGACGCCGCGGTACCGCCGCCCCGGAGCACCGGCCACAGGAACGCAGCCATCGCCGCCAGTGCGAGCGCCGAGGTGCCGTACTGGACGTAGGTGCAGACCGGCAGGCCGCCCACCACCCGGTCCAGGCCGGGCACCAGCCGGGTGCCCCAGCGGCCCGGGTGGGTGAAGGCGTCCCAGACCACATGGGTCGCCGCCCCGAGTACCGCCGAGACCGCGAACCAGCCCACCAGGGCGGCGAGTTCACCCGTCCCCCGGGGTCGCCAGGACCGGCCGCGGACGAAGCTGTGGACCGTGCCGCGCCACGCTCGGGGCACCAGCGCGGTCAACGGCTCGCGTACCAGCAGCCAGCCACCCACGAGCGCCGCGGTGACCAGCACATCCACGGTCAGCACACCCGGCAGTGAGTGGGTGAACTCGCCGAAGGCCATGCCACCGGGAACCAGGGTGTCCGCGTAGTACGTCATATCGGGTGCGAACGACCCCGCCACGAGCGCCGAGGCGACCAGCGGACCGCGGGCCGCCCCGGTCCGCCGGATGGCCGGGAGCACGGCGGCAGCATGGCTGAGCGTGAACGGCATGGGCCTCTCCTTGATCGATTCGAGTCATTATGTGTCTGAAGTGGGTAGTAGATGCCAGGCCCGAGTTGTCGTAGTCTCGCCTGAGTTGGTGCGCTGGGGAGCGCGATACCGCGTCAGGAGCGCGGTCAGGCAATGCGGAGGGGAACCACGTATGGCAGCCACATTCCGACGGCGGCTCCAAAGGGGAGCGGCCTCGACGGCCGTGGCGGCCCTGGTGCTGGCCGCGCTGACCGCCTCTCAGGCGCCGGGAGCCACCGGCGCCGCGGCAGCGAAGCGGCGGCCGGCCCCGCCCCCCGCCGATGTCCCGATCGACGGCGGTTCCGCGTACTACACCGACCTGCCGCCCCTCAAGAGCCCGGTGCCGCCGCACGGTTCGCCGCACACCGGCAAGGGCCCCGCCACCGGCCGGGGACCCGCCGAGGCCGGCCTCCCCGCCACCGTCCTGGCCGCGTACAGGAAGGCCGCGACCGCGATCGACGCCTCCGACCCGGGCTGCCGGCTGCCCTGGCAGCTGCTCGCCGGGATCGGCAAGGTCGAATCCGGCCAGGCGCGCGGCGGCGCGGTCGACGCCGAGGGCACCACCCTCCGGCCGATACTCGGCCCGCAGCTCAACGGCCACGGTTTCGCGCGGATCACCGACACCGACGCCGGCCGCTATGACGGCGACCTCACCCACGACCGTGCCGTGGGCCCGATGCAGTTCATCCCGTCCACGTGGTCCGACGGCGGCCCCGACGGCACCGGTTGGGGCGCCGACGGCAACGGCGACGGCAAGAAGGACCCCCATAACGTCTTCGACGCGGCGCTCGCCGCCGGCCACTATCTCTGCGCCGGCGGCCGCGATCTGACGGTCCAGAACGACCTGGACCGGGCGATCCTCGGCTACAACCACTCCGAGGAGTATCTGCGCACGGTGCTGTCCTGGTACGCGTTCTACCGGAACGGCACCCACGAGGTGCCGGACGGCAAGGGTGTGCTGCCGGTCCACCGCGACGCCGGCCGGTCCGACGGCGACAGCGGCGGCCGGTCCGAAGGCCGGCCGCACCACGGCCGCGGCCCCGGCGCCAAGCCGGGCAAGAGCCCGCGCCCCGGCGGCTCCGACAAGCCCGGCAAGCCCGGTAAGGGACAGCAGCACCCCGGCAAGCCGGGGCGCCCGGACGGCAACCGCCCCACACCGGGCGGCACGGAGCCCCCCACCCAGAAGCCCACCCCCAACCCCGAGCCCGCGCACCCCACCACCCTCGTACGGGTCGGTGACAAGGACCTGAGCACCACCGCGGGCACCGAGTTCGCCACCCCGCCCCAGGTCCGCGCCCAGGACGCCGGGGGCAAGGCCGTCGCCGGCGTCCCCGTCCGCTTCACCCTTCCCCCGGCCACCGACGCCCGTTTCCCCGGTGACGCGACCACCGTCACCGTCACGACGGACAAGGACGGCCTGGCCACCGCCCCCACCCTGCGCGCGGGCGACCGGACCGGGGACTTCCGCATCCGGGTCAGCACCGTGCGGCACACCACGCCTGCCGTCGAGGTCGGCGCCACCGTCAAGGCCAAGCCCGCCCCGAAGGCCGACAAGCTCGCCCGTACCTCGGACAAGGAGCTGACGGCGACCGCCGGAAAGGCCTTCGCGGAGGACGCGGTCGAGATCAAGGCGACCTATCAGGGCAAGAGCGCGGCGGGCGTGGCGGTCACCGCCACCATGATCACCAACGACCCGAAGCAGCCCGTGGAGAACGACAAGGGCCCCTACTTCAAGGACCCCGGGGCCACCGGCGACGCCGAGGACAAGCCGGTCCGCACGCTCACCGGGCTCACCACGGACGCCAACGGCCTGCTGAAACTCCCGAAGATCTACACCGACGCGCACTCGGGAACGTTCCTGCTGAGGCTGACCACCGCCGACGGCGCCGTCCTCACCGTCAAGCTGAAGGTCGCCGCCCCGGCCGGCGCCTGACCACGCCAACCGGCTCGTCCGCGCGGCCGGTTCCGCACCCCGGGCCGGCGTCCGCGCCCGGTATGCCTCCGCCGTCCTGCCCGCCGTCCCGGGCAGGACGGCGGTGCCACGTGTTCTCATCTGCGCCGCCCGTTGCTACGGTGCCCCCGCCCTGACGCCGTATCAGCTCCCGGGAGGCCGACCATGCGCGCCCTGACAGCAGCCGCGGTCGGACTGGCCGCGGCGTTCGCCCTCGTCCTCACCCTCACGGCGACCGGCGCCCCCAGCGGCACGACCTCCCCCAAACCGCTGCTGACCACCGTCCCCAAGCACCCCTGAGGGAGGGACGACCGCCATGCGCCGTACCGCTCCCACCCCGAGGACCCCCGACGGCCCGCCGCCCGGCCCCGGCCGCCGCCGCCCGGCCCGCGGCATGCGCCGCCGGTCGAGCCTGGTGCTGCTCGCCTGCGCCGTCTTCTTCACCGCGCTGTCCCCGCTGATGCGGTGGTACGCCTTCCCCCGGCTCGCCAAGATCCCGCCCGGTCAGTACCAGGACATGGTCCTGGAGGCCCGGCCCGCCACCCTCCTCAACTACGGGACGATGAAGGCCGAGCGCGTCCCGAAGGTCACCATCGTGCAGACCCTCAAGGGCGATGTGGCGGCCTCCGACCGGATCGAGAAGTCCGCGGGCCGGGACATCGTCGTCTGGGACGCGCTGTCCTACGTCGCCGGACCCGACGGCAAGATGGTCTCCGCGATCCCCGAGCGCTATCTCTTCGACGCGCACTCCCAGGAACCGGTGCACGCCACCGGCGAGATGGTCGACGGCGACCCGGTGCGCCGGGAGGGCATCGAGTTCAAGTGGCCGTTCCTCACCGAGCGGCGCGACTACACCTACTTCGACGCCCAGACCCGCACCTCGGCCCCCATCCACTACAAGGGGGCCCGCACCTTCCGCGGCCTGGAGGTCTACTACTTCGAGCAGACCATCCCCTGGACCAAGGTCGCCCTCCCCAAGAAGATGCCGGTCAAGGGCATCACCCCGCAGTCCGTCGCGAAGATGGGCACCACCCGCTGGTACACCACCAAGCGGATGTTCTGGGTCGAGCCCGTCACCGGCGCCCCGGTCAACGGCCAGGAGATCCACAAAGAAGAGCTGCGCGGCGGCGATCTGCTGCCCGGCGGCGGCAAGGTCACCGCCTTCGCCGGCCATGTGAAGATGCGCGACGACTACGTCGACTCCACCGTGGCCCTGGTGACCTCACAGCGCACCCTCGTCCTGCTGCTCACCCGCTACCTCCCCTGGGGCTTCCTGCTCCTCGGCGCCGCGCTGCTCGCCCTGAGCCTGTACCTCGAAGCCCGCGGCCGCCGCCCCGCCCCCGCAGCGGCCCAGGTGCCGGCCGGCGACGGAGCGGGCGGCGGCCGCCCGTGACGCGGCTCAGCCCCGCCTGAGCCGCGCCGACGTGTGCCGCGTCGGCTCCGCCGTCGACGGATCCTCCGGCCAGGGATGCTTCGGGTAGCGGCCGCGCAACTCCGCGCGCACGGACCGGTAGCCGTCCCGCCAGAACGAGGCGAGATCGGCCGTGACGGCGGCCGGACGCCCCGCGGGGGAGAGCAGATGCACCAGCACCGGCACCCGCCCGCCGGCCACCCGCGGCGACTCCTGCCGGCCGAACAGCTCCTGGAGCTTGACCGCCAGCACCGGCTGCGCACCGCCGTAATCCACCCGCACCCGGGAACCGCTCGGCACCTCGAGACGCTCCGGCGCCAGCTCGTCGAAGCGGGCCGCTTCGCCGGTCGCCCACGGCAGCAGCCGGGCCAGCGCCTGCCCCGCATCGATCCGCTCCAGATCGGCCCGCCGCCGCGCCCGCCCGAGCTCCACCCCCAGCCATTCCTCGACGCAGTCCAGCAGCGCCGCATCCGAGACATCGGGCCAGGGCGCGCCCAACTCCCGGTGCAGGAACGCCATCCGCTGCCGCAACGACACCGCGGCGGCCGACCACCGCAGCAGCCCGAGCCCCTCCCGCCGCAGGCCCGCCAGCACCGCGTCCCGCAGCAGCCCGGGGTCGGGCGCGGTCAGCGGCCGGGCCGCCAGTTCGATCGCCCCCAGCCGGGTCACCCGCCGGGCCACCACGTCCCCGTCCGACCAGTGGACCTCCTCACCGGACGCGTACAACGCCGGCGCCGCCGCCCGGGCCGTCGCCTCGTCGATCACCGCCGCCAGCCGCACCCGCGCCGACGCGGCCGCCACCGGCCGGTCCGCCACCGCCACCGCCAGCCACTCCGCGTCCCGCAGCCCCGAACCGCCTCCCGTGCCCGTCGGCCCCGGCCGCTGCCCCCATCCGCCCGGCGCCCCCGCCCCCGCGGTCTCGGCCCCCGTCCCGGACGCCATGAGGTAACTCCCGCCACCACGGGCCCGCGCCACCCGCTCCGGGAACGCCAGCGCGGCGACGAGCCCGGCCACGGCATCGTCCGTGAGCGGCGCGCCGGCGTCCCGGCCGCCGTCCCCGCCCGACCCGTTACGCGGCTCCCCGGCCGCCGACGCCAGCCGCCGCGCCTCCTGCCGCCACCTGGCCCCGTACGCATCGCCGCCCCGCCGCGCGGTACGCCACGCCGCCGCCAGATCGTCCCCATAGGCCCGCGGCGGCTCCTCGCTCAGCAGGGCGACCACCTCCGCCGCCCGCCGCACCCCGGCCTGCGGCGCCCCGTCCAGCAGGGCCCGCGCCAGCCGCGGATGCAGTCCGAGCCGCGCCATACGCGCGCCCCGCTCCGTCGCCCGGCCGGCCCCGTCCACCGCACCGATCGCCGTCAGCACCTCCCGCGCCGCGGCCAGCGCACCGGCCGGCGGCGCGTCCAGCAGGGCCAGGCCGTCCGCCGCCGGATCACCCCAGCAGGCCGCCTGAAGGGCGAACGCCGTCAGATCGGCCACCCTGATCTCCGGATCGGGGAACGCCGGCAGCCGCCCGTCCTCACCCTCCGGCCAGCAGCGGTACACCGCCCCCGGTGCCTCCCGCCCCGCCCGGCCGGCCCGCTGCCGGGCCGCCGCCCTGGAGGCCCGCACGGTGGTGAGCGCGCTGAGCCCCCGCGCGTGATCCGTCCGCGGCACCCGCGCCAGCCCGCTGTCCACCACCACCCGCACGCCCGGCACGGTCAGGCTGGACTCCGCCACCGACGTCGCCAGCACCACCCGCCGTACGCCGTTCCCGCCCGCCAATACGGCGTCCTGCACCGCCGCCGGCGCCCGCCCGTGCACCTGAAGCACCTCGGCGTCCACGCCCGCCAGCTCCCCGGCGACCCGCCCGATCTCCCCGACACCGGGAAGGAAACACAGCACATCCCCCGACCGCTCGCGCAGCGCCCGCCGTACCACTCCCGCCACATGCGTCAGCAGTGCCGGATCCACACGCGTCCCGTGCGCCGGCCGCACCGCCCGCTCCGGCGGCGCCCACACCACCTCCACGGGATGCGACACGCCCGCCGCCTCGACCACCGGCGCCGCGCCCCGCGCACCGCCCAGCAGCCGCGCCCACCCCTCCGCGTCCGTAGTGGCGGACGCCGCCACCAGCCGCAGCTCGGGCCGCAGCGTCTCCCGTACGTCCAGGAGGAAGGCCGCGGCGGTATCGGCGTCGAGATGCCGCTCATGGCACTCGTCGAGCACCACCACATCGACCCCGGCCAGCTCCGGATCGCGCTGAAGCCGCTGAAGCAGCACTCCGGTGGTCACCACTTCCACGGTGGTACGGGGCCCGGCCCGGCGCTCACCCCGCACCGTGAACCCCACCTTCCCCCAGCCCTGCGCCGGGGGAGCCCCCGTGCCGACCTCCTCGCCCAGGAGCCAGGCCATCCGCCGCGCGGCCGCACGGGCCGCCATCCGGCGCGGCTCGGCGACCAGCACCCGCCGCACCGGCCCCTCGCCGGTCAGCCCCGCCAGATCCAGCGGCACCAGCGTCGTCTTTCCGGTACCCGGCGGGGCGCACAGCACCGCGCTCCCGGGCCCGTCGAGGGCGGCACGGAGCGCGGGCAACGCGGTACGGACGGGCAGCTGGGCAAGGGCGTCACGGCGGATCACGCCCCCAGTCTGCCGCCCCGGCCCCACACCCCGGCCCGCTGCCCCGGGCCTCCGATCCGCCTACAACTCCTGAAAGGCAGCCCTAAGACTCCGCCGTACACACGAAGATCGCCGTCCCCGGGATCAGATGCCCGCGCAGCGGGGACCAGCCGCCCCACTCCTGGGTGTTCCACTCGGGCCATTCCGGTTCGACGAGATCCTCCAGCCGGAACCCGGCGGCCACCACGTCCCGTACCCGGTCACCCAGCGTCCGGTGGTGCTCGACATACACGGCCCGGCCGGCCTCGTCCTGTTCCACATACGGCGTGCGGTCGAAATAGGACGCCGCCACCGACAGCCCCTCCGGCCCCGGCTCGTCGGGGAAGGCCCACCGGATCGGGTGGGAGACGGAGAAGACGAACCGGCCCCCCGGCCGCAGCACCCTGCGCACCTCCCGCAGCACCCGCACCGGATCGGCGACGAACGGCAACGCGCCATAGGCGGAGCAGGCGAGATCGAAACTGTGGTCGCGGAACGGCAGCGCCCCGGCGTCCGCCTCCACCAGCCCGACGGCGTCCTCCGCCGCGCCGTCCGCGATCCGCAGCGCGTGCTGGAGCTGCCGGTGGGAGAGGTCCAGCGCCACCGGAAGCGCGCCCTGCGCCGCCAGCCAGCGGGAGCACTGCGCCGCGCCGGCCCCGATCTCCAGGATCCGCCGCCCCTTCAGCTCGGCGGCCGGCCCGAGCAGCGCGGCCTCCGCCTCGTCCAGCCCCTCGGGACCCCAGATGAACCGGTCGTCCCCGAGGAACGCACCGTGCTCGCTCTGGTACTCGTCCGCGTTGCGGTCCCACCACCCACGGCTGGCCCGGCTGCTTTCGGTGTCCGAGGCGTCACGGCGGGTCGCCTCCGGCTCGTGGTCTTGGTTCATCGCGCCCGTCGTCGTAGTCTTTGCTCTGCTTGTCGCTGCTGGGACTGTGAGGCCGTTCGACCTCGCGGAACATCGCGTGTGCCGGTTATGGGGTATTCCGCCCCCGGTGTGCGCGTTCGCGCATTGACCGGGTCCGGCTGCCCCCGTATGCTACAAGTTGCGCTGCGGGCTTGCGCGCCTCAGACGGAGCAGGCCGCGCTCGCATCTGTATGTATGTCCCCTCGGTTTGAGGCGATTCGGGTCGTTCCAGATGCTTTGCATTTGCGAGCTTCCCCAAGATTCGCCCTTCACACTGTCCGGCTTATGCAGAGGCGATACGGGCTCTCGGCGTAGCAGTACCTACGACTTCAATGTCCGTACCGGAGCCCTTTCCCACATGACGAGCAGCACCGAGACCACCGCCACCACCCCGCAGGTTGCGGTCAACGACATCGGTAACGAGGAAGCTTTCCTCGCCGCGATCGACGAGACGATCAAGTACTTCAACGACGGCGACATCGTCGACGGCGTCATCGTGAAGGTCGACCGGGACGAGGTCCTGCTCGACATCGGTTACAAGACCGAAGGCGTCATCCCGAGCCGCGAGCTCTCGATCAAGCACGACGTCGACCCCAACGAGGTCGTTGCCGTCGGTGACGAGATCGAGGCCCTTGTCCTCCAGAAGGAGGACAAGGAAGGCCGCCTGATCCTCTCGAAGAAGCGTGCCCAGTACGAGCGCGCCTGGGGCACGATCGAGAAGATCAAGGAAGAGGACGGGATCGTCACCGGTACCGTCATCGAGGTCGTCAAGGGTGGTCTCATCCTCGACATCGGCCTCCGTGGCTTCCTGCCGGCCTCCCTGGTCGAGATGCGCCGCGTCCGCGACCTTCAGCCCTACGTGGGCAAGGAGCTCGAGGCCAAGATCATCGAGCTGGACAAGAACCGCAACAACGTGGTCCTGTCCCGCCGTGCCTGGCTGGAGCAGACCCAGAGCGAGGTCCGCCAGACCTTCCTCACCACCCTCCAGAAGGGTCAGGTGCGCTCCGGCGTCGTCTCCTCCATCGTCAACTTCGGTGCCTTCGTGGACCTGGGTGGCGTCGACGGTCTCGTCCACGTCTCCGAGCTGTCCTGGAAGCACATCGACCACCCGTCCGAGGTTGTCGAGGTCGGCCAGGAGGTCACGGTCGAGGTCCTGGACGTCGACATGGACCGCGAGCGCGTCTCCCTGTCGCTCAAGGCGACCCAGGAAGACCCGTGGCAGCAGTTCGCCCGGACCCACCAGATCGGTCAGGTCGTCCCGGGTAAGGTCACCAAGCTCGTTCCCTTCGGTGCGTTCGTGCGCGTCGACGAGGGCATCGAGGGCCTGGTCCACATCTCCGAGCTGGCCGAGCGCCACGTCGAGATCCCGGAGCAGGTTGTCCAGGTCAACGACGAGATCTTCGTCAAGGTCATCGACATCGACCTCGAGCGCCGCCGCATCAGCCTCTCGCTGAAGCAGGCCAACGAGTCCTTCGGTGCCGACCCGTCGGCGGTCGAGTTCGACCCGACCCTGTACGGCATGGCCGCGTCCTACGACGACCAGGGCAACTACATCTACCCCGAGGGCTTCGACCCCGAGACCAACGACTGGCTCGAGGGCTACGAGACCCAGCGCGAGGCGTGGGAGAACCAGTACGCCGAGGCGCAGCAGCGCTTCGAGCAGCACCAGGCTCAGGTCATCAAGTCCCGCGAGGCCGACGAGCAGGCTGCGGCCGAGGGTGCTGCGGCGCCGGCGGCGCAGGGTGGCGGCCAGGCCGGCGGCGGCAACGCCGGTGGCGGCGGCTCCTACTCCTCGGAGTCGGCGGACAACTCCGGCGCCCTGGCGTCGGACGAGGCCCTCGCCGCGCTCCGCGAGAAGCTGGCCGGCGGCCAGAGCTGAGCTCTCGCCGATAGGCACTAGCCGATAGACGAAGGCCCGTTCCCCTTGGGGGAGCGGGCCTTCGTCGTGTCTGGGGCGCGGGGCCGGGGCGGGGTTGTGTGCTGGGGGGTGGGGGTCGGTGGTGTGCAGTGGGTGGGGGTGAGGCTGGGGCTGATCGCGGGGGGCGGCGAGAACCGGACGGAACGTGGGGGGCTGGTGGCGGCTCGGCCTGGGGTGGGAAGGGAGAGTGAACTTGCCGCCTTTGTGGGGGAGTTGATGGTTCTGAGGGGGAAGGTGCCGGGGTCGGGGCGAGGTGGCGTTCGTCGGGGGTGGAGGCGTGGGGGCTGCCGTGGGCGTGCGGCTTCGGGGCCTGGGGGTGCGGCAGGGCGGATGGGGCCGCGTGGGGCTGTGGGGGCCGGAAACAGCCGGTTTCGGATGGGCGGGGCGGGGTCGGTGTGTGGCACCGGTGCGTTGGGGGACTGGCCTGGTGTGGGGCCGGGCGGTGCGCACGGTGGGCCGGGTCATCTCCGTTGCCGGGAATGCCTGTGCCAGGTCGTGCGTTGCCGCTCATGAGAACGAGGAGGAGCGGTCACTGTGTTGGATCCCCAGGGTTTGTACGAATGGGAGCCGAGCGGGCTCGCGGAGGTCGAGGCGCTTGCCTCCAGGGACTCCGCCGGACTGGTGCTGCTGTACCACTTCGACGGATACATCGACGCCGGTGAGACCGGCGACCAGATCGTGGAGCGGCTGCTGGACGGCCTGCCGAACGAGGTCGTCGCCCGCTTCGACCACGACCGCCTCGTCGACTACCGGGCCCGCCGGCCCCTGCTGACCTTCGAGCGCAGCCGCTGGACCGCCTACGAGACCCCGAGCATCGAGCTGAGGCTCGTACGGGACACCACCGACGCTCCGTTCCTGCTGCTGTCCGGACCCGAACCGGACGTCGAGTGGGAGCGCTTCGCGAGCGCTGTGAAGGAGATCGTGGAGCGGCTCGGCGTACGCCTCTCGGTGAACTTCCACGGCATCCCCATGGGCGTCCCGCACACCCGCCCCGTGGGCCTTACCCCGCACGGCAACCGCACCGATCTGATGCCCGGTCACGGCGGCTTCTTCGACGAGGCACAGGTACCCGGCAGCGCCGAGGCGCTGATCGAATTCCGGCTGGCGGAGGCGGGACACGATGTCCTGGGAGTGGCGGCGCATGTACCGCACTACATCGCCCGCTCCGCGTACCCGGACGCCGCGCTGACCGCTCTGGAGGCGGTGACGGCCGCGACCGGCCTGGTGCTGCCGGGCGCCGCGCATTCGCTGCGCACGGAGGCGTTGCGGACCCAGGAGGAGATCGAGCGGCAGATCTCGGAGGGCGACGAGGAACTGGTCGCGCTGGTCAGCGGTCTGGAGCATCAGTACGACGCGGTGGCCGGCGCGGAAAGCCGGGGAAGTCTGGTGGCCGAGCCGGCGGAACTGCCGTCGGCCGACGAGATCGGCCGGGAATTCGAACGCTTCCTGGCGGAGCGCGAGGGCGATGGCGGGGCGGGCGGGGCCTGAGTCGGTTGGCGGCTGAGTCGGCTGGCGCCTGGATTGGCTGGTGCCTGACTCGGTCGGTGCTGGTATCGGCGGGTGATTGGACCGGGTGGTGCTGACATGGGCGGGTGCCTGGATTGGCGGGAGGCTCTTGTCGGCCGGGGTCTGAATCGGCGGGTGCTTGAGCGATCGGTGCCTGAGGCGGCCGGTGTCTCCAGTCGTCCGGCGTCTCCTGTCGTCCGATGCCTGCATTGGACGGAGTCGCCTGCCGTTCGCCGTCTGAATCGGCGGGTGCCGGAGCCGCCGGCCGGGCCGTGAATCGGCGACAGGCTACTGCCGTACGGTGCCCGAATCGGACGAGGCCTGCGCTGGCCGGTGCCTGCATCGGCTGATGCCTGCGCTGGCCGGCGCCTGAATCAGTGGGAGTCTCCTGCCGTCCGGGCGCAGCGTATAGCGTGGGCTCATGGTGAAGGTGGGGCTGACCGGCGGAATCGGCGCGGGCAAGAGTGAGGTTTCGCGACTGCTGGCGTCGTACGGCGCGGTGATCGTGGACGCGGACAAGATCGCACGCGAGGTCGTCGAGCCGGGTACGCCCGGACTGGCGGCGGTGGTCGAGGAGTTCGGGGCCGACATCCTCGCGCCGGACGGCACGCTGGACCGGCCGAAGCTGGGCGGCATCGTGTTCTCCGACCCCGGCAAGCTCAAGGCGCTGAACGCGATCGTGCACCCGCTGGTCGGGGCACGATCGGCCGAACTCGAAGCATCGGCGGGCCCGGACGCGGTGGTGGTGCACGACGTGCCGCTGCTGACGGAGAACGGGCTGGCCCCGCTGTACGACCTGGTGGTGGTCGTCGACGCTGCCCCCCAGACCCAGCTGGACCGCTTGGTACGGCTACGCGGCATGGCGGAGGACGAGGCGAAGTCCCGGATGGCTGCCCAGGCCACCCGCGAACAGCGGCTGGCGGTCGCGGATCTGGTCATCGACAACGACGGACCGCTGGAGGCGCTGGAACCGCAGGTCCGCGCAGTATGGGAGCGCCTGCGGAGCGCCTGAGGCCGGACGATACCCTCGCCGCCATGACTGCTGCTTCCGGCGTTGACGCCAAGACCGCTGACATCGAGCCCGACCTCGCCGCGGAGCCCGGCTCCGGCACCGCCGCCGCGTCCCCCACCGCCGGGGACGCGGCTCCGGCATCGTTCGTGGTCAACATCCCTGGCATAGCGGACGATGATCTGGAGCCCGATCCTCTGGACCCTTCCCAGATCGTCTCCGGTGAGCCGGTGGTGACGGGCAAGGTGCTGTGGGAGGCCCCCGACGGCCGGCAGATCCGGGGAATCTGGCAGATCACTCCGGGCGTGGTGACGGACACCGAGGCCAATGAGCTGTTCGTGGTCGTCAGCGGGCGCGCCACCATCGAGGTCGAGGGCGGCCCGGTATTGGAGGTCGGCCCCGGCGACGCCTGCGTCCTGCGCGAGGGCGACCGCACCCGGTGGACCGTGCACGAGACCCTGCGCAAGGCGTACCACATCAGCCTGTAGGGGTGGGATGCGGCGGACGGACGCGCGGCGGGCGGGCGCCCGGTGCCGGGCGGCGGGATGCGGAGGCTGGGGGAGGGAGGCGGTGTGGCTCTGGGCCCCCTCCCCCTCCCCTCCCACCCTCCGCCTCCACCTCCGCTGATGCCGTCTGCTTTGTCTCCTCGCTCTCCCCTGCCTCCGCTGCTGGTGCCGCCTCCGCAGCGGCCGGAACCTCCGCTCCTTGCCCTTCTGCTCTCTCTCGCACCACCCCGCCGTCTGCTTCCGGAACCTCCGAGGCTGGGGAAGGGGATGGAGCATTGCTCCATGGTGTCCCTCCTCCCGGTGCGCGGTGTGAGCCTCATGCGGGGGCGCCGGTAGCGCCGGTTGAGGCCGGGCCGGCGGGGGAATGCCCGGACCGTTGGGATTGTTGTGCCGCAGGCAACGCCGTACGGTCCACAGGTAACGGAAGCCCCGACGGCGACCGAGAGGAGCAAGGCCGTGCCCGAGAGCAGCCCCGAGACGCATGTCATCGACTTCCGCGCCGCGGAGCAGCTGTTGGCGGCCCGCGACCCGCGCGGGGCGATCCGGCTGCTGGACTCGGTCATCATCGCGCACCCCGAGAACACCGCGGCCCGACTGCTGCGCGCCCGTGCCTTCTTTCTCGCCGCTCAACTGCGTCCTGCGGAACTCGAGTTCCAGATCGTTCTGGAGCGCGAACCGGACAATGCCTTCGCGCACTTCGCGCTCGGCCGCACCTTGGAGCGCGCCGACCGATCCGAGGAGGCACTGCGGCACTTCCGACTGGCGGCGGCTCTCGACCCCCGCCCGGATTACATCGAAGCCGCCCGCTTCGCACACGACACCGGTGACGGCGACGGCGAACGCGATGCTGGTCCCACTGACGGCGATCAGGAGTAGTCAGGCGCAGGCCGCCCCGCGTCCGCGTCAATGTCCCTCCCCTCGGGGGGTTTTGCGCTCGCCGCCAGGGGCGCTACGCCATGTGTCCATGTGCCGGGCGGCCAAGACGTGCCGCGTTGTCAGTCCAGACCGCGCCGCGGTCGGCGCGCGCATGCCCCGTGCCCATGCCCCGTGCCCCGGGAAATCGGCGACCGGCAGTCCCCATTCCCTTGTATGCCGTCTTCCTGCCGGGAGCGGGACGGGCTGACGAAGGCGTACGTGCGTGCGTGCGGTCGTGGAGGCTCGGGGCACAGGAGCGCTGGTCGTGAGGGCCTTCCGGGACCCTCCCGCACCACTCGTGCCCGACGACCTCAGGCGGGTAGGCGCCGGGGGCCTGGCAATGATGCCCCGCAGCTTGTGCGGCATCGTCCAGGTATGGGGGACTCGGCACTCCTGCGTCGTAGCCGCTACGGCCTGGTGCCCCGTCTCCGGCCTGTGCCGTTGCGTATACCGAACGTGTCGTTCCGGCCTCGGTCAGGGGCGTAGGGAGGTACGTCCTTGCCGGGCTGGTAGTGCGGTCCCTGGCGGATGTGGCGGATCACCATCGCCAGGTCCGCGGCCGCCACCATCGCCAGCGCGGCACACGCGGCGGCCCATTCCGGCCTGCCGGCATTGCCGAAGGCCACGGCTCCGGCGACCGTCCACAGCAACCCCCACAGCGCCAGCCCACAGCGGATTTTCAGCGGGCTGCGTGCATGAAGGGGCTCATTTCCTGTACGCATCGGAACCCATCTCCCACCTACAGGATCCTCCCGGTCGACGAGCCAGTCACCTGTCCCTGGCACCTCTTTCCCTACTTTTCACCCTTTGCTCTTCGGCATCGTCGGTGGTGGGGCGTGGGTCGCCGGCGGGGTGGCTGTTGATCCATGAGAGTCCGCCGATGTCGAGCAGTGATCGGGCGCGGGTCACGGCGACGTAGGCCAAGCGCGCCTCGTCGATGTCGATCGGGCCGGGGACCGGGGTTCCGTCCTCGTCGAGCTCATCGAGATCTTCGGGGCCGGTGAAATCGTCCGCGATGCGGACGCGCGCCCACTCCCGGCCCTTGGCCCTATGAGCCGTGGACACCGTCACCTCGGCGGAGTCCTCGGGGGAGAGACGGTCCAGGGCGCACAGCAGGGCCTCGGTGCCGTGCTCATCGACCAGCTCCACCAGGGGCAGCAGGTCCCGTCCGGCCGGGTCGAACTCCGCGTACTCGCGTAGTTCGCCCCAGGTCTCGAAGAGCATCAGCTCGGGGTGGGCCGTGCGGCGCCCGGATTCGAGGTCGTGGGCGGCACGGGCAAGGGCGCCGAGTGCTTCGCCGCCGCCGGTCAGCGCGACCCGGCGGCCCGCGTCCAGCTGCCGTATCACCTCCGCCATCGCTCCCGCGTTGGTCCGGCACAGGACCGCGTCCGGCGCGCGGGCCATGCCCAACTCCGTCTCCAGACCGGGCGAACCCGTGAGCCGGATCGGTGCGCCGATGATCGTGAGCCAGCGGTTGGCCTCGGCCGCGAGCGGTGGGCCGAAACGGAACGAGTGGGAGAGGCTGAGCTGTCTGCCGTCGAATCCGGTCATCACGTCGCGTGCGCCGCGCCAGCCGTAGATGGCCTGGGCGGAGTCCCCGACCAGTACCAGCTGAGCGTGGTCGCGCTGGGCCGTGAAGACCTGCTCGACCACGGGGTTGGTGTCCTGTGCCTCGTCAAGGAGCAGGAAGTCCGCCGGGATGACGGGATCGCGCAGCGCCCACATCTTGAGGTAGTGGTCGTGCTCGAAGCGGACCGCGCCGTGACCGGGATGCTGGAGATCGGCCCAGGCCTTGCGTGCGTAGGGAAGGGTGAGCTCGGCGAGCCGGGCACGCAGTGGCTCGGCTTCGGCTCCGCGCAGGGGCGGAACATGGTGTGGTGCGAGTTCCTTGTCGGCCGACTGGCAGAAGCGGGTGACGGTGCGCAGGACCGTGTGGGAGAGCGCCCTGTTGGTGACCTTGCGTGCTCCGAGGCGTAAGGACATTTCTTCGTCGATGCCCAGGGCCGCGCCCGTGCGCCATCCCGCTTGCCGGGGGGCCTTCATTCGCGCCTGGTAGTCCTTGCCCATAGCGGTGTAGGCGAGGGCATGGGCGGTCCCGCAGGCCACCTCGGCGGGGAAGGCCCTGGCGGCGTGGCGGGCGACAGCTCTGTTGAAGGCGATGTAGCGGCCCCGCCGGCCCTGCTGCCGGGCGGTGCGGGCGAGCAGGGCGAGGGTGGTTGTTTTGCCGGTCCCTGCGCCGGCCTGGATCACGAGATGCGCGCCGGTCGGGAAGGCCTCCGTCGCGGCGGTTTGTTCGTGCGTGGGGGTGTGCATGAGGGCTCCTCACTCATCTTGGTTTGACTGATTACTGAGAGTGATGACGTCACTCACCGTAGCGGATTTCGGGGTGCGGGCAAGGAGATTTTCGTGGGCTGTGGATAACCCTGGTCGATGTGCAGAAAGCGCAGGTGGAGGGCGTTGTCAGTGCCGTCTGCTTCCATCGGGGTCAGGCAGCGGCGGTCGCACGATCGCCGGAGGCCCGGGCGCACGGCTGCTGTCGGCCGACCGAGGGCGGTAGGCGGTGCGCTCGCTGTCTCCGTCATGGCGCCGGGCGCGTGTCGCGACGGGGCGGAGCCGAGGGCGGGGTGACCGGTGATTCATCGCCCGCCGCTCTCGGAGGCAGGCGCAGACGCGGGAGAGGGGGCGGGAGACGCAGTGGATACGACCGTAGACTCGCAGGTCGGCGTAGGAGCAGGGCGGGCGCGGCAGGCTCGGAGGGTGCCGCGACCGGGGCGGAACGACCAGGCAAGCGACCAGGCAGCAGGGGATGGAATGGCGAGGCGGTGGGAGACGGCAGCGGGGGAGACCCGGTTGCCGGACGGCTCGCCCGCTGTCCTGCCCGGGGGCACGGGGCAGGGCCGTGGAATCGGCGAGGCCGCCCTGGCCGGCTGTGCCGTGGTCTTCCTGCCCGCCCAGCCGCCACGCGCAGGGAAGATCGCTTTCTGGCGTCCTGAGGGAGGGCCGCTCCCGGATCTCGCCGAACGGGGAAGCGACGAAGGGGCGTGGGGCGGGGACGGGGCCGCCGAGCAGGGGACGCTGACCGTCGCCCGCCGTCACGGGAACGGCGCCCGCAGTCGTACGGTCCCCGCCGTCCTGCTTCCGGTAGCCGAGGCTGTCCCCTTGCTGGTCCGTGCCCGGCACGACCCGACGGCTCACCCGGCCGCCGCCTGCTGGGGTGCGGCCACCCTGCATGCGCTGCACCTCGCCGCACGCGGCCGCATGCTGCCCGGGCTGACGCTTGAGGACACCGACGCCTGGCGCGCCGGCCCGCTCGACGCCGAGGACATCGCGCACCTCCGGGCCGTCGCCGCCGCCATGCCCGCCGAGGCCCATGCCGTGCCGATCCCCGGCAGCCGTCCTCTTCAGGTGACCGATCCCGCGGTCCTGGTACGGCTCTATGTGGACGCGGTCATCGACGTGCTGCCCCGCACACCCGCCGCCGGACTGGTGGCCGGCGCCCCGTTCGCCGCGAGCGCGCCCCAACACCTTCCACGTGCCCGGGAATGGGCCGCCGAGGCCGCGGCCGGTGTCGACGCGGGCGTACGGCTCTCCCTGCGCCTCGACCTCGCCCCGCACAAGCTCTTCGACAGGGTGGAGGAGAGCGCGGCGGGCGGCACCGAGGAGCGCAGTGCGGCCGCCGCCGTCCTCCAGGTGCACAGCCTCACCGACCCCACCCTGGTCGCCGATGCCCGGGAGCTGTGGGAAGGCGAAGGCCCCGACCACTTCGGGCCGCGTTCCCGGGTGGACACTCTCCTCGCTCTGCGCCGCGCGGCCCGCATCTGGGCCCCGCTCACCCGCCTCTTGGAGCGGCCGGTCCCCGACGTACTGCCGCTCGGCGAGGACGAGTTGTCCGACCTGCTGGGGGAAGCCGCGCCACGCCTGGGCGCCGCGGGAGTCTCCGTCCACTGGCCCAGGGAAATCGCCCGCGGCCTGACCGCCGCGGCGGTGCTTCGCCCGGCGCCGGGCTCGGCCGCGGACGGCTTCGGCTTCTTCGACACCCGTGAACTGCTGCAATTCCGCTGGCAGCTGGCGATGGACGGAGTGCCGCTGACCGAGGCGGAAATGGACGCCCTCGCCGACGCCCACCGCCCCGTCGTCCGGCTGCGTGACCAGTGGGTCCTGGTGGACCCCGGGCTCGTCCGCAAGGCCCGTAAGCGCGAACTGGGCTATCTGGAGCCGGTCGACGCACTCGCCGCGACGCTCAACGGCACCGCCGAGGTGGACGGCGAAGAGGTCGAGGTGGTGCCCCAGGGCGCCCTCGCCGCACTGCGCGGCCGCCTCACCACCGAGGCCCGCCCCCTGCCCCAGCCGCCCGGACTGCGAGCCACCCTCCGTGACTACCAACTACGGGGCATGGCCTGGCTCGACACCATGACCTCCCTCGGTCTCGGCGGCTGCCTCGCCGATGACATGGGCCTGGGCAAGACCCTCACCGTCATCGCGCTCCATCGGCACCGGCGGCCGAGCGCCCCCGTCCTGGTGGTCTGCCCGGCCTCCCTGCTGGGCAACTGGCAGCGCGAGATCGAGCGCTTCGCCCCCGGTACGCCCGTACGCCGCTTCCATGGCGCCGGCCGCAGCCTCGACGGCCTCGACGGCGGCTTCGTGCTGACGACCTACGGGACGATGCGCAGCAGCGCCACCCAGCTGGCCGGACGGTCATGGGCCTGGGTCGTCGCCGATGAGGCCCAGCACGTGAAGAACGCGCGCTCCTCGACGGCCAGGGCACTGCGCAGCATCAAGGCCCCCGCCCGGATCGCCCTCACCGGCACGCCCGTGGAGAACAACCTCTCCGAGCTGTGGGCCCTCCTCGACTGGACGACTCCTGGGCTCCTTGGGCCCCTCAAGACGTTCCGCGCACTGCACGCCCGTGAGGTCGAGGGCGGCGAGGATCCGGCGGCGGCCGAGCGGCTGGCCAGGCTGGTGCGCCCGTTCATCCTGCGCCGTAAGAAGTCCGACCCGGGGATCGCGCCCGAACTGCCGCCCAAGACGGAGACGGACCACCCGGTGGCACTGGGGCGCGAACAGGCCGCGCTCTATCAGGCTGTCGTCCGCGAGACCCTCACCCGGATCGAGACCGCCGAAGGCATCGCCCGCCGTGGCCTGGTCATGAAGCTGCTCACTGCCCTCAAACAGATCTGCAACCACCCCGCGCAGTATCTGAAGGAGGCCGCGCCCGGTCTCGCCGCCCGCTCCGGGAAGCTCGAACTCCTCGACGAACTCCTGGACACCATCCTCGCCGAGGACGGCGCCACTTTGATCTTCACCCAGTACGTGGGCATGGCGCGGCTGCTCGAACGGCACCTGGCCACTCGCGGCATCCCGGCGCAACTCCTGCACGGCGGCACCCCCGTCGCCGAACGGGAGAAGATGGTCGACCGCTTCCAGGCCGGGCACGCCCCGGTCTTCCTGTTGTCCCTGAAGGCGGCGGGCACCGGCCTGAATCTGACCCGCGCCGGACATGTGATCCACTACGACCGCTGGTGGAATCCGGCGGTGGAGGAGCAGGCCACCGACCGCGCCTACCGGATCGGCCAGACCCAGCCCGTCCAGGTCCACCGGCTGATCGCGGAGGGCACCGTCGAGGACAACATCGCCCAACTCCTCACCGCCAAACGGGCGCTCGCCGACGCGGTGCTCTCCGGGGGCGAGACCGCGCTCACCGAGCTCTCCGATGCCGAACTGGCCGACCTCGTCTCCCTCAGGAGGCCCGGATGAACCCTCGCCGCACCTCCGGGCGCGCCGCCGCCGCGGACCGGCTGGCCCGCGCGGACCGCTCCCGTACCTTCCCACCCCTGCCGCTCCGGCCCGGTGCCCGGGGACTGTTCGCCGAATCCTGGTGGGGCAGCGCCTGGCTGGACGCACTGGAGACCACCGCCCTCGACAGCGCCCGGCTCGCCCGCGGCCGTACGTACGCCCGCGACGGCCACGTCGACACCATCAACGTCACCCCGGGCCGCATCGTCGCCACCGTACGCGGCAGCAGGCCCCGGCCCTACAGTGCCGACATCCGCCTCCGGACCCTCAGCGACCAGGAGTGGGACGGCCTCCTGGATGCCATCGCCGCCGAGCCCGACCAACTGACCGCCCTGCTGGCCAAGAAGCTGCCCCGGGCGCTGGCGGACGGTGAGACGCCTCTCCTCCCCGGGCCGGGCGACCTCGTCCCCCGATGCTCGTGCCCCGACCACGGCAGGCCCTGTAAGCACGCCGCCGCACTCTGCTTCCAGGTGGCCCGCCTCCTGGACGCGGACCCGTTCGTACTGCTGCTGATGCGCGGCCGCGGCGAACGCGAACTCCTCGACGACCTCTCCCGCCGCAACGCCGCCCGTACCGCCCACGAAGCCCGCGCGCACACCGTCGCCACCACCTCGCCGCCCCCGCACCGCCAGGGGGCCGAGGCCCCTCCGGTGACGCCAACTGCCGCCCCCGGACCGGCCGCTGAGGCGGTCCCCGGCGAGCATGCGGTACCAGGCACGACGTCCACCTCTCACGGTGTCCTGGCCAGAGTGGCGCTCGCCGACCGCCTCCGGCCACCACTCCCGCCACCGCTGCCGGCGCCCCCACAGCCCGGCCACCCACCGGCCCTGCCGGACGGCGACGGCCTGCCCTTCGACCCCGCCGCCCTCGAATTCCTGGCAGCCGACGCAGCCGCCCGCGCCCACGCCTGCGTGACCGCCGCCGCGCCCCCGAGCCCCGGCTCCGGACGCCCGGACCTCCGCAGCCCGTTCCCGTCACTGCCCCCATGGGAGGACGCCATCCGCCTGACGGCCACCGCCCACCCCACCGCCGGCCTGACCTCCACCACCCGGGCCCTCTACCGCGACCTCGCCGCGGCGACCGGCCGAACGACCACGGATGTGGCCCGTGCCGTCGCCGCATGGCGGCAGGGCGGACCCGAGGGCCTCACCCTCCTCGACACCACGTGGAACCCCCCGGCCGGCGACTTCGACCGGGCCCGCAGCGCCCTCCTCGCCGCGGACCTGCCGTCCCTGCGCCCGCGCCACAACCACCTCACCGACCCGGACCGCGGCATCCAGCTCCGCTTCGGCCGCGACCACCGCTGGTATCCGTACGAATCCGAGCCCGGCACCGAGGACTGGTGGCCCACCGGCCCGGCCGACCCCGACCCCGTGGGCGCCCTCACCGCCCTGCTCGCACGATGACTAACCTCAACGCCGTGGAAGGTCTCGACGCACTCACCCGGTCCCTCGCCCGGCGCACCCCCGAACAGCTCGCCGCACTCCTCACCCGCCATGCCGAGCCGCTCGCCCGCCGGCCCGCCCCCACCGAACTACGCGGCCTGGCCAGTGCCTTGTGGTCCTACGAAACCCTCCACCAACTGGTACTGCACCTCGACCACCCCCGGCTCCAGGTGCTCATCGCCGCCGCCCGCATCAGCCAGGAACGCGCCCGGAATGCCGCCACCGGCCCCGCGGCCCCCGCCCCGGGCGCCGACTACCAGTCCCTGATGGCGCACCGGCTGTCCTTCGCCCACCTGGCCACCGAACCCGTCCCGCCCGAAGACGTCTTCGCCGCCCTCGGCGCCACCTTGCCAGGCCGCACCCGCACCGCCGCCGAGACAGCCCTGCACGCCCTCTACGACGACGGGCTCGCCGCGCCCACCGAGGACGGCGCGATCGTCGTCCCGCCGCGCACCCCGCAACTCCTCGCCGCCCACGACCCCGGACCGCTCCTCGCCGACGCCCCACGCCCCACCCCGGACGACCCCGCCACACCCGCCGCATCCGTCCCGCCGACCTCGCCGTACGACGAATCCCGGGCCGCCGCGGCAACCCTCGCCGCCACCCTGGACCGCCTGCTGGCCTCCCTGGCGACGCAGCCCGCCGCGCTGCGCAAGTCGGGCGGGCTGGCCGTACGGGAGATCAAACGGCTGGCCAAGGCGGCCGGCGCCACCGAACCGCACACCCGCCTCCTCCTCGACCTGGCGCTCGCCGCCGACCTGATCGCGCTGACCCGTACCCCGTCCGGCATCACCGCGCTCCCCACCGGCGCCTACGACGACTGGCTCGGCCGCCCGCCCGGCGCCCGCCTCGCCCCCGTCCTGGCCGCCTGGTCAGGGCTGTGGGACATCCCCACCCACACCCCGTTCGGCGAGACCCCCACCGCGCTGGTCCGCGGCCACGACCGGCACGCGCCCGCCCTCCGGCACGCCCTCCTCGCCGCCCTGGCCGCCGTCCCCTACGGTGCGGGATCCCCCCTGCCGGCACTGCCGTTCACCGAACCCCCGGAGCAGGAGGCCGGCAGCGGGTCCCACTGGAACGATCTCCTCCGGGCAGCGGACTGGCACCGCCCCCTCGCCGTCACCCACCA
This sequence comes from Streptomyces lydicamycinicus, assembly GCF_000829715.2. NCBI lineage: Bacteria > Bacillati > Actinomycetota > Actinomycetes > Kitasatosporales > Streptomycetaceae > Streptomyces > Streptomyces lydicamycinicus. The sequence goes on along the minus strand of NZ_BBNO01000011.1, from coordinate 168,957 downwards.
GCCGATGGCCGGGGAACGCGCCGCCCACACCCTCCACGAAGCCGCCTACCTGGGCGTCGTCGCCCACGGCACCCTCACCCCGCTCGGCCGCGCATTGCTCACCGACCCCCGGTCGCTGGACCGGCCACTCGCCGATCTGCTGCCGCCGCTCCTCGAACAGGCCCATTTCCAGGCCGATCTGACCGTCGTCGTGCCCGGCCGCCCCGCCGCCGCGCTCGCCGCCCTGCTCACCTCCGCGGCCGACCGCGAATCCGAGGACCACGCCGTGACCTGGCGCTTCACCCCCGCCTCCGTACGCCGCGCACTGGACACCGGCCACACCGCCGACACCCTCCTGACGGACCTCACCCGCGCCTCGGCGACCGGCACCCTGCCGCAGCCCCTCGACTACCTCATCCAGGACACCGCCCGCGCCCATGGCCTGATGCGCGTCCTGCCCGCCGCCTGCTGCATCCGCTCCGACGACGAGGCCCTCGTCAAGGAACTCGCCGCCCACCGCGCGCTGCACGACCTCGGTTTGCGCGCCATCGCCCCGACCGTTCTGGTCAGCGCCCGTCCGCCGGCCGCGACCCTGGACGCGCTGCGCGCCGCCGGCTACGCCCCGACCCTGGAATCCGACACCGGCACCACGACCGTCGAACGCCTCCCCACCCACCGTGCCACGGCACCCACCCCCACCCGTGACCACCGGGCGCCACTCGCCCTCGCCCACCGCCTCCTGGGAGTCCCGGCACCACGCCAAGAGGCCACAAAGACCGACGGGGAGTGACCTGTTGGCGGAGGGGTGCGCCGCCGTACATGGTGCCGGTGAGCCTCCTCGGCGACCGTCGGCGAGCCAGCCAGGGGCCGACCCGCGGTGAATACGTACGTGCCGTCAAGGAGCGACGGCGGCCACCGGAAGGAAGGCGCCCACGGTCATTCCGTCAGCCGTCAGCCGTCAGCCGTCAGCCCTTACCCGTCAGCCGGTTTCCGTCGGGTCGCCCAGTTGATCCGGCGCAGCGCCGTCGGCCCGAAGCTGAGCGGGCGGGGGAGGCGTCTGGAGGCGGGTGGGGAGCCGGGAGGGAGGGGCGGGGCCGGGGGCTGTCCCTGAGCGGGCGGCACGGCCGAGAGCGCGGTGGCGGGCCGCGCCGAGAGGGCCGGGGCGGCACCGGCCGCCGGAGGGTGCGGACCGGCGGCGGACGGGCTTCCGGGCGCTGTGGTGAGAGGTGCCGGGACCGGCTCGGGTGACGTCTGCCGGGCCGGTGCGCTGTCGGCCGCGAGCCGGGTCCGGGCCGGCCCCCGGAGCAGGCCGAGTGCGGCGGTGGGGCGCAGCAGCGGGGCCGTGGGGGCGGGCGGCGCGAGGACATCGAGGTAGGCGCGGCGGACGGCCCGGCCGGTCGTGGGGGAGGGGCGCAGTTCGCCGGTGGCCACGGACCACGGTTCCTGGGCGAGCCGTCCGATGGTCCGCTGCATCTTCCGGGCGAGCGACGGCTCGTCCATGCCGTGCCGTCGCAGTGCCCCGCGCAGCGCGGCGGCACCGTGGGCGGCGAGGGAGAGGCCCTGACCGCAGTCGTGGGCGAGCGAGACGACGGCGCCGCCGAGGGCGATGAACCCCGTCGGCCAGGACGGCAGTTGCTCATAGCGCCGCCGGCGGTCCGAGGTGTCGCGGGTGAGCCGTACCTCGCTCAGCGGCTCGGCGTCGGCGATGAGGTCGGCGATGGCGGGGTGGCCCGTGCGGCGGGCGAACGGCACGAAGCGGCCCGCGTGTTCGGAGGGCCGGTCGTCCCCGGTGCCGGTGAGCGTGACCAGCCAGCGTCCGCCTTCGATCGGAACCAGCGTCGCCGTCCTCCCGGGAAACGGACGGCGGGGCCGTGCGCCAGGGCCGGTGAGCGCCGAACGAGCGGTGAGCACCGGGCAGTTCTCCGCGTCCCCGGTGGCGCGGAAGATCCGGGTCGCCGAGACGATCCCGGAGTCCACCACGTCCTCGTGAGCGGCCGGCAACCCCAGCGCGGTCAGCCACTCCCGGGTGGCGGAGTGCCGGCCCGTGGCGTCAACGACGAGGTCGGCGTCCAGGAGGTAGCCGGCGCCGCTGGTGGTGTCCCGGACGCGCACCCCGGTGATGTGTTCGGCGGTACCGGTCAGTTCGGCCGCTTCGGTTCCGTCGAGGACGGTCACCCCCGGGAGGGCCGGCACCTGCCGGCGGATGACCCGGTCGAGCAGATCGCGGGAGCAGGCGAGGAGATACCGCGAGCGCGTGCGGCGGCCCGGCCGGCCCTTCGGGGAGCGGCCGGCGAACTCCGCCGGTAACGGCATCCGGCGGGCGCCCTCCGCCGGCCAGCGCGCGGCACTGCCGGGCAGCACGGCGTCGATCAGCCGGACACCGTCCGCCGTCAACAACTGCGCGTGCCGGGCCTGCGGGAGGTCCGTGGGGTGGGCGGGGGTCCGCGGCAGCCGCTCCCGCTCGACGACGATGACATCGGCGTGGCCGGACAGGGCCGCGGCGGCGAGCATGCCGGTGAAGCCGCCGCCGAGCACCACGGCGAGGTAGGGGTGAGTGAACTCGAACCCGTTGCTGCTCGACGCGTTCATGGGCAGTCCCTTTCTCGGCAGCGGCGCGCCGTTCCCCGGCGGGAGCGGGACACGTCCAGAAAGGGCGGTGCCGCATACGGTCGGGAACGTCGGCGGGCGGCGGCGATGACGGCGTCGGAGGCGGCCGCGAAGGAAGCCGTGAAGGATGCCGCCACCAAGGACGGCAAGGATGCGGAGGCGGTCCGCAGGAAGCGCAGCGCTGCCGGCGGAAGCGGCTGTGCGCGTTGTGGGTCCCGGCAGGCCGGCGCGTACGCCGGCCTGCCGCCCCCCGATTTCCCCATCATGATTCCCCCTCAGGCCGTGCCCGCCCCGCCCTGCGCACAGCCACGTCCTCCTCCGCCACCCGCCCGTATCACCGGGGGCGGTGGGCGGGCACAACTGCCTCGCGGAGCGTGCTCCGCCCCGGGGGACGCGGCCGTCACATGTGGTCGACGGCGGACACATTTCGGGATCGTAGGCGGCGGCGATCACATCCGACAGCCGGGTTTGAGCGAGAGACACGAGGCAGCCACCCCCGGGATACCGATGGGTAGATGCGCAGCAAAACGGTGCAATGGGCGGAAACCGCCGTGACGTTTTCTCGCGACGCGAGAAAGCGGGCGGGAAATTCTCGCGGGAAGAGGGGTGGGGGAGCCCGGAGCCCCGCATGGTTGGCGCGAAATGATCGGGTGACCGCGGGCAGTTGGCCGCCGTGCCTACCCTGTGCGGGCACCGCACAGGAGAACCCGAGGGAGAGTCGTGCGCGCGATTGTGATGCGAGAATTCGGCGGCCCGGACGTGCTGCGGCTCGAAGACGTGCCCGAGCCCGCGCCGCGCGGCGGCCACTCGCTGGTCGACGTCGCCCTGGCCGGCATCAATTACGCGGATGTGCACGCCCGGGGGGACTCCTACCTCGCGCCCGTCGAGCTGCCGTACGTACCCGGCAACGAGGTCGTGGGGACGGTGGACGGCGGACGGCGTGTCGTCGGGCTGTGCCGCGGCGGCGGATACGCGGAACGGACGCTGCTGCACCGTCGCGTCACCTGGGACGTCCCCGACGCGATCAGCGACGAACAGGCCGTCGCCCTGGCGCTCCAGGGCAACAGCGCCTGGCATCTGCTGTTCACCTCGCTGCGTCTCACCGAGGGCGAGACCGTGGTCGTGCCCGCCGCGGCGGGCGGCCTCGGTTCGCTGGCCGTCCAGCTCGCCGCGCGCGCCGGCGCCAAGGTCATCGGTCTCGCCGGCTCCCCGGAAAAGCGCGAACTGGCCGCGGAATTGGGTGCCCACGCGGTGGTCGACTCGACCGCCGAGGATCTGACGGAGCGCATCCTGGACGCGGCCGGCGGTCCCGTGGCGGCGGCGCTGGAGATGACCGGTGGCGTCACCTTCGAGCGGACCCTCGCCGCCGTCGCGCCGCGCGGCCGGCTCGCGGTGTACGGCTTCGCGGGCGGCGAGCTGGCGAGCGTGCCCACCCGGGAGCTGATGGAGCGGAGCCTCACCGTCTCGGGCTTCTGGCTGCCCCAGCTCTACGCGGACCGTACGGCGCTGCCGACGTCGATGCGGGCCCTGTTCGACGCGGTCGCCGACGGCACCCTCAAGCCGCTGACCGGCGCCGTCTACGGGCTCGGAGAGGCGGCACGGGCGCACCACGAGTTGGCCGCCCGTACCCCGACCGGGAAGCTGGCGCTCGACGTCACCCGGTAATACGGGCGGCCCGGGGGCCGGTACCGGTGTGGTGGGAGCACCGTACGGGGCCGTCCACCGGGAGCAGCGGGCAAAGGGGGCGGCCCGTACCGCACATGCCGCGCGCCTTCGGGCGCGGATCACTGCCAGGGGAGAGAGCACACGATGGGTCACAGCACCACAGCCACGGGTTCGCCGGCCGCGGCCGCCGAGCCCGCCACCGGCGTGGCGCCGCGCACCGCGGGCCACTCCAAGAAGACGCGCCAGGCGCCCAAGGGCGCGTCGTCCGCGGGCTCCCGGACGTCGGGATCCGGCCATGCCGAACGGGTCTTCCTCGTGCAGACGGCCTTCGCCGAGCTGGGCGGATCCGCCCATGGGCCCGGTGAGATCGCCGAGTTCACCGGCCTGGACGACTCCGTCGTCTACCGCATCCTTCAGTCCGGTATCTACCAGCGCATCTTCGAGCGGGTGGACCGCGGCCTCTACCGGCTGCGGACCTCCGCCGCACAGCTCGCCTTCACCGCGCTCGACCACCGGATCGACGGCGAGATCTCGCAGACGGTGCTCCGCGAACTGCGGACGGCCACCGACAGCGGGCTGGCGTTCCTCTACATGGTGGCCCCGTTCTCCGGTGCCCAACGGCAGTGCGTCGACATGGCCGTGGGCGACTCCGACCTCGCGGAGCTGGGCATGACGCCCCGCGATGTGCTGTCCGTGACGCGTTCCCTGCGCACCGGCGCCTCCGGGCGGACGATCCTCGCCTACCTGCCGGAGGTGCTCCAGCAGCGGGTGCTGGCCGAGCCCGTGCCCGACCAGGCGGGCCCCGGTGTCTTCCGCGACAACGCCGCCCTGCTGGACTCCCTCGCGGAGGTGCGCGACCTCGGCTACGCGCTCGGGTACGAGGAGTGCATGGCCGGCTGGAACTCCTGCGCGGCGCCGATCATGTGGGACGGCTCCATCATGGGAGCGGTCCTGCTCCTCAAGCTCAAGTCCGTGATGCCGGTGGCCCCCGAGGGCGTCATCGAGGCGACGAAGGAGGCGGCGGCCGAACTCAGCCGCTACGGAGCGGCCCGCCCGGCCGCGGACCAGGCCTGACACGCGGCCCCCGGCCGCCCGCCGCTTCATGAGCCGGACCACGCCGGGCGGCCGTGCAGAATGGCGGGGTGCGGCTCGAAGCGATCACCTGGGAACGGCTCACCGACGCGCTCGCCGAGCGGCTTGTCGCGATGCCGGCGAAGGACGGGAGCCCCTGGCTGCGGGTGGCCGTCGACGGGGCTCCCGCCGCCTCGCCCGGTGAGCTGGCCGCCCGGCTCGCCGAGGCGCTGCGGCTGCGGGGGCGGGCGGTGCACAAGGCCGGCACCTTCGGCTTTCTGCGCCCCGCCTCGCTGCGGCTCGAGTACGGCCGGGAGGACCCCGATGCCTACCACGACGAGTGGTTCGACCGGCAGGCGCTGTGGCGCGAGATCTTCCAGCCGCTGGAGCCGGGCGGCACCGGGCGGGTGCTCCCGGACCTGTGGGATCCGGTGGCGGACCGGGCGACCCGCAGCGCGTACGTGGAGCTGCCGCCCGGCGGCGTCCTGCTGTTGCACGGTCCTCTGCTGCTCGGTCACTGGTTTCCCTTTGATCTCTCCGTCCACCTGAAGCTGTCGCCGGCCGCGCTCGCCCGCCGCACCCCGGAGGACGAGCGCTGGACACTGCCCGCCTTCGCGCGCTACGAGGCCGGGACCCGGCCAGAGGAGGTGGCGGATGTCGTCGTACGGGCCGACGATCCCCGCCGCCCGGCCTGGAGCGGAGGGGAGTGAGCATCCGCCGCGTCCGAAGTGGCCGTCCCGGCACGCGCGTTCGTCCCCGTCGGGCGCCCGCCCTCAGACGAGATGCCGAATCAACTCGTGGGCGCCGCCGCCCTCTTGCGAAAGCTCCGGATACCTCGCGGCCCCGGACATATTTCTCCCCCTCCCCGGGCGGCCCCGACGGCCGTCCGCCGCTGTGAAAAACCGTACGGCCGACCACTGACAATCGACCGTGCAGACGCCGGGCACGGACCGCTGACCGGCGCTTGTGGGACGGCGGTTAGCGTGGCCCTGTGACGACTTCATTCCCTGCATCCGACGAGCCCGAAGCGCTGCCCGGCAGCCAGGGCCCCACCGCCACCGTGGAGGCCCGGCCGCGCTCGGTCGGCACCGTGACGATGACCTATGCGCCGGACCCGGACGGCGACCCGGACCCCGGCGAGATCGTGTGGACCTGGGTGCCCTACGAGGAGAACGACGGCCGGGGCAAGGACCGTCCGGTGCTGGTCGTCGCCCGGGAGCCGGGCGGTACGCTGCTGGCCGTGCAACTGTCCAGCAAGCGGCACAACAACGACCGGGAGTGGGTCCCGATAGGGGCCGGCCCGTGGGACCGTGCGGGGCGCGACTCATGGGTCGCCGTGGACCGGGTGCTGCGGGTGCACCCGGCCGGGATGCGGCGCGAGGCCTGCGCCCTGGACCGGGGCCGCTTCAACCTGGTCGGCAACCGGCTGCGCGAACGCTACGGCTGGCGCTGACCGCGCCGGTGGCGGGCCTCAGGCGGCCGCCAGGGCCAGCAGCTTGGTGACGGTGTTCCAGTTACGGGCGGTGGCAGTGACCCCGAGCGGCGCGCGGCTCACCGCGTCGGCCAGCTTGGAGCGGCCGATGCCGCCGGGGCACCACAGATACAGTTCGCGCCCCATCAGCCGGTACTGATCGGGCGCGAACGCGGCCGGGTCGAGCGCGTCGAGCCGGGAGGTGTCCGCCGGCACCGCCGACAGGAACGTGACATGGAGGCTCTTGGGCTCCGGCACGGCCTGCGGAAACGGGTTCGCGGCGACGACGGCGGCCAGCTCGTCACCGGTCCGGACGATCACCGGCACCGTCAGGCCGAGCTCGGCGGCGATCCGCTCATGGATCACCCGGGCCGTCTCCTCCGGCGGTGTACCGGGGTCGGCGAAGACGATATTGCCGGTCTGGAGCAGGACCGAGACGTCCTCGTAGCCCAGCGACTCGGCCAGCGCCAGCTGCTTCGCCTTGGGGAAGGAGTTGTGGCCGCCGACGTTGATACCGCGGAGCAGAGCGATCTGACGGGACATGACGCTGCCCTTCATGAGAGCCGGCCTCGGCGAGGCCGGACGACGGTCGGGATCAGAAGAGCGGGGCGGGCAGCACACCTTCCAGGGCCAGCAGCAGGCGCTTGGTCTCCAGGCCACCGCCGAAGCCACCGATCCCGCCGTCACTGGCCACGACCCGGTGGCAGGGAACGACGACCGGCAGCGGATTGGAACCCATCGCCGCCCCCACGGCACGGGCGGCGCCCGGCTCCCCGACCCGGTCGGCGAGGTCCTGATAGCCGACGACGCTGCCATAGGGGACGCCGTCGGCCAGGGCGTGCAGGACCCGGGCGTTGAAGCCGGAGGACAGCGACCAGTCCAGGGGGACGGTGAAGGACCGCAGCTCCCCGGCGAAGTAGGCGGACAGCTCGTCGGTGGCCGTCGTCAGATGAGGTATCTCCGCGAGGGGCGGCCCGCCGAAGAACTGCTCCAGACGGGCCAGCGCACCGCGGGTCGTCCGCTCGTCGGCATGGAAGACGACCTGGACCAGGCCCTCCCGGGTCGCGGCGAGCAGCAGCGGGCCGATGGGGGTGCTCAGCCGTCGCCAGGCCCAGTCACGCCGCGCCGCCGCGTCCGGTGCCGCCTCCGGCGGTGTCGACGGCCCGGAATCCTGCTCTGCATACGTCACCTGATCAGGGTAGGACGCACCACTGACAACGCGACGGGGAACGGACCGGCACCCGTCGCCGCCCGCCCCCGTCGCCGGCGATCGCTCAGTCGTCGTCGTGCTTCTCCAGGGCGTCCCGTACCACGTCGGGCTTGTTGGTGATGATCCCGTCGACGCCCAGACCGGCGGCCTTCACCGCGACCGCCGGGTCGTCGACGGTCCAGGTGTACAGGTCCAGCGTCCGGCGGTGCGGGCCGCGCAGACCGTGCACGGCGGCGACGTACTCCCGGGTGACCGCCGTGTGGACGGGGTTGATCTGGTCGCAGTACTTCGCGAACTTCGGAAGGTCGGCGACGGAGGGATTGCCGAGGAAGCCCGTCTTGATGTCCGACCGGAGGGTGTGCACGGTCTTGATGGCGTCGGCGTTGAAGCTCTGGATGATCAGACGGTGCTTCACGTGCGCCTTGTCCAGCCAGCCCGCGCGGCGCAGCTCCGTGAGGGTCTGGAGCTCGATGCCCGGGTAGAGCTCCGGCGACTTGAGCTCCATCAGGAGGCTCTGGTCGTTGTGCTCGACCTCGTCCATGTAGTCCTCCAGGGTCGGCACCCGCTCCCCCCGGAACTTCGGCCCGAACCAGCTGCCCGCGTCCAGCTTCTCGATCTCGTCGAGGGTGAAGTCCGAGACGTTCCAGGGCGAGCGCCCGGGGAAGACCTGCTCGACGTTCGTCGTCCGGGCGAGCGAGTTGTCATGGAGGATGACCAGCTCGCCGTCCTTGGTGCGCTGTACGTCGTTCTCGACCCACTCGATTCCGAGCCGGTCGGCCGCGTCGATCGCGGCGAGGGTGTTCTCGGGCGCGTACGACGAGGCGCCGCGGTGGGCGACCGTCAGCGGTGTGTGTCCGGCCGGCGCGGCCTGGGCGGCGGTCGGGGAGAGGACGAGCGTGGACAGACCCATGAGCGCACCGGCGACAACGGTGGCGACGGGGCGAATACGCATACGGGCTCCTCGTGACGTCGTGGACGTGAGCTGACGTGAAGTGACGTGAACCGGGTCGGACGGACAGAGGCTCGCAGCCGGGCCGTAGCGGGAGGCGGTCGTGTGGTGTCCGGGACCTGAACGAGACGTGGCCGGTGTTCCGTTCTGGAGCGTCGCGCAGTTGCAGGATGCCCGGATCAGCCCTGCCACAGACGTACGCTCCGCCGCCGTCCAACTTGCCGGAGGCGCGGCATCCGCGCATCTTGGCCGATGATGCGTCACCCCTCGTGCTTCTGACCGGTTTTGGTCGAACAGCTCGCTGGACGGACCGGCGCGGCGGGTTCCGGGCGCGGGCGCGACGCGCTCACGGACGTGCCGCCGGCCGGGAACAAGGGGAGCCCCGGGGACGCAGGTGCCACGTCCCGCGCGGCGTCCCGTGCGCCCTCATCCCGCGGCGCTTCCCGGTTCGCCGGGCACCGCCACCTCACCGCCCCGCGCCGCCGCGTCAGCCCGCCACCGCCCCCGCGCCGCCGCATCAGCTCCCCGCCGCCCCGCCGCGCTGCGCCGCCCGCCGCCCCGCGCCCGCCACCGCATCCCGTCGCCTCGCCGGGCCGCCGCCCCCCGACGCCCGCCGCCGAACGCCCGGCGCCCGCCGCGGGCACCGGCCGTCCCCGCGGTAAAGCCGCAGGTCGGAGCATTGGCTCCGTCGGTTGTCAGTGCTGGGTCGTACGGTGGATCCCATGCGGCCCGTATCAAAGATCGAACGCACGGTGGCGCCCTTCGAGGTCGTCAGCCCCTACCAGCCCAATGGCGACCAGCCGGCGGCCATCGCCGAGCTGGAGCGGCGCATCCGCGGGGGTGAAAAGGATGTCGTCCTGCTGGGTGCGACCGGCACCGGCAAGTCGGCGACCACCGCGTGGATGATCGAGAAGCTGCAACGCCCGACGCTCGTGATGGCGCCCAACAAGACCCTCGCGGCCCAGCTCGCCAACGAATTCCGCGAGCTGCTGCCCAATAACGCCGTCGAGTACTTCGTCTCCTACTACGACTACTACCAGCCCGAGGCGTACGTCCCGCAGTCCGATACGTACATCGAGAAGGACTCCTCCATCAACGAGGAGGTCGAACGGCTGCGCCACTCCGCGACGAACTCGCTGCTCACCCGGCGTGACGTCGTCGTGGTCGCCTCGGTGTCCTGCATCTACGGCCTGGGCACCCCGCAGGAGTACGTCGACCGGATGGTGCCGCTGAAGGTCGGCGACGAGATCGACCGCGACCAGCTGCTGCGCCGCTTCGTCGACATCCAGTACACCCGCAACGACGTGGCCTTCACCCGTGGCACCTTCCGGGTGCGCGGCGACACCATCGAGATCTTCCCGGTCTACGAAGAGCTGGCCGTGCGGATCGAGATGTTCGGCGACGAGATCGAGGCGCTGTCCACCCTGCACCCGCTCACCGGCGAGGTGATCAGCGACGACCGGGAGCTGTACATCTTCCCGGCCAGCCACTACATCGCCGGCCCCGAGCGGATGGAGAAGGCCATCGCGGGGATCGAGGCCGAGCTGGCGGACAGCCTCGCCACGATGGAGAAGCAGGGCAAGCATCTGGAGGCCCAGCGGCTGCGGATGCGCACCACGTACGACATCGAGATGATGCGGCAGATCGGCTCCTGCTCGGGCATCGAGAACTACTCGATGCACATGGACGGCCGTGACCCCGGCTCCGCGCCCAACACCCTCATCGACTACTTCCCGGACGACTTCCTCCTGGTCATCGACGAGTCGCATGTCACCGTCCCGCAGATCGGTGCCATGTACGAGGGCGACGCTTCACGCAAGCGGACCCTGGTGGAGCACGGCTTCCGGCTGCCGTCCGCCCTGGACAACCGGCCGCTGAAGTGGGAAGAGTTCCTGGAGCGCATCGGCCAGACCGTCTATCTGTCCGCGACCCCGGGCTCGTACGAGCTCGCCCGGGGCGACGGCTTCGTGGAGCAGATCATCCGCCCGACCGGCCTGGTCGACCCGGAGGTGGTGGTCAAGCCCACCGACGGGCAGATCGACGACCTGGTGCACGAGATCCGTACGCGCACGGACAAGGACGAGCGCGTCCTGGTCACCACCCTCACCAAGAAGATGGCCGAGGACCTCACGGACTACTTCCTCGAGCTCGGCATCCAGGTCCGCTATCTGCACAGCGACGTGGACACCCTGCGCCGGGTGGAGCTGCTGCGGGAGCTGCGATCGGGTGAGTACGACGTCCTGGTGGGCATCAACCTGCTGCGGGAGGGCCTCGACCTTCCCGAGGTCTCCCTGGTGGCCATTCTGGACGCCGACAAGGAGGGCTTCCTGCGCTCCGGTTCGGCGCTCATCCAGACCATCGGACGCGCGGCGCGCAACGTCTCCGGACAGGTGCACATGTACGCCGACAAGGTCACCCCGGCGATGGCGAAGGCCATCGAGGAGACCAACCGCCGCCGCGAGAAGCAGCTGGCGTACAACAAGGAGAACGGCATCGACCCGCAGCCGCTCCGTAAGAAGATCGGCGACATCGTCGCCACCCTCGCCCGCGAGGAGATCGACACCCAGGAACTGCTGGGCACGGGCTACCGCAAGGCCTCCGAGGGCAAGGACGCCAAGGGCAAGGCACCAGTACCGGCGCTCGGTGCCAAGGGCGCGAAGGGCAAGGGCGGCAAGGCGGGCGCGGAGCTGACGGACCGTCCCGCCGCCGAACTCGCCGCGCTCATCGAGGAGATGACGGAGCGGATGCGCGCCGCCGCGGCGGAGCTCCAGTTCGAGGTCGCCGCCCGGCTGCGCGACGAGGTGGGTGAACTGAAGAAGGAGCTGCGGCAAATGAGGGAGGCCGGGGTGAAGTAGAGGGGGCCGGCGTGCGCTGAGGGGGAGCCGGGGGCGGTACGCGGCCGGGCCGTCCCGGGGGGCGGGCCGCACCGGTCCGGGGCGGGTATCGCCGCACGTGAGCGCGGTGTGCTCAGCGGACCGCTGTGTTGCAGAAGCGCCACAAAACGCGGGCCTTGTGCGTGCCCGGCCCGCCGCCGTGCGTAGGGTCGAAGGGCCGCCGGAAAGCTGGGCGGGGACAGTACGAGAGAGGGGACGGCGCGTGTCGGTCAATTTGTCCAAGGGGCAGGGCATCAGCCTGGAGAAGTCCGATGGAGGAGCCCTGACCGCGGTGCGGATGGGGCTGGGGTGGCGCTCGGCGCCGCGCCGTGGCCTGTTCGGGCGGCGGACCAGCGAGATCGACCTGGATGCCTCGGCGGTGCTGTTCGCCGGCAAGAAGCCGATAGACGTCGTCTTCTTCCAGCACCTGGTCAGCGATGACGGTGCGGTCCGGCACACCGGCGACAACCTGGTCGGCGGCGCGGGTCAGGGCGGCGACGACGAGGCGATCCTGGTCGACCTGGCGCGGGTGCCGGTGCACATCGACCAGATCGTCTTCACCGTCAACTCCTTCACCGGCCAGACCTTCGCCGAGGTACAGGACGCCTTCTGCCGTCTGGTGGACGAGACCAACGGCCAGGAGCTGGCCCGTTACACCCTCACGGGTGGCGGCGACTACACCGCACAGGTCATGTCCAAGGTGCACCGCACGGGCAGCGGCTGGCAGATGACCGCCATCGGTGAGCCCTGCGTCGGCCGCACCTTCCAGGACCTCGTGCCGGCGATCGTGCCGCACCTGTAGTCACCACCGTTGTGGCAGCGCGCACCGGGCCGCGCCGCCGCACCGGGCCAGAGCCCGGCGTCCGGCCCGGGGAACGCCATCACTACCAGGGGGAACAACGATGACGGCCGAGCTGGTCCGGGGGCAGAACCATCCACTGGACCGGACGCGGGTGGAGATCCGGGTGGCGGCGGGCGGTCCCGTCGTGGCCGGGGTGACCCTCGGCGACGAGCAGGGCAGGCTCTCCGGCGTCGAGGCGGTGGCCCACCCGGGCGCGCCCCGCCGCACCGGCATCGAGGTTCCCCGCCAGGCGGCCGCCGAGCACCGCATCGCGGTGGATCTCGACGCGCTGCCCGCCGCCGTCCACCGGGTGAGCGTGCTGCTGGCGCTGCCCAGCGGGATCGGCGGGCTGACCGCCTTCGGTGCCGCCGCCGCGCCCGCCGTCACGGTCACCGGCCTCGACGGCACCGGCATCGTCCGCTACACGATCACCGGCCTGGGCGCCGAGTCAGCGGTCGTCGCCGTGGAGCTCTACCGCAGGCAGGACGCCTGGAAGGTGCGCGCCGTCGGCCAGGGCTACGCCGACGGCCTCCCGGCGATGCTGCGGGACCAGGGGCTGCCCCAGGCGGCGGAGCTGGCCGCGGAGATCGAGGAGGCGGTCGGTCAAGGGCGGGCCCGTGCGGTCCCCGCGCCCGCCCCCATGACGGCCGGCCCGTCCGCCGCGCCCGCCCAGGACCGGCCGTCCCCCGCGCCCGCCACGGCAGCTGACGGCCCGACACCTTCCGCAACCGGCGCCGGAGCCGCATCCGGGACCGGAGCCACAGCAGGCCCCGGGACCGGCGTCGGCGCGAAGTCCGCCGCCGGCGCCAAGGCCGGAGATCTGCCGCCCACCCCGGCGGCCGGTGGCCCCATCGACTACCGGCACCCCCGCCGCAGCACCCCCACCCCGGCCGCCCCCACCCCGTCTTCCCCGCGGCCGGCCGGCCCGCCCCCTTCGGCCACGGGCCCCACCGCACCGGACGGCTCCCCGCTGCCGGTGGCCGGTGACGCCGCCGGCTGGAGCATGGACGAGCGGCTCTACAACCAGGTCTGGGGCATGTTCGAGGACCTGGCGCGCTCGGTCGCCGCCTACCGCAGCGCCGCCGACTTCGCCGAGACCCGCCTGGAGCAGGAGCTCGACCGGGCCCTCGCCGACCCGCGCGCCCGCCTCGGCACGGCGGGCGACGCCGCGCGCGCCACCGCCCGCGACCAGCACGCCACCCTTGTCACCCAGGCCCGCGCCGCCCTCGACCGCGACCTCGCGCAGCTGACGGCCGAGTCGGAGGTCGTGGAGCCCGCGCTGCCGCCCGCCTTCGCCCGTTGGGACAACCCCGTATGGCAGGGCTACCACGTCCCGGTGGAGCGCCCGATGGCGCTGCGCCTGGGGGATCTGCACCTCCCGGAAGTCCTGGACCTGCGCATCCCCATGCTGGTGCGGCTGCCGCTGGAGCGCGGCCTGTGGATCGACAGCGGCCCCGACAGCTATGGCCGTCCCGGCCCCGACCGTGACATCGGACGGCGGGAGCTGCCCGGCGCGCTCACGGACGGGGCGCCCGACGAGACCGAGCTGCGCCGCCTGGCCATGGAGTCGGCCGTCGCGATCGCCGCCCGGCTGCTCGCCATCCACCCCGCCGGTGACTTCGCGGTCCAGGTCATCGACCCGGCCGGAGCCGCCGCGCCCGCGCTGGCGCCGCTGGTGGAGAGCGGTGCCCTGCCCGCCTACCCCCTGCCCGGCGCCAAGGGCGTGGCGGCGGTCCTGGAGGGGCTGACCCGGCGGGTGGAACTCGTCCAGATGGCCGTGCGCCATCGCGCCGCGGACGCGCTGCCGGCGGATCTCGACACCGCCGAGCAGTTGCTGATCGTGCATGACTTCCCGCACGGCTTCGATGACCGTGCCCTCACCCGGCTCCGCTATCTGGCCGACGAGGGGCCGGCGGTCGGGGTGCATCTGATGCTGGTCGCCGACCGCGCCCAGAGCCGGGAGTACGGCCCGGTCCTGGATCCGCTGTGGCGCTCCCTGCTGCGCCTCACTCCGGTGCCCGATGCGCATCTCGCCGACCCCTGGGTCGGTCATGCCTGGACCTACGAGCCGCCGCTCGCCCCGCCGGGCAGTCAGGTGGTGCGTCAGGTGCTGGGCCGACTCGCCGAGACTCGTCGGGCCTCCTGACCAGCCATTTTACCTTTTTCTTTACTATTCCTTGGTCTTCCTTTACGCTTCTTGGTGCGGAGGGGAGTATTCCCACCACGACGTACCCGTCATCACGGATTGCGAGTGTGACGAGATCCCGGGGCGTCGGTCCCGTCCCCCTTCGGGCGGACGGGGCGGAAGAGACCTCCGGCAGCGACGACGCTGTGAGTGCCGTACGACTCTGCCGGAGGAGCAGTGGACGTTTCCCTGAACCTGTGGGTGCTGACCATCCTCGGTCTCTGCGCCCTGATCGCCGCCGACTTCTTCATCGGCGGCCGCAAACCACACGAGGTCTCCCTCAAGGAGGCCGGAATCTGGACCGGTGTCTGGATCGCCCTCGCCGCGCTGTTCGGCGTCGGGCTGCTGCTGTTCGGCGGCACCGCACCGGCCGGTGAGTTCTTCGCCGGATTCATCACCGAGAAGTCCCTGAGCGTCGACAACCTCTTCGTCTTCGTGCTGATCATGGCGAAGTTCGCGGTCCCGGCGATCTACCAGCAGCGGGTGCTGATGGTGGGTGTGCTGATCGCGCTGGTGCTGCGGGCCGGCTTCATCGGCGCGGGCGCCGCGATCATCGCCAACTTCTCCTGGATCTTCTACCTCTTCGGAGCGTTCCTCATCTGGACCGCGTGGAAGCTCATCAAGGAGGCGCGGGCCGAGGAGCAGGACGAGGAGTTCGAGGAGAACCGCTTCCTGAAGATGGTCGAGAAGCGCTTCCCGTCGACCGACAAGTACCACGGCACCAAGCTGTTCATCGTCGAGAACGGCAAGCGGCTGATGACGCCGATGCTGATCGTCATGCTGGCGATCGGTACCACCGACGTCCTCTTCGCCCTGGACTCCATCCCGGCGATCTTCGGCCTCACCCAGGACCCGTACATCGTCTTCACCGCCAACGCCTTCGCCCTGATGGGTCTGCGGCAGCTGTACTTCCTGATCGGCGGACTGCTCAAGAAGCTGGTCCACCTCTCGTACGGCCTGTCGGTCATCCTGGGCTTCATCGGCGTGAAGCTGGTGCTGCACGCCCTCCACGAGTCCGGCGTGCCGGTCCCGGAGATCAGCATTCCGGTCTCGCTGGGCGTCATCTGCGCGGTCCTGATCGTCACGACCATCACCAGCCTGCGCGCCTCGAAGAAGCAGGCCGCCGCCGAGGCCACGGCCAAGGAACACATAGACGCCTGAGGCCGGCCCCAGGCCCCCGAAGAGCGTCGACGGCGCCCGGTTCCCGCTCCCTCCAGGGGCGGGGGCCGGGCGCCGCTGCTGTGCAGGGGGACGGGGCTGCCGTCCGGCGTGCTACCAGCCGCGCTTGCGCCACTCCGCGAGCTGCGGACGCTCGGCGCCGAGCGTGGTGTCGTTGCCGTGGCCCGGATACACCCAGGTCTCGTCGGGCAGTTCGCCGAAGAGCTTGTGTTCCACGTCGTCGATGAGGCGGGCGAAGTTCTCGGCGCTGCCGAAGGTGTTGCCGACGCCGCCGGGGAACAGGCAGTCCCCGGTGAACAGATGCGGGGCGCCGTGCGGGTCGTCGTAGACCAGCGCGATGCTGCCCGGGGTGTGACCGACCAGGTGACGCGCGGTCAGTTCGACCCGGCCGACGGTGAGGGTGTCGCCGTCCTCGACCGGCACGTCCGTGGGGACCGGGATGCCCTCGGCGTCGTACCGCCCCGCGTAGGTCCGCGCGCCCGTCGCATCGACGATCTCGCTCAGCGCGCCCCAGTGGTCACCGTGCCGGTGAGTGGTGACCACGGAGGCGATACCGCTGTCGCCGATCAGCGAGAGGAGGGTGTGCGGATCGGCGGCCGCGTCGATCAGCAGCTGCTCATCGGTCGCCCGGCACCGCAGCACATAGGCGTTGTTGTTCATCGGACCGACCGCGACCTTGGAAATCATCAGGTCGGTCAGCTCGTGCACGTCGGCCGGTCCGCCGACTTTCACTGCTCCGCTGTAACCCATGTCACCACTCTAGAGCGGCGGTACAGCAGGCAGTACGCAGCCGTGGCTGTCCAGTTCGGCGCCGTCACCGCGGCCGGTGAGCCAGCCGACCAGGTCGGCCGCGGAGCCGGTCACCACCAGGGGTGCGGCCGCGGCGTCCGGTCCGGTGGCCGTGCGGCCGGTGCGCCACCGGCGGCCGTCGGCGGCGCACAGCTCCAGCGGGGGCAGGTCCGGGTGCCCCGCGAATTTGATCGCGGACAGAAAGTCCAGCTCACGGTCGATGAACGCGGGCGACAGCTGATCGACGGTGTGGCCGACGCCGAGGTCGACATGGTGCAGTTCGAGCTCGGCCAGCCGGCGCAGCGGCAGCCGGTCGGCCCGCTCGACGACGCCGTTGCGCATCTCGACCTCGAACGCCCGGCGGGCCTCCGGAAGCGCCTCCATCGCCGCGTCGAACCGTGCGGCGCTCTCCCGGAGATCCTCCAGCTGCGCCGCCAGCGGACGGTCCGCGCCCTGCTCGATATCGCGCTCGCGCGCCTCGGCACTGGCGTACATCGGTGTCCGCACGTCCGTACGCGCCCAGGTGAGGAGGTTGCCCAGCGCGTCCGCGTTGCGCGCCAGATGGGCGAGGACATGGCCGCGGGTCCAGCCGGGGAGCAGCGACGGTTCGCCGATCGCCGCGTCGTCGAGCTTGCTCACCGAGACCAGGAGCCGGTCGGTGGCCTCGCGGACGGCTGCCACATCGTGCGGGAAGTCAGGCGGGGTGAGGGTCATGGTGCGACGCTAGCGCCGTCGGGGCGGATGCGGGAGTCGGCCGATGCCGGGCGGGGCGTACGCGGGCGGGGCGGGCGGCGCGTATCAGCCGCCCGGGCCGGCCGGTCCGCGCCACCCGCCGCGCCGGTCAGGCCGCCGCGCCGTCCGGCGTGCCGCACCAGCTCCGGAGCGCCGCGGCCAGCTCGTCCCGGGTGTCCTGGTCGCCGGAGTCCGCAGCCCGGGCGGTGCAGCCGTCCGGCCGCACCAGCAGTCCGGCCGGGCCGGGTCGCCCGAGGCAGCACGTGGTGCGCACCCGCACCCGGTCGCCGTACCCCGCGGCGCATGCGCGGACCCCGGCGACATCGGCGAGATCGAGCAACAGCCCGCGCCCGTCGTGCAGATGGACGGCGAGCCGGGTGCCGTCGGAGAGTTCCAGGTCCGGTGCGCTGCGGCCGGTCAGCGGATGGTCGCCGGGCAGGTCGTAACGCTGCCCGACACCGGAGATCTTCTTGGTGAAGAAGGCGGTGACGGTCCCGGTCAGTTCCGCGAGCACCCCGCGCAGCGCCGGTGCGTGCGGCTCCGGCCGCATCAGGGCCACTTGGCCCGGGTCCACTCCAGGACCCACGCGCGCAGGCTTCTCCAGGGCCGCGCGCTGTGCCTCCACCAGGCCGGCCAGCATCCCGCGCCGGTAAAACGCCTCCGAAATGGGGGAGTTGATCGCTCCCGCCTTGATCGTCGTGTCCACTTCGGCCAGCCGCTCCAGGACGACGACCGATATCTCTGCCAGTGCGAGTTCGCAGGCGAGCGTCAGCCCCACCGGGCCGCCGCCCATGGTGGATGAGGAGCGGCGCGGCGGTGAGCGGGCGGCGGACGGTGAGCGGCCGGGGGGCCGGCAGCGGGAGACCGGCTTCGGGGAGCGCGGCACGGAGGAGTCGCCCCTCGCCGCGCTGCGCCGGCTGGTGCTCGCCCTGCTCACGGAGCTGCATCCGCCGGCCGGCCGGGGTGGGGGAGGGGTGCGAGCATTAAGGTGCTGCGGCGCACGTTCGATGCGCTGGAGCGGGCGCTGCCCGGCTTCGCTTGACGGGGGCGTTTCCGCAGCGTACGGGCCTGCGGCGGGGCGGGAAGATTGTGCGGCCGCCACACGTTCGGGTGAAGAGGACTTGCGAGTCCGGTAAATCGAATGCGCGTGCTATAAGCTCGGGTGTGGCATCCCAAAGACAGTGCCGCGGCGGGCCCCCTACCCTGGGGCGGGGCTCCGCTCGCTCCGCCGCCCCTGCTCACTCCGAGCGGCGGACGCAGAGCCGCGGCCCCCGCCCCCCTCAAGAAAGGTGCCGACCGGCGTGGCCGACCGTCTCATCGTCCGTGGCGCTCGCGAGCACAATCTCAAGAACGTCTCGCTCGACCTCCCCCGCGACTCCCTCATCGTCTTCACGGGGCTCTCCGGGTCGGGCAAGTCCTCGCTCGCCTTCGACACGATCTTCGCCGAGGGGCAGCGGCGCTATGTCGAGTCGCTCTCCTCCTATGCCCGGCAGTTCCTCGGGCAGATGGACAAGCCCGATGTGGACTTCATCGAGGGCCTGTCCCCCGCGGTGTCGATCGACCAGAAGTCGACCTCGCGCAACCCGCGCTCGACGGTCGGCACGATCACCGAGGTCTACGACTACCTCCGCCTGCTCTTCGCCCGGGTCGGCAAGCCGCACTGTCCCGAGTGCGGACGGCCGATCGCCCGGCAGTCGCCGCAGGCCATCGTCGACAAGGTGCTGGAGCTTCCCGAGGGCAGCCGCTTCCAGGTGCTCTCCCCGCTGGTGCGCGAGCGCAAGGGCGAGTTCGTCGATCTCTTCTCCGACCTCCAGACCAAGGGCTACAGCCGGGCGCGGGTGGACGGGGAGACGATCCATCTCGCCGAGCCGCCGAAGCTGAAGAAGCAGGAGAAGCACACCATCGAGGTGGTCGTCGACCGCCTCACGGTCAAGGAGACCGCCAAGCGGCGGCTGACCGACTCCGTCGAGACGGCCCTCGGGCTCTCCGGGGGCATGGTCATCCTCGACTTCGTCGACCTGGACCCGGACGACCCGCAGCGCGAGCGGATGTACTCGGAGCATCTGTACTGCGCCTACGACGACCTCTCCTTCGAGGAGCTGGAGCCGCGCTCCTTCTCCTTCAACTCGCCCTTCGGCGCCTGCCCGGACTGCACCGGTATCGGTACGCGCATGGAGGTCGACCCCGAGCTGATCGTCCCCGACGAGGACCGCTCCCTCGACGACGGCGCGATCCACCCCTGGTCGCACGGGCACACCAAGGACTACTTCGGCCGCCTGGTCGGTGCGCTGGCGGACGCCCTCGGTTTCCGTACGGACATCCCGTGGGCCGGGCTGCCGGCCCGCGCCAAGAAGGCCCTGCTCCAGGGCCACAAGACCCAGATCGAGGTGCGCTACCGCAATCGGTACGGCCGCGAGCGGGCCTACACCACCCCCTTCGAGGGCGCCGTGCCGTTCGTCAAGCGGCGGCACTCCGAGGCGGAGAGCGACAGCAGCCGCGAGCGCTTCGAGGGCTATATGCGCGAGGTGCCCTGCCCGACCTGTGAGGGCACCCGGCTCAAGCCGATCGTGCTCGCCGTCACGGTCCAGCAGAAGTCGATCGCCGATGTCGCGGCCATGTCGATCAGCGACTGCGCCGACTTCCTGCGGGAGATGAAGCTCACCGCGCGCGAGAAGAAGATCGCCGAGCGGGTCCTCAAGGAGGTTAACGAGCGGCTGAAGTTCCTGGTCGACGTCGGCCTGGACTATCTCTCGCTGAACCGCGCGGCCGGCACCCTCTCCGGCGGTGAGGCCCAGCGCATCCGCCTCGCCACCCAGATCGGCTCCGGCCTGGTGGGTGTGCTCTATGTCCTCGACGAGCCCTCGATCGGTCTGCACCAGCGCGACAACCACCGGCTGATCGAGACCCTGGTGCGGCTGCGCGACATGGGCAACACCCTGATCGTGGTGGAGCACGACGAGGACACCATCAAGGTCGCCGACTGGGTCGTGGACATCGGCCCGGGCGCCGGTGAGCACGGCGGCAAGGTCGTGCACAGCGGCCCGATGAAGGAGCTGCTGGCCAACAAGGACTCGGTCACCGGTCAGTATCTGTGCGGCAAGAAGGCCATCGCGACACCGGACATCCGGCGGCCCGCCGACCCCGCGCGGCAGCTGACGGTGCACGGTGCGAAGGAGAACAACCTCCGCGACATCGACGTCTCCTTCCCGCTCGGGGTGTTCTCCGCGGTCACCGGAGTCTCCGGCTCCGGCAAGTCGACGCTGGTCAACGACATCCTCTACACCCACCTGGCGCGCGAGCTGAACGGCGCCAAGTCGGTGCCGGGCCGGCACACCCGGGTCGCCGGGGACGATCTGGTGGACAAGGTCGTGCATGTCGACCAGTCGCCGATCGGCCGCACGCCCCGGTCCAACCCGGCCACCTACACCGGTGTCTTCGATCATGTCCGCAAGCTCTTCGCGGAGACGATGGAGGCCAAGGTCCGCGGCTATCTGCCGGGCCGCTTCTCCTTCAACGTCAAGGGCGGCCGCTGCGAGAACTGCTCCGGCGACGGCACCATCAAGATCGAGATGAACTTCCTGCCGGATGTGTATGTGCCGTGCGAGGTCTGCCACGGGGCGCGCTACAACCGCGAGACGCTGGAGGTCCACTACAAGGGCAAGTCCATCGCCGAGGTGCTGGACATGCCCATCGAGGAGGCCCTGAGCTTCTTCGAGGCGGTGCCGACCATCGCCCGCCATCTCAAGACGCTCAACGAGGTCGGCCTCGGTTATGTCCGGCTCGGACAGTCCGCGCCGACGCTCTCCGGCGGTGAGGCGCAGCGAGTCAAGCTGGCCAGCGAGCTCCAGAAGCGCTCGACGGGCAGCACGGTCTATGTCCTCGACGAGCCGACCACCGGTCTGCATTTCGACGACATCAGCAAGCTGATCAATGTGCTGTCCGGCCTGGTCGACAAGGGCAACACGGTGATCGTCATCGAGCACAACCTCGATGTGATCAAGACCGCCGACTGGGTCATCGACATGGGCCCCGAGGGCGGCAACGGCGGTGGCCTGGTCGTCGCCGAAGGCACCCCGGAGGACATCGCGTCCATCCCGGCCAGCCACACCGGCAAGTTCCTGCGGGAGATCCTCGGTGACCGCGTCAGCGATGCCGCACCGGTGAAGGCCTCCGCCAAGAAGCCGGTGGCCAAGAAGGCCGCGGTGAAGAAGACCGCGGCCAAGAAGACCACGGCACGGGCCCGCCGGTCCTCCTGACGCCCATGGGCCGTGCCCGCCGGGCCGTCACCGCTCTCCGTACGCCGGGGGCGGTGGCGGCCCGTCGTGGTGACGGGCCGGGGCCGGTGGTGCGCCGGGAGGCCCAACGGCCCGTACGCCCCGCTCCTTAAGCCGCCACCTCCGCCGCGAACGGCGGCTCCGCGCCCGCCCGCGAGCAGGTGACGGCGGCCGCGCGGGCGGCGAAGCGCAGGATGTCGTGCCAGTCCTCGGTGCCGAGCGCGGCGACCGCGGTGCGCGAGAGGGCGTCGTGGGCGTCCAGCCGGTGCAGCAGCGCGGCGTTGACCGTGTCGCCGGCGCCGATGGTGTCGACGACGGTGACCCGCTCGCCGGGCACCGTCAGCTCGCCCCCGCCCGGCGTCAGCACTGTCAGCCCGTCCCCGCCATGGGTGAGAACGATCGCCGCGGGCCCCGCGGCCAGCCACTCCTTCGCCGCCGTGAGGACCGCGTCCCGGCCCCCGCCCACGGCACCCCCCGGCGCCTCGCCGGCCCCCGCCAGCCACAGCGCGTCCTCCTCGGAGAGCTTCAGCAGGGCCACGTCGGGGAGCCAGGAGCGGAAGCGGGCCCGGTAGGCGTCCGGGTCGGGGATCAGACCGGGCCGGATATTGGGGTCGAGCGCCGTGAAGATCCCGCGCCCGGCCTCCCGGCGCAGCAGGGACTCATAAGCACTCGCGCCCGGCTCCAGGACGAGCGAGCAGGTGCCCAGGGAGAGCGCCCGGACCGCGGCGGGCAGCGTCGGCGGCAAGGCGAAGAGCCGGTCGGCGGTGCCGTCGGCATAGAAGCCGTAGCCGGCCGACCCGTCCGGGCTGACGTCCGCCACGGCAAGGGTGGTCGGCTCACTGCCGCGCTGCACCAGCGACGTGTCCACGCCCCCGGCCCGTAGCCCGGCCAGCAGCGCCTCGCCGAACGCGTCGGTCGAGATCCGCGAACAGAACGCGGCGGGCGAGCCCAGCCGCCCCAGCGCGACCGCGGTGTTGTACGGGCCGCCGCCACGCCGTGGCAGCAACGCCGGCAACGGGCCGCCCGGGGTGGGGGAGCCCCCGTCGGGGGAGGGCGGGAGAGAGGTCTGCGGGCTGGGGACGAGGTCGATCAGTGCCTCGCCGGCGACGACGATCACGGGGTGCGGTTCCTTTCCTGGGCGGCCTGGGGTGCGGCCGGGCGGGCGGCCGGGGCGGGTTCGGCGCAGCCGCACGACGTACGGTGCACAAAGGTGCAGGGGAGGCGGAGGGTGCGCGGGGCCCGGTCCGGCTCCGCCAGGCGTTCCAGCAGCAGCCGGACCGCCGCCGCCCCGATGTCCCTGCTGGGCTGGGCGATCGCGGTCAGCCGGGGCGTGAACAGCTCCGCCCACGAGAAGTCGTCGAAGCAGGCCAGCGCGGTGTCGCGGGGCACCTCCCGGCCCAGCTCGCGCAGCGCCCGCAGTGCTCCGATGGTCATCGCGTTGTTGGCGGTGATCAGCGCGGTGGGCGGTTCCGCCGCGGCGAGCAGCTGCCGGGTGGCGGTCTGGGCGCCCGCTGCCTCGGAGTTGCCGCCGGCGAGGAGCGCGGGCACGAAGGGCAGACCGCGGGCGCGCAGCCCCTCGCGGTAGCCCTCGACCCGCTCGGTCGTGGTGCTCAGCCCCGGGAGGCCGGCCACCAGACCGATCCGGGTGTGCCCCAAGTCGGCCAGATGCTCGACCAGTTGACGCACCGGGCCGGTGTTCTCGGCGCACACCTGGTCGTGCGCGTCGCCGACCAGCCGGTCCAGGAAGACCGCCGGCACCGCGCGCCGGGCCAGATACTCCACCATCTCCGCGGGCTCCGCGGACGGCGCGACGATCACACCGTCCACCCGTCGCTCGTGCAGCAGCTGGACGACCGTGCGCTCATGCCGGGGGTCGTCGTGCGGATCGGCGATCAGCAGGCTGTAGCCGGCCGCCAGGGCACCGGCCTCGACGCCCTGGAGGATCTCGGTGAAGTACGGGTTGCTGATCGCGGAGACCGCGAGGCCGATCGAGCGGGTGCGGGAGGTGACCAGGGAGCGGGCCAGGGTGTTGTGGGTGTAGCCGAGCTCGTCGATGGCGCCGAGCACCGCGGCGCGGGTGGTGGGGCGCACCGGCCGGGTCCCGTTCAGCACATGCGAGACCGTGGCGACCGAGACCCCGGCCCGCCGTGCCACATCCACCATCGTCGTCATCCGCTCTTCCTCCCGCGTGTGCGGCACCACGGCGGCGCCCCGGACTTCCCGGACCTGTCCCGCGAAGCCCCCACACTACGAGCGCCGGCCCCAAACGTAAACGCTTGCGTAAGCGTTTACGCCCCGGGGTCGACCCGGCGCCCGGCCCGGGCGGAAGCGGAACGATCTGTGCCGGTATCGTCGGGAGCCGCCGCCTCTGACCCCCTGACCTCTGGAGCAGCCATGAGCCAGTCCCCCGACCGCCGAACCGTGCTGCGGGGGGCCGCGCTCGCCGGGGCCGCCGGCTTCGGGCTGGCGGCCTGCTCGCCGGGTGACTCGGGCGCGAACGCCTCGGCGGTGCCCGACGAGCCGGTCGACCTCGGGGCCGCCGCCGAGGTGCCGGTCGGCGGTGCCAAGCTCTACCGCGAGGACCGGCTCGTCGTGTCGCAGCCCGCCAAGGGCACGTACAAGTGCTTCAGCGCCAAGTGCACGCACGCCGGCTGCATCCTGTCCGACGTCGAGAAGAAGGAAGGCAGCTGCCCCTGCCACGGCAGCCGCTTCGACGTCACCACCGGCAAGGTCATCCAGGGCCCGGCAACCGAGCCGCTGCCCGAGATCCCGGTCAAGGCCAAGGGCGGCAAGCTGATCGCGGGCTGAGGCGCCGGCCCG
Organism: Streptomyces lydicamycinicus; assembly: GCF_000829715.2. Taxonomy (NCBI): domain Bacteria; kingdom Bacillati; phylum Actinomycetota; class Actinomycetes; order Kitasatosporales; family Streptomycetaceae; genus Streptomyces; species Streptomyces lydicamycinicus. Next base: position 144,312 of record NZ_BBNO01000011.1, on the reverse strand, counting down.
CCGGACCCGCGGGGCTCACCCCCAGTCCCAGGCGATGCCCAGTATCCCGGGCCGGACCCCCTGCTCCACGAGGTGCACGGCGCGGTGCCGTCCGCTGAGCGTCAGCTCCTGCTGACCGCTGCGCGGGGCTCCCGCGGAGGTCTGGGCGAAGCGGCGGCAGCGCACCGGCAGCGCCGCCTCGTCGAAGCGCACCTGGAGAACGTACTGGCCGCCGGCGAAGGTGAAGCCGCGCAGATACTCGGTGCTCGGAGCGCCGCTGCCGTCCTCGAAGACGTAACCGAAGACATGGGTGTCACCGGCCCGCAGCCGGGCGTCGAAGAGCAGCTCGGCGACCACCACCCCGGTCTCGGAGTGCCCGCGGACCCGGCCCAGCCGGCAGTTCTCCGCGGCCCGCACCCGCACCCCGGACGTCTCGCAGCCCGCCTCGCCCCGATGGATGGCGACATAGCGGTCCACGCCGTCCCGGTGGGCCCGGACCACCTGGAGCGATTCGCGGGCGAGGAGCTCACGCCCGGGGCCGATGGCGACCCGCTCGTGATGGCCCACGGTGTGCAGCCCGCCGTCCACGGGCGTCTCCAGCTCGGCGAACAGCTGCTGTAGCGCGGCGGCGGGCGCCACCAGGGAGCGGTACGAGCGGGCGAGCGGCCGCTCGGCCTCCGGGCGGGCGCTGCCCTCCGGCACCAGCAGCCGGTGCAGCGAGTGCGCGGGCAGGTCCAGCACCTCCTCCAGGGCGCGCACCGCCCGCAGCGACTCGGGGCGCTGCGGCCGCCGGGCGCCCTGCTGCCAGTAGCTCAGACTGGTCACGCCGATGGTGATGCCACGCTGGGCGAGCTTGTGCTGGACGCGGGTGAGGGCGAGGCCGCGCACGGTGAGCGCCGAGCGGAGCGCGAGATGGAACGGACCGGTCCGGAGCAGCTGCGCCAGCTCGGCCGACTGCGGAGTGTTCTGTGCCATTGCCTCGCTCCTCCAGCGCGCGGGTGAACGTTCACAACCGGATCGCGCGCTGCACACTCTGCCTGTCCGTTCACCGCAGTACGCCGGGCACCGGCCGTTCACATCCGGGCCCGTCCGTCCACACCCCCATGTCCTTCCGCATTGAAGCGTGTTGACCTGCCTGCGACAACACCTGATGCTCCTCAGCAGCATCCGGATGCGCTCCTCTCACCCCCTCACCCCCCATGTTCGGGAGGAACGCCATGACACGTGCACCCCACGCACGCCGTTCCCGCCGCAGATGGCTGTCGGCCGCAGCGCTCACGACCGCTGCACTATCCCTGCTCACGGGCGCGACCGCCGCCTCGGCCACGCCCCTCACGCCCCCGGCGCACGCTCCCGCCTCCGCGGAGGCGGCCACCGCACCGCGCTTCGCCGCCAACCGCCTCGACATCGCCATGCAGGCCCAGGAGAACACCAACTGGTGCTGGGCCGCCTCCGGCAACACCATCGCGACCTGGTTCGGCAGGAACTACAGCCAGAACCAGTTCTGCAACGCCGCCTTCAACCGCCAGCAGGGCAGCACCTGCCCCAACGACCAGGCCACCCTCGGCAATGTGCAGACCGCCCTCAACTGGATGGGCATCAACTCCGGCTCCTATGTGACCGGTTGGCTGCGCCTCGGCACCGTGCAGAGCGAGATCGACGCCAACCGGCCGGTCGAGACCCGCATCCAGTGGTCCTCCGGTGGCGGCCATATGCATGTGGTCTATGGCTATGACACAGATCGAAACTGGATTTACTGGGGTGATCCCTGGGCGACCAACTCCCGCTACAACTGGGGCGATTTCGACTACTACGTGAACGGAAGCTCCTTCTCCTGGACGCACTCCCTCTACCGGATAGGAGCCTGAGGCCATGACGAAGCGCACCGCCGTCCGCACCACCCTCCGCGCCGTCGCCACAGGAGCGTTCGCGACCACCCTCCTCGGCCTCGCCCCGCAGACCGCCGTGGCCGCCCCCGTCCCCACGCCCCAGGCCCCGGCCCGCGCGAGCGTCGCCGCCGCCCACGAAGCGGCCGCCGCCCCCGCCACGCTGGACACCCTCGCCCGGTTCTTCGCCGCCGACCGCAAGCGCGGTGGCGCACCGGCCATGGCTCCCGCGGCACCGGGCACCCCGCGCATCGAGGGCGGCACCGTCCCCGTCTACCTCCTGTCACCGGACTTCGTACGCGGCAGGACCGCGGCCCCCGTCGCCCGCCTGGAGTTCCTCGCCAGCAAGGCGGTCGCCGCCGACGGCCGCACGGCTTCCGTATGGACCGTGCGGCAGGGCGCCGCCTGGAAGGTCGTCAACATCGCCGACGGCGACGACGAGACCCGCTACACCGCGGCCGGGGCCGCGCGGGCCAAGGGCGGCACGGTCTTCCACGAGCCGCAGATCGACGCCTGGTACGTGCAGCGCGGCGACCGGATCGAGCCGCTGGACGCCGACGCCCGCAAGGCCGTCGGGGCACACGGCACCACCGTCGCCGCGTACCGGAAGCGGGTGGCGAAGGCCTACGGGGACAAGCTGCCGGGCTCCGCGTACGACCGGCGCGGTGAGGCCGGCGGCTACGGGCCGAAGGCCGCGGCCGGCGGCGAGGAGACCCGGGCCCAGGCGGCGCCGGCCCAGCAGCCCGTCACGGCGGGCGCGTTCACGGACGACAGCCTGCCGGTGACCGCGGCAACGACGGTGGCGGGCGCCGCCGCCCTGCTGGCCCTGGGACTGTCCGCCGCGGCGGCCCTGCGCCGGCGCCGCAGCGGCTGAACGGGCGCGCCCGCGCCGCAGCGGCTGACGGGGCGCGTCTGCCCGCCGCATGCCGTCCGTACGGCGGGCAGACGCTTCCCCCGCCCCCTCCCCCTCCTCCCCCTTCGGGGGGAGGGGGCGGGGGGTGGGTTCGGGGGTGGGGGGGGAGCCGCCACGCGAACGCGCTCCGCGAACCCGCCCCGCACCCGCTCCCCGCACCCGCTCCACCCACCGCCCCGTCCGCCCCGCCGGCACCCCGCCGCGCGCACCGCCCCCCGACCCCACGAGCAGCCTGCGCCCCGCCCCACGCAGCCAATGCCCCAAGGCGGCCGGGCACCGACCACACCCCCACCTCCCCGGCCAGGAACGCAGCCGGTCCCGGCCGTGATTGTCGGTGGCGGTCAGTAGGGTGGTGTGCATGGCAGACCCCAGCAGCTATCGACCCAAGCCGGGACAGATCCCCGACTCGCCGGGGGTCTATAAGTTCCGCGACGAGCACGGCCGGGTCATCTACGTCGGCAAGGCGAAGAGCCTGCGCCAGCGGCTGGCCAACTACTTCCAGGACCTGGCCGGCCTCCATCCGCGTACCCGCACGATGGTCACCACCGCCGCCTCCGTGGAGTGGACCGTTGTCACCACCGAGGTCGAGGCGCTCCAGCTCGAATACACCTGGATCAAGGAGTTCGACCCCCGCTTCAACGTCAAGTACCGCGACGACAAGAGCTATCCGTATCTCGCGGTGACCCTCAACGAGGAGTTCCCGCGCGTCCAGGTCATGCGTGGCGCCAAGAAGAAGGGCGTGCGCTACTTCGGTCCGTACGGGCATGCCTGGGCCATCCGCGAGACCGTCGACCTGATGCTCCGCGTCTTCCCCGTACGGACCTGCTCCGCCGGTGTCTTCAAGCGTTCCGCCCAGATCGGCCGCCCCTGCCTGCTCGGCTACATCGGCAAGTGCGCGGCCCCCTGTGTCGGCCGGATCTCCGCCGAGGAACACCATGAACTTGCCGAGGAATTCTGCGACTTCATGGCCGGCCGCACCGGTGCCTACATCCGCCGTCTGGAGCGTGGGATGCAGGAAGCGGCGGAGGAGATGGAGTACGAGCGCGCCGCCCGGCTGCGTGACGACATAGGGGCGCTCAAGCGGGCGATGGAGAAGAGCGCCGTGGTGCTCGCCGACGCCACCGACGCCGATCTGATCGCCGTCGCCGAGGACGAGCTGGAAGCCGCCGTCCAGATCTTCCACGTCCGCGGCGGGCGGGTGCGCGGCCAGCGCGGCTGGGTCACCGACAAGGTCGAGGCGGTCACCACCGGCGATCTGGTCGAGCACGCCCTCCAGCAGCTGTACGGCGAGGAGCGGGGCGACGCCGTCCCCAAGGAGGTCCTGGTCCCGGCGCTCCCTGAGCCCGTCGACCCGATCGCCCAGTGGCTGACCGGGCGCCGCGGCTCCCAGGTCTCGCTGCGCATCCCGCAGCGCGGCGACAAGAAGGACCTGATGGCCACGGTCGCCCGCAACGCCCAGCAGGCCCTGGCGCTGCACAAGACCAAGCGCGCCTCCGACCTGACCACCCGCTCCCGTGCCCTGGAGGAGATCGCCGAGGCCCTCGGCCTGGATTCGGTGCCGCTGCGTATCGAGTGCTTCGACATCTCCCACCTCCAGGGCGATGACGTCGTCGCCTCGATGGTGGTGTTCGAGGACGGTCTCGCCCGGAAGAGCGAATACCGCCGCTTCCAGATCAAGACCTTCCAGGGCCAGGACGATGTCCGGTCCATGCACGAGGTCATCGGCCGCCGCTTCAAGCGCTATCTCCAGGAGAAGCAGAAGGCCGGCGAGTGGACGGAGGAGCCGACCGACGACGTCCGCGTCGACGACAACGGCGCCACCGCCTCGACCGTCGCCGCCGGACCGGACGATCCCGAGCCGGACCCCATGGCCGGCCGCCCGACCGACGAGGACGGCCGCCCCAAGCGCTTCGCCTACCCGCCCCAGCTCGTGGTCGTCGACGGCGGTGCCCCGCAGGTCGCGGCCGCCCGCCGGGCCCTGGACGAGCTCGGTATCGACGATGTCGCGGTCTGCGGCCTGGCCAAGCGCCTCGAAGAGGTCTGGCTGCCCGAGGACGACGACCCGGTGGTGCTGCCGCGCAGCAGCGAGGGCCTCTACCTCCTCCAGCGCGTCCGGGACGAGGCTCACCGCTTCGCCATCGCCTACCAGCGCAGCAAGCGCACCAAGCGGCTGAAGTCCTCGCCGCTGGACGCCGTCGCCGGACTGGGCGACACCCGCCGCCAGGCGCTGCTCAAGCACTTCGGCTCGCTGAAGAAGCTGCGGGCCGCGACGATCGACGAGATCTGCGAGGTTCCGGGCGTCGGCCGCAAGACAGCGGAGACGGTCGCCGCGGCGCTGGCCGGGGCGGCGCCGTCCGCCCCCGCGGTGAACACCGCCACAGGAGAGATCATTGAGGATGACGGGGCCCCACCGGCCGCGTTGTCAGCAGAACGGGGGCAGGACCGATGAGTACACCGCACGAAGCGCAGGAAACCGAGAGAGACGGTGCACAGGTGAGTACGGGCACGACCGACCAGGGCGAGAGCGCCGCGATCCCCGAGTTGGTGATCATCTCCGGGATGTCCGGCGCCGGCCGCAGCACGGCCGCGAAGTGCCTGGAGGACCTCGGCTGGTTCGTCGTCGACAACATTCCGCCCGAGCTGATCGCCCCGATGGTCGAGCTGGGCGCCCGCTCGCAGGGCAATGTCGCCCGGATCGCGGTCGTCGTCGACGTCCGCGGCCGCCGCTTCTTCGCCAACCTCAAGGAATCGCTGGCCACCCTCGACGCGCAGAACGTCAAGCGCCGCATCGTCTTCCTGGAGTCCTCCGACGAGGCCCTGGTGCGCCGCTTCGAGTCCGTGCGCCGCCCGCACCCCCTCCAGGGCGACGGCCGGATCGTCGACGGCATCGCCGCCGAACGCGATCTGCTGCGCGAGCTGCGCGGCGACTCCGACCTGGTCATCGACACCTCCAGCCTCAATGTCCACGAACTGCGCGCCAAGATGGACGCCCAGTTCGCCGGCGAGGAGGTCCCCGAGCTGCGCGCCACGGTCATGTCCTTCGGCTTCAAGTACGGCCTCCCGGTCGACGCCGACATGGTCATCGACTGCCGCTTCATCCCGAACCCGCACTGGGTCCCCGAGCTGCGCCCCTTCACCGGTCTCAACGACGAGGTCTCCAACTACGTCTTCAGCCAGCCCGGCTCCAAGGAGTTCCTGGACGGCTACGCCGAGCTGCTGCGGATCGTCGCCGAGGGCTACCGCCGGGAGGGCAAGCGCTATGTGACCATCGCCGTGGGCTGTACGGGCGGCAAGCACCGCAGCGTCGCGATGTCCGAGAAGCTCGCCCACCGCCTGGTGTCCGAAGGGGTGGAAACCGTCGTCGTCCACCGGGACATGGGGCGCGAGTGAGCGGGCGTACACCACGGCTGCGCCGGGTCCGGCGGTTCGTCCCCAGCGGCCGTATGACGAAGGGGGCCACGCCCAAGGTGGTGGCCCTGGGCGGCGGCATGGGCCTGTCCGCCTCGCTGACCGCGCTGCGCCGGATCACCGGAGATCTCACCGCCGTCGTCACGGTCGCCGACGACGGCGGCTCCAGCGGCCGGCTCCGCGACGAGCTCGGTGTGCTGCCGCCCGGCGATCTGCGCAAGGCGCTGGCCGCGCTGTGCGGTGACGACGACTGGGGCCAGACCTGGTCCCGGGTGATCCAGCACCGCTTCCAGAGCGAGGGCGAGCTGCATGACCACGCGGTCGGCAATCTGCTGATCGTCGCCCTGTGGGAGCAGCTCGGCGACCATGTCCAGGCGCTCGACCTGGTCGGCAAGCTGCTCGGCGCGCACGGCCGGGTGCTCCCCATGTCGGCGGTGCCGCTGGAGCTCCAGGCCCAGGTCAGGGGCCATGAAGAGGACCGTCCGGACGCGATCACGACGGTCCGCGGCCAGGCCACCGTCGCGCTCACCCGCGGCGAGGTGCAGTCCGTCCATGTGGTCCCCGAGGACCCGCCGGCCGTCCCGGAGGCCGTCGCCGCGGTGCGGGACGCCGACTGGGTGGTGCTCGGACCCGGCTCCTGGTTCTCCTCCGTGATCCCGCATCTGCTGGTGCCGGAGCTGCGGGAGGCGCTGGAGGAGACCAAGGCCCGAAAGGTCCTTTCGCTCAACCTTGCGCCCCAACCGGGCGAAACCGATGGCTTCTCCCCGCAGCGTCATTTGGAGGTTTTGGCCCGACACGCCCCTAAACTCGCCTTCGACGTGGTGCTGGCCGACAAGGCCGCCGTGCCCGACATCGAAGGTCTGACGGTTGCCGCGAAGCAGCTGGTCGGCAGCGAGGTCGAGCTGGCGGCGGTCGCCGCACAAGGAGACGACGCCCGGTCGAGCGCCGGGGGAGCCCCCGACCGGCACGACCCGGAGCTGCTGGCAGCCGCGTACGACCGTATTTTTCGGATGCATGGAAGGATCGGCCCATGGCGATGACGGCAGCGGTGAAGGATGAAATCTCCCGGCTCCCCGTCACCCGGACCTGCTGCCGGAAGTCGGAGGTCTCGTCGATCCTGCGGTTCGCGGGCGGTCTGCACCTGGTCAGCGGACGCATCGTGATCGAGGCGGAGCTGGACACGGGCATCGCCGCCCGCCGGCTGCGCAAGGACATCCTGGAGATCTTCGGGCACAGCTCCGACCTGGTGGTGATGGCCCCCGGCGGCCTGCGGCGCGGCAGCCGCTATGTCGTACGGGTGGTGGCCGGCGGAGACCAGCTGGCGCGCCAGACCGGCCTGGTGGACGGCCGCGGCCGCCCCATCCGCGGGCTGCCCCCACAGGTGGTCTCCGGCGCGACCTGCGACGCCGAGGCGGCCTGGCGCGGCGCCTTCCTGGCCCACGGCTCGCTGACCGAGCCGGGCCGCTCCTCGTCGCTGGAGGTCACCTGCCCCGGGCCCGAGGCGGCGCTCGCCCTGGTCGGTGCCGCCCGCCGGCTCGGCATCGGCGCCAAGGCCCGTGAGGTGCGCGGGGTGGACCGCGTGGTGGTCCGGGACGGTGACGCGATCGGTGCCCTGCTGACGCGGCTCGGCGCCCATGAGTCGGTGCTCGCGTGGGAGGAGCGGCGGATGCGCCGCGAGGTCCGCGCCACCGCCAACCGCCTCGCCAACTTCGACGACGCCAACCTCCGCCGCTCGGCGCGCGCCGCGGTCGCCGCGGGCGCCCGGGTCCAGCGGGCCCTGGAGATCCTCGGCGAGGAGGTCCCCGAGCACCTCGCGGCGGCCGGCCGGCTGCGCATGGAGCACAAGCAGGCCTCGCTGGAGGAGCTGGGCGCCCTCGCCGACCCGCCGCTGACCAAGGACGCGGTCGCCGGCCGGATCCGCCGGCTGCTGGCGATGGCCGACAAGCGGGCCCAGGACCTGGGCATCCCCGGCACCGAGTCCAACCTCACCGAGGAACTCGCCGAGGGCATGGTCGGCTGACGACCGGTGCCTCGCACCCCGCCCGGCGTCCCCTCGCGCCCCCCGCGTCACTTCCGAAACGGTGACGTCGGGGGAGGCGCGGGCAGGCGCGCACGAGGGCAGTTCAAACCGCTCGTTTGAGGGGTCGGGAGCGCTTCTGGGCTCGCTCGTTTGAGGGGCCAGGAGCCCTTCTGTAGCTGCTCGTTTGAGGGTACGAAGGCCCGTTTGTCAATGTCACGTACGTCTCTTATTGGGGGTAGGGTCGGAGGCGGTCGGGGACAGCCCATACAGCTCGCCGGTAACCCATCGGCGTACCTAACGAGGAGATCGGTTCGTGACGATCCGCGTAGGCATCAACGGATTCGGCCGCATTGGTCGCAACTACTTCCGCGCGCTCCTGGAGCAGGGTGCGGACATCGAGATCGTCGGTGTCAACGACCTGACCGACAACGCCACCCTGGTTCACCTGCTGAAGTACGACACCATCCTGGGTCGCCTCAAGCAGGACGTCAGCCACACCGACGACACCATCACGGTCGGCAACCAGACCTTCAAGACGATGGCCGAGCGCGACCCGGCGAACCTCCCCTGGGCGGAGCTCGGCGCCGACATCGTCATCGAGTCGACCGGCATCTTCACCAAGAAGGCCGACGCCGAGAAGCACATCCAGGCCGGCGCCAAGAAGGTCCTGATCTCCGCGCCCGCCAAGGACGAGGACATCACGATCGTGATGGGCGTCAACAACGACAAGTACGACGCGGCCAAGCACCACGTCATCTCCAACGCCTCCTGCACCACCAACTGTGTGGCGCCGATGGCGAAGGTTCTCGACGAGAACTTCGGCATCGTCAAGGGCCTGATGACGACGGTCCACGCGTACACCAACGACCAGCGCATCCTGGACTTCCCGCACAGCGACCTGCGTCGCGCCCGGGCCGCCGCGGAGAACATCATCCCGACCTCGACCGGTGCCGCCAAGGCCACCGCCCTGGTCCTCCCGCAGCTCAAGGGCAAGCTGGACGGCATCGCCATGCGCGTCCCGGTCCCCACCGGCTCGGTCACCGACCTGGTCCTGGAGCTCGACCGCGAGGTCAGCAAGGACGAGATCAACGCCGCCTTCCAGAAGGCCGCCGAGGGCCAGCTCAAGGGCATCCTGGAGTACACCGAGGACCCGATCGTCTCCTCGGACATCGTGAACTTCCCGGCCTCGTGTACCTTCGACTCCTCGCTGACCATGTCCCAGGGCAAGCAGGTCAAGGTCGTCGGCTGGTACGACAACGAGTGGGGTTACTCCAACCGCCTGGTGGACCTGACCACCTTCGTCGGCGGCCAGCTCTGATCGCCGGCTGACGCCCGAGGCACCGAGATGTGAGGAACGGGGCTCGTATGACGCGAAGAAGCGTCGTACGGGCCCCGTCCCATGGCCGAGCTACGCAAACACGGAGTCACTTCTCATGAAGACGATCGACGACCTCCAGGTCGCCGGACAGCGCGTCTTTGTCCGCGCCGACCTGAACGTGCCGCTGGACGGCACCACCATCACCGACGACGGCCGGATCCGTGCCGTCGCCCCGACGATCGCCAAGCTCGTCGAGCGCGGCGCCAAGGTGATCGTCGCCTCCCACCTGGGCCGTCCCAAGGGCGCCCCGGACCCGGCCTTCTCGCTGGCCCCGGCCGCCGCGCGGCTGGGTGAGATCCTCGGGCAGGACGTGGCGTTCGCGACGGACACGGTCGGCGAGTCCGCCCGGTCCGTGGTCGCGGGCCTGGCCGACGGCCAGGTGGCCGTGCTGGAGAACCTCCGCTTCAATGCCGGCGAGACCAGCAAGGACGATGCCGAGCGCGGCGCCTTCGCCGACCAGCTCGCCGCCCTCGCCGACCTGTACGTGGGCGACGGCTTCGGCGCCGTGCACCGCAAGCACGCCTCCGTGTACGACCTGCCCAAGCGCCTTCCGCACGCCGCCGGCGACCTGATCGCCACCGAGGTCGGCGTCCTGAAGAAGCTCACCGAGGACGTCAAGCGCCCCTACGTCGTCGCGCTGGGCGGTGCCAAGGTCTCCGACAAGCTGGCCGTCATCGACCAGCTGATCGAGAAGGCCGACCGCATCCTGGTCGGCGGCGGAATGGCCTACACCTTCCTCAAGGCCAAGGGCCACGAGGTAGGCATCTCGCTGCTCCAGGAGGACCAGGTTCCGGCCTGCCTGGAGTACCTGGCCCGGGCCGAGAAGCGCGGTGTGGAGTTCGTGCTCCCCGTCGATGTGCTGGTCTCCGCCGAATTCCCGGACCTGAAGACCAAGGCGCCGGCGCACCCCGGGACCGTCGCCGCGGACGCCATCCCGGCCGACCAGGAGGGCCTGGACATCGGCCCGAAGACCCGCGAGCTGTACGCCGCGAAGCTCGCCGACGCGGGCACCGTCTTCTGGAACGGCCCGATGGGCGTCTTCGAGCACCCCGACTACGCCGGTGGCACCAAGGCCGTCGCGCAGGGGCTGCTCGACTCGGACGCCTTCACCGTCGTCGGCGGCGGTGACTCGGCCGCCGCGGTGCGCCTGCTGGGCTTCGACGAGAATGCATTCGGCCATATTTCGACCGGCGGCGGCGCCAGCCTCGAATACCTCGAAGGCAAGACGCTCCCCGGCCTCGCCGCTCTGGAGGACTGAACAACGTGACTGACCGTACCCCGCTGATGGCGGGCAACTGGAAGATGAACCTCAACCACCTCGAGGCCATCGCCCACGTCCAGAAGCTCGCCTTCGCCCTCGCCGACAAGGACTTCGACGCCGTCGAGGTCGCGGTCCTGCCGCCCTTCACCGATCTGCGGTCGGTGCAGACGCTGGTCGACGGCGACAAGCTCAAGATCAAGTACGGCGCCCAGGATCTCTCCGCGCACGACTCCGGCGCCTACACCGGTGAGATCTCGGGCCCGATGCTCGCCAAGCTCAAGTGCGCGTACGTGGCCATCGGCCACAGCGAGCGCCGCCAGTACCACGGCGAGAACGAAGAGATCTGCAACGCCAAGGTCAAGGCCGCCTTCCGCAACGGCATCACCCCGATCCTGTGTGTCGGTGAGGGCCTGGACGTGCGCAAGGCCGGCAACCAGGTCGCGCACACCCTCGCCCAGGTCGACGGCGGTCTGGCGGACGTCCCGGCCGAGCAGGCCGAGACCATCGTGATCGCCTACGAGCCGGTGTGGGCCATCGGCACCGGTGAGGTCGCCACCCCCGAGGACGCGCAGGAGGTCTGCGGTGCGATCCGCGGCCGTCTCGCCGAGCTCTACAGCCAGGAGCTGGCTGACAAGGTCCGTATCCAGTACGGCGGCTCGGTCAAGTCCGGCAATGTCGCGGCGATCATGGCGCAGCCCGACGTCGACGGCGCGCTGATCGGCGGCGCGGCGCTGGACGCGGACGAGTTCGTGAAGATCGTCCGTTTCCGCGACCAGTAGCAGCTATGACGAGGGGGAACCCTCGTCGTACCCTGTCGGGGCCGGGACCGGTGCAGCAGCACCGCCCCCGGCCCCGCACCATTTGTTCCGTATATCGTGATCCATACGTCCGTCCGTCAGTCCTAGAGAGTTGGTCCAGCCGTGGTCATCGGGTTCTCGATCGCCCTCATCGTCTTCAGCCTGCTGCTGATGATGCTGGTGCTCATGCACAAGGGAAAGGGCGGCGGCCTGTCCGACATGTTCGGTGGCGGCATGCAGTCCTCGGTGGGTGGCTCCTCGGTCGCCGAGCGCAACCTCGACCGCATCACCATCGTGATCGGTCTGCTGTGGTTCGCCTGCATCGTCGTGCTCGGCATCCTGATGAAGCTCAGCAACTGACACAGTGTCGGAGGCGCGGCCTATCATGAGGGAGGCGTCCTCGGACGGGTAACTCCAGCCACTGGACGCGCGTTGGGCCTTACGTAGACTGGGGCGTTCCGCAGCGCAGCTGCTGCGAGAGGCTGTGCAGCACCATTACGCAGGGAGTTACGACCGTGGCAAGTGGCAACGCGATCCGAGGAAGTCGGGTCGGGGCGGGGCCGATGGGGGAGGCCGAGCGCGGCGAGTCCGCGCCGCGCATCCGCATCTCCTTCTGGTGCTCCAACGGGCACGAGACGCAGCCCAGCTTCGCCGGCGATGCGCAGGTTCCGGACACCTGGGACTGCCCGCGCTGTGGTTTCCCGGCAGGCAAGGACCGGGACAGCCCGCCGGACCCGCCGCGCACCGAGCCGTACAAGACCCACCTCGCCTACGTCCGTGAGCGTCGCAGCGACGCCGACGGTGAGGCGATCCTCGCGGAGGCACTCGCCAAGCTCCGCGGCGAGATCTGACGGACCAGCACCTGACGTGGCCGGCCCGGCCGGAAGGACACACCCCTTCCGGCCGGGCCGGCCGCGTCTGTGCGCCCTCACGAGCCGCCGTACGCGCGCTCCGCAACGCCCGCGGGCCGCATCTGAGGTAGCGGATGGGGAAGTCGCCCGAGGGCCACTGTCAGTGGCTGCCCCTACCGTTTTCCGTACGCGCACGAAGCGGACGGGGGCGGCATGGCGAACAGCGGGACGGGCACCGGAGCGGGGCACACGACAGGGGCGGGCGCGCTCGCCCCGCGCGGCGGATTCGGCCGGCTGTTGGGCGCCGCCGCCGTCTCCCGCTTCGGTGACGCCCTGCGCGGCACGGCGCTGCCGCTGCTCGCCTACGCGCTCACCGATTCGCCGCTGCTGATCTCGCTCGTCACCGCTTGCGGCTTCGTTCCCTGGCTGCTCTTCGGGCTGCTGGGCGGCGCGGTCGCCGACCGGGTGGACCAGCGGCGGGCGATGTGGGCGGTCGATGTGCTGCGCGGGCTGCTGATGGCCGGCTTCGCCCTGGCCGTGGCGCTCGACCGGGCGGGCATCGGGCTGCTGCTCGCGCTGTCCTTCGCGCTCACCACCCTCCAGACGCTGTTCGACAACGCCGCCACGGCGCTGCTGCCCGCCGTGGTGCCCAAGGAGAAGCTGGCTGCCGCCAACGCCCGGCTGATGACCGGTCAGGAGCTGGCCGGCCGGTTCGTCGGCGGACCGCTGGCCCCGGTGCTGATCGCGCTCGGTGCCGCGTTCCCGTTCCTGGCCGACGCGGCCACCTACCTCGTCGCGGCCGCCCTCGTCGCCTCCCTGCGCACCGGCCCGCCGGCCGGGCGGCCGGCCACCGCCGGGCGCACCGTCCGGCGCGAAATCGCCGAGGGGATACGGAAGTTGTGGCGCGACCGGGTGCTGCGCGCCTTCTGTGTGTCGGTGGCGCTGGGCAATGTCGGCATCGGCGCGCTGATCGCGACCCTGGTGGTGGTCATCAAGGGCTGGCTGGGCGCCGGGGACTTCGGCTATGTCGTCGTGACCACCGGCTACGGCATCGGGATGGTCCTGGGCGGGCTCCTCGCGGACCGGACGGTCGCCGCGCTCGGCGGCTCGGGCCGCACCCTGCTGCTCGGCGGAGTGCTCCAGGCCGTGACCCTGGTGGGCTTCGGGACGCTGCGCTCGGTCTGGCTCGCGGCGCTGCTCCTGGGCCTGTTCGGCTTCGCCGGCATGGTGTGGAACGTCCTGGAGACCACGGCCGTGCAGCGGCGCAGCCCGGCCGGGATGCTCGGCAGGATCAGCTCCGCCTTCCGTACGGTCTCCGTCGCCGGGACACCGCTCGGCGCGCTGTGCGGCGGTGCCGCCGCCACCGCCTTCGGGCCCAACGCCCCCGCGCTGCTGGCCGCCGCCCTGCTGGCCCTGGGGGCCGCCGCGTTGACACCCGTTCTTCAGTCACCCGACGGCGCCTCGTCCGACGGTGGACAGATACCTCATACCGCGCCCTGATCAATTAGGTTGGGAGATGGCGGGGCCGGTACGAGATGAAGAAGGCTGATGTCCGAGATGAACGCAGAAGGCCGCAGCAGGCTCGATCAGATGCCTGAGTGGACCGCGCTGGGCAAGCACCGGGAGCAACTGGCGGAGGTGCATCTGCGCGAGCTGTTCGAGCGCGACCCGGAGCGCGCCGAGCGCTACACCCTCCAGGTCGGCGATCTGCACCTGGACTACTCCAAGCACCTGGTCACCGACGAGACGCTGGGGCTGCTGCGCGAGCTGGCCGCGGCGGCCGGCGTGGCCGAGCTGCGGGACGCGATGTTCCGCGGCGCGAAGATCAACATCACCGAGCAGCGGTCCGTGCTGCACACCGCGCTGCGCGCACCCGGCTCGGCGGTCGTCATGAGCGACGGTGAGAACGTCGTCCCCGGTGTGCAGCACGTCCTGACCAGGATGGGCACCTTCAGCGACCGGGTCCGCTCCGGCGACTGGAAGGGCCACACCGGCAAGCGCATCAAGACCGTCGTCAACATCGGTATCGGCGGCTCGGACCTGGGCCCGGCGATGGCGTACGAGGCGCTGCGCGCCTACACCCACCGGGACATGCAGTTCCGCTTCGTCTCCAATGTGGACGGCGCCGATCTGCACGAGGCGGTCCGCGATCTGGACCCCGCCGAGACGCTGTTCATCATCGCCTCGAAGACCTTCACCACCATCGAGACGATCACCAACGCCACCTCGGCCCGCGACTGGCTGCTGACCGGCCTGCGCGCCGGGGGAGAGGCCGTCGCCAAGCACTTCGTGGCGCTGTCGACCAACGCCGAGAAGGTGACGGAGTTCGGCATCGACACGGACAACATGTTCGAGTTCTGGGACTGGGTCGGCGGCCGTTACTCCTTCGACTCCGCGATCGGCCTGTCGCTGATGATCGCGATCGGTCCGGAGCGCTTCCGCGAGATGCTGGCCGGCTTCCACCTCGTCGACGAGCACTTCCGCACCGCCCCGCCGGAGGAGAACGCCCCGCTGCTGCTGGGGCTGCTCGGCATCTGGTACGGCAACTTCTGGGACGCACAGTCACACGCCGTGCTGCCCTACAGCCACTACCTCTCCAAGTTCACCGCCTATCTCCAGCAGCTGGACATGGAGTCGAACGGCAAGTCGGTGGACCGCGAGGGCAAGCGGGTCGGATGGCAGACGGGGCCGGTCGTCTGGGGCACGCCCGGCACGAACGGCCAGCACGCCTACTACCAGCTCCTGCACCAGGGCACGAAGATGATCCCGGCCGATCTCCTCGGATTCGCCGAGCCGGTCGCCGATCTCCAGCCGGGCCTGGTCGCCCAGCACGACCTGCTGATGGCCAATCTCTTCGCCCAGGGCCAGGCGCTGGCCTTCGGCAAGACGCCGGACGAGGTGCGCGCAGAGGGCGTGGCCGAGGAACTGGTGCCGCACAAGACATTCCCGGGGAACCGCCCCACCACCACCATCCTGGCCGGTGAGCTCAGCCCGTCCGTGCTGGGCCAGTTGATCGCGCTCTACGAGCACAAGGTGTTCGTCCAGGGCGCGGTGTGGAACATCGACTCCTTCGACCAGTGGGGCGTGGAGCTCGGCAAGGTGCTCGCCAAGCGCGTCGAACCGGCCCTGACCGAGGGCGCCGACGTGCCGGGCCTGGACGCTTCCACGGCCGGTCTGGTCGCCAAGTACCGGGAGCTGCGGGGGCGTTGATCCCCCCGGTGGCCCCAGGCGCGTCGCGCTGACGACGCAGGCCCCGCACCCTCCGGGGGTGCGGGGCCTGCGGCCTTGCTGCGGTGACCCTCAGGCCGAAGCCGGCGGGTAGAGATCGCGCGGCAGTTGGGACGCCGCCGCCTCGTCCAGCAGCCACAGGGTCCGGCTGCGGCCCCGTGCGCCGGCCGCCGGGGCCTGGACCTCACCGGCACCGGACAGGGCGATGGCCGCGGCATTGGCCTTGTCCTCGCCGGCCGCCAGCAGCCAGACCTCCCGTGCCGCACGGATCGCGGGCAGGGTCAGCGAGGTACGGGTGGGCGGCGGCTTGGGCGCGCCGTGCACCCCGACCACCGTCCGCTCCGTCTCGTACACCGCGGGCAGCTCCGGAAAAAGCGAGGCGACATGGGTGTCGGGGCCGACGCCCAGCAGCAGGACGTCGAAGGACGGCACCGGGCCGTGGTCCTCGGGGCCCGCGGCGGCGGCGAGTGCGGTCGCGTACGCCTCGGCGGCGGCGTCGGCGTCATTGCCGTACGGGCCGTCCGACGGGGGCATGGGGTGCACCCGGGCCGGGTCCAGCGGGACGCTGTCCAGCAGCACCTCCCGGGCCTGGGTGTGGTTGCGCTCCGGATCGCCGTCCGGTGCGAACCGCTCGTCGCCCCACCACAGATCGAGCCGGGACCAGTCCACCGCGTCCCGGGCGGGCGCCTCGGCGAGGGCCGCGAGCAGCCCGTTGCCGTTGCGCCCGCCGGTCAGGACCACGGAGGCGGAGCCGCGGGCGGTCTGGGCGTCCACGATCTTCGTGATCAGCCGGGCCGCCGCGGCCTTGGCCATCAGCTCCTTGTCGCGGTGCACGACGACCTGCGGAGCACTCACTTGGCGGCCGCCTTCTTCGCGGCCTTCTTCGCCGCGGGCTTGTCCGGGCCGTTCCCGTCCGGTGCCTTCTCCCCGGCGGCCGGCTGCCGGCCGTCCGCCGGCTGTTCGCCGTTGCCGTGACCGAGCCGGTCCACGCCGAACTTCAGCGCCCTGGCGTAGATCTCGTCCGGGTCGAGCCGGCGCAGCTCCTCGGCGAGCAGCTCGGCGGTGTCCCGCCGCTTGAGCGCCACCGCCCGGTCGGGCTGGCCGTGCATCGAGAGCGTGGCCAGCGAGCCGTCCGGGCGGTCCAGCACGATCGCGCCGATGCTGGACTCCATCCGGACGGCCGTCAGGCCGGGGCCGTCGGACACCTTGCGGGTGACCGGGACGTTCAGCCGGTCGGCCAGCCACATGGCGAGCAGCTCACAGCTGGGGTTGAACTCCTCGCCGGACACCTCGGCCGAGGTGACCGTGCACGGAGCCTGGTCGAGCGCCGCCGCCAGCATCGAGCGCCATGGCGTTATCCGGGTCCAGGACAGATCCGTGTCGCCCGGGGTGTAGGTCTCCGCGCGGGCGGACAGCTCATGAATGGGCTGCTCGTCGGCGTAGGCGTCGGTGACCCGGCGCTGGGCCAGCGCACCGAGCGGGTCCTGTGCGGGGGCCGCCGGGGCGTTCACCGCCCACCAGACCACGACCGGGGCGTCCGGCAGCAGCAGCGGCAGCACCACGGACTGGGCGTGGTCGATGACCTCGCCGTACAGCCGCAGCAGCACCGTCTCGCCGGTGCCGGCCTCCGTGCCGACCCGCACCTCGGCGTCCAGACGGGCCTTGGCGCGGTCGCGCGGCGACCGGCTGACCCGCTTGATGACGACGAGGGTGCGCGAGGGGTGCTCACGGGACGCCTCGTTGGCCGCCTTCAGGGCGTCATAGGCGTTCTCCTCGTCGGTGACGATGACGAGGGTGAGCACCATGCCGCTGGTGGGAGTGCCCACCGCCCGGCGGCCCTCCACCAGGGCTTTGTTGATCTTGCTGGAGGTGGTTTCCGTCAGATCGATCTTCATGGCCGACGCCAGCTCCGTCCGTCTCGTGCGAGCATTTCGTCCGCCTCGGCCGGGCCCCAGGTGCCCGCCGGGTACTGCGCGGGCTTGCCGTGCTTGTCCCAGTACTCCTCGATCGGGTCGAGGATCCGCCAGGACTGCTCCACCTCCTCCAGGCGCGGGAAGAGGTTGGCGTCGCCGAGCAGCACATCGAGGATCAGCCGCTCGTAGGCCTCGGGGCTGGACTCCGTGAAGGACTCGCCGTACGCGAAGTCCATCGACACATCCCGCACCTCCATCGAGGTGCCGGGCACCTTGGAGCCGAACCGCACGGTCACGCCCTCGTCCGGCTGCACCCGGATGACCAGGGCGTTCTGCCCCAGCTCCTCGGTGGCGGTGTGGTCGAAGGGGGAGTGCGGAGCGCGTTGGAAGACCACCGCGATCTCGGTGACCCGACGGCCCAGGCGCTTGCCGGTGCGCAGGTAGAAGGGGACGCCCGCCCAGCGGCGGTTGTCGATCGACAGCTTGATCGCGGCGTAGGTGTCGGTCTTCGACTTGGGGTCGATTCCGTCTTCCTGGAGGTAGCCGACGGCCTTCTCGCCGCCCTGCCAGCCCGCCGCGTACTGTCCGCGGACGGTCTCCTTGCCGAGCTCCTTGGGCAGCCGGACCGCGCCCAGCACCTTGGTCTTCTCCGCGACCAGCGCGTCCGCCTCGAAGGAGGCGGGCTCCTCCATCGCGGTCAGCGCGAGCAGCTGGAGGAGGTGGTTCTGGATGACGTCACGGGCGGCGCCGATGCCGTCGTAGTAGCCGGCCCGGCCGCCGATGCCGATGTCCTCGGCCATCGTGATCTGGACGTGGTCGACATAGCTGCGGTTCCACAGCGGCTCGAACATCGTGTTGGCGAACCGCAGCGCCAGGATGTTCTGGACCGTCTCCTTGCCCAGGTAGTGGTCGATCCGGAAGACCTCGTGCGGCGGGAAGACCTCGTGGACGATCCGGTTGAGCTCCTGTGCGCTCTCCAGGTTGTGCCCGAAGGGCTTCTCGATGACCGCGCGGCGCCAGGAGTCCTCCTTCTGGTCGGCCAGCCCGTGCTTCTTCAGCTGCTGGACGACCTTGGGGAAGAACTTCGGCGGCACGGACAGGTAGAAGGCGAAGTTGCCGCCGGTGCCCTGTGCCTTGTCGAGCTCGTTTATCGTCTCCTTGAGCGTCTCGAAGGCCTCGTCGTCGTCGAAGTTGCCCTGGACGAAGCGGCAGCCCTGGACCAGCTGCTGCCAGACCTCCTCGCGGAACGGCGTACGGGAGTGCTCCTTGACCGCCGCGTAGACCTCCTGCGCGAAGTCCTCGTGCTCCCACTCGCGGCGGGCGAACCCGACGAGCGAGAAACCCGGTGGCAGCAGCCCCCGGTTGGCGAGGTCATAGACGGCGGGCATCAGCTTTTTACGGGACAAATCGCCCGTGACGCCAAAGATGACCAGGCCCGACGGCCCCGCGATGCGCGGGAGCCGTCGGTCCAGGGCGTCACGGAGCGGGTTGGCTCCGTGGGAATCAGTCAAGGGAGATCAGCCCTCCGAGGGAGCGAGGCGCTTGAGCTCCGCCTCCGTGGACTTGAGCAGGTCGTTCCAGGACGCCTCGAACTTCTCCACGCCCTCGTCCTCCAGGAGCTGGACGACCTCGTCGTACGACACTCCGAGTCCGGCGATCGCGGCCAGGTCGGCCCGGGCCGCCGCGTAGCTTCCGCGCACGGTGTCACCGGTGATCTGACCGTGGTCGCCGGTGGCCTCCAGGGTGGCCTCCGGCATGGTGTTGACCGTGCCCGGGGCGACCAGCTCGTCCACGTACAGGGTGTCCTTGTACGCGGGGTCCTTGACGCCGGTCGAGGCCCACAGCGGACGCTGCTTGTTGGCGCCGGCCTTGTCGAGAGCGGCCCAGCGCTCCGAGGAGAAGACCTCCTCGTACGCCTCGTAGGCGAGCCGGGCGTTGGCCAGCGCGGCCTTGCCCTTGAGGCCCTTGGCCTCGTCCGTGCCGATCTTCTCCAGGCGCTTGTCGATCTCGGAGTCCACACGGGACACGAAGAACGACGCCACCGACCGGATCAGC
The DNA here is from genome assembly GCF_000829715.2 of Streptomyces lydicamycinicus. NCBI lineage: Bacteria > Bacillati > Actinomycetota > Actinomycetes > Kitasatosporales > Streptomycetaceae > Streptomyces > Streptomyces lydicamycinicus. Next base: position 124,623 of record NZ_BBNO01000011.1, on the reverse strand, counting down.
GACAGGTCCAGGCCCGCGGCCTTGGCCTTCTCCAGGCCCGCCAGGTAGGCGTCCATGACCTCGCGGTAACGCTCCAGCGAGAAGATCAGCGTGACATTGACGCTGATGCCCAGGCCGATGACCTCGGTGATCGCCGGCAGACCCGCCTTGGTGGCCGGGATCTTGATCAGCGTGTTCGGGCGGTCCACCAGCCACGCCAGCTGCTTGGCCTCGGCGATGGTCGGGGTGGTGTGGTGCGCCAGGCGCGGGTCGACCTCGATGGAGACCCGGCCGTCCTGGCCCCCGGTGGCGTCGAAGACCGGCCGCAGGATGTCGGCGGCGTCCCGGACGTCCGCCGTCGTGATCATGCGGATGGCTTCCTCGACGGTGACCTTACGGGCGGCGAGGTCGGCGACCTGCTGGTCGTAGCCGTGGCCGTCCGAGATGGCCTTCTGGAAGATCGACGGGTTGGTCGTGACACCGACGACATGCTGCTGGTCGATCAGCTCGGCGAGGTTGCCGGACGTGATGCGCTGGCGCGACAGGTCGTCCAGCCAGATCGCGACGCCTTCGTCGGAGAGGCGCTTGAGTGCGTCTGTCATGGGTTCTGCATCTCCTACTTGTCGTGTACGGGCGTCAGCGCGCGGCGGCTTCGAGCGATTCCCGGGCGGCGGCGGCGACCGCGTCGGCGGTGAAGCCGAACTCGCGGAAGAGGACCTTGCCGTCGGCCGAGGCACCGAAGTGCTCCAGGGAGACGATGCGCCCGGCGTCACCGACGAAGCGGTGCCAGGTCAGCCCGATGCCGGCTTCGACGGCGACCCGCGCCCGGACGGACGGGGGCAGCACACTGTCGCGGTAGGCCTGGTCCTGCTGGTCGAACCACTCGACGGACGGCATCGACACCACACGGGTGGGAATGCCCTCGGCCTGGAGCTGCTCGCGCGCCTCGACGGCGAGCTGCACCTCGGAACCGGTGCCGATCAGCACGATCTGCGGCGCGGCGTCCTGCCCCTCGGGGCCGGTGGCCTCGAAGAGGACGTAACCACCCTTGGCGGTGCCCTCGTTGGCGGGGTACGTCGGCACGCCCTGACGGGTCAGCGCGAGGCCGTGCGGGGCCCCCACGCCGTACTCCTTGGTGTAGCGCCGGAGGATCTCGCGCCAGGCGATCGCGGTCTCGTTGGCGTCGGCCGGGCGCACGATGTTCAGGCCCGGGATGGCACGCAGCGAGGCGAGGTGCTCGATGGGCTGGTGGGTCGGGCCGTCCTCGCCCAGACCGATGGAGTCGTGCGTCCACACGTAGGTCACCGGCAGGTGCATCAGCGCGGACAGCCGGACGGCGTTGCGCATGTAGTCGGAGAACACCAGGAAGGTGCCGCCGTAGATGCGGGTGTTGCCGTGCAGCGCGATGCCGTTCATCTCCGCGGCCATGGAGTGCTCACGGATACCGAAGTGGATCGTGCGGCCGTAGGGGTCGGCCTCCGGCAGCGGATTGTCCGCCGGGAGGAACGAGGAGGCCTTGTCGATCGTGGTGTTGTTGGAGCCCGCGAGGTCGGCCGAGCCGCCCCACAGCTCCGGAATCACCGCGCCGAGGGCGTGCAGCACCTTGCCGGACGCGGCGCGGGTGGCCACGGACTTGCCGGTCTCGAACGCGGGGAGGTGGTCCTCCCAGCCCGCGGGCAGCTCGCCCGCCGCGATCCGGTCGAACTCCGCGGCACGCTGCGGGTTGGCGGCGCGCCAGTCGGCGAACGACTTCTCCCACTCCTTCTTGGCGTCGCGGCCGCGGTCGAGGGCGGCGCGGGTGTGCGCGAGCACCTCGTCGGCGACGTCGAAGGACTTCTCCGGGTCGAAGCCCAGGACCCGCTTGGTGGCCGCGACTTCCTCGTCACCCAGCGCCGAGCCGTGCGCGGCCTCGGTGTTCTGGGCGTTCGGGGCGGGCCAGGCGATGATCGAGCGCATCGCGATGAACGACGGGCGCTCGGTCTCGGCCTTGGCGGCCTCCAGGGCCTTGGCGAGACCGGCCGGGTCCAGGTCGCCGTTGGGCAGCTGCGCGACGCGCTGGACGTGCCAGCCGTAGGCCTCGTAGCGCTTGAGGGTGTCCTCGGAGACCGCGGTCTCGGTGTCACCCTCGATGGAGATGTGGTTGTCGTCCCACAGCAGGACGAGGTTGCCGAGCTTCTGGTGGCCCGCCAGGGAGGACGCCTCGGCGGAGATGCCCTCCTGGAGGCAGCCGTCACCGGCGATGCAGTAGATGGTGTGGTCGAAGGGCGAGGTGCCCTGCGCCGCGTCGGGGTCGAACAGGCCGCGCTCGTAGCGGGCCGCCATCGCCATGCCGACCGCGTTGGCGACACCCTGGCCCAGCGGGCCGGTGGTGGTCTCCACACCGGTGGTGTGGCCGTACTCGGGGTGGCCCGGGGTCTTCGAGCCCCAGGTGCGGAACGCCTCCAGGTCGGCCAGCTCCAGGCCGTAACCGGCGAGGTAGAGCTGGATGTAGAGGGTCAGGCTGGAGTGGCCCGCGGAGAGGACGAACCGGTCGCGGCCGGTCCAGTTCGCGTCCGCCGGGTCGTGCCGCATCAGCTTCTGGAAGAGAAGGTAGGCGGCCGGCGCCAGGCTCATGGCCGTACCGGGATGGCCGTTACCGACCTTCTGCACGGAATCCATGGCCAGGACACGGACGGTGTCCACTGCCCGCTGATCCAGTTCGGTCCACTCGAGATCTGTGGTGGTCGGCTTGGTGCTCACCCTGAGTCAGGGCTCCTCTCCACATGTCGAATGCCGCGGACGGTATGTCCGCCAGGCGGTGTCGAGCCTACCCCCGCGAGTGCGTGCGTCTTTTCGACGCTCAGTCGGTGTTTTCGGCGCTCAGTCGGTGCGGCGCGGTCACCGCGGCCCGTCGCTTTGGGCAACCAAATCAGGACTTCTGGCATTCCGGTCCCAGATGCGAGAGCCATACGACCAGACTGCCGGGCAGCGGTCCGGTTCGCCTCCTGAACGCCGGGCGAACGGCCGGGGAAAGGTGCCGCCGCCGCACGGCCGCCCGCCGCCCAACACGACCCCACCCCCGCGAAGATCGCTGTATGGCCAACGTCTAAAGTGGCGTGGTACGCGCAAGCCCTACACCGCGTCTTCACCGCAGGATGGGCTTGCATGCCTTTCTCTTCTGCGGCAGAGGCCGCTGACGTTACTTCCAGGGGTGTGCGTGACGGCCGTCGAATCCCGACCTGCGGGGGCGCTCTCTCAGGTCCCCGGGAATCCCGGTGAGCGGCCGTTCGGGGCCCGCGTCAAAGGGTTCGTGGCGCTGACCAAGCCACGGGTCATCGAGCTGCTGCTGATGACCACGGTGCCGGTGATGTTCCTGGCGGCCAAGGGCGTGCCCGATCTGTGGCTCGTCCTGGCGACCTGCATCGGCGGATACCTCTCCGCCGGCGGCGCCGCGGCCTTCAACATGTACCTCGACCGCGACATCGACGCGCTGATGGACCGTACGTCCCAGCGGCCGCTGGTCACCGGCATCGTGAGCCCCGCCGAATGCCTGGTCTTCGCGACCGCCCTCGCGGTGGGCTCCACGGCCTGGTTCTGGGTCCTCGTCAACCCGCTGTCGGCGATGCTGTCGCTCGGTGCGCTGCTTTTCTATGTCGTCGTTTACACGATGATCCTCAAGCGGCGTACCAGCCAGAACATCGTCTGGGGCGGTATCGCCGGCTGTATGCCGGTCTTCATCGGCTGGTCGTCGGTGACGAACTCGGTCTCCTGGGCCTCGTTCATCCTCTTCCTCGTCATCTTCTTCTGGACGCCGCCGCATTACTGGCCGCTGTCGATGAAGGTCAAGGACGACTACGAGCGGGTCGGGGTGCCGATGCTGCCGGCCGTCGCGGGCAACAAGGTCGTCGCCCGGCAGATCGTCGCCTACAGCTGGGTGATGGTGGCGGTCTCGCTGCTGCTCCAGCCGCTGGGCTACACCGGCTGGTTCTACACCGCGGTCGCGCTCGCCTGCGGAGCCTTCTGGCTCAAGGAGGCACACGGTCTCCAGGCCCGCGCGAAGGCCGGCATCACGGGCGCCAAGCTCAAGGAGATGCGGCTGTTCCACTGGTCCATCACCTATGTGTCGCTGCTCTTCGTCGCCGTCGCCGTGGACCCCTTCCTCCGCTGAGAGGTGTGGGGGATCACCCTCTCCAAAAGCCGTACTCGCGGGTAGCATGCTGGGTATGGCAGACACCCAGCAGTCGGAAGAGCAGGTGGAGGCGGCGGCCGGCACGGCGGCCGACAAGCGGGCCGGCCGGCGCACGGCCAGGCTCACCAAGCAGATCCGCGCCTTCGCCGACAGCCACGGCGGCAGCGCCGAGGGCCAGCTCGCGCACATCGGCCGCGGCCGCGTCCGGATCGCCCTCGTCGGGGCCAACGGCGAATGGGGCAACCTCGTCGCGGACTCCTTCGACTCCGCCAAGGACGCCGCCACGGCGTCCGGCATCACGCTTCAGGACGACTTCGACGGCGACCTCGCCGCCAAGGTCCGCACCGGTCGCTACGAGTGGTCCCGGATGGCGGGCATCCAGGTCGGCGGCCCGGCCAACGGCTGACGCGCGCTACCCGGGCGCCGTGCGCCGGAGCGTACGCCGGAAGCGGAGCCCGCTACCTCACCACCACCTCGTCCGTTAAGCCCACCAGGCGCGGCGCTTCGGCCGCGTCCGGCGGGCTCTCGGCGAGGAGAAGCGGATGGACGGCCTTCCCTTCCTGGTAGATCAGCCACCGCTCATCGACCAGTACAGCTTCGGCGCGGTGCACGACGAGCTCGGCCTCGGCTCCTTCGAGACCCACCTCGCCGCCGCAGCCGGCGCCCATGGCCCGGCCCCCGCCGGCACCAGCTACTTCGACAGCTTCACCGGCCTCGCGATACGCCGCTGGTGCCCCCCGCTGCTCGGTCTGGAACCGCACTGCCCGCCTGCCCGCTATCTGGCCCGCCGCCGCGAGATGGGCGCCTACCGGGCCGGACGCATGCTGCTGCGCGGCTCCGGGATCGGCACGTTCCTGCTGGCGGCCGGGGCGCCCAGCGATCTGACCTCGGCCGCCGAACTCGCCACCGCAGCCGCGGCCCCTGCCCACGAGGTGGTACGGCTCGAACCGCTCGCCGAGCAGGTCGCCGACACCTCCGGCAGCGTCGACTCCTTCATCGGCTACACCGCCGAGGCGCTCTACGCCGCGGCCCAGCACGCCACCGCCTTCGCCTCCGGCGCCACCCACTGCGAGGGGCGCGCCCCGGAGGCCGGTGAGGTGCGGCGGGCCGCGGACCGCTGGCTGCGCCGCCGCCGGCCCGGGGAGCGGCTCGGGGAGCCCGCGCTCGTCCGGCATCTGCTGTGGAGCGCGGTGGCGACCGGTCTGCCGGTCCAGCTGCACTGCCCCGATCCACAGCCGCTGGCGGCCTTTCTGCGCGCCACCACGGGCATCGGCGCGGACCTCGTCCTGCTGCCGGAGCCGCCGCACCACCGGCGGGCGGCGCAGCTCGCCGCGGTGCACGCCCATGTCTACGCGGACGCCGGGCCCTGCCCCGAGGAGACACTGAGCCGGGCACCGTTCGGCAAGCTGCTGTTCTCGTCGGGGGCCCGCGGGCTGCCCGAGCTCTATGTGACCGGCGCCCGGTGCTTCGTACGGGCCATGGCGCGGCTGGTACGGGAGTGGACCGACGAGGGCCTGTGCGGGCCCGGGGACGGGCGGCGGATCACCGAGACGGTCGGGTTCGGGACCGCGCGCCGGGTCTACCGGCTGAGCGCGGAGGCCGCCTGAGGCTCCGGTGCCGCATCCTCGCCGGAGGGGGCGGGCTCGCTCGGCTCTTCCTCCTGGAGCGGACCGCGGTCGCGCAACGACAGACAGACCCGCAGCACCCAGATCCACACCAGGGCCGAGCCCAGCATGTGGAGCCCGATGACCATCTCGGGCAGGCCCGTGAAGTACTGGACGTAGCCGATGACGCCCTGCGCGGCGATACAGGCGAACAGCTCCAGGAGCATCCGGCGCGGTGCGGCCGGCGCCTTGACGGCGCGCAGTGTGAACCACAGGGCGACGGACAGGCCGACGACGATGTAGACGAAGTCGACGTGAAGCTGGGTGATCTCCTGCCAGTCCAGCGGGATGCGGTGGACCTTCTTGGCGTCCCCCGCGTGCGGGCCGGTGCCCGTGACGACCGTGCCGATGACGGTGAGCGCGCCGGTCGCGGCCACCAGCAGCCAGGCCAGCTGCCGCGCCGGACGGGCGACCAGGTCGCGCGGCTCCTCGTCGCCCTCGCCAGCCCGCTGCCAGCTCAGCACGGCGACCGTGAGCAGCGCCGTGGCCGCGAGGAAGTGCGAGCTGACGATGTACGGGTTCAGGCCGGTCAGAACCGTGATACCGCCGATGACGGCATTGCTCATGACCAGCCAGAACTGCGCCCAGCCGAGCCGGGTGAGCGAGCGGCGCCGGGGGTGACGGGCGCGGGCGGCGATGATGAACAGTCCGACGACCGCGCACAGCACATACGTCAGCATGCGATTGCCGAACTCGATGAGGCCGTTGATGCCCATCGCGGCGGTCGGAGTCAGGCTGTCCGGCGTGCACTTGGGCCAGGTCGAGCAGCCCAGCCCGGACTGGGAGAGCCGGACCGCGCCACCCGTGACGACGATGATCACGGCCATCACGACGGTGGCCAGCGCGGCCCGTCGCACGAAGGCCGCGGACGGCTGCCAGCGGCGGGCGATCAGCTCAAGGGGATTCAGCGTGTTCGGCACGGGAGCCATCGTATGCGGGCCCTTGTGCAAACTTTCACGAGGGGTGCGTTCGCCACGGAACCATCCAGGGGGGCCGTGCCCCGGCCGCCTACTCCCAGCGGAAGAACCGCGCCGCGGCCCCCAGCCCCAGCACCGCCCACACCGCCAGGATGCCGAGGTCCGGCCAGGGGAGGCCGGCGCCGTGCTGGAGCACCTCGCGCAGCCCGTCGGACAGCGCCGTGATCGGCAGCAGCCCGAGCACGCTCTGCGCGGCCTCCGGGAACTTCTCCAGCGGGACGATCACGCCGCCGCCGACCAGCAGCAGCAGGAACACCAGGTTGGCCGCGGCGAGGGTGGCCTCCGCCTTGAGCGTGCCGGCCATCAGCAGGCCCAGGCCCGAGAAGGCAGCGGTGCCCAGGAGGAGCAGCGCCGCCACCGCGAGCGGGTTGCCCTGCGGGGACCAGCCCAGGGCGAGCGCGACCGCCGTCAGCAGCGTGATCTGGAGGACCTCGGTGACCAGCACCGCACAGGTCTTGGCGGTCATCAGCCCCCAGCGCGGCAGCGGCGAGACGGCGAGCCGCTTGAGCACGCCGTAGCGCCGCTCGAAGCCGGTGGCGATGGCCTGGCCGGTGAAGGCGGTGGACAGCACGGCGAGCGCCAGGATGCCGGGCGCCAGGAAGTCGACGGAGCTGCCCGCGCCGCCGGCCGTGGCGGTGGGCACCGCGATGATGTCGACGGCGGAGAACAGGACCAGCAGCAGCGTCGGGATGATCACGGTCAGCAGCAGCTGCTCACCGTTGCGCAGCAGCATCCTGGTCTCCAGGGCCGCCTGGGCGCGGATCATCCGGGGCAGCGGAGCCGCACCGGGCCGCGGGCTGAAGGTGCCGGTGACGCCACCGGCCTCAGTGGTGGTCATGCGCGCAGCTCCTTGCCCGTGAGCTCCAGGAAAACGTCCTCCAGGGTGTGGCGTTCGACGGCTATCGCGTCGGGCATCACGCCGTTCTGGGCACACCAGGAGGCGACGGTGGCCAGCAGCTGCGGATTCACCTTGCCGTGGACGCGGTAGACGCCGGAGGCGGGCTCGGTGGCGGCGCTGTCCGCGGGCAGCGCCTTGAGGAGCGAGGCGAGGTCGAGTCCGGGGCGGCCGGTGAAACGCAGGCTGTTCTCCGCGCCGCCGCGGCACAGCGCGTCCGGGCTGCCCTGGGCGATCACCCGGCCGCCGTCGATGATCGCGACATCGTCGGCGAGCTGCTCGGCCTCATCCATGAAGTGCGTGGTCAGTACGGTGCTGACGCCGTCGGCGCGCAGTTCCCGTACGAGGTCCCAGGTGGCGTGCCGGGCCTGCGGGTCGAGTCCGGCCGTCGGCTCGTCCAGGAAGACCAGCTCGGGGCGGCCGACCACGGCCATCGCCAGCGCCAGCCGCTGTTGCTGGCCGCCGGAGAGCCGCCGGTAGGGGGTCCGGCCGCAGCTGCCCAGGCCGAGCCGGTCGATGAGCGCGCCGACGTCGAGCGGGTGGGCGTGCAGGGTGGCGGTGTGCCGCAGCATCTCCTCGGCCCGGGCGCCCGCGTAGACGCCGCCGGACTGGAGCATCACGCCGATGCGCGGTCGCAGTGCCGCGGCGTCGGCGACCGGGTCCAGGCCCAGGACCCGCACCCGGCCGGCGTCCGGGCGGCGGTAGCCCTCGCAGGTCTCGACGGTGGTGGTCTTGCCGGCGCCGTTCGGGCCGAGCACGGCGGTCACCGCGCCGCGCGCGACGGTCAGGTCGAGCCCGTCCACGGCGGTCTTGGTCCCGTAGCGCTTGACCAGGCCGGTGATCTCGACGGCGGGCTCTCGGCCGGGAGGCCGGGGGTCGCCCCCCGGGGAGGTGCTGGGCATGCCGGGCAGTCTACGGAGAGTGGCGGGCCGGGCTTCAATGGGGGCGAGGGCCCGGAAAGCTGTTCGTTCCCCGATCCGGCGGTGTGGGACCGAACGGATTTCGGGGGCCTGAAACCGCTGTCCGCCGCTGCCGGCCCGGCGGACGCCCGCGCAGGTCGGCGCCGCTTTCGCCACTCCTCCGGGGACTTGAATTAGGTAACCCTAAGTGATAGAGGCCACCCGCCGACGGCCGGGCGAGGCTTGAATCGCTTTGACGAATTACGCAACAATGGCGTTGTGAAATACGCGAGCGAGGAACAGGAAGGGCCCCCGGTCGAGCAGACCGACGGGCCGGCCGCCTCCGCGCCCGAGAAGACCGAGCGGCGGGGGCCCGTCTCCCACGCCGCGGCGCCGCACGACGAACAGCAGGGCACCCGCAACCGGGTCGCCCGCTCCATTCTCGACCACGGTCCGTCCACCGCGGCCGAGCTCGCCCTGCGCCTGGAGCTGACCCAGGCGGCCGTCCGGCGGCATCTGGACGCGCTGGCCGCGGAGGGCGTCGTCGAGCCCCGCGAGAAGCGCGTCTACGGCACCCGTGGCCGTGGCCGCCCGGCCAAGGCGTTCGCTCTCACCGACTGCGGGCGGGACGCCTTCGACCAGGCCTACGACCAGCTCGCCTCCGATGCGCTGCGCTGGATCGCGCAGAGCGCGGGGGGCGGCGAGAAGGGCGAGGCGGCCGTCGCCGCGTTCGCCCGCGCCCGCCTCGCGGCGCAGGCCGAGGGCTACCGCGAGGCCGTCGAGGCCGCCGAGCCGGAGGCCCGTACCGAGGCCCTTGCGAAGGCGTTGACCGCGGACGGGTACGCTGCTACGGCGCGCAGCGCCCCCAATCCCCAGCTCGGTGAACAGCTCTGCCAGCACCACTGCCCGGTCGCCCATGTCGCCGAGCAGTACCCGCAGCTGTGTGAGGCGGAGACCGAGGTCTTCTCCCGATTGCTCGGGACCCATGTACAGCGTCTTGCCACCATCGCCCATGGCGATGGGGTGTGTACGACCTTCGTCCCGAAGGCCGGTGCCGGCAAGGCCGCTCACAGCACCGCACGCACCAGTAAGACCACCACAGCATCTGCAAGCACGGCCGGGAGGAACCCCGCATGACGCTCCCCACGGAGACTGCTCACCCTGAGCTCGAGGGCCTGGGCAAGTACGAATACGGCTGGGCCGACTCCGACGTGGCCGGCGCCTCCGCCAAGCGCGGTCTCTCCGAGGCCGTCGTCCGCGACATCTCGGCCAAGAAGAACGAGCCGGAGTGGATGCTCAAGCTCCGCCTCAAGGGGCTGAAGCTGTTCGACAAGAAGCCCATGCCGAACTGGGGCTCGGACCTGTCGGGCATCGACTTCGACAACATCAAGTACTTCGTCCGCTCCACCGAGCAGCAGGCCGCCTCCTGGGAGGACCTGCCCGAGGACATCAAGAACACCTACGACAAGCTCGGCATCCCCGAGGCGGAGAAGCAGCGCCTGGTCGCCGGTGTCGCCGCGCAGTACGAGTCCGAGGTCGTCTACCACCAGATCCGTGAGGACCTGGAGGAGCAGGGCGTCATCTTCCTGGACACCGACACCGCGCTCAAGGAGCACCCGGAGCTCTTCCAGGAGTACTTCGGCACGGTCATCCCGGTCGGCGACAACAAGTTCGCGTCGCTGAACAGCGCGGTGTGGTCCGGCGGCTCGTTCATCTACGTGCCCAAGGGTGTCCACGTCGACATCCCGCTCCAGGCCTACTTCCGGATCAACACCGAGAACATGGGCCAGTTCGAGCGGACGCTGATCATCGTCGACGAGGACGCCTACGTCCACTACGTCGAGGGCTGCACGGCGCCGATCTACAAGTCGGACTCGCTGCACTCCGCGGTCGTCGAGATCATCGTGAAGAAGGGCGGCCGCTGCCGCTACACGACCATCCAGAACTGGTCGAACAACGTCTACAACCTGGTCACCAAGCGCGCCGTCGCCTACGAGGGCGCGACCATGGAGTGGGTCGACGGCAACCTCGGCTCCAAGGTGACGATGAAGTACCCGGCCGTCTACCTCATGGGCGAGCACGCCAAGGGCGAGACCCTGTCCATCGCCTTCGCGGGCGAGGGCCAGCACCAGGACGCCGGCTCCAAGATGGTCCACATGGCGCCGAACACCTCCTCCAACATCGTCTCCAAGTCGGTGGCGCGAGGCGGCGGCCGGACCTCCTACCGCGGTCTGGTCGAGATCGGCGAGGGCGCCGCGGGCTCCAAGTCCAATGTGCTGTGTGACGCCCTGCTGGTGGACACCATCTCCCGTTCGGACACCTACCCCTACGTCGACGTCCGCGAGGACGACGTGTCGATGGGCCACGAGGCGACCGTCTCCAAGGTCAGCGAGGACCAGCTCTTCTACCTGATGGCGCGCGGTCTGTCGGAGGACGAGGCCATGGCGATGATCGTCCGCGGCTTCGTCGAGCCGATCGCCCGTGAGCTGCCGATGGAGTACGCGCTGGAGCTCAACCGCCTGATCGAGCTCCAGATGGAAGGCGCGGTCGGCTGACGGCCACGGCACACTCAACGACCGACGCGGCGGCCGTCCTGCGGGCAGGCCGAGGATCGCAACCAGAAAGCGAGCACTACGACAGCCATGGCTGAGGCTCAGAACATCCCGGCGGGTTCCACCACCACCGGCTCCCTCGCGGTGGCGGCGGAGTCCACCGTCGCCACGAGGATGAGCGCCCCGCCGTCCTACGACGTGGCGGACTTCCCCGTGCCGCACGGCCGCGAGGAGGAGTGGCGCTTCACGCCTCTCGCGCGCCTGAAGGGCCTGCACGACGGCAGCGCCGAGGCCGGCGGTCCCGACCTGAAGATCGACATCACCGCGCCCGAGGGCGTCACGCATGAGCTCGTCGACCGCGCCGACCCGCGGGTCGGCAAGGCCGGCAAGCCCGTCGACCGGGTCGCCGCCCAGGCGTACAGCTCGTTCGAGAAGGCGTCGGTGATCTCGGTCCCCAAGGAGGCACAGCTCTCCGAGCCGATCCGGATCACCGTCCACGGTGAGGGCGGCACGGCCTACGGCCACCAGGTCATCGAGCTCGGCGCGTTCGCCGAGGCGGTCGTGGTCATCGACCACACCGGTGACGCGGTGCTCGCCGCCAACGTCGACTACCTCCTCGGTGACGGCGCCAAGCTGACCGTCGTCTCCGTCCAGGACTGGGACGACCACGCGGTGCACGCGGGCCAGCACAACGCCCTGGTCGGCCGGGACGCGAGCTTCAAGTCCGTGGTCGTCACCTTCGGCGGCGACCTCGTCCGGCTGCACCCGCGCGTCAGCTACGCCGGCCCCGGCGGTGAGGCCGAGTTCTACGGTCTGTACTTCACCGAGCAGGGCCAGCACCACGAGCACCGGCTCTTCGTCGACCACGAGGCGACCAACTGCCGCTCCCACGTCGTCTACAAGGGCGCGCTCCAGGGCGACGACGCGCACGCCGTATGGATCGGTGACGTGCTGATCCAGGCCTCGGCGACCGGTACGGACACCTACGAGCTCAACCGCAACCTCGTCCTCACCGACGGCGCGCGGGTCGACTCGGTGCCCAACCTGGAGATCGAGACCGGCGAGATCGTCGGCGCCGGCCACGCCTCGGCGACCGGCCGCTTCGACGACGAGCAGCTGTTCTACCTGATGGCCCGCGGTATCCCGGCCGACGAGGCCCGCCGACTGGTCGTCCGCGGCTTCTTCGCCGAGCTGGTCCAGCAGATCGGTCTCCCGGACGTCGAAGAGCGTCTGATGAGCAAGATCGAGGCCGAGCTGGAAGCGTCCGCGGCATGACGTACGTACGCGCAGCGGCGCTCAGCGAGCTGGAGGAGGACACCCCCAAGCGGGTGGAACTCGACGGCACGCCCGTCTCCCTGGTCCGCACCGAGGGAGAGGTGTTCGCGATCAACGACATCTGCTCGCATGCGAACGTCTCGCTCTCCGAAGGCGAGGTCGAGGACTGCTCGATCGAGTGCTGGCTGCACGGTTCGAGCTTCGACCTGCGCACCGGCAAGCCGAACGGCCTTCCCGCGACGCGCCCCGTCCCCGTATACCCCGTAAAGATCGAAGGGGACGACGTGCTCGTCTCCGTCACCCAGGAGTCCTGAGTTCCCCATGGCAACGCTTGAGATCCACGACCTGCACGTCTCCGTCGAGGCCGAGAACGGCCCGCGCGAGATCCTGAAGGGCGTCGACCTGACCGTGAAGCAGGGCGAGACGCACGCCATCATGGGCCCCAACGGCTCCGGCAAGTCGACCCTCGCCTACTCCCTCGCGGGTCACCCCAAGTACACGATCACCGGCGGCACCGTCACCCTCGACGGCGAGGACGTCCTGGAGATGTCCGTCGACGAGCGCGCGCGGGCCGGCGTCTTCCTCGCCATGCAGTACCCGGTCGAGGTCCCCGGCGTCTCGGTCTCCAACTTCCTGCGCACCTCCGCGACCGCGATCCGCGGCGAGGCCCCCAAGCTGCGGCTGTGGGTCAAGGAGGTCAAGGAGGCCATGCAGCGCCTCCAGATGGACCCCGCCTTCGCCGAGCGCAACGTCAACGAGGGCTTCTCCGGCGGTGAGAAGAAGCGCCACGAGATCCTCCAGCTGGAGCTGCTCAAGCCGGCCATCGCGATCCTCGACGAGACCGACTCCGGCCTCGACGTCGACGCGCTGCGCACCGTCTCCGAGGGCGTCAACCGCGTCCGCGAGACCGGCGAGGTCGGCACCCTGCTGATCACCCACTACACGCGCATCCTGCGCTACATCAAGCCCGACCAGGTCCATGTCTTCGCCAACGGCCGGATCGCCGAGTCCGGTGGCGCGGAGCTCGCGGACAAGCTCGAGGCCGAGGGCTACGAGGCATACACGAAGGGTGGCGCAACCGCGTGACACAGCTGCCGGGCCTCCTCGACACAGAGGCGATCCGTAAGGACTTCCCCCTTCTGGACCGCCAGGTCCACGACGGGAAGAAGGTCGTGTACCTGGACAACGCGGCGACCTCCCAGAAGCCGCGCCAGGTCCTCGACGCCCTGAACGCCTACTACGAACGTCACAACGCCAACGTCCACCGCGGCGTGCATGTGCTCGCCGAGGAGGCCACGGCGCTGTACGAAGGCGCCCGTGACAAGGTCGCCGCCTTCATCAACGCGCCGAGCCGCGACGAGGTGATCTTCACCAAGAACGCCTCCGAGTCGCTCAACCTCGTGGCCAACATGCTCGGTTGGGCCGATGAGCCCTACCGCGTGGACCGCGAGACCGAGATCGTCATCACGGAGATGGAGCACCACTCCAACATCGTCCCGTGGCAGCTGCTCTCGCAGCGCACCGGCGCGAAGCTGAAGTGGTTCGGCATCACCGACGACGGCCGTCTCGACCTGTCCAACATCGAAGAGGTCATCACGGAGCAGACGAAGATCGTCTCCTTCACGCTGGTCTCCAACATCATGGGCACCGTCAACCCGGTCGAGACGATCATCCGCCGCGCCCAGGAGGTCGGCGCGCTGGTCTGCATCGACGCCTCGCAGGCCGCCCCGCACATGGTGCTGGACGTGCAGGCGCTGCAAGCCGACTTCGTGGCCTTCACCGGCCACAAGATGTGCGGCCCGACCGGCATCGGCGTCCTCTGGGGCCGCCAGGAGCTGCTGGAGGACCTCCCGCCGTTCCTCGGCGGCGGCGAGATGATCGAGACCGTCTCGATGCACTCCTCGACCTATGCGCCCGCCCCGCACAAGTTCGAGGCCGGTACGCCCCCGATCGCCCAGGCCGTCGGCCTCGGCGCGGCCGTGGACTACCTCACCTCGATCGGCATGGACAACATCGCCGTGCATGAGCACGCGATCACCGAGTACGCCGTCAAGCGGCTGCTGGAGGTCCCCGACCTGCGCATCATCGGCCCGAGCACGGCCGAGGACCGCGGGGCGACGATCTCCTTCACGCTCGGCGACATCCATCCCCACGACGTCGGCCAGGTGCTGGACGAGCAGGGCATCGCGGTCCGGGTGGGTCACCACTGCGCACGGCCGGTCTGCCTGCGCTACGGAATTCCCGCGACCACGCGAGCGTCGTTCTATCTGTACTCCACGCCCGCCGAGGTCGACGCCTTGGTCGAGGGCCTGGAGCACGTCCGCAACTTCTTCGGTTAAACAGACACAGCCGGTTAACAAGCACAGCGGATGAGGACGAGGACTGACTGAGCCGTGAAGCTGGATTCCATGTACCAGGACGTCATCCTGGACCACTACAAGCACCCCCATGGGCGCGGTCTTCGGGACGGCGACGCCGAGGTGCACCATGTCAACCCCACGTGCGGTGACGAGATCACGCTCCGCGTGCGGCTCGACGGCGCGACGATTGAGGATGTCTCCTACGAGGGCCAGGGCTGCTCCATCAGCCAGGCCAGCGCGTCGGTGCTCAACGACCTCCTGGTCGGCAAGGAGCTCGGCGAGGCGCAGAAGATCCAGGAGACGTTCCTGGAGCTGATGCAGTCCAAGGGGCAGGTCGAGCCGGATGACGCCATGGAGGAGGTGCTGGAGGACGCGGTCGCGTTCGCCGGTGTCTCGAAGTACCCGGCGCGTGTGAAGTGCGCGCTGCTCAGTTGGATGGCCTGGAAGGACGCCACGGCCAAGGCCCTCTCCGAGGAGGCGAAGACCGCATGACCGACACCCCGACCACCACGAAGCCCGCCTCCGAGGAGGAGGTCCGCGAGGCGCTGTACGACGTCGTGGACCCCGAGCTGGGCATCGATGTCGTCAACCTGGGGCTGATCTACGGCATCCACGTCGACGAGGCCAATATCGCCACCATCGACATGACGCTGACCTCCGCGGCCTGCCCGCTGACCGATGTCATCGAGGACCAGGCGAAGTCCGCCACGGACGGCATCGTCAACGAACTGAAGATCAACTGGGTCTGGATGCCCCCGTGGGGCCCGGACAAGATCACCGACGACGGCCGCGAGCAGCTCCGCGCGCTGGGCTTCAACGTCTGACGAGATCTCCTCAGCGCTACGGCCGTGCCTGCCAGTCACCACTGGCGGGCACGGCCGTTTCGGCGTTCCGGGGCCCGCGCAGGGATATGTACGCCCGTACGCAACGTTGTGTACGCTCGTACGCATGGCCCCTTTGATGCTCGCCGGCGCGATCCTGTCCGAGGTCCTCGCGACCACCGCGATGAAATACAGCGACGGCTTCAGCAAGCTGTGGCCGTCGCTGTACACCGCGGCGGGCTACCTGCTCGCCTTCTTCCTGCTCGCGCAGACGCTCAGGACGATGAGCGTCGGCACCGCCTACGCGATCTGGGCCGGTGTCGGCACGGCGCTGATCGCCGCGATCGGGATGGCCTTCCTGGGGGAGAGCACCAGTGCGCTGAAGATCTTCGGGGTGCTGCTGGTCATCGCGGGTGTCGTGGTGCTGAACCTGGGCGGGGCGCACTGATGGGCCGGCGCTACGACCCGGACCGGCGGCAGCGGATCATCGACGCGGCGATCACCGTGGTGGGCGAGCGCGGTATCGCCGGGCTCAGCCACCGCTCGGTGGCCGCCGCGGCGGATGTCCCGCTCGGCTCGACCACATACCACTTCTCGACCCTGGACGAACTGCTGGTCGCAGCGTTGCGGCAGGTCAACGGCGAGTGGCTGGCCGACTTCACGCGCTGGGCCGACGGGATCGATCCGGCGGTGCCGCTCACCGACGAGGTTGCTCGGCTCGTCGAGGAGACGCTGAGCGGGGACCGCTCGCGGATGGTGCTGGAGTACGAGCTGTATCTGGCGGCGCTGCGGCACGAGGCGGTGCGGCCGATCGCCGCGGAGTGCCTGGACGAGATGGTGCGGCTGCTCGGACAGCGGATCGGCGACGTCCGGACCGCGCGGGCCGTGGTGGCCTTCACCGACGGGCTGACGCTCCAGCATCTGCTGACCGGGCAGCCCTTCGACCCCACGTCGGTACGGGCCGGGCTGGCCGGGGTGCTGGGCTGAGCGGCGGCCCCGGCGGCGCGCGCCTTGTGCACCCGTACGAACCCGGTGGTGCGACCCTACGGACCGGCCCGATCGCTGAGACCGGTTCGCCTCGGCGGGCGCCCTCCGGTTAGGTTTCGAACATGACCGAAGCTGCTACCTCCCGTACGACCGGCGCCGTCGCCGCCGGGCTCGCCACCGTCACCTCCGACGGCACCGTTCTCGACACCTGGTTCCCGGCACCCGAGCTGGCCGCCGCCGACGGCCTGGGCCCCGCCGGCACCGAGCGCCTCGACGACGAGCGCGCCACCGAACTGCTGGGCGCCGCCGTGCTCAAGGCGATCGGTCCCGACCCGGTCCGCGAGGTCGAGGTCGTCGCCGTCCGCACGGTCATCGCCTCCCTCGACGACAAGCCGCTGGACGCCCACGACGCGTATCTGCGCCTCCACCTGCTCAGCCACCGGCTGGTCAAGCCGCACGGGCAGAACCTGGAGGGCGTCTTCGGCCTGCTGTCCAACGTCGCCTGGACCTCGCTGGGCCCGGTGGCCGTCGACCGGGTGGAGACGGTACGGCTGAACGCCCGCGCCGAGGGGCTGCACCTGATGGTCACCGGCATCGACAAGTTCCCGCGGATGACGGACTATGTCGCGCCCACCGGCGTGCGGATCGCGGACGCCGACCGGGTGCGGCTGGGCGCGCACCTCGCGGCCGGCACCACGGTCATGCACGAGGGCTTCGTCAACTTCAACGCCGGGACGCTGGGCACCTCCATGGTCGAGGGCCGGATCAGCGCGGGTGTGGTCATCGGCGACGGCTCCGACATCGGCGGCGGCGCCTCCACCATGGGCACCCTGTCCGGCGGCGGCAAGCAGATCATCGCGGTCGGCGAGCGCTGCCTGCTCGGCGCCGAGTCGGGTATCGGTATCGCGCTGGGCGACGAGTGCGTCGTCGAGGCCGGTCTGTACGTCACCGCGGGCACCCGGGTCACGCTGCCCGACGGCCAGATCGTCAAGGCCCTGGAGCTCTCCGGCGCGGACAACATCCTCTTCCGCCGCAACTCCACCACCGGCGCCGTCGAGGCCCGCCCGAACAAGGCGGACTGGGGCGGCCTCAACGAGGTGCTGCACAGCCACAACTGAGCGGTCACGGTCACACCACGGCCCGGCGGGCGTCCCGCCGGGCCGTTGTTGTCGCCACCCCGCTCCCCGGCCCGGCCGCCCGCCGATAAGCTTTGCGCCATGCGTGATCTTGTAGCGGGGATGCGGTATCTGGGCAAGGGGCAGCGCTGGGTCGCCCAGCACGGCCGGTGGTGGGGATTCGGGCTGATTCCGGCGCTGATCGCCCTGGTGCTGTACGCCGCGGTGCTCACCGTGCTGGCCATCTGGTCCGGCGATATCGCGGCCTGGGCGACGCCGTTCGCCGACGGCTGGGACGAGCCCTGGCGGGGGCTGCTGCGCGGGGTGTTCGTGGGGCTGCTGTTCGCCGGCGGGCTGATGCTCTCGGTGCTGACGTTCACCGCGGTCACCCTGCTGATCGGCGACCCCTTCTACGAGTCGCTCTCGGAGAAGGTCGAGGAGTCCGAGGGGCACTGCCCGCCGTCCCCGGACCGGCCGCTGTGGCAGGAGATCTGGATCGCGCTGCGGGACAGCGTGCATGTGCTGCTGCGGGCCGCCGGCTTCGGCATCCTGCTGTTCGTCCTCGGGTTCGTCCCGTTCATCGGGCAGACCGTGATCCCCGCGATCGGCTTCTGTGTCTCCGGCTTCTTCCTCGCCGTCGAGCTGACCTCGGTGGCCATGCAGCGCCGGGAGATCCCGGTGCGCGAACGGCTCCGACTGCTGCGCGGCCGCAAGGCGCTCGCGGTCGGCTTCGGTACCCCCATCGTGCTGCTGTTCCTGATCCCGTTCGTCGCGGTGGTGCTGATGCCGGGCGCGGTCGCCGGCGCGACGCTGCTCGTCCGCGACCTGGTGCCGGGCCCGGACGAGCCGTCCGGGCCGGCGCCGGGCGAGGCGGCCGCCGGCCCGGACCAGACCGCGGCTCCGTACGGGCAGCCGGGCGCGCCGGGCGGCTTCGGGCCGCCGCCCGCCCCCTACCCGCCTAACCAGGGACACCCGCAGGCACCGCGGTATCCGCATCAGCAGTCCGGTCCAGGGTCGTCCGCAGCGCGTCCACCAGCCGGCTGGTGAGCTCGGCGTCCGCCGCCAGCAGCGGGCCGCGCACGGGTCCCGCGGGCAGCCCGAGGTGCTGGAGCAGCGCCTTCGTGGTGACCGTGCCGGGGGTCTCCCCGCCGGTCACCGCCTCGATGAGCGGGACCAGGGCGAGCTGACGGCGGGCCGCCGCGGCCGTGTCGCCGGCGTCATAGGTGTCCAGTACGGCGCGCACCGCCCGGGGTGCGGCATTGGCGACCGTGCTGACGCAGCCGGCGCCGCCGAGGGCCCGTAGCGGCAGGATCTGTTCATCGCAGCCCGCGTAGTAGGCCAGGTCCGTCGCGGCCAGCACCTTCGCCGTCTTCAGCAGGTCGTAGCCGCAGTCCTTGACCGCCACGATCCGCGGATGGGCGGCCAGCCGCAGCAGGGTCCGGGTGCTCAGCGCGGTGCCGGTGCGGCCCGGGATGTCGTAGAGCATCACCGGCAGTCCGGTGGCGTCCGCGACCGTCCGCAGATGATGGCCGACGGCCTCCTGGGTGGGCCGCGAGTAGTACGGCGTGACCACCAACAGGCCGTGGGCGCCCGCCCGTTCGGCGTCGCGGGCCAGGGAGACGGTGTGCCGGGTGTCGCTGGTGCCGACCCCCGCGATGATCCGCGCCCGGTCGCCGACGGCCTCGGCCACGGCCCGCAGCAGGGTCTCCTTCTCGGCGTCCGACGTGGTCGGGGACTCCCCGGTGGTGCCGCTCAGCACCAGTGCGTCGCAGCCGCCGTCGTCGACGAGGCGGGTGGCGAGTTGCTGCGCGCCGTCCGGGTCGAGCGCGCCGTCGGCGGTGAACGGGGTGATCATGGCGGCCGCGGTGCGCCCGAAGGGCGGTGCGGCGGTGCGGGGGGCGGTCAGGGTGGTCATGCCAGGAGTGTGAGGGCGCCTCATAATTCACGTCCACTTAGTTGTGCTGGTGGGTTTGTTAAGCATCGCTACGCCAGCGGGGCCCGGAAACGTGAAGCGGCCGCCGCACCCTCAGGTGCGACGGCCGCTCGGGCATCACAGGCCCATCACGCGCCAGTCAGGCCATTCCGCGAACGCTTCAGGTCCTGGGTCCGCTCGGAAGCGGACTCCTCCGACGACTTCGGCTTCCGCTGGTCGGCGCGCCGCTCGGCGGCACGGTCCTTGTTGCCCGACTTACGGTTCTGGGACTTCGGCATGATGACTCCCTATGTCTCGCCGAATGGTGCTTACCTGCCCAGTACCGCACCCCCGGTGGCAGTTGGCCCCCGGACGTGGGCCGGACGGGTGACGGGGGAGTCACGTGCGGTGACCTTCCGCCGTGCTACGGGCGGATCCGCAGCACCTGCGGATCGTGGTCGCTGGCCTGGTCGGCGTACTCGGCGTTGAGGTGCACGATGTCGTAGTCGGCGCGGGTCAGCCGGCGGCTGGTGAGCATGTGGTCCAGCACCTGCGAATTGCCGCTGTAGACATAGCCGTAGCGCTCGGCGGCCGGCAGCCGGTCGACCTGGTCGGTGAGCAC
This sequence comes from Streptomyces lydicamycinicus, assembly GCF_000829715.2. Classification (NCBI taxonomy): domain Bacteria; kingdom Bacillati; phylum Actinomycetota; class Actinomycetes; order Kitasatosporales; family Streptomycetaceae; genus Streptomyces; species Streptomyces lydicamycinicus. The sequence goes on along the minus strand of NZ_BBNO01000011.1, from coordinate 104,397 downwards.
ACCCCCGGCGGTGAGGGCCTTGAGGGCCGGCGAGAACTGGTAGTCGTTGAGGTCACCGGCCACCACCACCGCGGCCTTCGGGTCCTTGGCCAGCAGCTCCTTGACGAACGTGTTCACCAGCCCGGCCTGGGCGGTGCGCTGGGTCTCCGAGCTCCGGGCGGGCGGCTGGAAGCGGCTGTCCAGCCCCTGGTCGCCGCCCTTGGAGTTGAAGTGGTTGGCGATCACGAACACCCGGCTCCCCGGGCGGCTCTTGAGCGAGAACTGGCCGACCAGGGGCTTGCGGCTGGTCTTCCACGCCGGGTCGGCCGGCGCGATCCGGCCCGGGGACGCGGACAGCGTGGCCTTGCCGTGGTCGTCGACCACCTTCACCGGTGTCGTGGCGTCCCCGCCCTTGATGTCGGTGAACGAGACCCGCTCGGGGTTGAACAGGAACGCCACCCGGATGTTGCCGCCGGGCTGGCCGCCGTCCTGGTCGTTGGCCGGGTCGATCTGCCGCCACTCGTATGCCGGGCCGCCGGCCGCCTTGATCGCCTCGGTCAGCTTCTTGAGGGTCTCCCCGGCGGTGACCACACCGTTGTCCTTGGTGCCGCTGTCGTCCTGGACCTCCTCCAGCGCGACCACGTCGGGGGTGGCGAGGTGCTCCACCAGCCCCTTGGCCAGCCGGTCGAACTTGGCCTGCGGGGTGCTGGGGGAGAGGTTCTCGACGTTGTAGGTGGCCACCGCCAGCTCGTCGGACTTCTGCTTGCGGGTCTTCTCCGGCTCGGGGCCCTTGTCGGCGAGTTTGCCCAGCTCGGTGGCCTGAAGCGTGTAGCCGCCGAAGCTGTCGTAGTCCAGCGGCCCGGCGGTGGTGCCGGTCAGTGCGTCACCGACATCGGCCACCGGGAACGGCTGCTGCGCGAACGGGATCAGCGACGCGACCTTGACCCGGCCGCCGTTGGGGTCCGCGTACGAGCCGTAGAGCGTGCCGCCGCGGGCCGTGCGGTGGCGCTTCGGCTCGGCGGTCACCCACAGCTCGTGATGGGGGTTGGTCGCCCCGACGACCGGCGCGTTCGACACCGCGACGCGCATGCCCTCCAGCGACTCGTAGCGGTCCAGGGCGTACGAGCCGGGGCGCAGCTTCAGGGACTCGATGCTCTTGCCGCCCGCGTCAGGGGCGTAACGGTTCGGCACCGAGGCCGGCTTGAGGGTGAAAGCGGCCGGCAGCGGGGCGTCGGCGGAGACCGTCTTCCAGGTCGCGTCGGTGATCTCGGTGACCGACTGGAGACCGGCGTCCTTGCCGCCGGGGTAGTACTCGCTGACCGTGCCGGAGAAGGTGATCGCGTCACCGACCGTGACCTTCGGTGTCTCCTTGCCGGTGAAGACGAAGACCGCCTCACTGGTGGCCGGATCGCGGTCCGGGTGCGGGTCCTGCACCCAGAAGCCGCGTGCCGAGCCGAACGAGCGGATCGCGGTGACCGTACCGGGCACCTCGCTGACCTGCTGTCCGGCCAGCGGGGATATTCGGGTGCTGCCCTGGATGTCGTGGATCCGGGCGCCGGCCGCCGAGGCGGACTGGGTGGCGGTCAGCAGTCCGCCGGCCAGGGCGGCGCAGACCACCGCGGCGACGGTGACCGGTCTGCGGAGCGAGCGACGGGACGGCATGCATGCCTCCGAGGGTTTGGGGGGTGGCTGGGGCAACGTCGAAACGAAGCGGGACCGGCGCACGCTACGCGCGTCGATCTGCGTCAATCTCTTGTGCACACAAGGGAGTTGTCAAGCTTCTGCGGGTAACCAGAAGGGGGCGCGGGGGTGAACCGTCCGAGATACGGAGAATTCCGTCTACGCTTGGGCGGCGCACTCCCCAGCTACCGCTGGGAGGTACCCCAGCCGTAGTCCGTCCGAGGAGCTGAGCACCCGATGTCCGCAGACCGCCCCACCCTGCCGCCGGTGCGGCTGCACTCCGAAGCGGAACTGGCCCGGGACGCGCTGAGCGCCCCCCTGATGGCCCGCGCCGCGAAGCTCGCCCGCTGGGCGGAGCGCGGCGTGCCGGTCGGCGTCGGCGGCGAGATCCTGGCGGAGCCACTGGCCGCCGCCACCCAACACCTCGGGCTGGCCGGCGACGAGGACGGCCCCGCCTACGCCGCCGAGGCCTGGCAGCTCGCGGTGGACACCGGTCTCGTGGAGATCGCGGAGACCGAGGAGAGCGAGGACGGCGCCGACCTGCCCGACGACGCCGCGGCCGGGATCGCCACCCCCGGTGAGGAGCTGGGCCTGCTCACCTCCGGCAGCCCGCAGGACGTCCTCGACATCTGGCTCGGCGGCATGGAGACCGTGCTCGCCGACGCGGCCGCCCCCGACCTCGCCGACCTCGCCGACCAGCTCACCGAGGGCGGCGAACTGGACCTGGACGCGCTCGACTGGAACCCCGAGGAGGAGGCCGAGCTGCTGGACGGCATCCTCGGCAACCTCTATCTGCTCACGGCCCTGAACGAGCGCCCTGACCAGGAGGTTCCGCTGCCCGCGCTGGCCGCCTCCATGATCGTCCCGGACGATATGGACGAGCCCACGGACGATGTCCTCGAAGAGGTCTCCGAGGCGATGATGCGTCTGGACGACCAGTTCCGGGTGCTGGAGCCGATCGGCCTGGTCGCCTACCAGCCCGTCGACGAGGCCCTCATCGAGGAGCTGGACGAGGACGGCGAGACGGCCCTCCCCCAGAAGCCCGGGGGGACCTCCGCCGATCCGCTGACCGACGAGGACGTCTCCCGTTACGGTCTGGTCCGCCTCACCCCGCTCGGTGTCTACGCCGTGCGCGCGCGGATGCTGGACGCGGGCGTACACGCCCCCGCGGTCGGCGACCTCACCGACAAGGGCGCCGATGTCCTCCTGGACGAGCTGCCCGACTACCGCGAAGCGCTCGCCCAGGCCGAGTCCGAGCTCTGGCTCGCCGCCCGTACGCCCCTGGACGCCGCCCGGGACCTGCTCACCGCCGCCCGTGGGGACGACGAGCGCGCCCCGCGGCGCCGGCTCGCCGCCCAGCAGACCCTCTCGCTGGTCTCGCCGGACGCCGAGGCCGCGCTGCGCGAGGTGCTCGACGACCGGCAGCTCGGCGGCCTGGCCCGGGTCTGGCTCGCCGAGCGCGCGCTGTCCGGCATCCCCGAGCCGTCCCAGGAGATGGTCTTCTGGCTGACGGTGGACACCCTCGCGGCCCAGCTGGACAGCGCCGACGAGGCCACGACCGAGCTGCGCGACCTGGTACAGGGCCTGACCGCACAGCACAGCGGGTTCTTCGACACCGCCTGGCGGGTGGACCACCCGGCCACCGCCGACGTCCTGGAGGCCATGGGCCGGCTGCACCCGGACAAGAAGGCCGCCAAGGAGGCGCGTAAGGCCGCGTTCAAGGCGCGCTCGCGACAGTCCGGCTGAGCACACCGCACGGCCGGACCCGGACGGTGCACCCGGGGGATGTCCGGCGGACCGGGGGCGCCCCCGGTCCGCCGGACACGCCTTTGTGCCGCGGTCTGTTTCTCCGGGCGGCCGCCCGACGGCCGGGGAGGCGCCGCCGCGTGCCAACCGCTTCCCGGATGTCGCATCGCGTTCAACTGGAGTTCGATGGCGCACGAGAGCGTGTGCCCGCAGGCAAGGGGAGAAGAATCCGGCCATCCAGGAGATGACAATGCCGCTCACCCGCAGAGACTTCGCCAAGCGTTCCGCCCTCACCGGTGCCGGGGTCGCCCTGGCCGGCAGCGTCGGCGTGCTGGCCACCGCGCCCGGAGCCATCGGCGCCGAGGCACCGGACGGCGGCCAGGAGGGCGCGGCGGACGGATCCGGCATCGGCTACGGCCCGCTGGTCGCGGACCCGGACGGCATCCTCGCGCTGCCCGCCGGGTTCTCGTACCGGATCATCACCCGGACCGGGGTCACCAAGCTCGACAGCGGTGAGTCCACCCCCTCCAACCACGACGGCACCGGCACCTTCGAGGGCCCCCGCGGCACCACCCTCCTGGTCAACAACCACGAGCTGAAGGGCCCGCGCGCCGACTGGCCGCACCCGGTGCCGCTGGCCGAAGGACTGGTCTACGACCCGGCGGCGTCCGGCGGCTGCACCGTCGTCGAGGTCGCCAAGGACGGCAGCCCGGTCGGCGAGTGGGTCGGCATCGCCGGTACCTCCACCAACTGCGCGGGCGGCACCACCCCTTGGGGCACCTGGCTCACCGGCGAGGAGACCGAGGACAAGGCCGGCGAGCACGGCATGACCAAGGACCACGGCTATGTCTTCGAGGTCGACCCCCACGACCGCCGCGCCGGCCGCGACCCCAAGCCCCTCAAGGCGCTGGGCCGCTACGCCCACGAGGCCGTCGTCGTCGACCCCAAGCGCGGCCACCTCTACCTGACCGAGGACGCCTCCGGCCCCAACGGCCTCTTCTACCGCTGGACCCCGCCGCACGGCTTCCGCCACGGCCGCGGCCGGCTGCGCTCCCTCGCCGCCGACTCCGGCGTACTGGAGGCGTTCAAGTGCTTCGACTCCGGCGGCCGGTTCGTCGACGACCTCTCCCGCGCCACCAAGACCGGCACCGTCTACGGCGTCGACTGGGTCGAGGTCCCCGACCGCGACGCCCGTAACGTCTCGGTGCGCAAGCAGTTCAAGGACGGCGAGATCACCCGCGCCCGCAAGCTGGAGGGCCTGTGGTGGGCGGACGGCGGCGCGTACGTGGTGTCCTCGTACGCCCGTGACGAGAGCCCGGTCCAGCACGACGGCCAGGTCTGGTTCTACGACCCCCGGCGGCGGACGCTGACGCTGAAGGTGCTGCTGGGCGTCAACCCCGACCCGTCGAAGGACGATGCGCTCGACGGCCCCGACAACATCACCGTCTCGCCCTACGGCGGGCTGATCATCGCCGAGGACGGCGAGGGCGTCCAGCACCTCTTCGGGGCCACCGACGACGGCCGGACCTACCCGATCGCACGCAACGAGCTCAACATCGGTACCGCGGCCGAGCCCGAGTTCAGCGAGTTCACCGGGCCGGTGTTCTCCCCGGACGGGCGGACGCTGTTCGCCAACATCCAGGAGCCCGGCATCATGCTGGCCATCACCGGGCCGTGGCAGCGGCAGCGGTAGCCGCACGGCGGGCGGCGGCTCAGCCGCCCGCCGCCGTCAGCAGGTAGTAGTCCAGCAGACCGGTCTCATACGCCGTCAGATAGCGGCGCGGCCACTCGTCGTCGTGGAGCTCCGGCTGCTGGGCCATATAGCGGTCGTAGGGCTCCCAGACCCCGTCGCCGATCGGCCGGACCCGCACCTCCCGCAGCCCCGCCGCGGTCAGTGTCGCGGCGACCTCGTCGACCACATGCGGGACGTCCAGGCCGTCGGCGTACGGGGGCAGCAGCTCGGGCAGGGCGCGGGCGGCCGCCCGGGTGCGGGCGAAGAAGGTGGTCAGCGCCAGCCGGCCGCCGGGGCGCAGCACCCGCGCGGCCTCCCGGGCGAAACCGGGCAGATCGCGGAAGTGCTGCGCCGCCTCGACCGAGAACAGACAGTCGACACAGCCGTCGGGGAGCGGGATGCGCTGGGCCGCGCCCAGGAGGAACTCCAGCCGGCCGGGGGAGTCCCCCAACGCGGCGAGCAGGTCCGCGTTGGTCTCCCGGGCACGGGCGATCTGGTCGGGGTGCGCGTCCAGCCCGATGACCGGCTCCAGTCCGAACTCCCGCAGCGCCAGCGCACAGCCCAGCCCGCGTCCGCAGCCGACGTCCAGGGCGGTGCGGCCCCGCGTCCGGTCGAAGGTTCCCAGCACCAGGCGGTAGAGGTCCTCCTCGCTGCGCACCCGGTCGGCCCGGGTCAGCTTGCGGTCCGCCGGGCCGGGCAGACCCGTCCAGTACCCGAAATTGATGAAGCCGCCGGCGAAGGCGGGGACGGTGCTGAGGTCGAACTCGCCGTAGACCCGCGCGACCCGTTCCGGAAGGTCCGGGGACGCTGGGCCGTCCGGGGGGTCCGCGGGGCCGGCCGGCGGCGGCTGCTGCGTCATCGAACGCTCCTCGTGCGTGCCGTGGGGGACATGCCGTGACGGGCTCTGCCGTGACGGGGCGAGGCGGCAGGGCGTGGCGGAGAGGGCGGGATCCGGGGGCCTGTGGCCGGGGGAGGAGAGGTTGCCGGGCTCGACGTCACGGACGACAACAATTCTCGATCCCGGTCCGTCGACGCACCAGGGAAGGGCATCCGTCGGCGGCGGCGCCGCGGGAGGGGGCGTCGCGGCGATGGTGCCGCGGGGAAGTGGCCGCGCGGGGCCGGCGGAGCCCTCCGAACGGCTCGCGCGGTGGCGGGGCCGGTGCCGCGTGGAGGAGGCGCGGCGGCCCGCTTCCCTGACGGCGGCGGGGCCGTCAGAGAAGCGGGGGCCGCCGGTTCACAGCGCCTGGGCGGCCGGCTTGATCATGCCGCGGACCGTGCGGGCGTCGACATACTCGCCCATCGCGGTCATCTCCCACTCGCCGGAGAACTGGCGGATGAGCTTGGCCATCAGCACGCCCGTACGGGGCTCCGAGTGGGTGAGGTCGAAGCGGACCAGCTCCTCGCCGCTCTGGGCGTCCAGCAGCCGGCAGTATGCCTTGGCGACATCGGAGAACTTCTGGCCGGAGAAGGAGTTCACGACGAAGACCAGGCCCGTCACCTCCGGGGGCAGCCCGCCCAGGTGGACGGTGATCGCCTCGTCGTCACCGGCGCCCTCACCGGTGAGGTTGTCGCCGGAGTGCTGGATCGCGCCGCCCAGGATCATCAGCTTGCCGAAGAAGCAGTTGTCGACCTTCTTGCGGTCCGGGCCGTAGGCGATGACCGAGGCGTCCAGGTCGATGCTCTTGCTGCGGAAGGCGGGCTCCCAGCCGAGGCCCATCCGCACCGAGCTGAGCAGCGGACGGCCGCCCTTGACCAGGGAGACGGTCTGGTTCTTCTGGAGGCTGACGCGGCCCTTGTCGAGGTTGATCTTGCCCGGGGCGGCGGCCGGGGCGGCAGCGGCGGGAGCCGGGGGTGCGACCGGGGCCGGGGCGCCGGTGGGCGGTCCCCACTGGCCCGCGGGTGCTGCGGGTGCTGCGGGCGCCGGGGCCGCGGCCGGGGGAGCGGGGGGCGCCTGCGGGGCGGCGGCCGGTGTGGCCGGTGCGGCCGGTTCCTCCACACTGACGCCGAAGTCGGTGGCGATCCCCGCCAGGCCGTTGGCGTAGCCCTGGCCGACCGCGCGCACCTTCCAGGCACCGGCCCGCCGGTAGATCTCGACGACCACCAGCGCGGTCTCGGTGCCGAGCTGCGGCGGGGTGAAGGAGGCGAGGACGCTGCCGTCGTCGGCATTGCGGACCGTGCCGGTCGGTTCGGTGCCGGCGAAGGTCGCGCCGGGGGTGTCCAGGCTCGCGGTGACCACGATCTTCTCGATGCCGTCGGGCACCGCGGCGGTGTCCACCGTGATGGTGTCGCCGCCGCCGGCCGCCGCGGAGTGCGTCACGCCCGGCCCGGCGGGCTGGTTGTAGAACACGAAGTCGTCGTCGGAGCGCACTTTGCCGTCGGCGGCCAGCAGCAGGCCCGAGACGTCCAGCCGCACGGGGGCGGTGACGTCCACCGCCACCCGCACGGCACTGAGCGGGAGGTTCGAGCCAGGAGTCATAGCGGTCATGCCGGGCTCAACGATCGGCGCGCCTTTGCGGTTCCATTACCTGCGGCCGGATGGCCGCCCGGCCCGTTCACCGGCGTTCGCGGGAGTTGCCGAAGAGCAGCCGGTAGGCGATCAACAGGACCAGGGCCCCGGCGATCGAGGCGACCCACATCCTCGGCTCGCCGAAGTCCTTCGGGATCGGCTCGTGCAGAAACTTGGTGGAGAGCCAGCCGCCGATGAAGGACCCCACGATGCCGATCAGGGTCGTGCCGATGACCCCGCCCGGGTCCCGTCCCGGCAGCAGAACCTTGGCGATGACGCCCGCGATCAGCCCGAGTACGAGCCAGCTGACGATGCCCATGATGCGTTCCTCGTTCCTGCGCGGAAGATTCGGTACGTAGACGAGGACGCCTGGTGGGCGACACGGGTTCCGTGGCATGTCCCGTGTGGTGACCGGTACGGCCGTGGGGCACGACGGTCAGTGCGGCCACCGGGGCGGGTCGGTGCAGAAGGATCCGCCGAGACGGGCATGGGCGGGGTTGCCGGGATCCAGGGCGCCCTGGGCGGCGATCAGCTCCGCCGCGTACGGCTCGGAGTCGTCCCGCGGGGTGTACCCCAGGGCGCGGGCGGTCGACAGGTCCCACCACAGACGGGTGTTGGCGGAGGAGCCGTAGACGACGGTGTGGCCCACGCCGGGCGCGGTGAGCGCGGCGTCCAGCAGCCGTGCGCAGTCGGCCGGGCTCAGCCAGATCGACAGCATCCGTACCGAGGTCGGCTCCGGGCAGCAGGAGCCGATCCGGACCGAGACGGTCTCGATGCCGTGCAGGTCCCAGTAGAGCGAGGCGAGGTCCTCGCCGAAGCCCTTGGACAGGCCGTAGTAGGTGTCGGGGCGGCGGGGCGTGCCGACGGGGATGGCGCCGGAGCCGTCCGCGGGGCGCGGGGTGAAGCCGACGGCGTGGTTGGAGGAGGCGAAGACGACCCGGCGGACCCCTGCCGCGCGCGCCGCCTCGTAAAGGCGGTAGGTGCCCTCGATATTGGCGCGCAGGATCTTCTCGAACGGGGCCTCCAGGGAGATACCGGCGAGGTGGACGATCGCGTCGACCCCGTCCATCGCCTCGCGCAGCGCCTCCGTATCGGCCAACTCGGCGGTGATCGCGTCCGGTTCGCCGTCGACGGGCCGCTGGTCGAAGAGGCGCAGCCGGTAGCCGTACGGCGGCAGCAGCGCGCGCATCAGGGTGCCGACGCCGCCGGCGGCGCCGGTGAGCAGGACGGTGCGGGGTGCGGTCATGGGCGGCGACTCCTCCGGCCGAGCGGCAAGGCCACGGGTGCGGACGTCATTCAGATGGATGGACAACGACCGTAGAAAGCCGGATCTTGGCCGGTCAAGACGCTTGACGGGTGGTGTGAAACGGCTTGTCGCACGGCGGTTGTGGGACCGTGGCCGGTGCGGTGCGGCTACCCTGGCGTGGCGCCGTTCAGAAATATGGGCGCCAATCATGAACGTGCACAGGCCTGCCAGGGAGCGCCCGTGACCTCAGCCCCTCCCCCCCGTCACCGCCGGGAGGCACTCCCGGCTCGCCGACCGCCTCGACGGACCGCTGTTCTTCCCCGTGACCGCGTACGGACCGGACGGCGCCCCGGACCCGGCCGCCTTCCGCGCCCATGTACGCGACGGCATCGACGCGGGCGCGGCCGCCGTCTTCGCCTGCTGCGGCACCGGCGAGTTCCCTGCGCTCACCCCCGGGGAGTTCGCGGACTGCGTCGCGGCCGCGGTCGAGGAGGCCGCGGGCCGGGTCCCGGTGATCGCCGGCACGGGCTACGGCACCGCGCTCGCCGTGCAGTTCGCCGGGCTGGCGCACGCCGCGAGCGCCGACGGGCTGCTCGCCCTGCCGCCCTATCTCGTCGTCCCCGGCCAGCAGGGCCTGTTGACGCACTACACCGCACTCGCCGCCGCCACCCCGCTCCCGGTCATCGTCTACCAGCGCGACAACGCCGTCTTCGCCCCCGCCACCGTCGCCGCCCTGGCGCGGACCCCCGGCATCATCGGCCTCAAGGACGGGGTGGGCGACCTCGATCTGCTCCAGCGCATCATCAGCACCGTCCGCACCGAGGTCCCCGAGGAGGACTTCCGCTACTTCAACGGCCTGCCCACCGCCGAACTCACCGCCCCCGCCTACCGGGCCCTGGGCGTCCACCGCTACTCCTCCGCCGTCTTCGCCTTCGCCCCCGAGATCGCGCTGGCCTTCCACCGCGCGCTGAACACCGGCGACGACACCACCGTGCAGCGGTTGCTCGACGGCTTCTACCGGCCCCTGGCCGAACTCCGCACCCAGGGCCACGGCTACGCCGTCTCGCTCGTCAAGGCGGGCGTACGCATGCGCGGCCGGGACGTCGGCCCGGTCAGGTCACCGCTCAGCGAACCGTCTCCTGCACATGTGAAGGAGCTGGCGGAGCTGGTCGAACGTGGCCTGGGGCTGGTGGCGGAGGGGGTGGAGGGTGGTGGGTGAGAGTGCGGTCTCGCGTTCCTGTGTCGTTGGTGGCGGTGGCGGTGGCGGTGGCGGTGGCGGTGGCGGTGCTTCGGTGCTGCGGCCGGCACCGTAGGGGACGCGCCGCGTCGGCATCGGGGACAACTCCGGGACGCAGCCCGTCTCCTGCCCGGGCCCACGGGGCAGGTCGGAATCCGGGGGCCCACTCACCCCCTACGGGCCTCCCGTACGGGCCCCTCACCCCTCGCCCGGCCGACCCCGCCCCCACGCCCCAGCCCTCACCCCGGCCGGACGAACCCGCACTCGTACGCGGCGATGACCGCCTGGGTCCGGTCCCGTACGCCGAGTTTGGCGAGCACGCCCGCCACATGTGTCTTGACCGTCGCCGGGCCCACCCCCAGCCGGTCCGCGATCTCGGCATTCGTCATGCCGGCCGTCATCAGGCGCAGTACCGCCCGCTCCCGCTCCGACAGCCGGGCCCGCAGCGTCCGCACCGCGTCGTCCGCGGCGCGCTGTGCCGCGTGCCGGGCGGCCAGTCGGCGCACCGCGGCCGGGAACAGCAGCGAGTCGCTGCGCGCCACCAGCCGTACGGCCTGTACCAGGTCCTCCACACCGGACCGCTTGAGCAGGAAACCGCTGGCACCGGCCCGCAGCGCGTCATAGACGTAGGCGTCGTTCTCGAAGGTCGTCACCACGATGATGCGCGGCGGCCGGTCCATCCCGGCGAGCACCTGCTCGGTCGCCCGGATCCCGTCGATCTCCGGCATCCGGACGTCCATCAGCACGATGTCCGGGCGCAGTTCACGGATCAGCGGTACCGCCTCGGCGCCGGTCGCCGCCTCGCCGACGACCTCCATATCGCCCTCGGCGCCCAGGATGGCGCGCAGCGCCGAGCGCACCATCTGTTCGTCGTCGGCGAGCACGATACGGAGGGGGCGAGGGACGTCCCCGTCATGGGCCCGCCGGTCGTCGTCCTGCGTCGTGGTCATGCCCCGCTCGCCCCCGTTCCCGGTTGTCGGCCGTGCTCCATCCGCCACCCGCTCCCCGGTCCCGCCCGGCCGCCGTGCTCCATCCGCCGCGCCGCTCCCCGTTTCCGGCCGTCGGTCGTGTGCCATCCGCCGCCCGCTCACCTTTCCCCCGTCCCCGTCCCTGTCTCTGCCCGCGCGCCCTTGCCCGTCCCCGTCTCTGCCTGTGTGCCCATGCCCGTCCCCGTCAGCGGCAGTCGGGCCGTCAGCCGCCATACGCCCTCCCGTTCCGCCGCCGTGGCCGCCCCGCCCAGCAGCCGTGCGCGCTCGGCGATCCCGCGCAGCCCGCGGCCCCCGCCCGGCCGGGCCGCCGCACCGGCCACCGCCCCCGCTACCGGATTCTCCACCCGTATCAGCAACTCGCCCTCCCGGACGCCGAGATGCAGCCGGACCGGCACCGGGCCGGCGTGCCGCAGGGCGTTGCTGAGGCCTTCCTGCACGATCCGGTAGGCCTCCCGGGAGACCACCGGCGCCAACCCCGCGAGCGGGCCCTCCACCGTCGCCTCGACCGGTACGCCCGCCGCCCGGGTGCGGCCGAGCAGCGCCTCCAGGCCGTCCAGCGTGGGCGCGGGCGCGGCCGGATCGCTGCCGTCCTCCTCGCGCAACAGGCCCAGGACGGTGTCCAGTTCGGCGACCGCGTGGCGGGTGGTCTCCTCGATGGCGGCCAGCGCCCGGCGGGCGAACTCCGGGTCCGTGTCCAGGACCCGGCGGGCCGCGCCCGCCTGGAGGGTGACCGCGCTCAGCGCATGTCCGACCGCGTCGTGCAGCTCGCGGGCCAGCCGGTTGCGGGACGCCAGCTCGGCGGCCCGGCGCTCGGCGGCTGCCAGCCGGTCGGCGGGTGTGGGACCCAGCAACACGGGGGCGACGCGGCCCAGCAGCACCCCCGCCCCCCAGGCCGTGCCCACCACCAGAGCCAGCAGCGCCAGCCCCGCGAGCGGGCCCAGCACGCCGTGGAAGAGGTCCGGCACCCCCAGAGCGGTGTGCCGCAGGGGGTCGGCGAACGGCAGCAACAGCAGCACCACCGCGGCCGGCGGCGCGGACAGCGTCATGCCGCTGACGATCCCCCCGGCCAGCAGATGCGCCACGAACCACAGCGCCGTGCGCCGTCGCGCCGCCCAGGAGACCGCCGGCCCTTCGGCCAGCCACTCCGCCGGCACCCCGCACAGCGACCGTACGGCGGCCACCTCCAGCGGCCGCAGCAGCGGGAAGAGCAGCGCGGCCAGGGCGGCCAGCGGCAGCGCACCGCCGAACGCGACGAACTGCCAGCCCACGTCGCGCAACGGGTCGGCGCCGTCCACGACCAGCGGCACGACGACCGAGGTCAGCAGGAAGAACGGCATCAACAGCGCGCCGCCCAGAACCAGATGGATCCAGCGCCGGCCCATCAGCGGCACCGCGCGGCCTCGCGTACGGCGAGGAAACGGGTCCCGGCCCCCGCCACCCTCGTCCCGACGCTCATCCGCACAGCGTAAGTGCCGCTCATCGGCGGTGGGGGTGGCTTCGGGGCGGCTGCCGTGGCGATCCGGGTGCTCATGGCGTCCAGTCTTCCGGCGGCCGGACCGCAGGGCCTCGGCCGCGCTGACGATCCTCCTCCGCCGTACGGGGGAGGAGGATCGTCAGCGCTCCGGCGCCCCCTCACAGCCGCCGGGTCGCCAGCGTCAGCCGGTCGCGGGCGTCGAACAGGGCTTCCTTGATCATCTGCTCGTGCCCCGGGGCCAGTCGGGCCACCGGCACCGAGCAGCTGATCGCGTCCCGCGCCGGGGTGCGGTAGGGGATCGCGACGCCGAAGCAGCGCAGGCCCAGCGTGTTCTCCTCCCGGTCGACCGCATAGCCCTGTTCGCGTACCGCGTGCAGCTCCTCGATCAGCTGCTCGCGGTCGGTGAGGGTGTGCTCGGTCAGCCGGTCGAGGGTGGGCGGCAGCATCGCCCGGACCTGCTCGTCGGTGTACGTGGCGAGCAGCGCCTTGCCCAGTGAGGTGGAGTGCGCGGGCAGCCGCCGGCCGACGCGGGTGAAGGGGCGGAGGTAGTGCTGTGACTGCCGGGTCGCGAGATAGACGACGTTGGTGCCGTCGAGCCGGGCGAGGTGGATGGTCTCGGTGGTGTCGTCGGAGAGCCGGTCCAGCGTCGGCCGGGCCGCGGCCACCACCTCGTCGCCGTCGAGGTACGAGGTGCCGACGAGCAGGGCGCGCACCCCGATGCCGTAGCGGGTGCCGGTCGCGTCGGTCTCGACCCAGCCCAGGTCGGCGAGGGTGCGCAGCAGCATGTAGAGGCTGGACTTCGGGTAGCCGACCGCTTCCTGGACCGAGGCAAGACTGTGCATACCGGGACGACCCGCGAAGTACTCGAGCAACTCCACCGTCCGCACCGCGGATTTGACCTGCGATCCACCGGTTTCGGCAGCTGACATCGCCCTTGACCCCTCTGTTCGGACCGCCATAGAGTCCCGCTTGTTGTTCATCATCTGGGACGGCGTTCACGATATCGAACGTGATCCGGTGTGCGGCAAGGCGCGGAACGACTCGGCAGCATCGCCCGGGAGGAATGCACGGTGGCAGCGACAGCAGCGGCACCAGTCTGGAGTGTCGACCCCCGAACCGGGAAGCAACGGGAACAGGTTGCGGTGGAGGCCACCGCCGACGAGGTGGACACCGCGGTCCGCACGGCACACGCGGCCCGTGGTGCGCTGGCCGACCGCACCGTACGCGCCGCCCTGCTGCGCCGCTCCGCCGATCTGCTCGACGAGGCGGGCGAGGCGGTCATCGAGGCCGCCGACGCCGAGACCGCGCTCGGCCCCGGCCGGCTCACCGGTGAACTCGCCCGCACCACCTACCAGTTGCGGGCCTTCGCGGACCTGGTGGAGGACGGCGCGTTCCTCGACGTACTGATCGACCACGCCGACCCCGGGCTCACCCCGCCCCGGCCCGACCTGCGCCGTTACAAGATCCCGCTGGGTCCCGTCGCGGTCTACGCCGCCAGCAACTTCCCGCTCGCCTTCTCGGTACCGGGCGGCGACACCGCCAGCGCCCTCGCGGCCGGCTGCCCGGTCGTCGTCAAGGCACACCCGGACCATCCGGCGACCTCCGAGCTGTGTGCCGCGCTGCTGCACCGCGCCGCCAGAGAGGTCGGCTTGCCGGAGGGCGTGATCAATCTGGTGCACGGCTTCCAGGCCGGTATCGACCTGGTGCGCCACCCGCTGATCAGCGCGGCCGGCTTCACCGGCTCGGTGCGCGGCGGCCGTGCCCTGTACGACGCGGCCGCCTCCCGCCCGCACCCGATCCCCTTCCACGGCGAGCTGGGCAGCCTCAACCCCGTCGTGATCACCGAGGCCGCGGCCGCCGAGCGCGCCGAGCAGATCGGTGCCGGGCTGGCCGGGTCGATGACCCTCGGCGTGGGCCAGTTCTGCGTCAAGCCGGGCCTGGTCCTGGCGCCCGGCGGCGAGACCGGCGACCGGCTGCTGACGGCGCTGACCGCGGCGGTCAGCGACACCGAGGCCGGGGTGCTGCTCGACCACCGGATGCGGGAGGCATTCCTCGACGGGGTCCGCACCCGCGCCGCGCTGCCCGGTGTCCACGCGCCGGTCACCCCCGGCGCGGGCAGCGAGCACACCGTCAGCGCCGGCTTCCTCGCCGTGCCCGCCGCCCACCTGGCCGCCGAAGGGCCGCACGACCTCCTCCTGGAGGAGTGCTTCGGCCCGGTCACCGTCGTCGCCCGCTACACCGACGAGGCCGAGATCGGGGCCGTGCTCGCCCGGCTCCCCGGCAACCTCTCCGCGACCCTTCAGCTCGGCGAGGCGGAGAGCGCCGGCACCGATGCCGCGGGCCGCGGCGCCCGGCTGCTGGCCGAGGTCACCCCGCTCGCCGGCCGGGTGGTCGTCAACGGCTGGCCGACCGGCGTCGCGGTCGCCCCCGCCCAGCACCACGGCGGCCCCTACCCGGCCACCACCTCCACCTCGACCTCCGTCGGCGGCAGCGCCGTGGAACGCTGGCTGCGCCCGGTCGCCTACCAGGACACCCCGCCGGCGCTGCTGCCGCCCGAGCTGCGCGAGGACAACCCGCTCGGTCTGCCGCGCCGGGTCGACGGCCGCGCCGAGGGCGCATAGCGGCCGTGCGCCCCGCTGCCGACGCCGCCCTCCAGGTCCGTGCCGCGACCGCCGTCGACCTGGCCGCGATCGCCGCCCTGCACACCGGTGCCCGCGCCGCCTACCACCGCGCCCGGTTCCCGGACCTGCCCTTCGACGTCCTTGCCGAACGGGCCCGCCGGCACGATGCCTGGTCACGCGACCTGAGCCGGGGCGACACCCTCGCGCTCTGCGCCGCCCGGCACGGCACGGTGGTCGGTGCGGCCTCCTACCGCCACCGCGCCGACCACCACCGGCCGGCCGTCACCCTCCAGCAGCTCCATGTCGACCCCGGCCACTGGGGCACCGGCGTCGGCCGCGCCCTGCACGGCGCCTGCCTCCGGGCCTGGCGCGCGGCGGGTTTCTCCCGGGCCGTCCTCGACGTGCTCTGGCACAACCACCGTGCCCGCGCGTTCTACACCCGGCTCGGCTGGCGCCCCGACCCGGACCGCCGCCCCGCTCCGGACGCCACCCACCTCACCCTGACGCTGGACCTCGCGACACCTCCGGCGGCACCGGCTCCGGGTGCACCGGCTCCCGCCGGGCGATGATCTGAAGCCGCTCGGCCGTCCGGCCGTCCAGCGTGGCGACCGACCCCTCCCGCTCCTTCACCACCGAGAAGCCCGCCTCCCGCACCAGCCCCCGCAGCCGCTCCGGCGGATGGTGCCGGAACACCCCGCCGTCGGGCGTCTCGAACACCCCGTACGTCCCGTACCGCTCCGCGAACCGCGCATACCGCTCCCGGTTGACCGCATCCCCCTGCAACGGCACATCGCTCAGATACAGCACCCCGCCCGGCCGCACCAGCCGCCCCAGCTCCCCGACGATCGCCGTCTGGTCCGCGTCCCGGGGAACACAGGTCAGCACCGCGAAGAGCAGCGCCGCATCAAAAGCACCGTCCCCGAACGGCAGCGGAAAACCGGGACAGCGCAGCAGCTCCAGCTCCGGATGCTCCCGCTTCCCCCGCGCGATCAGCGCCGCCGAGACATCCACCCCACGCACCGCGCGGTACCCGGCCCCGGCCAGCTCGGCGGTCAGCCGCCCGTAGCCGCATCCGTAGTCCAGCACCCGCGCGCTCCGCGGCACATACGCGTCCAGCAGCGCCGGGTCGAGCGGGTGGGTGAAGGTCTTGGCGGACCCGGTCGTCTCCCAGAACCCGAGAAATCCTTGTGACGAGGTCATGCCGGGACGGTACCCACGGAATAGCCCGCCGCCCACCGACGTTGCACCCCCGCACGTCCACCCCGAGGAAAGTCAGCTCATGCGCGTCGAAATCTGGTCCGATATCGCCTGTCCCTGGTGCTACATCGGCAAGGCCCGCTTCGAGGCCGGGCTTGCGGCCTTCGCGCACCGGGAGGGGGTCGAGGTGGTGCACCGCTCCTTCGAGCTGGATCCGAACGCGCCGGCCGCCACCGACATCCCGGTGGTCGAGATGCTCGCCACGAAGTACGGCGTGAGCCGGGCGCAGGCCGAGGCGATGGAGGCCCGGGTCGCCGAGGCGGCGGCGGGGGAGGGGCTGGCGTACCGGTCCGACCGGATGCACGGCAACACCTTCGTTCTGCACCGGCTGCTGCACCTCGCCCGGGAGCACGGTGTCCAGGAGGCGCTGCTCGATGCCTTCTACCGGGCCAACTTCGCCGAGGCCAGGCGGCTCGGTGATCCCGCTGTGCTCCGTGTGACCGCCGTCGGTGCGGGGCTGCCCGCCGAGGAGGTCGCGCGGGTGCTGGCCGACCCCGAGGCGTATGCGGAGGAGGTGCGCGCCGAGGAGCGGGAGGCCGCGGAGCTGGGTGCCACGGGGGTGCCGTTCTTCGTCATCGACCGCCGGTACGGCATCTCCGGCGGGCAGCCCGCCGAGGTCTTCCGGGAGGCCCTGGAGCGTGCGTACGCCGACGGGGCGGAACCGCTCCGGGCGGCCGGGGACGGCGGGGACGCCGGGGTGTGCGGGGACGACGGCTGCGCCGTGCCCGGGAAGTGAACCGGGGCCGGTCCGCCCGCACCCCCGTGACCTGCGCCGATAAGGAGCTGTTGCGGGCCGGCCGAGCACCTGCGCCATGGACGTGGCGTGCGGGGCCGAGCAGAGTGGGGACATGCATCGACGTGAGCCACTCGGCGGGGCCGAATTCGTGCCCGAGACGACCTTTCTGAACACCGCCTCCAGCGGACTCCTCCCGCGGCGCAGCGCCGACGCCCTGCGCGCGGCCCTGGAGGAGTCCGCCTCCTACGGCACCATGGGCCGCGACTACTTCGCCGCCGCCACCGCCTCCCGCGCCGCCTTCGCCCGGCTGCTGGACGTGCCCGCCGAGCGGGTCGCCCTCGGCAGTTCGGTCTCGGTGCAGTCCGCGTTCGTCGCCGCCACGCTCCCGGAGGGCGCCGAAGTACTGGCCCCCGAGGGCGACTTCAGCTCCCTGGTCAATCCGTTCGCCGCCCACCCGGGCATCAAGCTGCGCACCGTGCCGCTGGAGGCGCTCGCCGACGCCGTGCGCCCCGGCACCGCGCTGGTCGCCTTCAGTGCCGTGCAGTCGCTGGACGGCCGGATCGCCGACATGGCGGCGGTGCGCGAGGCCGCCCGGGCCCACGGGGCGCGTACCTACCTCGACATCACCCAGGCCGCCGGCTGGCTGCCGCTGCGCGCCGCCGACTTCGACTTCGTCGTCGCCGGGGCGTTCAAGTGGCTGCTGTGCCCGCGCGGGGTGACCTTCATGGTGTTCGGCGGGGACTACGGGCGGGGCGAGGAGTGGCCGGCCGCGCTGCATGCGGGCTGGGTCGCGGGGGAGGACATCGGCGAGTCCAACTACGGGCTGATCCAGCCGGCCGGCACCGCCCGGCGCTTCGACGAACCGTACGCGTACTTCTCCTACGTCGGCGCCGAGCAGTCCCTCGGCCTCCTGGAGGAGCTGGGATTGGAGACCATCCACGCCCACAACACCGCGCTCGCCGACCACTACCGTGCGGGGCTGGCCGAGCGGGGGCTGACGCCGCGGCCCGCGCCCGGTTCGGCGATCGTCTCCACCCCCGGGATCGCGGACGCGGAGGACCGGGCCGCCGCGGCGGGGGTGCGGATCTCGGTGCGCGGCGGGCTGCTCCGCGCGGCCTTCCACCTCTACAACTCGACGGATGACGTGGACCGGTTGCTGGCCCTGCTGGGGTAGCGCGGCCGGGGAACAGGGGGCGGGTGGGGGCGTACGGCAGCTGATGTAATGGGCAACGATCTTGTTCCGGACAGCAGGGAAAGGCCCCCAGTGACCACCGCGTTCGACCCGATAGACCTCGCCGGCACCCCGCTCGCCAACCGCCTCGTCATGGCCCCGATGACCCGCAACCGCGCCACCGCCGAGGGCGTCCCGACCCCGTCGATGGTCCGCTACTACACCCAGCGGGCCTCCGCCGGACTCATCATCACCGAGGCCTCGCAGACCGAGCCGGTCGGCCGTGGTTACCCGCTCACTCCGGGACTGCACACCCCGGAGCAGGTCGCCGGATGGCGCCGGGTCACCGACTCCGTGCACGCCGCGGGCGGCAAGATCTTCGCCCAGCTGTGGCACGGCGGCCGTATCGGTCACCCGGTGCTGCTGCCCGACGGCCTGGTGCCCGCCGCGCCCTCCGCGGTCGCCGCGGCCGGCCAGGGCTTCACCCAGGACGGCCCGACGGACTTCGTCACCCCGCGCGAGCTGACCGACGAGGAGATCCACCGGACCATCGAGGGGTTCGCGGCCGCGGCCCGCAACGCCCTGGAGGCAGGGTTCGACGGTGTGGAGCTCCATGGCGGGAACGGCTATCTGATCCACCAGTTCCTGGCGCCCAACACCAACCGGCGCACGGACGCCTGGGGCGGCTCCGACGAGGCCCGCGCCCGCTTCGCCATCGAGGTCGTCAAGGCCGTCGCCGCCGCGGCCGGTGCGCACCGCACCGGTCTGCGGCTGTCGCCCGGCAACCCCTTCAACGACATCGACGAGCCCGCGCCGGAGGCCACCTACACGGCCGTGGTCGAGGCCGTCGCCCCGCTGGGCCTGGCCTATCTGCACACCTGCGATGTGCTCGACCTGGAGCTGCTGGCCCGGCTGCGCAAGCGCTTCGGCGGGACGTTCCTGCTCAACCCGGCCACCGAGGGCCGGCCCACCGGTCCCGAGGAGCTGTCTCTCGTCGAGGAGGGCGAGGCCGATCTGCTGGCGTACGGCGCACTGTTCCTCGCCAACCCCGATCTGCCCCGGCGGCTGGCGCTCGGCGGCCCCTTCAACACCCCGGACCGGGCGAGCTTCTACGGCGGTGACGACTCCGGCTACCTCGACTACCCGGCGCTGGAGGCCTGAGGAACCGGCCGCCGGGTGCGGGCGCCCGGTGGGGCCCCGCGCACCGGCCGGTGAACACGGCGCGGCCGCCGCACAGACCTGCTGTGCGGCGGCCGCGCCACCGGTGCGAACGTCCCCTAACGCACCGGAGTGAAGTCGCGGGCCCCGATGTATTCCGGGCGCCGGACCGGTGCCGCGAACGGCTCCACCGCTTCGTTCTCCACGCTGTTGAAGACGATGAAGACATTGCTGCGCGGGTAGGGCGTGATGTTGTCGCCCGAGCCGTGCATCGCGTTGCAGTCGAACCACGTCGCCGAGCCGGCCTGACCCGTGAAGAGGCGGATCCCGTGCTTGTCCGCCATCTTCGTCAGGACCTCGTCCGACGGGATGCCCGCGTCCTGCATCTGGAGTGACCGCTTGTAGTTGTCCTTCGGCGTCTCGCCCTCACAGCCCACGAAGTGCTGGTGCGAGCCGGGCATGATCATCAAGCCGCCGTTGGTCTCGTAGTTCTCCGTCAGCGCGATCGAGACCGACACCGTGCGCATGTTCGGCAGCCCGTCCTCGGCGTGCCAGGTCTCGAAGTCGGAGTGCCAGTAGAAGCCGGAGGCACCGAAGCCCGGCTTCACATTGATCCGCGACTGGTGGACATACACGTCCGAGCCGAGGATCTGGCGGGCCCGCCCGACCACCCGCGGATCGGAGACCAGCTTGGCGAACACCTCGCTGATCTTGTGCACCTCGAACACGGTCCGTACGTCCTGTGACTTCGGCTCGACGATGGAGCGCGGGTCGGCGCGCATCGTCGGGTCGAGCACCAGCCGGTCCAGTTCGGCGCGGTACACCGCGACTTCTTCCGGCGTGAGCAGTTCCCCGATGGCGAAAAAGCCGTCGCGTTCGAAGTCGCTCAGCTCGGACGGCTCGAAGGGGCCGGCCGTTCCGGGCTGCGACCACACCACCGGGTCCTTCCGCGGGGTGATGACCTCAGCGGTCCCACGGGTCGGGTACAGGTCGGCGGTGCGCTCGGGTGCGGTGGTCATGGTGTTGCCTTCCTCTCCTCTCGTACGGAATCTGGCTTACGTGCGTGTGCGTGCCTCCTGGGCGCTGCCGGACGGGGCAGCGGGCGGGCGGCGCCTCAGACCGTCTCGGGCTCAGACTCCGGTTCGGTGAGAAGCGGGTAGACCCCGTTCTCGTCGTGGTCCTCGCGGCCGGTGACGGGCGGGTTGAAGACACACACGCAGCGGAAGTCCTCCTTGATCCGCATGGTGTGCTTCTCGTGCCCGTCGAGCAGGTACATCGTGCCCGGCGTGATGGTGTATTTCTCGCCGGTCTCATCGTTCGTGAGCTCGGCCTCACCCTCTACGCAGAGTACGGCCTCGATGTGGTTCGCGTACCACATCGACGTCTCGGTCCCGGCGTACAGCGTGGTCTCGTGCAGCGAGAAGCCGACGCGCTCCTTGGCGAGCACGATGCGCTTGCTCTCCCAGGTGCCGGACTTGGCCTTGACGTGGCGGTCGGTGCCTTCGATGTCCTTGAAGGATCGGACGATCACGGTGACTCGGTGCCTTTCTGTGGAACGGTAAGGATCTCTGGGGCCGTTGGGCCGATCAGGCGCAGTCGCGGACCGCGCGGGCGAGGATGCGGAGTCCCTCGTCCAGTTCCTCGGGGGTGGTCGTCAGTGCGGGGAGCAGTTTGACGACCTCGCTCTCCGGGCCGGAGGTCTCGATCAGCAGGCCCAGCTCGAAAGCGCGGGCTGCGATCTTGTCGGCCAGGGGCTTGGGGGTGCACTCCAGACCCCACACGAGACCGCGGCCGCGGTACTCGACGATGGTGTCCGGGTGCTCCTCGGCGATCGCCTTCAGGTGTGCCTCGACGATCTCACCGCGGGCGAGAGTCTGCTTCTCCATCTGGCCGTCGGCCCAGTAGGTGTCCAGCGTCGCGGCGGCGGTCACGAAGGCCGGGTTGTTGCCGCGGAAGGTGCCGTTGTGCTCGCCCGGCTCCCAGATGTCCAGCTCAGGCTTGAACAGGGTGAGCGCGAGCGGCAGCCCGTAGCCGCTGATGGACTTCGAGACGGTGACGATGTCCGGCACGATGCCCGCCTCCTCGAAGGAGAAGAAGGCACCCGTACGGCCGCAGCCCATCTGGATGTCGTCGACGATGAGCAGCATGTCCCAGCGCTCGCACAGCTCGGAGAGGGCGCGCAGCCACTCGGCACGGGCGACGTTGATGCCGCCCTCGCCCTGGACCGTCTCGACGATCACGGCCGCGGGCCGGTTCAGACCGGAGCCCTGGTCCTCCAGCAGCCGCTCGAACCACAGGAAGTCCGGGTAGGTGCCGTCGAGGTAGTTGTCGAACGGCATCGGGGTGCCGTGCACCAGCGGGATACCGGCGCCGGCCCGCTTCATGGAGTTACCGGTGACCGCGAGGGCGCCCAGCGACATGCCGTGGAAGGCGTTGGTGAAGGACACGATCGACTCGCGGCCCTTGACCTTACGGGCCAGCTTGAGCGCCGCCTCGACGGAGTTGGCGCCCGTCGGGCCCGGGAACATGACCTTGTAGGGCAGGTCACGGGGCCGCAGGATGATGTTCTGGAACGACTCCAGGAAGGCCCGCTTGGCCGTGGTGGACATGTCCAGGCCGTGGGTGACGCCGTCCCGCTCGATGTAGTCGATCAGGGCGCGTTTGAGGACCGGGTTGTTGTGGCCGTAGTTGAGCGACCCGGCCCCGGCGAAGAAGTCGAGGTAGGTGTGGCCGTCCTCGTCGGTCATGCGGCTGCCCTGCGCACGGTCGAAGACGGTGGGCCAGCTACGGCAGTAGCTGCGCACCTCCGACTCCACGGTCTCGAAGACGCTCAGATCGGGCTGGGTGATGGTCACAGCATGCTCCTGGGAGATGAGTGGCGAAAGGATGAGAAGTCTGTAGGGGGCTGGGCGGTGCCGGCGGTGTCACGGGGGTGTGGTGCCGGGTCCCGCATGACCGCTGCGGCGTCGTCGCCGCGCGGTCCTGGGTGCGTCAGGAGTGCCCCGTGCGGGCCGGTGGCTCGAACGGGCCGATGAGGTGCAGCACCTCCGGCTCGTGGCCCTGCTCCGGGAACAGCCCCGCGTCAAAGAGCACCTCGCTCTTGAGAGGCACTGAGTGCCGCTCGGCGAAGGACGCGAACAACCGGTTGGATGCGGTGTTGTCGGGGGTCACGGTGGTCTCGACGAAACGTACGCCCAGCTCGTCCCTGGCCCGGGCGGCGAGCCCGTCCAGGAGTGCGGCCGCCAGTCCCTGCCCACGGTGCGCGTCGTCGACGGCGACCTGCCAGACGACGAGGGTCTCCGGGCGCTCCGGGCGGAGGTATCCGGTGATGAAGGCGGCCGGCTCGCCCTCCGCGTCGCGCGCGACGACGGAGGTGGCGGCGAAGTCGCGACACCACAGGAGGTAGCTGTACGAGGAGTTGAGATCCAGCGCCTTCGAGTCGCGGGCGATGCGCCAGATCGCGGCTCCGTCCTCCACGCGTGGGGTGTCGAGCTTGAAGCCCTCCGGAAATTCTCTGATATCGCTTCGGGCACCTGCATGGTCTGCTTGTGCGGCGGTCATGGGAATTAAATTTACCCAGGGAAAAAGGAAATTGCATCGCGAGCAGGGGTTACGGAAGCGGCCGAGATGTGTTATCGCGCGGGGGCGCCCGTACGCGCGATGCCACCGCGAGATGTCCCGATTTGACCAGGAAGTTCGGGGCGAAACGGACACGTTGTGTAGTCGGTCACAGCTCCGTAACGCCCATGAGATCCGTCCGAATTACGGAACTTGCCACTAGCAAAATCTTGGCGTTTGAGCTGCGGAAAAGCGGGCAGAAGAATACGGGAAGCTGTACTTCTGAGGAATTGGGAATTCGCCGCCGGAAGGTCTGGCGCAGGCCCATGGAAACCTGTGCGGCAACACCGTGACAAGACCCGCGAGAACATGCGCGAGGCGATCTGCCGGAAGGTTGCGCGAAACGTACGCAGAGTTGCCGGGAACGCGCGGAGAACCGTGCGGCGCGGGTGGCGGAAGCCACACGGAGAGTGCACGGAGAAAAGTCCCGGCGGAAAAGTCCTTGCGGGCGCCCGGTGCCCCGCGAAACGGCCGGGGAAAGGTGACCGCGCACCCGGCGCGACCGCCCCGGCCACCCGCCGTGCCACGCCGCCTACAGTGCCGGTATGACGTCCATGAGTGAAGGTGCGGTGCTGCACCTCAAGGGGAGGGTCCTCGTCGGACCGGACGACGTGCGCGACGAGCTGTGGGTGGTCGGCGGCCGGGTGACCTTCGACCGGCCGGTGATGGCACGGGATGCCACCACCGTGACGGGCTGGGCCCTGCCGGGCCTGGTCGACGCCCACTGCCATGTGGGCCTGGACGCCCACGGCCCGGTGGACGCCCCCACCAGCGAAAAGCAGGCGCTCACCGACCGTGACGCCGGCACCCTGCTGATCCGCGACGCCGGGTCCCCCTCCGACACCCGCTGGGTCGACGACCGCGAGGACCTGCCGCGGATCATCCGCGCCGGCCGCCACATCGCCCGTACCAAGCGCTACATCCGCAACTACGCGCACGAGATCGAGCCGGAGGACCTGGTCGCCTATGTCGCCCAGGAGGCCCGCCGCGGCGACGGCTGGGTCAAGCTCGTCGGTGACTGGATCGACCGCTCCACGGGCGATCTGGCGGCCTGCTGGCCCCGGGGAGCGGTCGAGGCCGCCATCGCCGAGGCCCACCGGCTGGGCGCCCGGGTGACCGCGCACTGCTTCGCCGAGGACACCCTCGCCCCGCTCGTCGAGGCCGGTATCGACTGCATCGAGCACGCCACCGGGCTCACCGAGGAGACCATCCCGCTGTTCGCCGAGCGCGGTGTGGCCATCGTTCCCACGCTCGTCAACATCGCCACCTTCCCGCGGCTCGCGGACGGGGGCGCGGCGAAGTTCCCGCGCTGGGCGGACCACATGCGGCGCCTGCACGACCGCCGCTACGACACCGTCCGGGCGGCCTACGACGCCGGAGTGCCCGTCTTCGCCGGTACGGACGCCGGCGGCTCGCTCGCCCACGGTCTGGTCGCCGAGGAGGTCGTCGAGCTGACCCGGGCCGGTCTGCCCGCCGTGGCGGCCCTCTCCGCGACCACCTGGGGCGCCCGGGACTGGCTCGGCCGCCCCGGCCTCACCGAGGGCGCCCCGGCGGACCTGGTGGTCTACGAGAGCGATCCGCGCGCGGACGTCCGGGTGCTGGCGGCACCGCGCCGGGTGGTGCTGCGGGGGCGGATCGTGGGGTAGCCGCCGGGGTGACCCGGTGAACCGGCCCGGTCAACGCGGGTCACCCGGGAGGTGGGGCGGCTGGGGCGCCGGTGGTGCCCCGTGTCGCAGGAATCGAATACAGGCACGGAAACCACCCATTGGGATGAACTGACGCCACGTGGCTGCCCGTTCACCCTCGGTACGGACACGATGTGCGGGTCGATGCCGTCGGCCCGCGCGATGTCCCCCATTGGCGCGACCGGCGGCTCCATTTCTCCTGTGAGGGTTCCACACACGTGTCCACCAGTCCCACCAGCTCCTTCGGCATGCCCCGACGCCTCGCCGCGACCCTCGTCGCCACCGCGCTCACGGCCGGTCCCGCCGTCCTCCTCGGCGCCGTCCCCGCGCATGCCACCGGAGACCATGGCACGGCCCGCGGCACCGCCGACGCGGTCGTGCTGCGCACCGGCGTGAACGTCGGGCTGCTCAACAAGACGGTCGATGTCCCGCTGAACGTCGCCCTCAACGAGGTGCACGCCCCCGCCTCGGCCAACAAGACCGCGCTCACCGTCAAGCTCGACGGCATCGACCACGGCAGGCCGTTCAGCGTGCTGCGCGCCGACGCCGCGACCGCGCGGGCCACCGCCGACCGCCGTGCGGCCGAGGGCTACGCCAACCTCGTGCGGGCGAAGGTGCATCTGCCCGGTCTGCCGCTGCTGTCCGTGATCGAGGTCCAGCAGGTCACCGCCAAGGCGGTCTGTGCGGCGGGCGCACGGCCCCGGGCCGAGTCGAACGTGCTGGGCACCGTGCGCGTCCTGGGCCAGAAGGTCACGCTCACCGCGGGCGGCACCACCAAGGTCAAGGTGCCGGGGGTGGGCCAGGTGCGGCTCGACCTGTCCAAGAAGAACGTCACGTCCAAGGGCGCCGCGGCCACCGCCCTCGACCTCGATGTCTCCGTCAACCCGCTGAAGCTGAACGTCGCCGACGTGCACGGCCGGGTCACGCTGGCCAAGGCCACCTGCACCACGCCGCGCGGCAAGGCGCCCGAGGACAACGGCTCCGGCGGGACCGGCGGCGGCCAGACCGGCGGCGGCACCGAGCCGGCCGGCGGCAAGGGCACCGAGGTGTCCCGGACGGGCTCCGGGCCCAGCACCCAGAACCTCGCGGAGACCGGCGGCAGCTCGGCCACCCCGTACCTCGCCGGCGGCGCCGGGCTGCTGCTCGCCGCGGGCGCCGGTGCGATGGTCTTCGCCCGCCGGCGCCGCAGCGCCGCACCCGAGGGCCGCGGCTGACCGACCCCGTACGCCGCGCCGGTGCTGTGGGGGCGTCGCGCGCGGCGTACGGCCCGGGGTGTGCCGTACGGGCCGCGGACCGTACGGCACACCCCACCCTCGCCCGGAAGCCCCGCGAAAGCGCGGTCGGGCCGCGGGAGACCGTCGCGTCTGCCCTACCCGAGCACCTCGCCCAGCGCCGTCACGAAGCGGTCCGTCGTGGCCCGGTCGCGCACCGCGAGCCGCAGCCAGTCGGGGCCCAGGCCGGGGAAGGTGTCACCACGGCGCACCGCGAAGCCGCGGTCCCGCAGCGCGGCCCGCACCCGGTCCGCTTCCGGCAGCCGGATCAGCACGAACGGGCCCGCCGCCGGCCCCGCCGCCCGGAGCTGCCGGAACTCGCCCAGCCGGGCCAGCAGATGGTCCCGGTCCACGGCGATCCCCTCGGCCGCCGTGGCCGCCTCCGCCAGCGCCCGCGGCGTACAGCACGCCTCGGCGGCGGCCAGCGCGGGACTGGAGACGGGCCACAGCGGCTGGGCCCGCTCCAGGGCGGCGACGGTCTCCGGGTCGGCCAGCACATAGCCGATCCGCAGCCCGGCCAGCCCCCAGGTCTTGGTGAGGCTGCGCAGCACCACCAGCCCCGGCAGATCCGTGCGCCCGGCCAGCGCCGCCCGCTCACCGGGCACCGCGTCCATGAACGCCTCGTCCACCACCAGCGTCCGGCCCGGCCGCGCCAAGGAGGCCAGCACCTCCGCGGGGTGCAGGACCGAGGTGGGGTTGGTGGGGTTGCCGACGACGACCAGATCGGCGTCCTCGGGCACCGCGGCCGGGTCCAGCCGGAAACCGTCCCGCGCGTCGAGCAGCACCCGCCCGACCGCGTGTCCGGCGTCCCGCAGCGCCGCCTCGGGCTCGGTGAACTGCGGATGCACCACCACCGGACGGCGGGCCGGCAGGGCGCGCGCGAGCAGCACGAACGCCTCGGCGGCCCCCGAGGTGAGCAGCACCCGGTCGGTGGGCAGCCCGTGCCGCGCCGCCACCGCCCGGCGGGCCGCACGGCCGTCGGGGTACGCGGCGAGACCGTCCAGCGACGCGGCGATCCGGGCCTTGAGCCAGGCCGGGGGAGTGCCGGTACGGACATTGACCGCCAGATCCGTCAGCCCGGCGTCCGCGCCCCGTACCTCGGCGTCGCCGTGATGCCGCAGATCGGGTTCGTGCCCGGCGGCCGGGCCGGGGTCCGGGAGCGGGGCGGCCGCGGTGTGCGGGGGCATGCTCACCGTTCCCCGGCGCCCGCGGTCAGGGAGGCGCCCTGCCATGCCGCACCGTGCGCCTGCCGGGCGTCCTCCGCCGCCGCCCGGCAGGCGCACGGCGCGGAGCCGAGCGGCGGCTCGCCCGCCACCGCCGCGCGGTAGCGCTCCATGATCACGTCGGCCACCTCGGGCTCCGGGCCGATCACCGTCGCGCCGAAGACATCGGTGCCGGGGTGTGCCGCGGCCCAGCCCTCGGCCTGCATGTGCAGCCGCTCCACCGGGCCGCCGGGCAGCAGGAAGTAGGGCAGCACCACGATCCGGCCCGGTCCGCCGGGGCCCGCCGTGGCCGCCAGCGCCCGGCACCGGTCCAGGCCCGCCGGGACG
Organism: Streptomyces lydicamycinicus; assembly: GCF_000829715.2. Lineage (NCBI taxonomy): Bacteria > Bacillati > Actinomycetota > Actinomycetes > Kitasatosporales > Streptomycetaceae > Streptomyces > Streptomyces lydicamycinicus. Next base: position 76,741 of record NZ_BBNO01000011.1, on the reverse strand, counting down.
TCGGGTGCCGCCTGCGAGACGAACGCGGTCTCCACGCCCGCGAAGCCGCGCCCCTCCCACAGCAGCCGCGCGGCCCGCGCGACCTCGGCATTGGCGTACGGATCGGTCGTACCGTGGCCCACCAGCAGCACCGTGGTGCGCGCCCGGTCAGCGGGCTTGCGGGCGCCGCTGCCCAGTGCCTGGTCCAGCCGCCGCTCCAGTACGTCGAGCAGCTTGGGGTGCGGCCCCAGTTCGGCGCCGCAGACATGGGTGAGCCCCGGGTGGCGCTCGCTCGCCCGCGCCAGCACCGCGGGCAGCGCCTCCGGGACCGGGCCCGTCGGGGCCGTCAGCAGGGGTATGACGGCGAGCCGGTCCGCGCCCCGCCCGACGAGCCCGTCGACGGCGTCGGTCAGCGGCAGCGGCGAGTCCGGGACGCCGAAGAACCCGCCGGCGACCGGCACCTCGGGGTGGCGTTCGGCGAGCAGACGGACCAGGGCGCGCAGGGCGTCGGCCCCGCCTTCGTCGCGGGTGCCGTGACCGGCGATGAGCAGTGCGGGAGAGGTCGTCACTAGGTCTCCTTGGTACCGGTGGGTCCGCTGCCGGGCGCCGGGTCGCCGACGACCGCCGTCCACCGATCCGGGCCACGGCGGGGCGGGTTGGGGGAGGTCATGACGATATCCGCAGCGGAAGAGCGGTCGGTGGCCGCTCCCTCCCTACCAGCGGTAAGGGCACCGCTCTCCGTTACAGCGGGCCCGGCCAGCGCGCAGGTCGCCCCGGGCGGCCGGCCCCGCGGCGCCGACTTCCGCTTGTCGGCGAGCAGTTCCGCGCCCGGCCCGGCGGCCAGCAGCGCCGCCGCCTCGGCCACGCTCGGCGTCCCGACGGCGGCCGCCGCGGCGCTGGACGGACCGGTCACCGGCACCGCCGCAAGGGCCGCCGCCGGGAACGACCGCAACGGCACCCCCAGCCGGCGGGCCGCCCCGATCAGGCCCGGCTCCGCCGCCTTGGCCGCGACCGTCGCCAGCGCGACGACCGGCCGGTCCGAACACCCCGCCGCCGCACGGGTGGCCGCGATCAGCTCCAGCACCTCGGACAGCGGCACACCGCGGCGCGCCCCCACCCCGACGACCAGCGGCGCCGCGGCACCGCCGGTCTCGTCGGGGACCCGGCGCGTCATACCGCGAGGGCTCCCCGGCCGGAGGCGATCCGGCCGGGCCGCCCCTCCAGGAGCGCGGTGGGCCCGCCCGTCCCGTCGGTGGCCGGGGCCCCCGGCCGGTGACCGGTGCCCCGGCCCGGGTGCCTGCCGCCGGCCACCGGCCGTACGCCGGTCATCGGCCGCCACCCGGGACCCCCGCGCTCCGTGCCGCGCTCGCCACCAGGCGCCCGGCCAGCGACGGTTCGGCGGCCCAGTGCACATGCAGATACGAGGCATGCACCCCGCCGGCCACGAAGCCCTCGACCCGCCGCTCCGGATGCGTCAGCCCCCACGCCGGGTCCGCGCCCGCGCCCGGCTCCAGCGCCGTGCGGTGGAACTCGTGGCCGCGTACCCGGGTGCCGGCCGCGGCCAGCGCGTTGTCCCGCAGCGCCACCGCCTCGCGGTAGCCGAGGGTGAGCCGTTCGGTCATCCGGGCCTCGGCGGGCAGCACCCCGCACATCGGCTTCCCGTCCAGGAACCGGGAGAGGTACAGCAGCCCGGCGCACTCGGCGGACACCGGCGCCCCGGAGGCGGCCAGGGCGGCCACCGCGGCGCGCAGCGGGGCGTTCGCCGACAGATCCGGCGCGTACATCTCGGGGAAGCCGCCGCCGATCACCAACCCCTGGGTGCCGGGCGGCAGTTGCTCGTCCCGCAGCGGGTCGAACGGGGCCACCTCGGCGCCCGCGGCGGTCAGCAGCTCGGCGTGTTCGGCGTACGAGAAGGTGAAGGCGGCGCCGCCCGCGACGGCGATCAGCGGCTTCTCCGGGGCGGCGGCCGCCCCTTCGGCCGGTGCGAGGTGCGCCGCCGGGTCCCAGGCCGCGTCCGGCAGCTCCGGCACCGTACGCGCCAGCGCCAACAGCGCCTCCAGATCGCAGCCCGCACGGACGCGCGCGGCGAGTTCGGCCACCGACTCCACCGCCTCGGCCCGCCGTTCGGCGACCGGCACCAGGCCCAGGTGCCGGGAGGGCGTACCGGCCCGTCCGTCCCGGCGCAGGGCGCCCAGCACCGGCACACCGGAGGAGTCCATCGCCTCCCGCAGCAGCTCCTCGTGGCGGTCCGAGCCGACCTTGTTGAGGATCACCCCGGCCAGCCGTACCTCCGGGTCCCAGGAGGCGAAGCCGTGCACCAGCGCGGCCACCGACCGGGACTGCGAGGACGCGTCCACCACCAGCACCACCGGCGCCCGCAGCAGCTTCGCCACATGCGCCGTCGAGGACAGCTCGCCCATTCCGGACGCCCCGTCGAACAGCCCCATCACGCCCTCGACGAGGGCGAGATCGGCGCCCGCCGCACCGTGCAGGAACAGCGGCGCGATCCGGTCAGGACCGCACAGATAGGCGTCCAGATTGCGGCCGGGGCGGCCGGTGGCCAGGGAGTGGTAGCCGGGGTCGATGTAGTCGGGACCCACCTTGTGCGGCGACACCGTGAGCCCGGCCTCGGCGAACGCCGCCATCAGGCCGGTGGCCACCGTCGTCTTGCCCGCGCCCGACGACGGTGCGGCGATCACCAGCCGCGGAATCGACCCGCTGCTCACGCGCTGTGCTCCCTGTTCACCATTCGATGCCCCGCTGGCCCTTCTGGCCGGTGTCCATCGGGTGCTTGACCTTGGTCATGTCCGTCACCAGATCGGCGAAGTCCAGCAGCGCCTCGGGGGCGTTCCGCCCGGTGATGACGACATGCTGCGTACCGGGGCGGTCGCGCAGCACCGACACCACCTCCTCGGTGTCGATCCAGCCCCACTTCAGCGGATAGGCGAACTCGTCCAGCACCAGCAGCTTGTAGGTCTCCGCGGCCAGATCCCGCTTGACCTGCTCCCAGCCCTCGCGCGCCGCGTCCTCGCTGGAGGCGATGTCGCGCTGGACCCAGGACCAGCCCTCGCCCATCTTGTGCCAGGCGACGGTGCCGCCCTCACCGGACTCCCCGAGCACCTTCAGCGCCCGCTCCTCGCCGACCTTCCACTTCGCCGACTTCACGAACTGGAACACCCCGACCGGCCAGCCCTGGTTCCAGGCGCGCAGCGCCAGCCCGAAGGCGGCGGTCGACTTGCCCTTGCCCTGGCCGGTGTGGACGAACACCAGCGGACGGTTGCGGCGCTGGCGGGTGGTGAGCCCGTCGTTCGGTACGACGGACGGCTGTCCCTGCGGCATTACGCGGCCTTCCTGTTGCCCTGCACGGTCCGTACGAGCGCGGAGACACTGTCCGCGCGCAGTTCGTCGAGGGTGATCGCGGTGCCCTGGAGCTCACGGGCCAGCTCGCCCGCCAGACCCAGCCGCACCGGGCCCGCCTCACAGTCCACGACCACCGACGCGGTGCCCTCACCGGCCAGCAGCCGGGCGGCGCGGGCGGCCCGGACGACGGGCTCCGGGCCGCCGGTCGCCCGGCCGTCGGTGACGACCACCAGCAGCGGCCGCCGCGAGGCATCCCGCATCCGCTCCACCCGCAGCACCTCATGGGCCCGCAGCAGGCCCTCGGACAGCGGCGTACGGCCGCCCGTCGGCAGCTGTTCCAGCCGTGCCGCACCCGCCTCGACCGAGGACGTCGGGGGCAGCGCCAGCTCGGCGCCGGTGCCGCGGAAGGTGATCAGGCCGATCTTGTCGCGCCGCTGGTAGGCGTCGAGCAGCAGCGAGAGCACCGCGCCCTTGACCGCGCTCATCCGCTTCCGCGCCGCCATCGAACCGGAGGCGTCCACGACGAACAGGACCAGATTGCCCTCCCGCCCCTCGCGTACCGCCTCGCGCAGATCGTCCCGGCGCACCACCAGCCCCCGCCCGCTGCGACCGCGGGCCCGCTGGTGCGGCGCCGCGGCCTGCACGGTAGCCGCCAGATGCAGCTTGCCCAGGGCGCCTTGGGGGCGGCGGGCGCCGGTCGTCCGGCCGTGGGCGGTACGGGCCCGGGAGCGGCGGCCGTCCGCGCCCTCGCCCAGGCCCGGCACATCCAGCCGCCGGGTACGGAACGGCTCGGTGGCCCCGACCGCCGCCTTCTCCCCGGCCGCGCCCCCCTGAGGCGCGCTCTCCGGCTCGGGCGCGGGCTCGGGGGCCTGCGAAGTCTGCGGAGCCTCCCGCTCCTGCTGGTGGGGGAGTTCGGCCTCCGGCGGAAGCGGCGCCTCCGCCGGCCCGCCGTCCTGTGGCGGATGCCCGCCGCCCTCCGGGCCCCCGCCGTCCGGACCGCCCCCGTCGGGACCGCCGTCCGGACCGTCCGGCTCCGGATCGTCGTCGCCGTCCGTGTCCTCGTCCGCGCCGAACTCCTCCAGCGTCCGGTCGAGTTTCTCCTCGTCCAGGCCGGGGGCGTCGAAGGGGTTGCGGCGCCGGCGGTGCGGCAGCGCCAGCAGCGCCGCCTGCCGCACGTCCTCCTCCAGGACGTCCGTCCGCCCCGCCCACGCGGCCAGCGCGGTCGCGGTGCGCGCCATCACGATGTCCGCGCGCATCCCGTCCACCTCGAACGCGGCGCAGGTCGCGGCGATCTGCCGGAGCGCCGCATCGCCCAGCGTCACCCGCGGCAGCAGCTCCCTGGCCGCGGCGATCCGCCCGCGCAGCGCGTCCTCCTCGGCCGCCCAGTCCGCCGCGAAACCGGCCGGATCGGCGTCGTAGGCCAGCCGGCGCCGGACGACCGTCACCCGCTCGTCGGGCTCGCGCGAGGCGGCGACCTCGACCGTGAGCCCGAACCGGTCCAGCAACTGCGGCCGCAGCTCGCCCTCTTCGGGGTTCATCGTCCCGACGAGCAGGAAACGGGCCGCGTGGCGTACGGAGACCCCCTCGCGCTCCACGTACGAGGCGCCCATGGCGGCCGCGTCCAGCAGCAGGTCCACGAGGTGGTCATGGAGCAGATTGACCTCGTCGACGTACAGGATGCCGCGGTGCGCGTCCGCCAGCAGGCCCGGCTCGAAGGCCTTCACGCCCTCCGACAGCGCCCGCTCGATGTCCAGCGCGCCGACCAGCCGGTCCTCGGAGGCGCCGACGGGGAGTTCGACCATCCGCGTCGGGCGCTCCTCGACGCCGCCCGTCCCGTGCGGCCCGTCGGGGCAGCCGGGGTCCGGCGCGGCCGGGGCGCAGGCGAAGCGGCAGCCGCTGATCACGTCCACGGCCGGCATCAGCGCCGACAGTGCCCGGACGGCGGTGGACTTGGCGGTGCCCTTCTCGCCGCGGACCAGCACGCCGCCGACCGCGGGGCTCACCGCGTTCAGCAGCAGCGCGAGCCGCAGATCGTCCATCCCGACCACCGCGGTGAAGGGGTACTGCGGGGTCGTGTTGTGCGCGGTCGTCATGCTGTGTCGTCCTCCACGTCGCCGTCGAGCTCCGGATCCGTCCTGTGCGTACCCCTCATGGCGCTCCCGGAGGCACGAACGGCAGTCCCTCCGGCACCCCTTCCTCGATCAGCCGCAGCAGCCCGGCGGTGTCCGCGTGCTCCTCGATCAGATCGCCCAGCCGGTCCAGCTGTTCCTCACGCAGCACACCGAAACGGGTGTCGGGGGCCGGGACGAACGCCCGGCCCGCGTCCGCCGCGACCCGCCGCAGGAAGGCCCGGCGGAAGCCGTCGCTCTCCAGCGACCCGTGCCAGTGCGTGCCCCATACGGAGCCGGTCCGGCAGCCGTCCAGGAACTCCTCGTCCCCGCCGGTCACTTCGGCGACACCGTGGTGGATCTCGTACCCCTCCACCGGCTCGCCCAGCGCCGTACCGACCGGCCGCGCCAGCGTCTTCTCCGCCGCGAACCGCACCCGTACGGGCAGCAGGCCCAGCCCGTCGACCACGCCCGCCTTCGACTCGACCTCGTCCTCGATGCGCTCGCCCAGCATCTGGAAGCCGCCGCAGATGCCCAGCACCGGGCGCCCCCCGGCGGCCCGCCGGGCGATCGCGTCCGCCAGGCCGCGCTCCCGCAGCCACGCCAGCGCCCGGACCGTGCCGCGGGTTCCCGGCAGCACCACCAGGTCGGCGTCGGCCAGCTCCTCGGGCCGGTCCACGAACCGCACCACCACGCCCGGTTCGGCGGCCAGCGCGTCCACGTCCGTGAAGTTCGACATCAGCGGTACGGCACAGACCGCCACCCGCAGCACATCCGCACCGTGCGGCGGAGCCACCACGCTCTCGCGCACCGCGCCGCGCAGCGACACCCGCAGGCCGTCCTCCTCGTCGATGCCGAGGCCGTGCGCGAACGGCAGGACGCCCAGCGTCTGCCGCCCCGTGAGGCCGCGCAGCATTTCCAGGCCCGGCTCCAGCAGCGTCACATCGCCCCGGAACTTGTTGACCAGATACCCGGCGACCAGCGCCTGGTCCTCCTTGGACAGCAGCGCGGTGGTGCCGAAGAACGAGGCGAACACCCCGCCGCGGTCGATGTCACCGACCACGACCGCCGGGATACGGGCGGCCCGTGCGAGGCCCATGTTCACGATGTCGGTACGCCGCAGATTGATCTCGGCGGGACTGCCCGCGCCCTCACAGATCACCGCGTCATGGGTACGCCGCAGCTCCTGGAGGCAGTCGGTCACCGTGCCGAGCAACTGCTCCCGGCGGCCCGCGTACTGCGCCTCACCCTGCGACGTCCCCCCGAAGTACCCCCGGGCGCTGAGCTCACCCACCGGCTTCCCCAGCAGCACCACCTGGCTGCTGCGGTCACTGCCCGGCTTGAGCAGGACGGGGTTCATCAGCGCGGTCGGCTCCACCCGCGCCGCGGCGGCCTGCATCGCCTGGGCCCGTCCGATCTCCGCGCCCTCGCGCGTGACGAACGAATTCAGCGACATGTTCTGTGCCTTGAAGGGCGCCACCCGGACGCCCTGCCGGACCAGCCAGCGGCAGATCCCCGCCGTCACCACGCTCTTACCGGCGTCGGACGTCGTACCGGCCACCAACAGGCCACCGCCGACCGCCCCGCCGGCTGCTTTCAACCGCCCGTTCACCGGGTCCTCCTCCTGGGCTTCGGGTCACTACACCCGCCCACCCCCCGAAGGGGGGTGGGCGGCGGGGAAAAAACGGACGGCCTCATACCGCTCCCGCCTTACGCCCGCGTACCGGTCCCGCCTCACACCCGCGCCCCCCGGCCCCACGAGCGACCGCCGCCCGTGCCACGCCGACCGCCGCCCGCGCCGCCACCGTCGTCAGCAGTGCCAGCGCGCTCACCCGGCGGGAGAGCCGCACCGCACGTTCGATGTCCGGCACCGCCACCGGCGGCGCCGCGCCGTTGAGCACCGGACGGTGTTCCACCCGCCCGCCGTACGCCAGCGTGCCGCCCAGCCGTACGCCCAGCGCACCCGCGAACGACGCCTCCACCGGGCCCGCGTTGGGGCTCGGATGCGCCCCGCCGTCCGCCCGCCAGGCCCGCAGCGCACCGCGCCGGTCGGGGCCCGCGAGCACGGTCAGCGCGGCGGTCAGCCGGGAGCCGGGCCAGCCGGCGAGATCGTCGAGCCGGGCCGCGGCCCAGCCGAAGCGGCGGTAGCGCGGCGACTTGTGCCCCACCATCGCGTCCAGGGTGTTCACCGCGCGGAACGCCACCAGACCGGGCACCCCGCCCAGCGCGCCCCACACCAGGGCGCCCACCACCGCGTCGGAGGTGTTCTCGGCGACCGACTCCACCACCGCACGGGCCATCTGCGGCCCGTCCAGCGCCTGCGGATCGCGCCCGCACAGATGCGGCAGCCGCTCCCGGGCCACGTCCAGGTCACCCGCCGTCAGCGCTCCGCCGACGGCCCGTGCCTCCCGGCCGAGCGAGGTGCCGCCCAGCACGGCCCAGACCGTTGCCGCGGTCAGCGCGACCCGGGCGCCACCACGGAGCGACAGCAAAGAAGCGGAAGCCGAGCCCCGCACTGCGCGCTCCAGCAGCGCGGCACCGGCGGCGGCCCCGCCCGCGCACAGCACGGCGTGAGTCGCCCCGTAACCGCGGTGGTCACGCCACAGCCGGCGTTCGACGGCACCCGCGGCCCGGCCGAACGCGGCCACCGGATGGCCGCGCCGAGGATCCGCCGCGATCAGGTCGCCGAGAAAGCCGAGGGCCGCGCCGCACACATATCCCGCGTGGTCGCCGCGCATCGGGTCAGACCGCCGTGCGGGTGCGTCCGTGACGTCCCGCCCGGCCCCGAAGGAGCCCTGCGGCGGCGGGCAGTGGCGATCTCAAGGGGCGGCCGGGCATGGCGGTATGTCCTCACTCAGGGTCCGCGCCCTGGCTCGACGTGTCGGCGACCAGAGTCTCCTGGCTCCCGGATCGGCGTGTCCTCCGGCCTTCCAGTCCCGCGTACGTCATCGGACGTATGCGAGGCGGACCGTGGCCTTCGCTGGAGGAACGCTCCCCGGTGACAGTGGCGGGACCGCGCCGGATTCGCACCGGACTTCCTCTGCTGTCGCCGAATGGCTCCGGCAGTCCACCACGCCCCGCGAACGCCGTCAACTCACCCTTGACCTGCGACGCTGCCCTGTGGCAGGCGCTGTGGCGCACGCCACAGCGTGGCTGAGGGGTCACGGACGGTTGCCCGCGCACCTGATCCCGCGTCACTATCTGGTGCACGGCGGCGAAGGGGCCGCCGGAAGGGGGCCGGGGGATGCCGCAGCGCGCTGACCGTCACGAGATCCGTATCAGGATCACGGGCACGAACAATCCTGACCAGGACGTCGAGGACCTCAAGGCGTGGCTGGAGCGCGAGCCCTGGCTGAACCGGCGGTCGCACGACTGGGAGCTGCGCCCGGCCCAGGAGCGCGACGACGGCCCCGGCGACATGGCCATCGGCGTCGACGACCTGATCCTCGTCGTCGTCGGCGCGGTCGCCGCCGAGATCACCAAGAGCCTGGGCATCGCCCTGCGCGAATGGCTGCGCCGCCGCAGGGAGGAACGCGACACCGGCGAACGGCCCGCCGTGGCGGTCGGCGGCGGGGACGGCGAGCTGCGCGCACTGGGCGAACCGGGACCGGGCGCCGCGGCCCCCGAACGCCCCGATCCCGGCAGCCCGGCGAACGAGGGCGGCAGCACCGCCGGGGACTGAGCCGGATGTCCGAATACGACGCACGGGGCAAGGTCAACCGGGCGCTGCTGATCTGCGTCGACGACTACCGCCACCTGCGGCCGCTCCCCGCGGTGCGGGACAACCCCGGGGAACTGGAACGCGTCCTGCTCGCCCCCGGCACCGACCTCTTCACCAAGGGCGAGGTCGTCATCTGCCGGCCCCAGGAGCCCTGGGAGGTCGAACAGGCCCTGGACGCCGTCGTCCAGGAGGCCCGCGGGCTGCTGCTGGTGTACTTCTCCGGCCACGGCCGGGTGGGCCGGGACGGCGGCAATCTCCAGCTCATGGTCGGTGCCTCGGAACGGCGGCACAAAACCGTCTCCTGGCAGGACACGGTACTGTCCTACCTGGACAACGCGCGGGCCGACCGGATCGTGATCGTCCTGGAGTGCTGCTACGCCGGCAACGCCGGAGAGGCCTTCCACGCCTGCCGCACCCCCACCTCGCTGCTGATGGCCGCACAGCCCAACCGCCGGATCTTCAGCGGCGAGGAGCCCACCGGCGGCAGTGTCTTCACCCGCGCCCTGCGGCAGATCCTGGAACAGGGCATCCCCGGCAAGCGGTTCGTCACCTTCGAGGACCTCGTCCGGGAGCTGCGGAACCAACTGGCCGGCGAGCGCACCCCGATGGGCGACGTCTGGGAGCCCCGCTCGGCCAAGCAGAACACCGTCGACGACGTCATCCTGTCCTTCGCCACCCCCGGGATCCGGCCGCCCACCCCGCTGCGGATCCGATTACGGCGCCGGCTGAACACCTCCTTCCGGCACTGGTTCCGGATCCTGATGGTGCTGGCGATCATCGCCGTACCGGCCACCGCGGGCGTCGTCCTGCTGAACCTCCCGGGCGGCGCCGAAGCCTGCCCGCCCGCCCTCGAACTGCGGCTGCTCACCGCCCCCGAGGCCGAACCCGCGCTGCGCCAGGCGGCCTTCGACTACGAGATGTCCGCCGCCAACACCCGGCCCCTCGACGGCGAGGGCGACCTCCCCGACGGCTGCCGGCGCGCCCAGATCACCGTCTACTCCGCCGCCAAGGACCAGGTCGACCAGGGCTTCGCCGCCGCCGACCGCTGGCAGGGCGAGGCCCACGGCTCCGGCAAGGACGGGCCGGACGACAAGGGCATCGACCCCCTCTACCGGCCCGGACCCCAGCCCGACATCTGGATCCCCGAATCCACCGCCGACTACTACGAGGCCCGCCGCGGGATGCCCGCCAAGGGCTCCCCGGCGACCCTGCACTACAGCGCCCCGGTCGCCTACACGCCCCTGGTCGTCGGCATCCCGGCACACCGGCGGCTGGACGACGTCGAACCGGCCGGCGCCTCCTGGCGGGAACTGCTCACCGGAACCGACCGCACCCACCGCGACCTCCGGCTGCTGCGGCCGAGCCCGGTGCTGTCCGGCACCGGACTGCTGCACACCCTCGGCCTCTACCTAGCCCACGACGGCTCGGACGCCGCCTCCTCCGGCGCGCCCGACCCCACCCTGGCCCGGCACGCCGAGGAGCGGCTGTCCGCCCCCGGCAGCCAGTACGCGGGCAGCACCGAACTGCTGTGTTCGCTGCGCCCCGACGCGGACGCCGCCGGCTCCGTCGACCGTACGAAGTCCGCGCCGCTGGTGTCGGAGAAGTCCCTCGCCGACTACAACCTCGGCCGCGCCACCGGCAGTTGCCCGGCCCTGGACGCCCCGCTCCCGCTCCGCAACCGCTACGTCGCCTACTACCCCCGGCACGCCCCCGCCCTCGACCACCCCCTGATCCGGGTCGACTGGCACGGCACCAGGGACGCCACCCCACGGCAGGACGCCGTGGCCCGCTTCGCGACCTGGCTGCGTGCCGCGGACGGCGGCCAGCGCACCCTCACCGCCCAGGGCTACCGCGGTGTGCACGGCACCGGCCCGGGGGCGGGCTCACCGCTGCTCGACAGCCGCGCGGACGTCAGCCTCCTCGCCCCCACCGTTCCCTTCGGAGCGCACCCCGACCAGGTGTCCCAGGTGCTGGACGGCTACGACAAGGCCCAGAAGTCCAGTCAGGTGCTGATCCTCCTCGACACCTCCACCTCCATGGCCGACGGCGGCCGGCTGCCGACCGCCCTGCGCGCGGCCGGGCGTGTCCTGGAGATGGTCGGCGCACGCCACACCTACGGCCTGTGGGCCTTCCCGGACCGCGCGCACCCCACCGACGCCGACGCGGTGCGCGAGCTCGTCCCGCCCGGCAGCGCCGACCCGGCACCGGGCCGGGCCGCACTGGACCGGATCGCGGGCGGTGAACTGGTCGAGCACGGTGCCGCGATGGAGGAGGCGCTGACCCGCGCGGTGCGCCGGATGAAGAAGTCCCCGGCCACCAACAAGGCCATCGTGCTGATCCTCGACCAGGACGACGGCGCGGGCCCGGAGCGCGCGGCGGGCGTGGAGCGGACCCTCGGCACCCTCGTCGAGGAGGGGCCCGAAGTGCCCGTCCTGGCGCTGGCGCTGGGCAAGAACGGCTGTGACACCTTCGCCCTCCAGCGGCTGGCCGACGCCTCCCACGGCCAGTGTGTGCCCGGCGGCCCGCAGGCCGTCGACACCCTGGCCGGACGGATCGCCTCCATCGGCACGGCCACGAAGGGGGACCGATGACCGCGCCACGCACCGCCGCACCCGCCGCCCTGGCCTGCCTCGCCCTGACGCTCGCGTCGAGCGGCTGCACACCCGGGGAGCAACTCGTCCCGGAGAAGGGTGCGATCGTCCTCGCCACCGGCAGCGACCTCAGCAGCTCCGGTGTCCGCCAGGACCTGATCCACGACTGGGAGCGGCGCACCGGCCGTACGGTCCGCATCGTCAGACTCCCGGACACCGCCGACGGCCAGCGCAGCCAGCTGCTGGCGGCGGGCCAGTCCGGCAGCGGCGGCTACGACGTGCTCAACCTCGATGTCGCCTGGACCGCGGAGTTCGCCGAGGCGGGCGTGATCCGCCCCTGGGCCACGGCCCTGGACGGCGACTTCCTCGACAGCGTGGCCAAGACGGTGGAGTACGACGGCAAGGTGTGGGGGGTGCCCTTCAACACCGACGCCGGGCTGCTCTACTACCGCAAGGACATCCTTCGCGCGTACGGCCACGGCGCCCCGTCCAACTGGGGCGAGTTGAAGGACGTGGCGACCGAGGTGGCGCAGGCCTACAACCGCGAGGCCGCCCGGGACGCCGCCACCGGCCACAAGAAGCAGCGGCCCAGGATGTACGGCATGGTCGCCCAGCTGCGGCCCTACGAGGGGCTGACCGTCAACACCCTGGAGTCGGCCTGGGTCAACGGCGGCGACCCGGACGCCACCAGCTTCACCAAGGGCGAGCAGGTCGGCGCGCTCCAGCAGGGCATCGCCGACCTCAAACTCCGGCTCGACTCGATCATGCCGCACGAGGCCACCACGATGGACGAGACGGAGAGCCGCCGCTGGTTCGCCGACGGCCGCGCGCTGTTCATGCGCAACTGGCCGGTCGAATACGCCTCGGTCGCCGAGAAGCTCACGCCCGGCGAGCAGTTCGACGTCACCCAGCTGCCGGCCCGCCCCAGCGACGGCAAGCGGATGTCCGTGCTGGGCGGGCAGAACCTCGCCCTCGCGGCCGGAAGCACGCGGCCGGCCGGCGCCCGGTCCCTGATCGAGGCGCTGACCGGCCCCGGCAGCGAACGCTGTCTGCTGGAGCGGGGGTTCGCGGCCACCCGCGACTCGGCCTACCGGGAGGCGGCCACGGCACCGCACTGCCCGCTGCCGCCCGACGACGCCGAACGCGGTGAGCACGGCGCCACGGGCCGCCCGGAGCCCCGGCCCGACCCCCGCACCCTGCACGCGGCGCTGATGGCGGCCGCACCGCGCCCGCGCAGCGCCCACTACCAGACCTTCAGCAAGGTCGTACAGATCGGGGTGTCCGCCTATCTCAACGGCACCGGCGGCACCGCCATCGCCGACCGGCTGGCCCGGGAGGCCGATGACGCGCTCGGCGGCCGGGGCGAACAACGAACGAGGCGCCCGGCGGACGACGGCTGATGCCGTAATCCGCCGGGCGCCTCGCCCGGTCCGTCGTGGCGGCGGCGTCAGCCGGCCACGATCAGATAGATGCCATAGGCCACCGCCGCCGCGCAGAGGCCGAAGGCGGCCATCGCGCCGGCCCGTGCGCCCGCGCCCGGTACGGCGACCGCGGCGGCCGCACCCTCCTGGCCCGCCTTGCGGGACGTGCCGGCGATGCCGACGGTGAACAGGCCCACGATCCCGACCGTCACCACGAGGGTGACGCCGAAGACCTGGCCGAGAGCTGCCCAGTCGATGCTCATGGAGTGTTCCTTAAGGGATGACAGCTAGCGGGTGACCGTCGCGGCCTTGGCACGCGGGGTGGTGGAGGTGTCGGTGCCGGACGCCTGAGCCGGAATCCCGGCGGTTTCCGGGGCGTCGGCAGGAGCGGCGTCGGCCTCCGGGGCGTCGGCCGCCGGGGTCTGCTGGCCCGCCGGGGGCGGGGAGACGCTGCGCAGCGCGGCGGTCACCACGCCCACCGGCTCGGCGGCGGGACCTTCGTTGACGTTGGTGTGGTCGACCGGCTTGCGCCGGGAGGCGGCCCAGATCGCGCCGCAGATGCCCAGTCCGAGGACCGCCACCGCCGCCACGCCCCAGTCGCCCTGACCGGCGAGGAACGCGGCGCCCGCGGCGACCGCACCGGCGGCCGGCAGCGTCAGGCCCCAGGCCAGGACCATCCGGCCGGCCGTGGACCAGCGCACCACGCCGCCCTTGCGGCCCAGGCCCGAGCCCATCACGGAGCCGGAGCAGACCTGGGTGGTGGAGAGCGCGAAGCCGAGGTGGGAGGAGGCCAGGATGGTGGCCGCGGCGCCGGTCTGGGCGGCGAAGCCCTGCGGCGGCTGGATGTCGGTGATGCCCTTGCCCATCGTGCGGATGATCCGCCAGCCGCCCAGGTACGTGCCGAGCGCGATGGCGACACCGGCCGAGGCGATGACCCACAGCGGCGGGTCGGCGTGCGGGGCGACCACTCCGCCGGTGATCAGCGCGAGCGTGATCACACCCATCGTCTTCTGTGCGTCGTTGGTGCCGTGGGCGAGGGAGACCAGGGCGGCGGAGGCGATCTGCCCCGCGCGGTAGCCCTTGGCGGTGTCCGCCTCGTCGCGGTTGCGGGTCAGCCGGTAGGTGAGCCGGGTCGCCGCCATCGCGGCCAGGCCGGCCACGATCGGGGCGGCCACCGCCGGGATCAGGACCTTCATCACGACCGCGTCGCCGTGCACACCGTTGGTGCCGACGGACACCAGGGTCGCGCCGATCAGACCGCCGAAGAGGGCGTGGGAAGAGCTGGAGGGGAGACCCGCGAGCCAGGTCAGCAGGTTCCAGACGATCGCGCCGACCAGGCCGGCGAAGATCACTTCAGGTCTGATGCCGGCGCTCTCGTCGATGATCCCCCCGGAGATGGTCTTGGCCACCTCCACGGACAGGAACGCGCCGACGAGGTTGAGGACTGCCGACATCGCCACCGCGGTCTTGGGTCGCAATGCCCCGGTGGAAATGGTGGTGGCCATTGCGTTGGCCGTGTCGTGGAAGCCGTTCGTAAAGTCGAACACCAAGGCCGTGACGATCACGATCCCGATGAGAAGCGTGATGTGTTCCATTCACCCAGGCAATCAGTTCGAAGGTCAGTGTCGCTGGGACCGTACGGAGAGCGGGTGAACGGAAGATGAACTGGGACGGGCGCGTCGGTGACACCACCGCAGTGTTCACGCGGAGGCGCCTCCGGCGTCACTTCCGCATCACCCGTTGGCGAACTTCCTGCGCTTCGCCGGCGAGCCGCTCCCCGCGGTCCTGCTTGTCGTGAATCCCCCTCGACGGTAAGGGGCGAGCCGCCCAAGAGGGCTCAAATCAGGTCAATCCCCGGCATCCGCGCAGGTGTCCCCCGATGGCGGATACCCTGCGGGCGGGCCCACGGCGTACGGTGCCCCGGCCCGCTCGTACGGTGTCGCGCACCACATCCGCTTTCGCCGCACCGCGCCGGAGGACCCATGAAGGACCACCCCGACGACCTCGCCGCCGCCTGGAGCGAACTGGTCGCCACCGCCCGCCGAACGGTCACCGACGGCCTGGTCGTCGGCACCTCGGGCAATGTCTCGCGCCGCATCAGGGACCTGGTCCTGGTCACCCCCAGCGGCGTCCCCTACGACCGGCTCGGCCCCGGCGACACCACCGCGGTCGACCTCGAAGGCCGCCAGATCATCGGCGCGCTCCGGCCGACCAGCGAACTCCCGATGCATCTGACGGTCTACCGCACCACCACGGCCACCGCCGTCGTCCACACCCACGCCCCGTACGCCACCGCCGTCTCCACCCTGGTCCCCGAACTCCCGCCGGTCCACTACATGGCCGCGGCACTCGGCGGCCCCGTCCGCGTCGCCCCCTACGCCCTGTACGGCAGCGACGAGCTCGCCGCGAACATGCGCGAGGCGCTCCGCGACCGCACCGGCTGTCTGCTGGAGAACCACGGCACGATCACCTACGGCGACAGCCTCGACCAGGCGCTGGACCGCACCGCCCAGCTGGAATGGATGTGCCGGGTGTGGCTCGCCGCGAGCTCCGTACCGGGCCGTACGCCGAACCTGCTGTCCGCCGGGCAGCTCGACGCGGCCGCCGGCCGGCTGCGCGGCTACGGCCAGCCGGGCCGCGACCAGGGCTGACCGCCCGCCTCGGGGCGGCGGCCCGTACCCCGTCCGCCGCCCGGGGGGGGGCGACCCGGCGCCCCGCCCGGTCACCCGCCCGACTCCGCCCGGTGGCCGCCCCCGGCACCGCTGCGCACACTGGTGAGGTGCGCCTGGGTACTGCGGCGGCCGTGGCCGCCATCACCGTGATAGGTGCCGGGGCGGCCGCCGTGGCGGTCGGCCGGTACGCCAGTGACATTGCCCTGAAACCATCGCCGGACCAGCCCTTCCCGGGCGACTCCCGCCTCACCGTGCACTCCGCCACCGAGGAGCGCATCGCCCTCACCCGCAGCTTCGCGTCCCTGCGGCCCGGCACCTACGGGCTCACCGGCTCCGGCTGCCACGCGGTGCTCGGCGATGTCGTCCACGGCGTCCCGCACCCCGCCGACGCGGTCGTCCGCCGCCTGGTACGGGTCACCCACGGCACCCTCGGGCCGGGCAACCGGATGCGGCTCACCCCCCAGGTGCACCTCGGCAACCCCCGGGACGCCCTCGGCCTCGACTGCGCCGACGTCGACATCCCCGGCGAACTGGGCGCCCTCCCGGCGTGGTTCGTCCCCGGCGTCCGCGACACCTGGGTCATCACCGCACACGGCCTGGGCACCACCCGCGAACACCCCATGGTGGTCATGCCGTTCCTGCACCGCCACCGGCTGCCGGTCCTCGACCTGTCCTACCGCAACGACCTGGGCGCCCCGCGCACCGCCGACGGCGTCAACCACCTCGGCGACACCGAATGGCGCGACCTGGACGCGGCGATCCGCTACGCCCTGCGCTACGGCGCCCGGAACGTCGTCCTCCACGGCTGGTCCACCGGCGCGACCATGGCACTGCGCGCCGCCACCCACTCCGCGCTCCGCGACCGGATCAGCGGTCTGGTCCTGGACTCCCCGGTCCTCGACCGGAACGCCACGGTCCGTGCGCTGGCCGGCGCCCGGCGGATCCCGCGGGCCCTGTTGCCGCTGGTGGTACGCGCCGCCGAGGGCAGCACCGGAGTGCCCCTCGGCCATCCCGCCGACGCCGTCGACCCGGACGAGCTGGAGATTCCCACGCTGCTCTTCCACGGACCGGACGACATGATCGCCCCCTGGACCGCGTCCCGCTCCTTCGCCGCCCGCCGGGCCGACCTGGTCACGCTGCAACCGGTCCCGCACGCCCCGCACGCCGCGATGTGGAACGCCGACCCCTCGGGCTACGAGGAAGCCCTGCGGCGCTTCCTCACCCCGCTCATGTAGCACCGCACCCCACTCATGCAGCACCGCCCGGGCCGCCCCCGGCCCGGACGCCGGTCACCGACGCGGGCTCCCGCGGGCCACCCCTCCAACGGGCCCGGCGCCCCCGATGGCTTCCGGGTGTCTCCCGGGTATACGGGGGGACAACTCCCCTCATCAGGGATGGGTCGGCTAGGTGACGCGGCCGTGGCAGATCGCAAGCCGGGTTCCGATTGGGCTTTCGGGCCGACAGCGGCAACACTGCTCCTGTGACGTCCCGTACTCCGCGCGACTCCCGGCTCCGACTCGTCCCCCGTCAACCGGTTGCGGCCGCCCGCCGGGCGGTGACAACCCGGGCCAAGCGCCCGGCGCCCCGCCCGCCCGAGGGCACGCCGCCGCCCGCGGAACTGGCCCGCCAGGCCCGTGCCGTACTGGCCGGCGCCGCCCGGCTCGCCCGCTGGGCCGACAGCGTCGGTGCCGGCGCCGCCGGCGGCAGCCTGCGTGCCGGTCCCGACGGAGCGCTGCCGAAGGCCGCCGCGGAACGCGCCGCCGAGGCCCTGGGTCTGACGCCGCACCAGGTCCGCATCGACTGGGACCGGGCCCGGCTGGCCGGCCTCGTCGAACTCCACGACGGCCTCGCCCGCCCCGGCTGGCGGCTGCGGGCCTGGGACCGCGACGACACCGCCGTGCTGCGCGGCTGGGTCGCGCTCTTCGACGCCTGGTCGCTGGCCCGCCCCGCACCGGCCGGCGCCGGCCCCGCGATAGTCGCCGAAGTCGTCGAGGCGCTGCCGCAGTTGCTGTCCCTGCTGCATCTGTCGGCCGGTCCCGTGCGGCTGCCGGTACTGCTCGACATGCTCGACCAGCGCGTCGCCGAACTGCGCACCGAACGCTGCGAGGTCCCCTACGGCCAGGACCCGGGCGGCGCCGACGAGGCCGCGGTCGCCGGCGACGCCGCGGGGGCGTCGCTGGCCGCGCTGCTGGACTGGGCGCTGGACGCGCTGCGGACCGTCGGCGCGCTGGTGCCGCCGGACGGCGCGGAGGCCGCGCACGACGCGTCCGAGGCGCAGCTGACGCCGCTCGGCAACTGGTCGGTGTGGGTCAAGCTGGAGCAGATCTGTGTGGCCGCGCAGAGCCCGGCCGGCCACATCGAACAGTCCGCGGAGGCCATGCTGCGCGGCTGCGCCCGGCTCACCCCGGGCCCGGCCCGCGCCGAATACCGGGCCTGGCTCGCCGCCCGCTCCGTCGGCGCGGCCGTCGAGGAGCTGCTGACCGTGGCCCGCGGCGAGGACGCGCTGCTGCGCGGCCTGGCCTTCGAGGCACTGCGGGCGGTCGGCGCCCCGGCCGAGGCCGCCGTACGGGCCGCCGCCGACGAGCCGGGTCTGCGGCCGTACGCCCTGCTGTGGCTGGTCGAGCACGAGGGCGGCGACCCGGAGACCGCGCCCGATGTGCTCACCCGCGAGGAATCCACCTGGCTGTGGGTGGACACCGCGGCGGCCGTCGCCGATCACGGCGAGACCCAGCTGCTCGTCCGGCACCTCGACTCGGCGGTCCAGGGCTCGGTACCGCGCCTCCTGGAGGAGGTCCGCGCCGTCGGCCACCCCAGGACCGTTCAGGTACTGGTGGCCCTGGCCGCGGCCCACCCGGACCCGGCCCTGGCGAAGGCGGTGCGGCGGGCGGCCTTCCAAGTCCACACGGGTGGGGTTTGAATCCCACGTTTTCGGCTTTCCCGCCGTGGTTGTTGGTCGCCGTTGCGCCTGCGGCGGGCCGGGGTGGTTTGTGGGTGCGGTGACGGACCTCCGGGGCAGGGTGTCCGGACTGCTTCGCTTTACGTCCGGACACCCTGCCCCTCCGGCCCGTCCCCTCCCGTTGGGGGAGTGACTGCAGGTGGGTGGGGGCGTGCCGCCGTCAGTCATAACCGGGCCCTACGAGGTGCACCGGCCCACCTACGCCAACCCCCACCGGCCTTCTTCCCACCCTTCAACGGGAGGGGACGGGCCGGAGCGGGTGGGGTGCCGGACGTAAAGCGAAGCAGTCCGGCACCCCACCCGCGGAGGTCCGTCACCGCACCCCGACAGCCCCGCGCAGCGGCAACGCCCGCCGCAGGCGCAACGGAGAGAAAGCCGAAAACGCGGGCCGAAGGCAAAGCGCAGTGCACGGCGGGTGCACCGCGCAGCGGGCACCAAACGGCGAGCAACCCCCACGGCGGGACAGCCGAAGACGTGGGGGAGAAAACGACTTGCACTGGGCCGTTAGACTGCCTCCCATGGCAGTTCTCCCCTGGGTTCATTAGACGGCGCAGCTCGCCCTCGGACCGTCCGTCCAACCCGCCGTCTCCCTGACCCTGGAGCTTTTCCCGTGATCACCGCCTCCGGCCTTGAGCTGCGCGCCGGCGCCCGCATTCTCATCGAGTCCGCTTCCTTCCGTATCGCCAAGGGCGACCGCATCGGCCTGGTCGGCCGTAACGGCGCCGGCAAGACCACCCTCACCAAGGTGCTGGCGGGCGAGGGCATCCCCGCCTCCGGCACGGTCACCCGCGGCGGCCAGGTCGGCTATCTGCCGCAGGACCCGCGCACCGGCGACCTCGACGTGCTGGCCCGCGACCGCATCCTGTCCGCCCGCGATCTGGACACCGTGCTGCGCAAGATGCGCGAGAACGAGGACCGGATGGCCAACGGCAAGGGCGCCACCCGCGAAAAGGCGATGAAGAAGTACGAGCGCCTGGAGACCGAGTTCCTGACCAAGGGCGGGTACGCCGCCGAGGCGGAGGCCGCGACCATCGCCGCCAGCCTCGGCCTGCCCGACCGCATCCTCGGCCAGCCGCTGCACACCCTCTCCGGTGGTCAGCGCCGCCGTGTCGAGCTGGCCCGGATCCTGTTCTCGGACTCCGACACCCTGCTGCTCGACGAGCCGACCAACCACCTCGACGCCGACTCCATCGTCTGGCTGCGCGACTACCTCAAGACCTACCGCGGCGGCTTCATCGTGATCTCCCACGATGTCGACCTGGTCGAGACCGTCGTCAACAAGGTCTTCTACCTGGACGCCAACCGGTCGCAGATCGACATCTACAACATGGGCTGGAAGCTCTACCAGCAGCAGCGCGAGGCCGACGAGAAGCGCCGCAAGCGCGAGCGGGCGAACGCCGAGAAGAAGGCCGCGGCGCTCAACTCCCAGGCCGACAAGATGCGGGCCAAGGCCACCAAGACCGTCGCCGCGCAGAACATGGCCAAGCGCGCCGACAAGCTGCTCGCCGGCCTGGAGCAGGTGCGGGCCGCCGACAAGGTCGCCAAGCTGCGCTTCCCGGACCCGGCACCGTGCGGCAAGACCCCGCTCACCGCCGAGGGCCTGTCGAAGTCCTACGGCTCCCTGGAGATCTTCACCGACGTCGACCTGGCCATCGACAAGGGCTCCCGGGTCGTCATCCTCGGCCTCAACGGTGCGGGCAAGACCACCCTGCTGCGGCTGCTGGCCGGCGTCGAGACACCGGACACCGGCGAGGTCCGCCCCGGTCACGGCCTCAAGCTCGGCTACTACGCCCAGGAGCACGAGACCCTGGACCCGGACCGCACGGTCCTGGAGAACATGCGCTCGGCGGCCCCGGACATGGACCTGGTCGCCATCCGCAAGACGCTGGGCTCCTTCCTCTTCTCCGGTGACGACGTCGACAAGCCCGCCGGGGTGCTCTCCGGCGGCGAGAAGACCCGGCTCGCCCTGGCGACGCTGGTCGTGTCCTCCGCCAATGTGCTGCTGCTCGACGAGCCCACCAACAACCTCGACCCGGCCAGCCGCGAGGAGATCCTCGGCGCGCTGCACACCTTCACGGGCGCGGTGGTCCTGGTGACGCACGACGAGGGCGCGGTGGACGCGCTTCAGCCGGAGCGCATCATCCTGCTGCCCGACGGCGTCGAGGACCTGTGGGGCCAGGACTACGCGGATCTGGTCGCGCTGGCCTGACCGCGGCGGATGGATCATGCCGTATGGATCATTCGGCCGACGTGTGATCCATCATCTGAGTGAGAACGGCTCGTACACCGGCGAGTCTGCGGCCTACGGCCGGGCCCTTGGGGCCCGGCCGTCACCTTTTCGGTCGCACACCACCTGACCTGCCACTTCTCGCGGGCGGCCGCGCGCGGGCGGCCTCAGAAACCGCCGGAATCAGGCATTCCGGCCCGTGTTTTCGGGCCTCCGCCGGCAAACGATGTCGTATCGACCTTGCGGAATGGGTGGCCAGGAAGCCGGGGAGGGGTGATCATGAGAGTCCAGAGCGCACTTCCCACGAGGAGGCACGGGTGGCCGAGACTCTGAAGAAGGGCAGCCGGGTAACCGGCGCCGCGCGCGAGAAGCTCGCGGCAGACCTGAAGAAGAAGTACGACTCCGGTGCGAGCATCCGGGCGCTGGCCGAGGAAACCGGCCGCTCCTATGGATTCGTGCACCGGATGCTCAGCGAATCCGGTGTGGTCCTGCGCGGTCGCGGCGGAGCCACGAGGGGCAAGAAGGCCGCATCGGCCTGACGGCCGCGACTCCGGGTGCAGCGGTGTCCCCCCGGTCGACCGAGCAGTCGACCGGGAGGTTACCGTTCAGTCACTTACGCACGCAGGTGCGGCTGGCTGACTCGGAGGCGCTCATGACTCTGCTCGACAAGGACGGTGTGCGGCTCACCGTGGACGGTGCGATCGCCACGGTGACCCTCGCCAACGCGGCCAAGCGCAATGCGCAGTCGCCGGCCATGTGGCGGGCGCTTGCCGAAGCGGGGTCGCTGCTGCCGGGAAACGTACGGATCGCGGTGCTGCGTGGTGAGGGCAAGTCCTTCTCCGCGGGCCTCGACCGTCAGGCGTTCACGCCCGAAGGCTTCGACGGCGAGCCGTCGTTCATCGATCTGGCGCGCGGCTCGGACGAGGAACTGGACGCCACGATCGCCGAGTACCAGGAAGCGTTCACCTGGTGGCGGCGTACTGATCTGGTGTCCATCGCCGCCGTGCAGGGGCATGCCATCGGTGCCGGCTTCCAGCTGGCGCTCGCCTGCGATCTGCGGGTGGTCGCGCCGGACGTCCAGTTCGCCATGCGCGAGACCAGCCTCGGGCTCGTACCGGACCTGACCGGTACCCATCCCCTGGTCGCGCTGGTGGGCTACGCCCGGGCGCTGGAGATCTGCGCCACCGGCCGCTTTGTGCACGCCGAGGAGGCCGAGCGGATCGGCCTCGCCAACCTCGTGGTGCCCGGCGATCAACTCGATGCCGCGGTGGCCGACTTGGCGGCCGCGCTCACCGCCGCGCCGCGCGATGCCGTCATCGAGACCAAGGCCCTGCTGGCCGGTGCCGCGGGCCGTCCGTACGAGGAGCAGCGCCGCGCCGAGCGGGCCGCCCAGGCGCGTCGGCTGCGTGACCTCGCGGGCGTCGGGGAGTAGCACCCCGTACCGCGCCGTTCACCTGCCCGAGCTGCCCGGTCGCGCTCCCACGGCCCGGCCGGGCCGGCTCATCAGCTCCGGTCCACCGCCGTGACCAGCACCGCGACCGTCGAGACCGCGGGTGGCGCGGCCGCCACCGCCTGCCGTACGGCGCAGGCCACATCCAGTGCCCGGTGACCGGGTGCGGTCGCCAGCTGGATCAGCGCATGCCCGTCGGTGAGCCGCACCGGGCGGGACGGACCGCCGAGCACCGGCGCCAGCCGGGCCACGCCGGCGACGCCCCGCGCGACGGCGGCGATGCCCGCCGCGCCCTCCTGGGTCGCGCCGGTCCGGTCACCCGCAGGTGTGGCGGGTGGCACGTCCCCTGGGGGAGCGGAACGGGTTGATGCACCCTCCGTCGTGGCCTCGTCGGCTTCCAGCAGGCCGCTGACCCGCAGATCCACCACGCCCACCACCAGCCCCAGCCCCTGGATCGACGCCTCCAGCAGCGCCGCGCGCACCTGGTCGGCGAGCGCGGGCAGCGGCCGGTCGGCCACCGCGGCGAACTCCGCCTCGATGCGCAGCGGGCCGGGCGGCAGGGCGCTCGGCGGCGCCGGCACCGCCGGTTCCGGGGCCTGGCCGGGGTCGGCGACGGACAGCCGCAGCGAGCCGAACCGGACACCGGCCGGTGTATCAGCAGATGCCCGCAGCGCCCCGGCGGCCGCCTGCTCGGTGATCCACGAGCCGTCCGCGGGCCCGCCGAGCGGCAGCAGCCGGCCGATCCCGAGCTGCGTGCGGACCGTCTGCGCCAATTGGTTCACGGCCACCGCGTCACCCCTTTCCCGGAAGGTCCACGGACCGCTTCCCGGACACGTTCCGGCTCACGCCCCCAGCCTGCCGCAGACCCGCCCGCACGGCAGGGCGGTGGGCCCGACGGCGCCGTATGGAGCACTCTCTTGCCGCATCCCTGGAGCGTTCCGGACATTCCGGACCTACTGTGGGGAGCGGAGCGGGCGGACCGCTTCTCCCCGCGGAAAGGGATACGGCGATGAGCGAAAGCCAGCAGCACGCAGAGGGGCCCAGGACGCCCGCCAAACGGGGCGGCGGCGACCCCGCGACCCGAGGGCGGACCACCATCGCCGACGGTGTCGTGGAAAAGATCGCCGGTCTGGCGGCCCGGGACGTCATCGGCGTGCATGCCATGGGCAGCGGCTTCGCCCGTACGCTCGGCGCCGTCCGGGACCGGGTGCCCGGCGGCAGCAGGTCCGCGACCCAGGGCGTGAAGGCCGAGGTCGGCGAGGTGCAGACCGCGCTGGACCTGGAGATCGTGGTCGACTACGGCGTCGCCATCGCCGATGTCGCCCGGTCGGTCCGGGAGAACGTCATCTCCGCCGTGGAGCGGATGACGGGCCTGGAGGTCGTCGAGGTCAATATCGCGGTCAGCGACGTCAAGCTGCCCGACGAAGCAGACGAAGAAGAGGAAGCGGAGCCACGGCTCCAATAGCCGGGCCCGTCCGGAGTGGCAGCGAAGGAGCGCACGATGAGCATGGCCGTGGTCGGCCTCTTGGCCGGCATGGCGCTGGGCTTCGCCGGATACTTCGGCGGCTTCGGTGCCTTTGTCCTGGTGGCGGCGCTGGGCGCCATCGGGTTCGTGGCCGGCAGGTTCCTCGACGGGGACCTGGAAGCCGGCGATTTCTTCCGTCCGCGCAGCGGCTACCGCGACCGGCGGCGGTGAAGCCGGGTGGCGACGGTGTCCCCGGCCGCCGCTGCCACCGCCGTACCGGCGGGTGAGCGGGGCGCGACCAGAATCGCGGACCGGGTGGTGGCGAAGATCGCCGCACGGGCCGCCAGGGAGGCGCTGCGCGCGGAGTCCCCGCGCGCCCGTACGGACGCCCATGCGACGGTGACCGTGCACCAGCGCGAAGACCGCCTGCACTTCGGTGAGGCGCGGGTGCGGATCGCCGTGGAGCTGGGCTACCCCTCCGACATCGGCGGACAGTGCCGGGTGGTGCGCCGCCGGGTCACCGAGCGGGTGACGGAGCTGGCGAACATGACGGTGCCCGAGGTCGCGGTGGAGGTCGAGCGGCTGCACTCCCCGCTGCTGGACCGAACGGACCGCGGGAGGGTGCGATGAGCGACGAGGACGCGGAGCGGTCCGACACCCGGCGGCTGCCCACACTCGACAAGACGCCGGACGGGGCGGACGGAGCGACCCCGTCCGGCGCGGACACCCCGGCCACGGGCGCCGCCGGCCACGACCGGGTGCGGCGCTTCCGGTCGGCCCGCCGGGTGCCGGCCGCCCTGGTCGCGCTGGTGCTGCTGGCCGCCGCGGGCCTGTTGCTCTACGACGTGGCCGCGGTGCGCGCCGACCGCCCCGCGATGGCCTGGCGCCGGTGGCTGGCCCGCGAACTGGGCACCCGTCACCTCGACAACCCCTGGGTCCTGGGCGCCGCCGCGCTGGCCGTGGTGCTCGGCATCTGGCTGGTCGTCTCGGCCGTCACCCCCGGACTGCGCCAGGTGCTGCCGATGCGGCCGGCGGCACCGGACATCCGGGCCGGGCTGGACCGTGCGGCCGCCGCGCTGGTGCTGCGCGACCGGGCCATGGAGGTCGCCGGCGTGCAGTCCGTACGGGTGGCCGTCAGCCGCCGTAAGGCCAAGACGCGCGCCGTCTCGCACTTCCGCGAACTGGACGAGGTCCGCGCCGACCTCGACACCTCGCTCGGCGAGGGGCTGCGGCAGCTGGGCCTGGCGCACGAGCTCCGCCTGACCGTGGACGTCCGGCGCCCGAAGAAGAGGTGAGTGAGCGATGCGCAGGGTCCGTGGCAGGGTCAACCGGGTGCTGCTCGGGCTGATCGGTGTGGTGCTGTTCGGCGTGGGCGGCCTGGTGCTGCTCGGCGGCCTCGACCTGCCCGCGAAATGGCGCCTCGGACTGCCCGCCGGCTGGCCCTGGTCCCGCCCCGACCAGGTGCTGCTCCCCGCACGGCAGCGCACCCGCTGGACGGACCAGGGCTGGTGGTGGCCCGTCGTCATCGCCGCGCTGGCCGTCTTCGTGCTGCTGATGCTGTGGTGGCTGCTGACCCAGCTCCGCCGCCACCGGCTGAGCGAGATCCTCGTCGACAGCGGCGACGGCGAGGGCGCCCAGCTGCGCGGCCGGGCGCTGGAGGCCGCTCTGACGGCCGAATCGGAGGCGGTGGAAGGCGTCGACGGGGCCGGTGTGCTGCTGACCGGCCGCCGGGGCGAACCGCATGTCCGGGCCGTGCTGGAGCTCGCCCCGCACGCCGACCCGGGAACCGTCGTCCGGCGGCTGTCGGACGAGGCGATGGCGCACGCCCGCCGCTCGGCCGGGCTGGACCGGCTGCCGGCCGAGGTCCGGCTGCGCGCGGTCAAGCACCGGCCCGAGCGGGTCAGTTAGGGCGTCCGGACGACCGGCCCGCAGGCCGGTCCAGCCCCGCGTCAGAACCCGTGCCGGGCCCCGCCGTCCACCGGCACCATCACCCCGTTGATGTACGACGCGGCCGGCGACAGCAGGAAGGCGGCGGCGCGGCCGAACTCCTCCGGCCGTCCGTAGCGGCCCAGCGGGATCTCGGCGCAGTTGCGGGCGCGGGACCCCTCGGGGTCACCGGAGCGCGCGTCGAGCTGGGTCATCCGGTCGGTGGCGATCCGGCCGGGCAGGACGCCGAGCACACGGATGCCGCGCGGCCCCAGCTCGTTGGCGAGCGACTTGGCGAAACCGGCGAGACCGGGGCGGAGCCCGTTGGAGATGGTCAGCCCGCCGATCGGCTCGTACACCGAGCCGGACAGAACGAAACCGATCACCCCGCCCTCCGGCAGCTCGGCGGCGGCCGCGCGGGCCAGCCGTACCGCGCCGAGGAAGACCGACTCGAAGGCCGACTGCCACTGTGCGTCGGTGTTGTCGGCGGCGGTGCCGGGTGCCGGGCCGCCCACGCTGATGAGCACTCCGTCCAGCCGGCCGAAGCGTTCCCGGGCCGCCGTCAGCAGCCGGCCGGGGGTCTCCGGGTCGGCGTTGTCGGCCGCGATGCCCAGGGCCCGTTCGCCGAGCGAGGCGGCCGCCGCGGCCGCGCTCTCCTCGGTGCGTCCGGTGAGCACGACCTGGGCGCCGTCGGCGACCAGTTCACGGGCGGTGGCGAAGCCGAGGCCACGGGTCGCCCCGGTGACGAGGTACGTCCGGTCGGTGAGTCCTAGATCCATGGCCCCTAGTGTGCCCGTGCCCCGTCCTGGAGACCGAAGGCGGTCCCCACCAGGCCGATATGGCTGAAGGCCTGCGGGAAGTTGCCCAGCTGGCGCCGGGCGGCCGGGTCGTACTCCTCGGAGAGCAGCCCCACGTCGTTGCGCAGCCCCAGCAGCCGTTCGAACATCTCCTGGGCCTCGGCCCGCCGGCCGCTCAGCTGCAATGCGTCGACGAGCCAGAACGAGCAGGCCAGGAAGGTGCCCTCGCCGCCCGGCAGCCCGTCGACCGAGATGCCCTCGGTGCTGTAACGGCGTACCAGACCGTCGTGCGTCAGCTCCCGGCGCACCGTGTCGATGGTGCTGAGGACCCGCGGATCGTCCCCCGGCAGAAAGCCGACACGGGGGATCAGCAGGGTCGCGGCGTCCAGTTCCCGGGAGCCGTAGAACTGGGTGAAGGTGCCGCGGTCGGCGTCGTAGCCGCGCTCGCACACCTCGCGGCGGACCTCGTCGCGCATCGCCCGCCAGCGGTCGGCCTCCCCGCCGAACCTCGGATACGTCTCGGTCGCCCGCACCGCCCGGTCGGCCGCGACCCAGGCCATGACCTTGGAGTGCACGAAGTGCCGGCGCGGCCCGCGGATCTCCCACAGCCCCTCGTCGGGGTCGCGCCAGGTGGACTCCAGGTAGTCCACCAGCGCCCGCTGGATGCTCCAGGCGTGCTGTTCGGCCGGCAGCCCGGCCGAGCGGGCGGTGTGGAAGGAGTCGAGGACCTCGCCGTAGACATCGAGCTGACGCTGTTCGACGGCGGCGTTGCCGATGCGTACGGGCGCGGAGTCGCAGTACCCGGTCAGCCACGGCACCTCGGCTTCCGGCAGCCGCCGCTCACCGGCCAGCCCGTACATGATCTGAAGGTCGTCGGGGGCGCCGGCCACCGCGCGCAGCAGCCAGTCCCGCCAGGCGCCGGCCTCGTCCAGATATCCGGCGGAGAGCAGGCAGTTCAGGGTGAGGCTGGCGTCGCGCAGCCAGCAGTAGCGGTAGTCCCAGTTGCGTACGCCGCCCAGCTCCTCGGGCAGCGAGGTGGTGGGGGCCGCCACGATGCCGCCGGTGGGCGCGTAGGTGAGGGCCTTGAGGGTGATCAGCGAGCGCATCACGGCCTCGCGGTACGGCCCCTTGTAGCGGCAGCGCGCGGACCAGGCGTGCCAGTCGTCCAGGGTGTCCTGGAGCGCCGTGAACGGTTCGATCTGGGTCGGCCGGGGTTCGTGCGAGGGGTGCCAGGTCAGCACGAACGCGGTGCGCCGGCCCGCGGTGACGGTGAAGTCCGAGCGGGTGCTGAAGTCCTTGCCGTAGGTGGTGCTTTCGGCCGGGGTGCGCAGCCACACCGAGTCCGGTCCGGCGATCGCGACCCGGCAGCCCTCGGTGGCGCGCACCCAGGGCACCACCCGCCCGTAGTCGAACCGCAGCCGCAGCACCCCGCGCATCTCGACGCTGCCGCTGAGGCCCTCGACGATCCGTACGAGGTCCGGCGCCCGGTCGCGTTGCGGCATGAAGTCGGTGACGCGCACGCTGCCGGTGGGGGTCTCCCAGACGGTGTCGAGGATCAGCGAGTCGCCGCGGTAGGAGCGCTGGGCGCGGGCGTCGGGGGAGCGGGGGGCCAGCCCCCAGTGGCCGTTGTCCTTGCCGCCGAGGAGGGCGGCGAAGCAGGCGCCGGAGTCGAAGCGCGGCAGGCACAACCAGTCGATGGACCCGTCGCGGCCGACGAGTGCGGCGGTCTGAAGATCGCCGATGAGCGCATAGTCCTCGATACGTGGGTGCACTCAGCGCCCCTTCCCGTCGGGAAGGTGCGCTACGCGGTGGTGACGGCTGTCCGGGTTACGGGTTGGCCGGGGCCGGTGCCGCCTCGTCGCCGGCCGCCTCGGTTTCCCCGGAACCGGTGGTTTCCGCGGTCCGCCCGCCGTCGCCCGCGGCCACGGAGGCCCCGGCCTCCCGGGCCTCTTCGGCTTCCTTGGCCGCGGCCGCCATCCGGTCGCGGCGTTCACGGCGTACGAGGACGAGCCAGCCGACCGGCACCGCGGCGGCGAACAGCCACCACTGGACGGCGTAGGCCATGTGCGGGCCGATGGAGTCGTGGTCCGGCTCGGGGACCGGCTCCGGGATGTTGCCGGCCGGCTTGGGCGCGGTCTGCTCGATATAGCCGCCGAGCATCGTCCTGCCGGTCCGCTTCGCCTGCTCCGAGCTGTTGATCAGCATGACCTGGCGGGCGGGCAGGCCCTTGGTGTTCTTGATGCCGCTGGCGGCGGTGGTCTCGTCGGCCATCATCCGGCCGGTGACGGTGACCTTGCCCCGGGGGGCGGCCGGGACGTCCGGGAACTTGGTCAGGTCGTTGCCGGCCGAGACCCAGCCGCGGTTGACCAGCACGGCCCGGCCGTTGCCGAGGACCAGCGGGGTCACCACGTAATAGCCGATGCTCTGCTCGTCGGCGGCGGTGCGCTGGCGGACCACGACCTCGTGGGCGGTGTCGTAGGTGCCGGTGGCGGTGACCGTGCGCCACATATCGCGCCGGGGCAGCTCGCGGCCGGGTGCGGCCAGCGTGGTGACCGGAACCGGGTCGGCGGCCAGGCTGCGCGCGATCAGCTGGTTCTGCGCCACCTTGTGCTGATGGCGGTGGAGCTGCCAGTAGCCCAGCTTGATCATGACGGGGATCAGCACAAGACCCACGAGGGTGAGGATCACCCACTGCCGGGACAACAGGAAGCGGTACACGGCTTCGACGGTACCTGGGGCGCCGGGACCGCCGAGCCGGGGGTCCCCCTGGGGGTACCGCCCGGCACCCGCGGGGGAGGCAGCCGGGGGCCGGGCCGGGTCCGCCCGCGCCGGTCCGGTGGTCGGTCCGGTGGCTGGGCAGATGGCCGCCCCGGTGCAGACCCGGTTCAGACCCGGTCGACGATGCCCACTCTGCCGTCCGAGCGGGCGCAGTGCGCGCCGCAGTACCACTTCTGGTCGGCCTCGACGCCCTGCCCGATGATCTGGCAGCGGCAGTGCTCACAGATCGGCGCCATGCGGTGGATGGCGCAGGCGAAGCAGTCGAAGACGTGCACCGCGCCCTGCGCGTGCACCTCGAACGTCATGCCGTATTCGTTTCCGCAGACCTCACAACGTGCCATGCGCCACAGCGTGCGGGCGCCGCCCGCGCGCGGCGCGGTGCCGACGGGTGTGTTGGGCGGGCTTCACCCGGACGCAGGCGCCGGGGCCACATCCTGGAGCAGCTGCATGAAGGCCGCCTCGTCGATGACGACCGTGCCGAACGAGGCGGCCTTGGCGGTCTTCGACGTCCGGGCGTCGGGGTCGTTGGTCACCAGCAGGCTGGTCAGCCGGGACACGCTCGTGGCGACATGCAGCCCCGCCTCGATCGCCCGGTCCTCCAGCAGCTCACGGTCCACGGAGGTGTCACCCGAGAAGGCGACCCGCATCCCCTGGACCAGCCGGCCGCCGGACTCGTAACGCCCCGGGTTGGGGTACGGGCACGCCGGGCGCTTACGGGACGGCCGCCAGGACGTGGGGCGGTAGGACGCGGCGGCGGCACGCTGCCGGGGCGCGGGGGTGTCCGACCACTCCGTCAGCGGCTGGCAGCTCAGCAGCGGCAGCCGCAGATTCTCCTGGGCGGCGCGCCGCAGACTGGGACGGAACGCCTCGGCCAGCACCCGGGCGTCGTCCAGCGCGTGGTGGGCGCGCTCCTGCACCACGCCGTAATGGGCGGCGAGGGACTCCAGCTTGTGGTTGGGCAGCGGCAGCCGCAGTTCCTTGGACAGGGCGATGGTGCACAGCCGCTGCTGCACCGGGGCGGTCGCCGCGGCGCGGGCGTACTCGCGGGCGATCATCGACCAGTCGAACATGGCGTTGTGCGCGACCAGCACCCGGTCCGCCAGGCGCCGGGACAGCTCCGGGACGATCTCCGGGAAGAGCGGGGCATCGGCGAGCACGGCGCTCGTGAGCCCGTGGATCCAGACCGGTCCGGGGTCCCGCTGCGGGTTGACGAGGGTGTACCAGTGGTCCTGGACATCGCCCTGGGCGTCGAGTTGATACACGGCTGCCGAGATGATCCGGTCGTCGCGGGCCAGGCCCGTGGTCTCCACGTCGACCACCGCGTACCCCTGGGGATATGCGGCCGGCCAGGGAGCCGGCGGCGTCTGCGGGCCCGGCTGCTGCCCGATCTTCGGCGCGATCGGGTCGGCGGCTGCTGCCATGCGGTCTTCGAGCATGGTCCCTGAGGATACGGGCCACCACTGACAGCCACCGAACCGCATCGGAACACCCGGGAGGGACACACACCTGGCGCCCCCGCAGTTCGCGGGTGGGTGGGGGAGTTGACGGGGTGTGGGGGCGGGGCCGCCGCGGGCGTGGGGGCGGGGCTGCGGGGCTTGCCTGCCTTGGCGTGGTCCGGGTGCCGGGGGGTGCTCACCTGACCCGCCCACCCCCCGAAGGGGGGTGGGCGGCGGGGAAAAACAGCAGGCCTGCGCGGCGGGGAAAAACAGCAGGCTCTAGGAGGGACGTGGGGAGGGGGCGTGCCCCAGGGAGCGAAGGTGCCCCAGAAAGGAGCACGCCCCTGGAAGGAGACACTCCCCTGGAAGGAGACACTCCCCTGGAAGGAGACACTCCCCTGGAAGGAGACACGCCCCAAGTGAGGAGACCTGCCCCAAGAAGGCCGACCTCCCCAGGGAACGAAACCGGCCACCCGGAACGACCGGATAACACACCGAAGAAAGGGCGCATACGGAAACCCACGCAAGAAAGCGGACAAAAGCCCCTCCCGCAGGCGCCGGCGAGAACCACACGAACGGGCGGCGACGGCCCGGCCGGCGCCGCCACCACGCGAAGCCCGTCGCTGTGCGGGCCTCAAGCCGCCGACGGCCACCGCCCGCCCACCGCACCCCCGTTCAGGAGCCGGCCGCCCCGGCGGCGAGCAGGGAGCTCACCACCGCCTCCAGCGAGACCGTGAACAGCCGCCCGGTGTCGGCCGGGCCGGCCAGTGCGCGGGCCAGTGCCGGATCGTGTTCGGCGGTGGGGGAGTCCCACAGCTCGCCCTCGCTCGGATGCTGTTCGGGGGACCGCTCGCGGTTGCGCTCGACCAGGACGAAGCCGACGACCTGGAACTGGACCGCCCGCACCGCCTCGGCGGCCGTCTCACCGCGCAGCCCGGCGGCGTGCATCTCATGGACCAGCGCCTGCTGCGCCGGCAGGAACATCCGTTCCGTCAGGCCGCGTTCGTGCACCATCGCGATCAGCTGCGGGCGCTCGCGCAGCGCCGAATGCAGCGCGCGGGCGACCGAGACGATGCGGGCGTGCGGGGTGTCCCCGGTGGGGTGGATCTCTCCCATCTCCCGGACGGTGCGCTCGACGAGGGCGTCCAGCAGTGACTCGCGGTTGCCGACGTGCCAGTAGATGGAGGTGACGGCGGTGCCCAGTTCCGTGGCGAGGCGGCGCATGGTCAGCGCGCCGGGGCCGTCCGCGCGCACCAGCCGGGCGGCGGCCGTCAGGACCTCTTCGCTGGTCAGCGCGGTACGTGTCATATTCCCCCACTATCCCTCAACTCCGGTGCGCACACAGCCCTTTACCCTTCATCCCGCTCGGTGTAACAGTGTTACAGACGCCTCGCACGACCCCCGCAAGTCACCGACGACGAAGGGTGGTACGCCATGGCACGCATACGCTACGGAGCGCGCACCGCGGCGGAGATCACCGCGGCACGCACCGCGAGCTCCCGGCTCCCCGAGATCTGGTCCACCGGTGTGGTCGCCGTGTGGGAGAGCGACCCGGACGCGGTCGCGGCCGTGCTGCCGCCGCCCCTCGAACCCACCGGACGTCCGCTGGTCCGGGCCACCATCAGCAAGGTCGAGCTCCCCGGTTACCCCCTGGGCGCGGGCTCGGTCGCCGTCGCCGCCGCCCACCACGGCGTCGAGGGGTGGTATCCGCTCGTCATGCCGATGACCCATGAGCGGGCCCTGACCGGCGGGCGGGAGGTCTTCGGCGAACCGAAGAAACTGGGCGAGGTCACCGTCGACCGCGACGGACCGGTCGTCCGTGCCGCGCTCACCCGGCACGGCATCGCCTTCGTCGAGGTACGCGGCGCGGTGAGCGGACCGCTGCCGGCCCCCGAGCCGATCCGGAAGACCGACTTCTACTTCAAGTTCCTGCCCGCCGTGGACGGTTCGGGCCTCGACCTCGACCCGGTGCTGGTGCACTGCCTGCGCCACGAGAAGGTCCGCAGGCTGGAGCGGATCACCGGCGAGGTCGTCCTGCGCGAGTCGATGTACGACCCCGTCGCCGACCTTCCCGTCCACGCCCTCGTCGAGCTCACCCTCGGCGAGAAGACCACCGACCAGCAGGGCCGGGTCGTCGAGCGGGTCAGCGCCGAGTCCCTGCTGCCGTACATCCACCAGCGCTACGACGATCCGCAGCAGCTCCTCGACGGGCCGCCCGAGGGGAGTGCCTGATGCCGGCCCTGCCCGGAGAGCGACGCCGAACCCCGCGGCCGAAGAAGCGGCCGTCCCGAGCGGCACGGAGAAGGGAGCGGGCATGGAGCTGACAGCGGGACAGGTCGCGGTCGTCACCGGCGCCGCGAGCGGGATCGGCCTGGCCATGGCGCGCCGCTTCGCCGCGGAGGGGCTGCGGGTGGTCCTCGCGGACGTCGAGGAGGAGCCGCTGCGGGCCGCCGCCGATGAGCTGACCGCGGACGGCGCCCGGGTGCTGGCGCGCACCGTGGACGTCGGGGTGCGCGAGGAGGTCGCCGCCCTCGCCGACGCCGCGTACGACTCCTTCGGCGCCGTCCATCTGCTGTGCAACAACGCGGGGGTGGGCTCCGGCGCCGAGGGACGGATGTGGGAGCACGAACCCAACGACTGGGCCTGGGCGTTCGCGGTGAACGTCTGGGGTGTCTTCCACGGCATCCAGTGCTTTGTGCCCCGGATGCTGGCGGGCGGCGGGCCCGGCCATGTCGTCAACACCTCCTCGACGGACGGCGGCGTCGCCCCGCTGCCCACCGCGTCCGTCTACGCCGTCACCAAGGCGGCCGTGGTGACCATGACCGAATCGCTCTACGCCCACCTCAGGGCCGAGGGTGCCCCTGTCGGCGCCTCGGTGCTCTTCCCCGGCCCGCACATGCTCCGCACCGGCCTGTGGGAGTCGCACCGCAACCGGCCCGCGCGCTACGCCAAGTCCCGGCCGCGCCGTACGCCCTACCGCAGCCTGGCGCAGTGGGAGGCGGCCATGAAGGAGGCCGGGAAGGAGGTCGCCTTCACCCCCGTCGAGGACGTCGCCGCGCAGGTCGTGGACGGCGTCCGGGCGGACCGCTTCTGGCTGCTGCCGCCCGCCGCGCACACCGACGCGCAGATCCGGGCGCGGTCCGCCTCGATGCTCGGCCGCACCGCCCCCGACTACCTGGAGCACTTCATCCTCGACCCGGACGACTGAGGGAGGTTCGCCATGACGGACCCACAGGCCCCTATGAACCCACAGGCCCCTACGGACCCACAGGCCCCCGCGGACCGGCCGGACACCCGTCCCGGCCCGGACGATCCGTACCTGATCATCTCCTCCGACTGCCACGCCGGGCTCCCCACCGAGGAGTACCGCCCCTACCTGGAGGCCCGCTTCCACCGCGCCTTCGACACGTTCCTCGGCGAACGGGACGCCCGGCGCGCGGCGGCCACCCGCCTGGGAATCCGCAACGAGGCCTTCGCCACCCGGTGGTTCCAGGACCATGAGGAGGGCCTGCGCGGCGGCTGGGACCCCGCACAGCGCCTGAAGGAGCTCGACGGCGACGGGGTGGCGGCGGAAGTCGTCTTCCCGGACGCGGATGCCGTCGACAGCGGCACCGCGGCCCCCTTCGGTGTCGGCCTCGGCCTCTCCGGCGACCAGGACCCGGACCTCGGCATGGCGGGTGCCCAGGCACACAACCGCTGGCTCGCCGACTTCGTCTCCGGGCACCCCGAACGGCACTGCGGAGTGGCCCTGTTGCCGGTCACCGCCGACACCGGCCGGGTCGTGGCCGAGATACACCGCGCCAAGGAGTCCGGGCTCGGTGCCCTGATGATCCCGTCCATGTGGGTCGACAAGGAGCCGTACCACGACCGTCGTTACGACCCGGTGTGGGCGGCGGCCGCCGAGTGCGCAATGCCGGTGCTGACCCACTCGGGGGCCGCACCCCGCCACGAGTACGGCGACCACCTCGGGATCTATGTCTCCGAGGTGACCTGGTGGCCCGCGCGCCCCCTGTGGTTCCTGCTCTGGTCCGGGGTCTTCGAACGCCACCCCGGCCTGCGCTTCGGCATCGCCGAGTCCGGCTGCTGGTGGCTCCCCAACCTGCTGTGGTTCATGGACCGCCTCTACCTGGGCGCGCACGGCGGCAAGAAGCTCTCCCCGTTCGCCGCCCTCAAGCGTCCGCCGCACGAGTACCTGGACCGGCAGGTCTTCGTCTGTGCCACCAACACCAAACGCCGGGAACTCGCCCAGCGTTACGAGATCGGCGTCGGCAACATCCTCTGGGGCAGCGACTTCCCGCACCCCGAAGGCACCTGGCCGGACACCCGCGGCTGGCTGACGAAGACCTTCCACGACATTCCGGTCGCCGAGACCCGCCGCATGCTCGGTCTGTCCGCCGCCGAGGCGTTCGGCTTCGACACCGCGCGGCTGGCCCCGCTGGCCCGCCGTATCGGCCCCACCCCGGCGGAACTCGGCCAGAGCGCCGACCAGCCGGCGGTCGAGGCATCCTGGGCCCGCTCCCGCGAGGTGGGCCGCCACTGGCTGACCGACCACGACTTCCCGGTACTGGGGGCGCAGCAATGACCGACGACCGCTACACCGTGATCTCCGCCGACTGCCACGCCGGCGCCGACCTCCTCGACTACCGGCCCTACTTGGAGTCCCGGTACCACGAGGCCTTCGACGCCTGGGCGGCGTCCTACGTCAACCCGCACGAGGATCTGCTCGCCGACACCGCCGACCGCAACTGGAACTCCGCCCGCCGCCTGGCCGAACTCGAAGCCGACGGCATCGTCGCCGAGGTCGTCTTCCCGAACACCATCCCGCCGTTCTTCCCGAGCGCCGCCCTCATGGCCCCCGCGCCCAGCGGCACGGAGTTCGAACAGCGCTGGGCGGGCCTGCGCGCCCACAACCGCTGGCTCGCCGACTTCTGCGCCGAGGCCCCCGGCCGCCGGGCCGGCGTCGCCCAGATCCTCCTCAACGATGTCGACGCGGCCGTACGGGAAGTCCGCCGCGCCAGGGAAGCCGGCCTGACCGGCGGCATCATGCTCCCCGGCACCCCGCCCGGCTCCGGCCTCCCCGAACTCCACTCCACGTACTACGACCCCCTCTGGGCGGTCTGCGCGGAACTGGACGTGCCCGTGAACCACCACGGCGGATCGGCCTCCCCGCCGCTCGGCGACGAACCCGCCGCCCGCGCCGTCTTCATGGTCGAGACGACCTGGTTCTCCCACCGGGCCCTGTGGCACCTGATCTTCGGCGGCGTCTTCCACCGCCATCCCGGTCTCCGCCTGGTCCTCACCGAACAGGGCTCCGGCTGGATCCCCGGCGTCCTGGACATGCTGGACTACTACCACGGGCGGCTGGTCGCGGCCGCGTCCCGGACTGCCACCGCCGAAGCCAAGTTCGGCGTCGGGCTGGCCGAGGCCATGGGCGACTCCCCGGCCGGAATCTGGCGCGACCACTGCTTCGTCGGCGCCAGCTTCATGCGCCCGCACGAGGTCCCGCTGCGCCACCGCATCGGCCTCGACAAGATCATGTGGGGCAGCGACTACCCCCACGACGAAGGCACCCACCCCTACTCCCGCGAGGCCCTCCGCCTCGCCTACGCGGACGTCCCGCCCGACGAGACCGCAGCCATGCTCGGCACCAACGCCGCCCGCGTCTACGGCTTCGACCTCGCCCGCCTCGCCCCCCTCGCCGCCCGCGTCGGCCCCAGGGTCACCGACATCGCCGAGCCCCTGGAGAAGATCCCCCCGGACGCCACCAGCCCGGCGTTCGCCCGGGGCGGGTCGGTCCGGGTGTGGTGAGGGGGGCGGGGCTCTGCGCCCTCCCGGCGACGCGCGTATATATGTGATACCTTTGCGTATATACGTGAGGGAGTGGTCATGACCAAGATGCTCATCGACATCGACGACGAGGCCCTTGCCGCGGCCCAAGAGGCATTCGGCACCAGCACCAAGAAGGACACCGTCAACACGGCACTGATCGAAGCCGCTGCTCGTATACGGCGGGCTCAGGCTCTCGCGGAGTCGCGCCGCCTCGCGCAAGACGGCGCCATCGACCTCGACCTGCTCATGGACAAGCGCAACTACCGCCCCAGGCCGGGACAGTGATCGCGGCCAGGTTCCTCGCCGACACCTCGGCTGCCGCGCGCTTCCTGACCAAAGGGGCCGAGCGCTACGGCTGGAGCGAGCAGCTCCAGTCCGGAGTGGTGGGCCTGTGTGACCTGACCGAACTGGAGCTGGGCTTCAGTGCTCGGTCGCTCGCCGACCGTGACGCTCTGATGGCCGCACTGTCCGGCTACTACGTGTGGTGCCCTGTCCCCGACGGGGCCCATCGGAGGGCCCGGGAGGTCCAGCGGCTGCTCACTGAGCGCGGTGGGCACCGCAGCGCCGGACCGTTGGATCTCGTCGTCGCCGCGACGGCCGAGCTCCTGGGGCTGACGTTGGTGCATTGCGATCACGACTTCGAGGTCATCGCCGCCGTCAGCGGTCAGTCGACCCACCTGATCAGTCCCTGAAGTGTCCCCAGCTGACGGCACGTCTTACATACTTCTCAGTAACAACCCCTAGCGGCACGCCCGTCAACGCCTTTATCGTGCGGGACATGCCGCACCTGCCCGATGTCGTGTTGTGG
This sequence comes from Streptomyces lydicamycinicus, assembly GCF_000829715.2. NCBI lineage: Bacteria > Bacillati > Actinomycetota > Actinomycetes > Kitasatosporales > Streptomycetaceae > Streptomyces > Streptomyces lydicamycinicus. The sequence continues at coordinate 39,217 of NZ_BBNO01000011.1, read as the reverse complement.
TCCGTACCGGCCTTCGTCCTGCTCACCGTGGTGGAGATGGTGAGCTACCGCCTGCATCCCGACGAGGACGCGGAGGGCTACGAGGCGAAGGACGCCGCCACCAGCGTCGGCATGGGGCTCGGGAGCCTCGTGTTCGACGCGCTGTGGAAGATACCGATCGTGGCGATCTACGCCACGATCTACGAACTCACCCCGCTGCGGGTGCCCGTGCTGTGGTGGACGCTGCTCCTGATGCTGCTCGCACAGGACTTCTTCTACTACTGGTCGCACCGCGGCCACCACGTCATCCGCGTCCTGTGGGCCTGCCACGTGGTGCACCACTCCAGCAAGAAGTTCAACCTCACCACCGCGCTGCGGCAGCCCTGGACGACCTGGACCGTCTGGCCGTTCTACGTCCCGATGGTCGCCCTCGGCGTCCACCCGGCCGTGATCGCCTTCACCTCCGGGGTCAACCTCGTCTACCAGTTCTGGGTGCACACCGAGCGGATCGACAAGCTGCCCCGGCCCTTCGAGTTCGTGCTCAACACCCCGTCGCACCACCGCGTCCACCACGCCTCGCAGGGCGGCTACCTCGACCGCAACTTCGGCGGAATCCTGATCATCTGGGACCGGATGTTCGGCTCGTTCGTCGCCGAGACCGAGCGGCCGGTCTACGGGCTCACCAAGAACATCGAGACCTTCAACCCGCTGCGGGTGGCCACCCATGAGTACGCCGCCATCGCGCGGGACATACGGGCCGCGGACAGCTGGCGCGAGCGGGCCGGCCGGGTGTTCCGCGGGCCGGGCTGGCAGCCGGCCGCGCGGGCCGTCGCGGCGGAGACCCCGAAGGACGGCCCGTCCGGAAACCGGGCGCCCGCCTCCGTAGAGGAGCCGGCCGCGTGACGGCACGGTGGCCGCGGGCCGTATCACCGCTGCTGTGGGCGTTCGTCGTGCTGAGTGTCGTGCACGTGGGGGCACTGCTGGCGGGCGTCCTGCCCGTCGTGCAGCTCACCAAGCCCGTGCTGATGCCGGTGCTCGCCGGCTATGCGCTGGCGCGCGGCGGCCCCCCGCTGCTCGCCGGTGCGCTCCTCTTCGGCTGTGGCGGCGACACCTTCCTCCAGATCGGCGGGGATATCGCCTTCCTGGTGGGGATGGGCTCGTTCGCCGCGGGACACGTCTGCTATCTGCTGCTGTTCGCCCGGTACGGGACGGCTCCCGCGGGCGGCCGACGGGGACCGGCCGTGGCGGCCGGCGCAGCGTACGCCGTGCTGCTGGCCGGCACGGTGCTGCTCCTGTGGCCGGACCTCCCGGCGGAGCTGCGGATCCCGGTCGCCGGGTACAGCCTGCTGCTCACCGCGATGGCGTTCGGCGCGCTCCGGGCGGGCCCGTGGGCCGCGGCCGGAGGGCTGCTGTTCCTGCTCTCCGACACCTTGATCGCCAGCGGTATCGCGCACTGGCCGCAGCTCCCCGCCCCACAGTTCTGGATCATGCTCACCTATGTCGCGGCCCAGTGGGCGCTGGCCGACGGGGTGCTGCGGTCCGCCACCACGGCTCCGCGGCCCACCCCACGGCAGGCGCGGGAGCTGCGGGCGGCGGGCGCACCGTAAGTCGCCGAGGGCCTTCCGGTGGGCCGGTGCGCCGCCGTGAGCCCGCGACTTGAGTCTCCCTCCGGGGGAGACCCGACAGTGGACGGCATGAACGAGGACGGCACGGGTCTGCTCACCATCGGCGAACTGGCAAGGCTGACCGGTGTCCCGGTCAAGACCATCCGAGGTTGGTCGGACCGGGACCTGCTGCCGCCCGCCGCCCGCACCCCCGCGGGCTACCGGCTCTACGGCCCGGACGCCCCGGCCCGCCTGGAGATCGTGCGCAGCCTGCGCGAGCTGGGCATCGGGCTGGCGGCCATCCGGTCCGTACTGCACCGCACGTGCACGGTCGCCGAGACGGCGGCGCAGTGGGCGGACGCGCTGGACGCGCAGATCCGCACCCTGCGGCTCCGGTCCGCGGTGCTGCGCTCGGTGGCCGCGCGGGGCAGCGCAGCAGAGGAGCTGCCGTACATGACCGAACTGGCCCGTCTGTCGGCCCGGGAACGCCGCCTGATCATCACGGACTTCGTTGAGGACGCCCTCGACGGGGTGGACGCCCCCGCCTACCGCAGCGGTCTGCTGGCCGCCACCCCCGATCTGCCCGACGACCCCACCCCCGAGCAGATCGGCGCCTGGCTCGAACTGGCAGCCCTGGTCCGCGAACCGGAACTACGGACGGCATTGCGCCGGCTGGCCGAGTACAGCGCGCGTACGGCGGGGGCGGCGGGGGAGCCGGACGCTCCGGGCGAGCCGCCCGCCCCGGGGGCTCCGGACGCCACGAGCGAGCCGCCCGCACCGAGAGAAACCCGCACCTCCACCCGGCCGCCGGACCCGTCCGCGCAGGAGCAAGCAGTCATCCGCGTCGCCGAGTTGATGCGGGTACGCGGTGAGGCGGCCGTCGCGGCCGGTATCGCACCGGACTCCCCGGCCGCCGAGCCCGTCCTCGCCGAACTGGTCGCCGCCTGGCTCCCCACCCAGACCGGCACCGCCGACCCGCCCACGGAGGACGGTCCGGCGGCCCGCGCCCGGCTGCTGGAGCAGCTGGAGACCGCCGCCGAGCCGGTGGTCGAGCGCTACTGGCAGCTGCTGTGCACGGTCACCGGCCGGCCCGCACCACCCCGCTGGGACACCGCCGGTACCTGGACCACGGCCGCACTGCGCGCCCACCCCCGCCCGTACGAGCTGGACCGCTCCGCGTTCGACGGCACCGACCCGGAGCAGGTGCTGCGCGCCTACGAAGCGGTGACCCGGGACGTCGCCGCCCTGGTCGCCGCCGTACGGCCCACGGACCTCGCGCTGCCGACACCGTGCGCGGGCTGGACCGTACGGCAGCTGCTCGACCACATGGTGTGGGAGAACCTGATGGCCACCTCGATCGCGGAGGGCGCCCCGCGCACCGACCACACCGCCGACCACCTCGGCGACGACCACCGCACCGCCTTCGCGGACTCGGTACGCGCCGCCCGCACCGCCTTCACCGGCAGCGGGATGCTGCACCGCACCTACGGCCCCTATGAGGCGCCCGGCGCGATGATCGTCCAACAGGTCGTGGTCGAACTCCTCGCACACGGCTGGGACTTGGCACGGGCGACCGGCGCGCCGACCGGACTGGCGCCGGAGGCCGCCGAGGAGACCCTGGCCGCGGCCCGCCGGATCTACGGCGCGGCGCCGCGCACCGCGGGCAGCTCGCTCGCCCCGGAGCGCCCCGCTCCGCCCGGTGCGGGCGCCACGGACCGGCTGGCGGCCTTCCTCGGCCGAGACCCGGCCTGACCGGCCCGCTCGCCCGCTCCCGGAAGGCGGAAGAGGGCCGGGTGATGATCACCCGGCCCTCTCCTCAACTGCCGTCACCGGAACATGGGTTACTTCTTCACCGCGTCCAGCGCATCGACGATGCCGTAGCCGAAGTGGCTGTTGACATGCTTGGTGCCGGTGCAGGTCGTCTCACCCGTGGGGCAGCCGGGGTTGTCCGCCTGCTCCTTGAGGAGCCACTGGATCTCCTGCGGGCTCGCCTTCGGGTGGGCGCTCTTGACCAGCGCCGCGACACCCGCGACATGCGGGCTCGCCATGGACGTGCCGGCCAGGTAGGCCCAGTCGCCGCCCGGCATGGTGGAGAGGATGTTGCCGTTCTTGGCGGGCAGCTCGGGCACCTGCTTCGTGTCACCGCCCGGCGCGGCCACATCGATCTGGTTGAGGCCGTAGTTCGAGTAGTACGACTTGAGCTTCTGGACCCCGCTCGCCGCGACCGTCACCGTGCCCGGCAGCTGGGTGGGCACGTCCCAGCAGGTCTTCGGGGTGACCTTGCGCTCGACGGGGGTGGTGTCGTTCGGGCTGGAGGTGTCGGTGAGCTGGGCGGCCCCCAGGTCCATGGCGGAGTTGCCCGCCGCCGCGACATTGATCGCGCCCTTGCGCTGGGCGTAGCTCGCCGCACGGCCGACCGCGTCGATGATGGCGGCCTGGTCGGCGTCGTTCTTGCAGTTGAACATCCACGGGTCGACGTAGTAGCTGTTGTTGGTGACCTCGACGCCGTGGTCGGCCGCGAAGACGAAGGCGCAGACGACGCTCTCGGCGTAGAAGAGGCTCGTCTCCGGCTCGCTGACCTTGACGGCGGAGATCTTCACGCCCGGGGCGACCCCCGAGACACCGACGCCGTTACGGGCCGCGGCGATCGTGCCCGCGACATGGGTGCCGTGGTAGTCCTCGTCCGGGTTCCAGGGGCGCCAGGAGCCCTTGGAGGTGTCGGCCACCCCGCCCACGCAGTTGGCGGACTGCTTCGCGGAGAAGTTGGCCTTCAGATCGGGGTGGGTGTCGTCCACACCGGTGTCGATGACGGCGACGGTGACGTTCTTGCTGCCCGGGTTCACCTTCGCGGCCTTGTCGGCCTTGATGGCGGGCAGGTCCCACTGCAGCGGTTCCAGCGGCTCCTCGCCCTTGGCCTTCGCCGCCTGGCCGGCCGCCTTGAGCTGGGACTTCGGCAGGTCGATCTTCTGCGGCTTGCCGACGTCGGTGGTGCCCTGCGCCTTGAGCGGCGCGGTACGGGTCGCGCCCGCCGACTGCACGCCCGGCACCGTCCGCACGGTGGCGGCGAACTGCGGGTCGGCCGAGTGGACGACGATCACGCCTATCTGCTCATGGGCGACGATCACCTTCCCGCCGGCCTGGGCTATCGCCTTCTTGACCTTGCCGACCGTGGCGTGGCCGGGCGCGGTGTTCACGACGTACGAGAGCAGCGGGCCGTCGGCCGAGGCCGCTGCGGCCGGGGCGGAGTCCTGGGGCGCGGCGGTGGCCGCGTTCGGCAGGAAACCGAGCGACGCCGTCAGAGCCAGTCCGAGCGGTACGGCCAGCGCCCGCATGCGTCTTGAGCCGGGATGTGCCATGGATACTCCACATCATCCGTGAGACCGCCCGGGCGCGGATTTGCGCACGGGCGGGTGCAATGAGCGTGAAGTTATCGGCGATCACTCGCGGACAGCAATGGAAATGGGAAAAAAGCAGGGCGAAAACCTGCCGAGAGGCCGGAATTGACAGTACGTCAGCCGTGATGCCGCAACGCCGTGATGCTCAGCGGGGGCAGTGCGATCCGCGGGCCGTACCAGCGGCGGGCGGCCGCGGCGGTCCCCGGCCGGGGTTGCGGCGGGGGGACGGTGAGCGGCGCCGGCAGCCGGACACTGCCGTACGGGCGCCGACGGGGAGCGGGTGGCTGTGGGGCCTGCTGGGGCGGCGGATTCACACCGGGCTCAACGAAGCGCCCCGCGCGTGGTGGCGGTCGGCGCGGGCATTCCACCGGTTTCTTCTGGGATTCAACCAACGACCCCCCTGTCGGATCGTGAGCCACGCCTCTACGATGCGTGATCCAGTTCACTTATATGAGCCTTATGACCGGGCGGGGTGCTCCTGCGCAACTCCCGGACCGGTCCCTGGGAACCCGCCCCCTCGCGTCAGGAGATCCCGTGAGCGCCGCACCGACCCTCGACCCGGGGACGCATGAGCCGCCCGACTACCTCCAGGTGCAGTCGAGCGCGGAATTCGATGAACTCCGCCGCGCACACCGCTCGTTCGCCTTCCCGCTCACCGTCGCCTTCGTGCTCTGGTACCTCGCCTACGTGCTGCTGTCGAGCTACGCCGGCGGCTTCATGGCCACCAAGGTCGCCGGCCACCTCAACGTCGCCTTCGTCCTCGGCATCGCCCAGTTCGTGACGACCTTCCTCATCGCCTGGTGGTACTCCCGGCACGCCGCCGCCAAACTCGACCCGAAGGCCGAGGCCATCAAGTCCCGCCTGGAGGGCGTCACCCTCCGCAAGGAGGGCGACGCATGAACCTCACCCAACAGCCGCTCGCGCTCCAGCTCCCGGCCGGCGGCGCGGGCGAGCACCGCGCGCTGATCATCACCCTCTTCGCGGTCTTCGTCGCCGCCACCCTCGGCATCACGGTCTGGGCGGGACGGCAGACCAAGGGCGCGGAGGACTTCTACGCCGGCGGCCGGCAGTTCAGCGGATTCCAGAACGGACTGGCCATCTCCGGCGACTACATGTCCGCCGCGTCCTTCCTCGGCATCGCCGGCGCCATCGCCCTCTTCGGCTACGACGGCTTCCTCTACTCCATCGGCTTCCTCGTCGCCTGGCTCGTCGCACTGCTCCTGGTCGCCGAACCACTGCGCAACTCCGGCCGGTTCACCATGGGCGACGTCCTCGCCTACCGGATGCGCCAGCGCCCGGTCCGTACGGCCGCCGGCACCTCCACCATCATCGTCTCGATCTTCTACCTGCTCGCCCAGATGGCCGGCGCGGGCGCCCTGGTCACCCTGCTCCTGGGCATCACCAGCGAGGCGGGCAAGATCCTCGTCGTCGTCCTCGTCGGCATCGTGATGATCCTCTACGTCACCATCGGCGGCATGAAGGGCACCACCTGGGTGCAGATGGTCAAGGCCGTGCTGCTGATCGCCGGCACCCTGCTGATCACCTTCCTGGTGGCGCTCAAGTTCCACTTCAACCTCTCCCACCTGCTCGGCGCCGCCGCCGAGAACAGCGGCAAGGGCGCCGCCTTCCTGGAGCCCGGCCTCAAGTACGGCGTCACCGCCACCTCGAAGATCGACTTCATTTCGCTGGGCCTGGCCCTCGTCCTGGGCACCGCGGGCCTGCCGCACATCCTCATCCGCTTCTACACGGTCCCCACCGCCAAGGCCGCCCGTAAGTCCGTGAACTGGGCGATCGGCATCATCGGCGTCTTCTACCTGATGACCATCGCGCTGGGCTTCGGCGCCGCGGCCCTCATCAAGCCGGAGACGATCACCGCCTCCAACAAGGCGGGCAACACCGCGGCCCCGCTCCTCGCCGAGGCGATCGGCGGCGGCGCCGGCTCCACCGGCGGCGCCATCCTGCTCGCGGTCATCTCGGCCGTCGCCTTCGCCACCATCCTCGCGGTGGTCGCCGGCCTCACCCTCGCCTCGTCCTCGTCCTTCGCGCACGACCTGTACGTCAACGTCCTCCGCAAGGGCAAGGCCACCGAGAAGGAGGAGGTCGGCGCGGCGCGCTGGGCCACCGTCGGCATCGGCGCGGTCGCCATCGTGCTGGGGGTCTTCGCCCGCGGGCTGAACGTCGCCGGCCTGGTGGCGCTCGCCTTCGCGGTCGCCGCCTCCGCCAACCTCCCGACGCTCCTCTACAGCCTGTTCTGGAAGCGCTTCACCACCCAGGGCGCGCTGTGGTCCATCTACGGAGGTCTCGCCTCCTCCGTCTTCCTGGTGCTCTTCTCCCCGGTCGTCTCCGGCAAGGAGACCTCGATGTTCCCCGGCGCGGACTTCGGCTTCTTCCCGCTGGAGAACCCGGGGCTGATCTCCATCCCGCTGGGCTTCCTGCTCGGCTGGCTGGGTTCGCTGCTGTCGAAGGAGGAGCCGGACGCCCGGAAGTACGCCGAGCTGGAGGTCCGCTCGCTGACCGGTACCGGCGCGCACTGACGCGGCCCGGCTGAGGCATCCGCACAGGGGCGGGCGGGGGTGGTGTCGTAGGGATCTACGACACCACCCCCGCCCACCTCGTGCTTCTCATCTCTGCTCACTGTCACACCCATCGCGTAGGCTCGAAGACGTACTGATCCACCGAAGGAGAGGTACCGAGCCGTCACTCTTGGGGAGGGGGCCCAGTGCTCATCGACACTTTCGGCCGCGTGGCCACCGACCTGCGCGTTTCGCTCACCGACCGGTGCAATCTGCGGTGCACTTACTGCATGCCGGAGGAGGGCCTCCAGTGGCTGGCCAAGCCCGATCTGCTCACCGACGACGAGATCGTCCGGCTGATCACCATCGCGGTGCGCGACCTGGGCATCGACGAGGTCCGCTTCACCGGCGGTGAACCGCTGCTCCGCCCCGGTCTGACCGGCATCGTCGAGCGCGTCGCGGCCCTCGACCCGCGCCCCCAGATGTCCCTGACCACCAACGGCATCGGCCTCCAGCGCACCGCCGCCGCCCTCCGCGACGCCGGCCTGGACCGCGTCAATGTCTCCCTCGACACCCTCCGACCGGAGGTCTTCCAGGCCATGACCCGCCGCAAGCGGCACGAGGACGTCCTCCGCGGTCTGGAGGCGGCCCGGGACGCCGGTCTGACGCCGGTCAAGGTCAACACCGTCCTGATGCCGGGCCTCAATGACGACGAGGCCCCCGACCTGCTGGCCTGGGCGATCGCCCACGACTACGAACTCCGCTTCATCGAGCAGATGCCGCTGGACGCCCAGCACGGCTGGAAGCGCGACGGCATGATCACCGCGGGCGACATCCTCACCTCGCTGCGTACACGCTTCACGCTCACCCCCGAGGGCCAGGAGGAGCGTGGCTCCGCGCCCGCCGAGCGCTGGATCGTCGACGGCGGCCCGCACCGCGTCGGAGTGATCGCTTCGGTCACCCGCCCGTTCTGCCGGGCCTGCGACCGTACGCGGTTGACCGCCGACGGCCAGGTCCGTACGTGCCTGTTCGCCACCGAGGAGACGGACCTGCGCACCGCCCTGCGCTCCGACGCCCCCGATGAAGAGATCGCACGGATATGGCAGACCGCGATGTGGGGCAAGAAGGCAGGCTCCGGTCTCGACGACCCGTCGTTCCTCCAGCCGGAGCGCCCGATGTCCGCGATCGGCGGCTGAGCCGGTCCGGCCTCAGCGACCGGCGGCCGAGGCCTCCCACTCCGCGAGCGTCACGACATCCTTGAGAAAGCCGCGCACCCCGAGGAACTGCGACAGATGCTCCCGGTGCTCCTCGCACGCCAGCCAGGTCTTGCGCCGGTCCGGAGTGTGCAGCTTCGGGTTGTTCCAGGCCAGCACCCATATGGCGGGGGCGCGGCAGCCCTTCGCGGAGCAGATGACGGCGCTGTCGGCGGAGTCCTGGGGATTCGGGGAGTTCACGGCCTCAACCCTACGTCCTGGGCCCATGGCGGCCCGGCGATCCCGCCCTCAGGCCCTGCGAACATGACGACGCCGGGCAGCCACGGGGGGAGCCGCCCGGCGTCGGTCTGTCGCTCCGACGGGGGATGCGGAGCGCGTACGCAGTATGTCACGGGGGATGGTGCCGAGTGCACCGGAACTCCATGATTGATCTGAGCTTTTCTTGAGCTTTGCAGACCGCGAGATGATCAGCTGGGGTCATGTCGCGGTGCGGAAGCGTCCGCCGCCGGACGCTCCGGAACGGACTCCGAGGGGGTGTCGGAGGCACCCGGCGTCAGCATCGTCCTGGTCGGGCCCGCGACGAACGTCTTCGGGAGCGAAGGGGCGTTCTCCCGGCCCGCGTTGGCGATCACGACCGCGATATAGGGGAGCGCCAGGCCCAGTACCAACGTCGCGATGGCCACCGGCCGCTCGATGTTCCACAGCACGACGGTCAGCACCACGGCCACCGTCCGCACCGCCATCGAGATCACATACCGGCGCTGCCGCCCGCGGACATCCTCGGACAACCCCTGCCGGGCCCCCGTGATCCGGAAGGTCTGGCCGCTGCTCTGCTTCCGCATCACGCTCCACCACCTGGTCAGTCATGCCGGATTCTCCCCGGTATCCGGTCGGTTTCCACGGTACGCCGCGACTGCGCCGCCTTCGAGACCGGGTCGTGCCACGCTTCGCCCGGGTCGGCCGGGCCACCGTGCGTAGCACTGGCTCCGGCGTGCGCCGTAGTCGATGCGGGGCGACACTGACGGAGCGACTGTCATCTGCACCGCGCCGCAAGAGGAGTCGACATGACGTGGTTGTGGGCCATCATCGTGGGCCTGGTGCTGGGCCTGATCGCGAAGGCCATCATCCCGGGCAAGCAGCAGATCCCGCTCTGGCTGACCGTGATCTTCGGCATGCTGGGCAGCGTGCTCGGCAACTGGGCGGCCACCGGCCTAGGGGTCAATGAGACCGGTGGCATCGACTGGATCCGGCATCTGCTACAGCTGGCCGGCGCGGTCCTCGTCGTCGGCATCGGCGACCGCCTCTGGGTCTCCATGCGGGGCCGCAAGAAACACGCGACCTAGGGCGGTCGGGGATCAAGGCTGATCCGAACGGCACCGACCAGCCGGCTCACGCCACGGGCGGCCGACGCGCACTCCGCGCGCCGGCCGCCCGTACGTCTGCCGTCTCAGCGCCCTTCGAGCTGGGCCAGCTTCCGGCCGGCCTTCAGGTACGCGACGCCGGGGGAGTCCGCCAGCTTCTCGGCCAGCACCTCGCCCAGCGGCCGGGCCGCGTCAGCCTCCGCCAGCACCACGGCCTGCTGGCCGCCCTCGCCCTCCACGACCAGCCGCAGCGCGTTCTGCTTGGCCAGCCGACGCGCCGCCGAGGCGCTCGGGGTGAACTCCAGCACCGTCGTCAGCACCGCCGCCACCGTCTCCGCGCCGTGCGCCGCGACATCCACGGACGGCAGCGACTCCACATCGGAGAACGACTTCTTGGAGAACTGCGCCACGAAACCGGCCCGCGCCGCCATCGCCGCGTCGAGCCCGTACAGCGCGGTCACGACCTCGCCCGCGAGCACCTTCTTGAGGTCCATCGGGTGCATCGAGCGGTCCGCGACCCGGCCCAGGACGAGCGCGATCTCCTCGTCGGTCCACTCCGTCCACGCCTTCAGGTACGGCTCCATCAGCCGGTCCGGCACCGACATGATCTTGCCGAAGACATCGTCGGCCGGCGCGCTCAGCCCGACGTAATTGCCCTTGGACTTGGACATCTTGGCGCCGGTGCCGTCCGTGCCCTCGATCAGCGGCATGGTCACCACCAGCTGCGGCCGCTGCCCGCGCAGCTCCATCAGCTTGCGGCCCATCTGAAGATTCAGCAGCTGGTCGGAGCCGCCCAGCTCCACATCGCACTCCAGCGCCACCGAGTCCAGGCCCTGCGCGATGGGGTACAGCAGCTCCGTCATGGTCAGACCGGACCCGGCCGCCAGCCGGTTGCGGAAGTCCTCGCGCTGGAGCAGCTGCGAGGCCGGCACCTGCGCGAGCAGCGCGAGCAGCTCCGGGAAGGTGTACGGCGCCAGCCACTCGCTGTTCTGCCGGAAGCTGACCTTCTCGAAGTCGAAGAAGGGACGGACCTGTTCGCGGTACGTGGCGAGGTTCTGCGCGATGTCCTCGTCGGTCAGCGGCGGGCGCTCGGCCGTACGGCCCGACGGGTCGCCGATCTTGGCGGTGAAGTCACCGATGATCAGCGTGACGTCATGGCCCAGCCGCTGGAACCGGCTCAGGATGATCAGCGGGACCGCATGCCCGAGGTGCACATCGGTCGCCGTCGGGTCGATGCCCAGCTTGATGTGCAGACCCCGGCCGGCCGCCCGGCGCTCCTCGATCCGCTCGGCCAGCTTCTCCACGCCCGGCAGGACCTCGACCGTACGGGCCGCGATCAGCTCGGCCTGCTCCTTGGCGGGCAGGTCCGTCAGATCCAGATAGCGCCGCGCGCCCGTCTCCTTGAGCAGCTCCTGGACCGTGGCGTCCGAGGAGAGGTCGGCGGAGAGCAGAGTGCTGGCGCGGGCGACGGATTCGCCGAGGCGTGTCATGGCGTTCCTGATCGATCGTGGTTCCCCGAGGGGAGGACAAGCGGACAGTCTATTCGCCCCGTACGACACTCCCGCGCCGTCCGCCCGCCCGGCCCGCCGTGACGGGCCGGGCGCACACCTGCCTCACACCCCGCGGCTGACCGAGCTCATGTTGAAGTCCGGGACCCGCAGCGCCGGCATCGCCGCCCGGGTGAAGTAGTCCCCCCACTCGCGCGGCAGGGTCCGCTCCGTACGGCCCGCCTCCACCGCCCGGGACAGCAGATCCACCGGCGACTCGTTGAACCGGAAGTTGTTGACCTCGCCGACCACCTCGCCGTTCTCGACCAGATAGACCCCGTCCCGGGTCAGCCCGGTCAGCAGCAGCGTCGCCGGGTCCACCTCGCGGATGTACCACAGGCAGGTCAGCAGCAGCGCGGGACCGTCATGGCCGGCGGCCGCCACCATCTCGTCCAGCGAGCGCGAACCGCCGCCCTCCAGAAGGAGGTTGTCGATGCCCGGCGCCACCGGAAGGCCGGTCAGCCCGGCACTGTGCCGGGTGGTCGGCAGCCGGTGGAGCACCCCGTCGCGGATCCAGTCGGTGGCCGTCAGCGGCAGCCCGTTGTCGAAGACCGAGGCATCGTCGCCGGAGGAGTGCGCCAGGACGAACGGTGCGCACTCCAGACCCGGTGCCCCCGGGTCGCTGCGCAGCGTCAGCGGCAGCTCGCTGAGCCGCTCACCCAGCCGGGTGCCCGCCCCCGGCCGCGCCTCCCCGTCGCCGTCGGCCGGCCGGGAGAAGACCGTGCGGCCCTCGGCGGCGTCCCGGGCCCCCGACGACCACATCTGGTAGATCAGCAGGTCGGCGACGGCGGTCGGCGGCAGCAGCGTCTCGTACCGGCCGGCCGGCAGCTCGATGCGCCGCCCGGCCCAGCCCAGCCGCCGGCTCAGCTCGCCGTCCAGCTCCCGCGGGTCGACATCGGTGAAGTCGCGGGTCGCCCGGCCGGTCCAGGCCGAGCGGGTGCGGTCCGGTGACTTGGCGTTCAGCTCCAGCGTCCCGGTGGGCTGGTCGTGCCGCAGCCGCAGCCCGGTCGAGGTGCCCAGATACGACGAGACGACCTCGTGGTGGGCGAAGCCGTACAGCTCCCGGCCGCCGGAGCGGGCCTGCCGGAAGGACTCGCCGAGCGCCGGCGCGAACGCCGCGAACACCTCCGAGGAGGTCTCTGCGGGTGCCTCGGTGAAGTCGGCGGACGCCTTCTCGCCAGCGACCAGCGGCTGCGCGTCCTCGGCGGGCCCGGACTCCCGGGCGGCCGCCTCGGCGGCCCGGACCAGCGGCTCCAGGTCGTCCGCGGTCACCGCCGAGCGCGAGACGACACCGGAAGCGGCGCCCTGCCCGCCGTCCACGGTCGCCACCACCGTCAGGGTGCGCCCCCGGGTGACGCCATTGGTCGTGAGCGCATTACCCGCCCACCGCAGATTGGCACTGGAGTGCTCATCGGCGATGACCACACAGCCGTCGGCCCGGGAGAGCTCCAGCGCCCGCTCGACGATCTCGTGCGGCGTATTCGTCCGCGACCTGCGCGTGCTCATCGACCGGCCTCCTGCGTCGTGTTCAGACTGTGCCTGCCCGGGGGACGGCCCCCGGACCCCCGGCCGGTTCCGTGGTGGCGGCTCACCGACCGGCCTCCTGCGTCGTATTCAGAATGTTCACGCCTTCGAAGAGCGCTGACGGGCAGCCGTGCGAGACGGCGGCGACCTGGCCCGGCTGGGCCTTGCCGCAGTTGAAGGCGCCGCCCAGGACATAGGTCCGGGGGCCGCCGACCGCGGTCATCGAGCCCCAGAAGTCGGTGGTGGTCGCCTGATAGGCGACGTCCCGCAGCTGCCCGCACAAACGGCCGTTCCGGATCGCATAGGCCCTCTGCTGGGTGAACTGGAAGTTGTACCGCTGCATGTCGATGGACCACGAGCGGTCGCCGACGACATAGATGCCGCGGTCCACCCCGGAGATCAGCTCCTCCGTGGACGGTCCGTCCGCCGCCGGTTGCAGCGAGACATTCGCCATCCGCTGGACCGGCACATGGCCGGGGGAGTCCGCGTACGCGCAGCCGTTGGAGCGGGGGAATCCCGTCAACCCGGCGATCCTGCGGTCGAGTTGGTAGCCGACCAGGGTTCCGTCCTTGATCAGGTCCCAGGACTGGGCGGCCACCCCCTCGTCGTCGTAGCCGATCGTGGCGAGCCCGTGCTCGGCGGTCCGGTCGCCCGTCACATTCATCAGCGCGGAGCCGTACGCCAGCTTCCCGAGCTGGTCGAAGGTGGCGAACGAGGTCCCCGCGTACGCCGCCTCGTAGCCCAGCGCCCGGTCCAGCTCGGTGGCGTGGCCGATCGACTCGTGGATCGTCAGCCAGAGGTTGGACGGATCCACCACCAGGTCGTACGTACCGGCCTCGACGGTCGGTGCCTGCATCTTCTCGGCGAGGTGCTCCGGGATACGGGCCAGCTCACCGTCCCAGTCGTAGTGGCCGCCGGTCAGATACTCCCAGCCGCGCCCCACCGGCGGGGCCAGGGTGCGCATCGAGTCGAAGTCGCCGCTCGCAGGGTCCACCGCGACCGCGGTGAGCTGCGGATGCAGCCGTACCCGCTGCTGGGTGGTGCTGGTGCCCGCGGTGTCCGCGTAGAACTTGTTCTCCTGGACGGTCAGCAGCGAGGCGTCCGCATGGGCCACCCCCTCGGCGGCCAGCAGCCGCGCGCTCCACTCCGCCAGCAGCCCGGTCTTGTCGTGGTCCGGGACGTCGAAGGGGTTGATCTCGTACGAGGAGACCCAGGTGCGGTCCGGATGCGCGGGTTCCGGCGCCAGCTCGACCCTCTCGTCGGAGCCGGCGGCCCGGATCACCTTCGCCGACAGCTTCGCCATCGCCACCGCCTGCGCGGCCACCCGCGCCGCCGCGTCCATCGTCAGGTCCACCCCGGACGCGAACCCCCAGGCCCCGCCGTGCACCACCCGCACCGCGTACCCCAGGTCGGTGGTGTCCGAGGTCCCGGACGTACGGGCGTCCCGCAGTCGCCAGGACGCGCTGCGGATCCGCTCCAGGCGGAAGTCCGCGTGGTCGGCGCCCAGCGCGCGGGCGCGGGCCAGCGCGGCATCGGCCAGCGCGTGCCGCGGCAGCGCCAGGAATGTCTCGTCAACGGCATGGGGTGCAGGCAAGGATTCCTCCCGTGGTCGGCGCCTGCATCATGCCCTGTGGCGGGCCCGCGGCCCAGAGCGCACCGGCCTGCCGCGCCGTGCCGTCGGCCGGGGTGGCGTGGGTGCCGGGGCCGGCGCGACACGGCCGGCGGGGGCCGTCGCGGTGCGGGATTCCGCCGTGGTTCTGTGGAGACCCGACAGGGACCGGCGCACGCGCCTGTCCGTGCTCGATTCCCCGGAAGTGCCCCGTGACCGATAGTTTCGTATCGAAACGCTGGACGGACAGGAAACGGAAAGGGTGATCTCTTGAGCCGCTCGGTTCTGGTCACCGGAGGTAACCGCGGCATCGGCCTCGCCATTGCCCGTGCCTTCGCCGAGGCAGGCGACAAGGTCGCCATCACCTACCGCTCGGGCGAGCCCCCCGCGGGATTTTTGGCCGTGAAGTGCGACATCACGGACAACGAGCAGGTCGAGCAGGCGTACAAGGAGATCGAGGAGAAGCAGGGTCCGGTCGAGGTGCTGGTGGCCAACGCCGGCGTCACCCGTGACCAGCTGCTGATGCGGATGTCCGAGGAGGACTTCACCTCGGTCCTGGAGACCAACCTCACCGGCACGTTCCGGGTGGTCAAGCGCGCCAACCGCGCGATGCTGCGGGCCCGCAAGGGCCGGGTCGTGCTGATCTCGTCCGTGGTGGGCCTGATGGGCGCGCCGGGCCAGGCGAACTACGCCGCCTCCAAGGCCGGCCTGGTGGGCTTCGCCCGCTCGCTCGCCCGGGAGCTGGGCAGCCGCAACATCACCGTCAACGTCGTCGCCCCCGGCTTCGTCGACACCGACATGACCCGGGTGCTCACCGATGAGCAGCGGGAGGGCATCGTCAAGCAGGTACCGCTCGCGCGGTATGCGCAGCCCGAGGAGATCGCCGCCTCGGTCCGCTTCCTGGCCTCCGACGAGGCCGCGTACATCACCGGAGCCGTCATTCCTGTCGACGGCGGATTGGGCATGGGTCACTGATCAGCATGAGTGGAATCCTCGCAGGCAAGCGCATCCTCGTCACGGGTGTCCTGACCGAGTCGTCGATCGCGTTCCAGGCGGCCAAGGTCGCCCAGAACGAGGGCGCCGAGGTCATCCTCACCGGTTTCGGCCGGCTCTCCCTCGTGGAGCGGATCGCCAAGCGGCTGCCCAAGCCCGCCCCGGTCATCGAGCTGGACGTCACCAACCAGGAGCACCTGGACGGCCTGGCCGACAAGATCCGCGAGCACCAGGGTGAGGGCGCCCGCCTCGACGGCATCGTGCACTCCATCGCTTTCGGCCCGCAGGGCGCCTTCAACTTCCTGGAGGCCGAGTGGTCCGACGTGGGCACCGCGGTCCAGGTCTCGGCGTACTCCTACAAGTCGCTGACGATGGCCTGCCTGCCGCTCATGGAGCACGGCGGCGCGGTCGTCGGCCTCACTTTCGACGCGCAGATCGCCTGGCCGAAGTACGACTGGATGGGCGTGGCCAAGGCGGCGCTGGAGAGCACCAACCGCTACCTGGCGCGTGACCTGGGCCCCAAGGGCGTCCGCTGCAACCTGGTCTCGGCCGGCCCGATCAAGTCGATGGCCGCCAAGTCCATCCCCGGCTTCGAGGAGCTGGCGGACGTGTGGAACCACCGCGCCCCGATCGGCTGGGACCTGGCCGACCCGGAGCCGGCCGGCCGTGGTGTCGTCGGCATGCTGTCCGACTTCTTCCCGCGGACGACGGGCGAGATCGTGCACGTCGACGGCGGTGTGCACATGATGGGCGCCTGACGCCCCGCACTTCCTCCGTACTGCCCGTCCCGGTGTGCCGGGGCGGGCAGTACGCATGTGCGCCGCGGGAATGCCACCTGCGCCCGCCCGCCATGGGAACACCGCCCCGGCCCGCCCGCTGCGGGAATACCGCCCCGGCCCGCCCCGTTGTGGCCCCGCAGGGGGCGTCGGCGTCCCCTACGGGAACTGTTCGACCCTCCTCAGGGCCCCGGTACGTTCAGGCCCCCGGTACGGTCAGCCGGCAGCCGAAGGGGTGCGCGCTCGCCTCGGCGGCGGCACGGTCGGCGTCGCCCGCGCGGATCGCCTCCACCAGCCGGGCATGGTCCATGTGCGCCTCGGGCCGCAGCTCCTCGCCCACGTCGGCCCGCAGGAACTCCCGCAGTACGCCCCCGAGGTCGGCGTAGATCTCGGCCAGCACCTCGTTGTGGGAGGCCGAGACGATCGCCATGTGCAGATTCGCGTCCGCCTCCACGAAGGCCTCCGCCGCACCGGATTCCCAGGCCCGCTCGCGCCGCTCCAGCAGGGCGTCGATCTGCCGCAGGTCCTGTGCGGTACGGCGCTCCGCGGCGAGCCGGGCGGCCGATGCCTCCAGGGCGCTGCGCAGCTCGGCGACGTGACCGGGCTCGGCCGCCGCGAACCGGCGGTTCATCACGCCGGCCAGCTCACTGGTGGCGACCACATAGGTGCCCGAACCCTGGCGGATGTCCAGCAGCCCGTTGTGGGCCAGCGCCCGGACGGCCTCACGGACGGTGTTGCGGGCCACCCCGAGCTGCTCGACGAGTTCCGGTTCGGTCGGGATACGGGATCCCATCGGCCACTCGCCGGACGTGATCTGGGCGCGCAGCTGCGCGATCACCTGGTCCGCCAGCGCGGACCGGCGGGGCGAGGTCAGAGGCATGGCTGCGCTCCGGGAGGAAGGGGCGGACGGACGGCGGCGGTGCGGCGCCCGCCGGATCCTGTCGGCTCCCGGCGCCGCCCGGGACAGCCGAGGCTATCGGCATCGGTTGGACAGGGATTCATCCCATGATTCTATGATGGGCCTATGGCAGACGACGACCTCGCGACCCTCGGCCCCACCGCCGGGCCCCGTACGACCTCCACCGACCAGCCGGCCGACGGCCCGGAACGCCCGCAGCCGGGCCCCGAAGCATCCCCCGCGGCCGGACGGGCCGGCCGCTGGCTGCCGCGCCTGGTGATCGCCGGTCTCGTCCTCGCCGCGCTCAACCTCCGCCCGGCCATCACCAGCCTCGGCGCCCTCCTGGAGGAGGTCCGGGACGGCCTCGGCATGAGCGGCACCGTCGCCGGGCTGCTGACCTCCGTCCCCGCCCTGTGCTTCGCCGCCTTCGGTATCGCCGCGCCCCGGCTGGCCAGGCGCTGGGGGCCCGGCGCGGTCGTCTGCACCGGCATGGCCGCGATCACCGTGGGCGTCGCGGTGCGCCCGTACGTGGGCGGCACCGGCGGCTTCCTCGCCGCCAGCGGGCTCGCGCTGGCCGGTATCGCGGTCAGCAATGTCCTGATGCCGGTCGTCATCAAGAGCTGGTTCCCGAGCCGGGTCGGCCCGATGACCGGGCTCTACTCCATGGCGCTGGCCCTGGGCACCTCGCTCGCCGCGGCGCTCACCGTCCCCATGACCGGTGCGCTGGGCGGCAGTTGGCGGACCGGCCTGGCGGTGTGGGCGGCGCTCGCCGCGGTCGCCGTGCTGCCCTGGCTCGTGGTGGTGCGGCAGCGCCGGGCCGCCGCCGGACCGGCTGGTTCCACCGCGGCCCGGCCCGCGGAGACCCCGGTGCGGATCACCGCGTCACCGACCGCCTGGGCGCTGGCCGTCTTCTTCGGTCTCCAGGCCACCGCCGCGTACATCACCATGGGCTGGATGCCGCAGATCTTCCGTGACGCCGGGGTCTCGGCCGGTACCGCGGGGGTGCTGCTCGCCGTCACCATGGCGATGGGCGTGCCGCTCTCCTTCGTCCTGCCCCGGCTCGCGAGCCGGATGCGGCACCAGGGTCCGCTCGCGGTGCTGCTCGGCCTCTGCGGCCTGGCGGGCTACGCCGGGCTGTGGCTGGCGCCGGCCGCCGGCGCCTGGGCCTGGGCGCTGCTGATGGGCATCTCCAACTGCGCCTTCCCGCTGGCCCTGACGATGATCGGGATGCGCTCGACCAGCTCCGCCGGTGTCGTCAAGCTCTCGGCCTTCGCCCAGAGCGTCGGCTATCTGATCTCCATCCCCGGACCGCTGCTGGTCGGCACGCTCTACCAGCACAGCGGCGGCTGGGGGCTGCCGATCGCCCTGATGGCCGGGCTCATGGTGCCGCAGATCGCGGTGGGTGTGCTGGCCGGCCGGGACCGGCGGATCGAGGACGAGGGGTGAGTGCGACACTGGGGCCATGCCAGTGCTCGAACCGAATCCGCAGGGCGGACAGAAGAAGCTGCTCCTCGTCCTGGGCGCCATGCTCGGCGTGACCGTCGTCGTCGCGATCATCGCGAGCGTCGTCGCGCCCTAGTGCCCGCGCCGGCCGGGGCCGGAACGAGGCCCGGCCAGGGCCCGGATCCCGCGGCCCGGGGTGGGGAAGGCCCCACCGTCCCCTAGGGGGCGGGCATCAGGGGCAAGTGGGTGGCTTCCCGGGTAGGAACGGCCGCCGGTGATCCGTAGCGTCGAAGTACACCGCGGAAAGCGGTGGGCGCGCCGCGGTCCGCGGTCGCGCCGCCCGTCGACGCACCTCGGAGGCGATCCGCATGTCCGCCGTGTTCCGCCGGTCATCCGCGCCCGGCGCGCCCCGCCTGCGGACGCGGCTGCCGTGGTGGGCGCTGGCCCTGCCGGTGGTCTCCTTCATAGCCCTGCTGGCGCTCGTCGTCGGCTCCCCCGAGGCGAGCGCCGCGAGCGCCCGGCAGGGCCTGGCTCCGCTGCTGCGAATCCTGGCCCAGCTGCTGCACGGTGCCGCATGGTGATCACGCGCGGCGCTGCGTAATGATCAGCCGTGCCCGCGTCCCACCCGGCGGAACGAGCGCTTCAACACCCCGCGCCCCGCGCCGCCTTTCATGCGAAGCTGGGACGCATGAGCGCCGATACACCCCGCCGGATTGTCCTCCTCCGACATGCCAAGGCCGAATGGTCGGACAGCAGCGACCATGAGCGTCCGCTCGCCGGCCGCGGCCGCAAGGATGCCCCGGTCGCCGGCCGCTGGCTGGCCGGAGCCGGGATCACCCCTGATCTGACCCTGTGCTCGACGTCAGTGCGGACCCGCGAGACATGGAAGCTCGCCGTCCATGAACTCCCGCAGCGCCCCAAGACCGTCTATGAGGAGCGGATCTACGAAGCCTCCCTCGGCGAGCTCATCGCCCTGCTGAACGAGACCTCCGACGAGGTGAACGACCTGATGCTGGTCGGCCACAACCCCGGTGTGCACGCCCTCGCGGACGCCCTTTCGGGCGAGGCCGAGGGCGATCTGCTGCCGCGGATGAACCGCAGCGGCTTCCCGACCGCCTCGGTGGCCGTGCTGACCTTCAACGGCTCCTGGAAGTCCGTCGAGCACGGCGTCGGACGGCTGGTCGCGTACTGGACGCCGCACGACTGATCCCGGCAGCTCCGCGGGCCCGGTGCGTGCGGGGAGCGGAGACGGATGAGGGCCCCGGCAGAGAGGTTTCTGCCGGGGCCCTCGGATGCGCAAGGACGGCTTCCCGCCGGGCGGTGCCCACGTGGCCGGGCCGGCGCGGGCAGCGGCCGTGCGGTCACCCGACGTGGGTGTCCGCCGCCTCGACCTCGTCGCGGGTGATGCCCAGCAGATACAGCACGGTGTCCAGGAACGGCACGTTCACCGCGGTGTGCGCCGCCTCCCGCACCACCGGCTTGGCATTGAAGGCGACCCCGAGCCCGGCCGCGTTGAGCATGTCGAGGTCATTGGCGCCGTCGCCGATCGCCACGGTCTGCGCGAGCGGCACCCCGGCCTGCTGCGCGAAGTCCCGCAGCAGCCGGGCCTTGCCGGCCCGGTCCACGACGGCGCCGGTGACCCGCCCGGTGAGCTTGCCGTCGACGATCTCCAGGGTGTTGGCGGAGGCGAAGTCCAGCCCCAGCTCCTCCTTGAGCGCATCGGTGACCTGGGTGAAACCGCCCGAGACGACGCCGACTTGATAGCCGAGCCGCTTGAGGGTCCGGACCAGGGTGCGGGCCCCGGGGGTGAGCCGCACCTCCTTGCGCACCGCGTCGACCACGGACGCGTCGAGCCCGCCGAGCAGCTTCACCCGGGCGTGCAGCGACTGCTCGAAGTCCAGCTCACCGCGCATCGCGGCGGCCGTGACCTCGGCGACCTCGGCCTCACAGCCGGCGTGCGCCGCGAACAGCTCGATGACCTCGTCCTGGATGAGCGTCGAGTCGACGTCCATGACGACCAGCCGCTGTGCCCGGCGCTGGAGTCCGGCCGACACCACGGCGACATCCACCCCGAGCTGTGCGGCCTCGGGCGCCAGCACAGTGCGCAGCGCCTCGGTCGCCGCACCGGAGACCGCGAACTCGACGGCCGTCACCGGATACTTGGCCAGCCGGAAGATACGGTCGATGTTGCCGCCGGTGGACGTTATGGCGGCGGCGATCGCGGCGGCCGACTCGGCCGTGAGCGGATGTCCCAGCACGGTGACATGCGAACGTCCGGTGCCGCGCGGACGGTTGTCACCCCGGCCGGAGATGATCTCCGCCTGGAGGTTCAGGGACTCGGCCCAGCTGTGCACGGTGGCCCGCAGGTCACCCTCGGCGGAGCCGGAGCCGCCCTGGGTGGGGGAGGGGGCGGTGACCAGTGCGCACAGCGTGATGCGTCCCCGGGTCACCACCTGTTCGATGTCCACGACGTCGACGGAGTAGGCAGCCAGGGTGTCGAAGAGGCCTGCGGTGATGCCGGGCCGGTCCTTCCCGAAGATCTTCACGAGAAGGGTCGGTACGTCATCGCCCGGTACGGCGGTGGCAGGCGGGGTCTGCGATGCGCTCATGGTGCCCTTACGGTAGCCGCCGGGCGGGCGGGTCCGTACGGGTGTCCGGGGTTCGGACCGGCGCGTCCCCGTTCCTCGCGCCCGCACCCCGTGGCTCCCGGCCGCGGCCGCCGCCGTCGATCGTTATGGAGTCGTGTCCGGCCCGCCCCGGGCCGTTGGCCAGGGCATCCGCTCGGCATGCCAACGACCTTGCCGGGCCGAAGCGTTCGGCAGACCGGGGGCACGCGACCGCGGCGGGCCGCGGCGCCCCCCGGGCATTCGTCCGCTTCATCCCATCATGCGGCCTCCGGGGCGGACATGCATGGCGTACTCGGCGGCCGCTGTCGCCCCCCGCCGCACCCGGTCCGTCCGTAACACCCGGTATCCGATGATCTTTGCCCATCCATGGGTTCTTCCCGTGCTCCGGGAGCGTTTGGCGCACCGGCGCGAGCTCCCTGCACCCCGGTCCCGTCCCGGTTTCCGGTCGGTGGGCCGAGCCTGAAATAGTTCCTCACGATGTTCGCCATCCCTAGACTTCCCATACAGGGCGTCACTCGGGGGACTATGTAATGGGGCATGGAGTGCCTGAACTCGTACTCGAATTGAACGGAAGGACCTGGACGCTCGACCCGTCCCGGTCCTACAACGTGGGCCGTGATCCGCAGGGCGACATGGTGCTCGACGACGCCAGGGTCTCCTGGCGGCACGCCACCGTGAGATGGGCCGGCCGCAGCTGGATCATCGAAGACCAGGGCAGCACCAACGGCACCTACGCCCAGGGCCAGCGGATCCACCAGATGGAGATCGGCCCGGGCTCGACCGTGCATCTGGGCAATGCCACCGACGGCCCCCGGGTGACCTTGTCGGCCCCGGCCGCCGGCGCCTTCAGTGCGCCGCCGGCGAGCGCGCCGCAGCAGCAGGCCGCGCAGGGTTGGCAGGCGCCCCCCGCACACCAGCAGCCGCCGGCTCAGCAGCCGCCCGCACACCAGCCGCCCGCCCAGCAGGGCTGGCAGGCGCCGCCGCAGGCCCAGCAGCAGCCCTACCTCCCGCCCCAGCAGGCGCAGCAGCCTCAGCACGCGCAGCAGGCCGTGCCCCCACAGCAGGCCCGCCCGCCGCAGGAGCGCCCGGCGCAGAAGGCGGGCGGCGGCCCGGTCCACGGCGACCGCAGCCCGACCACCTTCCACCGCCTCGACATGGGCCGGGTGATGCGCATCGGCCGTGCGCTGGAGAACGAGCTGGTCGTCTCCGACCTCCAGGTCTCCCGCCACCACGCCGAGTTCCGCGCCACCCCCGACGGCCGCTTCGAGATCCATGACCTCGGCAGCCACAACGGCACGTACGTCAACGGCCAGCCGGTCCCCAAGTCCGGCAAGGCGCCGGTCGGCCCGAACGACATCATCGGCGTCGGTCACTCCACCTTCCGGCTGGTCGGCGACCGCCTGGAGGAGTTCGTCGACACCGGCGAGGTCTCCTTCTCGGCCCGCCATCTGACGGTCACCGTCGACGGCGGCAAGCAGATCCTCAAGGACGTCTCCTTCGGCGTCCCGGAGAAGTCGCTGATCGCGGTCATCGGCCCCTCGGGCTCCGGCAAGTCGACCCTCCTCAAGGCGCTGACCGGCTACCGGCCCGCCAACCAGGGCGATGTCCTCTACGACAACCGGAACCTCTACAAGCAGTTCGCCGAACTGCGCCAGCGCATCGGTCTGGTTCCGCAGGACGACATCCTGCACAAGGAGCTGACCGTCCAGAAGGCACTGCGCTACGCCGCCAAGCTCCGCTTCCCCGGCGACACCGCGGAGTCCGAGCGCGAGGCCCGGATCGACGAGGTGCTGCGCGAGCTCAAGCTCGATGTCCACAAGGACAAGCGGGTCACCTCGCTCTCCGGTGGTCAGCGCAAGCGGGTGTCGGTGGCCCTGGAGCTGCTCACCAAGCCGTCGCTGATCTTCCTGGACGAGCCGACCTCCGGACTCGACCCGGGCATGGACCGCGATGTCATGCAGCTGCTGCGCGGCCTCGCCGACGACGGCCGTACGGTCCTGGTCGTCACGCACTCGGTGGCCGAACTCGGGCTCTGCGACAAGCTGCTGGTGATGGCCCCGGGCGGCGGCGTGGCCTACTTCGGCCCGCCGGACGAGGCGCTCAACTTCTTCCAGTACGACACCTGGGCGGATGTCTTCTCGGCGTTCGAGAACTACCGCGACTACGACTGGATGGGGCGCTGGCGCGGCTCCCCGCACTACCAGATGTACGCCGCCGACATCGACGCCGTCGCCCCGCAGTCGGTCAATGTCCAGGTGCCGCCGGCCCGGATACAGAAGTCCCAGAGCTGGGGCTCGCAGCTGTGGACGCTGATGCGCCGCTATGTCTCGGTGCTCGCCTCCGACCGCGGTTTCCTCGGGCTGATGCTGATCCTGCCCGCCGTGCTCGGTGTGGTCTCGATGCTGATCCCCAGCGACTACGGCCTCGGCTACGGTCCGCTGAACAGACACCGCACCAACCGCGACGCGAGCACGATCATGCTGATCCTCGCGGTCGGCATGTGCTTCTCGGGCGCCGCCAACTCGGTCCGTGAGCTCATCAAGGAGCGCGTCATCTACGAGCGCGAACGGGCCACCGGTCTGTCGCGGTCGGCGTATCTGATGTCGAAGGTGATCGTGCTCGGCGTGGTCACGGCCATCCAGGGCGTGATCATCGCGGCGATCGGTTTCTCGACCCGGAACATGCCGGAGGAGGGTCTCCTGGTGGCGAAGGCCCCGGCGATCGAGATGGCGCTGGCGATCATCGCGCTCGGCTTCACCTCGATGATGTTCGGCCTGATCATCTCCGCGCTGGTCAAGACCGCGGAGAAGACCATGCCGCTGCTGGTCATGTTCGCCATCGTCCAGGTCGTCTTCACCGGCGTGCTCTTCCAGCTCTTCGACACGGTGGGCGTCGCGCAGTTCGCCTGGCTGATGCCGTCGCGCTGGGCCGTTGGCGCGATGGGCGCGACCGCCGACATGAACACGCTGCTGCCGTGGGAGCCGGGCAACCCGGACCCGCTGTGGAAGCACCAGACCGGCGTCTATGTGATGGACATGATCATCCTGATCACGCTGGGCGTCGCCCTTGCCTTCGTCGTCGCGCGGCTGCTGCGCCGCCACGAGCCGGAGGTCATGCGCAAGTAACGCCGCGCACCGCACGGCAACGCCCGAGGGGCGGCACCCGAAACGGGTGCCGCCCCTCGGCGGTGTGCGCGGACCGCGTCAAGCGCCGGCTCAGTACGCCGAGTTGACGTTGTCCATCGAGCCGTAGCGGTCGGCCGCGTAGTTGCAGGCGGCGGTGATGTTGGCGACCGGGTCGTACAGGTTCCAGGAGGTGCCCTCGACGTGGTACGCGTTGAAGGTCGGCTGGATCACCTGGAGCAGGCCCTTGGACGGGGTGCCGTTGATGGCGTTGATGTCCCAGTTGTTGATGGCCATCGGGTTACCGCTGGACTCCCGCATGATGTTGCGGTGGATGCCCTCGTAGGAGCCGGGGATGCCCTTCTTGGCCATGATGTCCAGCGACTCGCGGATCCAGCCGTCCAGGTTGTCCGGGTAGACCTTGGCGGCGGGCTTGGCGGCCGGCTTCGGGGCGGCCGCGGGGATCGCGGTGCGCACCTCGGACCGGTTCGCGGCGGCCTTCGCCGCGCGCTCCTTCGCGGCCTTCGCCTTCGCCGCGGCGACGGCCTTGGCCTTGGCGGCCTTCTCGGCGGCGGCCTTCTTGGCGGCGGCCTCGGCCTTGCCCTTGGCGGCGGAGTTGTCGGCCTGCTGGGTAATCGTGGCCTGCTGGGTCTTGGCGGCGGTGGCTACCGCGCTGAAGGCAACCGGCTTCACGTTCTCGACGGCGGTGGCCTGGCTCGTGCCCTGGTCGGCGCCGGCGCCCGGAACGATGCTGAAGACCAGTGCGGCGGCGCCGGCGGTGGCGACACCGGCGACGGAGAGCTTGTGGGTCCGGGACAGGCGGGGGAGACCAGAAGTGAGGTGCTTAGGCATGGCGGGACAGACCTTCCGAATGGGGGGAGGTCGCACGGGCCTTGAGCGGGGCGAACGCCGAGTTTCCGACCACGGCGCCGAGCGACGAAAGCCATTCTTAGCGGCAGGAAATTGCCCCGGCAAAGGTGTGACGTACGATCCGACTTAGTGGAACCACGGTGCGGAATATTCCGTCCCCGATAGCAGCGGCCCAGCTCAAGCCCTATTTACGGTTCCACTACCCCCGCTCGTAAGTGACCTGCGTCCTATGCGCGGCGTCACAGTGCCAAGGGGTTTGTCTCGCCAGACGTAATTGCAAACGCACAGCCTGTATATGCCAGAACTCGCCCGCGACTCAATCGAGGGACTTTCTGGTCAAATCGGACACTTCGCATTCCGGTGAGGGGAAAGCGCGCTGGAATCACCGCGAGCGCGCGCCCGCCGACGGGCCTGCGCCGCCGCACCGCCGCCCCCCCACGCCGCGCGCCCGTCACGGCGGCGTGGGGCGGCGGTGCGGCGCTTCATAGGGCGGGCGCGGCGCCACCGACTCCGGACCTCAGTCCGGCAGCACCAGATGCAGATCCCCGAATTCGTGCCACAGATAGCGCCCCCGCACCGCCGCCGCGTAGGCGTGCCGCAGCATCTCCCCGTCCGCTGTCCCCGCCGTCGCCGACGCCACCGCCTCCAGCATCAGCAGATGGGACGCGGTGGGTTCGTGCAGCCCGGTGAGCAGACCGTCCACCGCCCGCACCCCGCGCTCCGGCGTCACCACCAGCTCCGTCCAGCCGGCCGCGGGCCGTACCCGCCCGTCCGCCCCGGCCGCCGATTCCAGGGCCCGTACGGCCGTGGTCCCCACCGCCACGATCCGCCCGGCGGGGGTGCCGCCCGCGGCCCGGCCCCGCCGCGCCGCCGCCCTGCGCCGTGCTCGTGCGGCGTTCACCAGCCACGCCGTCACCGGCGGCACCACGAACCGCTCCGGGTACGGCGGCTCGAACGCCTCCGCCGACGCGACCCCCGTGTGCAGCGAGACCGGCGCGAACTGCACCCCCTTGCTCACCAGCCGCGCCACCAGCTCCGCGGTGAAGGGCCGGGCCGCGCTCGGCATCTCCGCACTGCCGCCGCCGGGCGCGTCCACCGCGAACACCGTTTGGTACGCGGCCAGCGGCTGGTCCCGGTCCGTGTAGCCGTAGCGGATCGGTCGCCCGTGGCGCCGCATCAGCTCCGGCACCCGCGCGCCCGTCACCCGTGCCCACCACAGCCGTACGCCCCCGGGGTCCACCGGGGCCTCCAGGACCAGCCGTGCCCCGCCGGGCAGCCGCACCACGGTGCCCGCCGGGCCGCCCGCCCGCGGCCGGGTGCTGCCGTGCCCGTCCGGGCTGCGCAGCTCCACCGCCCAGCGCCCGGCCGCCGCCCGGCCCGCCGGATGCCACCGGTCCCCGCGGGTCGAGAAGTGCACCACCACCGGCTCACCGCGCCCCCGGCCGTCCCCGGCCCGGCCGTCCACCGCCGCCGGCAGCGTCCGTGAGGTGTTCACCACCAGGACGTCCCCGGCCGCCAGCAGATCGGGCAGCTCCCCAAAGGTGTGGTGGTCAACCTCGGCCGTGCCCCGGCTCACCAGCAGTCGTACGGCGTCCCGGCCCAGACCGGGCCCCCGCTGCTCGGCCGGGACACGGGCCGACAGCTCGTCCGGGACCCGCAGCAGATCCGCGATCACCGGGAGCTCACCCCGCCGGGCGTGGCCGCCGCCGTATACCGCCCGCTGGGGGCGCCGCCGTCCAGCAGTCGCAGCAGCCCCGGGACCACCGTGGCGGGCAGCGGGCGCCCCGAGGGGTCGTCCTCCGGAGCGGCGGCCGCGTAGAGGTCGGTCCGCATATCGCCCGGGTCCACCCACCACACCCGCAGCCCCGGTTCCTCCACCGCGAGCACCGCCGACTGCTGGTCCAGTGCCGCCTTGGCGGCCCCGTATCCGCCCCAGGTCGGATAGGCCTCGACGGCGGCGTCCGAGCTGATGTTGAGAATCGCCCCACCTGTCCCTATATAAGGGGGCGAATCGGACGAACCGGCATTTCGGACATTCTCGATATTGGGGTGTGAATCGTATCCCCTGCCATTGTTGTCACCGCCTCCCCCAAGGGTGCTATTTGCGTGAGGCACCACTTCCTCATACGACGCCAAATAGGAGGACATGCGCAAAAGGGGCATGGCTTCCTGAATAAGTCCCAGTGGCGCCACCACATTCACCTCCAGCGCCGCCCGCAGCCCCTCCAGCGGATGGTCCGCCAGCCGCACCAGCGGCTCGGCCCCCAGCACGCTCGCGTTGTTCACCAGCAGATCGAGCCCGCCCAGCTCACCGGCCGCCGCCACCAGCGCCGCCCGGTGTCCGGCGTCCACCACGTCCCCGGGCAGCGCCACCACCCGGGCCGCCGCCCCTCGCCCCGCTCCCTGTCCCGCCGCGCGCAGCTCCCGCGCCGCCTCCTCCAGCGGCCCCGCCGACCTGGCGTCCACCACCAGATCCCAGCCCCGCCCGGCCAGCGCCGCGGCGAGCGCCCGGCCCAGCCCCTTCGATGCCCCCGTGATGATCGCCACCGGCATGATCACATCCCCTTTCGGCCCGG
This sequence comes from Streptomyces lydicamycinicus, assembly GCF_000829715.2. Lineage (NCBI taxonomy): Bacteria > Bacillati > Actinomycetota > Actinomycetes > Kitasatosporales > Streptomycetaceae > Streptomyces > Streptomyces lydicamycinicus. Next base: position 11,166 of record NZ_BBNO01000011.1, on the reverse strand, counting down.
ACCGGGAGCCCGGCCCTCGCCCTCACGGTAGGAACGGCGCCACGCCCCGGACGTCGGCCGCCGGACCGGCCGTGGCCAGGGCATTCGGCCTAGGCCGGGGGGCGTAGGCGGCAGCCGTCATCGGACCGATACGGCCTGGTCGCCCCGCCGGTACGGTGAGCCCATGACCAACGGACCGGGAGCCGGGATCCCCGCGGTGAGCACCGCGATCCTGGCGATGAGCAGGCATCTGGAGGTGCGCGACGTCCTCAAGACGATCGTGGCCTCGGCCCGCGAGCTGCTGGACGCCGAGTACGCCGCCCTGGGAGTGCCCGACGATCACGGCGGCTTCGCCCAGTTCGTGGTGGACGGCGTCAGTGCCGAGCAGTGGAAGGCCATCGGCCCGCTGCCCCGCCAGCACGGCATCCTCGCCGCGATGCTGCACCACGCCACTCCCGAGCGGCTCGCCGACGTCCGGACGGACCCGCGCTTCGGTGGCTGGCCGGAGGCCCACCCCGATATGTCCGACTTCCTCGGCCTGCCGGTCGCCGACGGTGACGAGATCCTCGGCGCCCTCTTCCTGGCAAACAAGCGCTGCCCCAAGCCGGCCGGCGGCTGCGGTTTCACCGAGGAGGACGAGCGGCTGCTCGGGATACTCGCCCAGCACGCCGCCATCGCCCTGACCAACGCCCGCCTCTACGAGCGCAGCCGTGAGCTCACCATCGCCGGGGAGCGCGCCCGGCTCGCCCATGAGCTGCACGACGCCGTCGCCCAGAAGCTCTTCTCGCTCCGCCTCACCGCCCAGGCCGCCACCGCCCTGGTCGACCGGGACCCGGCCCGCGCCAAGGACGAGCTGCACCAGGTCGCCGCGCTGGCCGCGGAGGCCGCCGACGAACTGCGGGCCGCCGTCATCGAACTGCGGCCCGCGGCCCTGGACGAGGACGGCCTGGTCGCCACCCTGCGCTCACAGGCCCAGGTCCTGGACCGGGCCCACTCCGCACGGGTCACCTTCGAGGCCCACGGCCTCCGGGCACTGCCCGCCGCCCAGGAGGAGGCCCTTCTCCGGGTCGCCCAGGAGGCGCTGCACAACGCGCTGCGGCACTCCGGCGCCAAGACCGTCGAGGTGAGCCTGGTCCGCGACGGCCAGGGCGCGCTGCTGCGGATCGCCGACGACGGCTGTGGTTTTGACCCCCGCGCGGTCCGCCGGGCCGGCCGTCATCTCGGCCTGGTCTCGATGCGCGACCGCGCCGGCGGCGTCGGGGGAAAGCTCACCGTGGAGTCGGAGCCCGGCAAGGGCACCGCTGTCGAGATGGAGGTGCCCGGTGGCTGAGAGAGACAGGGACGGTGCGATGGGGCTTCCCCGGGACGACGGCAGGGAGCGGCCGGGCCGCCGGGCGACAGGCGAGGGGCGGGTCATCCGCGTCCTGCTCGTCGACGATCACCAGGTCGTGCGCCGCGGGCTGCGGACGTTCCTGGAGGTCCAGGAGGACATCGAGGTGGTGGGGGAGGCCTCCGACGGGGCCGAGGGCATCGCCGCCGCCGAGGAACTGCGCCCCGACGTGGTCCTGATGGACGTCAAGATGCCCGGCATGGACGGTATCGAGGCGCTCCGCAAGCTGCGTGAACTCGACAACCCCGCCCGGGTGCTGGTCGTGACCAGCTTCACCGAACAGCGCACCGTCGTCCCGGCGCTGCGCGCGGGCGCGGCCGGCTATGTCTACAAGGACATCGATCCGGACGCGCTGGCCGGCGCCATCCGCTCCGTACACGCGGGCCATGTCCTGCTCCAGCCGGAGGTGGCCGGCGCGCTGCTCGCCCAGGAGGAGAACAACGGTGGCCAGGGGCGCGGTACCTCACTCACCGACCGGGAGCGTGAGGTCCTCGGCCTGATCGCGGACGGCCGCTCCAACCGTGAAATCGCCCGCGCGCTGGTGCTGTCCGAGAAGACCGTCAAGACCCATGTCTCCAACATCCTCATGAAGCTCGACCTCGCCGACCGCACCCAGGCCGCCCTGTGGGCCGTACGGCACGGCATCGGGGCCTGACCGCCGTACGGGAGGACCGCCGCACCGCGGTCTCCTGTACGACCCCGGCGCCCCTGTACAACGACAGCAACCGGAATGTCGTCGTCAGATCCGAGATTCATACTGTCGTGTAGCCGTAGCCCGTTTGGCGTATCCCTTCCCGGGCCGGTCCGTTGTCCAGTGCAGCCGTGGCGGCTGGCCACGGCAACGGCAACGAGGAGCTAGAGAAGTGAAGAACATCAAGCGCGCAATGGCCGTCACGGTGGCGGCGAGCGGTCTCGCCCTCGCGGGCGCCGGCATCGCCTCGGCGCACACCCCGCAGGCGCAGGGCGCCTCGATGGACTCCCCGGGCATCGTCTCCGGCAACAACGTCCAGGTCCCGGTGCACGTCCCGGTGAACGTCTGCGGCACCACCGCCACCGTCATCGGTGCGCTCAACCCCACCTTCGGCGCCCCCTGCCTCAACCCCTGAGCACGGGCCTGCCCGCAGGCTCCGCCTGACCCGCGCGACGCCACGGTCCGCGCGGGTCGCCCCGGACCGGCCCGCCCCGCAGGGCGCGGGGCCGGTCCCCTCCCTCCGCCCCCGTCATTCCGGCCCTGTGCCACCACGTGAGGAACACCCCCCCCATGAACACCGCCAAGAAGGCCGCTCTCGTCCTTGCCACCACCGGTCTCGCCCTCGGTGCGGCCGCGGGTTCGGCCTTCGCCACCAGTGGCGCGCAGGCCGACGGCAGGGCCACGAACTCCCCCGGCATCGGCTCCGGCAACCTGGCGCAGGTGCCCGTGCACGTCCCCGTGAACGCCACCGGGAACAGCGCCAATGTCATCGGTGTGTTCAACCCCACCTTCGACAACGTCAGCTCCAACAACTGAGGTTGTCCGATCTGGGATGCCCGGCTCCGCCTGCCCAGAGCCGTGCGCCCCACTTCGGCACGGGCCCCGTCGACCACACAATGGTCCGGCGGGGCCTGTCCCGTTTCAGCCCCGGTTCCGCTCCCGCTCCTCCACCGCGGAGTTGTACGCCGCCACCTGCGCCCGCCGGGCCGTACGCTCCACCGGCCGCAGCGCCTCGGCACGGGCCGCGATCTCCGACGAGCTCACCGCCGCGCCGTGCTCCCGGCCGTCCCCGCCGGCCCGCTGCGCGATGCCGATGAGCGCACCGACCCGCTGCGCCAGCTCCAGCACCCGCACCGCCCGCGGCGGATACCCGGGGGCGAGCACCTGCCGTCCGGCCTCCGCCCGCGCCCGGTACGCCGCCAGCGCCGCCTGCGCCACCGGACCGGAGCCGGCGACATCCAGCCGCGAGAGCAGCGCGGTCGCCTCCTGGAGCGCCTCCGCCAGCTCCCGCTCCGCCTCGCCCAGCGACGGCACATCGGCGGGCGGCGCCTCCCGTACCGGCAGACAGCGCCAGACCACCTCCACATGCACATCGGGCCCGGTGCCGCCCTCCGGCCCGGCCTCGTACGTCTCCGGAACGAGCCCGAGCCCGGCCCCCGAGGCGATCACCGCCTCCTCGGCCTCCAGGGCCCGTGCGTTGAATTCCGGCGGTCCGCACAGCCCCAGCGGATGGCCGGGCACCGGCAGCGCCACCCGCAGGCCGACGGCCCCCAGCGCCCGCAGCCGTCCCAGCGCGAGCGTCAGCCCGACCGGCGCCGCCTCCCCGGGCAGGCCCTCCACGCGGTGTACCGCATCGTCGTCCGCGATCCGATGCGCGGCTTCATCAGGTGAGACAAGTCCGGCCAAAAGGGCATTTCCCCATGCCGCCAGCCGTCCTGAACGAGGTTCATCGAGCATGGTCCCCAGCCTAGGGAAGAGCACCGACAACGAGTGGCGTAGGTTTGCAGGGGGGCTGCGCCTACAGGTGTATGCGACGACCGAGAAGCAATGGGAGACAACGCGCTCATGAGCGATGTGCTGGAGCTGGTGGACGTATCCGTGGTCCGCGAAGGACGGGCTCTGGTGGACCAGGTCTCCTGGTCGGTGAAGGAGGGGGAGCGCTGGGTCATCCTCGGCCCCAACGGGGCGGGCAAGACCACCCTGCTGAACCTCGCCTCCAGCTACCTCTTCCCGAGCTCCGGCAGCGCCTCGATCCTCGGTGAGCAGCTCGGCAAGGTCGACGTCTTCGATCTCCGCCCGCGCATCGGCATCGCCGGTATCGCCCTCGCCGACAAGCTGCCGCGCAGCCAGACCGTGCTCCAGACCGTTCTCACCGCCGCGTACGGCATGACGGCGAGCTGGCAGGAGAACTACGACGACATCGACGAGCAGCGCGCCCGGGCATTCCTGGACCGCCTCGGCATGACCGCCTACCTGGACCGGAAGTTCGGCACCCTCTCCGAGGGCGAGCGCAAGCGCACCCTGATCGCCCGCGCGATGATGACCGACCCCGAGCTGCTCCTGCTGGACGAGCCGGCCGCCGGCCTCGACCTCGGCGGCCGCGAGGACCTGGTGCGCCGCCTCGGCCGTCTCGCCCGCGACCCGTACGCCCCCTCCATGATCATGGTCACCCACCATGTCGAGGAGATCGCCCCGGGCTTCACCCACGTCCTGATGATCCGTCAGGGCAAGGTGCTGGCCGCCGGCCCGCTCGAACTCGAACTGACCTCCAGCAACCTCTCGCACTGCTTCGGCCTCCCGCTGATCGTCGAGCGCAACGGCAACGACCGCTGGACGGCGCAGGGTCTGCCCCTGACCTGAGCGCCGCCCGCCGCCCGGCCACGTGAGGCGCCAGTCCGCGCCGCTGACCGATCGTGCCCTGTCCCGGGCAGCCGCACGGATCTACCATGAAGCCGTGGATCCATGGGTGTGGTGGCTGATCGCCGCCGTAGGACTGGGCATTCCGCTCGTCGTGACCGCGATGCCCGAATTCGGGATGCTCGCGGTCGGCGCCGTCGCCGGTGCCGTCACTGCAGGCGTCGGTGGCGGCACCGTCCTGCAATTCATCGTCTTCGCCGCCGTATCGGTCGCGCTGATCGCGGTCGTACGCCCCATCGCCAACCGCCATCGCGGCCAGAGCCCCCAACTCGCGTCCGGAGTCGACGCGCTGAAGGGCCGCAGCGCCACGGTCCTGGAGCGGGTCGACGGCGGAGGCGGCGGCCGCATCAAACTCGCCGGCGAGGTCTGGTCCGCCCGCGCCCTCGACGGCAACCAGGTCTACGAGCCCGGCCAACAGGTCGACGTCGTCGAGATCGAAGGCGCCACCGCTGTCGTCATCTGACCCGAACACGCTGCGCGACGAGCCACGTCTCTGAAAGACTGATCAACGGCAAGCCGGTCGCCGGCCGGCACGGACCAGCAACGAAGGGCACGGGAGCCGCTGTGGAACCGATCATCATCGTCCTGATCATCCTGGTGGTGCTCGTGTTCATCGCACTCATCAAAACGATCCAGGTCATCCCACAGGCCAGCGCCGCCATCGTCGAACGCTTCGGCCGCTACACCCGCACCCTCAACGCCGGCCTGAACATCGTCGTCCCGTTCATCGACTCCATCCGGAACCGCATCGACCTCCGCGAGCAGGTCGTCCCGTTCCCGCCACAGCCGGTGATCACCCAGGACAACCTGGTCGTGAACATCGACACCGTCATCTACTACCAGGTGACCGACGCCCGCGCCGCGACGTACGAGGTCGCCAGTTACATCCAGGCCATCGAGCAGCTCACCGTCACCACGCTGCGGAACATCATCGGCGGTATGGACCTCGAACGGACCCTGACCTCCCGCGAGGAGATCAACGCGGCGCTGCGCGGCGTCCTCGACGAGGCCACCGGCAAGTGGGGCATCCGCGTCAACCGCGTCGAGCTGAAGGCCATCGAGCCGCCGACCTCCATCCAGGACTCGATGGAGAAGCAGATGCGCGCCGACCGCGACAAGCGCGCCGCCATCCTCCAGGCCGAAGGTGTCCGGCAGTCCCAGATCCTCACCGCCGAAGGTGAGAAGCAGTCCTCGATCCTGCGCGCCGAGGGTGAGGCCAAGGCCGCGGCCCTGCGCGCCGAGGGTGAGGCCCAGGCGATCCGGGTGGTCTTCGAGTCGATCCACGCCGGAGACCCGGACCAGAAGCTGCTCTCCTACCAGTACCTCCAGATGCTTCCGAAGATCGCCGAAGGCGACGCCAACAAGCTCTGGATCGTGCCCAGCGAGATCGGCGACGCCCTCAAGGGCCTCGGCGGCGCCATCGGCAACTTCAACCCGGCGGGCGGCGGCTCCATCCCCAAGCCCAGCTCGCCGAACCGCGAAACGCCCCCCATCGACTGACCGTTCGGCCTCGTGCATGATCAGTGGTGGCCCCTCGACCTTCATGGCGGGGAGGCGACCCTGACCATGTGAGGAGATGGCCTTGTCCATCGGGGAAGCAGTCGCAGTCTTCGCCGCCGGGATCGGCGCCGGCACGATCAACACCATCGTCGGATCCGGGACGCTGATCACCTTCCCGGTGCTGCTCGCCGTCGGCTTGCCGCCCGTCACGGCCAATGTCTCCAACACCCTTGGCCTGGTGCCCGGTTCGCTCAGCGGCGCCTTCGGCTACCGCCGCGAGCTGGCCGGCCAGCGCCGCCGGCTGCTGCGCTTCGCCGTCTTCGCCCTCATCGGCGGCCTCGGCGGCGCCATCCTGCTGCTGGCGCTGCCCTCCAAAGCCTTCGACACCATCGTCCCGGTATTGATCGCCGTCGCGCTCGTCCTCGTCGTCGCGCAGCCCAAGCTCGCCGCGAAGGTCCGCGCCCGGCGCGAGCGCAACGGCACCACCGCCCACCCCGATGGCGGCCCCGCCCTGCTCCTCGGCCTGATGCTGGCCAGCGTTTACGGCGGCTACTTCGGCGCCGCGCAGGGGGTGATCTACGTTTCCCTGATGGGCGTGCTGCTCCACGAGGACCTCCAGCGGATCAACGCCATCAAGAACGTCCTCGCGGCCGTCGTCAACGGCGTGGCGGCGGTCTTCTTCCTCTTCGTCGCGGAGTTCGACTGGCTCGCCGTCGCCCTGATCGCGGTGGGCTCCACCCTCGGCGGCCAGCTCGGCGCGAAGGTCGGCCGACGGCTGCCGCCCACCGCCCTGCGCGCCGTCATCGTGCTCGTCGGCCTGCTGGCCATCGTCCAGCTCCTCCTGAAGTAGGGGGAGCTGGACGAGAATTCCGGAGGGCGCGCGCTACGCCGGGACCGGCAGCCACTCCGGCAGCCCGTCCCGCACCGACACCCCCAGCGTCGACAGCAGCGCATCCGCCGGCGTCGGCTCGAACGGCCTCCGCAGCAGCCGCATCCCCGCCTGCTCGGGCGTACGGTCCGCCTTGCGGTGGTTGTCCTCCGCACACGAGGCGACGGTATTCAGCCAGGTGTCACCACCACCGTGCGACCGCGGCACGACATGGTCCACGGTCGTCGCCCGGCGCCCGCAGTACGCGCACCGGTGCTGGTCACGCACCAGCACACCCCGCCGCGACCACGGCGCCCGTCTTCGGAACGGCACCCGTACGTACCTGCTCAGCCTGATCACCTGCGGCACCGGCACATCCACCGAAGCGGCACGGATGCGCAGCCCCGGGTGAGCGTGCTCGACGACGGCCTTGTCCTGCATGACCAGCACCACCGCACGCCGCAGCGACACCGTCGACAGCGGCTCGAAGCTCGCATTGAGCACCAGCGTCTCGCGCATCCCGTCCACCTCCCGGACCCGCTCCGCCCCCGCGGCGAAGTTGCTCCACTGTGCAGCGGCAGGTATTCCCCGAACAACGCAATTTCCGTATGCCACAAGGGAAATGGCGGACGATCGGCAGATGAAAAAGAGGTGTTCCGGCGGCGCCGGCACGGCACGAAAAGCGTGCGCTCCGGGTCCCACCCCCGTGAAACACGCGAGACCCGGAGCGTACGGCAGCCGGCGAGGACGCCCGAGACACGTAGGGCTCCGGCAAGCGTCGGACGACACACCTGCGCCCCGACGCTCCCGCCACTGCGGTACCAGCTGCCCGACGCCCTTCTTACGGGGCGGCGGCACGGACACCACTGTGCGTGCGGGAAGCGCCGGGGCGCAACGGAATTACGGCGCTCAGCCCGCCGCCGGCACCTCGTACTCGGCGATCAGCTGGGCCCGCCCGAGGGTGTGGAACCGCAGATTGAAGCCCACCACGGCGGGGGAGGCATCCGCGTCCGGACCGAGCTTCTCCTGGTCCACCGCGTAGACGGTGAACACATAGCGGTGCGGACCGTCCCCGGGCGGCGGCGCCGCGCCACCGAATTCCCGCGTCCCGTAGTCGTTACGGACATGAACGGCGCCCTCGGGCAGCCCCTTCATCTCCCCGGACCCGGCACCGGCCGGCAGCTCCGTCACCGACGCCGGAATGTCGAACAGCGACCAGTGCCAAAAGCCGCTGCCCGTCGGCGCGTCCGGGTCGTAGCAGGTGACGGCGTAGCTCTTCGTCCCCGCGGGCGCACCCTCCCACCGCAGCTGCGGTGAACGGTTCCCCTCGGCGAAGACCTGCTCCGGCCGCAGCGTCCCGCCCGGCTCCACCTCCTCGCTCAGCACCGTGAACTCCGGCACCGGCGGATGGAAATCGTGCGGGAGCGGCCGCCGCTTCAGCTCGGACACTGCAACACCTCCTGGTCGCTTGCTGACACCTGTCCGGCCAGGTTAGAGCCAGTTCCGCTTACCGCCGACCTCCGCCAGCCACTGGTTGAGGTATGCCGCCCAGTCGGTCCCCTCGAAGTCGTTCAGCCCGACCGTGAACGACCGGTAGGTGTCCGACCCCTCGCTGAACAGCCCCGGCTTCTTGTCCATCTCGAGGATGACGTCCATCTCCCGGTCGTCCGCCACGAACGACAGCTCGACCTGGTTGAGCCCGCGGTACTGCTGCGGCGCGTAGAACTCGATCTCCTGGTAGAACGGCAGCTGCTGCCGCGTCCCCCGAATGTGACCCTGCTCCAGGTCAGCGGCCTTGAAGCGGAACCCGAGGCGCCCGAACGCGTCCAGAATCGCCTGCTGCGCCGGCAGCGGGTGCACATTCACCGGGTCCAGGTCACTGGAGTCCACCGCCCGGGCGATCGCCAGCTCCGTCGTCACCCCGACGCTCATCCCGTGCAGATGCGTGCCCAGGAACGTGGTGATCGGCGTCTCCCACGGAATCTCCAGCCCGAACGGGACGGTGTGCGCCGCCCCCGGCTGCACCGTGAACTCCCCGCCCAGCTGCACCTTGGTGAACTCGACGTTCCGCTTGTACTCCTCCTCGCCGCTCTCCACCTCGACGCGCGCCTGGAGCCCGACCGACAGCCCCTGGATCTCCTGGGCCACCGAACCGCCCTGGATCCGCACCTCGCCCTGCACGACCCCACCCGGGACCACGTTCTCCTCGAAGAGCACCGTCTCCACCGACGCGCCCCCGGCGCCCAGGCTCGCCAGCAGCTTCTTGAATCCCATGCTCGTCCTCCCCAGGCGGAACGCCTGTGCTTTGTGTAGCGCGCCGAGATCTCGGCTTGATTCCTACGAACGCGAAACCGCGCAAGCCGGTTCCACGCCACACCTTCCCAACCTCGGCGCTTCCATGGCCAGCCGCCCTCTCCAACGGCTCCACTACGCTCGGTCCGCATGACCGATGTACCGGAACGTATGCCGCTCACCCGCGACTTCTTCGACCGGCCCGTCGTGGAGGTGGCCCCTGACCTGCTGGGCCGGACCCTCCTCCGCAACACCCCCGACGGTCCGATCACCCTCCGGCTCACCGAGGTCGAGGCGTACGACGGCGAGACCGACCCCGGCTCCCACGCCTACCGCGGCCGCACCGCACGCAACGCCGCCATGTTCGGCCCGCCCGGCCATGCGTACGTCTACTTCATCTACGGGATGTGGTTCAGCCTCAACGTGGTCTGCGGCCCCGAGGGCGAGGCGAGCGGTGTCCTGCTGCGCGCCGGCGAGATCCTCACCGGTACGCCCCTGGCCGCCGGCCGCCGCCCCAAGGCCCGCAGCGCCAACGAACTGGCGAAGGGCCCGGCCCGCCTGGCCACCGCCCTCGACATCGACCGCACCCTCGACAGCACCGACCTGTGCACCGGCGGCGCTGCCCCGCTCTCCCTGCTCCCCGGCGAACCGCCGGCCCCCGAGCGGGTACGCAACGGCCCGCGCACCGGTGTCGGCGGAGACGGCGCGGACCACCCCTGGCGCTACTGGATCGCCGACGACCCCACCGTCAGCCCCTACCGCCGCCACGTCCCGCGCAACCGGCGCCGCGCCACCACGGCTACTTGACTCTGTGTGGCGAACCGCCTAACGTAGCCCGAGCCGCTGGAGACGGGCAGCGCTATCTGCGCAGACCGCCAGGCGGCACAACCAACTACTCTCAACGATTCCCTGACGGGTCCTCTTTCGCGTTGCCGAAATTCGACCCCGTCGACCCGATTATGAGTCGCCAGGGAAAGCCGCTAAAGTAGTAACCCGCCGAAAGGCAGCAGCAAATAACTGCTCCGAGGCGGACCTCCGACGGAAATCGGAACCGGAAACGAAACGAAATCCGGATCTGTTAGAGTCGGAAAGGCCGAAAAGCGAAAGCCAAACGGCCGAGCCCGCTCCAGCAGGGCGCCAGAGACGGAAACGGATCTGGTAAGGTTGGAAACGCGAAGAAGCCGAAAGGCGGAAACGCACCGGCGAAAATCGGGCCCGCAAGGATCTGATAGAGTCGGAAACGCAAGACCGAAGGGAAGCGCCCGGAGAGCCTGGTGAAACAGGCACAAAGGAAGCGTCCGTTCCTTGAGAACTCAACAGCGTGCCAAAAGTCAACGCCAGATATGTTGATACCCCGTCCACCGGAAACATCCGGAGGATGAGGTTCCTTTGAAAAGCCCATCGGCACCCATGTGGTGCGGATGGCACACACAGCGAGGACGCTGTGAACGACCGGACCTATTCCGTCTGGTCGTTCCGCTCTCGTGTGTGTTCACCCGATTACGGGTAAACATTCACGGAGAGTTTGATCCTGGCTCAGGACGAACGCTGGCGGCGTGCTTAACACATGCAAGTCGAACGATGAACCTCCTTCGGGAGGGGATTAGTGGCGAACGGGTGAGTAACACGTGGGCAATCTGCCCTTCACTCTGGGACAAGCCCTGGAAACGGGGTCTAATACCGGATACGACCTCCGACCGCATGGTCTGGTGGTGGAAAGCTCCGGCGGTGAAGGATGAGCCCGCGGCC
>NZ_BBNO01000012.1:0-203326 GCF_000829715.2 Streptomyces lydicamycinicus | reverse complement strand
GGCCCGCGCCCATTCTGCGGGGACCAGAGGCCTGCCAAGAGGTGCCGCTGCACGGCCGCCGTAACAGTCATCGGTACGGCGGGTCAGCCGCGCACGGACGGTGGTCGGAGGGGATGTCCGGTGCCCCGCCCGCAGGACCGGAGCGAACAACGGGGCTCCCAACCTCTGGGACCAGGGCCGCCCGCGCCGAGGACGGGGTACCGGGCGTCCCCTCCGACCCGCCACCCACACGCCGAAGGCGAACGGCGCCCAGCCACCGGCAAACCCCTCAGCCGCTCCAGCCGCTGACCAAAGGGGGATCGTTCGGGTCCGGGATCTGCGTGGACCAGCCGCCGGGCACGTTGTGGACCTGGCGGTCGCGGAAGCGGATGGGGGCGGTGCCTACGCGGCGGGTGAAGAGGCGGCTGAAGTAGGCCGGGTCGTCGTAGCCGACGCGGCGGGCGACCGCGGCGACCGGGAGTTCGGTGCCTACCAGGAGTTCCTTGGCGCGGCCCAGTCGTATGCCGAGGAGGTAGTCCTTGGGGCTGCAGCCGGCGCCGCGGCGGACGGCGGTGCGGAGTTCGGCGGGGGTCATACCGTGGCGCGCGGCGTGTTCGGCGACCGAGAGGGGGAGGAAAGCGTCGCGGGCCAGGGCCTGGAGGACGGGGTCGCCGTCGGCGTCGGTGTCGGCGCGGGCGCGGCGCAGGGCGACCAGGAGTTCGTGAACGGCGGCGGAGGTCTCGACTTCGAGCAGGGGGTTGCCGCGGCGTGCGGCCCGTGCGATGCGCCCGACCGCGGCCCGCGCGGGTCCGGTGTCCGCGAGTGGTACGACGGGCCGGTCCGGCTCGATGTAGCCGAGTTCGGTGTAGGTGGCGGCGGCCGGGCCGGTGAAGTCGACGAAGCTTTCGTCCCAGCCGGTCTCGGGGTCGGCCCCGTAGTGGTGCACCACGCCCGGCGTGATCCACAGCAGGGCGGGGGCGGTGACCGGGTGGCGGCGGCCGTCGGGGGCGGTGCACCAGCCGCGGCCGGCGCTGATGACGATGGCGACGTGGTGGTCGAGGGTGCGCGGGCCGACCGTGGGCAGTGCGCCGTGCTGGAGGCCAACGCCCAGGCACACCAGGCCGAGCCGGTGGTGGACCGGGTTCGGCGTGAAGTACCGCATCCAGGTGTGGTACACGCCCGGCCTCCCGTCGCTCCGTATCTCTCCGTCGAACCGTCCAAGCAGGGTCGATCTTTGTCCATGGACCGGCGCACCGCCAGAGGGCGAGGGTGACCGATGACGTATCGATGACCGTGCCCGTACGGCCCGTCGGCGCCCAGGTGGCCGCGGCACGGCGCCGGCGGCACGGGACGACACAGGGGCGGGCGACGTGGCGCGGTGTGCGGTGGGCGAGCGGGACTTCACGGTGGACGGGCGGCCGGTGCGGCTGCTGTCCGGTGCGATGCACTACTTCCGGGTGCACGAGGCGCAGTGGGGCCACCGGCTGGCGATGCTCAGGGCGATGGGGCTGAACTGCGTGGAGACGTATGTGCCGTGGAATCTGCACGAGCCGCGGCCCGGGGTGTTCCGGGACCCGGAGGCGCTGGGCCGGTTCCTGGACGCGGCGCACGCGGCGGGGCTGTGGGCGATCGTCCGCCCGGGGCCGTACATCTGCGCGGAGTGGGAGAACGGCGGGCTGCCGGAGTGGCTGACCGGGCCGCTGGGGCGGCGGGTGCGGACCCGGGACGCGGAGTATCTGCGGGCCGTGGACGCGTGGTTCGGGCGGCTGCTGCCGCAGGTCGTGGCGCGTCAGTGTGACAGCGGCGGGCCGGTGATCCTGGTGCAGGCGGAGAACGAGTACGGCTCGTACGGGAGCGATGCCGGCTATCTGGTGTGGCTCGTGGAGCGGCTGCGGGCGCTGGGGGTGCGGGTCCCGTTGTGCACCTCGGACGGGCCGGAGGACCACATGCTGAGCGGCGGTTCGGTGCCCGGCGTCCTGGCCACCGTCAACTTCGGCTCCGGGGCACGGGAGGCGTTCGCGGCGCTGCGCCGCCATCGGGCGGACGGGCCGCTGATGTGTATGGAGTTCTGGTGCGGCTGGTTCACGCACTGGGGGCGCAGCGAGGAGCCGCGCGCCGCGGAGGACGCGGCGGCGGCGCTCGGGGAAATCCTGGAGTGCGGCGCCTCGGTCAACGTCTATATGGCGCACGGCGGGACGAGCTTCGGCGGCTGGGCGGGCGCGAACCGCGCGGGTGAGCTCCAGGACGGGGAGCTGCGGCCGACGGTCACCTCGTACGACTACCAGGCGCCGGTCGATGAACGCGGGCGGCCGACCGAGAAGTTCTGGCGGTTCCGGGAGGTGCTCGCCGGGTACGCGGACGGGCCGTTGCCCCCGTTGCCGGAGCCGCTGCCCGTACTGGCGGCTCCGGTGCATGCGGTGGTCGGGGAGTGGGCGCCGCCCGGGGAGGTGATGGCGGCGCTCGGCGGTGCGGAGGTCGAGGCGGCCGGCCCGGCGACGTTCGAGGAGCTGGGGGTGGACCGGGGGCTGGTCCGCTACCAGGTGACGGTTCCGGGGCCGCGGGGCCGGTACCCGCTGCGGGTGCGCGGGCTGCGGGACCGGGCGGTGGTGTACGTCGACGGAGAGCTGCGGGCAGTGGTGGACGAGGAGGACGCGGTGCTCGGTGAGGTGGCGGGGCCGGCGTCGGTGGAGTTGTGGGTGGCGTCGCTGGGGCGGGTCAACTACGGGCCGCGGCTGGCCGAGTCGAAGGGGATCGTGGGCGGGCTGCTGCACGAGCGGCAGTATCTGCACGGGGTGCGGTCGCGGGGGCTGCGGCTGGACGCGCTGGAGGAGGCGGGGGCGACGGACCGGGTGCCGTTCCGGGCGGTGGCGGGGGCCGGTGGCGGTGCGGGGCTGTACCGGGGAACGCTGACGGTGGCCGGACGGCCCGGTGATGCGGAGCTCGCGCTGCCGGGCTGGCGCCACGGGTTCGCCTGGATCAACGGGTTCTGTCTGGGCCGCTATCGGGCCGAGGGGCCGCAGCGCACGCTGTACGTGCCGGGTCCGGTGCTGCGCGAGGGCGGCAACGCGCTGCTGTTGTGGGAGTGGGAGGGCGCCCCGGCCCTGGTGGGAAGAGGGGCGGGGGCGCCCGGTCTGTATCCCTGCACGGCAGGGAGCTGAGGGCGGCCGTGGGGGCGCGCCGGCCCCGCCCCCACGGCCCGGCTACACCTCGCGCACCTCGAACGTGTCCAGGACGAACTCCGCCGTCCCGTCGTCACCCACCTTGCGCAGTCCCACCCATGCCGTGCCCTCGGCCGGGGCGGTGAACTCATAGGTCCAGCTGGTGGGTTGGGTCGCCACCGGGAGCGGGCGGCGGCTCAGCTCGCGGGGCGCCGGTTCGTCGACGGCGGTGACCCAGGCGTACTGGCCGGCCTTTTCGTTCTCGTAGCGGAAGGTGACCCGGTAGCGGCGGCCGGCGGCGAAGCGGACGGTGTGCGGGACGGTCCGGTAGACCAGCCCGGTGTTCTCGCCGCGTGACTTGAGCGAGGAGCCGCCGTCGATGACGTCGTCGATCGCCTTGCCGTTCCAGCCGCGCTGGGTGAACGGGGCGTGCCGCTGGGCGATATGGGTGCGCGGGTCGGTGCTGCCGCCCGCGTCGCCCTTGACGAAGACGCCCCAGCCCTGGGGGACGTGTTCGAAGTCCTCGTAGGCCAGGGCGCCCTTCTTGGTGGTGGGCCGGGCGGGCACGACGCGGATGTTGTCGAAGCGGACGCGGGCCCGGCCGGCCGCCGCGGTCAGGGCGAGGGTGACCGGGCCGCCGCCCTCGGGGACGGTGAAGTGGGTGAACAGGCGCTGGAAGCGGGTGCCGGATTTGCGGTCCGCCGCCACGTAGTTGCCTGCGGTGGAGGTGTCCGTCCAGTTGGTGGCGGTGACTCCGTCGGCGGTACGGACCTCCAGGCCGGCCCGGCGCCGTTCGCCCGCGGTGGCCCCGACCTCGACCTGGACGGAGGCGGCGTAGCTGCCGGGGGTGAGCCGGGCGAGTTTCTGGGCAACGGTGGCGGCGCCGCCCGCGCCGATGACCAGCTCGTAGTCGCCCGGCTTGCTGAGCTGGACGGAGGCCGGGCCGGTGGTCTGCCAGCCGTCCAGGGTTCCGGAGTGGAAGCCGGGGTCGGTGACGGGGGTGCCCTCGCCCCAGTGGGGATCGCCCTGGGCGGGGGCCTTGGTGCGGTGGACGACGTAGGCGACGCCGGGCCGGGCGGTCAGCGTGATCCTGCCGTCGCTGACGGGGATCCGGGTCTCCTGGGTGCGGCCCTGGTCGGTGAGCCGGTAGGCGTAGACGGCGCGGGCGGCCGACCAGCCCCGGGGCAGCGCCCAACTCGTGGTGCCGCCACGGGGGTTGTAGTGGTAGAGCTTGTCGGGGTCGGTGGCCCGGCGGGGTTCCCAGGGGAGCAGATAGGTGCCGCCGTCGTAGACGAGGCGGCCGTCGGTGGTGATCCGGCGGCTGCCTTCGGCGTCGCTGACCGAGGTCCTGGTGGGGCCCTCGAAGGTGATCTCGTGCGCGCCCCAGGTCCTGATCGGGTACGCCTGGAGGTATTTGGCGGGCAGCGCGTCGGTCCAGATGATCGTGTGGAACGCGTACCAGTCGGTCTTGCCCACCCAGCCCTCGAAGTTGCCCATCCGGCCGTGGCCGAGCAGCGTGGGCCACTTGTCGGCGAAGACGTCCTTGTGGTGGTGGTGCAGGAAGCGGATCAGCCGGGAGTTGATACCGCGTGAGGTGTCGGGGCCGTAGTCGGTCTCGTTCGCCCAGTGCGACCACAGGGCGGAGCGCTCCAGGCCGTGGCCCCATTCGGTGGTGATCTGCCAGCCCTGGTCGCGCAGATGGCGCTGGAGCCGGTCGGAGTTCCAGCCGGACTCGCGGAAGACGTCGAGGTAGAGGGTGTTCAGCGCGGGGTCGGTCTCCTCGCGCAGCCGGGCGAAGCGCCGGGCGATGTCGCCGGAGACCAGATCGCGGCGGGCGTCGATACGGTACGACTGGTCGAGCCAGTCCCACTGCTTGTCGTTCTTGTCGACGAGCCGCTCGGAGAAGGCGTGTGCGACGGGGTAGGACTCGGTGGCGTTGACGTGCACCGCGAAGTCGCTGTTCCACTTCTTGCCGGCGCGGAGCAGGGCGTTGAGGTCGGTGAGGCCGCCGGCCCGCTCGTTGTAGTTGCCGCCGTAGTCGGGGTGGGCGGAGTCGTGGCCCTCGGACTGGTAGCCCTTGAGGAGGGTGAACTGCCGCAGGCCGTCGGTGGCCAGCGCGATGCGCTTGACGGTGTCGAGGGTGGCGAGGAAGGGGTTGGTTGCCTGGCTGGCGAAGTTGAACGGGATGTGCGGGACGACCCGCAGATGCTGTTCGTCGGCGCCCAGCGGCCGCACCATGATGTCGCGCAGCGCGATCGCGCCGTCCTGCCAGTCGGCGGTGCCGTCGCCGTTGCGGTCGCGGGTGACGATGACGGTCGCGTACGGCAGCGGGTCGGTGGCGACGGGGGACGGCTGGCCGGCCGCCCGGTGGGTCCACTGGCCGCAGCCGAGCTGGGCCGTGACGAAGCCGTCGCCGTGCACGGTCTGCCGCCACAGCCGGCCGTTCTCCCAGGTGGTGGCGCCGGTGGGCCGGTCGTAGCAGGTGTTGGTGTCGATGCCGGCGGCCAGTTGGCCGGTGGCGACGACGGCGTAGGCGCATCCGGTGGGGGTGGCCTCGGCGGGGGTGTCGTCGGTGACCCGTATCAGGGTGTCGCCGCTGGTGGCCTTGTCGAGGGCGATCCGGGCGGCGAGCAGGGTGGCGTCGGGCTGGTCGCTGCGGACGGCGAGCAGGGCGAGGCCGGGGATCTCCAGGGTGCCGATGCGCAGTGCCGGGGTGTCGGTGATGCCGGTGACCCGCCAGGTGGTCCGCCGGCCGTGGACGGCGATCTCGACGGTGATCCTGGTGCCGCCGTCGAAGCCGAGGGTGTAGGTGGCGCGGCCGGCGCGGGTGCGGTGGGTGACCCGGGGGGTGTGGGCGGTGCCGTCGATGAGGACCCGGGTGACCGGGGTCTGCCCGCCGTGCAGCACGGCGCCGGTGCCGCGGTCGGTGTAGGAGACGATGCGCGGGAAGGCGGTGTCGACGCGGACCTCCAGCGCGTCGGACCGCAGCAGCGCCTCCGCCGCACGGGGTGCGGCCGTGGCGGGCCGTGTGGCGAGCGGGAGGGCGCCGGCGACCCCGGCGAGCGCGGTGGCGGCGACGACCTTTCGGCGGCTGGGCCCGGCCGGGGCTGCGGTCTGTTCGTTCACGCGCGCGGTCCTCCTTCGTGCCTGCACTGCCTGTCGGCGGACAGCGTGCTGCCGGTGCGGGGCGTGCGCCTATGGACAAAGGAGGGGCAGGTGTTGGACAGATGTGCGGCGGGCCGGGAGGGCGGGGCAGGCGGTGGCCCGCCGTAGAGGGACAGGTCCGCCGTCGAGAAGCGGGTCAGGCCGTGGCCCCGCCGTCGAGGGGCAGGACGGCGGTGAGTTCCCAGCCGCCCTCCGGCGCCGGGCCCGCGGTAAGCCGGCCGCCCATCGCCTCGGCCCGTTCGGTGAGGCCGGCCAGGCCGAAGCCCCCGCCGCGGGCCTGTTCGGAGAGGCGGGCGGGGGCGCCGCCGTCGTTGGCGATGCGCAGCTCCACCCCGCGGGGGACGGACCGCAGGCCGATCCGTACCGCCGTGGCGTCCGCGGCATGCTTGCGGATGTTGGTGAGCGCCTCGCGCACGATGCGGTGGACCGCCGCGGCCACCTCGGCCGGCAGCGCGTGCGCGGCGCCGGTTTCGAGGGCGAGGAGGACCGGCGGGCCGGTGCGGGCGAACGTGTCGGTCATCGCACGGACCTCCGCGAGCCCGGCGAGCGGATGGGCCCGCGCCCCGTCCTCGCGCAGTACCCGCACCAGTCGGCGCATCGCGCCCAGCGCCTCGCTGCCGGCGGTCTCGATCCGCTCGAAGGTGGCGTCGGCCGGCGGTCCTTGGAGGCCGGTGCAGCGCGCGGCGCGGGCCTGGACGACGATGCCGGTGACGTGGTGGGCGATCAGGTCGTGCAGCTCCCGCGACAGTTCCAGACGCTCGGCGGCCCGGACCGCGGCGAGATCGCGCAGCCGCTGGGCGTCCTGCCGGCGCAGGGTCAGCGAGTAGGCGGTGACGACCACGGTGAGTACCGCCTGGACCACGGTGAACAGGCCCGGCCGGAGGTCGCGCAGCGGGGTGAGGACGCAGGCCAGGCCCAGCAGCGGGCCGAGGACGGCGGCGGTGCGGCCGGGTGCCCGGCGGACCACGGCGGCGAGCAGCAGGAGCAGGGCGAGTCCCTCCCCCAGGCCCCACACGTGGGGTGGGCGCGGTCCGGCGATCAGCAGCGCGGACCCGGTCAGCGAGACCACGGCCGCGGCGGCGGCCCGGGCGGTCAGCGGGATCCGGGCGCCGGGCACCGTGCACAGGCAGACCGCGAGGGCGGTCGCCCCCATGACGGCGTGCGGCCGGGCGGGCTCGTGGGCCATCGCCACGGTCTCCAGCCCGGCGAGGAGCAGCAGAAGCACCGCCGGGCCGGCCGCGGCCGCGATGCGGCGCGGTGGCCGGCTCGTCGGCCGCCCCGGCAGGGGGCTCATCCGCGGGGCCCGTCCGGTGTTGCCGTGCGGTTCACCCCCACGCCGCCGTCGAGGGGGCATCGTCCGGTGTCTCAAGGGGATCGTGATGACCGCCGAGCAGGACGTAGGCCAGGGTCGCGGCGGAGGCGGCGAGGAGCAGGGCGGCGAAAACGGTGGTGCGGCGGTCGCGGTCGGGCGCCGGGGGCCGGCGGCGGGGCTCGGGGGTCATGTCGTTCACGCTAGGGAGCCGGCGCGGGGCCGCCCAGAGGCCGTCCGGTCATCCGTGGCGGCACAGGACCCGGCCGGGAACCCGTATTTGGTCCCGGGGCGGACGGACCAAGGGCCGTGGCGCGGCGGGACCAAGGGCCGGGACCGAGGTCCGGGACTTCCGTCCCGGCGAAGGGCCCGGGGAGCGGCTCCCCGGGCCCAAGGTGTGTCGTCGGTGTGCGGGGCCGGTCAGCCCAGTTCGCCCGCGGCCTTCTTGATGTTGGCGGCGAAGGCGCTCACCTCGCTGTAGACACCGGGCTTGCCGGGGCGTGCGCAGCCCTCGCCCCAGGAGACGATGCCGACCTGGAGCCACTGGCCGGCGTCGTCCTTGCGGAACATCGGGCCACCGGAGTCGCCCTGGCAGGTGTCGGTGCCGCCGGTGTCCAGCTTGCCGGCGCAGATCTCGTCACCGGGGGTCAGCTGGTCGCCGTAGGCCTTCTGGCAGGCGGCGTCGTCGACGAACGGCACGGTCGCCTTGAGGAGGTAGCGCTGCTGCTCGCCGCCTTCCTTGTCGGCGCCCCAGCCGGCGATGGTGAAGTCGCCGCTGTTGAGCTTGTCGTCCTCGGCGATCTTCAGGGTGGGCTGGTCTATCGGCTTGGCGAGCTTGATCAGGGCCCAGTCCTTGCCCTTGCCGTTGTAACCGGGGGCCTGGAGGACCTTGGTGGAGTTGACCTTGACGGCGGCGGAGTCCTCCAGGTCGACCACACCGGCGGTGGCGGTGATGGAGGTGTTGTCGCCGCTGCCGTCGACGCAGTGCGCCGCGGTGAGCACGATGTCCTTGGCGTAGAGGGCGCCGCCGCAGCCCATCGACAGCCGGACCATGAAGGGGAATTCACCCTGGTCGGCCTTGGTGCCGCCGACGACCTTGGTGGACGGTTCGGGGGCGGGCGCGGCCGAGGCCGAGCCGGGCTGGAGGCTGAAGGCGGCCAGGGCGACCGCGCCGACGGCGAGGA
Source organism: Streptomyces lydicamycinicus (assembly GCF_000829715.2). Lineage (NCBI taxonomy): Bacteria > Bacillati > Actinomycetota > Actinomycetes > Kitasatosporales > Streptomycetaceae > Streptomyces > Streptomyces lydicamycinicus. The sequence continues at coordinate 194,531 of NZ_BBNO01000012.1, read as the reverse complement.
TTCTCTTGAGGGGCTTCCGGTAGCTGCGCAACGGGCTTCCTTTCGTGGGGGGTTGCACGTCGATGACGAGCCCATGCCAACACCGGAGCCGGATGTGACCGCCGCACACAGCACGTGGAGGAAGACAGCACACCGTGAGGCGTCCGGACCCAGTGGGGGATGAGTCCGTACAGCGCTCTGCGATTATCTGGAGTGGGCGCGCGGAGTGACAAGGGTGCGCATCCGGCCAACTCCCGTACGCGCCACGCCCGTACACCTCATTCCGGACTTTCCCGGCCCCCCGTACAGTGGCCGGGTGACCACCGGCGGCAGAGCGATCGAGCACGGCTACCCCCACCTCGACACGGTGCGCGCGGCCGTCCATGCCCTGTTCAAACGCCTGTCGTACGACACGGTGCGCACCTTCGACACCAGCGTGCTGCCGGTCGATGTGGCCTTCGGCGAGGAAGAGGACCTGCATCTGGGTGCGCAGCGGGTGGCCGGCGCCCTGGTCCGGCAACTGCATCTGCCGGACGCGCGGGCGGTGATCACCTTCCGCGGGATGGAGCATGCCGCGAATGTCGAACTGACCGCGGGCCCGGAGTACTTCATCGAGCTCAACGACCGCTTCCGGACGCACCGCAAGGACATCGGCGCCGCACTGGCCCATGAGGTGACGCATGTCGCGCTGCACCGTCTGGATCTGGCGTTCCCCGGCACCCGCGACAACGAGATCCTCACCGACACCGCCGCCGCCTACCTCGGCGCGGGCTGGCTGCTGCTGGACGCCTACCGCGAGCACGGCCCGTTCTCGCAGAAGCTGGGCTATCTGACGCCGGAGGAGTTCGGCTATGTCCTCGCCAAGCGGGCCCGGTTCTTCGGGGAGGACCCGGCGCCGTGGTTCACCAGCCCGCAGGCGTACGACGCGTACACGGCGGGCGCCGCGCGGGCCCGCCAGGACCTGCGCCGGCCACCGCTCGCCGGCGCGGGCTGGGCGGCCCGGCTGCGCTACGCCAAGGACCGCCGGGCGGCGCAGGATCCGCGGCGCACCGGCCGGCCGCCCGCCACTGCCGAGGGCTATGCCTTCGAGGGCCCGTCGCCGCTGCGGGTCTCGTTCCCCTGCCCCGCCTGCCATCAGCGGATCCGGGTCCCGGTCCGCGGCCGGCTCCAGGCGCGCTGCGGACTGTGCAAGACGCTGCTGGACTGTGACACCTGACGGGGCGCCGGCCGTGGCGCGAGCCGGCCGCCCCGTGGACCGTTCCTAGACCCACCCCTCCAGGCCCGCCATGAAGCCGTCGAAGTCGTCACGGTGGATGGTGTGGCCCGTGCGCGGCACCGTACGGACCTCGAAGCCCCGCTCGGTCAGCTCGGCCGCCGCCTGCTCGGAGAAGAGGAACCCCTCCCCCGCGAACAGCACCAGGGACGGGACGACCGGCTTCTCGGGCGTGTGGTCCTGGAGATGGACGGCGGACAGCGCGAGGGCGGTCCCGGTGTCCCAGAGCGCGACCGTGGCCAGTTCGAGGTCGACATCGGCCTCGCACCAGCGCGGGTTGAAGGTCCTCACCATCTCCCGGTCGGCCCGCTTGAACGCGACGAACAGGGCCGGGTCGACCGGCTGTCCGACCCTGGCGAGCGACCAGGCCGGATCGCAGTACACCGCCCGCCGCGGCTGGAGCCGCTCCACCGCCAGGGACAGCGCCAGCCCGCCCAGGGAGTGCCCGATGGCGACCTCGGGCGCGGCGGGCAGGGTCTCCACGAGGTCCTCGGCGAACAGCTCGGTGCCGTACGGGCCGCGCGGGCTGCGGCCGTGGCCGCGCAGATCGACGGCGAGCACCCGGTAGCCCCGGTCGGCGAGCGCCGGACCGACCCGGTGCCAGGTGCGGTGATCGGACATCAGGCCGTGGACCAGCACCGCGACGCGTTCGCCGGTGCCCCATTCGTGGGTGTGCAGCTGCATGCCCTGCCTCTCTTCGGTTCCCGCGCTCCGGCTCCCGAGGGTCCGGTCCCGTTCGCCGGTCCGGTGGCGCACCGGCCCGACGTTACACGTGTCAGCCGAGGCGGCGGGGGCGCTCCGGCCCGACCCGCCGGACGATTGCGCTGTGCGAGGATGCCCAGCAGCATGACGGACCGAGCCGGCCCACGGGCCACCCCAACTCCCCCGACCAGTGCGGCCGTTGCCCGGCACGCCGGGGTCTCCCGCGCGACGGTCTCCTACGTCCTGAACGGGCAGGCCGCCGGGCGGGTCGGCGAGCGCACCCAGGCCAGGGTCAGGGCCGCCGCCGAGGAACTGGGGTATGTGCCGCACGCCGCCGCCCGCAGTCTGCGGGCCGGCCGGGGCCGCCTCGTGCTGCTGGCCGCCCCCGCCGACGCGGTCGAGGCCTTCGGCCCCCTCTTCACCGGCTTCCTGGCGGGATTCCAGACCGCGCTGCACCGCCTGGGCTACACCGGAGTGCTGCACGGCGCGCCCGCGAGCTCCCCCATGGCGGCCGCCCGCGCCTGGGCCGAACTGCGGCCCGCCGCCGTACTGAACCTCTACGGACCCCCGCTGGACGCCCCCGCCGTCGAGCTGCTGCACCGCGCCGGCACCGCCGCGGTCCTCGTCCTCGGCCCGTCGGCGCCACCCGGCGCCCACACCCTCCTCCTCGACCAGCGGGAGGCCGGACGCCGGGCCGGTGAACACCTCCTGGCCCGCGGCCGCCGGCGGATCGGTGTGGTCCGCCCGGCCGAACCGGGCCCGGCGGACTGCGCGGAGCTCCGGCTGGCGGGCGTACGGGCCGCGGCCGCCGCGCACCCGGACGCGCGGGTGCGCCCGCTCGATCTCGCGCGCACCGAGGAGTCCGCGGCGGGGCTGGCCGCCGCCTGGCCGGAGCTGGGCCTGGACGCGGTGTTCGGGTACAACGACGAGTACGCGATGCTGCTGATGCGTGCCCTCCAGGACGCCGGCCACACCATCGGCGCCGACGGCCCGGACCGCCTCGCCGTGGTCGGCGCGGACGATCTGCTGCTGGCGCGGCTGCTGCGCCCCCGGCTCACCAGCGTCCACGCCGAGATCACACCCCCGGAGCAGATCGCCGGCCTGGTCGCCGACCTGCTCCTGGACCCGGCCGCCCCGCCCGCGATCCACCGGCTGGGCAGCTTCCACGTCACACCGCGCGCATCGGGCTGACGGCCGGGCCCGGGCGGGGCCACGGCTTCGTGCGCCGCAGCGTGCGCCTCGCCCGGTGCCGGGGCCGCACGCCGTCCGCGGCCCTCACCGCCAGTCCGTCTCCGGGGTGGCCGCGGCCAGGATGTCGCGGGTGCCGGTGCGGAGCGGGACGCCGTGCGGGACGCACACCGTGTCGACCGCGTCGAGGGCGGCGAGCCGCCGGAAGGAGGCGATGGCCTCCTCGCGGGCGACGTTGCCGGGGCCGAGGACCGCCCGGGTCCCGTCGGGGGTGGTGCCCATGATGTCTCCGGGGAAGAGCACCCGGCTCTCGGGGAGGTGCAGCGCGATCCCGCCGGGTGTGTGGCCGGGCACGTGCAGCACCCGCACCGGCTCCGGCCAGCCGTCGAGGGTGTCTCCGTCATGGAGTTCGACATCGACCTCGACGGGGCGCAGCGGCGGGACCCCGGCGGCCGCGAAATCGGCCATGACCCTCTCGAACAGCGACCGCTCCGCGGGGCTCAACACCGGCGCGGGTTCGGTGACGCTGCCGCGGATGTACGGGGCGTCCAGTGCGCCGGCCAGTACTTGGGCGCCGGTGGCGGCGACCAGGTCGGCGGCGGAGCCCATGTGGTCGATGTGGGAGTGGGTGAGCACGATCTGCCGCAGCTGTTCCGGCCGGCCGCCGAGCCGGGCCAGCGCATCGAGGACGGCGGGGGCCGAGCCGGGGACGCCGGTGTCGACCGCTGCGTATCCGTCGTCGGGGAGGGCGACGAGGTACACATGCCCGACGGGGAAGGCGAGTTGCCAGACGGTGGGGGTGATTTCGGTGAGTGCGTCCATGGCCGGGACGCTAGCCGGACGGCGTCGGTGAGCACCGGCCTTTGCGCCGTGGGCGGATTGAGCGCAGAGCGGAAGCCGCCGCCCAACACGGCCGAACGCGGCCGGAACCTGTCTTGCCTTCGGTGCGTCTCACCGCCGAACACCAAGGAGGCATGTCATGCGAGGATCCCACCTCTCCCGCACCCGTACCCTCACCACCGTGCTCGCGCTGGCGGTGGCCGGCACCGCCGTACTGTCCGGCTGCGGTCAGAAGCAGCAGACCGTGGGCAGCGCGCCGCCGCCGAAGAAGCCGGACGCCTTCGAGCAGCGGGCGGACCAGATCGTGCGGCACTGGCCGAAGGTCTCCCCGGTCACCGGGCGGCAGCAGGCGCTGCTGCCGCTGGCCGGCGCGGACCGCCCCAAGGGCAAGGACGTACGGGAGATCACCGTCACCGTCGGGCACAGCGCCTGCGATGTGGATTTCGGTGCCCGCGGCCATGAGTCGAAGGACCTGGTGGTGATCACCGGCTGGGGCAAGCGGAAGAGCTCCAAGGGGATGTGCACCGAGCAGCTGGCCACCGACAAGGTGAAGGTGCGGCTCAAGAGCGCGCTGGGCGACCGCAAGGTCGTGGACGCGGCCACCGGCAAGGAGCTCTTCAAGAGCTGACCGGTGCGATGTGGCGGTGGGTCGGCGCCGCGGTCCGGCTTCGAGGGCACTCCACGCCCTAGGCTCCTCCGCATGAGCCCTTCCACCGCCACCAACACCCGTGTCGACCTGCCCGGGCTGCTGGAGTTCGTCCGCCCCCGCCATCGGGCGATCCTGCTCACCCGCCGTTCCGACGGCACTCCGCAGGGCTCGCCGCTGACGTGCGGGGTGGACGACTCCGGGCGGCTGGTGATGGCGACGTATCCGGAGCGGGCCAAGGTCCGTAACGCCCGCCGGGTCTCCTCGGTCAGCGTCATCGTGCTGTCCGACGAGTGGAACGGCCCGTGGGTGCAGGTCGACGGTGAGGCCGAGGTCATCGACACCCCGGACGCCATCGAGCCGCTGGTCGAGTACTACCGCAACATCGCCGGTGAGCACCCGGACTGGGACCAGTACCGGGAGGCCATGCGCAAGCAGGGCAAGTCGCTGATCCGGGTGACGCCGCTGCGCTGGGGCCCGGTCGCGACCGGCGGCTTCCCGGCCCGGCTCACCGAGGGCGGCGGCGCCTAGGGCACGCCGGCGCCGCCGCCCGAACCGGCCGACCGGGCGTCAACGGGTGGTGCGGGTACCACCGTTGACGTTCAGGACCTGACCGGTGATGTGCCGGGCGGCCGGTGACGCCAGGAACGCCACCGTCCCCGAGATGTCTTCCGGGGATCCGGCGCGGCCCACCGCCGCGGCGGCCACCAGCTGGTCGCGGCGCTCGTCGGTGAGCCGGTCGCGGAAGAAATCGGTGTCGGCGACATAGCCAGGCGAGACGACATTGGCGGTGATGTCGCGGGGGCCGAGGTTCCGGGACAGTTCGACGTTCCAGGAGGCGAGGCCGGCCTTGGCCGCCCCGTAGGAGCCGGCGCCCTGGTCGGCGGCGATCGACCCGAGGTGAACGACCGCGCCACCGGCCGCCAGCCGGCCGTCCAGCGCCCTGGTGGTCAGTGCGGCGCTGACCAGGTTCGCATCGAGGTTGGCGCGGAAGTCCCGGGCGTAGGAGGCCAGATCGGTGGCCTCGTCGGTGTCGAGGTCGGTGTTGCCGCCGGCGTTGTTGACCAGGACGTCGATCCGTTCGGGGAGCCGGGCGAGCAGTTCGGTGAGCGACTGCGGGTCGGTGTGGTCGCACACCAGCGGCCGGACGGTCGCCCGGTCGGCCGCGGTCTCCTCCAGGGGCGCGAGGCGCCGGCCGGTGACGAGGACCTCGTCGCCGCGGTCCGCGAAGTGGTGGGCGACGGCGCGTCCGATGCCGGTTCCGCCGCCGGTGACCAGGATGGTGCGTGACATATGCTGAGCTCCGTCCATCACGTTCAGATCTAAATTTAGACCTGAACATAACATCGACGGGAGGGCCCGTGGCAAGAGAATCCGAGGCGCAGGACGGCCACGACCGGGCGGCGGCCGACGCCTCCGTGTACCCCGTGGAGGAGATCGCGGCCGCCTGGGAGCGCGAGCGCCCCGGCACACCGGTCTCCTCGATCGGGATCGTGACGCCGATCTGGCAGCTGGCGAAGCTGCTGGGCGACGACCGGCGCCGGGTACTGACCCGCGCCGGGGTGGACCCGGCCACCCTCGATCTGCTCAGCGTGCTGCGCCGCGGCGGCGCGCCGTACACCCTGACGACCCGTGAGCTCGGCCGTCGCTCCATGGTGACCGCGGGGGCGGTCTCCCAGCGGGTGGCCCGCGCCGAGCGCGAGGGGCTGGTGACCCGCAGGCCCGGCGAGGGCCGCCCGCGGACGGTCCTGGTCGAGCTGACCCCGGCCGGCCACGCACTCGTCGAGGCCACCGTCGATCAAGTGCTCTACCGCGAGGCGGAGTTGATCGACGGCCTGACACCGGGGCAGCAGACCCAGCTCGCCGGTCTGCTGCGGATCCTGCTTCAGGACACCCAGCGCAAGCTCGGCGACGACCGGATCAGCCAGGTCGGTGACGCCTGAGAGGCGCCCGGGCGGTCAGCCGCGGGGCGGTGGGAGCGTGAGGGACGGGAAGAGCGCCTCGTCGGGGAGTCCGAGCTGCGCGCGGAAGGCCGCCCGGCCCGCCGCCGTGACGGTGAGGATGCGGGTGGCGACGGCCTTGACGAGCCAGGCGCGTTCCAGGGCGTGCCGGTAGAGGGCGGCGCCGACCGCGCCGGAGAGATGCTGCCGCCGCACCGTCCAGTCGAGGCAGGTGCGGACATGGGCCCGGTGGGCGTCCGCCGGCGCGGTGTCGGGGAGGCCGAGCGCGGTGAGCCAGTCGGCGCCGGCGGCGGTCAGCACCAGGCCGTAGTCCCGGGCCAGCAGGCCGCGTTCGGTCATCGCGTCGGCGATGGCGACGCCGAGGGCGCCGGCGATGTGGTCGTAGCACGTCCGGGCGTGATGCAGGGCCCGGCGGTGGTTGGCCTCGGCCAGCGAGCGGACCGGGACGCGGCGGTAGGGGGCGAGTCCGGCGAGGTTCTCCAGGGTCTCCGCGGTCTCCGGCCCGGCGAGCCGGACGTAGCGCCGCCGCCCCTGGCGTTCCTCGGCGAGGAGTCCGCCGGCGACGAGGAGGTTGAGGTGCTCGGTGGTGGTGGACGGCGCCACCGCGGCGTACTCGGCCAGTTCGCCCGCGGTCCAGGTGCCGCCGTCGAGCAGGGCCATACAGATCGCGGCACGGGTGCGGTCCGCGAGCAGCGCCGCGAGGGCGGCCAGATCGGGGGTCTCCGCGACGCTTTCCTGATCGGCGTCCCATCGTTTCATGTACACAGAGTAACCTCTGATAACATTTCGGTGAGCACCGAATCATCCGGCTTCTATCCTCGGCAGCATGAAAGGCGCGCTGGAGAAAAGCAGTTCGGTCGCCCCGGCGCTGCTGTCCACGGAGAACGACGACGGAACCTTCGTCCTGGTCGAGCTGCGCATCCGGTGGGAGCTCGGACCGGTCGTCAGCGTCTGGCTGCCGGCCCGCGGCCGGACCGCGCGCAATCTCGCGGTACGCCCGGACGTGGTCTTCAATCTGCCGCCGGACGGGACCGGGGCCGAGGAGGGGGCGAGCGCCATGCCGTCCACGGACGCGCCGTGGACGGAGCCGTCCGAGCTGGTGCGGCCGCCCCGACTGGTGCACTGTCCGGTGCAGTTGGAGGCGCGCCGGGTCGGCCAGCGGACGGTCACCGACGGCGCGTGGACGCAGATCGAGGCGCAGGTGCTGCGGGTGCATGCCGATCCGCGGTGGGTGCTGCCGCCGGGCGACCGGCGGATCGACCTGGGGGCCTGGCATCCGCCGGTGCATGACTTCCGGCCGCCGGGCGCTCCCCCGCCGCAGGCCGTACCGGCCTCCGCACAGGAGATCGCACGGCAGTTGGGGCGGCGCTTCCCCGCCGCCCGCGGTGGTGCGTAGGGCACCCGGGGGCTCCGGGCCCGGTCCGGCAGAACGGGCCGGACGGCAAAAAAATCCGCGGCGCCTGCCCTCCCGGTCGGGGGAGGGGGACAGGCGCCGCGGCTGTTCCGTACGACGTTGTACGGGACATCAGGGGACGGTCACACGGTCAGTGCGCGATCCGTCGGCTTGATGGGAGCCGGCAGGGCGCTGACTCCGGTCAGGAAGCGGTCCACGCCCTTGGCCGCGGAACGGCCCTCGGCGATGGCCCACACGATCAGGGACTGGCCGCGGCCCGCGTCGCCGGCGACGAACACACCGGGGACGTTGGTGGCGAAGTCGCCGTCACGGGCGACGTTGCCGCGCTGGTCCAGCTCCAGGCCGAACTGCTCGACCAGGCCGTTCTCCTGGTCGGTGCCGGTGAAGCCCATCGCGAGGGTGACCAGCTGGGCCGGGATCTTCCGCTCGGTGCCGGGCTTCGGCTCCGGCCGGCCGTCCTTGAACTCCACCTCGGTCAGGTGCAGCCACTGGACGTTGCCGTCCTCGTCGCCCTCGAAGTGGGTGGTGGAGACGGAGTAGACCCGCTCGCCGCCCTCCTCGTGCGCGGAGGTGACCTTGTAGAGCATCGGGAAGGTCGGCCAGGGCTGGTTGGCGTTCCGCTCCTCGCCGGGCTGGGGCATGATCTCCAGCTGGGTGACGGAGGCCGCGCCCTGGCGGTGGGCGGTACCGACGCAGTCCGCGCCGGTGTCGCCGCCGCCGATGACGACGACGTGCTTGCCCTCGGCGGTGATCGGGGCGACGGTCAGATCGCCCTCCTGCACCTTGTTGGCGAGCGGCAGGTACTCCATCGCGAAGTGGATGCCGTTCAGCTCACGGCCGGGCACCGGCAGGTCGCGGGAGGTGGTGGCACCGGCGGCGATGACGACGGCGTCGTAGCGCTTGCGCAGCTTCTTGGCGTCGATGTCGCGGCCGATCTCCACCTCCGTACGGAACTTGGTGCCCTCCGCGCGCATCTGCTCGATACGGCGGTTGATGTGGCGCTTCTCCATCTTGAACTCGGGGATGCCGTAGCGGAGGAGACCGCCGATACGGTCCGCGCGCTCGTAGACGGCGACGGTGTGGCCGGCCCGGGTCAGCTGCTGGGCGGCGGCCAGACCGGCCGGACCGGAGCCGATGACGGCGACGGTCTTGCCGGAGAGGCGCTCGGGCGGCTGCGGGGTGACGTCCCCGTTGTCCCAGGCCTTGTCGATGATGGAGACCTCGACGTTCTTGATGGTCACCGGCGGCTGGTTGATGCCCAGCACACAGGCGGCCTCACAGGGCGCGGGGCACAGACGACCGGTGAACTCCGGGAAGTTGTTGGTCGCGTGCAGCCGCTCGCTGGCCTCGGTCCAGTCCTCGCGGTAGGCGTAGTCGTTCCACTCGGGGATGAGGTTTCCGAGCGGGCAGCCGTTGTGGCAGAACGGGATACCGCAGTCCATGCAGCGCGACGCCTGCTTGCTGATGATCGGCAGCAGGGAGCCGGGCTGGTAGACCTCGTTCCAGTCCTTGACGCGCTCCTCGACGGGGCGGGTCTTGGCGATCTCGCGCTCGTGGTTCAGGAAGCCCTTGGGGTCAGCCATTGGTCGCCGCCTCCATCATCTTCTCGTGGGTCTCGGACTCGGAGAGTCCGGCCTGCTCAGCGGCGTCCTTGGCGGCGAGCACTGCCTTGTAAATGGGCGGGATGACCTTGCTGAAGCGCGCGGCTGCGGCATCCCAGTCGGCGAGGAGCTTTTCGGCGACGGTGGAGCCGGTCTCCTCCTGGTGGCGGCGCACGACGTCGTGCAGCCACTGCTTGTCGGCGTCGTCCAGCGCGTGGACCGCGTCGACGAGCTCCTTGTTGACGTTGGCCTTGTCGAGGTCGATGACGTAGGCGAAGCCGCCGGACATACCGGCCGCGAAGTTGCGACCCGTCTCGCCCAGGACGACCGCGTTGCCGCCGGTCATGTACTCACAGCCGTGGTCGCCGACGCCCTCGGAGACCACCGTGGCACCGGAGTTACGGACGCAGAAGCGTTCGCCGACCCGGCCGCGCAGGTACAGCTCGCCGCCGGTGGCGCCGTAGGCGAGGGTGTTGCCCGCGATGGTCGAGTACTCGGCGAGGTGGTCGGCGCCGCGGTCCGGGCGGACGATGACCCGGCCGCCCGACAGGCCCTTGCCGACGTAGTCGTTGGCGTCGCCCTCCAGGCGCAGCGTGATGCCGCGCGGCAGGAACGCGCCGAAGGACTGGCCGGCCGAGCCGGTGAAGGTGATGTCGACGGTGTCGTCGGGCAGACCGGCGCCACCGAACTTCTTGGTGACCTCGTGGCCGAGCATGGTGCCGACGGTCCGGTTGATGTTCCGGATCGCGACCTGGGCCCGCACCGGCTGGGCGGCCTCGGCGGAGTCCGCGGACAGGGCGTCGGCGGCGAGCTTGATCAGCTCGTTGTCGAGCGCCTTCTCCAGGCCGTGGTCCTGCTCGATGACCTGGTGGCGGACGGCGCCCTCGGCCAGCTCGGGCACGTGCAGCAGCGGGGCCAGGTCCAGGCCCTGCGCCTTCCAGTGGTCCACCGCGCGGGAGGTGTTCAGCAGCTCGGCGTGGCCGATGGCCTCGTCCAGGCTGCGGAAGCCCAGCTCGGCGAGGAGCTCCCGGACCTCCTCCGCGATGAACTGGAAGAAGTTGACGACGTACTCGGCCTTACCGCTGAACCGCTCGCGCAGCGTCGGGTTCTGGGTGGCGATGCCGACCGGGCAGGTGTCCAGGTGGCAGACGCGCATCATGACGCAGCCGGAGACGACCAGCGGTGCGGTCGCGAAGCCGAACTCCTCGGCGCCCAGCAGAGCGGCGATGACGACATCGCGGCCGGTCTTGAGCTGGCCGTCGGTCTGCACCACGATCCGGTCGCGCAGGCCGTTGAGCAGCAGCGTCTGCTGGGTCTCGGCCAGGCCCAGCTCCCAGGGGCCGCCCGCGTGCTTGAGCGAGGTGAGCGGGGAGGCACCCGTACCGCCGTCGTGGCCGGAGATCAGGACCACGTCCGCGTGCGCCTTGGAGACACCCGCGGCGACGGTGCCGACGCCGACCTCGGAGACCAGCTTCACGTGGATGCGGGCCTGCGGGTTGGCGTTCTTGAGGTCGTGGATCAGCTGAGCCAGGTCCTCGATGGAGTAGATGTCGTGGTGCGGCGGCGGGGAGATCAGGCCGACGCCCGGGGTGGAGTGCCGGGTCTTGGCGACCCACGGGTAGACCTTGTGGCCGGGCAGCTGGCCGCCCTCGCCGGGCTTGGCGCCCTGGGCCATCTTGATCTGGATGTCGTCGGAGTTGACGAGGTACTCGGACGTCACACCGAAGCGGCCGGAGGCGACCTGCTTGATGGACGAGCGGCGCGCCGGGTCGTAGAGCCGCTCCGGGTCCTCGCCGCCCTCACCGGTGTTGGACTTGCCGCCCAGCTGGTTCATGGCGATGGCGAGGGTCTCGTGCGCCTCCTGGGAGATGGAGCCGTACGACATGGCGCCGGTGGAGAAGCGCTTGACGATCTCGGACGCCGGCTCGACCTCCTCGATCGGGATCGAGGGCCGGTCGGAGGCGAAGGAGAACAGGCCGCGCAGCGTCATCAGCCGCTCGGACTGCTCGTTCACCCGGTCGGTGTACTGCTTGAAGATGTCGTAGCGGCGCGAGCGGGTGGAGTGCTGGAGCCGGAAGACGGTGTCCGGGTCGAAGAGGTGCGGCTCGCCCTCGCGGCGCCACTGGTACTCGCCGCCGATCTCCAGCGCACGGTGCGTGGCGGCGATGCCGGAGGCCGGGTACGCCTTGGCGTGCCGGGCCGCGACCTCCTTGGCGATGACGTCCAGGCCGGCGCCGCCGATCTTGGTGGCGGTGCCGTGGAAGTACTTCTCGACGAACTCCTCGTCCAGGCCGACGGCCTCGAAGACCTGCGCGCCCCGGTAGGAGGCGACGGTCGAGATGCCCATCTTGGACATGACCTTCAGGACGCCCTTGCCGAGCGCCTTGATGAGGTTCTTGATGGCGGTCTCGGCCTCGACACCCGGCAGGAAGGTGCCGGCGCGGACCAGGTCCTCGACCGACTCCATGGCCAGGTACGGGTTGACGGCCGCGGCACCGAAGCCGATGAGCAGCGCGACGTGGTGCACCTCGCGCACATCGCCGGCCTCGACGAGCAGACCGACCTGGGTGCGCTCCTTGGTGCCGATGAGGTGGTGGTGGACCGCGGCGGTGAGCAGCAGCGATGGGATCGGCGCGTGCTCGGCGTCGGAGTGCCGGTCGGAGAGCACGATCAGCCGGGCGCCGTCGTCGATGGCGGCGTCGGCCTCGGCGCAGATCTCCTCGATCCGGGCGGCCAGCGACTCGCCGCCGCCGGAGACCCGGTAGAGGCCGGAGAGGGTCACGGCCTTCATGCCGGGCATGTCGCCGTCGGCGTTGATGTGCACGAGCTTGGCCAGCTCGTCGTTGTCGATGACCGGGAAGGGCAGGGTCACGCTGCGGCAGGAGGCCGCGGTCGGCTCCAGCAGGTTGCCCTGGGGGCCGAGCGAGGAGATCAGCGAGGTGACCAGCTCCTCGCGGATGGCGTCCAGCGGCGGGTTGGTGACCTGCGCGAAGAGCTGGGTGAAGTAGTCGAAGAGCAGCCGGGGGCGCTCGGACAGCGCGGCGATCGGCGAGTCGGTGCCCATCGAGCCGATCGGCTCGGCGCCGGCCTTGGCCATCGGGGCGAGGATGACGCGCAGCTCTTCCTCGGTGTAGCCGAAGGTCTGCTGGCGGCGGGTGACCGAGGCGTGGGTGTGCACGATGTGCTCACGCTCGGGCAGGTCCGCGAGCTCGATCAGACCGCTGTCCAGCCACTCCTGGTAGGGCTGCTCGGCGGCGAGCTGCGCCTTGATCTCGTCGTCCTCGATGATGCGGCCCTCGACGGTGTCCACGAGGAACATCCGGCCGGGCTGGAGGCGGCCCTTGCGGACGACCTTCGCCGGGTCGATGTCCAGGACGCCGACCTCGGAGGAGAGCACGACCAGGCCGTCGTCGGTGACCCAGTAGCGGCCGGGGCGCAGACCGTTGCGGTCGAGGACCGCGCCGACCTGGATGCCGTCGGTGAAGGTGACACAGGCCGGGCCGTCCCAGGGCTCCATCATCGTGGAGTGGTACTGGTAGAAGGCGCGCCGGGCCGGGTCCATGGAGGGGGAGTTCTCCCACGCCTCGGGGACCATCATCAGCACGGAGTGCGGCAGCGAGCGGCCGCCGAGGTGCAGCAGCTCCAGGACCTCGTCGAAGGAGGCGGAGTCGGAGGCGTCCGGGGTGCAGACCGGGAAGAGCCGCGAGAGGTTCTCGGCGTCCTCGCCGTTCTCCGCGCCGAAGAGCTTGGTGGCGAGCTGCGACTCACGGGCCCGCATCCAGTTGCGGTTGCCCTTGACCGTGTTGATCTCGCCGTTGTGCGCGACGAAGCGGTACGGGTGGGCCAGCGGCCAGCTCGGGAAGGTGTTGGTGGAGAACCGCGAGTGGACCAGCGCGATGGCGGTGGCGAAGCGGCGGTCGGACAGGTCCGGGAAGAAGGGCTCCAGCTGGCCGGTGGTCAGCATGCCCTTGTAGACGATCGTCCGGGCGGACAGCGAGGGGAAGTAGACCCCGGCCTCCCGCTCGGCGCGCTTGCGCAGCGCGAAGGCCTTGCGGTCCAGCGCCAGGCCGGTGTTCACCCCGTCGCTCACGAAGATCTGGGAGAAGGCCGGCATGGTGGCGCGGGCGCCGTTGCCGAGCAGCTGCGGGGCGACCGGGACCACGCGCCAGCCGATGACGTCCAGGCCCTCTTCACCGGCGATCGTCTCGATGCGTGAGACAGCCTCGGCCGCTTCCTGGGCGTCGGACGGGAGGAAGGCGATACCGACGGCGTAGGCGCCGGCCTCGGGGAGCTCGAAAGTGACGTTCTCGCGAAGGAACGCGTCCGGCACCTGGAGCAGGATGCCGGCGCCGTCGCCCGAGTCGGGCTCGGAACCGGTGGCACCGCGGTGCTCCAGATTCGTCAGGACGGTCAGCGCCTGCTCGACCAGTGCGTGGCTGGCCTCGCCGGTGAGGGTGGCCACAAAGCCGACGCCACAGGCGTCGTGCTCATTGCGGGGGTCGTACATCCCCTGCTGGGCGGGGCGGCCGTCCATGGGCGACCAGGCTGCGGCGTCGCTGCTGCTGGTGGTCGCGGAGTGCGTGGACGCGAAACGCATCGGCTCTCCCAACGTCGTGGTGGCAATGGGGGTCCCTCCCAGGCCCTGGAGACCTGGGGGATTGCCGAGGGACGACGTTGGCCCTCCGCGAAATTTCGTGCAGGTTACAGGATGGCCCCCTTCTCGAAAAGCGAAAAGAGGCTTCCAGCATGCGGACACCGCACCTGCGGTGAGTCAGTACGCGGACGGAAACGGGGCCGTCCCACAAGGCGGCGTTCGGCGAGCGACATTGCCCGCGACGCCTGGGCCTTATGCCCGGCCGTCAACAAACCGAAACCGCTGGGTAACGCTGTAATTATGCAGTCACCCGTATGACACGTCACCCTACGACGGTTCCGAACAGTGCGCCCAGGACGTACGTCACACCCGCGGCGGCGCCGCCGAGGGCCAGTTGGCGCAGTCCGCTGAACCACCAGGAACGTGCCGTCACGCGTGCCACGACCGCCCCGCAGGCAAACAGTCCGACCAGCGCGAGCAGCACCGCGGGCCAGATGGCGGACGCCCCCAACAGGTAAGGAAGAACAGGCAACAGCGCGCCCAACGCAAACGATCCGAAGGACGAAATCGCGGCGACGGCGGGGGAAGGAAGGTCGGACGGGTCGATGCCCAACTCCTCGCGGGCATGGATCTCCAGGGCCTGCTCCGGGTCCGCGGAGAGCTGCTCGGCGACCTGGCGGGCGAGCGCCGGCTCGACCCCGCGCGACTGATAGAGGGCCGCCAGCTCCTCCAGCTCGTCCTTCGGATGCTTGCGCAGTTCGGCGCGCTCGACATCCAGCTCGGCCTGCACCAGCTCACGCTGCGAGGCGACCGAGGTGTACTCCCCCGCCGCCATCGAGAAGGCGCCGGCCGCCAGGCCCGCGAGGCCGGTGATGATGATCGCCTGCTGCGACAGCGCACCGCCGGCGGCGCCCGTCATCAGGGCGACGTTCGAGACCAGCCCGTCCATCGCGCCGAAGACGGCGGGGCGCAGCCAGCCGCCGTTCACATCGCGGTGGGTGTGGTTGTCACGGTGGGCCACATGCGTCGGCGCCGCCGCATCCATGATCTCCATGACGGACATATCGGTACCTACTCCCTGCGAGCGAGGTGTGGGCCGATGGCGGCACTTCCCCCTCCAACGCTTCGAAGTTATGCGGCCCATGGCCTCCGCCGCTAGCAAGGAAGGCCGAACTTACCGCGCTGACCTGCGGGTTTTCCGCGGGATCGGCGTTGAGATCCGGATCACACACCCGTGCGGGACCGACCGGACGCACCGCTCCGGGTCCGTCCGAGGCGGTCGACCGGGTGACCCTGCCGCCCGGGACAGGAGAGCCGGGCCGTCGCGTGGCACGGATACAGCGCAGCGGTCCGCAGCCGGGCGGCGCCCCGCGGACCCGGCGGCGGTCCGGCCCGTACGACAGAACGGCACGCACATGAGCGCAGCGCACCCTCCGCCCGCGGAACCGGCCGGGCCCGGCGCGGGCGACGCCGTCCGCGACCGGGCCCGCGGCGCGCTGCTCGGGCTCGCCGTCGGTGATGCGCTCGGTGCCCCCGCGGAGAACATGAAGCCCTCGCAGATCCGCCGCCGCTGGGGCCGGATCGAGGGATATGTCGAGGACGACCCGGCCGGCACCGACGACACCGAGTACGCGATCTTCTCGGGGCTGCTGCTGGCCGCGCACGGCTCGGCGCTGACCGTCGCCCAAGTCGAGGCCGCCTGGCACCAGTGGATCGCCGACCGTGACGAGGGGCCGTTCCGCGGTGCGGGCTTCAGTGAGCGCGGCACCCTGGAGAACCTGCGCCGGGGCCTGGCCGCGCCCATCTCCGCCCAGCACCGGCACGCCTGGAGCGACGGGCTGGCGATGCGCGCCGCGCCGTTCGGGGTGTTCGCCGCCGGGCGGCCCGCCGAGGCCGCCCGGCTGGTGGCCATCGACGGCACGGTCAGCCACGACGGCGAGGGGATCTACGGCGGCCGGGCGGTGGCCGCCGGCGTCGCCACCGCCATGGTCGCCTCCGCCACCGACGCGGTGATCGCCGCCGCGCTGTCCGTCGTGCCGGAGGACTCCTGGACCGCCCGCTCGCTGCGCCGCGCGGTCGGTGCCGCCCAGCGCTCCCGGCACACCCCGGGCATCACCCAGCTCGGCACCGAGCGCGCGGTGCGCTCCGCCGTCGTGATCGGCGGCTACCCCTGGACGGATCTGGCGCCGGAGGCCGTCGGCCTGGCCTTCGGCGCGTTCGAGGCGGCCCGCGGCGACTTCTCCGCCTCGGTGCTCACCGCGGTCAACATGGGGCGCGACGCCGACACCACGGCGGCCGTCGCCGGTGCGCTGGCCGGTGCGCTGTGCGGCGCCGCGGCGATCCCCGAGGCCTGGGCCGCCGCCATCGGCCCGGCGCGCGGCAGCTGTCTGCCGTCGATGGCGGGCTATCACGTGCTGGACATCGCGGAGCTGCTGACCGCACAGGGGGCGGACCCGCGGGCGGGTGCCGCCGCGGGGCCCGGTGCCGGGGCGGGCGTCGAGGCCGTGGTGGGCGCCCGATGAACGGCCGGGAAGCGGTGGGGAACGACGCCGGCGACCTTGCCGGAGCGCGCAGCCGTATCGAGGGGCTGCTGCTCGGGGTGGCCTCGGGGGACGCCGCGGGGTGGCCGGCGGCCCGGCACCGGGCGGCGCGGATGCCGGAGTGGACCCGGCGGCTGACCCGGGAGCTGGACACCTTCGCCGAGCAGAACGCGACCACCACGCTGCCGGTGCCGATCGCCCTCAACCAGCCGCCCGAACCGCTGCGGCTGGGCCCCTCCGACGACGCCGAGTGGGCCGCCTTCACCGCCGAATCGGTGCTCACCGCGGCCGGTGCGCCCCTCAGCGACCTGGGCCGGGGCCGCCGGATGCGGGCCGCGGTCGATCTCGCCTGGAACGCGCTGGCCAACGAGGTCGCCGCGGCCGCCGACCGGGCGCCCGAGGTCGAGTCCGCCGTGCTGCCGCTGCGCGCCCGGATCTCCGTACGGGCCGGGCTCGGCAATCTCGCCGCCGGGCTGCGGCCGCCCGCCACCGGCCATGACAACCCGCACTACTTCGACGACGCGGCCTGCGTACGCGCCGCCGTGCTGGCCGTGGTGCACCCCGGCGAGCCGTCCGCCGCCGCCGAGCTGGCCGAGTACGACGCGCGCTACACCCAGGACGGCGACGGGGTGCACGGCGCACGGGCGATGGCGGCCGCGGTCGCCGCCGCGCTCGGCGGCACGCCGGCGAGCGGCTGTGTGGAGGCGGCGCTGGACCAGCTCCCGGACGGCACCGAGATCCGCCGCAACGCCCTGCACGCGGTCCGGCTCGCCCGGTCCTTCGCCACCGACGGCCCCGGCCCGGCCGGCCGCCCCGGCACCGCGTTCGCCCTGGTGCCCGTGCTGGAGCACGAGATCGTCGACCACGTCTACAGCTACGGCATCGCCGCGGCCGAGACCGTCCCGGTGGCGCTGGCACTGGCGCTCGCGACGGACGGGCGGGTCGCCGAGGCGGTACCGGCCGCCGCCTGTCTCTCCCGGGTCGCCGACTCCGCACCGGCCCTCGCCGGGGCGCTGACCGGAGCGCTCGGCGGTGCGCACGCCCTGCCGCGCACCTGGCGCGACGCCTGCCGGGTGCTGTCCGGCTGTGCGCTGCCCCGGCTGGCCGGCACGGACCTGGTCGAGCTGGCCGGGCTGCTCGCCCGTACGGAGCTGACCGCGCCCGAAGCCGCCGCGGCTCCCCCGCCGGCCCGTCCGGAAGCCGTCTCCGGCGCCCTTCTGGCTCCCGCCCCCTCCCCCACCGTGGAAGGACTCACCCGCACATGACGTACGCAAGCGAGCAGACACCGGCCGCGGCGACCCCTCCCGACCCGCAGGCCACCCGGATCCTGCCGGTCACCCCCGTCACCGTGGTCGCCAAGCCGTCGCCCGTGAACCCGGTGCCCCCCGTCGCGCCCGTCCCCCCGTCCCTGGAGGACCGGGCGACCGGCGCGCTGGTCGGCGCCGCCGTCGGCGATGCGCTCGGGGGGCCGGTGGAGGGCCGGACACCGGAGGAGATCGTGCAGCGGCACGGCGGCCGGGTCGAGGGCATCGTCGGCCCGTTCCACGACGACTGGCGCACCGCCCGCCCGCTCGCGCCGTACCACAAGGGCGACGGCCATGTCACCGATGACACCCTGATGACCCATGCGCTGGTGCGGGTCTACGAGGCGGTGCGCGACCACCTCGACGCCTATGACATCGCCGACCACCTGGTACCGGATCTGATCGGCACCCCGCGCTGGATCCCGGAACTGGAGGCCGAGGCGCTGCCGGTGCAGCGGATCTTCCTCGCCGAGAAGTGGATCGTGGCGCGGCTGCACTACGGGCACGCGGACCCGCGCGAGGCGGGCGTCGGAAACATCGTCAACTGCGGTGCGGCGATGTACATGGCGCCGGTCGGCATCGTCAACGCCGGCAATCCGGACCGGGCCTACGCCGAGGCGCTGGACATCGCCGGGGCCCATCAGTCCTCGTACGGGCGGGAGGCGGCGGGGGTGTTCGCCGCGGCGGTGGCCGCCGCCTTCATCCCGGACGCGACCCCGTCCTCGGTCGTCGTCCAGGCGCTGCGGCTCGCCAAGGACGGCACCCGGGCCGCGATCGAGGCGGTCTGTGAGGCGGCGTCCTCGGTCACCGACCCCGCGGCGGCGCCGGCACCGCTGCGCGCGGCGGTCGCCCCCTTCGACACGGTCGGCCCGGACTACCGCAACCCGTCGCTCGGCGCCCGGCGCCCCTCCCGGCTGCACGCCATCGAGGAACTCCCCATCGCCCTGGGCATGTTGCTGATCGGCGGCGGCGACTTCCGGTCCACGGTCCTCGGCTCGGTCAACTACGGCCGCGACTGCGACTCGATCGCCACCATGAGCGGCGCGCTGGTCGGCGCGCTGCGCGGCGCGGAGGCGGTGCCGGCCGAGTGGAGCACGGAGGTCGCCCGCGCCAGCCGCCTCGATCTGGAAGCGCCCGGTGCCGCGCTGGCCGCCGTCGCGCGCGAGGTCTTCACCCGCGACCGGGCCCGCGCCCGCACCCATGAGCAGGCCTTCACCGCGATCTCGGCGATCCCGGCGATGACGGAGGCGGTCGGACCGTGACGGCCACGGCGGCGGCGCCCGCCCGGCCCGCGCCCGCGGCGCCGCTCCGGGTGACCTGGGTGCAGCCCGAGGACCTGATCGGGCACGAACTGCGCCAGGCGGCGGAGGACGGCCGGGACGCCGCCGAGCTCGCGCGGCGGTGGCAGGCGGCGGGCGGGACGACGGCGCCCGGCCGGGCGGGCGCCTCCCCGGCTCCGGCCGGCCCGGCCCTGCGGGCGCTCGCCGGAGCCCTGCTCGACGAACTGGCCCTGCTGCCCTGCCCGTCGGAGGCCGACGAGCCCACCGAGCTGACGGCGATTCAGCGGGAGTGGGCGCCGTGGCCCGGGGACGGTGGGCCGCGGCCGGACGGCGGGGTGCCGGCCGCCCGGCTGGAGGCCGCCTGGCTCGGGCGGGCGGCCGGCTGTCTGCTCGGCAAACCGGTCGAGAAGCTGCCGCTCGACGGGATCCGGGCGCTCGCCCGCTCGACCGGAAACTGGCCGCTGACCGGCTACTTCACCGAGTCCGGGCTCGACCCGGCGGTGGCCGCCCGCCACCCGTGGAACCGCCGCAGCCGCGCCACCTCGCTCGCCGGGAACATCGACGGCATGCCCGAGGACGACGACCTCAACTACCCGCTCCTGGGCCTGCTGCTCCTCGAACGCCACGGCCCCGGCTTCACCACGGGCGACGTGGCGCGGCTGTGGCTGGACGAGCTGCCGGCCGGCCGGACCTTCACCGCCGAGCGGCTGGCGTACCGCAACCTCCTGGGCGGCATCGAGCCGCCGCACACCGCGCGGTACCGCAACCCGTTCCGGGAGTGGATCGGCGCCCGGATCCGCGCCGACGTCCACGGCTGGACCCACCCCGGCGATCCGGCCGCCGCCGCGGCCCAGGCCTGGCGGGACGCCACGCTCAGCCATACCGCGAACGGGGTGTACGCCGCGATGTTCGTGGCGGCCGCGCTCGCCGCGGCGGCCGGCGGCGGCACTGATGTGCACCGTGCGCTGCGGGCCGGGCTGGCCGTCATCCCCGCGCGCTCCCGGCTCGCGCGGGCCGTCCGCCGCGGTATCGCGCTGGCGCGGGACGAACCCACCGGCACCCCGGCCGGCTTCGCCACCGTCGTCGACCGGCTGCACAGCGCCTACGGACACCACCACTGGGTGCACGCCGTGCCCAACGCGGCGCTGCTGGCCGCCGCCCTCACCCACGCCGGCGGCGACTTCTCCGGCTCCATCTGCCGTGCGGTGTCGGGCGGTTGGGACACGGACTCGAACGGCGCCACCGCCGGGTCGCTGACCGGCCTGCTCGCCGGGTCGCCCGAGGCGCTGCCCGCCCGCTGGACGGCACCGCTGCGCAACCGGCTGGCCACCGGCGTCCGCGGGCTGGACGGCATCGGCTTCGACGCCCTCGCGGCACGCACCGCCGCGCTGGTGGTGCCCGCTTCCCCCGCCGACCGAACGAAGGCCCCCGCACCATGACCGACCCCTCCCTGTCCGGGGCACCCCGGCCCACCACCGACGACCACACCGCCGCCCCCGGCTCCCCCGCCGCCGGTCCGCTCACCGGGCTGCGGGTGCTCGACCTCGCCACGCTGTTCGCCGGTCCGCTCGCGGCCACCCTGCTGGGCGACTTCGGCGCCGAGGTGATCAAGATCGAGCATCCGCTCCGGCCCGACCCGTCCCGCGGCCACGGCCCCACCAAGGACGGCGTCGGCCTGTGGTGGAAGCTGCTGGGCCGCAACAAGCGGACCATGACGCTCGATCTGTCCCACCCCGGCGGCCGGGACGTGCTGCTGCGGCTCGCCGCCGGGGCGGATGTCGTCGTCGAGAACTTCCGGCCCGGCACCCTGGAGCGCTGGGGCCTGGGCTGGGACGAGCTGTCCGCGGTCAACCCGCGCCTGGTGCTGGCCCGGGTCACCGGCTTCGGACAGTTCGGCCCGTACGCCCGGCGCCCCGGATTCGGCACCCTCGCCGAGGCGATGAGCGGTTTCGCCGCCATCACCGGGGAGCCGGACGGGCCGCCGACCCTCCCGCCGTTCGGTCTCGCCGACGCGATCGCCGCACTGACCACGTCGTACGCCGTGCTGGCCGCGCTGCGCGCACGGGAAGCCACCGGCCGCGGCCAGGTCGTCGATCTGGCGCTGATCGAACCGATCCTGACGGTCCTCGGCCCGCAGCCGCTCTGGTACGACCAGCTCGGCCATGTCCAGCCGCGGACCGGCAACCGCTCGGCGAACGTCGCCCCGCGCAACACCTACCGCACCGCCGACGGCTCCTGGGTGGCGGTCTCCACCTCGGCCGAGTCGGTCGCCGGACGGGTGATGCGGCTGGTCGGCCGGCCCGAGGTGATCGACGAGCCCTGGTTCGCGACCGGCGAGGGGCGGGCCCGGCACGCCGACGAGCTGGATACCGCGGTCGGTGACTGGATCGCCCGGCACGACCGGGCGGAGGTGCTGGCCGCCTTCGAGAAGGCCGAGGCGGCCGTGGCGCCCATCTACGACATCCGCGAGGTGATGACCGACCCGCAGTACGCGGCGCTGGGATCGATCACCGAGGTCCCGGACGACGAGCTCGGCACGGTCCGGATGCAGAACGTCCTCTTCCGGCTCTCCGAGACACCGGGCGCCATCCGGTGGGCGGGCCGCCCGCACGGCGCGGACACCCGCGAGGTGCTG
Organism: Streptomyces lydicamycinicus; assembly: GCF_000829715.2. Taxonomy (NCBI): domain Bacteria; kingdom Bacillati; phylum Actinomycetota; class Actinomycetes; order Kitasatosporales; family Streptomycetaceae; genus Streptomyces; species Streptomyces lydicamycinicus. The sequence continues at coordinate 172,574 of NZ_BBNO01000012.1, read as the reverse complement.
GCCGGACTCGGGCTGACCGACGCGGAGATCGACGGGCTGCGCACGGCGGGTGCGCTGTGAGGCCGGCGCCCCAAGCCCCCTGCCAGACACCCGCTCCCACCCCGCTGACCTGGCTCTATGTGCCCGGGGACCGCCCGGAGGTGGTCGCCAAGGCGCTCGGCTGCGGGGCCGATGTGGTCGTGGTCGACCTGGAGGACGCGGTCGCCCCGGACCGCAAGGACCATGCGCTGCGGGCCACCGCCGAGCTGCTGGGCGACCCGCTGCCGGTACCGGTCCATGTCCGCGTCAACGCGCTGGACGGCCCGCTCGCCGAGCACGAGATCCGCACCCTGGCCACCCTGCCGGGCCTGGCCGGACTCCGGCTGCCCAAGGTGCAGGGCCCGGCCGATGTCCACCGCGCCGCCGGCTGGGCGACTTCGGCCGCGGAGCCGGTACCCGCGCACGTCCCGTACGCCGCCGAAGGCCCCGTCCCGCCGGCCGGGCACGCCCGCGCCGACCACCTCGCCCCGGTCCGTACGCCCCCCGGCGGCACCGCCACCCTCGCCCCCGCGGCCCCGCCCGCCGCGAGCGCGCCGCCCGCCACCCCGGCCCTGTACGCGCTGCTCGAATCCGCGCTGGGCATCGAGCACGCCTTCGCCATCGCCACCGCGCATCCGGCGCTGCGCGGGATCGCGCTCGGCGAGGCCGATCTGTGCGGGGAGCTGGGGGTGCGGGACGACGCGGGGCTGGCGTGGCCGCGCAGCCGGGCCGTGGTCGCCGCCCGCGCGGCCGGTCTGGCCCCGCCGCCGCAGTCGGTCCACCCGGACGTCCACGACCTCGACGGGCTGGCCCGGTCCTGCGCCAAGGGCCGGGCGCTGGGCTTCCTGGGCCGGGCGGCGATCCACCCCCGCCAGCTCCCGGTGATCGAGGCGGCCTACCTCCCCTCGGAGGAGGAGGTCGCGGCGGCCCAGGAGATCGTGCGGGCCGCCACGGCCGGGGGCGGGGCGCTGGCGCTGCCGGACGGCCGGTTCGTGGACGCGGCGGTGGTCGCGGGTGCCCGGCGGGTGCTGGACCTGGCCGGGCACCGGCGCTGACCGGCGGGCCACCGGGTGCGGACAGCACAGCGCCGGGCGGCCCCCTGTCTGGGGTCCGCCCGGCGCGTACGGCGGCCGGGGCCGCCTCAGGGCTTCTTGGTGCTGCCGCTGCCGGCCGGCTTGGCGTCCGCGCCGGGCTCGTCCGCCGCGTCCTCGGACTTCTTGTCGCCGGGCGCGTCCGGCGCGGGCTCCTCGGCCGCGTCGGCACCGGACTCCGCCGTGCCGTCGTCGGCCGCGGTCTTCGCCGCCGGCTTCTCGACCGAGACCTTGCCGTCCTCGGCGTCGTCCGTGCCGGCGGCTTCGCCGTCCGCGCCCTCGACGGGCTGCGCACCCGGTTCGACGACCGCTTCCCGGCCTGGGGCCTTCTTGGCGGAGATCACGAAGTAGGCGACGGCCAGGACGAGGACGATCAGCGCGGTCCAGACGTTCAGCCGCAGGCCCAGGATGTGGTGCGCCTCGTCGACCCGCATGTACTCGATCCAGGCGCGGCCCGCGCAGTAGGCGGCGACGTAGAGCGCGAAGGCCCGCCCGTGGCCGAGCCGGAAGCGCTTGTCGGCCCAGATCACCAGCGCCGCGACGCCGATGCACCACAGGCACTCGTAGAGGAAGGTCGGGTGGTAGGTGCCGCCGACGCGGCCGATGGCCGGGTCGGAGCTGATCTCCAGCGCCCACGGCACATCGGTCGGCTTGCCGTACAGCTCCTGGTTGAACCAGTTGCCCCAGCGGCCGATCGCCTGCCCGAGGGCCAGCCCGGGCGCCAGCGCGTCGGCGTACGCGGGGAGCGGGATACCGCGCCGGCGGCAGCCGATCCAGGCGCCGACCGCGCCGAGCGCCACCGCGCCCCAGATGCCGAGGCCGCCCTCCCACACCTTGAAGGCGTCGAGCGGGTGGCCGTTCGGGCCGAAGTACGGCTCGTACGTCGTGACGACGTGGTAGAGACGGCCGCCGACCAGCCCGAAGGGGACGGCCCATACGGCGATGTCCGCGACGGTTCCGGAGCGGCCACCGCGCTGCACCCAGCGCTTGTTGCCGAGCCAGACGCCGACGAAGACGCCGATGATGATGCAGAACGCGTAGCCGCGCAGCGGGATCGGGCCGAGATGTACGACGCCGACCGACGGGCTGGGAATGAATGCGAGGTCCATGGCAGGGACGACGCTACCGCGCCGGGCGGGGTCGGCGGCAACCCGGCCCGGCTACGGCTGCGTAACGACCCCGTCGGCACGCGGTGACGCTGTGTGTCCGCGGCGCCGGGCGGCTCCGCTCAGGGGGTGACGCCCCGGCCCGTCGGCTCCGCCCGGGGTGCGGCGCTCCGTGCGGGGTGCCGGCCCTGGGGCGAGGATCCGGTGTGCGGTGCGGCGCTCTTCTTCCCCGGCTGCTTGGCCTTGTCGGCGTCCAGCACCATCTTCTTGAGATCCGCGGGGCTGAACTGGCCGCCCTTCTCCTTGGACAGGTCCTTGCCGTTGAGCAGGACGGTCGGGGTGCCGCGGTATCCGGAGGAGGCGAAGGCGTCGCTGGACTTCTGCACGAAGCGGTTGTACGTGCCGTCGTTGACGCACTTGGTGAAGGCGGGGGTCACCAAACCCTTGACCTTGCCGGCCAGTTGGAGGAGGTACTGCTTGTCGGCGAACTTGTCCTGCGGCTCGGGCGGCTGGTGGGAGTAGAGGATGTCGTGGTACGCGCGGAACTTCCCGGCGTCCTGCGCGCACAGGGCGGCGTTGGCGGCGTTCCGCGACCCCTGGCCGCCGGCGTTGCCGTCGATGATGGTCACGAGGTGGTACTCGCTCTTGAGCCGGCCGGCGTCCTCCAGCTCATGGATGACCGGGCGGAAGCCGGTCTCGAACTGCTGGCAGGCGGGACAGCGGAAGTCCTCCCACACCGTGAGTGTGGCCGGGGCGCCGGCCGCGCCCACCGGGACGGCGGGCCTGGCGCCGCCGCTGGCCTGCTTCGGGACGGCGACCTCGTTGTCCTCGGCGGCGTGCTCCTCGGAGGACGACGACGCCCAGACGGCGATCCCGCCGGCCACCGCCAGCACCACCACCACCGCCCCCGCGACGATCGCCTGGCGGCCGCGCCGGGCGCGCGCCTTCTCCTTCTCCCGCTGTTCCTGGAGGCGCTCGCGGGCGGATTTCTTACCTTCATGATTCTTCTGGCTCACGCCCCTGGACAACGAAGCGGAGGGGTGCCGCCGCACCCCTCCGCACCGATGTTCGCTCTATCGAGGGACAGCGGCCGGGCCCGCGTCCCGCCGGCCCGGCCCGCGCGCCCCGCCGTCAGGAGCGCTTGCGCACGCCCTCGGCCAGCTCGCCCGCCAGGCCGCGGACCCCGGCGAGACCGGCCGCCAGGTCGCCGTCCGCCGCCAGCAGCAGCTTGACGAACGCCGAGCCGACGATCACCCCGTCCGCGAACCGGGCCACCTCGGCGGCCTGTTCGGCGTTGGAGACCCCGAGGCCGACGCAGACCGGCAGTTCGGTGGTGGCCTTGGTGCGCCGCACGAGGTCCTGCGCCTGCTCACCCACCGACTCACGGGTGCCCGTGACGCCCATCAGCGAGGCGGCGTACACAAAGCCCGAACCGGCCGCGGTGATCTCGGCGAGCCGGGCGTCCTTGCTGCTGGGGGCGACGACGAAGACGGTGGCGAGACCGTGCTTGTCGGCGTGCTCCCGCCAGGTCGCGGACTCCTGGACGGGCAGGTCGGGCAGGATGCAGCCCGCGCCGCCCGCCTCGGCGAGCTCGGCGGTGAAGCGCTCGATGCCGTAGCGGTCGATCGGGTTCCAGTACGTCATCACCAGGACGGGCTTGCCGGTGGCCTGATGGGCCTCGCGCACGGTCCGCAGGACGTCGGCGATCTTCACCCCGCCCCGCAGGGCGATGTCGTCGGCGGTCTGGATGACGGGCCCGTCGAGGACCGGGTCGCTGTGCGGCAGCCCGATCTCCACGACGTCCGCGCCGCCGTCGAAGACGGCCTTGGCCGCCTCGATGCCGCCGTCGACGGTCGGGAACCCGGCCGGCAGGTAGGCGATGAGCGCGGACCGGCCCTCCGCCTTGGCGGCGGCGAGGGTGTCACTCAACAGCTTGATGTTCCCGCTCACTTGGCGTCCCCCTCGATCTCCGCGTCCTCGGTGCCGGCGTCCGCCTCGACGGCGGCGTCCGCGTCGTAGAGGCTGAAGTAGCGGGCGGCGGTGTCCATGTCCTTGTCGCCGCGCCCGGACAGGTTGACGACGATCAGGCCGTCCTCGCCGAGCTCCCGGCCGGCCTCCAGGGCCCCGGCGAGGGCGTGCGCGCTCTCGATGGCCGGGATGATGCCCTCGGTCCGCGAGAGCAGGCGCAGCGCCTGCATCGCGGCGTCGTCGGTGACCGCGCGGTACTCACCGCGGCCGCTGTCCTTGAGGAAGGCGTGCTCGGGCCCGATGCCCGGGTAGTCGAGACCGGCCGAGATGGAGTACGGCTCGGTGATCTGGCCCTCGTCGTCCTGGAGGACGTAACTCCTCGACCCGTGCAGGATTCCCGGCTCACCGGCGCTCAGCGTGGCGGCGTGCTCGCCGGTCTCGATGCCGTGGCCCGCGGGCTCGCAGCCGATCAGCCGCACCCCGGCGTCCGGGATGAAGGCGTGGAAGAGCCCGATGGCGTTGGAGCCGCCGCCGACGCAGGCGACCACGGCGTCCGGCAGCCGGCCGGCGCGCTCCAGGATCTGGCGGCGCGCCTCGACGCCGATGACGCGGTGGAAGTCGCGCACCATCGCGGGGAACGGGTGCGGTCCGGCGACGGTCCCGAACAGGTAGTGGGTGTGGTCGACATTGGCGACCCAGTCGCGGAAGGCCTCGTTGATGGCGTCCTTGAGGGTGCGGCTGCCGGACTTCACGGCGATGACCTCGGCGCCGAGCATCCGCATCCGGGCGACGTTGAGGGCCTGCCGCTGGGTGTCGATCTCGCCCATGTAGATCGTGCATTCGAGGCCGAACAGGGCGCAGGCGGTGGCGGTGGCCACGCCGTGCTGGCCCGCGCCGGTCTCGGCGATGACCCGGGTCTTGCCCATCCGCTTGGTGAGCAGTGCCTGGCCCAGCACGTTGTTGATCTTGTGGGAGCCGGTGTGGTTGAGGTCCTCGCGCTTGAGGAACACCCGGGCCCCGCCGGCGTGCCCGGCGAACCGCGGCACCTCGGTGAGCGCGCTGGGGCGCCCGGTGTAGTTGACCATCAGGTCGTTGAGCTCGGCCGCGAACGCGGGGTCACCCTTGGCCTTCTCGTACTCCGCGGCGACCTCGTCGACCGCGGCGACCAGCGCCTCGGGAATGAACTTGCCGCCGAACTCACCGAAATAGCCTTCGGGGTTCGGCACCCGTCCCTCGGGATCGGGAAGGAAGAAATCGGCGGACATCAGACGCACTCCTCGCCGGGGCAACTGCCCCGGAAGTCCAGTGGTGGCGGGATGGGCATCACGGTATGCGGCGCGCGCGGAGCGGGCGGACCGTTGCCACAGCGGGAGCGGCACGGGGCGCTCGCGGAGGCCGGCCGGTGTCGGGACCCGGCCGCGGCGTTCCTCCCCGGCCCGGCCGGGGCGCTCCCCGGCCCGGCTGCGGCGCTCCCCCGCCCCCTCCCCCTCTCCCCCTTCGGGGGAGGGGGCGGGGGGTGGGTTCGGGGGTGGGGGGGTGAGCAGGCAGTCAGACGACCGCTGCGTCCCCCGGTGTCCCGGCGCCCGGGCGGGGCCGACGCGTCAGCGCGCGGACCCCGGTCGCCATCGCATGCCGTTGATCTGTCCCGGCTCGGAACCGATGTGATACCTGACCCGGCGCCCGTGGACCCGCCGGGCGGGCGCCCGGCAGCCCCGGTGCCACGGCGGCAGCGCACAGCGCTTCGGGTCGGGGCGCCGGTGCGGGGCGGGCGGGAAGCCGTGGACCGGCACCACCGGGCAGGGAACGCGGACGGCCGCCCCGGCACGCACTCCGGCGGGGCCCGGGTGCGGTACCCGGGCCCGGCAGCGGAGGTCTGCGGCGGTGGCGGTCATGTCGGTGTGCTGTCCGGGGCGCTCAGGACCGGCCGTGCCGGATCGCCGGGTGGGAGCCCGCGGCGACCAGGTCGGAGACCGCGGTCTTGGGGTCCTTGCCGGTGACCAGCGACTCACCGACCAGCACCGCGTCCGCACCGTCGTTGGCGTAGGCGATCAGGTCGTGCGGTCCGCGGACACCGGACTCGGCGATCTTGACGATGTGGTCGGGGATCTCGGGGGCGACCCGGGCGAAGTTGCCGCGGTCGACCTCCAGGGTCTTCAGATTGCGGGCGTTGACGCCGATGATCTTGGCACCGGCGTCCACCGCGCGGGCGACTTCCTCCTCGTCGTGCACCTCGACCAGCGGCGTCAGACCGATCGACTCGGCGCGCTCGATCAGCGAGACCAGCGCCTCCTGCTCCAGCGCGGAGACGATCAGCAGCGCGAGGTCGGCGCCGTAGGCGCGGGCCTCCCACAGCTGGTAGGCGGTGACGATGAAGTCCTTGCGCAGGACGGGGATGTCGACCTTGGCGCGGACGGCTTCCAGGTCGGCCAGCGAACCGCCGAACTTGCGCTGCTCGGTGAGGACGGAGATGACCGCCGCGCCGCCGGCCTCGTAGTCGGCGGCCAGACCGGCCGGGTCGGCGATCGCGGCGAGCGCGCCCTTGGAGGGGCTGGAGCGCTTGACCTCGCAGATGACCGTGACGCTCTCGCCCTTGAGCGCGGCGACGCCGTCCTTCGCGGGGCGCGCCTTCTGGGCCCGCTCCTTGAGCTCGTCGAGGCTCACCCGCGCCTGCCGCTCCGCGAGGTCGGCGCGCACGCCGTCGATGATCTCGTCGAGCACACTCACGCGAGCGGCCTCCTTCTGGAGCGGTGGTGGACGGTCCCCCGGACGAACGGTCCCATCCGGCACTCCGATGGTATCCGCCAAGCGAGGCAGGTCTCACATCCGGTGGACCGTGATCCCACGACCTGGACTTCTGCGGATGCTGCGGGGCCGGTGGCACCGGGTCCGCACGGCCCCCGGGTCACGGTGCGAGCCCACTGCCGAAGGGGAGGTTGCGGACGACCGTGAAGACCAGCAGCAGCCCGCCCAGCGCCCACCAGTGGACGGCTCGCGGCCGCGGCCCCGCCGTGCGGCGCCCACGGACCGCATTGCCCAGCCAGAGCGCCCAGAAGACCGCACAGGCCGCGTACCCGGCCACCGCGAGCGCGTTGGCGCCCAGTGCCGCGACGAGGTCGCCGTGCGCGACGGCATGGGCGCTGCGCAGCCCGCCGCAGGCCGGGCAGTAGATGCCGGTGAGGTGCAGCAGCGGGCACACGGGGTAGTGGCCGGGCTCGTTCGGATCGACGGCGCCGAGGACGGCGAACGCGGCGGTGGCGGCGGCCAGGGCGCCGAGGGGCGCCACGAGGCGGCGCGGCAGACCGCTGCGCGGGGAGGTGCCGGGCCGGGTGGCGGGTTGGCTCACGTGCCGATTGTCCGGCCGGACAGGCGAAGGCGCAGCTTCTCGGCCGCCGTACGGAACGGTCACGGACGGCGGGTACGGCACCACGGTGCGTACGGGCCGGGAAGCGGCGCCTTCGGGGGTGCTGCGGGAGTGGCGCCGGACCCCGGCGCCACGGGAGCGGGGGCTCAGCCCTCCTGCGGCTGCGCCTGCGCCTGGGGGCGCGGCTTGGCGGCGCGCTTGGGCTCCGAGCCCAGACCGGCCATGCGCATCAGACCGCCCACGACGGCACCGAGACCGATGAGCGCCATGCCGGCCCAGAAGCCGGGCACATTCGCCAGCACGATGAAGGCTCCGGCCACACAGAAGCCGATGAACGAGATGATGACGCCGGTCCAGGCGGCGGGGGTGTGTCCGTGGCCACTGCTCGACATGAATGCTCCTCGATGCTCTGTCGCGCCGGGGTCGGGGCGCGATGATCCGCTCGGCCCATTGTCACCGATGCCGGAAGGAGCCCTTTTACCGGGTGGGGTCCTCACCGCGGTCCAGGGACTTCCAGATCTCCTCGGGGCGGTCCAGATCCGGCGGGGCCGGTGCCCGTCGCGGGCCGCGGCCGCCGCCGGGCGTGCGCTCGTATTTGCCCGACATCGCAGGCCAGTGGCGTCCGTACACCAGTGCCAGCAGTCCGGCGACCAGCAGCAGCAGACCGCCGGCCGCGGCCACCCACGGCCATCCGGTGTGGGTGACGTGATGCACATCGGTTCCGGTCAGCCCGACCGCGGTGGCGGCCTTCTCGCGCAGCGCCGAGGTGTCGGAGTTGCCCAGTACGGCGGCGACGGCGATGCCCACGCCGCTGAGCGCGAGCAGGGCGGCGACCGCGATCCGGCCGGCCCGGCGGACCGCGAAGACGGCGACCAGCGCGGCCAGGCCGACGACAGCCAGCGCACCGGGCACGCCGGTCACATCGGCGCCGGTCACCGTGCGCGGCAGCGCGCCCTGGGCCAGCACCGCGGACCCCTCGGCCCAGGTGCGGCCGGAGGCCAGCAGCGCCAGGCCGGCGCCCGCCGCGCCGGCCAGCAGCGCCAGGGCGAGGCTGCGGTGCGCGCGGCGCGCGGGCCTGGCCGGCGGCGGGCCCGAATCGCCCTGCGGCGCGGTGTCGGTGGGGGTCTGGGATGCGGCACTCACGCGTACCACTATCGCGCACCGGCCGCCGGGGGCCGGTGCGCGGGGGTGCTGCGGGTGACCGGCCCGTTACCTGCCCAGGTGGTTGGCGGTGTGCACGGCGCGCAGCACCGCGGCGGCCTTGTTGCGGCACTCCGTGTCCTCGGCCACCGGGTCGGAGTCGGCGACCACCCCGGCGCCCGCCTGGACGTAGGCGGTGCCGTCACGCAGCAGGGCGGTGCGGATCGCGATGGCGGTGTCGGAGTCGCCGGCGAAGTCGAGATAGCCGACACAGCCGCCGTACAGACCACGCCGGGACGGCTCCAGCTCCTCGATGATCTGGAGGGCGCGCGGCTTGGGGGCGCCGGAGAGGGTGCCCGCGGGGAAGCAGGCGGTGAGCACGTCGAAGGCGCTGCGGCCCGCGGCGACCTGCCCGGTGACCGTCGAGACGATGTGCATCACATGGCTGTAGCGCTCGACGGACATGAAGTCGACGACCTCGACACTGCCCGGTTCGCAGACCCGGCCCAGGTCGTTGCGGCCCAGGTCGACCAGCATCAGATGCTCGGCGCGCTCCTTGGGGTCGGCCATCAGCTCGTCCGCCAGGGCCTGGTCCTCCTGGACGGACGCGCCGCGCGGACGGGTCCCCGCGATGGGGTGGACCATGGCCCGGCCGTCCTCGACCTTCACCAGCGCCTCGGGGCTGGAGCCCACCACGTCGAAGGCGCCGTCCTCGCCGCCGTCGGGGCCCTCGAAGCGGAAGAGGTACATGTACGGGCTGGGGTTGGTGGCCCGCAGCACCCGGTAGACGTCCAACGCGCTCGCCGTGCACGGGGTTTCGAACCGCTGGGAGGGCACGACCTGGAAGGCCTCGCCGGCCCGGATGCGCTCCTTGATGTCCTCGACGGCGTCCTGGTAGGCAGCGCCGCCCCACTTGGCGGTGTACGGCGGGACCTCGGACGGCGGCAGCGCGGCGGCACTGGCGGGCGCGGGCCGGGCCAGGTCGTCGGCCATGGTGTCCAGACGGGCCACCGCGTCCGCGTAGGCCTCGTCGATGCCGGTGTCGAGGTCGTTGTGGTTGATCGCGTTGGCGATCAGCAGGACGGTGCCGCTCCAGTGGTCGAGGACGGCAAGGTCCGAGGTGAGCAGCATGGTCAGCTCGGGCAGCCGGAGGTCGTCGGTGGTCTGCTCGCCGATCTTCTCCAGGCGGCGCACGATGTCGTAGCCGAGGTAGCCGACCATGCCACCGGTGAACGGCGGCAGCCCCTCCCCCTCGATGAGGTCCCGGGGGGTGTGCAGGGTCTCGACGGTGGCGCGCAGGACGGCGAGCGGGTCGCCGTCGGCGGGCACGCCGACGGGCGGGGTGCCGAGCCAGTGCGCCTGCCCGTCGCGGGTGGTGAGGGTGGCGGCGCTGCGGACGCCGATGAAGGAGTAGCGCGACCACGTACGGCCGTTCTCGGCGGATTCCAGGAGGAAGGTGCCGGGGCGTTCGGCGGCGAGTTTGCGGTAGAGCCCGACCGGTGTGTCGCCGTCCGCGAGCAGCCGCCGGGTGACGGGGATGACCCGCCGGTCCTTGGCGAGGGTGCGGAAGGTGTCGAGGTCCGGAAGGGCGGTGCCGGTGGTTCCCGTGGTCATGGCGCGGAGCCTACTGGTCCCGGGCGTCCCGGGTGGTCAGAACGTCCGCGTCGAAGCAGGTGCGGTCGCCGGTGTGGCAGGCGGCGCCGACCTGGTCGACCCGGACCAGGACGGTGTCGGCGTCACAGTCCAGCGCCACCGACTTCACATGCTGGACGTGGCCGGAGGTGTCGCCCTTGACCCAGTACTCCTGGCGGCTGCGGGACCAGTACGTGCAGCGGCCGGTGGTCAGGGTGCGGCGCAGCGCCTCGTCGTCCATCCAGCCGAGCATCAGCACCTCGCCGGTGTCGTACTGCTGGGCGATGGCCGGGACCAGGCCGTCGGCGCCGCGCTTGAGGCGGGCGGCGATGGCGGGGTCGAGGGCGGGGGTGGTGTCCGGGGTGGTGGCGCGGCTGCTCATGGTCTCCATTGTGCCGTGCGGCATCCTGCACCTATGCATCCTCAAGCGCCGTCCGCGCCGCCACCGCCGCCGGACCCGGACCGCGCCGCGCGGGTCGCGGCGCGGGTCCTGGGTGCGGTCTTCGCGGCGGCGGTGGTGGTGGCCGTGGTGGTCGCGGTGGTGGTGCTCCGCTCGTAGCGCGTGCCTACGGGGCAGGGGGCGGGCTCACATGCCCAGCTTCGCCGCCGTCACCAGGTCGACCGCCTCCTTGTCCCCGTCCAGCTGCACATCGGCGACCTGCTGCCGGCCGAAGGCGAACATGGTCAGCTCGCCCGGCTCGCCGACGACGGTGACCACCGGGGTGCCGCGATGGGCCACCGCGGTCCGCCCGTCCGGCCGCCGCAGCACCAGTCCCACCGGCGATTTCCGGCCGAGCACCCGGGCCATCCGCTCGATCCTGGACCACAGGGCGTCGGCGAACACGGGGTCCAGCTCGCGCGCCGCCCAGTCCGGCTGGGCACGGCGGACGTCCTCGGCGTGGACGTAGAACTCGACGGTGTTGGACGCCTCGTCGATCTGCTTCAGGGCGAACGGCGACATCCGTGGCGGGCCGGTCCTGATCAGGTGGATCAGCTCCTCGTACGGCTTGCCGGCGAACTCCGCCTGGACCCGTTCCAGCCGGGGGGCCAGCGGTTTGACGAGGAGCCCGCCGGCCGCGTCGGCGCGCCGCTCGCGCACCACCACGTGCGCGGCCAGGTCCCGCGCGCTCCAGTTCTCACACAGCGTCGGCGCCTCGGGGCCGGCGCTCTCCAACAAGTCGGCGAGAAGGAGCCGTTCACGCTTCGCATGGGTCGACATGCAGCCAGCCTACGACCGCCCCCGCACCCCTGCCACGGCGCCGCGCCCCGGGCCCGCGCCGGTGACCGCCCGGTCGCCCCGGCCGCCGGGCCCGTCCCCGCTCAGGACGCGCCCGGGTCCACATGCTCCATCAGGATGCGCGCCAGTTCCCGTGCGGCGCGCGGCGGGGAGACATCGCCGCGGTGGGCGACGGACACCACGCGGTGCATTCCGGGCGTCGAGAAGCGGGTGACCCGCAGGCCGGAGCGCTCGGCGACCATGCTGGGCACCACGGCGACGCCCAGCCCGGCGCGGACGAAGCCGAGGACCGCGTCCATCTCGCCGCCCTCGACGGTGAAGGCCGGTTCGAAGCCGGCCGCCCGGCATGCCGCGGTGGTGAATTCCCGCAGGTCGTAGCCGCGGCGGAACATGGCGAGCGGCCGGCCGCGCAGATCCTCCACCCGGATGCGGGTGCGCCGGCCGACGGGGGCGGGGCGGTCGGGGGCGGAGACCACAACGAGTTCCTCGCGCAGCAGCTCGGAGGTGGCCAGGGCGGGCGCCTGGAGCGGGAGCGGGGTGATGATCAGGGCCAGGTCCAGGGCGCCGTCGGCCAGCGCCCGGACCAGGCCCTGGGAGCCGTCCTCGGTGACGATCAGGTCCACGCCGGGGTAGCCGGCGTGGAAGGCGCGCAAGACGTCGGGGACGAGGCTGGCGCAGAGGCTGGGCGGGGCGCCGAGGCGCAGCCGCCCGCGGCGGAGCTGGGCGACCTCCTGGACCTCGCGGCGGGCGGTCTCGGCGTCGGCGAGGATGCGCCGGGCGAACGGCAGCAGCGTCTCGCCGGCGTCGGTGAGGGTGATGTGGCCGCGGGCCCGGTGGAAGAGCTCCGCTCCCAGCTCCCGTTCCAGGGCGCGGATTTGCTGGGAGAGGGAGGGCTGGGCGACATGTTCGCGCTCGGCGGCGCGGGTGAAGTGCCGGGTGTCGGCCACGGCGGCGAAGTAGCGGAGCTGCTGCAACTGCATACGACGACGGTAGGGCATCGATAGGCAGCATCTATGGAGATGAGCCGCACCATGTCTTGGACTGATGGGCCGCCCGGTCCTTACCGTCGGGACCCATGGCACTGGACACACGGACGGACCGACGGCCGTCCTTCGCGGCTCTGTTGTGGGGCTCGACCGTCGGCAAGAAGACGGTGATGGCCGTGAGCGGCCTGGTCATGCTGCTCTACCTGGTCGTCCACATGATCGGCAACCTGAAGATCTTCTTCGGGGCGGACGAGTTCAACGGCTACGCCCACTGGCTGCGCGTCGTCGGGGAACCGTTCATGCACCACGAGTGGACGCTGTGGCTGGTCCGGGTGGTCCTCGTGGCAGCCGTCGTCGCCCATGCCACGTCGGCGTACCAGCTCAGCCGCCGCGACCTCAGGGCGCGCCCCAGCCGCTATGCGCACAAGAAGGCCCGGAGCAGCTACGCCACCTGCACCATGCGGTGGGGCGGGATCATCCTCGGTCTGTTCATCGTCTGGCATCTCCTCGACCTGACGACCGGCACCGTGCACCCGGGCGGCTTCCAGGCGGGCCATCCCTACCAGAACGTCGTGGACACCTTCTCGACCTGGTACGGCAACGTCATCTACCTCGTCGCGATGCTCGCCCTCGGGCTGCACATCCGGCACGGCTTCTGGAGCGCCGCGCAGACGCTCGGCGTCGGCAGCCGGGCCCGCGAACGCCTGCTGAAGACCCTCGCCCAGGTCCTCGCGCTGGTGCTGACCGTGGGCTTCATCTCCGTACCCGTCGCCGTCATGACCGGAGTGGTGAGCTGACATGAGCTCTTATGTGGACTACGCGACCGGGGAGCCGGTCCGCGACACCAAGGCGCCGGGCGGGCCGGTCGCCGGGCGCTGGGACAAGCGGCGCTTCGAGGCGAAGCTCGTCAACCCCGCCAACCGCCGCAAGCACACCGTGATCGTGGTCGGCACCGGTCTCGCGGGCGGCTCGGCCGGTGCCACGCTCGCCGAACAGGGCTACCACGTCGTCCAGTTCTGCTACCAGGACTCACCGCGCCGCGCCCACTCGATCGCCGCGCAGGGCGGCATCAACGCGGCGAAGAACTACCGCAACGACGGCGACTCGGTCCACCGGCTGTTCTACGACACCGTCAAGGGCGGCGACTTCCGGGCCCGTGAGTCGAACGTCCACCGGCTGGCGCAGATCTCCGTCGAGATCATCGACCAGTGCGTCGCCCAGGGCGTCCCCTTCGCGCGGGAGTACGGCGGTCTGCTCGACACCCGCTCCTTCGGCGGTGTCCAGGTGTCCCGGACCTTCTACGCCCGCGGGCAGACGGGCCAGCAGCTGCTGCTCGGCGCCTACCAGGCGCTGTCGCGGCAGATCGCCGCCGGGAACGTGGAGCTGCACCCGCGGACCGAGATGCTCGACCTGATCGTCGTCGACGGACGGGCCCGCGGCATCGTCGCCCGGGACCTCGTCACCGGGAAGACCGCCACCTACTTCGCGGACGCCGTGGTCCTCGCGTCCGGCGGCTACGGCAACGTCTTCCACCTCTCGACGAACGCCATGAACTCCAACGCCACCGCGATCTGGCGGGCCCACCGCCGGGGCGCCTACCTCGCCAACCCCTGCTTCACCCAGATCCATCCGACCTGCATCCCGCGCACCGGCGACCACCAGTCGAAGCTGACGCTGATGAGCGAGTCGCTGCGCAACGACGGCCGGATCTGGGTGCCGAAGGCCCAGGGCGACACCCGGCCGCCCGCCGAGATCCCCGAGGACGAGCGCGACTACTACCTGGAGCGCGGATACCCGTCCTTCGGCAACCTCGTGCCCCGGGACATCGCCTCCCGCGCCGCGAAGAACGTCTGCGACGAGGGCCGCGGCGTCGGCCCCGGCGGGCAGGGCGTCTACCTCGATTTCGCGGACGCCATCGCGCGCCTGGGCCGGGCGAAGGTCGAGGAGAAGTACGGCAACCTCTTCGAGATGTACGCGCGGATCACCGCGGAGGACCCGTACGAGGTGCCGATGCGGATCTACCCCGCCGTGCACTACACGATGGGCGGGCTGTGGGTCGACTACGACCTCCAGACCACCGTCCCGGGCCTCTTCGCGATCGGTGAGGCCAACTTCTCCGACCACGGGGCGAACCGGCTCGGCGCGTCCGCGCTGATGCAGGGACTGGCCGACGGCTACTTCGTCCTGCCGTCCACGATCAACGACTACCTGGCGCGTCACCCGCACCACGACGAGATCTCCGCGGACCACCCGGCGGTCACCGCGGCGGTACGGGAGACGGAGGACCGCCTCGCGCGGCTGCTCGCCGTCGACGGGGACCGTACGCCGGACTCCTTCCACCGCGAACTCGGCGAGCTGATGTGGGAGTTCTGCGGTATGGCCCGCACCGACGCCGGTCTGCGCAAGGCCCTCGACCGGATCCCGCAGATCCGCGAGGAGTTCTGGCGCCGCCTCAAGGTGCCGGGCACCGGCGAGGAGTTCAACCAGTCCCTGGAGAAGGCCAACCGCATCGTGGACTACCTGGAGCTCGCCGAGCTGATGTGCCTCGACGCGCTGCACCGGGCCGAGTCCTGCGGCGGCCACTTCCGTACGGAGTCGCAGACCCCGGACGGCGAGGCCGCGCGCCGCGACGAGCAGTTCTCCTACGCCGCGGCCTGGGAGTTCACCGCCACCGGCGCGGCCCCCGTCCTGCACAAGGAAGACCTGGTCTTCGAGTACGTCCACCCCACCCAGCGGAGCTACGCATGAGGCTCACCCTGCGCGTCTGGCGCCAGCGGAACGCCGGCGCCGACGGCGCCCTGTCCACCTACGAGGTCGACGGCATCTCACCGGACATGTCGTTCCTGGAGATGCTCGACACCCTCAACGAGGAGCTGATCCTCAGCGGCGGCGACCCGGTCGCCTTCGACCACGACTGCCGCGAGGGCATCTGCGGCGCCTGCTCGCTCGTCATCAACGGCGCGGCGCACGGCCCGGAGCCCACCACGACCTGCCAGCTGCACATGCGGTCCTTCCGGGACGGCGACACCATCGACATCGAGCCGTGGCGCGCTGCGGCGTTCCCGGTCGTCAAGGACCTGGTCGTCGACCGCTCCGCCTTCGACCGGATCATCCAGGCCGGCGGCTACATCACCGCGCCGACCGGGTCCGCGCCGGAGGCCCACGCCACCCCCGTGCCCAAGCCGGACGCCGACTTCGCGTTCGAGCACGCCGAGTGCATCGGCTGCGGGGCCTGCGTGGCGGCCTGCCCGAACGGTGCCGCGATGCTGTTCACCTCCGCCAAGGTGAACCATCTCAATGTGCTGCCGCAGGGCGCGCCCGAGCGCGGAGCCCGGGTGCTGGACATGGTGGCGCAGATGGACGAGGAGGGCTTCGGCGGCTGCACCCTCGCCGGCGAGTGTGCCACCGCCTGCCCCAAGGGCATCCCGCTGTTCAGCATCACGGCGATGAACCGCGAGTTCCTGCGGGCGGCGCGGAAGGGCCGCTGAGTCAGACCGCGGCGGTCCCGATGAGCCCCTCGCGGGTGACGAGCGCGGCCAGCTCCGGCTCGCTCCGTCCCCCGGTGCCCTCGGGCCGCCGCGGCAGCACCATGTAGCGGCTCTCGGCGCTGGAGTCCCACACCGTGATCGTGGTGTCGTCGGGCAGCTCCAGCCCGAACTCGGCCAGTACGGCGCGGGGTTCGCGCACCACCCGCGAGCGGTAGGCCTCGCTCTTGTACCAGGACGGCGACGGCCCCAGCAGCCCGATCGGATAGCAGGAGCACAGCGTGCACACGAGGACGTGGTGCGTGGTGGCGGTGTTCTCGACGACCTTGAGCCGCTGCTCCTGGATGCCGCCCGCCATCGAGAGCCCCACTTCGGGCAGCGCCGCGTTCGCATCGGCCAGCAGCCGCTCCCGGAACCCCGGGTCGGTCCAGGCGCGCGCCACGATCCGCGCCCCGTTGACCGGCGAGGCCCCTTCCAGCATCGCGGCGAGCGCCGCGTCCAGCTGCTCCTCGGTGACCACCCCGGCCCCGGTCAGCCGCGCCTCCAGCCGCCTGACCCGCGCCGCCACCGGTGTACTCGTGTGCTCGCCGCTCATGCGCCGTCCTCCCGTACCCGCTCGATGTACGACTCCCAGAGGTCGACCGTGACCTCGTGGCCGCCCTCGCCCCACAGATCACCCGCGGCGAAGGCCACGGTGTAGACGGGCTCGACGCGCGGTTCGGCGACGCCCGCCGCGATCTCGTCGGCGAGCGCCCACCGCCCCTGGCACTCGACGATCCGCCCCACCTGGCCCCGCACGTACCGCGGCACCCGGGTGTGCCCCTCCGGGTCGACGGCGCGCACCCGCACCCGCTCCCCCGCCCGGAAGTCAGCCCTCATCGAGCAGCCCCCGTTCGGCGAGCAGCGTCTCGATCGCGTGCAGCCAGCGCTCGTAGTACGACGCCGCCAGATACTCCTGCGGGGCCATCCGCTCGACGGCGTCCCGGAACTGGTCGAGCCGGTAGACCCCGTTCCGCACCAGCACGGAGTTCAGCGCGAAGACCCGCGCCTCCCAGTCGGCATGGAACGGCGGCTCGTCCGCCTCGATCTCCAGGGCCCCGAACCCGGCCTGGCCACCCACATCGTTGACACGGCTCATGGGGCGAGCCTAGGCGTGCGCCGCGGTCAGCGCACCGGGTGACCCGCCCCCCGCAGGGCGTCCTTGACCTGAGAGATGCGCAGATCACCGAAGTGGAAGACGGAGGCGGCCAGCACCGCGTCGGCGCCGGCGGCGACGGCCGGGGCGAAGTCGTCCAGCTTGCCGGCGCCGCCGGAGGCGATCACCGGGATGGTGACGTGCTTGCGGACCGCCTCGATCATCTCGACGTCGTAGCCGTCCTTGGTGCCGTCGGCGTCCATGGAGTTCAGGAGGATCTCGCCGGCGCCCAGCTCGGCGGCGCGGTGGGCCCATTCGACGGCGTCGATACCGGTGCCGCGGCGGCCGCCGTGGGTGGTGACCTCGTAGCCGGACGGGGTGCCCGCGTCGGTGCGGCGGGCGTCCACCGAGAGGACCAGGACCTGGCTGCCGAAGCGCTCGGCGATCTCGCGGATCACGTCGGGGCGGGCGATGGCGGCGGTGTTGACCCCGACCTTGTCGGCACCGGCCCGCAGCAGCTTGTCGACGTCCTCGGGGGTGCGGACGCCACCGCCGACGGTCAGCGGGATGAAGACCTGCTCGGCGGTGCGGCGGACCACGTCATAGGTGGTCTCGCGGTTGCCGGAGGAGGCGGTGATGTCGAGGAAGGTCAGCTCGTCGGCGCCCTCGTCCCCGTAGATCTTCGCCATCTCGACGGGGTCGCCGGCGTCCCGCAGGTTCTGGAAGTTGACGCCCTTGACGACCCGGCCGTTGTCGACGTCCAGGCAAGGGATGACTCGGACCGCCAGGGTCATGTCGGTTCAGGCCTCTCTGACATTTCTCGGAAAGCTTCCAGTTCCACTTCGACCAGGACGCGGGAGTCGACGAAGCCGGAGACCACGACCAGGGTCGAGACCGGCGGCGCCGCGGCGAACAGCTCCCGGTGGGCGCGGCCGGCCGCGTCCACGTCGCGCAGATGGGTGAGGTACAGACGGGTGCGGAGGACCGCTTCGGCACCGAGGCCGAAGGGGGTGAGGGCCTCCAGGGCGTTGGCGAGGGCGACCTTGGTCTGCACATAGGGATCGCCCTCGCCCTGGAGGACGCCGTCGATCAGCGGCATCGTGCCGGCGACCAGGACCCGGTCGCCGGCCGCCACGGCGCGTGCGAAGCCGATCTTCTCTTCCCAGGGACCGCCGGTCCGTACGCGCTCGATGGTCATCACGCCGCCTTTCGTCCGCTGTTACGACACTGCCGCCAGCGCCTCTTCGAGGGTGAACGCCTTCGCATAGAGCGCCTTGCCGACGATCGCGCCCTCGACACCTTCCGGCACCAGCGTGGCCAGTGCCCGCAGGTCGTCGAGCGAGGACACGCCGCCGGAGGCGACCACGGGCCGGTCGGTGGCCGCGCAGACGTTCCGCAGCAGTTCGAGGTTGGGGCCCTGGAGGGTGCCGTCCTTATTGATGTCGGTGACGACGTAGCGGGCGCAGCCCTCGGCGTCGAGGCGGGCCAGCGTCTCGTAGAGGTCGCCGCCGTCGCGGGTCCAGCCGCGGCCGCGCAGCGTGGTGCCGCGGACGTCCAGACCGACCGCGATCTTGTCACCGTGCTCGGCGATGACCTTGGCGACCCACTCGGGGGTCTCCAGCGCGGCGGTGCCGAGGTTGACCCGGCGGCAGCCGGTGGCGAGGGCGGCGGCGAGCGTGTCGTCGTCGCGGATGCCGCCGGACAGCTCGACCTTGATGTCCATGGAGCGGGCGACCTCGGCGATCTGCGCCCGGTTGTCGCCGGTGCCGAAGGCCGCGTCGAGGTCGACGAGGTGCAGCCATTCGGCGCCGGACCGCTGCCAGGCGAGCGCCGCCTCCAGCGGGTCGCCGTAGGAGGTCTCGGAGCCGGACTCGCCGTGGACGAGGCGGACGGCCTGGCCGTCGCGGACGTCGACGGCGGGGAGGAGTTCGAGCTTCGGCATCAGGGGGCTCACAGGGTGTTGATCCAGTTGGTCAGGAGCTGGGCGCCGGCGTCGCCGGACTTCTCGGGGTGGAACTGGGTGGCCCACAGCGGGCCGTTCTCGACCGCGGCCACGAAGGGCGCGCCGTGCGTGGCCCAGGTGACCTTGGGCGCGGCGAGGTGCGGGTTGCCGACCTCCAGCTCCCAGTCGTGCACCGCGTAGGAGTGCACGAAGTAGTAGCGGGCGTCGGCGGGCAGACCGGCGAAGAGCTGCGAGCCCTCGGCGGCCTCGACGGTGTTCCAGCCCATGTGCGGGACGATGTCGGCCTTGAGCGGGCCGACCGTGCCGGGCCACTCGTCCAGGCCCTCGGTCTCCACACCGTGCTCGATGCCACGGCCGAAGAGGATCTGCATGCCGACGCAGATGCCCATGACGGGGCGGCCGCCGGCCAGCCGACGGCCCACCAGCCAGTCGCCGCGGGCCTCCTTCAGCCCGGCCATACAGGCGGCGAACGCGCCGACGCCGGGGACCAGCAGCCCCTCGGCGTTCATCGCCCGGTCGAAGTCCCGGGTGATCTCCACTTCGGCGCCGACGTGTGCCAGCGCGCGCTCGGCGGAGCGGACGTTGCCGAAGCCGTAGTCGAAGACGACGACGTTCTTACGGGGTGCCGAGGTCAATTCCATACCTCCAGCCGCAGCACGCCGGCGAGCAGGCACATCGCCGAGCCGATGGACAGCAGCACGAGCAGGCTCTTGGGCAGCTGCTGCTTCCAGAAGGAGTAGACGCCGCCGAGGAGGAAGAGCCCGAGCAGGATGAAGACGGTGGAGAGACCGTTCACGGGCTACAGGGCTCCCTTGGTGGACGGGATGATGCCGGCCGCCCGCGGGTCGCGCTCGCTGGCGTAGCGCAGGGCCCGGGCCAGCGCCTTGAACTGGCACTCCACGATGTGGTGGGCGTTGCGGCCGTACGGCACGTGGATGTGCAGCGCTATCTGGGCCTGGGCGACGAAGGACTCGAAGATGTGCCGGGTCATCGTCGTGTCGTAGCTGCCGATCATCGGCGCCATGTTCTCCGGCTCGGTGTGCACCAGATACGGGCGGCCGGAGAGGTCGACGGTCACCTGGGCCAGCGACTCGTCCAGCGGGACGGTGCAGTTGCCGAAGCGGTAGATCCCGGACTTGTCACCGAGGGCCTGCTTGAAGGCGGCGCCCAGGGCGAGGGCGGTGTCCTCGATGGTGTGGTGGGTGTCGATGTGCAGATCGCCGTCGGTCTTGACCTTGAGGTCGAACAGACCGTGCCGGCCGAGCTGGTCGAGCATGTGGTCGTAGAAGCCGACACCTGTCGACACGTCCACGTCGCCGCGGCCGTCGAGATCGATCTCGACGAGCACGGACGTTTCCTTCGTCGTGCGCTCCACGCGTCCTACGCGGGTCATCGCTTGCTCTCCTTCAGTACTGCGCGAACCGCGTCGAGGAACGCGTCGTTCTCGGCCGGGGTGCCGGCGGTGACCCGCAGCCAGCCCGGTACGCCGTTGTCACGGACCAGCACGCCGTGGTCGAGGATCGCCTGCCAGGTGGCGTGGGAATCCTCGAAGAGGCCGAACTGCACGAAGTTGGCGTCGGAGTCGACGACCTGGCAGCCGGCCGCCCGCAGCTCGGTGACCAGGCGGTCCCGCTCGGTCTTGAGCTGCTCGACGTACTTCAGGAGCGTGTCGGTGTGCTCCAGCGCGGCCAGCGCGGTGGCCTGGGTGACGGACGAGAGGTGGTACGGGAGCCGGACCAGCTGGACCGCGTCGACCACGGCGGGGTCGGCGGCCAGATAGCCCAGCCGCAGCCCGGCGGCGCCGAAGGCCTTGGACATCGTCCGGGAGACCACCAGATTCGGCCGGCCCGCGAGCAGCGGCAGCAGCGAGGGCCGGTGGCTGAACTCGCCGTACGCCTCGTCGACCACCACCAGGGCCCCGGCCCCGTCGGCGCGGGCCGCCTGCGCCGCCTCGTACAGCGCGAGCACGGTGGCGGCCTCGACGGCGGTGCCGGTGGGGTTGTTCGGCGAGCAGATGAAGACCACATCGGGCCGCCGCTCGGCGATGACCGCCGTGGCCGCCTCGACGTCGATGGTGAAGTCGTCGTTGCGCGGGCCGGAGATCCAGCCGGTGCCGGTGCCGCGGGAGATCAGCCCGTGCATCGAGTACGACGGCTCGAAGCCGAGGGCGGTACGGCCGGGGCCGGCGAAGGTCTGGAGCAGCTGCTGGATGACCTCGTTGGAGCCGTTGGCGGCCCACACGTGGTCCTTGGTGACCTCGTGGCCGGCGGTGTGGGTGAGGTAGCGGGCCAGTTCGGTGCGCAGCTCGACCGCGTCCCGGTCGGGGTAGCGGTTGAGCTGCCGGGCGGCCTCGGTCACCCGCTCGGCGATCCGCCGGACCAGCGGCTCGGGCAGCGGGTAGGGGTTCTCGTTGGTGTTCAGCCGCACCGGGACGTCCAGCTGCGGCGCGCCGTAGGGCGACTTGCCGCGCAGCTCGTCCCGGATGGGGAGATCGTCAATACGGGTCACGTGCCTGCTCACTTGCTCTGCGGGACCTTCCGGTCACTGCCCTGGTCTCGTTCGCCTCCGGCAAAACGGGCCTTCACAGCGGCGCCATGGGCCGGGAGGTCCTCGGCCTCGGCGAGGGTCACCACATGGTGGGCGACCTCGGCCAGCGCGTCACGCGAGTAGTCCACGACATGGATGCCGCGCAGGAAGGACTGCACGGACAGGCCGGAGGAGTGGCAGGCGCAGCCGCCGGTGGGCAGCACGTGGTTGGAGCCGGCGCAGTAGTCGCCGAGCGAGACCGGGGCGTACGGGCCGACGAAGACCGCGCCGGCGTTGCGGACCCGGGCGGCGACGGCGGTGGCGTCGGCGGTCTGGATCTCCAGGTGCTCGGCGCCATAGGCGTCCACGACCTTGAGGCCCTCGTCGATGCCGTCGACGAGGACGGTCGCGGACTGCCGGCCGGCCAGCGCCTCGGTGATCCGCTCGATGTGCTTGGTGGCGGCGACCTGGCGCTTGAGGGCCGCGTCGACGGCGTCGGCGAGGTCGGCGGAGTCGGTGACCAGGACGGCGGCGGCGAGGGTGTCGTGCTCGGCCTGGCTGATCAGGTCGGCGGCGACGTGCTCGGGGTCGGCGGTGGCGTCCGCGAGGACCGCGATCTCGGTCGGCCCGGCCTCGGCGTCGATGCCGATCCGGCCCTTGAGCAGGCGCTTGGCGGAGGCGACATAGATGTTGCCGGGGCCGGTGACGAGGTTGACCGGCAGGCACTCGTCGGTGCCGTAGGCGAACATCGCGATGGCCTGGGCGCCGCCGGCCGCGTAGACCTCGTCGACACCGAGCAGGGCGCAGGCGGCGAGGATGGTCGGGTGCGGGCGGCCGCCGAACTCCTTCTGCGGCGGGGAGGTCACGGCGATGCCCGTGACACCGGCTTCCTGCGCCGGGACCACGTTCATGACCACGGAGGACGGGTAGACCGCGAGGCCGCCGGGGACATAGAGGCCCACCCGCTCGACCGGCACCCAGCGTTCGGTGACCGTGCCGCCGGGGACGACTGTGGTGGTGACGTCCGTGCGGCGCTGTTCGCGGTGGACGATCCGGGCGCGCCGGATGGACTCCTCCAGGGCGGCCCGCACGGCGGGGTCGAGCCCGTCGAGCGCCTCCCGCAGGGCCTCATCGGGCACCCGTACGCGCTCGATCTCCACACCGTCGAACCGCAGCGCGTAATCGATCAGCGCCGCGGTCCCGCGATGGCGTACGTCCTCGCAGATGGGCCGCACCTTCTCCAGGGCGGCTTCCACGTCGAACTCGGCACGGGGCAGCAGGTCGCGCAGGGCGCCGCCCTCGGGAAGGGCGTCACCGCGCAGATCGATTCGGGAGATCACTCCCCCAGTGTCTCAGACCCGCTCCGGCGCCCGAGCGGCCGTATCACTCAGTGATACACAGCGGAGCACACCTCGGACGCACCGTGACCCGGCCGTTCGAAGTTGACCGGAGTTGGCCCTGACCATGCGTGTTCAAGCAGTCACGGGGCGGGCAAGGGCCACACGACGGCGTACGGGGAGACCTGCGGGACGCAACACGACCAGTGCACGAATTGCGTCCGAACAGGTTGCGACACACCACGGGAGAGCAAGGGGGACCCACAGTGACCGAACCCGCGGACGGCGACGCGCCGGCCGAGCTGCAGCTGACCTCCGCGGAATGGAGCATGTGGCAGGCCTTCCGCAACGGCAGCACCTGCGATCTGCACATCGGCGATCCGGCCAGGGACGATCCGCACGGGCAGCATCTGTGGGGCCCGGAGCGCCGGGTGCGGGCCCGGGTCGTGGCGCTGCTGCTGCTCGACGGGCCGCCGGCGCAGCCCGGCCGGGTCTCCGCGCTCAAGCTCACCGGTGCGTACATCACGGACACTCTCGACGTCGCGGGCGGCACGATCAAGCCATTCGTGGAGCTGCGGGACTGCCGCTTCGAGGCCGAGGTGGTGCTCCCCGAGAGCCGCTTCACCACCCTGCGGCTGGTGAACTGCGCGATACCCCGGGTGGAGGCGGCCCGGCTCCAGACCGAGGGCGATCTCCACCTGCCGCGCTGTGTGGTGCAGTCCGGCATCCGGCTCACCGACGCGCACATCGGCACGGACCTGATGCTCAATCAGACCGTGGTGCACAAGGACCGCCAGGGCCGATCGATCATGGCGGACGGGATGACCGTCACCCAGGACCTCCAGGCCGAGATGCTGGAGTCCTACGGGGAGCTGTCGCTGCGCGGCGCCACCATCGGCGTGTCGCTGAGCCTGCGCGGCAGCCGGCTGAGCAACCCCTTCGGCCGCCGCGCCCTGAACGCCCCGCAGCTGACCGTCGAGCGCACCTTCTACCTGACCGCCGCCGGGCTGCCCAACTCCCCGTTCTCCAGCGGCACCACTCCCCCGTACGGCACCGTCTACACCCCCTCACGCGGCACCCGTGTGCAGCGCTTCGAGTGCGAGGGCGGGATGCGGCTGGACGACGGGCGGTTCGGCGACGCGGTCGACTTCGAGGACGCCCGGTTCATCATGGAGTCCGACCAGGAGCTGTCGCTGCGCCGCATCCAGACGCCCGAGCTGCGGTTCCTCGGTGAGCGGCCGCAGCGCGGCCGGGTGATCCTCTCCGGCGCCCGGGTGGTCAATCTCGTCGACAAGTCGGCGAGCTGGCCGGGGCTCGGCGGCCTGTGGATGGCCGGCTTCGCCTACGAGACGCTGATCCCGCGCGGCCACTTCCCGCTCTCGCTGCGGCTCCGGTGGGTGGCCGCGGCGACCCCCGAGTACGCGCCCGAGCCGTACGAGATGCTCGCCGCCTCGCTGCGCACCACCGGTGAGGACGCCGACGCCCGCGAGGTGCTGCTGGCCAAGCAGCGGCGGCGCCGCGAGACGCTGCCGCTGGCGGCGAAGGCCTGGGGCTTCCTCCAGGACTGGACGGTGGCCTACGGCTACCGCCCGGGGCGGGCCGCGGTGTGGATGGCCATCCTGTGGGCGATCGGCACGATCTACTTCTCGATGTCCCCGCCGCCGCCCCTCAAGACGGGCGAGGCGCCGCCCTGGAATCCGTATCTCTACTCCCTCGACCTGCTGCTGCCGGTGATAGACCTCAACCAGAGCGCCGCCTGGAAGCCGGGCGGCGGTGCGCAGTGGGCGGCCGCGGTGCTCATCCTGGCGGGCTGGGTGCTGGCCACGACGATCGCGGCCGGTGCGTCCCGGCTGCTGCGGCGGCAATAGCGGGGGTACGGGTGGTGGCCCCGCACGCCACAGGCTCTAGGCTTACGGGCTGTGACCTCCGTGCGCCTACCGCTCTTCCCGCTGAACTCGGTGCTGTTCCCGGGACTCGTGCTCCCGCTGAACGTCTTCGAGGCGCGGTACCGGGCCATGATGCGCGATCTGAGTGCCGTACCCGAGGACGACCGCCGCTTCGCGGTGATCGCGATCCGGGACGGCCGGGAGGTCGCCGCCACGGCCCAGGGCATGCCCGACAACACCGTGCCCGCCTCGGACGGTCCCGCGGCGGGCTTCGGCGACGACCCGGTGCAGGCGTTCCACACCGTGGGCTGTATCGCCGACGCGGCCACCATCCGGGAGAAGTCGTCCGACGACGACACCGGCTACGAGGTCCTCGCCACCGGCACCACCCGCTTCCGGCTGCTGTCGGTGGATGCCTCGGGGCCGTATCTGACCGGGGAGCTGGAGGAACTGGAGGACGACGACGGTGAGGGTGCCGGCGCGCTGGCCTCCGGGGTCGTACGGGCGTTCCGGACCTATCAGAAGCGGCTGGCCTGGGCGAACGAGCGGACCCTGTCGAGCGGGCAGGACCTGCCGGCCGACCCGTCCGTGCTGTCGTACCTCGTCGCCGCGGCGGCCGTGCTGGACGTGCCCGCCAAGCAGCGGCTGCTGGAGGCGCCGGACACCGCGGCCCGGCTGGCACAGGAGCTGAAACTGCTTCGCCAGGAGTCGGCGCTGCTCGGTAAGCTCCCGTCGCTGCCGGCGGTGGACCTGACCCGGCAGCCGACCAGCCCCAACTGACCGAGCGGCCCCAGCTACCGGGCCCCTGACGCGAGGCACGAAGACGTTGGCGAAGAAGTCCAAGAAGTCCGTCGGCACCCCGGCGACCGTCGCCCTCACCGCGGCCGGCGTCCCGTTCACCACGCACTCCTACGAGCACGACCCGGCCGCCCCGTCGTACGGCGAGGAGGCCGCCGAGGCGCTCGGTGTCGCGCCGGACCAGGTGTTCAAGACCCTGCTGGCGGACGTCGACGGCACCCTGACGGTCGCCGTGGTCCCGGTGTCGGGGTCGCTGGACCTCAAGGCGCTGGCGGCCGCGGTGGGCGGCAAGCGGGCCACGATGGCCGATCCGGCGGCGGCCGAGCGCAGCACGGGCTACGTCCGCGGCGGCATCTCACCGCTGGGGCAGCGCAAGCGGCTGCGCACCGTCGTGGACGCCTCGGCCGAGGGCCGGCCGACGGTCTGTGTCTCGGCGGGGCGGCGCGGCCTGGAGGTCGAGCTGGCGCCCGGTGATCTGGTGGCGCTCACGGGGGCGCACCTCGCGCCGATCGCCCGCGGCTGAACACGCCGCGGGGCGGCCGGTGGACCGGCCGCCCCGTGCGGTTGCGTGCTGCTCAGCCCTCGGCGGGCGGCTTCTGGTCGTGGTGCTCCCGGAGCCGGTCCGGGACCTCCTGCTGCGGTGTCTCCGGAGCCTCCGGTGCCTGCTGGACCTCCGGTCCCTGCTCCCCGTGCTGCCCCTGGAGCCAGTACGGCACCTCCGGCACCGGGTCGGGCGGTCCGAACAGCGCGGACAGCAGCACCTGGGTGAGCATCGCCCCCATCGGCCAGGCCAGCAGGGCGCCCTTGGCCTGGAGTCGCAGCGGGCCGTCGAAGACCACACCGGGGCCGACCTGCTTGGCGTGTGCCACCACATCCGGGGTCGGGCCCAGCCACATCCCCGTCATCCAGCCCAGCGTCGCGCCGAGCAGCCCGCCCACGACCAGCGCCACGACCAGCGGAATCCCGCCGCGCCGGCGGAAGAGGAAGACCACGGCGGTGGTGAGCACACCGAAGGCGAAGGCCAGCAGGAGGAAGGTGCCGTCCGCGCCGATCGACTCCTCGCCCTCGGTGTTCTTGAGGTAGACGTTGCGGGTGTCCGCCACCAGCGGGACATGCGGCGCGAGCCAGTTCCACAGCAGGCCGAGCAGCGCACCGGTCACCGCGACCAGGAGCGCGATCAGCGCACCCTCGCGCAGCTCGCGGGCCAGCTCCGGGCCGCCGAGACCACCGTGATCGGCGTCGGGCGCGGCCTCGGGGTGCCGGGGCTCTTCGGGCGGTTGGTTGTCGCGGGGTGTCAGCGGTGCGGTCACACCGTCATCGTGCCAGGTGAGGCTGGTGGGGCCGGAAGCAGGACGCCCGTTCGGCGGGGTGGCACCGCTCATCGGGTCGCCGCCCGCCGGTAGGCCCAGGTGGCGACGGCCAGTGACAGCACGCCGACGGCCGCGCAGACGCCCAGGTCGGCGCCGACCGCGACCCAGTCCGGGTGCGGGTCGAAGCTGCGCGCAAGCGCCTCCACGCCATAGGTCGAGGGCAGCAGATCACGGGCCCAGCCGATCACCGCGGGCATCCGCTCGGCCGGCAGCACGCCCAGCAGCAGCGCCGCCGACATGCCCAACTGACCGCAGAGCGTGGCGAGTTCCTGGCGCGGGGCGAGCAGGCCGAGGGCCGCGCCGAGACCGGCCAGCGCCGCCCCGGCGAGCGGGAGCACCGCGGCCAGCACCCACAGATGGGACATCGGCAGCTGGAAGAGGACACAGCCGGTGACCGCGGTGACCACCGTGCCCGGCACGGTGAACGAGGCGTACGCGGCGGCGGCGCCGAGCACCACGGCGGCCGGCGGCACCGGCAGCGTGGCGTAGTGGTCGAGGCCGCCGCCGGCCCGCAGCTGGCCGAAGTACTGGGCGAGGAGGTTGAGCGCCACGAAGGCGACGACCAGCACACTGGAGCCGGACACCACCGACCGCGCCGGTTCGCCGCCGTCGACCACCCCGCGCAGCAGGACCATGATCCCGATGGACTGGAAGGTGGCGACGAACAGCAGCGGGATCCGTGCGACCCGGGCCC
Organism: Streptomyces lydicamycinicus; assembly: GCF_000829715.2. Taxonomy (NCBI): domain Bacteria; kingdom Bacillati; phylum Actinomycetota; class Actinomycetes; order Kitasatosporales; family Streptomycetaceae; genus Streptomyces; species Streptomyces lydicamycinicus. The sequence goes on along the minus strand of NZ_BBNO01000012.1, from coordinate 144,841 downwards.
GGGAGAGCTGGGCACGGTAGACGGCGACCAGCGCGGGCACCAGACGGGCGCGCGGCGCCAGCGGGGCCGCCTCCTCGTCTCGCGCTCCGGTCGCCGGAGCCGCCCCGGCCACCGCCTGCACGGGAACCACACTCACGCTGTCATCACGCCTTCCTCGCTGCCCCCGTGGTCTTGCATACGTCCGCCGGACCGGTCCCCGTTCACGCCTTGACCAGCCCCTCGGCACGGCCGCCGAGGGCCAGGTAGACATCTTCCAGGCTCGGCGTGGCGAGGGTGAAGTCGTCGAGGGCGGCGAAGGCGGGGCCCGCGGTGACGGCGGCGACGGCGGAGCGGGCCCGGTCGGCGGGGAGGCGGAGGGTCCAGCGGCGGCCGGAGGCGTGCGCGGCGGCTTCGAGGGCGGCGACCTCGGGCACTTCCAGCGGCGGGCGGTCGCGCCACACCAGCTCCAGCCGCACCTCGTCGCTCACCATTTCCTTCAGTCCGCCGGGCGTGTCACAGGCGATGACCCGGCCGCGGTCGATCACCGCGACCCGGTCGAGCACGCTCTCGGCCTCCAGGACGTTGTGCGTCACCAGCACCACCGTGACGCCGCGCTCGGCCCGCCGCCGGTCCACCGCGGCCCATACGGCGCGCCGCGCGACCGGGTCCATACCGGTGGTCGGCTCGTCCAGCACCAACAGCGGCCGCTCGCCGATCAGCGCGGTGGCGAAGCAGGCCAGCCGGCGCTGCCCGCCGGAGAGCTTCTTCAGGGCCCGTCCGGTGAGGTCCGCGAGGCCCAGTTCGTCGATCACCGCGTCCCGCTCGGCGCGCGCCTCGCGGGCCCCGAGCCCGCGCAGCCGGCCGGTGGTCTCCACGGCCAGCGCGACGGTCATCTCGTCCAGGGCGGTGGATTCCTGGCCCAGGTAGCCGAGCAGCCGGGCCGCCCGCTCCGGGTGGCGCACCAGGTCGTGGCCCAGGACGGAGATCCCGCCGGAGTCGGGGCGCAGCAGTCCGGTGAGCTGGCGCACCAGGGTGGACTTCCCGGCGCCGTTGGGGCCGAGCAGCCCGAAGATCTCGCCGCGGTGCACATCGAGGGTGATGCCGTCGTTGGCGCGTACGGCGGGCGCCTGTGCCGCCCCGCGGCGCCCGCGCATCGCGGGGTATGTCTTGACCAGGTCCCGCACGGCGCACACCGGCACCCCGCGCTTCACCTGTTTTGCGCCCGTCCTCACGAGCTATGAGGGTACGCGTCCCCGGGCCGCCTCCGGGCCGCGGGGCTCCGGCGGGCGAGCCGGGCCCGGGGCGGCGCGGGCCGTCAGTCCCCGGCCGGCGTGTGCTCGGCGGCCGTCCGCAGATCGACCTCGCGCCAGAAACCGGCCCGGATCGCATAGCGGTCGTGCTCGTCGATCTGGTCGTCCTTGTGGGCGAGCAACCCGAAGCGGGCGGCGTAGCGCAGCAGTTCACCGTCGATCCGGTGCGGGATGCGCGGGTACTCCGTGGACAGCTGCTGGAGATGCGCGGCGTCGGAGAGCCGGTCGGTCCAGCGGCGGGCGAAGACCTGACCGACCTCGAAGGGGTCACCGCTGACGGCGGTGATGTCCTCCTCGCGGTCGGCCCAGCGCTGCTCGGCGCTGGTGAGCTGGGCGAGGGTGGGCAGGGCCGCGGTCCCGTCCGGTTCACCGGCGGCGCCGCCGCGCTCGACCCAGCCCTTGTCGGACGACCAGCGCAGGGTGGCGCCCGCCGCGGGGGCAGGCCCGCCCGCGCCGGCCGGCGGCTGGCCCGCGGCGTGCGCCCGGCCGAGGCCGGCCAGGTCCTTGGGGGTGGGCACGACCTTGGAGCCGGCGGCGCCGGGCCCGTCGGCGGCGGTCGCCGCGCTCCCGGCGGCCGCCGGGCGGGAGACGCCGTTGGCGCCGTTGTGCTCATGGGTGTGTTCGGCGGCTTCCGGGCCGGCCGCGGCGGCGGCCGCGGCTGCCGCGGCCGCGGACTCGGGCAGCGGCGCGGAGAGGATCGCGGCGATCTCGGGGCGGGGCACCGGCGGCGGGGCGCAGGGGCCGCCGAGTTCCTTGGCGCGGACCGCGCGGGTGATCCAGGTCCGGTCCAGCACCCGCCGCTCATCGGCCTCGGCGACCAGGTCCTCGGACTGGTTGTAGTCGCCGTCCGCGGCCTGCACGGCCCACAGATGGACGGCGACGCCGTGCTCCTTCGCCGACATCAGTCCGGGCAGCAGATCACCGTCGCCGGTGACCAGCACGATGTCGGAGCAGGCGCGGTTACGGGCGAGTTCGGTCAGCTCGGCGTGCATGGCGGCGTCCACGCCCTTCTGCGCCCAGCGGCCGTCACTGCGGGTCAGGGCACCCAGCCGGACGGTGACCCGGGGCATCACCCGCAGCCTGCGGTGCTCGGGCTGCGGGACGCGGTCGGGGGCGCCGTCGAACCAGTAGATCCGCAGCAGCGGGCGTTCGGTCTCCGCCTCGGCGCGCTGGCGCAGCCCCTGGATGAGGGCGGCGTGGTCGACGGTGATCCTGGAACGGGCGGGCTCTCCGGCGAGCAGACTGGCGGCGGCACCGAGCAAATATCCGGCGTCCACCAGGACGACGCAGCGATCCACGTTCCACCCTCTTCCCTGAGGTGCTGAAAGTCCGGTCGCCCCCCGGCTCGGCCCATGGCTCGAGTGCTCTTCGGCTTTCCTTCGAGTCTGCCCGACCGTACGGGCGTTATCTGCCCGAACTCGATCATCGGCGTGGCGGATTCAGCGGGGGCGTCGTACACGGTGCGTGACCAACCATATAACGCACGGTAATTGCCCGAAATGCAGGCACCTGTCCGCCATGTCAGTCTGGTTCCGGCCCAGATCCCGGATTCCCCCCTCAGGAGGCAAAGATCATGGCCAAGGACAAGAAGCAGGACCGCAGTCAGCAGAAGGCCTCCGCGGCAGAGCGCGGCCAGCAGGAGGCCCAGAGGGCGAGCCTGGAGGCACAGTCCCAGGCACGGTCGCAGGCGCAGGGCAGCCCGGCGGATGTGGCACGTAAGCACCAGCGGCGCTTCGGTCACAACTGACCTGTGCCGCAGGGAAGTTGAGGGGCGCGTCCGCAACGGACGCGCCCCTCGGGGTAACAGCGGCCCCTCGGCGGGCCGGCCGCTCAGCCCGCCAGACAGGACGGGCCGAGCAGCACCTTCAGATCACCGAACAGCGACGGGTCGGGCGTGACCCGGTGCCGGTCCAGCCGGAGCACGGTGGTCTTGCGCGCCCCCAGGAGCTTGATCCGCACCTCCGTGGAGCCGCGGTGACTGCTGAGCACCTCTCCCAGCTTCTCGACCATCGGCGGGGTGACCTTGACCGTCGGAATGGTGATCGTCACCGGGGCGTTGGTGCCGGCCTCCGAGAGGTCGGGGACCATCATCTCCATGGCCACCAGCCGCGGGATGTCCTCCCGCTTGTCGAGGCGGCCCTTGACGAAGACCACGGTGTCCTCGACGAGTTGGGTGGACACCAGCTGGTAGGTGGCCGGGAAGAACATGCAGTCGATGGAGCCGGCCAGGTCCTCGACGGTGGCGATGGCCCAGGCGTTGCCCTGTTTGGTCATCTTGCGCTGGAGGCCGGAGATGATGCCGCCGATGGTGACGATCGAGCCGTCCGAGTAGTCGCCGCCGGTCAGCTGGGCGATGGCGGCGTCCGCCTTGTCGGACAGGACGTGCTCCAGGCCGAAGAGCGGATGGTCGGAGACGTAGAGACCGAGCATCTCGCGCTCCTGGGCGAGGAGATAGGTCTTGTCCCACTCGACGTCCGAGAACTCGACGTCCAGCCCGAAGCCCGGCCCCTCGTCGGCGCTGTCGTCGCCCATGCCGCCGAAGAGGTCGAACTGCCCCTCGGCTTCCTTGCGCTTGACCTGGACGACGTTGTCGATCATCGGCTCGTAGTGGGCCGTCAGCCCCTTGCGGGTGTGGCCCATCTCGTCGAAGGCACCGGCCTTGATCAGTGATTCGGTGGTGCGCTTGTTGCAGACGACCGCGTCGACCTTGTCGAGGTAGTCGGGGAAGGAGAGGTACTTCCCCTTCGCCTTGCGGCAGCGGATGATCGAATCGACGACGTTCTGGCCGACGTTGCGGACCGCGGTGAGGCCGAAGAGGATCACATCGTCGCCCTGGGCGGCGAAGTTCGCCTCGGACTCGTTGACGTTGGGCGGCAGCACCTTGATGCCCATGCGCCGGCACTCGTTCAGATAGACCGCCGACTTGTCCTTGTCGTCGCGCACGGAGGTCAGCAGCGCGGACATGTATTCGGCGGGGTAATTGGCCTTGAGGTAGGCGGTCCAGTAGGTGACCAGGCCGTACGCGGAGGAGTGCGCCTTGTTGAAGGCGTAGCCGGCGAACGGGACCAGGACGTCCCACAGCGCCTGGATGGCCTGGTCGGAGAAGCCGTTCTTGCGGGCGCCCTCCTGGAAGAGCACGAAGTTCTTCGCCAGCTCCTCGGGCTTCTTCTTGCCCATGACGCGGCGGAGGATGTCGGCCTCGCCGAGGGAGTACCCGGCGATGATCTGGGCGGCCTTCTGCACCTGCTCCTGGTAGACGATCAGGCCGTAGGTGAGGCCCAGGACCTCCTTGAGCGGCTCCTCCAGCTCCGGGTGGATCGGGGTGATCTCCTGGAGGCCGTTCTTGCGCAGTGCGTAGTTGGTGTGCGAGTCCATGCCCATCGGGCCCGGGCGGTACAGGGCCGAGACGGCGGAAATGTCCTCGAAGTTGTCGGGCTTCATCAGCCGCAGCAGCGAACGCATCGGGCCGCCGTCGAACTGGAAGACGCCGAGGGTGTCACCGCGGCAGAGCATCTCGTACGTCTTGGGGTCGTCCAGCGGGATGGAGAGCATCTCCAGCTCGACGCCCTTGTTCTTCTTCACCATCTTGACGGCGTCGTCCATGATGGTGAGGTTGCGCAGGCCCAGGAAGTCCATCTTCAGCAGGCCGAGCGACTCGCACTGGGGGTAGTCCCACTGCGTGATGGTGACGTTGTCGGTGTGCCGGACCCAGACCGGGGCGTGGTCGACGATGGGCTCGCTGGACATGATCACGCCGGCCGCGTGCACACCCATCTGCCGGACCAGGCCCTCGACGCCCTTGGCGGTGTCGATGACCTTCTTCACGTCCGGTTCGTTCTCGTACATCCCCCGGATCTCGCCCGCCTCGCTGTAGCGCGGGTGCTGGGGGTCGGTGATGCCGCTGAGGTCGATGCCCTTGCCGAGGACGTCGGCGGGCATGGCCTTGGTGAGGCGGTCGCCCATGGCGTACGGGTAACCCAGGACGCGGGCCGAGTCCTTGATGGCGTTCTTGGCCTTGATCTTGCCGTAGGTGCCGATCATGGCGACCTTGTCGGCGCCGTACTTCTCCGTGACATACCGGATGACTTCGACGCGCCTGCGCTCGTCGAAGTCGATGTCGACATCGGGCATGGAGACACGCTCGGGGTTGAGGAACCGCTCGAAGATCAGCCCGTGCGTGATCGGGTCGAGGTCGGTGATGCCCATCGCGTACGCCACGATCGAGCCGGCCGCGGAGCCACGGCCGGGGCCCACCGCGATGCCGTTGTTCTTGGCCCACATGATGAAGTCGGCGACGACGAGGAAGTAGCCGGGGAACCCCATCTGGATGATGATGTCCATCTCGTACTCGGCCTGCTTCTGCCGGTCCTCGGGGATCCCGTCCGGGTAGCGGCGCTGCATGCCGACCCGGACCTCCTCCTGGAACCAGGTGACCTCGGTGAAGCCCTCCGGGATGTCGAACTTCGGCATCAGGTCGCGCTTCTCGAACATCCCGGAGGTGTCGATCTGCTCGGCCACCAGGAAGGTGTTGGCGCAGCCCTCCTGCCAGGCGTCCGAGGAGTCGATGGCGTACATCTCGTCCGTGGACTTGAGGTAGTAGCCGGTGCCGTCGAAGCGGAAGCGGTCCGGGTCGGAGAGGTTCTTGCCGGTCTGGATGCACAGCAGGGCGTCGTGTGCCGTGGACTCGTGGGCGTAGGTGTAGTGCGAGTCGTTGGTGACCAGCGGGGGGATGCCGAGCTTCTTGCCGATCTCCAGGAGGCCGTCGCGGACCCGGCGTTCGATCTCGATGCCGTGGTCCATCAGCTCCAGGAAATACCGGTCCTTGCCGAAGATGTCCTGGTATTCGGACGCGGACTTCAGCGCCTCGTCGAACTGGCCGAGCCGCAGCCGGGTCTGGAGCTCACCGGAGGGGCAGCCGGTGGAGGCGATCAGGCCCTCGGACCACTGGGCGATGGTCTCCTTGTCCATCCGCGGCCACTTCTGGAGCCAGCCCTCGGCGTACGCGTCCGAGGACAGCCGGAAGAGGTTGTGCAGACCGGTCTTGTTGGCCGCCCAGATCGTCTTGTGGGTGTAACCACCGGAACCGGAGACGTCATCGCGCTTCTGGTGCGGCTGGCCCCACTGGATCTTGCGCTTGTTGCGCCGCGACTCCGGGGCCACATAGGCCTCGATGCCGATGATCGGCGTCACCCCGGCCTTCTGCGCCGAGTGGAAGAAGTCATAGGCGCCGTGGAGGTTGCCGTGGTCGGACATGGCGATATGCGTCATGCCCATCTCGTTGCACGCCTTGAACATGTCCGACAGCCGCGCCGCACCGTCCAGCAGTGAGTACTGGGTGTGGACATGCAGGTGCGTGAAGGGGGGCCTGGACGGGGCTGCCACGGCGGAGGACCTCCGGGAAAACGGTCGGCGGGGGCGCCTGCCCGGCATGACCGGGAGGGGCGGATGGTGGTCTCGAAGTCTACGGCTCCCCGGTGACAATCGACGGGCACCGACGAGTAGCCTCGCGCGTTGTCAGTGGCAGATCCTCCCCCGGCCACCGCCGGGGGATCCGCCACGGATCCCGTACCGTTCCGCACCTCAGGAGGCACCCAGCGATGCCGTCCCAGCACGCCCCGGCGCAGGACGCCGCGCAGCGCGGCGAGGAGATCCTCGCCGTTTTCGACACCGCCTTCGGAGAGCTGCTCGCCGCCGACCCCGCGGCCTTCCGCGTGAAATTCCGGAAGATGGCCGCCTCCGCGTTCGCCTTCTACCGGGGCACGGCCTGCCTGTTCTACCGGGACATGGAGGCATACGCCGCACAGGACGGCGGCAAGGACAGCGGCCCGTATCTGGACGAGCGGACCGCCCGGGTGTGGATCCACGGCGATCTGCACGCCGAGAACTTCGGCACCTACATGGACGCCACGGGCCGGCTGATCTTCAACGTCAACGACTTCGACGAGGCCTACGTCGGCCCGTTCACCTGGGACCTGAAGCGGTTCGCCGCCTCGGTCGCGCTGATCGGCTACGCCAAGGCGCTCAGCGACAAGCAGATCACCGACCTGGTGCGCACCTACGCGGCCGCCTACCGGGAGCGCATCCACGCACTGGCCTCCGGGACGAAGAGCTCCGACAAGGACGAGCTGCCGCCCTTCACGCTGGACACCGCCGAGGGCCCGCTGCTGGACGCGCTGCGCGACGCCCGCTCGCTGACCCGGTTCGGGCTGCTGGACTCGATGACCGAGATCCGCGACTTCGAGCGGCGCTTCGCGGCGGGCGGCGGCAGCGTCGAGCTGGACGCGGCGACCCGCTACAAGGTCCTCGCCGCCTTCGACGGCTATCTGGAGACGCTGCCGGAGTCGAGCCTGAACCGCCCGGACTCCTACCGCGTCAAGGACGTGGTGGGCCGCCGTGGCATCGGCATCGGCTCGGCCGGTCTGCCGTCGTACAACATCCTTCTGGAGGGCAACAGCGACGCCCTGGAGAACGATGTCGTGATCTACATGAAGCAGGCGCAGACCCCGGCCGTCTCCCGGCACATCACCGACCCCGAGGTCCGCGGCTACTTCCAGCACGAGGGCCACCGCACGGTGATCTCGCAGCGCGCCCTCCAGGACCACGCCGACCCGTGGCTGGGCTGGACCGAGCTCGACGGCGCGGGCCAGCTGGTCGCCGAGATCTCGCCGTACGCGGTCGACCTGGACTGGTCCGACATCGACGACCCGGAGGAGATCGCGGCCGTGGTGGCCGACCTGGGCCGGGCCACCGCGACCATGCACGCCGCCGCGGACGACGAGAGCGGCCACTCCCTCGTCCCGTTCTCGACGGAACGCGCCATCGACGCCGCCATCGCGGCCGATGAGGAGGGCTTCGCGGCGCTGCTGGTGGACTTCGCGCACTCCTACGGCGCCCGCGCCCGTGCCGACCACCAGATCTTCGTGGACCTCTTCCGCAACGGCCGGATCCCCGGCCTGTAGGGAGCACGGGCCCGAGTCGCTCCGTACGCACCGTATCGTCCGGTGCGTACGGCTTCGGGCCCCCTTAAGCACCCCTTATCCCTCCTCATGGCACACTCGGCTGCGATGGACATTTCGGCACCTCACCTGCGGGCCCTGCGCGCGGCGCTCTTCACGGCGCTGTGCGTCTCGCTGTCCGCGGCGTCCCATGTGCTGCTGTCCCGTATGCCGCTGCCGCTGACCACCGTCGCCGCGATCGCCACCCCCGTCTTCGTCCTCGCCTACGCGCTGGCCGGCCGGGAGCGCGGCTACTGGCGCATCGCGGCGCTGCTGGTCCCCCTGGAGCTCACCGCCGATCTGATGTTCAGCCTCGGTCAGCACACCTGTTACGGCGCGGCCGGCGGACCGGTCGCCGGCCCGCTGCGCTCGCTCGGTGTGGATCTGCTGTGCGGCGGCGGCCCGGTCGGCACACCCCTGACGCGGCTGCCCGAGGACCAGGCCGGGCCGGTGAGCAGCTGGCTCGTCCTGCTCGCGGCGCATCTGCTGATCGGGCTGCTGGCCGCGGGCTGGCTGCGCCGCGGTGAGGCCGCGCTCGGCCGGCTGCTGGGCGCGGTGGCCGGCTTCGCCTTCCGCCCGCTGCTCCTCGCCGTCGCGGTCATCGGCGCCACCGCCGCCCCGCGCCGCCCGGGGCCCGCTCCTGTCCGGTCCGGGCGTCCCGTCCGCACCGTCCCCCTGCTCGTGCACTGTGTCGTGCGCCGTGGGCCGCCCTGCGCGCTCGCCGCGTAGGCCACCGCACCCACCCCGTCCCACGGACTTCACGGAGCAGGAACAGTCATGAGCAATCGCAACAACCAGGCCAACAAGCAGGCAGCCCGCGAGCGGCTGCGCGCCGAGCGTGAGCGGCAGGCGAAGAAGGACCGGCTCCGCCGGCAGCTGACCGTCGGCGGTGCGATCGTCGGTGTCCTGGCGATAGCCGGCGGCATCGCGGTGGCCGTGGCCTCCTCGGGTGACGACGGAGCGAACGGCCCGCTGGTCAAGCCCGCCAACACCAGCGGCACCAACGGCACCACGATCATCGTCGGCAAGAAGGACGCCAAGAACACCCTGGAGCTCTTCGAGGACCCGCGCTGCCCCGGCTGCGCCGCCTTCGAGCAGACCGCCGGCGCCACCATCGAGAAGGACATCAAGGACGGCAAGTACAAGGCCTCGTACCACCTGGGCACGTTCCTCGACAACAATCTCCAGGGCACCGGCTCCAAGAACGCGCTCAGCGCGCTGGGCGCCTCCCTGAACGTCAGCCCGGACGCCTTCCTGAAGTACAAGTACGCGCTGTACTCGAAGGAGTTCCACCCGGACGAGACCGGGCCGGACAAGTTCGCCGACGACAGCTACCTGATCAAGGTCGCCGACACCGTCCCGGCGCTGAAGGGGAACGCCGCCTTCCAGAAGGCCGTCAAGGACGGCACGTACGACCGCTGGGCGCTGGGGGTGTCCAAGGCCTTCAACTCCGTCAAGGACGTCAAGAGCACCCCGACGATCAAGCTCAACGGCACGGTGCTGGGCACGAAGACCCCGCAGGGCACGTCGGCACCGTCCAGCGTGGCCGCCTTCAACTCCGCGGTGGACAAGGCCCTGAAGAAGTGACGTAGGCGAGGACCGGTCTCCCCGGCCGGCCCTCCTCGCTCCTCGGCCGGCACGCTCCCCGCGTGCCGGCCGATGCCAAATCTTGACCCGTGCCGGTGCCGCGCACATGGCAGACTCCCGAACGTGCAGGCGACGGGAGGGCGTCCCGGGACCCGGCCGGCGGCCGCGCCGGGGGTCCAGCTCCGGGCGGTGCGGGCGGCGTTGTTCAGCGCGCTGTGCACCACCCTGTCCGCGACCTCCCATGTCCTGCTCTCCCACGCCCCGTTGCCGCCCGCGTCGGTCGCCGCGATCTGCGCCGGTGTCTTCGCCGCGGCCTATGCGCTGACCGGACGGGAGCGCGGATACGGCCGGATCGCCGCGCTGCTGGTGCCCCTGGAGCTGACCGCCGACACCGTCTTCACCGCCGGGCAGCACACCTGTTACGGCGGGGCCGGCGGCCCGGTCGCCGGCCCGCTGCGCTCGGTCGGCGTCGATCTGCTGTGCGCGGGCGGCGAGTTGGGCACTCCGCTCGCCCGCCTCGCCGCCCACACCGGCACGCCGCTGCCGCCGGTGCCGCCGGCCGCCCCGTGGCTGCTGCTCGCCGCCCATGTCGCCGTCGGCCTGCTCGCCGCCGGCTGGCTGCACCGCGGTGACGCCGCCCTGGACGCCCTGCTGCGCGCCGCCGCGGCCGGCGCCTTCCGCCCGCTGCGGACCGCGGTCGCGGTGGTCACCACCGCGTTCCCGCCGCCCCGTCGGCGCCGGTGCCCGCCACCTCCGCCGCCGGCCGGCCCACTCCCCCTCCTGGTGCACTGCGTACTGCGCCGCGGCCCGCCCGCCGCGGCCGCCGTCTGACCAGTCCGCAGCAGCAACCCCACCCTTGAGAGACGGAACCCCCCATGAGCAACCGCAACACCCAGGCCAACAAGGCCGCTGCCCGCGAGCGCATCCGGGCCGAGCGCGAGCGCCAGAAGAAGAAGGAGAAGCTGCGCCGTCAGCTCATCGTGGCCGGGACCGTGGTCGGCGTCCTGGCCGTGGCCGGCGGCATCGGCTTCATGGTGATGAAGGCCAACGAGCCCACGGGCTGGGAGGCCGCCAAGGAGGCCAAGCCCGTCGCGCCCGCCCACACCCAGGGCAAGAACGGCACCGAGATCCTGATAGGCGACAAGAACGCCAAGGAGACCCTGGAGGTCTTCGAGGACATCCGCTGCCCGGCGTGCGCCTCCTTCGAGCAGAGCAGCGGCGAGGCGCTGCTCAAGGACATCAAGGACGGCCGCTACCGGGTCCGCTTCTCGATGTACACCTTCATCGACGACACCCCGGCCGGCGGCGAGGGCTCGAAGAACGCGCTGAGCGCGCTCGGCGCGGCGCTGAACGTCAGCCCGGAGGCGTTCCTGAAGTACAAGGCCGCGCTGTACTCCGCCAAGTTCCACCCCGAAGAGCAGGTGGACACCTACGGCAAGGACGCCGAACTGCTCAAGGTCGCCGCCACGGTGCCGGAGCTGAAGAACAACAAGGCGTTCGAGACGGCGGTGAAGCAGGGCACCTACGACCGCTGGGTGATGGACATGACCGCGCTGTTCGGCCGTAAGGGCGTCAAGGGCACACCCACCTTCATGCACGGCGACAAGAAGCTGACGATCCCCCAGGTACCGCAGCAGCAGATGACGCAGGCGCAGTACAACCGGCTCGCCCAGGCCAACTTCAAGAAGATGATCGACAAGGAGTTCGGCCCGGCGAAGGGCTCCGGGAAGCCGGACCCGGGCAAGGGCGACAGCAAGGGCGATGAGGGCCGGAACGGCATTCGCGAGGGCGAAAAGGACCCCACGGCCTCCCGCTGAGCGCCTTTCGGACAACGGGCGGGCGAATTCTCGGGGTTGCCGTGAATTCGCCCTCCCGGGCCCGCTTACCGGCCAGTAGGGTGAGCGGCCGTGACCGATCATGACCAGATCTCGCGCCGCACTGCCGTTACGGCCGTAGCCGCCACCGCCGCACTTCTGCCGTTCGCCGGCGCCACCACGGCGCACGCCCAAGAGGCCTCCGGCCAGGACCCGTTCTTCCAGCACGGAGTCGCCTCCGGTGACCCGCTCCCGGACGGCGTCCTGCTGTGGACCCGGGTCACGCCGACCCCGGCGGCCACCCCCGGATCCGGCCGGGGGCCGGCCACCGAGGTGAGCTGGCAGGTGGCGACCGACAAGGACTTCGCCTCCGTCGTCGCCCGGGGGAACCTGACCGCCTCGGCCGCCGCCGACCACACCGTCAAGGCGGACGTCCGCGGCCTGAAGCCGGCCACCCACTACTACTACCGCTTCACCGCCGGCGGGCAGCACTCCCCCGTCGGCCGGACCCGCACCGCCCCGGCCCATGACTCCGCCGCCGGCAACGTCCGCTTCGGTGTGGTCTCCTGCGCCAACTGGGAGTCCGGCTACTTCTCCCCGTACCGGCACCTGGCCGCCCGCACCGACCTGGACGCGGTGCTGCACCTCGGCGACTACCTCTACGAGTACAAGTCCGGCGAGTACCCGGAGTTCAAGTACGTCGTCCGCCCGCACTCCCCCGCCCACGAGCTGCTGACGCTCGCCGACTACCGCATCCGGCACGGCGTCCACAAGACCGACCCGGACGCGCTGGCCATGCACGCCTCGCACCCGGTCATCGCCATGTGGGACGACCACGAGTTCGCCGACAACGCCTGGAAGGGCGGCGCGACGAACCACACGCCGGACAGCGAGGGCCCCTGGTCCGCGCGGATGGCCGCCGCGAAGCAGGCGTACTTCGAGTGGATGCCGGTGCGCCCCTCGACGGCCGGCACCACCTACCGCAGGCTGCGCTTCGGCACCCTCGCCGATCTGCATCTGCTGGATCTGCGGTCGTTCCGCGACGAGCAGGCCAAGCCGGGCAGCGGCGCGGTCGACGACCCGAGCCGTACGCTCACCGGGCGGGCCCAGCTGGACTGGCTCAAGGCCGGCCTGGAACGCTCGGACACCGCCTGGCGGCTGGTCGGCACCTCGGTGATGATCTCGCAGGTCGCCTTCGGCGCCGTCCCCGCGAAGCTGCTCGGCCCGCTCGCCGACATCCTCGGGATACCCAAGGAGGGCCTGGCGATCAACACCGACCAGTGGGACGGCTACACCGATGACCGGCGCGAGCTGCTGAGCCACCTCAGCGACCGCGGCATCGACAACACCGTGTTCCTGACCGGCGACATCCACATGGCCTGGGCCAACGAGGTGCCGCTCCAGGCGGCGACCTACCCCGCCGACCGCGCGGTGGCGACGGAGTTCGTGGTCACCTCCGTCACCTCCGACAACGTGGACGACTTCCTGCACGTCGCCCCGCACACGGTCTCGCTGGCCGGGGTCGCCGCCCTCAAGGCCGCCAACCGGCATGTGAAGTGGCTGGACATGGACTCCCACGGCTACGGGGTCCTGGACGTCAGCGCCGAGCGGACGCAGATGGACTACTTCGGGGTCTCCGACCGGACCGACCCGCAGGCCACCAGCGAACTGCTGCGCTCGTACCGCACCCGGTCCGGCACCCAGCAGATGGAGCGGGCGGACCAGCCGGTCGGCTGACGGCGCACGTCCCGCGCGGCGCCGGCCGCCCGGTTCACAGCCCGGCGAGGAAGCCCAGCGCCACCTTCCAGGCGCGCTCCGCGGCCTCCGCGTCGTAGTCGGGCAGCCCGGGATCGGTGAACAGGTGGCCGGCGCCGGCGTAGCGGAAGACCTCTACGTCCGCGCCGGCCCGGCGCATCTGGAGGTACCAGGCGTTCAGCCAGTCGTGCGGCTCGTACGGGTCCGGGTCGGCGACATGCAGTTGCACCGGCAGATCGTCGGCGGTGGTGTCCTCCGCGATGTCCGAGGTGCCGTGCAGCAGGAGCAGCCCGCGGGTCTTCTCGTCGCCCAGCGCGAGGTTCTGGGCGACCGAGCCGCCGAAGGAGAAGCCCGCATAGACCAGCCCGCGGTCGGAGTACGGCGCCACGGCCGTGATGGCGCGCTTGAGCAGCTCCTCCTTGCCGATCTCGTCCTTGATGAGGATGCCGTCCGGTACCGATTCCGCGGTCCGGCCGTCGAACAGATCGGGGACGATCACCTCGTGTCCCGCGGCCCGCAGCCGGTCCGCCGCGGCGTGCACCGCGGGACGCAGCCCGCATACCGAATGAAACAGGACAATCGTCGAAAGCCCGCTGTTCGAGGACTCGGTCGAGGCCGGCACTGACATCACTTCCCTGGAGTTGGATCGCACTGCCCCCATCGTGCCAGCTACGGTCGGTAGGACCGGCAGGAGCACACCGCACGCACCACAGCAAGGAGGAACACCGTGTCCCTGGAGGCCGTGCTGCGTCCGATCGTCGTCATCGGCGGATCGATCGTCCTCACACTCATCCTGGTCTGGCTCACCGACCGCGCCCTGCGCCGGGTCGACGCCGCCCACCCCGAGACGCCCTTGTGGGGACTGCTGCGCCGCTGCCGGATACCGCTGCAAGTGGCGCTGTGCACGGCCCTGTTGGGCAGCTCCTACGACAAGTCGGGGCTGAAGATCGCCGAGGACCACGAGGCGGGCATCGGCCGGGCGCTGACCCTGGTCCTCATAGCGGCCACCGCCTGGCTGGTGGTCCGGGCCGCGGCGGCGATCGTCGAGTCGTCGTACTCGCGCTACGCGGCGAGCGGCCGGGACGCGGCGCGGGTGCGGCGGGTGCGCACCCAGGTGACGCTGATCCAGCGGGTGGTGACGGCCGTGGTGATCGTCGTCGCGGCCGCCTCGATGCTGCTGACGTTCCCGGAGATGCGGGCGGTCGGCACGTCCATGCTGGCGTCCGCCGGACTGCTCGGCATCGTCGCCGGTATCGCCGCCCAGTCCACCCTCGGCAACCTCTTCGCGGGGCTCCAGATCGCCTTCGGTGACATGGTGCGGATAGGAGACACCGTGGTCGTGGACGGCGAGTGGGGCACCGTCGAGGAGATCACGCTGACCTTTCTGACCGTACGGACCTGGGACGAGCGCCGGATCACCATGCCGGTGTCGTACTTCACCGGCAAGCCGTTCGAGAACTGGTCGCGCGGCGGGTCGCAGATGACCGGCACCGTCCTGTTCCATCTCGACCACAGCGCGCCGGTGGAGAAGATGCGCCAGCGGCTGCTGGAAATCCTCCAGGAGTGCCCGGACTGGGACGGCCGCTCCTGGAGCCTGGTGGTCACCGAGACCACCCCGTCCACGATCGTGGTGCGGGCGCTGGTCACCGCGCGGGACGCGGACACCCTCTGGACGGTGCGCTGTGAGGTCCGCGAGCGGATGCTGGAGTGGCTGCGGACCGAGCACGCCTACGCGCTGCCGCGGATCAGCACCGCACCGGCCCCGCTCGGGGTCCCGGAGGCGCGGCACGGCGAGGAGCCGGACGCCCGGCAGCTGCGGAAGGGCTGAGCGGCCCGGCCGCCCGGCCGCGCCCCGGCGTCAGGGCGTGTGCCGCAGACTGCGCATGTCCAGATGCCGCAGCACCCGGTCGACGATCTCCGGGTCCGTGCCCGGCTCGCTGCGCGCGGCCAGCACCTCGTGCCGGGCGGCCGAGAGCATCTCGCCCTGGATGCGGTGCACCTTCTTCATCCGGTGGATGCGCCGCTCGAAGAGCTCGCGGCGCTCGTCGTCGACGATGTCCGGCGCGATCCGGGCGCCCATGTCGTACGCCCGGCGCGCCAGCTGGTCGCTGACCTCGTCGGGCAGCTCCTCGACCTCCAGGATCTCCTTCAGGCGGCGCTTGGACGCCTTGATCACCCGGATCGCCAGCTCCCGCTCCAGCGCGTCGACGGCATCGGTGTCGGCCCGCACCCGCAGCCTGCGCACCAGCCAGGGCAGGGTGAGGCCCTGGACGAGGAGGGTGCTGAGCACCACCGCGAAGGCGATGAAGAGGATGTCGTCACGGGCGGGGAAGCCGCTGCCGCCGTCGATGCTGAAGGGGATGGCCAGCGCCAGCGCCACGGAGGCCACCCCGCGCATCCCCGACCACCACATGATGAGCGTCTCCCGCCAGCTCATCGGGATCTCCTCGTCGTAGTCGCGGAGCTTGTGCATCCGCTTGGCCAGCCAGGCAGCGGGCAGCAGCCACAGCAGCCGGACGCCGACGACCACCCCGACGACCGCGGCACCGGCCCCGAGCAGCTGACCCCAACGGTGCGACGCGGCCCCGAAGATGTTGTGCAGTTCCAGCCCGATCAGCCCGAAGGCGACGCCGGTGACGAGGGTGTCGACGACCTCCCAGAAGGTGTAGCCGGCCAGCCGGCCCATCACATCGTCCGCGTCGACCGCGTATTCGGCCAGGAACAGCGCGCACGTCAGCACCGCGAGCACACCGGAGCCGTGGAACTCCTCGGCCAGGACATAGGCGACGAACGGCACCAGCAGCGTCAGGCCGATCTGGAGCGTCGGGTCACCGAGCAGCCCCATCAGCTTGTTGGTGACCCAGCCCAGCAGCAGGCCGACCGCTATCGCCACCACCGCGGACAGCACCAGCGAGCCGATCGCGGCGGACACCGAGAAGCTGCCGCTGACGGCCGCGGCGAGGGCGACGTGGTAGAGCACGATCGCGGTGACGTCGTTGAACAGCCCCTCGCCCTCCAGGATGGAGACCAGCCGGCGGGGCAGCCCGAGCTTGCCGGCGACGGCGGTCGCGGCGACCGGGTCGGGCGGTGCCACCAGCGCGCCGAGCACCACCGCGGCGGCCACCGGCATCCCGGGCACCACCGCCTGGGCGACCGCGGCGACCGCGGCGGTGGTGGCGAAGACCAGCGCCACGGCGAGCAGGAAGATCGGCCGGAGGTTGGCGGTGAACTGCCGCCAGGAGGTGCGCTGAACGGCCGCGTAGAGCAGCGGCGGCAGCACCACCGGCAGGATGAACTCGGGCGGCACCTCGACGTTGGGCACGAACGGCAGCAGCGCCAGTACGGCGCCGGCGAGCGTCATCAGCACCGGTGACGGGAGCCGCAGCCGGTCGCCGACCGGAACCATGACCACGGCTCCGAGCAGCAGGACGAACACAAGAGCCAGCTGGTCCACGGTGGCGACGCTCCGGGGTCGGATCCGGTCATGTTCCGTCCCCAGCCTGCCATGAAGCCGCCGGTTGCCCGCGGTGCCGGCGACCCGGAGGCCGCCGCGTCAGCCGCTCTCGTCCCGGACGGTGTCGAGGGCGCGCTGAAGATCGTCCGGGTAGCCGCTCTCGAACTCGACCCAGCGGCCGTCCGAGGGGTGCTCGAAGCCCAGCCGGACCGCGTGCAGCCACTGCCGTCCGACGCCCAGCCGCTTGGCGAGCGTGGGGTCCGCGCCGTAGGTCAGATCGCCGACGCAGGGGTGGCGGTGCGCGGCCATGTGCACCCGGATCTGGTGGGTGCGGCCGGTCTCCAGCTTGATGTCGAGCAGGCTGGCCGCACGGAACGCCTCGATCAGGTCGTAGTGCGTGACCGACGGCTTGCCCTCGGCGGTGACCGCCCACTTGTAGTCGTGCTGGGGGTGGCGGCCGATGGGGGCGTCGATGGTGCCGCTCATCGGGTCCGGGTGGCCCTGAACCAGGGAGTGGTAGCGCTTGTCGACCGTCCGCTCGCGGAACTGCTGCTTGAGCAGGGTGTAGGCGCGCTCGGACTTGGCGACCACCATCAGGCCGGAGGTGCCGACATCGAGGCGGTGCACGATGCCCTGGCGCTCGGCGGCGCCGGAGGTGGAGATGCGGTAGCCGGCCGCGGCCAGACCGCCGATGACGGTGGTTCCGCTCCAGCCGGGGCTCGGGTGGGCGGCGACCCCGACGGGCTTCATGATCACCACGATGTCGTCGTCGTCATGGACGATCTCCATGCCCTCGACGGGCTCGGCGACGATCTCGACGGGCGGCGCGGCCTGCGGCATCTCGACCTCCAGCCACGCGCCGCCGTGCACCCGCTCCGACTTCATCACCTCGGATCCGTCGACCCGGACCTTTCCGGCGGCGGCGAGTTCGGCCGCCTTCGTACGGGAGAAGCCGAACATCCGGGCCAGCGCGGCGTCGACGCGCTCGCCCTCCAGGCCGTCCGGTACGGGCAGGGTGCGGATCTCGGGAATGGTGCTCACCTCACGAGTATGGCAGTCCCGCCATGGTGTCCTGCCCGGGGCCGGGCCCCGGCCCCTGGGGCCCGCCGACCGGCGCCACCAACGGCTCCTGCCCCGGCCGGCCCCGCTGCGGGGTATCAGTCCTTGTGCACGGTCCCGTCGGGGTCCAGCCCGCGGAAGGAGAGGATCACGATCAGCACGCCGCCGCAGACGATCGCGGAGTCGGCGAGGTTGAAGACCGCGAAGTGCGCCGGTGCGATGAAGTCGACCACCGCACCCTCGAAGACGCCCGGGGCGCGGAAGATCCGGTCGGTGAGGTTGCCGAAGGCACCACCGAGCAGCAGCCCGAGCGCGATCGCCCAGGGCAGGCTGTAGAGCTTGCGGGCGATCCGGGCGATCACCAGGATCACGGCCGCCGCGATGATGGTGAGGAAGATCGTCAGGGCCTCGCCCATGCCGAACGCGGCGCCGCGGTTGCGGATCACCGTGAACCGCAGCAGCGTCCCGATCACCTCGATGGGCGCATGGTGCTCCAGCTTCGCGACCACGAGGAGCTTGCTGCCCAGATCGAGCAGGTAGACGACGAGCGCGACCAGCAGCAGCGCGGCGATCCGCCGCTTACCGCGGTCCTTGCTCTCCTCCGTCCGCACCGGACCTCCCCCTTCGGACCCCGTCGTGGGATCCGCTCCGGTACCCGGCTCGGGTTCCGGCGTACCGGTGATGCGTTCCGCCTCTGCCACGTGTGAGTCCCTCAGCCCGTTGTGTCCCCGGCCGGGCCGTGCCCGGCTGAACCACGAGAGTACGGCACACCCGTGCGGGCGCGGGCGACACGGGTGCCGTCCGCGCCACCGGTCGGCCGGCTCAGCGGCGCTCCTGTTGCTGCTTGCACTCCACGCAGAGCGTGGCGCGCGGGAAGGCCTGCATCCGCGCCTTGCCGATGGGGTTGCCGCAGTTCTCGCACAGCCCATAGGTGCCCGCGTCCAGCCGGCCGAGGGCCCGTTCGGTCTGGTGGAGCATCTCGCGGGCATTGGAGGCGAGCGCCAGCTCGTGTTCGCGGGTGATGTTCTTGCTGCCGGTGTCGGCCTCGTCGTCGCCCGCACCGTCCCCGGAGTCACGCATCAGCCCGGCGATGGCGTCCTCGGCCGAGACGATCTCCAGCCGCAGCCGGGCCGTCTCGTCCATCAGCTCGGTCCGGGCCGCGGCGACCTCCTCGGGCGTCCAGGGGTCCTCGCCGGGCCGTACGGCGAGCTCGCCCGGCGCCGCGGCCACCCGGGCCATGGGCACCGCGGAGTCCTTGCCGTGTGCCGTGGCCGATGCGGCCGCAGTCTTCTTCGCCACCACCGTCTTGGCTCCCGTCTTCTTAGCGGGCACCGCGGCCTTTTTGGCCGGAGCCTTCTTCGCGGCCTTCTTCGCCGCCGTCTTCTTCACCACCGTCTTCTTCGCCGCCGTCTTCTTCGTGGCGGCCCGCTTGGGCGCCGCCTTCCGGGCCGTCGCCTTTTCCGGCGTGGCCGTACCGGCCGCCGGCTTCTTGGCCGCGGCCTTCTTGGGAGCTGTCCTCTTCGTCGGAGGCTGCTTCGCGTCGGCCTCGTCGGCAGGCGTCGTGCTCTTCTCCGCGGCGGTCTTTTTCGCCACCATGGCCGCGACCCCTTCACATATGTGACTTTGTTCGCGAATCGTGACGGGAACGATAAATCGCCGCACGCCACGCGGCAACGGGACGCACCGCCCTCCGTGCCCCCGCGCCTGGCCCGGAAGGGCGGTTCGTCTCGGTTGTGCCCGCTTCCCGGCGGGGCGAATCCGCCCGTGGGAGGGGCGGCGGGCCGCTGGGCATTCGGGTCATCGCGCGGGCCGGGAGCGCGGCGCGGCGACGGTCCGGGCCACCCCCGTACGGCGCCCCGCGCCGGGCTCCGGCCCGGCCGCCGAAATCCGGTCGGCCGCTGTCGGCCCCGCCCCGTACACTGGGCCCAGCGAGAGGCATTGACGGGACGAGTAGCGCCGTACGCAGCCAGCAGCGACCCGGGGACGGTGGAAGCCCGGGGGCGTGCACGACGTGAAGATCACCCCGGAGCCGCCGGAAGAAAGCCCCTGGGCGAGTAGAACCGGCAGCGCGACCCCAATGAGGGGGCGGTGCAGTGGCACCGCCAAGGAGGGTGGTACCGCGGGAGCCCAGGCTCTCGTCCCTCCGGACGGAGAACGCAGCAGGTGTCCGCCGGAGGAAGCCCCCGATGAGTCCGCAGCCCCAGTACCGCCAGGTACCCGCCCAGGTAGACCTCCCCGCCCTTGAGCACGCCGTGCTCGAGTTCTGGCAGGAGCAGAAGGTCTTCGCCCGTACCCTCCAGCAGTCCGAGGGACGGCCCGAGTGGGTCTTCTACGAGGGCCCCCCGACCGCCAATGGCATGCCCGGCGCGCACCACATCGAGGCGCGCGTCTTCAAGGACGTCTTCCCCCGGTTCCGCACGATGCAGGGCTACCACGTCGACCGCAAGGCCGGCTGGGACTGCCACGGCCTCCCGGTCGAGCTGGCCGTGGAGAAGGAGCTGGGCTTCAGCGGCAAGAAGGACATCGAGGCGTACGGCATCGCCGAGTTCAACGCCAAGTGCCGGGAGTCGGTGACCCGCCACACCGACGCCTTCGCCGAGCTCACGACCCGTATGGGCTACTGGACCGACCTGGACGCCCCGTACCGCACGATGGACCCCGACTACATCGAGTCGGTGTGGTGGTCGCTGAAGGAGATCTTCGGCAAGGGCCTGTTGGTCCAGGACCACCGCGTCGCCCCCTGGTGCCCGCGCTGCGGCACCGGCCTGTCGGACCACGAGCTGGCCCAGGGCTACGAGAACGTCGTCGACCCCTCCGTCTTCGTCCGCCTGCCGCTGACCTCCGGCCCGCTGGCCGGCCGGGCCGCGCTGCTCATCTGGACGACCACCCCCTGGACCCTGGTCTCCAACACCGCCGTCGCCGCGCACCCCGACGTCACCTATGTCGTCGCCACCGACGGCACCGAGCAGCTGGTCGTCGCGGAGCCGCTGCTGGAGAAGGCCCTCGGGGAGGGCTGGACGGCCACCGGTGAGTCGTTCACCGGCCGCGAGATGGAGCGCTGGGCCTACGAGCGCCCCTTCGGCCTCGTCGAGCTCGACGGCGCCAACATCGTCGTCAACGCCGAGTACGTCACCACCGACGACGGCACCGGCCTCGTGCACCAGGCCCCGGCCTTCGGTGAGGACGACCTCAAGACCTGCAAGGCGTACGACCTGCCGGTGATCAACCCGGTCCGCCCGGACGGCACCTTCGAGGAGCAACTGGCCCTGATCGGCGGCCAGTTCTTCAAGAAGGCCGATGAAGCACTCGTCGCCGACCTGGACGCCCGCGGTCTGCTCTTCCGGCACCTGGCGTACGAGCACAGCTACCCGCACTGCTGGCGCTGCCACACCGCGCTGCTCTACTACGCCCAGCCGTCGTGGTACATCCGCACCACCGCGATCAAGGACGCCCTGCTCCGGGAGAACGAGAACACCAACTGGTTCCCCGAGTCGGTCAAGCACGGCCGCTTCGGCGACTGGCTCAACAACAACATCGACTGGGCGCTGTCCCGCAACCGCTACTGGGGCACCCCGCTGCCCATCTGGCGCTGCGAGGAAGACCACCTCACCTGCGTCGGCTCGCTCGCCGAGCTCACCGAGCTGACCGGCACCGATCAGTCCGACCTGGAC
Organism: Streptomyces lydicamycinicus; assembly: GCF_000829715.2. Taxonomy (NCBI): domain Bacteria; kingdom Bacillati; phylum Actinomycetota; class Actinomycetes; order Kitasatosporales; family Streptomycetaceae; genus Streptomyces; species Streptomyces lydicamycinicus. The sequence continues at coordinate 123,217 of NZ_BBNO01000012.1, read as the reverse complement.
CCGCACCGCCCGTTCATCGACGCGGTCACCTTCCCCTGCCCGACCTGCCAGGGCACCGCGACCCGGGTCCCGGAGGTCATCGACGCCTGGTACGACTCGGGCTCGATGCCGTTCGCGCAGTGGGGCTACCCGTACCGCAACAAGGAGCTGTTCGAGAAGCGCTACCCGGCGCAGTTCATCTCCGAGGCCATCGACCAGACCCGTGGCTGGTTCTACACCCTGATGGCGGTCGGCACCCTCGTCTTCGACAAGTCCTCGTACGAGAACGTGGTCTGCCTCGGCCACATCCTCGCCGAGGACGGCCGGAAGATGTCCAAGCACCTGGGCAACACCCTCCAGCCGATCCCGCTCATGGACCAGCACGGCGCCGACGCGGTCCGCTGGTTCATGGCCGCCGGCGGCTCACCCTGGGCCGCCCGCCGGGTGGGCCACTCCACCATCCAGGAAGTCGTCCGCAAGACGCTGCTGACGTACTGGAACACCGTCGCCTTCCAGGCGCTGTACGCCCGGACGTCCGGCTGGGCGCCCTCCGCGGCCGACCCGGCCCCCGCCGACCGCCCGCTGCTGGACCGCTGGCTGCTCGGTGAGCTGAACGGCCTGGTCGAGCAGGTCACCGAGTCGCTGGAGGCCTTCGACACCCAGCGCGCCGGCAAGCTCCTCTCCTCCTTCGTCGACGACCTCTCCAACTGGTACGTCCGCCGCTCCCGCCGCCGCTTCTGGCAGGGCGACGCGGCCGCACTGCGCACGCTCCACGAGGTCATCGAGACCGTCACCCGCCTCATGGCGCCCCTCACCCCGTTCGTCACCGAGCGGGTCTGGCAGGACCTGGTCGTCCCGGTCACCCCGGACGCCCCGGACTCCGTCCACCTCTCCACCTGGCCGGTCGCCGACCGCACGCTCATCGACCCGGCGCTGTCCGGCCAGATGCAGCTGGTGCGCCGGCTGGTCGAGCTGGGCCGGGCGACCCGCGCCGAGTCGGGCGTCAAGACCCGCCAGCCGCTGTCCCGTGCACTGGTCGCGGCGCACGGCTTCGCGGGCCTGTCCGAGGACCTGCGCGCGCAGATCGCCGAGGAGCTCAACGTGAGCTCGCTGGCCTCGCTGTCGGAGGTCGGCGGGTCCCTGGTCGACACCACCGCCAAGGCGAACTTCCGGGCCCTGGGCAAGCGGTTCGGCAAGGGCGTCCAGGCGGTCGCCAAGGCCGTCGCCGCGGCGGACGCCGCCGCCCTCTCCCTCGCCCTGCGCGAGGGCACCGCGAGCGTCGAGGTGGACGGCGAGACCGTCTCGCTCGCCCCCGACGAGGTGATCATCACCGAAACCCCGCGCGAGGGCTGGTCGGTGGCCTCCGACGCGGGCGCGACGGTCGCCCTCGACCTGGAGATCACCCCGGAGCTGCGCCGGGCGGGCCTGGCCCGCGACGCGATCCGGCTGATCCAGGACGCCCGTAAGAACAGCGGCCTCGACGTCGCCGACCGGATCGCGCTGCGCTGGCAGTCCACCGACGAGGAGGTGCGCACGGCGCTGACCGACCACGCCGGCCTGATCTCCGACGAGGTGCTCGCCACGGACTTCGCCCCCGGCGAGGCGGACGGTTCCTACGGCTCCGCGTTCGCCGACGAGAGCCTGGCTCTCACGTTCCGGCTGCGCAAGGCATAACCGCGCACGCGGCCACCCCGCGACGTCAACAGAGCCCCCCGGCGCCACCGCACCGGGGGGCTCTGCCGTCCCCGCTGACCGCACCGCACCGCACACACAAGTCCACACAAAAGGGCCGGGCCCCGAAGGAATGTTCCTTCGGGGCCCGGCCCTGATTGCCGACTGTGCGCGCTACGCGGACGTCAGTTGTCGTCCTCGTCGATCAGGAAGCCGCGCATCGGCGACGGCGTCTGCTGCATCGGCTGCGGGCTCTGCGGACGCACCGGAGCCATCGGCTGGGTCATCGCCGGCGACATCTGCTGCTGACCGCCGTAGGACGGACCGTTGCTGGACTGACCGGCCATGGAGTGGTTGCCGCCACCCATCGACTGGCCGCCACCCATGGTGTGGTTGCCGCCCATGGTGCCCGCACCGGCCGACGCCATCGACGGCGACGGCGGCAGCGAAGCGGTCGCCGGGGTCCGCGGCGGGGCCAGCGAGTCGTCCGCCTGGTTCTCCAGCTGACGCAGCTGGCTCTCCAGGTAGGACTTCAGCCGCGTGCGGTACTCGCGCTCGAAGCCGCGCAGGTCCTCGACCTTGCGCTCCAGCGTCGCGCGGGCCGACTCCAGCGAGCCCATCGCCACGCGGTGCTTCTCCTGCGCGTCCCGCTCCAGCGCGTCGGCCTTGGCGCGGGCGTCCCGCTCCAGGCCCTCGGCACGGCTGCGCGCCTCGCCGACGATCTTGTTGGCCTCGGAACGGGCCTCCGCGATCGCCTGGTCGGCGGTCTGCTGTGCCAGCGACAGCACGCGCGCGGCGCTGTCACCACCCGGGCCGCCCTGCTGGCCACCGGGGCCGGGCAGCTGAGGTCCGCCGGGGCCGCCCATCGGGCCGCCCATGGGACCACCGGGGCCCATCGGACCGGGGCCGTGACCCTGCGGGCCGTGACCACCGGGACCAGGAGGCAGCTGAGGTGCTCCACCGGGCAGTTGGGGAGGTCCACCCATCCCCTGCTGCTGCGGCGGCACCGGCTGCGGACCGGATATGGCGGCGGGCACCGGAGCCCCGGGCCGCTGCTGCTGCTCCTGCTGCTGGTCCGGTCCCTTGCGCAGGCCCTGCTGCTGCTGGTTCTGCGCGGCGGCGCGGGTGGCAGCGGCCAGCTTGGCGCGAAGGTCCTCGTTCTCCCGCAGGAGCCGGGTCAGTTCGGCTTCGACCTCATCGAGGAAGGCATCGACCTCGTCCTCGTCATAGCCTTCTCGGAGGCGGACGGTCGTGAACTGCTTGTTCCGCACGTCCTCGGGGGTCAACGGCATCTCTACTTCACCTCAACGTAGTCGTCGGCAATCGGCAAGACCGTATCGTTCACACCAACAACACCGACCTCACGACGGTGATCAGGATGTACACGATGATCATCAATACGAAGAAGGACAGGTCGAGCGCCACGCCCCCGAGACGCAGCGGCGGAATGACCCGCCGCAGAAGCTTGAGTGGCGGATCAGTGACAGTGTAGGCGGCCTCAAGAATGACCACCATCGCCTTGCCGGGTTGCCATGAACGGGCGAACTGGAAGACATAGTCCATCACCAGCCGGAAGATCAACACGATCAGGAAGCAGTACAGCGCGATGTAGATCACCTGACCAAAGACACTCATCTCGCGCTGTCCCTCTCCCCTTGCCTTGCTCCTGTGTTGGCCTCACGGCCTCGGTGTGCCCGGTGTTGCGTCTCAGCTCTGGTTGAAGAACCCGCCCTCTGCGATACGGGCCTTGTCCTCCGCCGTGACATCGACGTTAGCAGGCGACAACAGGAACACCTTCTGCGTCACCCGTTCGATGCTGCCGTGAAGACCAAACACCAAACCGGCCGCAAAGTCGACAAGTCGCTTCGCGTCGGTGTCGTCCATCTCCGTCAGATTCATGATCACCGGAGTGCCCTCACGGAAGTGTTCCCCGATGGTACGGGCTTCGTTGTAGGTCCGCGGGTGAAGTGTGGTGATGCGGTAGGGCTCCCGCTCGGACACAACCTTGGGCATGATCACCGGTGCGTTCTTCTCCAGATTCGGACGGTCGGGTGTGATGGATGCCACGGGGGCGATTCGCGCGGGTCGTCCGTTTTCCGCGGCAAGCGGGGCCGGTTCACGTTGCGCCGGAGGCGTCACGGCACGGACGGGTTCCTCCCGTTCCGGGGGAATTTCAGCCTGCACCGGGTGCTGTTGACGCCGCCCTCGATCGGGCTCCGGGTCAAGCTCGGGCTCGAACTCGTCATCGGGGTCGAACCCCCGGCCGTCGTACCCATCGTCCTCCACGAGGCCGAGGTAGACCGCCATCTTGCGCATCGCGCCGGCCATTCTCTGCGTCCTCCGCTCTGTGGTGGATCGGCTCCGTCACCAGGGGCCTTGGATCCACTCGGCCTGCCCCGCTTTTTACGGGAATGACCATATTTTGTGCTGTGGTCCGACTTGCTTGGCGACGTTACCGGAGCCGTGGTCGGACTCCGAGTACCGCAGTGCCGACGCGCACATGTGTCGCCCCGGCCGCCACGGCTTCTTCGAGGTCCGCGCTCATGCCTGCTGACACCATGTTGGCAGCAGGATGGTTCCCGCGCAGGTCGGATGAGATTTCCATGAGCCGTTCGAAAGCCGCGAGTTCACGCCCCGCATAGGGCCCGGCCAGCGGCGCGACGGTCATCAGACCGTCCAGCCGCAGACCTTGGGCGCCGGCGATCTGTTCGGCGAGGGCCGCGACACCGTCCGGCGCCACACCGCCCCGTTCACCCCGCACACCCGACTCCGCGTCAAGCGCCACCTGGATCAGGCAACCCAGTTCGCGCCCGGTGCGCACCGCCTCCTTGTCGAGTGCGGTGACGAGCCGGGCCCGGTCGACCGACTGAACAATTCCGGCATAACCAGCCACGGACCGCACCTTGTTGGTCTGTAGTTGACCAACGAAGTGCCAAGTAAGGGGCAAATCAGCACATTCAGCGGCCTTGCGGGCCGCCTCCTGGTCGCGGTTCTCCGCGACCTGCCGCACCCCCAGCTCCGCGAGCAGGCGGACGTCACTCGCGGGGTAGGTCTTGGTGACCACGATCAGGGTCACCTCGTCACGCGGCCGGCCGGCCTTGGCGCAGGCGGCGGAGATACGTTCCTCCACCTGCGCCAGGTTCTCTGCCAGTTGCGTCCTGCGGTCCTCCGTCACGGCGTGGCCTCCCCCAGCCCCGGGCCGGGGGTCTCCCCGAGCCATACATAGCTCGCGAGCCGCCCCGTCGTACGGTCGCGCCGATACGAGAAATGGTCCGCGGATTCGCGGGTGCAGATGTGGGAATCTTCACGCACCAGCACGCCCTGCGCGGCGAGTTGGGCCCGTACCCCCGCGGTGACGTCGACCGCGGGAGTGCCCCAACTGGTCGTCGCGCGGGCCTCAGGAACCACCGCGGCGACGTCGGAACGCATCTGAGCGGGCACCTCGTAACAGCGCCCACAGATCGCCGGTCCGGTGTACGCGATCATCCGCGCCGGCTCCGCACCCCGCTTCACCATCGCCTCGACCACCGCCGGGACGACCCCGGCGACCAGGCCGGGCCGGCCGGCGTGCGCGGCCCCCGCGACCCCGGCCACCGGGTCGGCGAGCAGGACCGGGGTGCAGTCGGCGGTCAGGACCGCGAGTGCGAGGCCCCGGCGCTCCGTCACCACCGCGTCCACACCGGGGATGTCGTCACCGTGCCGCCAGGGCCCGTCGACGACCGCGACGTCCCGGCCGTGCACCTGGTTCATCCAGACCACGGCGGCCGGGTCGAGACCGAGTTCCACCGCGGTGCGGGACCGGTTGGCGTGGACGGCCCGCGGGTCGTCGCCGACCGCGCCGCCCAGGTTGAGCTGATCGTACGGAGCGGCGCTCACCCCGCCCCACCTGTCGGTGAAGGCGAAGTGCGCGCCGCTCTCGTGGTGCTGTTGCCCTATCACTTCAGTGCTTCGGTCACTTCAGGAAGTCGGGGACGTCCAGTTCCTCGGCCGCGGAGTCCGAGTACGGACGGGCCGGGGGAACCTGCGGAGCGCTCGCCGGGGACGACGGGACCTCGCTCAGCGAGGAGGAGGACTCGGCGGGTGCCGGCTCCTCGTCCCGTACGGGCACCGAACCCAGTCCGCCGAAGGACGACGAACGCGGCTCGGGCGGAGTCGCCGGACGGCTCGGGGCCGGGGCGGGCTCCTCGCGCTTCGGGGCCGACAGTGCGGAGGACTGTGCGTCCCGGCGGGCCGGCGGCTGACCGCCGTCGAAGCCCGCGGCGATGACCGTCACCCGGACCTCGTCGCCCAGTGCGTCGTCGATGACCGCACCGAAGATGATGTTGGCTTCCGGGTGTGCCGCCTCGCTGACCAGCTGGGCGGCCTCGTTGATCTCGAAGAGACCGAGGTCGGAGCCGCCGGAGATGGACAGCAGCACACCACGGGCGCCGTCGATGGACGCCTCCAGGAGCGGCGAGGAGATCGCCATCTCCGCTGCGGCCACCGCGCGGTCGTCGCCGCGCGCCGAGCCGATCCCCATGAGGGCCGAGCCGGCCTCCGACATCACGGACTTGACGTCGGCGAAGTCGAGGTTGATCAGGCCCGGGGTGGTGATCAGATCGGTGATGCCCTGGACACCCGACAGCAGGACCTGGTCCGCGGACTTGAACGCGTCGAGCACGCTCACCTGGCGGTCCGAGATGGACAGCAGTCGGTCGTTGGGGATCACGATGAGGGTGTCGACCTCTTCGCGCAGCTGGGCGATGCCGTCCTCGGCCTGGTTGGCGCGACGGCGGCCCTCGAAGGTGAACGGCCGGGTGACCACACCGATCGTCAGGGCGCCCAGCGAGCGCGCGATGTTGGCGACGACGGGTGCGCCGCCGGTGCCGGTGCCGCCGCCCTCACCCGCGGTCACGAAGACCATGTCGGCCCCCTTGAGAACCTCCTCGATCTCCTCGCGGTGGTCCTCGGCCGCCTTCCGACCCACATCCGGGTTGGCGCCGGCGCCGAGCCCCCGGGTCATTTCGCGGCCGACGTCGAGCTTGACGTCGGCGTCGCTCATCAGCAGCGCCTGCGCATCGGTGTTGATCGCGATGAACTCGACGCCCTTGAGCCCGACCTCGATCATCCGGTTGATGGCGTTCACGCCACCGCCGCCGATGCCGACGACCTTGATGACTGCGAGGTAGTTCTGCGGTGCTGCCACGTCGAAGGCCTCTCGCCTCGAGTTACGTGTCGTCGCCGCACTGCGTGTGGACGCCGACTGATGCCGATGGGACGGTTCGTATCGCCGACCCGAACCCTAACGTTGAAGTTTAGGGTTACCTGTGCCTGTGTTCCTTGCTTCCATAGTCCCTTTGGAACGAGACACTAAGTCGACAAGGCGCGCCCGTTCAACGAACACGCCGAACCTCCCGTTTTTCTTTTCACCCTATGTGATCACCCATAGTCGTAGCCATCCAGGGTGCTGGCCTGCCGCTACGGACGTCAACTCCCGGACACCGCAGGGGCGCTGGGCACCGAGATGTCGAAGTGGCGCGCGTCACGCGCCGCTTTCAGCAGCGCGGTCAGCACCTTTGCCTTTTCGGCGCCCTGTTCGCGGCTGCCCCAGGCGACCGTGCGGTCGCCGGCCAGTTCGAGGGTGATGGCGTCGTAGGACCGTACGCGGACCTTCCGTACGTCCTTGCGTACGGCTGCCGGCAGATCCTGGGCGACCTCGACCGCGGCACGCCGCAACCGATCGATTCCGAACCGGTGCAGACTCGGGGAGTCGGATACGGCCATTTCCAGAAGCGGAACGCCCTTGGGGGCCGTGCCGACGGTGGCGAACCGAACGCCCCCGGCGTCCACTTCGACAAACTTTTTGCCCGATCGCAGCAGCAGTTCCGGCACCCTTTCGGTCACCTTCAGGCTGATTGTGTGCGGCCAGGACCGTTCGACGTCCACGGTCTTGATGCGCGGCAGCCGGGCGCGCAGCTGGTGGGCCAGCGCGTCCGTATCGACCGAGGCCAGCGGCGCGTTCATGGGGGCGTCCGCCGCGGCGATGACCTCATGCGGCGTCAGCACTTTGGTGCCGGTGGGGCTGACGCGCTCCACCCGGAGCCAGTTCGAGGCGTAGAGGACCCAGACGCCGAACGCGCCGAGCAGCACCGCGACGATCAAGATGATGATCAGACTGCGACGGCTCGGCGCGCGAAGGGGAAGGCGCTCCCACCGGAATCTTCGCCCCGGGGGTGCCGCGGCGGAGGGCGGGCCGGACAGTGACTTCTTCTCGCCTCGCCGGGCGGTTGTCGGTCCGGCCACGCTCCCTGCCTTCTCTCGTGGGCTACTTGTTGTGCTGTGCGATCGCCTCGTACACCATGCCAACCAACAGCTCGTCGGCGTCCCGGCGGCCGAACTCGGAAGCCGCGCGCGACATCTCGTACAGCCGGTGCGGATCCGCCAGGACCGGGAGCACGCTGTTCTGCACCCAGTCCGGGGTCAGCTGGGCGTCGTCGACCAGCAGGCCCCCGCCGGCGTTGACCAGCGGCTGGGCGTTGAGCCGCTGCTCGCCGTTGCCGATGGGCAGCGGGACGAACGCGGCCGGGAGCCCGACGGCGGACAACTCGGCGACGGTCATCGCGCCCGCGCGGCAGAGCATCATGTCGGCCGCGGCGTACGCGAGATCCATCCGGTCCACGTACGGTACCGGGACATAGGGGGGCATCCCGGGCATGTTGTCCACATGCGGCAGTTCGTTCTTCGGGCCGACCGCGTGCAGGACCTGGATGCCGGCGCGCTGGAGGACCGGAACGGCGGCCTGGATGACCTCGTTCAGCCGACGGGCCCCCTGGGAACCTCCGGACACCAGCAGGGTCGGAAGGTTCGGGTCGAGACCGAAGGCCGCCCGCGCCTCGGGGCGGACCGCGGCGCGGTCCAGGGTCGCGATGGTGCGGCGCAGCGGGATGCCGACGTAGCGGGCACCGCGAAGCTTGCTGTCCGGGGTGCTGACGGCGACGAACTTGGCGTACCGCGAGCCGATCTTGTTGGCCAGGCCGGGGCGGGCATTGGCCTCGTGGACGATGATCGGCACCCCGAGCCGCTTGGCGGCCAGATAGCCGGGCAGCGCCACATAGCCACCGAAGCCGACGACACAGTCCGCCTTCGTGCGCTCCAGGATCTGCTCGGCGGCCTTGATCGTGCCGCGCAGACGCCCGGGGACGGTGATCAGTTCGGGGGTGGGCTTGCGCGGCAGCGGCACGGCCGGGATGAGACCCAGCTCATAGCCGCGCTCGGGGACGAGCCGGGTCTCCAGGCCCTTTTCCGTACCGAGTGCCGTGATCCCCACGGTGGGGTCCTGCCTCCGCAGTGCGTCCGCGAGGGCGAGCGCGGGCTCGATGTGGCCGGCGGTCCCCCCACCGGCGAGTACGACATGCACCGAAATTCACCGCTCTCCGGACGGCCGCTTCTTGACGCGCCGTCTCATCGTCTTCCATCTCACCCCAGCCTGCCTCCTGCCGAAGACCGGCTGCCGCATGGCCAACGCCGCCCGTGCAGCGGGCTCGTCACGCGCGAAGGCGATCAAGAGTCCGATGGCGAACATCGTCGGCAGCAGGGCGGAGCCTCCGTAGGAGAACAGCGGGAGGGGGACCCCGGCGATCGGCAACAGGCCGAGCACCGCACCGATGTTGATCACGGCCTGGGCCGTGATCCAGGTGGTCACGCCTCCCGCGGCGTACCGTACGAAGGGGTCCTCCGTGCGTCCGGCCACGCGGATACCCGCATAGCCTAGAGCCGCGAAGAGGGCGAGGACCGACAGCGTCCCCGCCAGACCCAGTTCCTCCCCGGTGATGGCGAAGATGAAGTCGGTGTGCGGTTCCGGGAGTTCACCCCATTTTTCCATACTTGCACCGAGGCCGGAACCGAAGAATCCGCCGGACGCGAGCGCATAGATGCCGTGCACGGCCTGCCAGCACTGATCACCGGGCCCCGGATCGGTCGCTCCGATGCAGGCCAGACGGGACATCCGGTTGGCGCTGGTCTTGATCAGCAGCGCCCCGATCAGCGTGGCGGCGCCCAGCACCCCCACGAAGAGCCTGGTGGGCGCCCCGGCCAGCCACAGCAGCCCGAAGAGGATCGCCGTGAGAATGATCGCGGTCCCCATGTCACCGCCGAGCATGATCAGCCCGAGCAGCAGGAAGGCGACCGGGATCAGCGGCACCAGCAGATGCTTCCACTGCACCAGCAGCCTTTTGTCCTGTTTGCGGGCCAGCAGATCGGCGCCCCACAGCACCAGCGCGAGCTTGGCGAACTCGCTCGGTTGCATCTGGAAAGGTCCGCCGAGGCTGATCCAGTTCTGGTTGCCGTTGACCGCGACCCCTATGCCCGGGATCTGCACCAGGCACATCAGGAAGACCGAAACGGCGAGCAGCGGATAGGCCAGGCCGCGGTGCAGCCGTACCGACATACGCGAGGCGGCCAGCAGCAGCCCGCCGCCCAGGACGGCGGCGAGCAGCTGCTTGCGGAAGAAGTACGTCGGGGCGAGACCGGACTGCAGCGCCTTGATCTGGGACGCCGAGTAGACCATCACCAGGCCCAGGACGGTGATCAGCAGGCTGCCGCCGAGGATCAGGTAGTACGCGGTCAGCGGGCGGTCCCAGGCCCGCCTCAGCCGGGTGTGGAGCCCCCGTGGGCCGCTTGGGGTGCGGCCGCCGCGCGGCTTGCGTGCCGTGGAGGGCCGGCGCGCCGGACGTGGCCTGGCCGCCTTCGCCGATCGGGCCGTCATCCTCGTCCCCTCCACAGGTACGCGCGCCGCCGGCGCTCGGCGACAGCGGGGAGAAACGGTCTAGTGATCCCTGGCGGTCAGCTCACCGACCGCTTCGGCGAAGGCGTCGCCCCGCTTGTTGTAGTTGACGAACATGTCCATCGAGGCACAGGCCGGAGCCAGCAGGACGGTGTCGCCGGGCTGGGCCAGACGGGTCGCTTCCCGGACCGCCTCGGGCATCGCCCCAGTGTCGGTCCGGTCGAGGTCGACCACCGGCACATCGGGGGCGTGTCGCGCCAGGGCTTCCGCGATCAGCGCCCGATCGGCGCCGATCAGCACCACCCCGCGCAGCCGGGCCGCCGACTTCTGCACCAGCTCGTCGAAGGTCGCGCCCTTGGCGAGGCCGCCGGCGATCCAGACGATGTGTTCGTACGCCGCCAACGACGCCTCGGCGGCGTGGGTGTTGGTGGCCTTGGAGTCATCGATGTAGGTGACGCCGTCGCGCTCCGCGACGTGCTGGATGCGGTGCGCGTCCGGATGGAAGGCGCGCAGTCCGTCGCGTACCGCGGTGGGGCGGACGCCGAAGGCCCGGGCCAGCGCCGCCGCCGCGAGGGCGTTGGCGATGTTGTGCGGGGCCGGCGGTGTGACGTCCGAGACCTCGGCGAGCTCCTGGGCCTGCTGCTGCCGGTTCTCCACGAAGGCCCGGTCGACGAGAATGCCGTCCACGACACCGAGCTGGGAGGGGCCGGGGGTGCCGAGGGTGAAGCCGATGGCCCGGCAGCCCTCCTCGACATCGGCCTCGCGCACCAGGTCCTCGGTCGCCTTGTCGGCCGCGTTGTAGACGCAGGCGACGGTGTTGCCCTCGTAGACCCGGCCCTTGTCGGCGGCGTACGCCTGCATGGAGCCGTGCCAGTCGAGGTGGTCGGGGGCGAGGTTGAGGACGGCCCCCGAGTGTGCCCGTAGGGAGGGCGCCCAGTGCAGCTGGTAGCTGGAGAGCTCGACGGCGAGGACGTCGTACGAGGGCTCACCGTCCTTGTCCTGCCCCAGGACGACATCGATGATCGGCGTACCGATGTTGCCGACGGCCAGGGTGCGCAGGCCCTCGGCGGCCAGGATCGAGGCCAGCATCCGCACGGTGGTGGTCTTGCCGTTGGTACCGGTGACCCCGAGCCAGGCCGCGGCGCCGGGGCCCCGCAGCCGCCAGGCGATCTCCACATCACCGACGACGTCGACGCCCGCCGCGGCGGCCGCCGCGAACAGCGGGCTGTCCGGCTTCCAGCCGGGCGAGGTGACGACGAGCTCGGTGCCCTCGGGGAGCGTGTCACCGTCGCCGAGGCGGACGCTGATCCCCTCCGCCGTGAGTTCCCGCGCGGCGGCGCGCTGCTTGTCGCCGTCGCCGCCGTCCACGACGGTGACGTGTGCGCCGAGGCCGGCCAGCGCGCGGGCGGCACTGATGCCGCTCACGCCCAGGCCGGCGACGGTGATGTGCTGACCGGCGAAGTCCGCCGGGCCGTGCGTGGTCACTTTGCTGCCTGCCAGCCGCCGTAGAAGATGCCGAGTCCCACGATGACGCACATGCCCTGGATGATCCAGAACCGGACCACCACAAGGACTTCCGACCACCCCTTGAGTTCGAAGTGGTGCTGGAGTGGCGCCATCCGGAAGACCCGCTTACCGGTCAGCCGGAACGAGCCGACCTGGATCACCACGGACATGGTGATCAGGACGAAGAGACCGCCGAGGATGGCGAGCAGCAGCTCCGTACGGGAGCAGATGGCCAGACCGGCCAGCGCGCCGCCCAGGGCCAGCGAGCCGGTGTCGCCCATGAAGATCTTGGCGGGCGAGGTGTTCCACCACAGGAAGCCGAAGCAGGCGCCCATCAGCGCGGAGGCCACCACCGCGAGGTCGAGCGGATCGCGGACCTCGTAACAGCCCGGTCCGGCGGTGATCTGGTTGGCGCAGGACTCCTGGTGCTGCCAGATGCCGATGAAGGTGTACGCGCCGAAGACCATCACCGAGGCGCCGGTGGCGAGGCCGTCGAGGCCGTCGGTGAGGTTCACGCCGTTGGACATCGCCAGGATCATGAACAGCGCCCAGATCACAAAGATCACCGGGCCGATCTGCCAGCCGAAGTCCTGGGTGAAGGAGAGCCGGTCCGACGCCGGGGTCTGCCCGCGCAGATCGGCGAACTGGAGCGAGAGCACCGCGAAGGCGATGCCGACGATCAGCTGGCCGGCCATCTTCGCCTTGGCCCGCAGGCCCAGCGAACGCTGCTTGACGATCTTGATGTAGTCGTCGAGGAAGCCGACCAGGCCCATGCCCGCGAAGAGGAAGAGCACCAGCACGCCCGAGAAGGTCGGATCGCTGGAGGTGATCACCTTCGTCACGGCGTAGGCGATGATCGTGGCCAGGATGAAGGAGATACCGCCCATGGTGGGCGTGCCCTTCTTGCTGCCGTGGGTCCGCGGGCCGTCATCGCGGATGAACTGCCCGTATCCCTTCTTGGCCAGCAGCTTGATCAGCAGCGGGGTGCCGATCAGGGTCAGGAAGAGCCCGATCATTCCGGAGAAGAGGATCTGCTTCATCGAGTTCATCGGGTCGCGGCTCCACCCTCAGCGCCCACGGCGCCCAGCATGCCCTCGTCCAGCAAAGCTGCGGCGACCCGCTCCAGCCCCACCGACCTGGACGCCTTCACCAGCACGACATCTCCCGGCCGCAGCTCGCTGCGCAACAGGTCGACCGCCGCCCGCGCGTCGGACACGTGCACCGACTCCTCACCCCACGAACCCTCGTTCTTGGCGCCCATGTCGAGCCAGGCCGCTTCCCTGCCGCCGACTGCCACGAGCTTGCTGACGTTGAGCCGGACGGCCAGCCGCCCGACCGCGTCGTGTTCGGCGAGTGACTCCTCGCCGAGCTCAGCCATCTCACCGAGCACCGCCCACGTACGAGCGCCCGTCGCCTTGCCGGCTGCGCCCATCGCGACCAGCGCACGCAGCGCCGCTCGCATGGACTCGGGATTCGCGTTGTAGGCGTCGTTGACGATCCGCACGCCGTCCGCGCGCTCGGTGACCTCCATACGCCAGCGGGAGAGCGTGCCGGCTTCGGAGAGCGCGGTGGCGATCTCGTCTGCGGGCATGCCCAACTCATGGGCGACGGCGGCCGCGGCGAGCGCGTTCGACACGTGGTGCTCACCGTACAGCCGCATGGTCACATCACTGCACCCGGAGGGTGTGCGAAGCGTGAAAGCGGGCTGACCGAGATCCGTGAGCCGGACATTCTCGGCACGTACGTCGGCCTCCTCGGCCTCGCCGAACAGGATCGTGCGGGCCCGGGTGCGCGGCACCATGGCGCGGACGTACGGGTCGTCGGCGTTGAGCACCGCGACGCCACCGTCCTCGGCCGAAGGCAGCGACTCGACGAGTTCGCCCTTGGCCAGGGCGATCTGCTCACGCCCGCCGAACTCGCCGATGTGCGCGCTGCCGACGTTCAGCACCACGCCGATCCTCGGCGGGGTCAGCCCGGCGAGGTAGCGGATGTGGCCGACGCCGCGGGCGCCCATCTCCAGGACGAGATGCCGGGTGGTCTCATCGGCGCGCAGCGCGGTCAGCGGCAGCCCGATCTCGTTGTTGAGGTTTCCCTCGGGCCAGACCGTCGGGCCGTGGCGCTGAAGCAGCTGGGCGATCAGGTCCTTGGTGCTGGTCTTGCCGGCCGAGCCGGTGAGGCCCACGACGGTGGTGCCCAGCCGTGCGACGACGGCGCGGGCGAGCGCACCGAGCGCGGCGATCACGTCGTCGACGACGATCGCGGGGACGCCGAGCGGGCGGGCGGCCAGTACGGCCACCGCGCCGGCCTCGACGGCGCGCTGCGCGAAGTCGTGGCCGTCGACGCGTTCACCGGCGAAGGCCACGAACAGCGCGCCGGGGCCCACCGCACGGGAGTCGGCCACGACCGGTCCGGTCACCCGGCGGCCGTCGTCCGGTATGTCGTGCTGCTGCCCTCCGACGATGCTCGCGATCTCGGCGAGCGACAGGGAGATCACAGGTCACCCCCGGTACTGGGCGGGCGGTGACGGTAAAGGGGTTGTGCGCGCATGGCGGTGTGTCATCCCTGGTGGTTCGGCTGCGGTGACTTCAAGGAAGCCTCGATGGCCTCGCGCAGTACCTGGCGGTCGTCGAAGGGGCGGACCACTCCGGCGATGTCCTGGCCCTGTTCGTGGCCCTTGCCCGCGACGATCACGGTGTCCCCGGGCTCGGCGCGGGCGACGGCGGCGGCGATGGCGACGGCGCGCTCTTCTTCGACGAGCACCGTGCCGCGTTCATGAATGGGGACTTCCGCGGCGCCCGCGAGCATGGTGGCGAGGATCGCGAGGGGGTCCTCGCCGCGCGGGTTGTCGGAGGTCAGTACGGCCGTATCGGCGAGCCGGGCCACCGCGGCACCCATGGGGCCGCGCTTGTGCGGGTCGCGGTCGCCGCCGCAGCCGAGGACGGCGTGCAGCTTGCCGTCGGTGACCTTGCGCAGTGCGCGCAGAACCGATTCGACGGCGTCGGTCTTGTGGGCGTAGTCGACCACCGCGAGATACGGCTGGCCGGCGTCGATGCGCTCCAGGCGGCCGGGGACGCCGGGCACCGCGGCGACACCGTCGGCCGCGGTCTGCGCGTCGATACCGGCGACGACCAGCGAGACAATCGCGGCGAGCGCGTTGGCGACGTTGAACGGGCCGGCGATCGGGGACGCGGCGCGCAGGGTGACGCCGTCCGGGCCGTGCACGGTGAAGGTCGAGCCGAGGGTGCCGACCTCGACGTCGGAGGCCCGCCAGTCGGCGTCGGGGTGGCCCTCCGCGGAGAAGGTGGTGACCGGGACCTCGGACTCGCCCTCGGCCAGCCGCTTGCCGTACTCGTCGTCGAGGTTGACGACCCCGGCCCGGCTGCGGGCCTTGGTGAACAGCTGGGCCTTGGCCTGGAAGTAGTCCTCCATGCCGGAGTGGAACTCCATGTGCTCCGGGCTGAGGTTGTTGAAGATGGCGACGTCGAAGACGCAGCCGTCGACCCGGCCGAGGACCAGTGCGTGGCTGGAGACCTCCATGGCCAGCGCGCGCACACCGCGCTCACGCATCACCGCGAACAGCGCCTGGAGGTCGGTGGCCTCGGGGGTGGTGCGCTCGGACTTGATGCGCTCGTCGCCGATCCGGGTCTCGACGGTGCCGATCAGCCCGGTCAGCCCCCCGTCGGGGACCTTGGCCGCCGCGGCCCGCAGCCCGCCCTCGATGAGGTAGGCGGTGGTGGTCTTGCCGGAGGTGCCGGTGATGCCGATCTGGAGGAGGTCCTCGCCCGGCGCTCCGTAGATGGAGACGGCCAGGGCGCCCATCCGCGCGCGCGGGTTGTCGACGACGAGGACCGGCAGACCGGTCGCGGCGGCGCGCTCGGCACCCGACGGATCGGTCAGGACCGCCGCGGCGCCGAGGTCGGCGGCCTGCGCGACGAAGTCGGCACCGTGCAGACGGGCACCGGGCAGCGCCGCGTAGACGTCACCGGGGCGGACCGCCCGGGAGTCATGGGTGATGCCGGTGACCATCACGGGCCGCGCGGCATCGGCGGCTCCGGGGCGGCCGGCGTCGGGGGCCGGGCATCCCAGCTGCTCGGCGAGGTCCGCCAGGGGGGTGGGGCGGACCCGTTCAGGGCGTGGGGCTCCCGGATACGTACCGGACCCGCCCTTCTCGGCGTGCTGGGCTTTCGGGGACTGATCAGCGTGTGACACGGCGGTGAGCGTACCGGGCACCACCGGCCCGGGGCGAAGTGAGGGCCGTGGAGGGGAGCAGTTTCCGGGGGCGGGGGTGCCGTCGGGGGTGCCGTCGGGGGTGATGGTCGTCACGGCGGAATTGCCTCGATTTCATTGGCCTGGCGTGAAGGTGACCGGCAGCCGCGGGGGCTTGGCGCCGGTCGGCGGGACCTGGAGGGTTTTCAGCGCGAAGGCCATGACCTGCTGGTAGATCGGGCCGCAGACCTGGCCGCCGAAATAGCTGCCCGTCGTGGGGTTCTGGACGGCGCAGTAGACCGTGATGCGGGGTTTGTCGGCGGGGGCGAAGCCGGCAAAGGAGGCGGTGTAGCCGTGGTAGCGGCCGGTCCTGGGGTCCACCCGGTTGGACGTGCCGGTCTTTCCGCCGACGCGGTAGCCGTCGATCTTCGCCTTCGCTCCGGTGCCTTCCTCGTCGTCCACCACCGATTCGAGCATGGTGGCCAGGGTGGCCGCGGTCTTCCGGCTGATCACGCGGTTCTTCGCGGGCTTGGGCGCCGGTGCGTAGTGCCCGTCGGGCCCGGTGCTGCCACGGACCAGTGAGGGGGCGATGCGCTCGCCGCCGTTGGCGATCGTGGAGTAGACGGAGGCGGCCTGTACGGCGTTGAGGGACAGCCCCTGGCCGAACGGGATGGTGAACTGCTGCGAGGTGTTCCAGTCCTGCGGCTTGGCCAGGATGCCGTCGGTCTCCCCGGGGAAGCCGAGCCCGGTCGGCCGGCCGATCCCGAACTTGCGCAGATACGAGTGGAGGACCTGGTTGGCCTGGGCCTGGGTCTTGCCGAGCTGGCCGGTCGCGAGGATCGTGCCGATGTTGCTGGACTTGGCGAGCACACCGTTGAGCGTCAGATGCCAGGTGGCGTGGTCGACGTCGTCCGCGAACAGCCGGTCGCCCCGGTGCAGCCGGTTGGGCACGGTGACCCGGGTGGCCGGGGTGGCGACGCCCTCCTCCAGGACCGCGGCCATCGACATCACCTTGCTGGTGGAGCCCGGTTCGAACGCGTCGGACAGCGCGGCATTGCCCAGCGCCTCCGGATCGGCCTGCGACACCTCGTTGGGGTCAAATCCGGGCGCGTTGGCGAGCGCCAGGATCTCCCCGGTGCGGGTGTCCTGGACGACGACATAGCCGCGGTCGGCGTTCGACTTGGCGACCTGCTGGGTGATGGCCTGCTGGGCAGCCCACTGGATGTCGCGGTCGAGGGTGAGCTCGACGTCGCTGCCGGGGACGGCGGGGTGCTCCTGGGTGTCGGCGGTGGGCACCCGGCGGCCGCCGGACTGGGCGTAGACGAGCTTGCCGTCCTTGCCCGCCAGCTGTTTGTCCAGGCGCGCCTCCAGGCCACCGCCGCCCTTGCCGGCGCCGTTGACGAAGCCGAGCACACCGGCGGCGAGGTTCTTGTTGGGGTAGAGGCGCTTGCTGTGTTTGTCGGCGAAGATCCCGACCAGGACATTGGGGCGGGGCGCGCTCTTGGGGGCGGCGGCCGCCTTGGCGTCGAGGGTCTTGCGCAGGTCCTTGATCTTCTTCCAGACCTGCGGGGTCTGCTGCCGGGCGAGCAGGGCGTAGCGCGCCGCGGGCCGGTCGAGCTTCCTGGCCAGGACGGCCTTGTCCTCGCCGAGGATCGGGGCGAGCAGCGCGGCGGCCCGCCGGGGAGCATCGTCGATCTTGGTCTTCTGCGGTGCCAGCAGGCTCGGGTCGGCGGTGATGTCGTACGCGTCGACGGTGGTGGCCAGGTCCACGCCGTTGCGGTCGGTGATCGCACCGCGCTCGGCGGCCAGCTTGACCGGTACATAGCGGTTCTCGTTGGCCTTGGCGGCGAACGCCCCGGCGTCGACGGCCTGTACCTGGAAGAGCCGTACGACGAAGACCAGCATGATCAGCGTCAGTCCGAGGGAGACCAGCCGCAGCCGCGGACGCGGGCTGCCGAGGCGCAGCGCAGGGGGCCCGGAGCGGGGGCGCCCGGGGCGGGCGGCCTGCCGGGGCGGGCCGGGCCGGGAGCCGGGCCGGGGTGCGGGGCGCTTGGCGGCGGGCGGGCGGCCGGACCCGCTGCCGGCCCGGCCGCCGCGCTGGGCGGGGCGCGGCACCCGGCGGGGGTCCCTGGGCTCGGTCATGCCGCGTTCACCTGCCGGAGGTCGTCGGGGAGGGGGCGGCCGCGGCGGCGGGCGCGGGTGCGTGGGAGGCGCCGCTGCCGGACGAGGCGGGCGAGGTCAGGGAGGCCGGGGCGGCCGAGGGCGCCGGATCGGCCGGTGTCGTCATGCCGGGGGCGCTGTCCGGGCCCAGCACACCGGCCAGGGCCGGGACCGGCGGCACCGCCGGGCGGGGCAGGGCGGTGCGGGCGGCCGGGCCGAGGGGCGACGGCTCGGCGGAGCTGCTCAGCGGCGCCCCCTCCGGCCCGGCGACGCTCGGCCGGCCGCGGACCGTGCCGTCCGGGAGGAGGAACACCGGGGTGCCGCCGGGCACCATCCCCAGCTTCCGGGCGCGCTGCTCCAGCGCGCCCGGGGCGGAGTAGGCGTCCACGTCCTGCTGGAGCGCCTGCTGCTCGTCCGTCAGCTCCTCGGTCTGCTTCTCCAGCTTGCTGAGCTCGAACGACCCTTGGTTGAGGGCGGAGTTGAGCAGCAGCAGGGTGATCAGGCCGGAGCCGAGGAGGACGACGATGAGCAGCACGAAGGGCGTGCGCGCCGCGGTGCCGCGGGCACCGGCGCCGGAGGGGAACAGCGCGGCGAGGCGTTTCTGTCTGCCGCGCGGCCCCTGCCCTTTCATGCGGTGTCCTCGACGTTCTCGCGGATGCGCTCCGCGCCGCGCAGCCGGGCGGGGGCGGCCCGGCGGTTCTCGGCGATCTCCTCCTCCGTGGGGAGTTCGGCGCCGCGGGTCAGCAGCTTGAGCCGGGGCTGGTAGCGCTCGGGGACCACCGGCAGGCCGGGCGGCGCCGTGTTGGCAGCGCCGGCCGCGAAGACCTGCTTGACCAGCCGGTCCTCCAGCGAGTGGTAGGCGAGCACGGCGATCCGGCCGCCCACCGCGAGCGCCTTCACGGCCGCCGGGATGGCGCGCTCCACGCTCGTCAGCTCCCCGTTGACCTCGATGCGCAGCGCCTGGAACGTGCGCTTGGCGGGGTTGCCGCCGGTGCGCTTGGCGGCCTGCGGCAGCGCGTCACGGATCAGCTCGACCAGCCGCGCGCTGGTGGTGAACGGTTCCTTGGCCCGCTCGCGGACGACGGCCTCGACGATCCGCTTGGCCTGCTTCTCCTCCCCGTAGGAGCGCAGGATCCGGACCAGCTCACCGGGCGCGTAGGTGTTGAGGACATCCGCGGCGCTGATGCCGGTCGACTGGTCCATCCGCATGTCCAGCGGGGCGTCCTGCGCGTACGCGAAGCCGCGGTCGGCCTCGTCGAGCTGCATGGAGGAGACACCGAGGTCGAACAGCACGCCCTGGACCCGCGGGGTCCCGAGCCGGTCGAGGACCTCGGGGAGCTCGTCGTAGACGGCGTGCACCAGGGTGGCGCGGTCTCCGTAGGGGGCGAGCCGCTCGCCCGCCAGCTTCAGGGCGGACGGGTCACGGTCGAGGGCGATGAGCCGGGCCGCCGGGAAGGTGGACAGCAGTGCCTCGCTGTGCCCTCCGAGGCCGAGCGTGCAGTCGACGACGACCGCACCGGGCTCGGCGAGCGCGGGCGCGAGCAGGTCCAGACACCTCTGGAGCATGACGGGGACGTGGCGAGTGTTGCTGCTCATACGGCGGCCCCGCCGCGCTCGGCCCGCCTGCCTCGGCAGAGCGCGCACCTCTTCCTGACTCGCTCGCTACGCTCGCTCATGTGCCTTCCGATGGGCTGGGCGGCAGGTGGGGCCCCGGCCGCTGGCTGGGGGATGCCGCACGTACCGCTTGGTCCCCGCCCGCTCTGAAGGGGAAGTGGCCCTCCGGCGACGGGGAAGTGACGTCGGAAGACCATGGGAGCGGGAGGAGGCCGAGCCGTACGTACGGTGCGCGCACACGAGGAATCCGGTATCCAAGGAGAGCGTCACGCCTCCCACTTCGCGCCACTTTAGTCCACCGGCTGCCCCGGTCAATCAACCGGTTCCGCGCGTCCTGCGACGGCTTTCCCGCCGCCGGTGCCGCGGGCTTCTCACCCGGACGGCGGCGGGGCGGACGGCCCTGTGGGTTACCTCACAAGGAGTGATGATGACCCCTATGCCCGACCTCTCATGCGGCTGAAACGACCGGCGCGGATTACGGTGAAACCATGTCCATACCTGCATCGCAGCCGCTTCCCTCCTCCGCCGACGGTGCCGTTCGTACCGGCGAGACGGTCACCGACAGTCTCGTCGAGGCGAACAAGCGCTACGCTGCCGCCTTCACCGACCCCGGGATGGATGCCCGGCCCGTCCGCAAGGTCGCCATCGTGGCCTGTATGGACGCCCGGCTGGATCTGCATGCCGCGCTCGGTCTCGAACTCGGCGACTGCCACACCATCCGCAACGCCGGCGGGGTGGTCACCGACGACATCATCCGGTCCCTGACGATCAGCCAGCGCGCGCTGGGTACCCGCTCCGTCGTCCTCATCCACCACACCGGATGCGGTCTGCTCAGCCTGACCGAGGACTTCCGCCACGACCTGGCCGCCGAGGTCGGACAGCGCCCCACCTGGGCGGTCGAGGCGTTCAAGGACCTCGACGAGGACGTACGGCAGTCCATGCAGCGGGTGCGCACCTCCCCCTTCCTCCCGCACACCGACGACGTCCGGGGCTTCGTCTTCGACGTGACGACCGGCCTGCTGCGCGAGATCGACCCCCAGCACTGACCCCGGCCCGGCCTTCCCGGCGACCGAACCTGCCCGGAAAGCCGGGTTCGCCGGGAAGGCCGGGAGATAACCTTGTGAGTTATCCACAGGTCATGACGCGAAGCCGCGCGGGCAGCAAGAATGCGTAGGTGCCGTCGTCCTGGCCCCGGCCGGGCGCGATGCGCACGTTCGGGGTGGGCCGGGTCCGCAAAGGGGGCATCGGCCCGTGGAACGGGCCGAGGAGGGCCGAGTGACGACGTATGACGAACGAGCGAGCCTCAGCGATCTGACCACCACCGCGGAGCGGGTTCACCGGTCGGTGGAGGAAGTGATCGAGGGCAAGCCGGAGGTCGTACGGCTCGCGCTGACCGTGCTGCTGGCCGAGGGGCATCTGCTCATCGAGGATGTGCCCGGCGTCGGCAAGACCATGCTCGCCAAGGCACTGGCCCGCTCCATCGACTGCTCGGTGCGGCGCATCCAGTTCACGCCCGACCTGCTGCCCTCCGACATCACCGGCGTCAGCATCTTCGACCAGCAGCAGCGGGACTTCGAGTTCAAGCCCGGCGCGATCTTCTCCCAGATCGTGATCGGCGACGAGATCAACCGCGCCTCGCCCAAGACGCAGTCGGCGCTCCTGGAGTCCATGGAGGAGCGCCAGGTCACGATGGACGGGCAGACCTACCAGCTGCCCGACCCGTTCATGGTGGTCGCCACCCAGAACCCGGTGGAGATGGAGGGCACGTACCCGCTCCCCGAGGCACAGCGGGACCGCTTCATGGCACGGGTGTCGATCGGTTATCCAAGCCCGTCGGCCGAGTTGCAGATGCTGGATGTGCACGGCGGCGCCTCACCCCTCGACGACCTCCAGCCGGTCGCGCACGCCCACGAGATCGTGAAGCTGATCGACGCGGTGCGCACGGTCCATGTCGCCGACACTGTCCGCAGGTACACCGTCGATCTGGTGGGGGCCACCCGCAGCCACCCCGAGCTGCGGCTCGGGGCCTCACCGCGGGCGACCCTGCATCTGCTGCGCGCCGCCAAGGCCTCGGCGGCGCTCCAGGGGCGGGAGTACACCCTCCCCGACGACGTCCAGTCGCTGGCGGTGCCGGTGCTCGCACACCGGCTGCTGCCCACCGCCCAGGCCCAGTTGAACCGCCGTACGGCCGAGCAGATCGTGCTGGAGATCCTCCAGCGCGTCCCGGTCCCCGAGCCCTCCGCCCAGCCGTGGCGGACACCCGGCCAGCGGCCGCCCGGCGTACGGGGGTTGTGATGTCCGACGGGGGGAGCGAGGGCGCTCCGGAGCGGGACGGGCTGCGGGCGGCCCTCGCGGGGCTGACGACCCGGGGCCGGTCGTTCCTGGCGGCCGGGGTGGCCGCCGCGGTGTGCTCCTACCTCCTCGGGCAGGCGGACCTGCTGCGGGTCGGGCTGCTGCTCGCCGCCCTCCCGCTGGTGTGCGTCCTGGTGCTGCACCGCACCCGCTACCGCGTCGCGGGCAGCCGGACGCTCGCCCCCGCCCGGGTGCCCGCCGCCACCGAAGCCCGGGTGCGGCTGCGGATGGAGAACGTGTCCCGGCTGCCGACCGGCGTGCTGATGCTCCAGGACCGGGTGCCGTATGTCCTCGGTCCCCGGCCGCGCTTCGTCCTGGACCGGGTGGAGGCCGGCGGCCGCCGCGAGGTCTCCTACCGGGTCCGCTCCGACCTGCGCGGACGCTATCCGCTGGGGCCGCTTCAGCTACGGCTCTCGGACCCGTTCGGGATGTGCGAGCTGACCCGCTCGTTCAGCGCCTCCGACACCCTGACGGTCGTGCCGCGGGTCGAACCGCTGCCGGCCGTGCGGCAGGTGGGCGAGGCCGCCGGGTACGGCGACGGGCGGCAGCACTCACCGGCGCTGGCCGGGGAGGACGACGTCATTCCGCGCGGCTACCGGCACGGCGACGATCTGCGCCGCGTCCACTGGCGCTCCACCGCGCGCTACGGGGAGCTGATGGTCCGCAGGGAGGAGCAGCCGCAGAAGGCGCGCTGCACGGTCCTGCTCGACACCCGCGAGGACGCCCATCCGGGCTCGGGCCCCGACTCGGCCTTCGAGTGGGCGGTGGCGGGTGCCGCCTCCACCGCGGTGCATCTGCTGGAGCGCGGCTTCTCGGTGCGGCTGCTGACCGACACCGGCAGCTCGGTGCCGGGCCCCGACGGCGCCGGCAGCTTCGGGGGCGGCACCGGCTCCGCCGACGCCGCGGGCCTGCTGCTGGACACCCTCGCCGTCGTGGAGCGCTCCGAGGAGCCCGGCCTGTCGGCGGCGTACGACGTGCTGCGCGGCGGCAACGAAGGACTGCTGATCGCCTTCTTCGGCGATCTGGACGAGGAGCAGGCGGTGGTCGCCGGACGGATGCGGCAGCGCAGCGGCGCGGCCGTCGCCTTCGTCCTGGATGGCGACGCCTGGACGCGGGGCCCCGGTGGCATCAGATTCTCCGACGGCCAGGTCCCGGTGGCCGAACGCCTTCAGCTGCTGCGCAAGGCCGGCTGGACGGCGCTGCCGGTGATGCCCGGGGACAGCCTCCCCGCCCTGTGGCGCGCGGCCGCGGAGCGTACGGGCGCCCCGGAGACGGTGGCGGGAGGCCGGTCATGAACGGGAGCGAGTGCCATGGACGGCTTACGGGCGGGCGGCCGCTGAGGGACGAGGGGCTGCCCGCGGACGGACGGCCCGGCGCGCGGTGCCCCCGTGGCCGGATCAGCGGCCGGCGCGGGCCTTGCCCCGGCGGCCCCGAAGGAAGCGAGGCACAGGCATGAGCGGCCGGGCGCGGCTGGCGCTGTGTGCGGCGGTGGCGACGCTGTGTGCCGCCGGTGCACTGCTGCCGCTGGTGGAACCGATCAGCTGGCTGATCCAGGCGGCGGTCCTGCTGGCCCTGCTGACGGGGGTGGGCGCGGCCGCCCGCCGGGTCCCCCTGGCCGGGCCGCTGGTCATCGGCGTACAGCTGCTGGCCGGCGTGCTGCTGATGACCCTGCTCTTCACGCCGGGTGAGGCGATCCTCGGCCTGCTGCCGGGTCCGGACGCCCTCGCGGAATTCGGTCGGCTGGTGCAGGCCGGCGTACGGGACGTCGGCCGGTACGCCATCCCCGCCCCCGTCACCCCCGGCATCCGGCTGCTGCTGATCGCCGGAGTGCTGGTGATCGGCCTGATAGTCGATGCGCTGGCGGTCACGTACCGCAGCGCCGCGCCCGCCGGTCTGCCGCTGCTCGCGCTCTACTCCGTGGCGGCGGGGCTTTCCCAGGGCGGCGCGGGCTGGCTGCGGTTCCTGATCGCGGCGGCCGGCTATCTGCTGCTCCTGCTGGCCGAGGGCCGGGACCGGCTCTCCCAGTGGGGCCGGGTCTTCGGCGGAGGCGCCGACGCCGGCCGGCCGGACCGCGGCCCAGGGTTCGCCGCCCTCGGCGGGCCGGTCCTGGCCCCGGTCCGTACGGGCCGCAGGATCGGCGCCCTGGTCCTCGGGATCGCCCTGGTGGTGCCCGCCCTGCTGCCCTCGCTCGGCGGCGGGCTGTTCGGTACCGGCGGCAGCGGTGCGGGCCCCGGCGGCGGAGGCGGCACGATCTCCGCGGTGAACCCCCTGGTGTCCCTTCAGGACAGCCTCAACCAGCCCGAGGACAAGGAAGTCCTCAACTACCGCACGACCGCCGCCGACACCCGCGGCATGTATCTGCGGATCGTCGCCCTCGACCAGTTCGACGGCACGACCTGGAAACCGTCCGAGCGCACGGTCACGGACGTCCCCGAGCGGCTGCCGCAACCGACCGGCCTCAGCCCCGCGGTGGACCTCGACCGGGTCAACACCTCGATCTCGACCGCCGAGTGGTACGCCCAGAACTGGCTGCCGCTCCCCTACCCGGCCTCCAAGGTGGACATCTCCGGGCGCTGGCGCTTCGAGCCCCAGGGCCGCACCCTCGTCGGGGACCGCGGACAGAACACCCACGGCCTCCAGTACCAGGTCGAGAGCCTCCAGGTGCGGCCCACGTCCCGGCAGCTGGCCGCCGCCCCGGCGCCCCCCGCCGACCTGCTGCGCGAGTACACCAAGGTCCCCCGCTCGCTGCCTCCGGTCGTCCGGAGCACCGCACGTCAGGTCACGCGCGGCGCCCCGACCGCCTATGCCAGGGCCGTCAAGCTCCAGGACTGGTTCGCGCTCAACGGCGGCTTCAGCTACAACACGGAGGTCCGGGCCGGCAGCGGTTCCGAGGCCATCGCGCGCTTCCTGCGGCAGAAGGAGGGCTTCTGCGTCCACTTCTCGTTCTCGATGGCGGCGATGGCCCGGACGCTGGGGATCCCGGCCCGGGTAGCGGTCGGTTTCACTCCCGGCACCAAGCAGCCCGACGGCACGACCTCGGTCGGCCTCAAGGACGCACACGCCTGGCCGGAGCTGTACTTCCAGGGCATCGGCTGGACCCGCTTCGAACCGACCCCGAGCCGCGGCAGCGTCCCGGACTACGCGTACCCCGACACCCCGGACGCCCCCGATCCCGGCAGCCCGGACCCCGCGCCCTCCCGGTCCGCGGCCCCCTCGGAGGGCCCGTCGGCGGACCCGTCCTGTGGCCCCGGTGAGCGCCGGTCCGGCTCCGGCTCGGCCTGCGTCCCGCTGCCCGCGGAGGCCGGCACCCGCCCGCCGGACGGCGGCTCGTCCCCCTGGCCGGCCGTCGTCACGGCACTGGCCGCGCTACTCGTCCTGATGCTGCCCACCGGCCCACTGCTGTGGCGCCTGCGGATACGTTCCGGACGCCTGGCGGGCCCGCACGACGACCCCACGGCGGCCACCCTCGCCGCCTGGCGGGAGCTGCTGGACACCGCCTGGGACTTCGGCATCCTGCCGGACGAGTCACTGACCCCGCGCAAGGCCGCCGAGCGCATCATCCGCATCCGGGATCTGCCACCGGAGTCCGCCGGGGCCGCCCGCAGAGTCGCGGCCGCGGTCGAGCAGGTGCTGTACGCCCCGCACCCGCAGCCGGTGTCCGGACTCGCCCTGGACGTAGAGCAGGTGCGGTCCGGGCTGCGGGCGGGCGCGAGCCGTGGTCTGCGGCTGCGGGCCCGGCTCGCCCCGCGCTCCGCGGTCCGGCTCCGCTGGGCCTGGTCGGCCCGCTGGGCGGCGCTGCTGCTCCGGTGCCGTACCAGCCGCCCGGTGGCCACGGCACGGCGCGCGCTGGCCGCCCTCCGACCGGGCCCGCGGCGGGCATGACCACACGGAACGAACATGTGCTGGGGCCGCCCGACAGGATCGGGCGGCCCCAGCACATTTTCTCTTCCGGCGCCACCGGAGAACGTGTTGCGTACCGAAGGGCGGAAATCAGCGGTGAACTATCGGGCGCGCGGAAGGCGAACTGCGGGCCTAAGACGGCGAACTGCCACGGCGAAAACACGGCGGGAAAGGGTGACGGAAAGTGCCGTGCGGCGCAACAGGAGAAATGACGGAAAGAAACATCTCCCGGGCGCGAGGGATCTCTCGGAGGACGTTCCGACGGATTCGGGGAAATCCCGCGAATCCGTCGCTCCCGTCGTGGCTCAGTGGCCCTGTTGTTCGTCCCGGCGTCGCTGCCAGCGGTCCTCGATACGGTTCATCATCGAGCGCCGCTGCCTGGCCTGACGGCGCGCCGGGGCGCCCGCGGCACCTCCGGAACCCGCACCGGACTGCCGCTCACCCGGCTTGGGAGCTTTGCGCCAGCCGGTGACCGCCAGCACGGCGCATCCGAGCATGACGAGGAAGCCCACCACACTGATCCAGATCTGCTGCGCGACCATGCCGGCCATGAGCAGGGCGATACCCACCAGGAAGCCCGCGACCGCTTGGTAGACCCGTCGCCGGGTGTACGTACGCAGCCCGCTTCCCTCAAGCGCTGTCGCGAACTTGGGATCTTCGGCGTACAGCGCTCGCTCCATTTGCTCGAGCATGCGCTGCTCGTGCTCCGAGAGCGGCACGGAGTCCTCCTACTCGTCGGTCGCGGGGGGCGACCGGGTGCGACCCTTTCAGGATAGGCAGGGAATCGCCCCCGTGAAACCCGCCCCTCGACGCCAGTTCACTGTCCGGGCCGCCACGGCGACCGGTGGTGATGCTGCCTGCATTCCCCACCCGCCTGTCCGTCATGCCGGAACGTCGTACCCCGATCATACGGGGCGAAGGGGCTGATCGGGTGGTCTGTGGCCGACTGCACGCGGTAGTCGCGTGAGCCGCGTGGGTCAGTCGCGTTCCGCGAGGACGTGCAGCTGGGTGGCCACGGAGTGGAAGGCGGGCTGTTCGGCGGCGGCCGCCTCGAGCTTCAGCAGGGCCTCCATGGCGCCCGGCTCGGTGTCCACCAGCACGCCGGGGACCAGGTCGGCGAAGACCCGTACGCCGTGGACCGCGCCGACCTCCAGGCCGGTGGCGGACACCAGCTCGGTGAGCTGGTCGGCGGTGAAGCGGCGCGGCACCGGGTCGCCCTCGCCCCAGCGTCCGGCCGGGTCGGTCAGGGCCTGGCGGGCCTCGGTGAAGTGGCCCGCGAGGGCGCGTGCGAGGACGGCACCGCCCAGACCGGCCGCGAGCAGGCTGAGGGTGCCGGCCGGGCGCAGAGCGTCGACGGCGTTGCGGACGCCCTCGGCCGGGTCGTCGACGTACTCCAGCACGCCATGGCAGAGCACGGTGTCGTAGCCGCCGCGCTCGACGACGTCGAACAGGCCGTGGGCGTCGCCCTGGACTGCGCGTACCCGGTCGGCGACGCCCGCCTCGGCGGCGCGGCGCTCCAAGGCGAAGAGGGCGTTGGGGCTGGGGTCGACGACCGTGACGCGGTGGCCGAGGCGGGCGACCGGTACGGCGAAGTTGCCGGTGCCGCCGCCGGTGTCGAGGACGTCAAGGACGTCGCGGCCGGTGGCCTTGACCCGGCGCTCCAGGGCGTCCTTGAGGACCTCCCAGACCACGGCGGTACGAAGGGATGCGCGCGGGCGCAGCGGGTCAGACACGGCGGGTGGCTCCTCGGCGGGGGCATGAACGTCTAGGCGTCCACCACCCTATTCCGTCCCGCGCCGTCCACCGCCTGCGGAGCCGCCGGGAGCCGACGTGGCGCTCGGCGGGGCGGGAGGGGGAGCGGGCGGCGGAGGTGGTGGAGCGGAGGGGGGGCGGTGGCCCGGGGCGCGAAGAGGGGGCGCTGTCGGCGGAGGGGTGGCGGAGGTGGTGGGAGGGGGTGGCCCCTGGGGTACCGGAGAGCAGGCACGGCGGGTGAGGGGGTGATGGGGCAGGCGATGGGGCGGAGGGATGTGGTGGCCCGGGGGCGGGAAGGCAGGCGCGGAGGGCGGAGAGGCGGGCGCGGGGCAGGTGGGGGCAGCGGGAGCCGAGCACCGCCGCTTTCCTTCCCCTCCCCCGGGCCCCCACCCCACCCCCACACCCCTCCTCCCTCCCCCGGCCTCCCCCCAGGCTCAGCTGTTCCTCACCCTGCCCGTTGAGGTGGCAGGGAGGGCTGGAGGAGCAGCATCCGCTCCACCAGGCGCAGGAACATGGCGGCGTCCCGCAGGAGGTCGTCCGCGTCACGGCGACTGGCCGCGCCGGCTATGCCGGCCTCGGCCTTCGCGCGGCGGGCGGCACCGGCGGCGAACAGGGCGCTCCACTCGGCCAGTTCGGGCGCGACCTCGGGCAGCACTTCCCAGGCGCTGCGGATACGCTGCCTGCGGCGCACGGTGGTCTCCGGCCGGCCACGGACGGCGAGGACGGCGGCGGCGGTGCGCAGCGCGGCCAGATGGGCCGTGGCGAACTGCTCGTTGGGGGTTTCGAGGGTCTGTGCTTCGTCGAGGCCCTGCTGGGCCTGGGTGAGCAGGGCGAGTGCGGCGGGTGGTGCTGCCGCCCGCCGCAGGACGGGGTGGACATCGCTCGGGGGACCGTACGCAGCGGAGCTGCCCCTGTCGGGACGAGCTGCCATGACGAACCTCCTGTCGTCGCATGCCGGTTCGGGACCGAATGCCGATTTCGGACCGGATGAGCCCATCGTGACGTACGCCACTGACAATCGGCACTGACCTGCACTTTCGTCGAAAAGGGGACGGCCTGATCCGCGAATCCGCGGGAACGGGTTCCCAACGCCCCCTTGCGGAACGGGGGGTGGGGTGCGGCATACTTTTTGAACTGACCAGTCAGTTCAAAGGAGGGGATCGTGGACAGCACCCCGCACGGGGCGGCGGTCACGGCCGCGGGATTCGGGGTCAAGGGCCCCCGCGGATGGGCGTTCCGGAACATCGACTTCACGGCCGGGCCCGGCTCACTGATCGCCGTACAGGGCCCCTCGGGCTCGGGCCGTACGTGTCTGCTGCTCGCGCTCACCGGCCGGATGAAGTCCGCCGCGGGCACCGCCGAGGTCGGCGGACTGCCGCTGCCGAAGAAGAAGGCCGCGGTCCGGTCCGTCACCGCGCTCGCCCATGTGCCGGGGGTCGCCGAGCTCGATCCGGCGCTCACCGTGGGCGAGCATCTGCGGGAACGCGCCCTGTTGCAAGGCCGGTTCGGCGGTTCGCTGCGGGCGCTGCTGAAGCCCCGGCGCGAGCGCAGGGCCGCGGCCCGCGCCCTGGTGGACACCGCGCTGGCCGCGGCCGGCCTCGACCTGGAGTCGCTGCCCAAGGGGATCCGTACGTCCGTGCGCGACCTGGAACGGCTGGAGGCACTGCGGCTGTCCGTGGCGCTCGCGCTGATCGGCGGCCCCCGGCTGCTGGCCGTCGACGACACCGATCTGAAGCTGTCCGACGACGAGCGCAGTGCGGCCTGGAAGATGCTGCACGGCCTGGCGGCGGGCGGCACCACGGTGCTCGCGGTGTGCAGCGAACCGCCGGAGGGCGACGAGGACGTGGTGCTGGTCCGTACGGGCAGCCGCCCGGAGCCCACCGCCCCCGAGGACGCGTCCGGCACCGCCACCACGGACCACGACGAGAGCAATGCCTCCGAGGCGAGTGGGGCCGGAGAGGCAGGCAAGGGCAGTCAGGGCGAGCCCTCCGGACCGGTCGGCACCGGGAGTGCGGACAGCGCACCGGCCGAAAGCCGCGCCGACGACGGCCACGACGACGAGGAGGGGGCGGCCGATGCGCTCGCCGAAACTGGCCGCGCTTGAGCTGAAGCGGTTCGGGAGGGGCAAGCTGCCGCGCGCCGCGCTGGCCGCCCTCCTGCTGCTGCCGCTCCTGTACGGCGCGCTCTATCTGTGGTCCTTCTGGGACCCGTACGGGCGGCTGGACAAGGTCCCGGTCGCGCTGGTCAATGAGGACACCGGCGCGGCCGTCGACGGGAAGCGGATCTCGGCGGGCGACAGCATCGTCTCCGGGCTGCGGGACAGCCATACCTTCGACTGGCGGCCGGTGGACGCCAAGGAGGCCGCCAGGGGCGTCGAGGACGGCTCGTACTACCTCTCGCTGACCATCCCGAAGGACTTCAGCCGGCGGATCGCCTCCAGCTCCGGGGACCATCCGGAGACCGGCGCACTGAAGGTGCGGACGAACGACGCGAACAACTACATCGTCGGGCAGATCTCCCGGACGGTGTTCTCCGAGGTGCGCTCCGCGGCCTCCACGAAGTCGTCGCGGACCTTCCTCGACAAGATCTTTGTCTCGTTCTCGACGCTGCACGGCAAGACCGAACAGGCCGCGAACGGCGCCGACCGTCTCCAGGACGGCATCGGGCAGGCCAAGCACGGCACGGGCAAGCTGGCCGACGGCCTGGGCACCGCGAAGACCGGCAGCGGCAAGCTCGTCACCGGTCTGGGCGACCTCGACGCGGGCGCGGGGCGGCTCTCCCGGGGCAGCTCCGATCTCGCCCGGGGAGCCGGGACCGCCGCCCACGGCTCGCGCCAACTGGCCGACGGCTCGGGGCAGGTGGCGCAGGGCACCCAACAGCTGGCGGACAAGGTCAACGGAGTCGTCGGCAAGGTGGGGCCCTTCATCCGGGCGCACGGCAAGGAGATCGGCGAGGCGGCGCAGCTCGTCGCCGACGGTTCGCAGGCGATCCGTGACCACTTGGACAAGCTGCCCGCGGCGGCCTCCACCGGTGCGAAGCTGTCCCGGGGGATCTCGGATCACATGGCCTCCTACTACCGGCTGCGCTGTGAGAGCGGGGTGCGGCTCGACACCTCCTGTGCGGAGCTGAAGCAGCTCAAGGAGGAGGCGGCCACCGCGGCGGACAAGGCCGAGGAGGTCAGCGGCTATGTGCACGACCAGAAGAAGCTCGACCAACTGGGCCGGGACCTGGACACCCTGCACTCCCTGGCGAACGAGCTGGCGCAGCGCGGGCCCACCCTGGGCGCCGACATGGACGCCGCGGTCAGGAAGATCAACGACCTGAACGACGGTGCGCACAAGGTGTCCGCGGGGGCGCGCAAACTGGCCGCCGGCAACGCCCGGCTGGCGGACGGCGCGGACCAGCTCAACGACGGTGCGCACCGGCTGCACGACGGTACGGGCCGCGCGGCGGCCGGGATCGGCGACCTCGACTCCGGTGTGGGCCGGCTCAAGGACGGCGCGCAGACACTGAACGGCGGCATGTTCAAGCTCTCGGACGGTTCGCAGAAGCTGGCCGGCGGGCTGCACGACGGGGCGAAGCGGATCCCCGACTACGACAAGAAGGACCGCGACGCGCACACCCTGGTCATGTCCGACCCGGTGCAGCTGTCCTCGGACGCGGCCCACAAGGCGCCCAACTACGGCACCGGGTTCGCCCCGTACTTCATCCCGTTGTCCCTGTGGGTGGGCGCGATGGTGGCGTACATGCTGATCCAGCCGCTCAACCGGCGGGCGCTGGCGATGGGCGCGGCCTCCTGGCGGGTGGCGCTGTCGGGCTGGCTGCCGGTGTTCGGCGTGGGGGTGCTTCAGACCGCGGCGCTGATGTCCGTACTGCACTTCGCGATCGGTCTGGAGATGGTGCGGGCGGCCGGCACGATTGGGTTCCTCGTCCTGGTCACGGCGTGTTTCTCGGCACTGGTGCAGTGGCTGAACGCGCAGTTCGGACCGGCCGGGCGGATCCTGGTGCTGGCGCTGCTGATGCTCCAGCTGACGTCGGCGGGCGGCACCTATCCGGTGCAGACCAGTCCGGGCTTCTTCGCCGCCATCCACCCGTATTTGCCGATGAGTTACATCGTGGAGGGGCTGCGCCGGCTCATCACGGGCGGTGACCTCGCGCCCGTGTGGCAGGGCAGTGTGGTGCTGCTGGCGTTCACCGCGGGGGCCCTCGCGCTGACATCCCTGACGGCGCGCGGCCGCCAGGTGGTGCGGATGAAGGACCTGCATCCGGAACTGAGCCTGTGAGCGCCCGCCCGTCGCCCACCACCGCCCTGCCGGAGGCGCTCCGCGCCGCGCATCAATCGTCCGGGGGCGGCACAATCGCCCCCATGGACAGCTCCAATACACGCCGCGACGCCACCCGGCTCAAGCTCTTCGAAGCCGCGGTCACCCTCATCGCAGAACAGGGCTTCTCCTCCACCACGGTGGACGAGATCGCCGAGCGGGCGGGTGTCGCGAAGGGCACCGTCTACTACAACTTCGCGAGCAAGAACGTGCTCTTCGAAGAGCTGCTGCGACACGGCATCGAGATGCTGGCGACGTCCCTCCAGGCGGCCGCCGAGGAGGTGGCCGACGGGGGCGGCACCCGGATCGACGCGCTGGACGCGATGATCCGGGCCGGGCTGGACTTCATCTCCCGTTACCCGGCGCTCACCCAGCTCTACGTTGCCGAGCTGTGGCGCACCAACCGGGCCTGGCAGTCGACGCTGATGGTGGTGCGGGAGCGGGCCATCACGGTGGTGGAGGACGTACTGCGGGAGGCGGTCGCCCGTGAGGAGCTGAGCGAGGAGATCGATATCCCGCTGACCGCCTCGGCGCTGTTCGGGATGGTGCTGGTGGCCGCCCTGGACTGGCAGTCGTACCAGCCGGACCGATCGATCGACGACGTGCACGCGGCGCTGTCGCGGCTGCTCCAGGGGCGGATCAGCGGCCGGCCCTCGCAGTGACGGGCGGGCGCCCCCCGGAAGCGGAAAGAGGGTGCGCGCCGTAGTGGTCAGGTACGGCGCGCACCCCTTTTTCCTTCCCCCGGGGCCCGCACAAAAGAGTGCGCTGCCCTGGCACGGATCGTTCCCCCTTCGATCCGACCAGGACAGCGCTTCCCCCGTTCTCCCCCGTACTCCCCCGTGCGTCCCCCGTGTTCCCCCGTCACGTCCGGGAGCCGCGCCGCTCCGCCGCCCCGTGTCGGCGGTGCGGCGCCGCTTCCCTTCCGTGATCCCTACTCTTCCGTCCGGGAGGGCTCCGGCCCATCCGCGTACCTACTCATCTCGGCGTCTGAGTACGGATACTCAAAACTGAGCACCGGCCCCCAGTCGGGGCCTACGATCTGCGGCGTGTCCGTACTTCCCTTGGTGTTCACCAGTGGCTGGGCGAGCGGGATCAACGCCTATGCCGTCGTCCTGCTCCTCGGTCTGCTCGGCGCGACCGGCGTGACCGATGAAGTGCCCGCGGCGCTGGAGCGCCCGGATGTGCTGATCGTGGCCGGGCTGCTCTTCGTGGTCGAGGCCGTCGCCGACAAGGTCCCGTACGTGGACTCGGTCTGGGACGCCGTGCACACGGTGATCCGCCCGGTCGCCGGCGGGGTGGTGGCGGCGCTGCTGGCCGGCCACAACGGTTCGCTGCCCGAGCTGGCGGCGGGCGCGGTGGGCGGCTCCACGGCGCTGCTGAGCCATCTGGTCAAGGCCGGCACCCGGATCGCGGTCAACACCTCGCCGGAGCCGGCCAGCAACATCGTGCTGAGCCTGGCCGAGGATCTGGGGGTCGCGGGGCTCATCGCCTTCGCCCTGTTCCATCCGGTGGCCGCGGCGGTCATCGCGGGGACGCTGCTCGCCGCGGGGATCGCGGTGGTGATCTTCCTGTGGTCGCGGATCCGCCGGTTCCTCCAGCGGCGGCGGGAGCGGCGCGCCCAGAAGCGGTCGGCCGTGGCGGCCGGCACGGCGCCTCCGGTGACCTGACGGCGGCTCCCGGCGGTGGCGGACGGCCGCTGCCGGACGGTTTTCCACAGCCGTGCGGGCGTTGTCGGCGGGGCCGGATAAAGTCGCAGGCATGGCACGGATTGCGGTGATCGGCGCCGGGATGGGCGCGATGGCGGCCGCTGCCCGGCTGGCCGTCGCGGGCCACCGGGTGGCGGTGTTCGAGCGCGGCGCGACGCACGGCGGCGCGCTGCGGCAGCTGGCACGGGACGGCTTCGCCTTCGACACGGGGCCCGGACTGCTGCATCTGCCGGCCGTCTACCGCGATCTGTTCCTCAAGACGGGCCGGGAGCCGCTGGAGAGCTGCGTCGAGCTGACCCAGGTCGACCCCGCCGCCCGCCATGTGTTCGCCGACGGCACGGCCGTCTCGCTGCCGAACGCCTCGCGGGCCGGCGTACTGGCCGCCCTCGACGAGGCGCTGGGCGCGGGCGCCGGAGAGCGCTGGAGCGACCTGGTGGGGCGCGCCCGCGAGGCCTGGGACGCCACCCGCCGGCCGCTCCTGGAGGAGCCGCTGTGGCAGGACTGGCAAGTGCTGGGACGCGATCCCTATCCGGCGGTGCGCAAACGCGGTCTGTTCGGCCGGGGCAAGGGCCCCACGACCGCCACCCTCGCCGAGGTGGCCCGCCGCGAGCTGGCCGACCCCCGGCTGATCGCGCTGCTGGAGAGCCATGCGCTGGCGTACGGCTTCGACCCGCGCAGCGCCCCGGCCGGCGCCGTCGTGCTGCCGTACATGGAGCAGACCTTCGGGAGTTGGTATCCGCGCGGCGGGATGCGGGCACTGGCCGATGCGCTGTACGAGCGCTGTGTGGCGCGCAAGGTGGAGTTCAGCTTCGGCACGGCGGTGACCGGAATCGTGGAGAAGGACGGCCGGGCGGCGGGCGTGGAGCTGGCCGACGGCCGGGTGTCCGAGGCGGAGTTCGTGGTCGCGGGCGTCGATCCGGTGCGGCTCGTGGAGCTCTGCCAGGGGCGTCAGCCTTGGGGCGCGGACGACGTCCGCCCCGACCCGGTGCCGGGTGACCGCGCCACCGGACGGCTCACGGTCTGTCTCGCGCTGCGCGGGGCGCGCCCCGGGGACGCCGCTCATCGGACGGTGGTCCATGCCGCGGACCGCGCGGCCGAGCTGGCGGGTGTGTTCGGCGACGGGTCCGGACTGCGGACCCCCTGCGACCGGCCCACGGTGACGGTACTGCGCCCGGACGACCCGGCCACCCGGCCGGACGACGCCCATGAGGCCGTGACCCTGACCGCGACGGTGGCTCCGCACGGCCCGGTCGACTGGACCGACGGGGAGGCCGTGGCGGCCGACGCGGAGCGGATGACCGAGATCGCCGAGGCCGCGGTGCCCGGGCTGCGGGACCGGGTGCTGTGGCGCGAGGTGCTGCCCCCGACGGACGACGCGCTGGTGCCGGGCCCGGCGCTGGCCGGCCAGAAGGGCCGATTCCTGCGGCCCGCCAACCGCACCCGGATACCGGGGCTCTACGCGGTCGGCGGCTGGTCCCACCCGGGCGGCGGCCCGGCCCACGCCGGCATGTCCGGCGCGATCGTGGCGGGCCTGATCGTCAACGGCGACGAATGGCGCGGCTCTTCATAAGATCCCCGCTTGGGTGGGCTTCCCACGTTTTTGTCTTTCCCGCCGTTCCGCTGCGCTTTGCCTCGGCCGACGTTTGTGGCTTTCCCGCCGTTCCGCTGCGCTTTGCCTCGGCCGACGTTTGTGGCTTTCCCGCCGTTGCGCCTGCGGCGGGCCGGGGTGGTTGTCGGGTGCGGTGACGGACCTCCGGGGCCTGGTGTGTGGACTGCTTCGCTTTACGTCCACACACCAGGCCCCTCCGGCCCGTCCCCTCCCGTTGGGGGAGTGAGTGCAGGTGGGTGGGGGCGGACCGCCCATGCTCGTGCCCGTGACCATGCCTAATGGCCATGCCCCCGCCCATTGCTGTGATCGACAAGGCGCACCGGACCACCTACGGGTCCACCCACCAAGGTTTTCCCACCCCTCAACGGGAGGGGACGGGCCGGAGCGGGTGGGGGTGTCCGGACGTAAAGCGAAGCAGTCCGGACACCCCCACCCGCGCAGGCCCGTCACCGCACCCAACAGCCCCGCGCAGCGGCACCGCCCGCCGCAGGCGCAACGGCCGGGGCACCGCGCAAGCGGGCAACAAACGGCGAGCAACACCCACGGCCGGAAAGCCGAAAACGTGGGAAAAACTCAATACCGGTACTGCTGCCCGTCGTACCCCGGCTGCTGGTATGGCGGGTAGGGCTGCTCGGGCGGGAGCTCGGTGTCGCGCTGCTGGGGGACCCAGACGCCGCCGGGCGGGGTCTCTCCGTAGCTCTGGCCCGGGTACGGGCCGAGCGGCTGTCCCTGGCTGTCGTACTGCTGCGCGCCGTAGGGCGGTTGGGCGTATGGGTCCGGCTGCTCGTAGGGGTCGTAGGGCGCGGCGTACTGCTGGGTGCCGAGGTACGGGTCGGCGTAGGGCGCCTGTCCGCCCTGGCCCGGATTGTCGCCGTAGGCGGCGTAGGGATCGCCATACGGGTCCTGGGCGGCGGGGCCCTGGCCGTAACTCCCGTCGTACGCATAGCCGTTGCCGTTGGCGGCGCCGTTGTAGGCGTCGTAGCCGTAGTCGTTCTGCGGGCCGCGGGCGTCGGGGCTGTAGATGCCGTACTGGCCGGTCTCGTCGGGCATCGGCTGCGGGGCGTAGACGGCGGTGGCGTCGGCCCGGGGGTAGTCGTCCTGGACGGCGAACGCCTGGGTGGCGTAGGCGTCCTGGTCCTGCTGCGGCTGGTAGGGGTCCTGGCTCCGGTAGCCGTCGTCGGCGGTGTAGTTGTAGGAGCCCGGCCCGCCGTAGGAGCCCTGCCCGGCGAAGGTGTCCTGCGCGGGGAAAGCGCCCTGGCCGACGATGGTTTCCTGGGCGGCGAAGGCGTCCTGGCTCTGGAAGCCGCCCGTGCCCTCGAAGGCGTCCCGGCTCTGGAAGCCGCCGGTGCTCTCGAAGGTGTCCGGGCCGCCGTCGGGAGCCGGGGCGGTGCCGCCGGTGGGCGGTACCGCCTCCAGGCCGGAGACCTCCAGGGTCGGTTCGGCGGGCGGCGGACCGGCCGGGCGGCCCCGCCGGCGCCGGCTCTCGCCGGGCTTGCCGCCCAGCGCCCAGCCGGTGGTGAAGCCGCGGCGGAAGGACAGCGTGACCTGCGTCTGCCCGATGGCGAAGGCGATCAGGCCCAGCCCGATCACGATCACCGAGGGGATGATCACGCCGATGACCACGGCGAGGAAGCCGGTGAAGGCGAGCAACCGCCAGCGCAGCCGCGCCTTGTACTGGAGCAGCACCTCACCGAGCAGCCACAGGGCGACCAGACCGAACGCGATGTAGAGGATCGTCCAGCCCATATACGCCCCTCTTCCGCCGCTCGCCGGCCACCGTGATCAGGACTGCTGGTGCAGCCCCAGATTCTCGTAGATTTCCAGGGTCGCCGTGGAGTGGTTCAGGGTAATGAAGTGCAACCCGGGAACTTCCTCGGCCATCAAGCGTGCGCACAGGTCCGTTGCGTACTCGATCCCAATGGAGCGTACCGCCGCGGGGTCGTCCTTGACGGCCAGGATGCGCTCGGCCAGCTCGGGCGGGAACGCCGCATTGCTGAGCTGAGCGAACCGTTCGATCTGGCGCACGTTCGTCACCGGCATGATCTCCGGAATGATCGGCGTGGAGCAACCCGCGGCCGCGACCCGGTCCCGGAGCCGGAAGTAGTCCTCCGGGTAGAAGAACATCTGGGTGATGGCGAAGTCCGCCCCGGCCCGGCACTTGGCGACGAAGTGTGCCACATCGGTGTCCCAGTCCGTCGAGCGCGGATGCATCTCGGGGAAGGCGGCGACGCCGACGCAGAAGTCGCCGGACTCCTTGATCAGCCGGACCAGGTCGGCCGCGTAGCCGACGCCGTCAGGGTGCCTGACCCACTCACCCATGGGGTCGCCGGGCGGGTCGCCGCGCAGCGCGAGCATATTGCGGATCCCGGCGTCGGCGTACTGGCCGATGATGTTGCGCAGATCCGCCGTGGAGTGGTTGACCGCGGTCAGATGGGCGACCGGGGTCAGGGTGGTGTCGGTGGCGATGCGCTCGGTGGCGCGCACCGTGCCGTCACGGGAGGTGCCGCCGGCGCCGTACGTCACGGAGACAAAGGTCGGGGAGACGGCCTCGATCCGACGAATGGCGTTCCACAGGGTCCGCTCACCCTTCTCGGTCTTCGGGGCGGCGAACTCGAACGAATAGGACTGCTTGCCGGAAGCGAGCAGCTCGCGCACCGTGTGCGCACGATCAGTCCTGGTGGAAGCTGTACCTAGGGCCATACCGGCAGGTTAACCAGCGGCGGGGCACACACCAACCGTCTTCGGCGTAATGCCTGGTTGGTCGGGTTCATGTCCACTGGTTGGACATTTTCCGGTCGCCCGGACGACAGAAAACCGCCACTCGTCCGTCGACGAGCGCCGCGCAGCCCTTAGGCCTCCCAGGTGCGGATGCGCTTGGCCAGGGCGGCGGCCGCCGCTCCCGGGTCGTCCGCCTCGGTGATCGCGCGGACCACGACGACCCGGCGGGCGCCGGCGGTCAGCACCTCGGCCAGATTCCCGGCGTCGATCCCGCCGATCGCGAACCAGGGGCGCTCGGGGGCACGGGCGGCGGTGTAGCGGACCAGGTCGAGGCCGGGGGCGTGGCGGCCCGGCTTGGTGGGCGTGGGCCAGCACGGGCCCGTGCAGAAGTAATCCACGCCGGGCTCGGTGAGCGCGGCGTCCACCTCCGCCTCGGCATGGGTGGAGCGGCCTATGAGGACGTCCGGGCCGAGGACGGCGCGGGCGGCCGGGACCGGCAGATCGCCCTGGCCGAGGTGCAGCACCTCGCTGCCGGCCGCATGGGCGACATCCGCCCGGTCGTTGACCGCCAGCAGCTTGCCGTGCCGCCGGCAGGCGTCCGCGAAGACCTCCAGGTGGCGGAGCTCCTCACCGGCCTCCATGCCCTTGTCGCGCAGCTGGACGATGTCCACTCCCGAGGCCAGCACCGCGTCCAGGAACTGCGGCAGATCGCCCTGGCGCTTACGGGCGTCGGTGCAGAGATAGAGCCGGGCGTCGGACAGGGCCTGTCGTGCGGTGCTCATCGGGCGGCTTCCCCCCAGGTCGGGGGCGTACGGCCGGGCCTTCCGGCGCGTACGCCCCTCGGGTGCGGTTACGGATGCAGGTGCGGCGGCTGGACGGGAGCGCGCCGCGCCGGGCGGGTCAGACGGCGAGCGCCTGGGCCCGGCGCTTCACCTCCGTGCCGCGATTCTCGCGCAGCGCCTGGGCAGGCGTGCCGGGCAGGGTCTCATCCGGGGTGAACAGCCACTCCAGCATCTCCTCGTCGGTGAAGCCGTCGTCCTTGAGGAGGGTGAGGGTGCCGACGAGGCCCTTGACCACCTTGTCGTCCTTGATGAAATCGGCGGGCACATGCAGCGCCCGGTTCTCGCCACGGCGCACCGCGATCAGCTGGCCCTCCTTGACCAGCTGCCGAACGCGCGTCACCTCGACGCCGAGCTGCTCGGCGATGTCGGGGAGGGTGAGCCAGGCGGGGACGAGTCCATCGATGTTTGCGTCAATCTCGGTCACAGGACAAGCCTGCCACCTCGCACTGACAGCCGGTAGCCGGGCATCGCCATCAGGGGCTTCGTGCACACCGGAGGGTGACGGCGGCCGCCCGGCAACCGGCGGCCGTCGCGCGCTACACGGCCGCGGCCTTCAGCGGTACGGACGCGTTCGCGGCCCGCTCGCGGTCCAGTACGACGCCTCGCTCGATCAGCTTGCGCCCCTGGGCGAGGTCCCGCGGCCGCCCCACGGCCAGCAGCGCGACGAGCCGGCCCTCCCGCAGCCAGATCACCGACCAGGCGGCCCCGGCCGGGTCACCGCGCCAGACCAGCTCGTCGGCGTCGCCGTGGTGGCCCGCGTACTGCACGAAGCGGCCGAACTGCTCCGACCAGAAGTACGGGACGGGGTCGTAGACCAGCCCTTCGGCGTCGCCGCGGGCGATGTTCTCGGCGACCGTTCGGGGGCCCTGGAGGGCGTTGTCCCAGTGGTGGATCAGCAGTCGGGTGCCGTAACGGGCCGACGGGAAGGAGGCGCAGTCGCCGACCGCGTAGACATCGGGCACGGAGGTGCGCAGCCGCTCGTCGGCGAGGACGGAGCCGTCCTGCGGGGAGACCTCGACGCCCGAGCCGGCCAGCCAGGCGGTCGCGGGCCGGGCGCCGATCCCGATGACCACCGCGTCGGCGGGCAGCGTCACGCCGTCGGCGAGGGTGACCGCGCCCGCGGTGACGGACGCGACCCGGGCGCCGGTGCGCAGTTCGGCGCCGGCGTCCGTGTACCAGCCGGTCATATGGGCGGCGACCTCGGCGGGCAGCGCACCGGCCAGCGGGCGGTCGGCGGCCTCGACGACGGTGACCGCGCAGCCCGCCTCGCGGGCCGCGGTCGCGAACTCGGCGCCGATCCAGCCGGCGCCGACGACCACGATCTCGTGCTGGGCGGCGAGCACCGGACGCAGCCGCTCGGCGTCGTCGAGGGTGCGCAGCAGATGGACGCCGGGCATGCCTTCGCTGCCGGGCAGCACGATCGGCTCGGCACCGGTGGCCAGGACCGCGTAGTCGTAGGGGAGGGGGCCGTCGGAGGTCTCGACGAGGTGGGCGTCCGGTAGCAGGGCGGTGACCGGGTGGCCCAGACGGAGCTCGATGTCGAGGCCGGCGAAGTCGATGTCGAAGGTGGAGCCCTCGGCCTTGCCCAGCAGGACCGCCTTGGACAGCGGCGGTCGGTCGTAGGGCTGGTGGGGCTCGTCGCCGAGGAGCGTGATCGCGCCGCGCCAGCCCTGTTCGCGCAGGGCGACCGCGGTCTGCACACCCGCGATTCCCGCGCCGATGATCACGACGCGCGGCGTGCGGTCAGGGGCCTGGGAGGACTTGCTCTGCTCGCTCACCCGATCACTCTAGGACGGTCCGTGACGCCGCTCGCAGCAGCACGCAAGGAGATCTCTGACACACCGTCACCGTCGGCCGTCCCGGAACACGGGCCCTTGGGGGGCCGGGGCCGTGCCTTACGGCGTCTCGCGGCCCCGTATTAGGCTGACGGATACACGCACTCGCGGGAGCCCGGACGTACCGGGCTGAGAGGGAGGCTGACCGGCCTCCGACCGTACGAACCTGATCCGGGTCATGCCGGCGAAGGGAGGGGCTGAAAGATCATGCATCCAGCTGCCACACCGTCGGGACCAGCCGCGCCGTGTCCCGATGTGCTCGTCCTC
Source organism: Streptomyces lydicamycinicus (assembly GCF_000829715.2). Lineage (NCBI taxonomy): Bacteria > Bacillati > Actinomycetota > Actinomycetes > Kitasatosporales > Streptomycetaceae > Streptomyces > Streptomyces lydicamycinicus. The sequence goes on along the minus strand of NZ_BBNO01000012.1, from coordinate 82,017 downwards.
GGCGGCGGCATCATCGGCCTGGTCACCGCCTGGCGGGCGGCCGGCCGCGGGCTGACCGTCGCGCTGGCCGATCCCGCGCCCGGCGGCGGCGCGGCCCGGGTCGCGGCCGGGATGCTGGCCGCGGTCACCGAGCTCCACTACGGCGAGCAGACCCTGCTGGGCCTCAATCTCGCCTCGGCGCAGCGCTATCCACGGTTCACCGAAGAGCTGGAGGAGGCCGCCGGGCAGCGGATCGGCTACCGGCGGTGCGGCACCCTGGCCGTCGCGCTGGACGCCGACGACCGCGCCCATCTGCGCGAGCTGCACGCGCTCCAGACCCGCTCGGGACTGGAATCGCAGTGGCTCACGGGGCGCGAGTGCCGACGTCTGGAGCCGATGCTGGCCCCCGGGGTGCGCGGCGGGCTGCGGGTGGACGGCGATCATCAGGTCGATCCGCGGCGGCTGGTGAGCGCCCTGCTGGCCGCGTGTGAGCGCGCCGGAGTGGCGTTCCACAGGAGCGCGGCGGCCCGGCTGACGGTCGGCGGCGGGCGCGCCACGGGTGCCGAACTCGCCGACGGCACCCGGCTGTCGGCGGGTCAGGTCGTGCTGGCGGCGGGCAGCCACAGCGGCGGTCTGGCCGGTGTTCCCGACGAGGTGCTGCCGCCCGTGCGGCCGGTCAAGGGCCAGGTGCTGCGGCTGCGGCTGCCGGAGGTGCCCGCGGGCAGTCCCGCCTTCCTGTCGCGCACCGTACGGGCCGTCGTCCGCGGCGGCCCCCTCTACCTGGTGCCGCGGGAGAACGGCGAACTGGTCGTCGGCGCCACCAGCGAGGAGCTGGGCTGGGACACCACCGTGACCGCGGGCGGGGTCTACGAGCTGCTGCGGGACGCCCATGAGCTGGTCCCCGGCATCACCGAGCTGCCGCTGGTCGAGACCTGCGCCGGGCTGCGCCCCACCTCCCCCGACAACGCGCCGCTCCTGGGGCCGACCGAACTGCCCGGCCTCCACCTGGCCACCGGCCACTACCGCAACGGGGTGCTGCTGACACCGGTCACCGGTGACGCGATGGCCGAGGCACTGACCACCGGGAGCCTCCCCGAAGAGGCCCGCCCCTTCTCCCCCGCACGCTTCTCCCCCGCCGCCCCGGGGCCGGAGCCCACCCCTGCCCCCGAGGAGCAGCCCGTATGAGCGAGCGCATCGAGCGAACCGTGAACAGGGGCGCGGGCGGCGACGGGCTGCCCGCCAAACGAAGCGAGGCCGGCGCATGAGCGCGTCCACCGTGTCCGTGTCCGTCAACGGCGAGGCCCGTGAGATCCCCGGCGGACTCACCCTCGACCGGCTCGTCGCGACGCTGTCGCAGGCACCCGCCGGGGTGGCCGCGGCGGTCAACGAAACCGTGGTGCCGCGCACCCAGTGGCCCACCACCCCGCTCGGCGACGGCGACCGCGTCGAGGTGCTCACCGCGGTCCAGGGAGGCTGATCCGCAGACATGGCCGACGATCCGTTCACCCTTGCCGGCACCACGTTCGCGTCCCGTCTGATCATGGGGACCGGTGGCGCGCCCAGCCTCGACGTGATGGAGCGGGCGCTGCTCGCCTCCGGTACGGAGCTGACGACGGTCGCCATGCGGCGGCTGGACCCGACCGTGCAGGGCTCGGTGCTGTCCGTACTGGAGCGCCACAAGATCCGGGTGCTGCCGAACACCGCGGGCTGCTTCACCGCCGGCGAGGCGGTGCTCACCGCCCGGCTCGCCCGCGAGGCGCTCGGCACGGACTGGGTCAAGCTGGAGGTCGTCGCCGACGAGCGGACCCTGCTGCCCGACCCGATCGAGCTCCTGGACGCCGCCGAGACCCTGGTGGACGACGGTTTCACCGTGCTGCCCTATACGAACGACGACCCGGTGCTGGCCCGCAAGCTGGAGGACGTGGGCTGCGCCGCGATCATGCCGCTGGGCTCCCCGATCGGCTCCGGCCTGGGCATCCGCAACCCGCACAACTTCCAGCTGATCACCGAGCGGGCCTCCGTCCCCGTCATCCTCGACGCCGGCGCCGGCACCGCCTCGGACGTCTCGCTGGCCATGGAACTGGGCTGTGCGGCCGTCATGCTGGCCTCCGCGGTGACCCGCGCGCAGGAGCCGGAACTGATGGCGACAGCCATGCGGCACGCGGTGGCGGCGGGCCGCCTGGCCCTCAGGGCGGGCCGCATCCCCCGTCGTCACTTCGCGGTGGCGTCGTCCCCGACGGATGGGGTGGCGGCGTTCGACCCTGAGCGGCCCGCTTTTTAGCCCACGTTTTTTGCTGTCCCGCCGTGGTGGTTTCTCGCCGTTGCGCCTGCGGCGGGCTGGGTGGTTGTCGGGTGCGGTGACGGGCCTCCGGGGCCGGTGTGTGGGACTGCTTCGCTTTACGTCCCACACACCGGCCCCTCCGGCCCGTCCCCTCCCGTGGAGGGAGTGAGTGACGGTGAGTGGGGGCGGGCGTTGTGGCTGATTTCCGCGATGCACAAGGCGCACCGGACCACCGACGATCACCCCCACCAGGTTTTTCCCACCCCCAACGGGAGGGGACGGGCCGGAGCGGGTGGGTGTCCGGACGTAAAGCGAAGCAGTCCGGACACCCACCCGCTCCGGCCCGTCACCGCACCCGACAGCCCCGCGCAGCGGCACGGCCCGCCGCAGGCGCAACGGCGAGCAAGCCAAAAACGTGGGGAGGCAGCAAAGCGCAGCGGACCGGCGGGAAAGCAGCAACGTAGGAATAGGCCATACACTCGTTTGCCGTGGATACGACCCTTCAGGACCCCCTAGTGGGTCAGCTGCTCGACGGCCGCTACCGCGTCCAGGCGCGCATCGCCGCAGGCGGTATGGCTACGGTCTACCAAGCCATGGACACCCGGCTGGACCGTCTGCTCGCGCTGAAGGTGATGCACCCGACGCTTGCGACGGACGGGGCGTTCGTCGACCGCTTCATCCGCGAGGCGAAGTCGGTGGCGCGGCTGTCGCATCCGAATGTGGTGGGCGTCTTCGATCAGGGCACGGACGGGACATACGTCTATCTGGCGATGGAGTACGTCGCCGGCTGCACGCTGCGCGACGTGCTGCGCGAGCGGGGCGCTCTCCAGCCGCGGGCCGCGCTGGACGTCCTGGAGCCGATCCTGGCCGCTCTGGGGGCCGCGCACCGGGCCGGTCTGGTGCACCGCGATATGAAGCCGGAGAACGTCCTGATCGGCGATGACGGCCGGGTGAAGGTCGCCGACTTCGGTCTGGTGCGCGCGGTGGACACCCACACCACCGCCTCGACGGGCTCGGTCCTGGGGACCGTCTCGTATCTCGCCCCGGAGCAGATGGAGCACGGCACCGCGGACGCCCGGGTCGATGTCTACGCCTGTGGTGTGGTGCTCTACGAGATGCTGACCGGCGGCAAGCCGCACAACGGCGGCTCCGTGGCGCAGATCCTCTACCAGCATCTGCACGAGGACGTGCTGCCGCCGTCGGGGCTGGTGCCCGGTCTCGCGCCGCAGCTGGACGAGCTGGTCGCGCTGGCCTGCGCCCGTGATCCGCAGCAGCGCCCGCAGGACGCGGTGGCGCTGCTGTACCGGGCGCAGGAGGCTCGTGCGCAGCTGACGGACGCCCAGCTGGATGTCGTTCCGCCGCAGGCCAAGGAGGTGCCCGCGGGCGGCCTCGGCGGCGGGGCGGGCGACGGCTCGGAGCGTACGGATGTGATACCCCGCCCCGAGGGCGTACAGCCGCCGCTGCCGGGGACGGACGAGGCGGAGCTGAACCGCACCAGCCGGCTGGAGGTGCCGCCGTCGGAGCAGACGACCCGGCTGCGTCCGGCGCCGGCGCCCGAGGCGCCCCGTGGCGGGCTGCTCCAGCGGCGCAAGCTCGCCACGGTCATCGCGGCGGTGCTGCTGCTCCTCGGGGTCGGCACGGGCGTCTGGTACATCAACTCCGGCCAGTTCACCACCGTCCCGGCGGTGCTGGACATGCCGCAGGCCAAGGCGGAGCGGACGCTGCGGGACGAGGGTCTGGGCGTGAAGGTGGTGCGCGGCTTCAGCTCGAACGTGGACCGCGGCCATGTGATGAAGACGGACCCGGCCAACGGCAAGCAGATCCGGGGAACGGGCACGGTCACGATCACCGTCTCCCGGGGCCCGAACATCGTCGCCGTCCCGGATCTGTCCGGCACCCCGGTCGCGGACGCCAAGCGCAAGCTGCGCGACCTCGGGCTGAAGCCGGGCACCGAGCGGCGTGAATTCAGCGACGAGGTGGCCAGGGGCTCGGTGATCAGTACGGACCCGGCCGCGGGCAGCAAGCGGCATCCCGATACCGCGGTGGGGCTGACCATCAGCCGGGGCGCCGAGGTCCAGGTGCCCGGTGTGCTCGGCAGCGAGCGGGCGGACGCCGCCGAGACGCTGCGGGCGGCGGGCCTGCGGGTGCGCTTCGCCGACGAGCCGGTGTTCTCCACCCAGGACAAGGGCACCGTCGCCCGGCAGACACCGGCCGAGGGCAAGAAGCTGGGCAAGGGCGACACGGTCACCCTCACGCTCTCCAGGGGCCCGGAGATGGTCCCGGTCCCGGATGTCACCGGCAAGAACGAAGAGGACGCCAAGAAGCAGCTGACGGATCTCGGCTTCCAGGTCGAGGTGGACAAGCCGTTCCTGTTCCCGCAGGACGAGGTCGACTCGCAGTCCGTGGAGCCCGGCAAGAAGGCGCCGAAGGGCGGCACGATCACCATCAAGATGAAGGGCGCGCTGTAGCCGGTGCGGCGGGGCCGAGCGGTCCGGCGGACGGCGGCCCCGCCGCACCTGGCACCCTGGGAGGGTGAGTACCTCCCCCTCCCTGAAGAGCGCCGAGCAGCGCGCCCGTGCCCGTAATCCGGTCGGCGGCCATGTGCCGGTGGCCGGCGGTCTGGCGAAGACCGGCATTCCGTACGCCCAGGAGATGGGCGACGAGGTCGTGCAGGTCTTCGTGGCCAATCCGCGCGGCTGGGCGACGGTCCCCGGCAACCCGGACCAGGACGAGGCGTTCCGGGCGGCCTGTGCGCAGCAGGGGATTCCGGCGTACGTCCATGCGCCGTATCTGATCAACTTCGGTTCGCACACCGAGGCGACCGTCGAGAAGTCCGTGGCGTCGCTGCGCCACTCCCTGCGCCGCGGCCGGGAGATCGGTGCGCTCGGGGTGGTCGTGCACACCGGCTCGGCGACCGGCGGACGGGCGCGTGCGGTGGCGATGGCGCAGGTCAGGGAGCAGATGCGGCCGCTGCTCGACGAGCTGACACATCCGGACGACCCCTGGCTGCTGCTGGAGCCGACGGCCGGGCAGGGCGCGTCGCTGTGCGCGCGGGCCGAGGACCTCGGTCCGTATTTCGACGCGCTGGACCGGCACCCCAAGCTGGGGGTCTGCCTCGACACCTGCCACGCGTTCGCCGCCGGGCACGACATGGCGGCGCCCGGCGGGATGAAGGCGCTGCTGGACGAGCTGGTGGAGGTCACCGGTGAGGGCCGGCTGAAGCTGATCCACGCCAATGACTCCAAGGATGTGGCCGGCGCCCACAAAGACAGGCACGAGAACATCGGCGCAGGTCACATCGGTGCGGAGCCGTTCGGCGAACTGTTCGTCCATCCGGCGACGGCCGGGGTACCGCTGGTCGTCGAGACACCGGGCGGCAAGGAGGGGCATGCGGCGGACGTGGCCCGGCTCAAGGAGCTGCGCGCGCCCTGAGCCCGTCGGCCAGCAGCGCTGCCTCGCATTGGGGGTTTCCATGGAACAGGCACCGCACGAGCACGGGGCAGCAGCACCCGACACCCGCGCCGCGGCCGTCCCGCACGCCGCCCCCGGCCCGGCGGGCTGGGCGCCGGCCGCCAGGGCGACTCTGCACTGTCTGACCGGCTGTGCCCTCGGCGAGATCCTCGGCATGGTGATCGGCACGGCGCTGAGCTGGCACAACGTCCCGACGATGGTTCTGGCGATCGTGCTGGCCTTCGTCTTCGGCTATGCGCTCACCGTGCGCGGCGTCCTGGCGGCGGGCGTCGGCCTCCGGGCGGCGCTCCGGGTCGCGCTGGCCGCCGACACGCTCTCCATCGCGGTCATGGAGCTGATCGACAACGGCGTGATCGTGCTCTGGCCGAGCGCCATGGACGCCCAGCTCTCGGACGCGCTGTTCTGGGGCGTCCTGGCGGCGTCCCTGGTGCTCGCCTTCGTGGTGACCACGCCGGTCAACAAGTGGATGATCGGCCGTGGGAAGGGGCATGCGGTGGTGCACCGGTACCACCATTGACCAGCCGCCCGCCGGATGACGGAAACCCGTCCCGGGGCCTACGGCTCAGAGCTCGGGGCCGTCGCCGGGCTCTTCCTGGTACGAGTAGCGCTGCTCCCGCCACGGGTCGCCCAGGTTGTGATAGCCGCGTTCCTCCCAGAAGCCGCGGCGGTCGGCCCGCATGTATTCGATGCCGCGGACCCATTTGGGCCCTTTCCATGCGTACAGATGCGGCACGATCAGCCGGACCGGGAATCCGTGCTCCGCGGTGAGGAGTTCACCGGAGCGATGGGTGGCGAAGAGGCACTTCTCCGCGGCGAAATCCTCGATCCGCAAATTCGAACTGAAGCCGTACTCGGCCCACACCATGACATGGGTGGCATCGGGTGCCGGCGGCGCCAGCTCCAGGATCGTCCGGGTGCGTACCCCACCCCATTCGGCTCCCAGCATGCTGAATTTCGTCACGCAGTGCATATCCGCGACGACCGTGCTGTACGGCAGCGCCGTGAATTCCTCGTGCGACCAGCAGTGTTTCGCCCCGTCGGCGGTGGCGCCGAATGCCCGGAACTCCCAGCGTTCGGCGCGGAACTTCGGCACCGGCCCGTAATGCGTCACCGGCCAGCCCCGCTGGAGCCGCTGCCCCGGAGGCAGCTCAACAGGCTCCTCTTCGCGGCTTTCCGGCTGACCCATGCCTCCATGTTGTCAGACCGGAAGGGGTGCCGATGACCAGGGATGGGAGGGATTCGGGCAACTCGTACTAAGCATGCACTTACTGGACGCCCCACTCCGGGCGGTGCGAGGATGCGCGGCACCTGCCCAGTTCTCGCGTGGAAGGAGCCCGCTGCCATGCAGGGCGACCCCGAGGTCATCGAATTCCTCAACGAGCAGCTGACCGCCGAGCTGACCGCGATCAACCAGTACTTCCTGCACGCCAAGATGCAGGAGAACTTCGGCTGGACGAAGCTCGCGAAGTACACCCGCTCCGAGTCCTTCGACGAGATGAAGCACGCGGAGATCCTCACGGACCGGATTCTCTTCCTCGACGGCCTGCCGAATTACCAGCGGCTGTTCCATGTCCGGGTAGGCCAGACCGTCACCGAGATGTTCCAGGCCGACCGACAGATCGAGGTCGAGGCCATCGACCGGCTCAAGCGCGGTATCGAGCTCATGCGCAACAAGGGCGACATCACGTCGGCGAATATCTTCGAGGACATTCTCGCGGACGAGGAACACCACATCGACTATCTCGACACCCAGCTGGAACTGATCGAGAAGCTCGGGGAGGCGCTCTACATCGCCCAGGTCATCGAGCAGCCGAGCTGAGCGAGCGGCCGGATGTCCGCGCTCCGCGGCGGCCCGGCCGGCACGGGGCGATCACCCGCGCCCCTGAGGGCTACGCGGCCTCCGAAAGCGCCGCGGGCACCACTGCGCCCGCCTCCGCGGCCAGCGGCTCGGGCGCTCCGCTGTCGATGAGCTCCCGGCGGGGGCAGTCCCCCCGGCCGAGCAGTGACTGGATACGGCGCACACAGCCGCCGCAGTCGGTGCCGGCCTTGCAGGCGGAGGCGATCTGGCGGGGCGTGCAGGCGCCCGTGTCCGCGTGCTCGCGGACCTGCTGCTCGGTGATCCCGAAGCAAGAGCAGACGTACACGCGGTTCACCTCCGGTGGGATGCCCCACCGATCCGGGTGATCTTCAGTGAGGTAACCCTTACCTTACCTGGCCCGGCAGGGGCGACACAACGCAGTGGGGCGCGGATCACAGGATCCGCGCCCCACTTCTGCTATGTCCCTGACCGTCGGTGCAGGTCAGCGGCCGGTCGCCTCACTGATCGCGGTACATCTCCGCCACCAGGAACGCCAGGTCGAGCGACTGGCTGCGGTTGAGCCGCGGGTCGCAGGCGGTCTCGTAGCGCTGGTGCAGGTCGTCGACGAAGATCTCGTCGCCGCCGCCCACGCACTCGGTGACGTCGTCACCGGTGAGCTCGACGTGGATACCGCCCGGGTGCGTGCCGAGGCTCTTGTGGACCTCGAAGAAGCCCTTGACCTCGTCCAGCACATCGTCGAAGCGCCGGGTCTTGTGACCGGAGGCGGCCTCGAAGGTGTTGCCGTGCATCGGGTCGCAGATCCAGGCGACCTGCGCGCCGGAGGCGGTGACCTTCTCGACCAGTTCGGGGAGCTTGTCGCGGATCTTGTCCGCTCCCATGCGGGTGATGAAGGTCAGCCGGCCCGGCTCCCGCTCCGGGTCGAGGCGCTCGATGAGCGTCAGCGCGTCCTGCGCGGTGGTCGTCGGGCCGAGCTTGACGCCGATGGGGTTGCGGATGCGCGAGGCGAACTCGATGTGCGCACCGTCCAGCTGACGGGTGCGCTCGCCGATCCAGACCATGTGGCCGGAGACGTCGTAGAGGTTGCCGGTGCGCGAGTCGACGCGGGTCAGCGAGGACTCGTAGTCGAGGACCAGCGCCTCGTGGGAGGCGTAGAACTCGACGGTGCGGAACTCCTCCGGGTTGACCCCGCAGGCGTTCATGAAGTTCATCGCGCGGTCGATCTCGCGGGCCAGCGCCTCGTAGCGCTGTCCGGAGGGCGAGGACTTCACGAAGTCCTGGTTCCAGGCGTGCACCTGCCGCAGGTCGGCGTAGCCGCCGGTGGTGAAGGCACGCACGAGGTTCAGGGTCGCCGCGGAGGCGTGGTACATCCGCTTCAGCCGCTGCGGGTCCGGGATCCGGGCCGCCTCGGTGAACTCGAAGCCGTTGACGGAGTCGCCGCGGTAGGTCGGCAGCGTCACCCCGTCACGCGTCTCGGTGGGCTTGGAGCGCGGCTTGCTGTACTGGCCGGCGATCCGTCCGACCTTGACCACCGGGACGGACCCGGCGTAGGTCAGGACGGCGCCCATCTGGAGGAGCGTCTTGAGCTTGTTACGGATGTGCTCGGCGGATACGGCGTCGAAGGCCTCCGCGCAGTCGCCGCCCTGAAGCAGGAACGCCTCACCACGGGCGACCGCTCCCAGGCGCTCGCGCAGCTGGTCGCACTCGCCCGCGAAGACGAGCGGCGGATAGGACTCGAGCTCCGCGATCACATCGCGCAGAGCCTCTTGGTCCGGCCAGTCAGGCTGCTGCGCCGCGGGCAGGTCTTGCCAGGTGTTGCCACCGGCGTGGGTTTCAGCGTTCACGGTCACAAGCCCCACATTACGGGGTCCCGGCGGACTGTCCGTCCCGGCATCCGGACTTTGAGACGCACGGCACTCGGAGGGTCCGGTAGGGTGCCCCCCATGTGCACGCGACCTGCGATGAACAGCAACTGGTGGTGGACCGCTCATCCGGCGGCCCACTGATTCGCGCGCACATCCCACACTTCGCGAAGGCCGCCCGAGGGGCGGCCTTCAGCCTTTTCCGGCGGCCGTTCCTCCTCTCCTGGAAGGAACCCCGCCATGCACCGCGAGCCCCCCGCCCGCACCGGCGCCGCCGCGCTCGTCCAGCGGCTGCTCGACCCCGCCTGCCCGCCGTTCGCCCTGCTGCACCGCCGTACCCCGGGGCGGGACGCCGCCTCCCCCACTCCCGGCTTCGCCCGAGCGGGAGGTGCCCCCACCGTCGAGGTGCTGACCGGCGAGGTGACGGAGGTCGAGCGGCTGGCCGACATCCCGCTGGGCGAGGGCGTGCCGGACGCGCCGGTCACCGACGCGCTCGCGCTGATCCCGTTCCGGCAGATCCGCGAGCGCGGCTTCCGGGCCCATGACGACGGCATCCCGCTGGCCGTGCTGCGCCCGCGGGAGACCGCCGAGCTGCCCCTGGACGACATCCTCGCGGCGCTGCCCGCCCATGACGTGCGGGTGACGGACGGGGCGTTCGATGTGGACGACGACGCCTACGCCGGGATCGTCGAGCGGGTGGTCCGGGACGAGATCGGCACCGGCGAGGGCGCGAACTTCGTCATCCGCCGCACGTTCGAGGGCGAGATCGCGGGCTTCTCGGCGGCCGACGCGCTGGCACTGTTCCGGCGGCTGCTGGCCGGTGAGCGTGGCGCGTACTGGACGTATGTCGTCCACCGCCCCGGGGTGCACACGCTGGTCGGCGCCAGTCCCGAGGTGCATGTCCGGGCCTCCGGGGGGACGGTCGTGATGAATCCGATCAGCGGCACCTACCGCTACCCGGAGGGCGGGCCCACCGCCGAGAGCCTGCTGGCGTTCCTCGACGACCGCAAGGAGGTCGAGGAGCTGTCCATGGTGGTGGACGAGGAGCTGAAGATGATGTGCACCGTCGGCGACAGGGGCGGTGTGGTGGTCGGGCCCCGGCTCAAGGAGATGGCGCATCTCGCGCACACCGAGTACGAGCTGCGCGGCCGGTCCACCCTCGATGTGCGCGAGGTGCTCAAGGAGACGATGTTCGCGGCGACGGTCACCGGGTCGCCGGTGCAGAACGCCTGCCGGGTGATCGAGCGGCACGAGCCGGTGGACGCCGACGGCCGGGGGCGCGGCTACTACGCGGGGGCGCTCGCGCTGATCGGGCGGGACACCGGCGGCGCTCAGACACTGGACTCGCCGATCCTGATCCGTACCGCCGATATCTCCGCCGCCGGGCGGCTGCGGGTGCCGGTCGGTGCCACCCTCGTGCGCGGCTCCGACCCGCACGGCGAGGTGGCCGAGACGCACGCCAAGGCCGCGGGGGTGCTGAGCGCGCTGGGTGTGCGGCCGGCGCCCGCGCGCCCGGCGGACGGGGGACGGCCGCCGCGGCTGGCCGACGACCCGCGGGTGCGGGCCGCGCTGGACGCCCGCCGGGCCGATCTGGCGCCGTTCTGGCTGCGGATGCAGACCACCGCGCCCACCGCCGAGCTCAGCGGGCACGCCCTGGTCATCGACGCGGAGGACACCTTCACCGCGATGCTGGCGCATCTGCTGCGCACCTCGGGGCTGACCGTCACCGTGCGCCGCTTCGACGAGCCGGGGCTGCGCGCGGCCGCCCGTGCGCACCGGGGCCCGATCGTGCTGGGCCCGGGGCCGGGCGATCCGTCCGACGCCGCCGACCCCAAGATGCGCTTCCTGCGGTCGCTGACCGCCGAGCTGGTCGCCGGGCACCGCGAGGGCCTGTTGGGGGTCTGCCTCGGCCATGAACTCCTCGCCGCGGAGCTGGGGTTGGAGATCGTCCGCAAGGAGGTGCCCTTCCAGGGCGCGCAGGAGCGGATCGACTTCTTCGGGCGCGAGGAGACGGTCGGTTTCTACAACACCTTCACGGCCCGCTGCGATGACACCACCGCGGCCGAACTGGCGATGCACCGCGTGGAGTTGAGCCGGGACGCGGCCACCGGCGAGGTGCATGCGCTGCGCGGTCCGGGCTTCGCGGGGGTGCAGTTCCACCCGGAGTCGGTGCTGACTCTGGACGGTGCCTCGGTCACGGCGCAGCTTTTGGCAGCTGTCCTCGTGTGACCAGCATGTTCTCGTTGGTGCGGTGGGTCAGGTAGTCCTCGACGTTGGCCACGGTGGCCTCGATGATCTGGCCCACCGCGTCCTGGGTGAAGTACGCCTGGTGCGAGGTGACCAGCACGTTCCCGAAGGTCATCAGCCGGGCGAGGGTGTCGTCGCTGATGATGTCCAGGGACTTGTCGAAGAAGAAGAACGCGGCCTCCTCCTCGTAGACGTCCAGGCCGACGCCGGTGAGCCGGCCGGCCTTGAGCGTGTCGACGAGGGCCGCGGTGTCGACCAGCCCGCCGCGGCTGGTGTTGATCAGGATCGCGTCGTCCTTCATCGCGGCCAGCGCGGCGGCGTCGACGAGATGCCGGGTGTCGTCGACCAGCGGGAGGTGCAGGGTGACCAGATCCGCCTCGGCGAACAGCCGCTCCCGGGCGACGTACTTCATACCGAGCTCGACACAGTGCGGGTTCTCGGCGAGGTCCCAGCCCAGCAGGTTCATGCCGAAGCCATGGGCGATCCGGGTGAAGGCCGTGCCGATCTTGCCGGTGCCGAGCACCCCGGCCGTACGGCCGCGCAGATCCCGGCCCATCAGGCCGTCCAGCCGGAAGTCGAAGTTACGGGTGCGGTTCGTGGCCCGGACCAGCCGCCGGTCGACGGCCAGCGCCAGCGCCCAGGCGAATTCGGCGACCGCGTACGGCGAGTAGTGGGCGACCCGGCCGACGCTCATCCCGAGGTCGGCCGCGGCCTCCAGATCGATGTTGTTGAAGCCGGTGGAGCGCTGGGCGATCATCTTCGTCCCGCCGGCCGCGAGGGTCTGGAGGACGTCCGCGCCCAGATCGGCGTTGACGCTGGAGCTGACGATCTCGTATCCGCGGGCGATGGGGGCGGTGTCGCGGTTGAGGAAGACATTGAGGCTGCGGACCTGGTGGCGGCCGGCGAAGGCCCTCTCCAGGAACGGCTGCTCATCCGCCTGCACGCCGAAGGCGACGATCTCCACGAGCTCTCCCGGTTCTTCCGACGGTTCAGAATGTCCCGCTCCGTGAGCGAGAGGCCGGATATGCCGCGTACGGCGAATATACGGCCCCTCGCCCGGCGACGCCGCCCGGGATGCGGGGCGGCGGGAGCGGTGGGCGGCCGGGCTCAGCCGAAGAACACCCCGGCCTCGGCGTACAGCGCCGGATCGACGGTCTTCAGCTTGGCGGTGGCTTCCGCCATCGGCACCCGGACGATGTCCGTGCCGCGCAGCGCGACCATCTTGCCGAAGTCGCCGTCGCGCACCGCGTCGATGGCGTGCAGTCCGAAGCGGGTGGCCAGCCAGCGGTCGAAGGCGCTCGGGGTACCGCCGCGCTGGGTGTGCCCGAGGACCGTCGTCCGCGCCTCCTTGCCCGTCCGCGCCTCGATCTCCTTGGCCAGCCACTCCCCCACACCGGACAGCCGGACATGCCCGAAGGAGTCCGTGGAGTCGTCCTTGAGCACCATCTGTCCGTCCTTGGGCATCGCGCCCTCGGCGACGACCACGATCGGCGCGTAGCGGACCTTGAAGCGGGAGTCGATCCAGCGGCAGACCTGCTCGATGTCGAAGCGCTGCTCCGGGATGAGGATGACGTTCGCCCCGCCGGCGAGTCCGGAGTGCAGCGCGATCCAGCCGGCGTGCCGGCCCATCACCTCGACGACCAGGACCCGCATATGGGATTCGGCGGTGGTGTGCAGCCGGTCGATGGCTTCGGTGGCGACGCCGACGGCGGTGTCGAAGCCGAAGGTGTAGTCCGTGGCCGACAGATCGTTGTCGATGGTCTTGGGGACGCCGACGCAGGGGACGGCGTACTCGTCGGAGAGCCGGGTGGCGACGCCGAGGGTGTCCTCGCCGCCGATCGCGATCAGCGCCCCGATCTCGTGCTTGGTGAGCGTCTCCTTGATCCGGCGGACGCCGTCGTTCTCCTTGAAGGGGTTGGTCCGCGAGGAGCCGAGGACGGTGCCGCCGCGCGGCAGGATGCCGCGGACCGCCGAGATGTCCAGCGGCACCGTGTCGCCTTCCATCGGCCCGCGCCAGCCGTCCCGGAAGCCGACGAACTCGTATCCGTACTCCTGGGTGCCCTTGCGGACGATGCCCCTGATCACCGCGTTCAGACCCGGGCAGTCGCCGCCGCCGGTCAGTACTCCGACCCGCATCGCTGCTTCACCTACATCCCGTCAGTGGCCGCACGCACACGGCCGGGTTCGATCCGATCCCGGTCACGCTAATGGTGATCTGGGTCACTCGGGGATGGGGTAAACGGTGATGTCGGTGATTTATCCGGGAGTTGGGGCGAGGCGTTCACCCGTACGAGGGGACCGCATCCGGCCGCGGCCGGTCCGGCCGGTGAACGCGCCGGTCACGCCTCGTCGAGACCGCGCTCGATCGCATACCGCACCAGCTCCACGCGGTTGTGCAACTGGAGCTTGCCGAGGGTGTTCTGGACGTGGTTCTGCACCGTGCGGTGCGAGATGACCAGGCGTTCGGCGATCTGCTTGTACGAGAGTCCCTTGGCGACCAGCCGCAGCACCTCGGTCTCCCGGTCCGTCAGCTGCGGTGCGCCCGGCTCGTCCGGCGTCGCCGGGGCCGGCTCGGTCGCCAGCCTGCGGTACTCACCGAGCACCAGACCGGCCAGGCCCGGGGTGAACACCGCGTCGCCGGCGGCCGTGCGCCGCACCGCGTCCAGCAGCTCCGCCGTGCTCGCCGACTTCAGCAGATAGCCGGTCGCCCCGGACTTGACCGCTTCCAGGACATCGGCGTGCTCACCGCTCGCGGACAGCACCAGCACCCGCAGCGCCGGATTGGCGCCGACCAGTTCCTTGCACACCCGGACGCCGGGCAGCCCCGGCAGATTGAGGTCCAGGACCAGCACATCGGGCGAGGCGGCCTGCGCCCGCCGCACCGCCTGGAGGCCGTCACCGGCCGTCGCGACCACGTCGAACCCGGCCTCCGCCAGATCCCGCGCGACCGCGTCCCGCCACATCGGGTGGTCGTCGACCACCATGACCCTCAGGGCCGTCTGCTCGCTCATGCCGGCACCGCCCCGCGCGGCCTCGTCCCGCTCCGTGCTGCGCTCGCTCATGCTCTCGCCTTCCCCCGCCTTCCGCCCTCGGGCGCCGTGCCCTTGGGGACCGTCAACTCCACTTCCGTGCCCTGGCCCGGGACCGAGACCCACTCCGCGGTGCCGCCCAGGTCCCGCAGCCGGCCGCGGATCGACAGGGCCACCCCCATCCGGCCCTCGCGCTCGGCGTCCGCGAGCCGGCCCTCGGGAATGCCGGGGCCGTCGTCGCGGACCGTCACGATCACCGCCTGCGGCTCGTCCTCCACCAGGATCCACGCACGGGCCCCGTCCCCCGCATGCACCCGCACATTGTCCAACGCCGCACTGACAGCGGCCGCGAGCTCGGCCGCCGCGGCGGCCCGCAGCAGCACCGCGGCACCGGGCTCGGAGAACGTCACCCCGGCGCCCGCGAAGGGCGCGAGCAGCGCCCGGACGTCACACGGCCCGTCGCCGTCCGGCTCCGGTGCCGGTGCCGGTGCGGCCGGGGCGGCGGCCCTGCCGTCCGGCTCGCTCCCGTCGGCCGGGTGCGGCACGGTCCGCGCCGCATTCTCCGGCCCGCCCCCGCGCGGCGGCGACACCAGCCCGCCGGCGACCAGGGTCCGCAGCGCGACCTCCTGCTCTCCGGCCATCCGGCCCAGTTCGGCCGCCTCGCCACCGATCGCGGCGCCGCGCCGCTGCACCATCGCCAGGACCTGGAGCACGCTGTCGTGGATGTCGCGGGCCAGCCGCTCCCGTTCGCGGGTGGCGGCCTCTATCTGGAGCGCACGGGCGAGGGTGCGCTCACTGGCGCGGGCCACCTCGACGACGTAGCCGATGGCGACACTGGCCACCCACACCAGCACCACGTTGTGGATCGTGTCGCGGGCCAGCTCCTGGCGCTCGACGAGGTTGGCCACCGCCACCGCGCTGGAAGCCACCGCGGCCCAGCGCCAGCCGCCCTTGATCGCGAAGCCCAGGACGGCGCCCGCCGTCCAGATGGAGGGCAGCGTCGGCGCGCCGTCCATGATGCGGGCGTGGCTGTCGACCAGCGGGGTGAGCAGGATGCCGCCGACCGCGAAGCCGAGGTCGGCGAGCAGGAAGTGCCGGGTGCAGCGCTCCGCGGAGGTCGTCCGGCGCCAGGTCAGCACCATCCAGACCGTGAGCGCGCCCATATAGGCGGCGGCGCCCAGCGGGTGGTCGTACTTCCGGTAGGAGAGCCCGACCAGGCACAGGGTGTAGACGAGGGTCAGGATGCGGTAGCCGGTGAGCGCGCGCCACAGCGGCAGCTCGACGGACATCCGCACCACCTTCGGCGGCTTGCCTCTGCCCCTGGCGCCCAGGCCGCCGCGCACGGTCCGTGTCTCCGTATCCGTCATTGCCGGCCCCCACCCCTCGCCGGGCGCCCCCGCGCCCGGCCTCGGCTCTGCCCGTCTATTCGGCGGCTGCCTTCTTGGCCTGCTCCGCCTCGGCCTGCTGCTTCGCCTCGGCCTTCGCCGCCTCGGCGATCTGCCGCTTGGCCGCGGTCGCGTAGATGTCCACGTACTCCTGGCCGGACAGCTTCATGATCTCGTACATGACCTCGTCGGTGACCGACCGCAGGATGAAGCGGTCGCCCTCCATGCCCTGATAGCGGGTGAAGTCCAGCGGCTTGCCGATACGGATGCCCGGCCGGATCATCTTCGGCACGATCTTGCCCGGCGGCTGCACCTTCTCGGTGTCGATCATCGCCACGGGGATGACCGGCGCGCCGGTGGCCAGCGCCACCCGTGCCAGCCCGCCCGGCTTGCCGCGGTAGAGCCGGCCGTCCGGGGAGCGGGTGCCCTCCGGGTAGATGCCGAACAGCTCACCGCGCTCCAGGACCTCGATACCGCTCTTGATGGCCGCCTCACCCGCACCGCGGCCGCCCGAGCGGTCGACCGGCAGCTGGCCCACGCCCTTGAAGAAGGCGGCGGTCAGCTTGCCCTTGACGCCCGGGGAGGTGAAGTACTCGGACTTGGCGATGAAGGTGACCTTGCGGTCGAGCACCGCGGGCAGGAAGAAGGAGTCCGAGAAGGACAGATGGTTGCTCGCGAGGATCGCAGGACCCTCGGCGGGAATGTTCTCGATGCCTTCCACCCAGGGCCTGAAGGCAAGCTTCAGCGACCCGCCGATGGAAAACTTCATTGCGCCGTAGATCAACCGACTGCCTCCTGTGTGTGACGCAAAGACCTTAACCTGCCCCGGTGGCGCACTCGCGCCGCGGCCGCCGCCGGACCTACCCGCTTGCCGTCACTTTGCGTACCCTGAGGTAACTCGCCAGCCCCTCATCGATCGGAGTCCCCCGGTGCCGCTCCTTCCCGGAGCCGAGCCGTTCCGCCGTGACGGCGGAGAGGTCGGCGTCCTCGTGTGCCACGGCTTCACCGGCTCCCCCCAGTCCGTCCGCCCCTGGACCGAATACCTGGCCGACCGCGGACTGACGGTCGCCCTCCCGCTGCTGCCCGGTCACGGCACCCGCTGGCAGGACATGCAGATCACGACCTGGCAGGACTGGTACGCCGAGGTCGACCGCGAGCTGCGCGCACTGACCGAGCGCTGCTCCAAGGTCTTCGTCTGCGGCCTGTCGATGGGCGGCGCGCTGGCGCTGCGGCTGGCCGCCAAGCACGGCGACGCGATCAGCGGGGTGACGGTGGTCAACCCGGCCAACAAGCTCCATGACGCGGCCGCCCCGCTGCTCCCGGCGCTGCGGTACCTCGTACGGACCACCAAGGGCGTGGTCAGCGACATCGCCAAGCCCGGCGCCGAGGAGGTCGGCTACGAGCGGGTGCCGCTGCACGCCGCGCATTCGCTGCGCCGGTTCTTCGGGCAGGTCGACTCCGAACTCCCGGGCGTCACCCAGCCGTTGCTGGTGATGACCAGCCCGCAGGACCATGTCGTACCGGCGGCGGACTCCGAGCGGATCCTCGCCCGGGTCTCCTCCACGGACGTGCGGCAGACGCTGCTGGAGCGCAGCTACCACGTCGCGACGCTGGACCACGACGCCGAGCAGATCTTCCGGGACACCTTCGCCTTCATCGCCCGGCTCGCGCCGGAGGCGGCGCAGGCGGCGCAGGAGGGGACGGCGGCCAGTGGCGGAGCGTAGCCCCCGCGATCCCCGGGACCCGCTGGACGAAGAGGCCGCCTGGGCCGAGATCGTGGCGGGCTACGGCGAGCAGCCGTCGTTCCCCGCGGGCGGCGGGGACGGGACGGCCGGGGCGGCCGGTAAGGACGGCACGGCCGAGAAGCCCGAGGCCGCCGCCCCGTCCGAAACGGCCGGGAAGGACGGCACCGGAGCCGAGGACGGCACCGGCGACGCCGCGCGGCCGGGCAGCTTCGTGGTCTTCGCGCCGGGTGTCGGACCCCGCGACTGGAAGACCGCCGAAGCGTCCGACGACGACTTCGACGAGACCGACGAGGGCCACTTCACCCCGCCCGAGCCGCCCCCGCTGCCGAAGGCCGATGTCACCACCAAGTTCGCCTGGCTGGCGGTGGTCGGCGGCCCGCTGCTGCTGGTCGCCATGGTGCTGCTCCAGCAGCCGGTGACGTGGTGGATCACGGTTCTGGGCATCGGTGGCTTCCTCGGCGGCTTCGCCACCCTGGTGGCCCGGATGAAGGACGACGACGAGGACGACAACGACCTGCCGGGCAGCGGCGCGGTGGTGTGAGTCAGCCGCCGGCCGGCACCCGCAGTGCGGCCAGCACCGGCAGATGATCCGTGGCGGCGCGGAGATCGGCCTCCCGTACCCCCGCCAGCCCGTGCGGCACACCGCAGCCCAGGACCTCCACACCCGCCGTGGTGAAGATCGCGTCGATCCGCTGATGCGGGTCGTGCGGCGTGGAGGTGAACTCCCCGCCCCACGGCTTGGCCGCCCAGGCGTCCGTGAGCGCCCCCGCCAGCCGCCGGAAGCTGCGGCCCTCCGGCCGGTCGTTGAGGTCACCCCCGGCGACGGCGTACGGCACGTCCAGCGCGGCCAGCCGCTCCAGCAGCAGCCCGGCCTGCTCGTAGCGCTCCCGGTCGGCGAGGCTGAGATGGCAGCTGAGCACCCCGAGCCGGGCCCCGCCGATCCGGACCACGGCGAGCGCGAAACCGCGCTGGTGCAGCCCGGGGGTGCGGGGCAGCAGCACCTCCTCCGTACGCTCCACATGGGCGCGCAGGGTGGACAGGATCATCGGGCCCGCGGTCGTCGCACCGCCGCTGACGTACACCAGACCGGTCGCGCGGGCCAGCTTCTCGGCGGCCTTGCGCCAGCGGAAGAACCGCGGCGCCTCCTGGATCAGCACGAGATCGGGTGCGCAGGCCCGGATCACCCGGGCCAGTGCCGCCCGGTCGTCGCGCAGCGAGCGGATGTTGTAGCTGAGCACCCGGATCACGGCCGCACCGCCGTGTCCTGATGCCCCGGCGGCGGGGCCGGGTTCGGTGGCGGAGGCGGGGAGCGAGATCACGGCGGCAGGTCCTCTCACCGGGAGGGTCACGCGGGCCAAGATAGAGCACCGCCCGCCGCTCCCCCACGGGGCGCGACGGACGGTGTCGTACGGAGGAGCGGGCGCCGGGCGCCCGGTGGCGGGTCAGCCCTGGCGTGCCAGGTCGGCCGCGCCGACCAGACCGGCCTTGCCGCCGAGCTGGGCGGCGAGCACCTGGGCGTGCGGCCGCCACTGGTTGCCGACCAGCCAGCGGCGGAAGGACTTGCGGATCGGCCCCAGGACCAGTTCGCCCTCGTCCGAGACGCCGCCGCCGACGATGAACGCGGACGGGTCGAAGAGCGAGGCGAGGTCGGCGAGCCCGGCGCCGGCCCAGCGGGCCAGTTCGCGGAAGGAGTCGATGGCGACCGGGTCACCCTGACGGGCGGCCTCACTCACGTGCCGGCCCTCGATGCCCTCGGAGGTGCCGTCGCCGAGCGACAGCAGGATCTGGGCGTTCTCGGGGGTGGCGAAGGCGCGCTGGCGGGCGTAGCGCAGCAGGGCGCGGCCGGAGGCGTACTGCTCCCAGCAGCCCTGATTGCCGCAGCCGCACAGCAGACCGTCGGGGACGACCCGGATGTGCCCGAATTCCGCGGCGACGCCGAAGCGGCCACGGCGCAGCTTGTTGCCGATGATGATGCCGCCGCCGAGGCCGGTGCCGAGGGTGATGCAGATGACGTCGCTGTGGCCCTGGCCGGCGCCGAACTTGTACTCGCCCCAGGCCGCCGCGTTGGCGTCGTTCTCGACCACGACGGGCAGGCCGACGCGCTGTTCGACCTTGTCCTTGAGCGGTTCATGGCGCCAGTCGATGTTCGGTGCGAACAGGACCGTGGCCCGCTTCTCGTCGACATAGCCGGCGGCACCGATGCCGACGGCCTCGACATGATGGCCCGCGCCGACGGTGCGTACCGCCTCCGCGATGGCTTCGGTCAGCGCATCGGTGGCATGCGGAGTCGGCACCTGGCACGTCTCAAGGATCGAGCCCTCTTCGTCGACCACGCCGGCCGCGATCTTCGTGCCGCCGATGTCGACGCCGATGGTGAGTCCCATGTGTCCCTCAGATTTCGCTCGAACCCCGCCGGGACCCACCGTACCGGAGGCCGGGGTGCCGCCCACGTTCTTCGGGCTGTAGGGGTGGGGACACTCCCCGTACACCGGCGCCCCGGGGGCTCAGTCGAGGTCGATCCGCTCGGTGCCGGTGGGGCCGTCGTCGTCGCGCGGATCGTCCTCGCGGCGGGCGTCGGGCCGGTCGTCGAGGTCCTCACGGGTCCAGCGGCGCTCGCTGCCCTCGACGGCGGAGCGGTAGGCGGCGAGCAGCTCGGAGCCCGCCGCGGCGAGGTGGTCGAAGATGTCGGGGTTGCGCTCGATGACCGGCTCGACGGCCGCCTTGGCCTGCTTGAACAGCTGGTTGACGGCGCCCTGTGCGGCGATCCCGCCGAGCGCGCCGGGCAGCTGGATACCGGCGAGCTTGTCGGTCACCGCCTCCGCGAGCTTGCGCAGTTCCTCGGCGGCGCTGCCCGGCTGCGGGCCGTGAGCGGCGCGGTGCCGGGCCTTCTCGGCCGCGAGGTCCTCGGCGCAGGCGGTCGACCAGGCGTCGGCATCGGGCTCGGCCCGGCGGTCGGCGGGGCGCTCGGTGGCATCACTCATGAGGAACTCCGTGACTCCTGCTGCGAGGCGGTACGGCGAAGCAGTGCGGGACGGGCACGTCGGGGCGGGTCCCACCCTCGACGTTACCCGAACGGTGGTAGCGCGTTCAGTCGCTCTTGGGCCACAGGTCCGGATCCGGGGTGAAGCGGATCTCCAGGGCGCCGTCGCGCAGTCCGGCGCCGGAGACGGTGCAGCGGCGCAGCGCGGAGGGGAGCGTACGGATCCGCCGGAAGCGGCCGACGGTGACCACGATCTCGTCGCCGCGGCGCACCAGACCGAGGCCCCGGCGTTCGGCACCGGGCAGCGGCACCCGCCAGACGAGGATGCCGTCGGTGGCCAGCCGGTCCTCGACGGTCCAGGGGTCGGGGTGGAGTCCGCCGGCGGGCCCGGCCGCGCCGATGTCGCCGGCCGGGCCGCCGATCAACTCGTCGAGCTCGTCGACGCCCTGGGGGTCCCGGCCCAGGTGCGGGACCTCGTGGACGGGGAGGTCGGGGAACTCCTCGCGCAGCGCCTTGAGGGCGGTCTGCTGGCTGCCGGAGAGCGCGGCGAGGAACGGGTCGGCCGAGCCGGTGGGCAGCAGCCGGTTGACGACCAGGCCGTCGGTGCGCCGGCCGTGCAGCGCGAGTCCGGCACGGATGGTGCGCAGCGTGGCGGCGGCGACCGGGCCGGCTTCGGTGACCAGACGTACGGAGGTGCCGGGGTCGTCGATCGTCCGCTGGACGGCGGCGAGTTCGGTCTCCCAGCGCTCGGCTGCGTCGTACAGCTTCTGGGCGGGCATCGGGACGCCGGCCAGCTGGGCGAGCACCGGGCGCAGCGCCCGGGCCGCCTGCCGCTCGGGCGGCAGCAGCCGGCGCAGATAGCGGCGCACCTGGGCCGGCAGGGCGAGCAGCCGGATGGTCTCGGCGGCCGAGGGCATGTCGACCACGACGAGGTCCCAGTCGTCCGAGGCGTGTTCGGCGCGCAGCGCATGCAGCAGCGCGAAGTCCTCGGAGCCGGGGAGTTCGGTGAGCTCGTCCTCGTCGAGGGGGGCGGCGCCGAGCAGGTCGAGGGCGGCGCCGGCGCGCTCCTGGAAGGCGAGGAACTCCTGGCGGAACCGGTCGCCGGGGTCGATACGGCGGGCGTGCAGACCGGGGGCTATCGGGGTGGGCGCGTCGGCGCCGAGGGGCGTGCCCAGCACCGTTTCCGGTGCGCTGCTGCCCGTGGTGAGCAGCAGGGCCCGCTCGCCCCGGCGGGCGCCGGCCAGGGCGGTCGCGGCGGCGAGCGTGGTGCGGCCCGCACCACCGGTGCCCGTGACGAGGACGAGGCGCACGCTCAGAGCTTCTTGGCCTCGTCGGCGGGCGTCTGCGGGCCGTCGTGGCCGCTCTCGACGCGCTTCTTCAGCCCGGCCAGCGCGCGGTCGATGATGACCTTCTCGGCCTTGCGCTTGATCATCCCGAGCATCGGGATCTTGACGTCGACGGTGAGCTGGTAGGTCACCTCGGTGCGTACGCCGTTGCCGAGCGCGGAGAGGTGGTAGGAGCCGTCGAGGGCGCGCAGCATCTGGGACTTGACCAGGGACCAGCTGACCTCGTTCTCGCCGGTCCAGGTGTAGGCGAGGGTGTGGTCGTCCTTGATCGCTCCGGCGTCCAGCAGCAGGCGCACCTGCTCGGCGCGGCCGCGGTCGTCCTTGGCGAGCACCTCTGCCTCTTTGACCTCTCCGGTCCATTCCGGGTAGCGGTCAAAGTCGGCGATCACTCCCATCACTTCGGCGGGTGCCGCCTCGATCGTGATGCTCGAGCTGGTGTGTTCGGCCATCGCCGTGACTCCTCCATGCCGATTCATGTCGGTCCGCCGACTTGCTGAAACGCGGTGTCTCTGCTGCTGAAGGCTACCCCGCGGGGGAACGCGGGCGGACACCAGCAGGCCCGGAACGACGGGGCGGGGCGGCCGGCCGGCCCGCTCCCCCGGGCTCACGACCAGAGGTGTCCGGGCTCACCACTCCAGGACATAGGGCGTCCCGGTCGCATTGAAGTGGCCGACATTGACGCATTCCGTGCCCTCGATACGGGCCCGGCGGACGAGCGGCTGGTGCACATGGCCGAAGAGGGAGTAGCGCGGCCGGGTGGTGCGGATGGCGTGCAGCAGGGCCGCGCTGCCGCGCTCGAAGCGGCGGGCGACGGTGTCGTAGCAGAGCTCGGGGACGTCGGGCGGGATATGGGTGCACAGCACGTCCACCTCGCCGACCGCCTCGATCTTCGCGGCGTACTCCTCGTCGCTGATCTCGTAGGGCGTGCGCATGGGGGTGGTCAGGCCGCCGCCGACGAATCCGAAGACCCGGCCGCCGATCTCCACCCGCTGGCCGTCCAGGACGGTGGTGCCCGGTCCGGCGTACTCGGGCCACAGGCGCGGTATGTCGACGTTGCCGTAGGTGGCGTACGTGGGAGTCGGGAAGGCGGCGAACAGTTCGGCGTACTGCCGGCGGACCGCGCCCTCTATGACCGACTCCCGGCTCACGCCCGTACGGTCCAGCTCGCCCCACAGCCGGCGGCCCAGGGCGCGGGCCTCCTCGAAGCGGCGGGCGGTGCGCAGTTCGACCAGGGCGTCCGCGTTCGCGGTGCCGAAGAGGTCGGGGAAGATGCCGCGCGAGTGGTCGGCATAGTCGAGGAAAAGGACCAGGTCACCGAGGCAGACCAGGGCATCGGCGCCGGCTCCGGCCGCCGCGAGGTCCCGGCTGTTGCCGTGTACGTCACTGACCACATGCACACGCATGGCGTCACCCTAGATCGCGCGCGCGGCCGGCGGGAGACGGGGTCCCACAGCCGGAGTTACTTTCGGGTCACCTACCCATTGGTCTAGTCTGCGCGGGTCAGTCCCCATGGCGTGTCCCGCAGCTGTGACGCATCGAACATCTGGCCGTTCCCCCCTATCCCAACTGCGATACCGATGGGTAACGTCCGGGCAGTCCAATCCCCCCTGCATGATCGTGGACCGCCGCCGGTGCAACACACAGCGTCGTGGCGCCGGCGCTTTTGAGGAGCAGCAGTCTTGCGCGAGTTCAGCCTTCCGGCCCTGTACGAGGTCCCCGCGGACGGCAATCTGACGGATCTCATCCGCCGAAATGCCGCGCAGCACCCGGATGTTGCCGTCATGGGACGCAAGGTGAACGGAGCGTGGCAGGACGTCACCGCCGCCACCTTCCTCGCCGAGGTCCGCGCCGCCGCCAAAGGTCTGATCGCCTCCGGGGTCCGGCCCGGCGACCGGGTCGGTCTGATGTCGCGCACCCGTTATGAGTGGACACTGCTGGACTTCGCCATCTGGAGCGCCGGCGCGATCACCGTCCCCGTGTACGAGACCAGTTCGGCCGAGCAGATCCAGTGGATCCTCGGTGACTCCGGCGCGGTGGCCTGTCTGGTGGAGAGCCCCACCCACGAGGCGACCGTCGAGTCGGTCCGCGACCGGCTGCCCGAGCTGGAGAACATCTGGCAGATCGAACGGGACGCCATCGCCCGGCTCCAGGCCGCGGGCGCCGACATCTCCGACGACGAGGTGGAGGCGCGCAGCGCGCTCGCCGACGCGGACTCGCCCGCGACCATCGTCTACACCTCCGGCACCACCGG
Organism: Streptomyces lydicamycinicus; assembly: GCF_000829715.2. NCBI lineage: Bacteria > Bacillati > Actinomycetota > Actinomycetes > Kitasatosporales > Streptomycetaceae > Streptomyces > Streptomyces lydicamycinicus. Next base: position 57,625 of record NZ_BBNO01000012.1, on the reverse strand, counting down.
CCGTCCCAAGGGCTGTGTGCTCAGCCACCGCAGCTTCTTCGCCGAGTGCGGCAACATCGTGGAGCGGCTGCGGCCGCTGTTCCGCACGGGCGAGTCCTCGGTGCTCCTCTTCCTCCCCATCGCGCATGTCTTCGGCCGGCTGGTGCAGGTCGCCGCGGTGATGGCGCCCATCAAGCTGGGCCACGCCCCCGACATCAAGAACCTCACCGACGACCTCGCCTCCTTCCGGCCGAAGCTGGTCCTGGGCGTGCCGCGGGTCTTCGAGAAGGTCTACAACTCGGCGCGGGCCAAGGCGCAGGCCGACGGCAAGGGCAAGATCTTCGACAAGGCGGCGGACGTCGCGATCGCCTACAGCCGCGCGCGGGACACCCCGGCGGGTCCGACGTTCGGTCTCAAGCTGAAGTACAAGGTCTTCGACCGGCTCGTGTACGGCAGGCTGCGCGCCGTCCTCGGCGGCCGTGCCACCCACGCCATCTCCGGCGGCGCCCCGCTCGGTGAACGGCTGGGCCACTTCTACCGCGGTATCGGCTTCACCGTCCTGGAGGGCTACGGCCTGACGGAGTCCTGTGCGGCCACCGCCTTCAACCCGTGGGACCGGCAGAAGATCGGCACCGTCGGCCAGCCGCTGCCCGGCTCGGTCGTGCGGATCGCCGACGACGGCGAGGTGCTGCTGCACGGCGAGCATCTGTTCACCGAGTACTGGAACAACCCGTCGGCCACCAAGGAGGCGCTGTCCGACGGCTGGTTCCACACCGGCGACCTCGGCACCCTCGACGAGGACGGCTACCTCGCCATCACCGGCCGCAAGAAGGAGATCCTCGTCACCGCGGGCGGCAAGAACGTCGCCCCGGCGGTGATCGAGGACCGGATCCGGGCGCACGCCCTGATCGCCGAGTGCATGGTCGTCGGCGACGGCCGCCCGTTCATCGGCGCGCTGGTCACCCTCGACGAGGAGTTCCTGCCCCGCTGGGCCGAGGAGCACGGCCACCCCGCCGATGTGACGCCGTCCCAGATCGCCGAGGACCCGGAGCTGCTGGCCGCCGTCCAGCGCGCGGTCGACGACGGCAACGCGGCCGTCTCCAAGGCCGAGTCGGTGCGCAAGTTCCGCATCCTGCCGACCCAGTTCACCGAGGAGTCGGGCCATGTCACACCGTCGCTGAAGCTCAAGCGGAACGTGGTCGCCAAGGACTTCGCGGAGGACATCGAGGCGCTCTACCGCGCGTAGGGGCGGGCCCCGCCGGGCCGTTCGTCTTTCCGGAATCCGCCGTCGTGGCCGCGCCACGGCGGCGGATTCGTCGTGGGACCCGGACCGCGGACGGCCCGCTCAGAGGAGTTCCTTCAGGCCCTCCGCCAGCAGGTCCCAGCGCCACTTCTCCTCCACCCAGGCGCGTCCGCGTTCGCCCATCGAGCGGCGCAGCGCGGGGTCGCGGAGCAGGGTGACGATGCGGTCGGCCGTGGGGGCCGGGGACCCGCCGGGGACGACCCAGCCCGTCTCGCCCTCCAGGACGGCGTCGGGGGCGCCGCCCGAGTCGCCCGCCACCACGGGCAGGCCGGTCGCCGAGGCCTCCAGGTAGACGATGCCGAGGCCCTCGACGTCCAGCCCGCCGCGGCGGGTGCGGCACGGCATCGCGAAGACATCGCCGGCGCCGTAGTGGGCCGGCAGCTCCTCCCAGGGGACCGCGCCGGTGAAGTGCACCGATTCCGCGACGCCCTTCTCCTGGGCCAGCGCGCGCAGTTCCTTCTCGTACGGGCCGCCGCCGACGATCAGCAGCACCGCGTCGGGCACCGCGGCCAGAATGGCCGGCATCGCCTCGATCAGGGTGTCCTGGCCCTTGCGCGGGACCAGCCGCGAGACACACACCACCACCGGCCGGCCGGTCAGCCCGAGCCGGTCCCGTACGGCATCGCCGCCCGAACCGGGGTGAAAGGTCTTCTCGTCGACGCCGGGCGGGAGTTGGACCATCCGCGCGGCGGCCTCCGGGGTGAGCGCACCGGCGATCCGCGAGCGGGTGTACTCACCGAGGTAGGTGAGCGTGTCCGTCCCCGTACCGATCCGGCGCAGCAGCTGCCGGGCGGCCGGCAGCTGCGCCCAGCCCGCCTCGTGGCCGTGCGTGGTCGCCACGATGCGGCGGGCGCCGGCCGCACGGAGCGCGGGCGCCATCAGCCCGAGCGGCGCCGCCGCCCCGAACCAGACGGAGGAACAGCCGTGTTCACGCAGCAGCCCGGTGGCCCGCCGGGTCACCCTCGGGGTGGGCAGCAGCATCGTCGTACGGTCCCGGATCACCGGGAACGGCTGCTCGGCGTCGAAGGCGGCGGTGGCCGCGCGCCCCTCCTCGCTGCGCTTCCAGGTCGAGGCGTAGACGACGACCTGGGTGGGGTCCAGGCGCAGCGCCATGCTGTGCAGGAAGGCCTGGATGCCGCCGGGCCGCGGCGGGAAGTCGTTCGTGACGATCAAGGTCTTGTGCACGATGGTCTCTCGACGGTGGGTCTCGGCGGTCCTGGCCCGACAGTACCCGCCGGCCCCGGGTGGGCGGCCGCCCACCCCGCCACGCCCGTGCCTCCTCTACGGTCATGACAGCCGCCACCGGCATCATGCAGCAGGCACGAGCGGGCAGCGCGGTACACACGGGACAGTGGGCAGGGCGCCGGGTCCACGGCCGCGAGCGGCGCCGGCGGACGGCGGCAGGGAAAGCGACGAGGTGACGATGGACAGGATCAGCAGAGCGCGCGGGGTATGGCTCCCGGTCGCGGTCTGGGCCGCGACCCGGGCGGTGGTCCTGCTGTGCGTCCTGAGAGTGCTGGTGCTGCCGGGGCCGGACGTCACCACTGATGTCTCGGTGATCTACCAGGGCTGGTTCGGCGTCCTGAAGACCGGCACCTTCCCGCTGAACGATGTGACCTGGCAGTACCCGCCGGCCGCGGCGCTGGCGATCCTCTCCCCCGGTCTGCTGCCGTTCCTGGACTACACGACGGCCTTCTTCACCCTGATCCTGGTCACGGACGCGGCGACGCTGGCGCTCCTGCTGCGGGCCGGCCGCCGGGCGGAGCACCGGCCGGCCGGCGCCTGGGTGTGGATCGCGGGGGTGGCACTGCTGGGCCCGACGGCCTACGCCCGCTACGACCTGATGGTCACCGCGGTCGCCGTCGCCGCGCTGTTCGCCGCCGCCCGGCGGCCGCGGGTGGCGGGCGCGCTGATCGCCTTCGGGGCGCTGCTGAAGGTCTGGCCCGCGCTGCTGCTGACCGGGGCGGCGCTGCGCGGCCGCCGGGCCCGCGCGCTGTGGCGGACCGCGGCCGGCACCGCGGCCGGGCTGACCCTGCTCCTCGTGGCCGCCGCACCGGGCGCGCTGGCCTTCCTCACCTTCCAGCGCGACCGCGGTACGGAGGTCGAGTCGCTCGGCGCGCTGGTCTTCCATGTGGCCCGCCACTACGGGTGGGACGGGCAGGTGCTGCTGAACTACGGCTCGCTGGAGTTCCTCGGTCCGGGTGTCCCGTTCGTCAGCACCGTCTCGCTCACCCTGAGCCTGGCCGCCGTGGGCTGGCTGTTCCTGTGGCGGGTGCGGGTCCGGGAGCTGCGCCCCGGGACGCTGTGCGAGGCCGCCTTCACCGCCACGCTGCTGTTCACGACCACCAGCCGGGTGATCAGCCCGCAGTACATGCTGTGGCTGGTGGGGCTCGGCGCGGTCTGTGTGACGGTACGTGCCGCCCGGCAGACGCTGCCGGTGGTGCTGGTCCTGATCGCCACCGGGGTCACGCTGCTGGAATTCCCCGTCGGCTTCGCGCAGGTCGTCGCGAGCGATCCGTGGGGCGTCGCGCTGCTGACCGTACGCAACGGGCTGCTGGCCACCGCGTCGCTGATCGCCTGCCGCCGGCTGTGGGTCTCGACACGGGGCGACGGGCGCGGGCGGGCCGGGCGCGGGCGGACCGGGACCGTCGGCGTGGTGCGCGCCCGCCGTGCGGCCGCCGGGGCCCCGGCCGCTCCCCCGGAGCTCACCGGCACCGCCCCGCAGCCCCGGACGGAGGGCGCGCCGCCGTCGCCGTGAGCCCGTCCGCCTCCCTCAGCGCGCCAGTTGTTTCCGCACGAAGGCGCGCCACTGCCGGGTGAACTCCGCCATGCTGACGCCCAGTTGGGTGCGCATGGCGTGGTCGGTCCGCTCGGCGCGGGCCTTCGGCCGCTCTCCGGGGCGGGCGGCCGGGGTGGCCGGGCGGGAGCGGGACGAGGCCGCCGTGGCCGACGAGGCCGCCTCGATCGGGGCCCCCGCGCCCCCCGCCGAGACCTGGGTCGCGCTCCTGCCCGCCGCCCGGTAGAAGGCGAGCAGCTTGGCCTCGCCCCACTTCTCGGCGATCATCCGGCAGGCCAGCCAGCTGCCCTCGTATGCCTTCGCCAGCCGGTCGGCGCCCGCCTTGAAGCCGAAGTCCTCATCGGTCGGCAGACGGGCGGGGAGCTTGCCCGCGGCGACCGCGCGGGTGAGTTCGGGGGCGGTGAGGGCGGCCTTGCGGCGGATGCCGCGGTAGGCGGCCCAGTCGGCGAAGCCCTCGGAGAGCCACAGCGGGGTGGCCGGTGTGGTGGCCGTGCGGGTGGCGACATGGGCGGTCTCGTGGGTGAGGACCACCCGGCGGCCCAGGTCGTTGAGCTCCTCGTACGCGTCCGGGTTGATGATCACGCGGTCCGCCGGCGCGGTCGTCGAGACCCCGGCCTCCCCGGTGGTGACCGCCGCGATCCCCGCGTAGCCGGACGGATCGTCGCTGCCCATCAGCTGCGCCATGCCCTCCACCGTGTCCGGCGCCTCCACCACGACCTTCTGCGACCACTTCCCCTTCCAGGCCGCGGAGACCGCGGGCACCGCCCGGTCCACCCGGTGCGCCAGATCCTTCAGCCGCGCCCGCTGCGCGCCGCCGCCGAGCACCAGGCTGTACCGGCCGCGGACCAGCTTCACCGGCCCCTGGTCCCACAGCTGACGGGTGCCGCTGCGGCCCGCCGCCGCGCCGTCGGTGTCCGAGGAGATCAGCCAGCGGCCGTCGCGCTCGGTCAGGGTGAGGTACTGGACGGCGTGCACCGGCGCGGTGTCGAAGCCCTTGAGGCGGTAGCGCAGCCGCACCTTCGCGGCCAGCCGCGTCCGGTCGCCGCCGGCCGGGAGCGGGAAGGCGTCGGCGGAGTCGAGGTCGTAGTGCCAGTCGGCCAGCGGCACGCCCTTCAGGTGGGCGAACATCGCGCGCTGGCGGTCGCGGTAGCCGACGGCCCGCGGGTCGACGGAGGCGAGGAAGCCCGCCGCGTCCTGCCGCTCGACGGCCCGCGCGCGGGTGTCGAGCATCCGCTGGACGTCGGGGAAGCGGGCCGTCGCCGGCGGGGAGCCCGCGGGCCCGCAGCCGGCCAGCGGGGCGAGCAGCGCGAGGACCAGGGCGGCGCAGCCCGCCGCCCCGGCCCGCGACGGCCGCCGTCTCGCCCGCTGGTATGACATGCGGACGATCGTAGGTCGGGCCCGGCCCGGGCAAAAACGCGGAGATCCGCCTCAGGGCCTGGTGACGGACGAGATCGGCATCATCCCGACGCGGTCGTAGCGGACCCGTGCGCCGGGGTAGGGCGCGTGCACCACTTGGCCGTTGCCGACGTACATCCCGACATGGCTGGCGTCCGAACGGTAGATGACCAGGTCACCGGGGCGTGCCTGGCTCAGCGGCACCTGCCGGCCGGCGCCCCGCTGGGCCTGGGAGGTACGCGGGAGGGAGACTCCGGCCCGGCCGTAGGCCCATTGGGTGAGTCCGGAGCAGTCGAAGGCCGTGGGGCCGCTGCTCCCCCAGGCGTACGGGGAGCCGACCGCGGCACGCACCGCGGCGACGGCGGCGGCGGCCCGCCCGGAGGACGGTGCGGCGCCGCTCAGGTCCGGGGCCGCCTCGCGGTGCCCGTCGCTCCGGGAGGCCCGCTCGTAGGCGGCCCGGTCGCGCTTGGGGAGCGCGTTCAGCAGCCGCCGCGCGGTGGCCAGCTTGCGCTGTACGTCCTTCTTGTGGCGAGCGACAGCCTTGCGGCCGGCCTCCAGCTCGGCGAGCTTCCTGACGGTCTCCCTGCGCTGCTGCTCCAGGCAGCGCTGGGCCGCTTGGAGGCCGCGCAGCTCATCGGCCTGCCGGTGACCGAGCCGGTCGAGCGCGGAGGCCTTCTCCAGGTAGGTGTCGGGCCGTTCGGAGAGCATGAGCCGGACCGTGGGGTCGATCCCGCCCGACCGGTACTGGGCGGCGGCCAGCGCGCCCAGATGGCCGCGCATCCGGTTGACCCGCTCCTGGGCGCGGGCGGTGCGGTCCTGGAGGGCCGCCACCTCGTGGCGCAGCTCCTTGGTCCGGGCCTGGGCGCCGTTGTACTTCTCGGTGGCCCGCTCCGCCTGGACGTAGAGGCTGTCGACCCGTGCGGTCGCCGCGGCACGGCCGGTGGACGGGCTGTCCGCGGGGTCGGCGGCGGCCGGTGGCGCCGACAGCGCGGCGGCCGCGGTCGCCAGGGCAGCCGACACCACGGTGACTCCGGCGAGGGTGGTCTGGGGGTGCTGCGAGGTACGGCGGTGGGACACCACGAGAGCCGCACTCCTTCCGTGCAGCCCCTGCCGCCCCGGGAGGGCGCGCGGTGAACCGGATGCTGCGAGGGCAGACAGTAACGGCGGCGATGCACACCGGCCAAAGCGCCCATTTCGACCGCAAAAAGCCGCCCCGCCGGTGACTGTGCAGGTCACCGGCGGGGCGGCAGGTCAGCGGCCGGGGCCGCAATTCGCCCGTTCGGGCGGCAGGTTGAGGGGGTTGTGAGGCTTTTCAGACCCGCACGCCATACATGAAGGGCATGTTGTTGATCGACTCATAGCGCACGTTGGCGCCCGGCTTCGGTGCGTGCAGGACCTGGCCGTTGCCCGCGTAGAGACCGATGTGGTGCAGGTCGCTGTAGAAGAGCACCAGATCGCCGGGCTTGAGGGCGCTCTGCGAGCTGATCTGGGTACCGGCGCTGGCCTGTGCCTGCGAGGTGCGCGGCAGCGACTGGCCGGCCTGCTGGTACGCCCAGGAGGTCAGACCGGAGCAGTCGAAGGACGACGGGCCGGTGGCGCCCCAGACGTACGGCGAACCTATCTTGGACTGAGCGGCCTGGAGGGCGGCTGCACCGCGCTGCGAAGCCGGCACGTCATCGCCGAGGTTGACCCGCGAGTTGCTGCGGTTGGCGCGGTTCTCCTCGGCCTGCATGGCCGCCCGCTCCTTGGCGGTCAGGGTGTTCAGCAGCTCCTGCGCCTTGCCGAGCTTGCCCTTGATCTCGTCCTTCTTGTCACCGAGCGCCTTACGGGTCTCGGAGAGGTCCTTGATCTTGGCCGCGGCCTCCGCGCGCTCCTGGGCGAGCCGGCGCTGCTTGTCCGCGATGGTCTTCAGCTGGTCGGCCTGCTTGCCGCTCAACTGGTCGAGCGTGGCGGCCTTTTCGAGGTAGGTGTCCGGGTCGCCGGAGAGGAACAGCTGGACCGAGGGGTCGATGCTGCCGCTGCGGTACTGGCCGGAGGCGACCGCGCCGAGGCCCTTGCGGAGCTGGTTGAGCTCACCCTGACCGCGGGCGACCTTGTCCTGGAGGTCGTCGACCTCCTTCTGGAGCTTCTCCTGCTGCTCCTTGACGCCGTTGTACTTCTCGGTGGCCTGCTCGGCCTCCCCATAGAGCTTGTCGACCTCGGACTTGACGTCCTTCTTCGACTGGTGGGGGTCGGCCTGGGCGGCCTGGGACGAGAGAGCCACGGCCGCCGCGGCGGTGGCGGTGAGCACGGTCACGCGGGTACGGCTCGGCTGCTTGGGTCGACGGTGGGACGCCACGGGGGCGAGCTCCTTCTTCCTCCAGCCGCCTACCGGGAAGTGGGGGGGTGAGACCCCGGCTCCGCGTGAACGCCGCGGACTCGGCGGTTCCTTCACTGTTCATCCCGGTTGGATGATCATCTGCATGAAGGTTCGGGGCTGACCTTAGTAACGGAGTTGTGATCGCTTCAAATCCTCACGGGAAAATTCTGCGCCACCAACCCCATCCTTTACCAACATCGCACAGGCAGTAAGCGCCAATTGACGCTCAGATACGGAGCGCAAGCGAATTCCGCGTCCGAGACCCCGACGGAGGGGAGTGCGTCAGGTGCGGGCAAGTCGCTTGAGAAGCAAGGCCGATGCGACCGGGCGCGCCCCGGCCTTCGCCACACCGTCGGCCACTTCCCGGTCCGTGGAGACCACGACGACCGGGCGGCCGGGCGGTTCGGCCCTTACGAGCTGACGAATCAACTCATCGGCCGTTACGCCCGGTTTGCTGAACAGCACCCGGACCCCGCGCGGCGGCGCGAGCAGCACCGGCGCCGCCAGCTCCGCGCCGTCGAAGACACAGGTCATCTCGGCGCCGGTCTGCGCCGCCAGCACCGCGAGGCCGCCCAGCAGCCGCAGCCGCTGCTTTTCGAGCGGCATGGTCGGATAGCCGGTTTTGGTGACGTTGTAGCCATCCACCACCAAATGCGCCTGCGGCAGGGCGAGAAGCTGGTCGAGCAGCGCCGGGTCCATCTCCGACAGCGCCCGGGTCGCGATGTCCTTGGGCGTCATCCGCCCCGGCGCGACCGCCTCGACGGTGTCCGCCGGGTGCACGTTCGCGGGCGGCAGGGCCAGTTCGCGGCGCAGCCCCTGGGCCGCGTCCAGGACCGTGTCCAGCAGCAGCCGCAGCCGCATGTCCTCGACGCTGCGACCCTCGCGCGCGGAGCGCCGGCTGGTCTCCAGCGCCGTCTCGGCCTCGGCGATCCGGCCCTTGAGCCGGCGCACCTCGCTGTCCGCGGTGGTCTTCTCGGTGGCCGCCCGGTCCCGCTCCTCCGCCAGCGCGGCCTCGGCCTTGCGGACCGCCGCCTCACCGCGCTTGATGTCGCTCAGCGCACTGCGCAGCTTGCGCCGCAGCGACTCGTTCTCCTTGCGCACAGCATCCAGGTCCACCCGGATGCGGTCGGCCTCCGTACGGGCCTCGCCGCGCGCCTGCGCCAGCTCCTCGCGCAGCCGGGCCAGCTCCCGCTCGGCCTCCTCGCCGGCCCGCTCGGCGCGCGCCCGCTGGGCCTCCTCGCCGGCCGCCGCGACCAGCTTGACCCAGCCCTCGGGCCGCAGCACATAGGCCGCCGCAGCGACATCGAGCGGATCGGCGGCCGCGGGCGGGGTACCGTGCTCCAGCGCCGCGGCCAGCTCCGGCTGCGCCTCGTGCAGCTTGCCGGCGATCCGCTGCCGGAAGACCGCGTCGCTCTCCAGCGCCGCGGCCATCGCGTTTCCGGCGAATTTGGCCCGACGAGTCGGGGTGAACCGGGCGTACTGCCGCAGCGGGGGCGGGAGTTCGGCGACCGTCAGCGCGCCGAACGACTCCGCGGTGAGCGCCACGACACGGCGCCGTACGCCCTCGGGCAGCGGTCGGTCGAGCACCTCGTCCGCCGCACCCTCGGGTACGTCGTCACGCTGGGCCCCCGGCTCCCCTTCTGGACGGTCCACCACGGCTGCCTCGCTCCGATCTCAGGCGTTCGCGCCCGGACGGTCCACCAGCTCGATCTGGTCGACCGCGTTGCACCAGCGGCAGCGCACGGACTCGATGCTCTCACTGAGGACCTCGCGCTCCTCCACCTTCGGGTCCCCGGCCAGGTCCAGGTGGACGTACTCCACCACCTTGGACTGGCGGGTCACGTCGAAACGCGTGAGGTTGCCGCACAGCGTGCAGCGCCACCGAGTTTCGGCCGTCGGCAGGGGAACAGCCATCGTGTCGTCCTCTTTCGTACTCATCGTCATGTGCTGTTGCGCGGTTCACGCGGTGCGCCGTCGGACTGCGGAAGTACGCAAGGTACTGCCTGTAACCCTACGGCCTGACGGGGGGCGGGTGCGGGCCCCGCCCGGGGGCCGGGACCCGGCGAGGCACTCTGTCCCGATTGCCCGCATTGAGCCATGATCACTTCATGACGGCGCCGGCCCCCTCTCCCCGTTCTCCCCGCTCGTCCGGTCTCCTCCCCCGTCGTCCGCACCCCACCCGGTCCCTGACCGCGGTGTTCTCGCGGATGACGAATGTGCTGATCGGCCTGTGCTGTGCGGTCTTCGTGCTCGGCCCCGCCTCCGGCCTGAACCGGATATACGGCACCGGCGACGCCCTGCTGAAGGCCCAGACCGCCTATTTCGAGCGGTGGGGCGTGATCCCGCTGGATCTGTGGAGCGGCTCGGTACGGGCTCTGGTCACGCCGCTCACCGCGTTGTTCGTGCACGGCAGCTGGCTGCACCTGCTCGGCAACATGCTGTTTCTCTACGTCTTCGGCGCGATGGCCGAGGCGCGCATGGGCCGGCTGCCGTTCACCGCCTTCTACCTCATCATCGGCTACCTGGCGCTGCTCGGCTACGCGGCCGCGCACGCCGACTCGGGCCAGACACTGGTCGGCGCCTCCGGCTCGATCTCCGGCGTCCTGGGCGCCTTCCTCTACCTGTTCCCGACGGCCCGGGTCACCAGTCTCTTCCCGTTCCTGTTCTTCCTGCCGCTGCGCTTTCCCGCCTGGATCGTGCTGCTGTTCTGGTTCGTCATCCAGTGGCAGGCAGCCCAGGACGACCCCCGCGGTCCGGGCGTCGCCTACCTCGCCCATGTCATCGGCTTCGCGCTCGGCTTCCTCTACGCATGGGCCCGCTACGGGAGGGATAGTGTGGGGGCCACCAGGGCGAACGACCGGGCGACCGAGGAAGAGAGCCAGCCGTGATCACGTCGATCGTGCTCATCAAGACCAACGTGGACCAGATCCCGGAGATCGCCGAGAAGATCGCCGCACTGGACGGCGTCAGCGAGGTCTACTCGGTCACCGGCGCCCACGACCTCATCGCGATGGTCCGCGTCGCCGCCCACGACGACCTCGCGGACGTCATCCCCGGCCGCATCAGCAAGGTCCCCGGCGTCACCTCCACAGAGACGCACATCGCCTTCCGCACTTACAGCCAGCACGACCTTGAGGCGGCCTTTGCGATTGGGCTGGAGGCCTAGCCCGTCTCTTCCCACGCTTTTGTCTGTCCCGCCGTGGTGGTTTCTCGCCGTGGCGCCTGCGGCGGGCGGGGTGGTTTGTGGGTGCGGTGACGGGCCGGAGGGGCCTGGTGTGTGGACTGCTTCGCTTTACGTCCACACACCAGGCCCCTCCGGCCCGTCACCTCCCGTGGGGGAGTGAGTACAGGTGAGTGGGGGCTGGCCGCCGTCAGCCCTTTCACTGCGACCAGTGCGGCGCACCGGACCACTCAGAACAGCCCCCACCAACCGTTTTCCCACCCATCCCACGGGAGGGGACGGGCCGGAGGGGCAGGGGTGTGGGACGTAAAGCGAAGCAGTCCCACACCCCTGCCCCGGAGGCCCGTCACCGCACCCGACAGCCCCGCGCAGCGGCACCGCCCGCCGCAGGCGCAACGGCGAGAAACCACCACGGCGGGAAAGCCGAAAACGCGGGAGACAGGCCAAGCGCAGCGGACCGGCCCGCCGCAGGCGCAACGGCGAGGGCACCGCGCAGCGGGCAACAAACGGCGAGGTCCCCCACGGCGGGACAGCCGAAAACGTGGGAAGGCTAGGCGCTACGCGCCGGCACACAACGCCCGGCCTCCGTGCGGTAGTTCCAGCGGGCCCCGTTCGTCACCAGTTCGGTGACCGCGCGGAGGAAGCGGTCGACGTGCTCGTCCGGCGTGCCGACGCCCAGGCTGACGCGGATGGCGTTGAGGGACTTCTCGCCGGGGGCCGCGTCGGGGGCGCCGCACTCGCCGGGGTCCTGGGGGGCGCTGCCCAGGAGGGTGCGGACGAGGGGGTGGGCGCAGAAGAGGCCGTCGCGGACGCCGATGCCGTACTCCGCGGAGAGGGCGGCCGCGAAGTGCGAGCTGTTCCAGCCTTCGACGACGAAGGAGAGGACGCCCACGCGTGCGGCGTCGTCGCCGAAGAGGGAGAGCACGGTGACCTCGGGTACCTCGGCCAGGCCCGTGCGGAGGCGGGCGATCAGCTCCTGTTCGCGGGCGACCAGGCCCTCGAAGCCGGCCTCGGTGAGCGCCCGGCAGGCCGAGGCGATGGCGTAGGCGCCGATGACGTTGGGCGAACCGGCCTCGTGCCGGGCCGCGGTGGTGTGCCACTCGACGTCCACCCCGCCGTCGGGGCGGCGGGAGACCTTGCGGCTGGCGCCGCCGCCGGCCAGGTACGGGGCGGCGTCCCGCAGCCAGTCCGCGCGGCCGGCCAGCACCCCGGCGCCGAACGGCGCATAGAGCTTGTGTCCGGAGAAGGCGACCCAGTCCACGTCCAGCTCACCGAGGTCCACCGGGTGGTGCGGCACGAGCTGCGCCGCGTCCAGCACGATCCGGGCGCCGTGGGCGTGCGCGGCGGCCGCCAGCTCCCGCACCGGCCACAGCTCACCGGTCACATTCGACGCACCGGTCACGCAGACCAGCGCCGGGCCGTAGGGCTCGCGCGCGGCCAGCGCCTTCTCCAGGGTGTCCACGGCCTGCTGCGGGGTCCGGGGCGCGTTGAGGTAGGTCACCGTGACGTCGGGGCGCTGCTCCCACGGCAGCAGCGAGGCGTGGTGCTCGGTCTCGAAGACGAACACCCGGGTGTTCTCGGGGAGTACGGCCGCGAGCAGGTTCAGCGAGTCGGTGGTGGAGCGGGTGAAGACGGCCTGGTCCTCGGTGCGGCAGCCGAGGAACTCCTCGATCGTGCGGCGGCTGTTCTCGAAGAGGTCGGTGGACAGCTGCGAGAGGTATCCGGCGCCGCGGTGCACGCTGCCGTAGTACGGGGCGTAGGCCGCCACGTCGTCCCAGACCCGCTGGAGCGCGGGGGCGCTGGCGGCGTAGTCCAGCGCGGCGTAGTCGACCTCGCCGCCGGTCACGAGCGGGACGAGGACATCCCGGCCGAGAACCGGCAGCGGGGCACAAACGGAACGGTCGGCGGCAACGGCGGAACCAGACATGGCGAACTCCCGTAAGAGGTAAGCGAATTCGCTGCGGGCGGGGGCGCGAAGGCGCGCCGGGGCACCGCGGCGGGAAAAGAAAAAGGGATGCGGAAAAGGGGCCGTCGGGCCCTATCGCATTCGCTGATTCACGGAAGTTCTCCCTCGGGGACCAGGATCCCTGGCGAGGGATCCGCGCTTGCCGCAGACCTCGCTGCCTACGGCCTGGTCATCACCCGGGGCACCCCGCCACGGAAGGAGGGTTGCCGGACAGCGGGCCGGGGCCTGCATCGCTGTCACTCGTGACCTGGGCAGAATCATGCCACACGGGCAAAGAGGCGCAAGGCCCGGTCCGTATGACGGACTGAGCCCTGCGTCACACCCTGCGTCACCGTGCGCTCATGTGTTGCTGGCCGCCACCCAGCGCTCCAGCACCCGCTTGGCCGCCCCGGAGTCGATCGAGGCGGCGGCCCGCTCGATCCCGGCCCGGATCTGCTCGGCCAGCGGAGCGTCCGCCGGCTCCAGCGCGACCAGCGCCGCCGCGGAGTTCAGCAGTACCGCGTCGCGCACCGGGCCGGTCTCCCCGTCCAGCAGCCGGCGGGCCACATCCGCGTTGTACGAGGCGTCCGCCCCGCGCAGCGCCTCCACCGGCACCAGGGGGATGCCCACGTCCCGGGGGTCGAAGGACTCCTCGCGCACCGTGCCGTCCCGGACGATCCACACCCGGGAGGTCGCGGTCGTGGTCAGCTCGTCCAGGCCGTCGTCGCCGCGGAACACCAGCGCCGACGAGCCGCGCTCGGCGAGCACCCCGGCCAGGATCGGTGCCATCCGGGCGTCCGCGACACCGGTCGCCTGGGCGCGGACCTTCGCGGGGTTGGTCAGCGGGCCGAGCACATTGAAGGTCGTACGGATGCCGAGCTGGGCCCGCGCGTTGGCGACATGCCGCAGTGAGGGGTGGAACTTCACCGCGAAGCAGAAGGTGATGCCCGCTTCCCGGGCGACCTCGGTGACCCGCTGCGGGGTGAGGTCGAGATTGACCCCGAGCTTCTCCAGGACGTCGGAGGCGCCGCTGGCCGAGGAGGCGGCGCGGTTGCCGTGCTTGACGACCTTGGCGCCGGTGCCGGCGACCACGATCGAGGACATCGTGGAGATGTTGACGGTCTTGGCGCCGTCGCCGCCGGTGCCGACGATGTCGACACTGGGCCCGGGGACCTCGATCAGCCGGGCGTGCTCGTACATGGTGCGGACGAGTCCGGAGATCTCCGCGACGGTCTCGCCCTTGGCGCGCAGGGCCACCGCGAACCCGGCGATCTGGGCGTCGCCGGCCTCGCCCCGCATGATCTTGTCCATCGCCCAGGCGGTGTCGTCCGCGCTGAGGTCACGGCCGGCGAGCAGGGCGTTGAGGAGCTCCGGCCAGGTCTGGGCCGCCACGCTGTCGCCGCCAACCGGGGTCACAACGTTCATGGTCCACTCTCCTGGATTGTCTCCTGCTTATGCCGTCACCCTATCGAGCCGCCGGGCACGCCGGAGGGCCCCGTCCGATCATCGGACGGGGCCCTCTGGGTGGCGTACTACCTACGGTGCGCTAGGAAGCGCTGCGGTGATCAGTGGTGGCCGTGGCCGCTGGTGATCTCCTTGTACTCCTCGACCGTGGCCTTCGGGATGACGTTGTCCTCGCCGTAGTAGGCCTTGGAGAGCTTGGCGCGCAGCTTCTGCGAACGCGACAGCTTGCGCTCCACACCGTTCTCGTCGACCTCCGGGCCCAGCTCGAGCGGCGCGGGCTGCTCGTGCTGCGTGAGCAGGTGCAGCTGCTCCTGGTCGAGCGGCTCGTGGACCTCGATGAACTCACCGTGCGGCAGGCGCTTGATGATGCCGGACTCGCGACCGTGCAGCACCTTCTCCTTGTCGCGCCGCTGGAGCCCCAGGCAGATCCGCTTGGTGGCGATGAAGGCCAGCACCGGTCCGACGAAGAACGCGATCCGCACGAACCAGGTGATCGAGTTGATCGACAGGTGGAAGTGCGTCGCCCACAGGTCGTTACCGCCACCGATCAGCATCACGAAGTACGCGACGAGCCAGGCGACACCGAAGCCGGTACGGGTCGGGACGTTGCGCGGGCGGTCCAGGATGTGGTGCTCGCGCTTGTCGCCCTTGACCCAGGACTCGATGAACGGGTAGACGGCGATCGCGACCAGGACCAGCGGGAAGATCAGGATCGGGATCAGCACACCGAAGTTGAGGGTGTGGCCCCAGAAGTTCCACTCCCAGCCCGGCATGACACGCACCAGACCCTCGGCGAAGCCCATGTACCAGTCGGGCTGGGCGCCGGTGGACACCTGGTCCGGCCGGTAGGGACCGATCGCCCACACCGGGTTGATGCTGGCGATCGCGGCGATCACCGAGATCACACCGAAGACCAGGAAGAAGAAGCCTCCGGCCTTGGCCATGTAGACCGGCAGCAGCGGCATGCCCACGACGTTGTTGTTGGTCTTGCCGGCACCCGGGAACTGGGTGTGCTTGTGGTAGAAGACCAGGATCAGGTGCGCCACCAGCAGGCCGAGCATGATGCCCGGCAGCAGCAGGACGTGCACCGTGAAGAACCGCGGGATGATGTCGTGCCCCGGGAACTCCCCGCCGAAGATGAAGAACTGCAGGTACGAACCGACCAGCGGCATCGCCAGGATGACGCCCTCGATGAACCGCACACCGGTGCCGGAGAGCAGGTCGTCGGGGAGCGAGTAACCGGTGAAGCCGGTGAACATGCCCAGCACCAGCAGCAGGAAGCCGAACAGCCAGTTGACCTCGCGCGGCTTGCGGAAGGCGCCGGTGAAGAACACCCGCATCATGTGGACCATCATCGCGGCCAGGAAGACCAGCGCGGCCCAGTGGTGGATCTGGCGGATCAGCAGACCACCGCGCACGTCGAAGCTGATGTCCAGCGTCGACTCGAAGGCCTGCGTCATCCGGATCCCCTGCATGGGCACGTAGGAACCGTGATAGGTCACCTCGGCCATGCTCGGGTGGAAGAACAGCGTCAGATAGACACCGGTCAGGATGATGATGATGAAGCTGTAGAGCGCGACCTCACCCAGCATGAAGGACCAGTGGTCCGGGAAGATCTTGCGCATGTTGGACTTGGCCAGGCTGTAGATGCCCAGCCGGCCGTCCGCCCAGTCGGCGATCCGCTCGCCCCGCGGCGCCTGGCCGCGGCGCGGGTTGGTCGCGCCTTGTTCGTTACTCATCCGCGCTCCCAGAAGCTCGGGCCGACGGGCTCCTCGAAGCCGCTTGCGGCCTCCAGGAAGCCGTCCTTCTCTGTGATGTGCAGCTGCGGCAGGGCGTGTCCGGCCGGACCGAAGATCACCCGACCGCCGTCAGAGAGGTCGAACGTCGACTGGTGGCAGGGGCAGAGCACGTGGTGCGTCTGCTGCTCGTACAGGCTGATCGGACAACCCACGTGGGTGCAGATCTTCGAGTACGCCACGATGCCCTCGTGCGACCAGGAGAGTTCGTGCTTGTCCTTGATGTTCTGCGGCTGGATCCGCACGAGCATCAGGGCGTCCTTGGCGATCTTCTCCGCGAACTCCTCGTCGTCCTCCTCCAGGCCCTCGGGCTTGGCGAACGTGAGGGAGCCGACGGCGATGTCCTCGGGACGCAGCGGGAGGTTGGTGGACTGGTTGACCAGGCGGACGCCCTTCTTCCAGTTCGTGGTGCGCAGCTTGTTCCCGGGCAGCGGCCCGAGGTCACGCAGCAGCACCACACCGGAGAGCGGCACCAGGGCCAGCGCGCCGAACATCGTGTTGCGGATCAGCTTGCGACGGCCGACCTGCGACTCCTTCGCCCCCTGGGCGAAGTCCGCCATGACCTTGGCCTTGACCTCCGGCGCCGCCTCGATCGGGTGGCGCTCGTCGGCGACCTCCTCGTCCGACATCAGCGTGCGGGCCCAGTGGACCGCACCGGCGCCGATGCAGAAGAGCGCCGCGCCCAGCGTCAGACCGAGCGCGAAGTTCAGCGCGCTGATGTGACCGAGCGGCCAGATGTAGACGTTCTGCTCGATCGGGATCGCCACGTACGAGGCGATGAAGGCGACCGTGGCGATCATGGACACGACGAAGAGAAGCGCCACGGTGCGCTCGGAGCGCTTGGCGGCCCGGTCGTCGATGTCCTGGGCACGGTGCTCGTGGGGCGGCAGACCCGGGTCGGCGAACGGGTTCTCCGCCGTGGTCACCACACCTTCGTGAGCCGTCTCCCGCTCACCGGGAAGGGTTTCTTCTGGCACGTCTTCGTGTCGTCCAGTCTCACTCATGACTTCTTGGCCTTCGTAGTCCGGGCTGCGACCCAGATGGCGACCGCGACCAGCGCGCCCAGGCCGAAGATGTAACCGAAGAGACCCTCACTGACCGGACCGAGACCGCCGAGGTCGAGGCCGCCGGGGCTCTCGGATTCATCGCCGTTGACGGCGCCGAGGTACGCGATGATGTCCTTCTTGTTCTGCTTCGACAGCGAACCGTCACCGAAGGAGGGCATGTTCTGCGGGCCGGTTTCCATGGCCTCGTAGATGTGCTTCGGGTCCACGCCCTCAAGCGTCGGTGCGTACTTGCCATCGGTCAGGGCGCCGCCCTTACCGGTGAAGTTGTGGCACTGCGCGCAGTTGGTGCGGAACAGCTCGCCGCCCTTGCCGATGTTGGCACCGTCGGGGCTGTACTGCTCCTTGTCCGGCACGGTCGGGCCGGCGCCCAGCGAGGCGACGTAGGCCGCGAGCTGGTCGATCTGGGCGTTGGTGTAGATGTTCTTCTTCCGCGGCACCTGGGCGCCGGGCTGCTGGGCCGGCATACGGCCGGTACCCACCTGGAAGTCCACGGCTGCGGCGCCGACGCCGACCAGGCTGGGGCCGTCGGAGGTGCCCTGACCGCCGGTGCCGTGGCAGCTGGCGCAGCCGACGGCGAAGAGCTTCTTGCCCTCCTTGATGGCAAGGGACTGGGCGGTGTCATCGGCCTGAGCCTTGTCCGCCGGCGCGAACGCGGCGTACGCCCCCCCAGTGACCGCCAGCGCGAAGAGTAGGACGACGAGCGCCGCCAGCGGATGGCGCCGTCGTGCGGAGAGCTTTTTCACGGATTACCCCGGTGTCAGGATCTTCTGCGTCGATGCTTTGGATATGTCTGTCTGATACGAGCCGGTATGGGTCCGGACTACTTGATCAGGTAGATCGTGGCGAAGAGGCCGATCCAGACGACATCGACGAAGTGCCAGTAGTAGGACACGACGATGGCCGCGGTGGCCTGCGTGTGGGTGAACCTCTTGGCCGCGTACGTCCTGCCCAGGACCAGCAGGAAGGCGATCAGACCGCCCGTCACATGCAGTCCGTGGAAGCCGGTGGTCAGGTAGAACACCGAGCCGTACGGGCCGGACGAGAGCGACAGGCCCTCGTGCTTGACCAGTTCCGTGTACTCGAAGACCTGACCGCCGATGAAGATCGCACCCATGACGAAGGTGACCACGAACCAGGCCCGGAGCTTCTTGACGTCACCGCGCTCGGCGGCGAACACGCCGAGCTGGCAGGTCAGCGAGCTGAGCACCAGGATCGTGGTGTTGGTCGCGGAGAACGGAAGATTCAGCGCATCGGCGGATTCCTTCCAATACTCGGATCCGGTCACCGATCGAAGGGTGAAGTACATCGCGAAGAGGGCCGCGAAGAACATCAGCTCGGAACTCAGCCAGATGATGGTTCCGACGCTGGTGAGGTTCGGCCGATTGACCGACGGGTGCGCGTGCCCGGTTTCTACTGTCGTTGCTGTCGCCACGACCGACATTATGTCGGTCGCTTATCCCGCCCTCACTCCGGGGGGTGCCGTTCGGTGTGTCAAGGACGTATGCCCTGCTCGTACGGACCGTTCCGGCGGTCGCTCGAAGGAGGGACGCGGCCGGCCGGCCGCCGTGCCGCGGGCCCGCCGGCGCCGGTCCTGACGGGCCGTCGGGCAGATCTTGGATCCGGTCAACCCCTCCTGCCGGCGCCCCTTGCGGGAGTAGCATCCGCCCCACCCGATGCTGTGCCGCTACGAAGCGTGGAGGAACGATGCAGGCGACTGCCACGGTGCTGGTCTACAGCGACAACGCCAACACCCGCGAGCAGGTCCGGCTGGCGGCCGGACGGCGCCCCGCCGCCGATGCCCCGCAGATCGAGATCCTGGAGTGCGCCACCGCACCGGCCGTCCTGACGGCCCTGGAGCAGGGCGGTATCGACGTCTGCGTCCTGGACGGCGAGACCGCGCCCGCGGGCGGCATGGGCGTCTGCCGGCAGATCAAGGACGAGATCTACCGGTGTCCGCCGGTGCTGCTGCTGATCGGCCGCCCGCAGGACGCCTGGCTGGCCACCTGGAGCCGGGCGGACGCCGCGGTGACCCATCCGCTGGACCCGGTGGCCTTCGCCGACACCCTGGCCGGGCTGCTGCGCCGCAGGAACCTCGTACAGGCCTGAGCGGCCTGCTGGGCGGCGCTCAGATCCGCGGGCGCAGCCGGGCCTCGCCGACCGGGTTCTGTACCCGCTCGGCCGCTCCTGTGGTGCTGGACGCCTTGTTCTTCAGCGCGCTGCCGTCCCGCCATTCCTTCCAGGGCATGTTCCAGTCACCGAAGCCGTTGTCGAACGGCGTCATGGTGTCACCGCCGCTGTTGAGGACCTTGACGATGTCGCCGACCCGCACGGTGTTGAAGAACCACTGGGCGTTGCCCGTGGACATGCCCGTACAGCCGTGGCTGACGTTCGCCGCGCCCTGCGATCCGACGGACCAGGGTGCGGCGTGGACGTACTCGCCGCTCCAGGTCACCCGGGTGGCCCAGTAGACCGGCAGATCGTAGGAATCCGAGCTCCCGGCGGCGATGCCGACGGTCGAGCTGCGCATCCGTACGAAGCTCTCCTTGCCGAGGACGACCTTGATGCCGTTGCGGGTGGAGAAGCCGGGCTTGCCGGTGGTCACCGGGATGGTCTTGATCGACTCGCCGTTGCGCCACACCGTGAGCTGGTGCGTGCCCGCGTCGGTGATCGCCTCCACCCGGTCGCCGGTGGTGAGCTTCACGGGCTTGGACGGGCCTCCGTAGAGCCCCTTGGCGATCTTCAGGCCCGCCAAGTTGCTGTGCACCGAGATCGTGGCGTGGGCGGGCCAGTACTCCTTCGGGCGGAAGTGCAGCTTCTTGTCGTCCACCCAGTGCCAGGCGCCCTCCACCCGCGGCATCGAGTCGACCTTCAGGGCGCTCTCCACGATGGCGCGGGCCTTCGGGTCCTTGACGGGCTGGCTCAGCTCCGCGGTGACCGGCTGGCCGACGCCGTACTCGCCGGCCTCCGGCCCGAAGGCGGCGGTCAACTGGCCGTCCGCCTCCTTGGTGTTGACCACGAGCGTCTTGCGGCCGGGCTCACCGTCCTCCTCGGTGCTCACCCGGACCGTGTAGCGGGAGCCGGCGGCCAGCGGCGCGGTGGTGCGCCAGTGCCTGCCGTCGGCGCTCAGCTCGCCGTGGACGAAGCGGCCGGTGGAATCGGTGGCCGTGACGTCGGTGATGCGCGCGTCGTCCCCGTTGACGGACACCTCAAGCGGCTTGTCGGGGTCCGCCTTCTTGTTGCCGTCCGGGGTGTTGGCCGAGATCTGGTCGGCCGCGTCGTAGGGATTGGCGGAGAGCGCTTCCGAATCCGAGCCCCCGCACGCGGTGGCGCTCACCGCAAGGGGCACGAGCAGGAGGCCGCAGCTCAGCACCGTCCGGGTTCGAGGTCTGTGACTCATGCCCCAAAAATATGAAGAATCACCTGTCCCAGCGCGCTGGAGGACTGCAAACGGGTCTGGCCCGCGCCACCAAAAGCGGCGGGCCCGGACACCTGTTGAGGTGTCCGGGCCCGCCCGACGGCAGCTGTGTGCCGTTACTGCGTGCGGTTCTCGCCGTGGTAGTACTCGAAGACCCAGCCGAAGAGACCCACGAGGATCACCGGCAGGGAGAAGTACAGCAGCCACCAGCCGAAGACGACGCCCAGGAAGGCGAGCGCGCCACCGACGGCCAGGGACAGCGGCTGCCAGCTGTGCGGGCTGAAGAAGCCCAGCTCACCGGCGTCGTCCGAGACCTCGGCGTTCTCGTTGTCCTGCGCACCCGCGTCGACCCGCCGGGCCGTGAAGGCCAGGTAGTAGCCGACCATGATGCACAGGCCGAAGGCGAGGAACAGTGCGGTGGTACCCGCGGGCTCCTTCGACCAGACGCCATAGACGATCGCCATGGCGAGGACGAAGACGGAGAGCCAGATGAACATCTTGCCCTGGATCTTCACTTGCCCGCCTCCTTGCCGCCGGCGAGGGACTTGTCGTCCTCAGTGGCGCGGCCGTTGTGCAGCGCGTCCAGAGCTGCGATCTCCGGGTGGTGCAGGTCGAACGCCGGGGATTCGGAGCGAATGCGCGGCAGGGTGAGGAAGTTGTGCCGCGGCGGCGGGCAGGACGTCGCCCACTCGAGCGAGCGGCCGTAGCCCCAGGGGTCGTCGACCTCGATCTTCTCGCCGTACTTCGCCGTCTTCCAGACGTTGTACATGAACGGCAGGATCGACAGGCCCAGCAGGAACGAGCTGATCGTCGAGATGGTGTTCAGCGCCGTGAAGCCGTCGGCCGCGAGGTAGTCCGCGTAACGCCGCGGCATGCCCTCGGCACCCAGCCAGTGCTGGACGAGGAAGGTGCCGTGGAAGCCCACGAACAGCGTCCAGAACGTGATCTTGCCGAGCCGCTCGTCCAGCATCTTGCCGGTGAACTTCGGCCACCAGAAGTGGAAGCCGGAGAACATCGCGAAGACGACCGTACCGAACACCACGTAGTGGAAGTGCGCCACGACGAAGTACGAGTCGGAGATGTGGAAGTCCATCGGCGGCGAAGCCAGGATCACACCGGTCAGACCACCGAACGTGAAGGTGATCAGGAAGCCGATCGCCCACAGCATCGGCGTCTCGAAGGACAGCGAGCCCTTCCACATCGTGCCGATCCAGTTGAAGAACTTCACACCGGTCGGCACCGCGATCAGGAACGTCATGAACGAGAAGAACGGCAACAGCACACCGCCCGTCACATACATGTGGTGCGCCCACACCGTGACCGAAAGACCGGCGATCGAAATCGTCGCCGCGATCAGACCGATGTAACCGAACATCGGCTTCCGCGAGAACACCGGAATGACCTCGGAAATGATGCCGAAGAACGGCAGCGCGATGATGTACACCTCGGGATGACCGAAGAACCAGAAGAGGTGCTGCCACAGCAGCGCCCCGCCATTGGCCGCATCGAAGACATGCGCACCGAATTTACGGTCCGCCTCCAGCGCGAACAGCGCCGCCGCCAGCACCGGGAAGGCCAGCAGCACCAGCACACCGGTCAGCAGCACGTTCCAGGTGAAGATCGGCATCCGGAACATCGTCATGCCGGGTGCCCGCATGCAGATGATCGTGGTGATGAAGTTGACCGAACCGAGGATCGTGCCGAACCCGGAGAAGGCCAGACCCATGATCCACATGTCGGCGCCGACGCCCGGCGAGCGGACCGCGTCCGACAGCGGGGAGTAGGCGAACCAGCCGAAGTCGGCCGCACCCTGCGGGGTGAGGAAGCCGGCCACCGCGATCAGCGAGCCGAAGAGGTAGAGCCAGTAGGCGAACATGTTCAGCCGCGGGAACGCCACGTCGGGCGCGCCGATCTGGAGCGGCATGATCCAGTTCGCGAATCCGGCGAACAGCGGCGTCGCGAACATCAGCAGCATGATCGTGCCGTGCATCGTGAACGCCTGGTTGAACTGCTCGTTCGACATGATCTGCGTGCCGGGGCGGGCCAGCTCGGCGCGCATGAGCAGCGCCATCAGGCCGCCGACGCAGAAGAACGCGAACGACGTGACCAGGTACATCGTGCCGATGGTCTTGTGGTCAGTGGTCGTCAGCCACTTCACGACAGCGATGCCGGGTTGCTTCTTGCGTACGGGCGGTGCTGCCGGAGCCGTATCGGCGGCGGCACCCTGAGGTTCGTTGAGGATGCTCACTGGTTCTTGGTCTCCGCATTCCTGGCGTGATCCGTCTGCTCGATGCCCGACGGCAGGTATCCGGTCTGGCCCTTCTTCGCCAGGTCCTTGAGGTGCTCCTGGTACCGCTCGGGGGAGACAACCTTGACGTTGAAGAGCATCCGGGAGTGGTCGACACCGCAGAGCTCGGCGCACTTGCCCATGAAGGTGCCCTCCTTGTTGGGAGTCACCTCGAAGACATTGGTGTGGCCCGGGATGACGTCCTGCTTCATCAGGAACGGCACCACCCAGAAGGAGTGGATGACGTCACGAGAGGTCAGCACGAACTGGACCGTCTCGCCCTTCGGCAGCCACAGGGTCGGACCGGGGTTGCCGGTCTGCGGGTTGCGCTCACCCGGGGTGCCCGTGTCGTAGACACCGTCGGCACCGGCCGGCGCGGTCTTCTTCCACTTGTCCGGGATCGCCTTGAGCGCGCTGGAGTCGATGGCCGACGTCGACTTGTCGCCGTCCACGTTCTCCAGGTAGTTGAACGCCCAGCTCCACTGGAAGCCGACCACGTTCACGACGTGGTCCGGCTTCTTGGAAGTCTTGAGGAGTGCGCTCTCATCACGTGCGGTGAAGTAGAAAAGCACCGCAATGATGATGAACGGCACGATCGTGTACAACGCCTCGATCGGCATGTTGTACCGGGTCTGCGCGGGGACCTCCACCTTGGTCCTGCTGCGGCGGTGGAAGATCACGCTCCAGATGATCAGGCCCCACACCAGCACGCCCGTTGCGAGGGCGGCGGCCCAGGAGCCCTGCCAAAGAGAGAGGATCCGCGGCGCCTCGTCGGTGACGGGCGTTGGCATGCCGAGGCGGGGGAAGTCCTTATATGTGCAACCAGTCGCGGTCGCCAGGACCAGGCCCGCAGCAAGCACCTGCGGCAGCTTCCGCCGCATCGGGCGCCGCGACGAGCGGTCGGAGCCGTTGGGACTCACGTAGCGCCTTCCCGAGAGTCTCGCCCGCGAGACCGGCTGCGGCCGTCTCGCTGGTCGGTCGCCGGCCCTGGCGCGGGCAGGGGTTTGGATGTTTATGCGGACCAAACCCTACTGGACGCTATTTGGGGTCGCGCGGGGAGGGTGCCCAACGCGCCGCGTCGCACCCCTAAGGGGTGGCCAGGGCCTCCGGGAGACGTCCGCCGAAGCCCCGATTACCCGCTTTCACCAGGCATCTGACGCCGCGCCCGGCACCGGCTCCCGGCGGGCGCCGGCCCGCCCCGCCTCCGCGGGACCGGGGTCCCGCGCTCCCCTCCCGCCGGGTGGGCGGCCCGCCCCCCGGCAAGAGGGGACTAACGTCTCGTATGTGCCCTACTTCGACGCGGCGTCCGCCGCCCCGCTGCATCCCGTCGCCCGTGAGGCCCTGCTCGCCTCGCTGGACGAAGGCTGGGCCGACCCGGCCCGCCTCTACCGCGAGGGCCGGCGCGCCCGGCTGCTGCTGGACGCGGCGCGGGAGGCCGCGGCCGAGGCCGTGGGCTGCCGCCCGGACGAAGTGGTTTTCACCCCTTCGGGGACACAGGCGGTGCACTCGGGAGTCTCGGGGGCGCTGGCGGCCCGGCGGCGTGTCGGCCGCCGGCTGCTGCACTCCGCCGTCGAGCACTCCGCCGTGCTGCATGCCGCCGAGGTCCATGCGGCGGCCGGCGGCAGCTGCACGGAGCTGGCGGTGGACCGCGGGGGCCGGGTGGCGGCCGGGGACGTCGCCGCCGCGCTGAGCCCGGACACCGCACTGGTCTGCCTCCAGTCCGCCAACCACGAGGTGGGGACCGAACAGCCGGTCGAGGAGGTGGCCGCGCTCTGCCAGGAGGCGGGCGTGCCCCTCCTGGTGGACGCCGCGCAGTCGCTGCCCTGGGGACCGGTGCCCGGTGGCTGGTCGCTGCTGGCGGCGAGCGCCCACAAGTGGGGCGGCCCGCCCGGGGTGGGGCTGCTCGCGGTCCGCAAGGGGACCCGGTTCGCACTCCAGGGGCCGCGGGACGAGCGCGAGGCGGGCCGCAGCCCGGGGTTCGAGAACATCCCGGCGATCGTGGCCGCCGCGGCGTCGCTGCGCGCACTGCGGGCGGGCCCGGAGACCGCCGCCGAGGCGGCGCGGCTGCGGAAGCTGGTGGACCGGATCCGGACCCGGGTGCCGGAGCTGGTCCCGGATGTGGAGGTGGTCGGCGATCCGGTGCACCGCCTCCCCCACCTGGTGACCTTCTCCTGCCTCTACGTCGACGGCGAGGCGCTGTTGCACGAGCTCGACCGGGCGGGCTTCTCGGTGTCGTCCGGCTCGTCCTGTACGTCCAGCACGCTGACCCCGAGCCATGTGCTGCGCGCGATGGGCGTGCTGTCCGAGGGGAATGTCCGGGTCTCGCTGCCGTACGGCACGGCCGAGGCGGAGGTGGAGCGCTTCCTGGAGACGCTGCCGGCGGTGGTGCGGTCGGTGCGGGAGCGGCTGGGCGTCCCGGCGGCGGTGCGGGAGACGGTGGCGGCGACGGCCGGCGGGGGCCCGGAAGCGGCCCCGGAAGCGGCAGCCGAGGAGCCCGGTGAGCCCGCGGCCTCCGCCGAACCGGACGCTCTGGTCGTCGACTCGCTCGGCAAGCGCTGTCCGCTCCCGGTGATCGAGCTGGCGAAGGCGATCGTGGAGGTGCCGGTCGGCGGGACGGTGACGGTGCTCGCGGACGACGAGGCCGCCCGGCAGGACATCCCGGCCTGGTGCACCATGCGCGAGCAGGAGTACGTGGGTGAGCGGCCGGCCGAGCGCGGCGCCGCGTATGTCGTGCGGCGCCGCGCCTGACCCGGCGGTTCAGACCAGGTGCTGCTGGACCTCGGCGGCGGCCTCGTGGCCGTAGGCCTTGGTGAAGCGGTCCATGAAGTGGCTGCGGTGCAGCTCGTACTCCTGGGTGCCGACGGTCTCGATCACCAGCGTCGCCAGCATGCAGCCGACCTGCGCGGCGCGCTCCAGGCCGACGCCCCAGGCCAGACCGGACAGGAAGCCGGCGCGGAAGGCGTCGCCGACGCCGGTCGGGTCGGCCTTGGTGTTCTCCTCCGGGACACCGACCTCGAGGGCCGGCTCGCCGACCCGCTCGATCCGGACGCCGCTGGCGCCGAGGGTGGTGACGCGGGTGCCGACCTTGGCGAGGATCTCCTCGTCGGTCCAGCCGGTCTTGGACTCGATCAGGCCCTTCTCGTACTCGTTGGAGAAGAGGTAGGCGGCGTCCTCCAGGAGGGTGCGGATGGCGTCGCCGTCCATCCGGGCGATCTGCTGGGAGAAGTCGGCGGCGAACGGGATCCCGCGGCCGCGGCACTCCTCGGTGTGCCGGATCATCGCCTCGGGGTCGTCCGCACCGATCAGGACGAGGTCGAGGCCGCCGACCCGCTCGGCCACGTGCTGGAGCTCAATCAGCCGGGCCTCGCTCATCGCGCCGGTGTAGAACGACCCGATCTGGTTGTGGTCGGCGTCGGTGGTGCACACGAAGCGGGCGGTGTGCAGCACCTCGGAGATGCGGACGGAGCGGGTGTCGACGCCATGGCGGTCGAGCCAGGCGCGGTACTCCTCGAAGTCGTTGCCGGCGGCACCGACCAGGATCGGCTCGGTGCCGAGCTGGCCCATGCCGAAGCAGATGTTGGCGGCGACGCCGCCGCGGCGGACGTCGAGCTGATCGACCAGGAACGAAAGGGAGACCGTATGCAGCTGGTCGGCGACCAACTGATCGGCGAAGCGGCCGGGGAAGGTCATCAGGTGGTCGGTGGCGATGGAGCCGGTGACTGCGATACGCACGACGGGTCTGCTCCTGCGGAAGGCGGAGGGACGGGCGGACGTGAAGCAACGCTACCCCGCGAGGTCGCGCACCACCCGGTCATCCCGGACACTTGGAACCACTGAAACTACCCAATAGTAGGCCTTTCTCCTCGATACTCGGCTGCGTACGGTGCCCCTATGACCAAGCCTGTGAAAGCCGTCACACCGCGCCACGGCGCTTCCCCCGACCCCCAGGAGCCTGAGTCGCTCGACGAGCTGCGCGGCGACTGCGCGCGGATGGCGGGCCGCTGGAAGGCCGGCCGGCACTCCGCGCCCGCGCCGGGGCGCGCCGCCGATCTGCACGGCATCAAGGTCCCCTCCTCCTCCGCCGCGCTCGTGGACGGAATGTCCGAGTACGGCGACTGAAGTTCACCCCGCGGCCGCCGCAGCGCGTACCAGGGGGAACCACGCACGCCCCCGCCCCGTCCCATCGACGTCCACCTCATGGAGGATGGCACGTCAGATGTTCAGCGGAGCTGAAGGAGCGATGCGGTGAACACCGAGGACAGCACCGACACGAACCCCAAGGAGCGCAAGCGGCGCACCCCGCTGGTGGCCGCCTCGATGGCTGCCGCGGTGCTGCTGGCCGGGGGCGGCGCGGCGTACTGGGCCTCGTCCGCGTCCAGCAGCGAGGGCTCCGGCGCGGGCTCCGCGGCCAAGGGCGACCCGCCGCCGCTCGCACTCGACGGCTACACCGGCGGCGGCTCGATCGCGGCCGGTGAGCCCAATCCGCAGGGTGCGAAGTACCGGGCGGTGAAGAAGCTGCCCGGCGGTCCGGCGTCCGCACCGGTGTACCGCCCCAAGGGCGAGATCAGCCGGCCGTCGGTGGAGCGGCTGGCGAAGGCGCTGGATGTGGCCGGAAAGGTCCGCTCGGAGGGCACCAGCTGGAAGGTGGGCGGGGCGCCGGACTCCCGTGGCCCCCTCCTCCAGGTGAGCAAGACCGGCTCGGGCGCGTGGACGTACTCGCAGTACGGCACCCCGGGCGGGACGAACTGTGCGCTGCCGTCCTCGCCGAAGGGCGGCCAGGACGGGTCCGGTGGCGGTACGCCGTCGAACCGGCCGGGCTGTCCGTCGTACCGCGGGGGCGGGGACGTCACGACCGAGGACGACAGCAGCGGCAAGGGCGCGGTGTCGCCGGAGAAGGCCAAGCAGGCGGTGCGTCCGGTGCTGGCGGCACTCGGCCAGAAGAACGCCCGGCTCGACGCGGGCGGGCTGTCCGGCGCGGTACGGGTCGTGACCGCGAATCCGGTGCTCGGCGGGCTGCCGACCTATGGCTGGCAGAGCGATCTACAGGTCGGCTCGGACGGTCAGGTGGTCGGTGGCAGCGGCCAGTTGGCGAATCCGGTCAAGGGCGCGGAGTATCCGGTGCTGAGCGCCGACAAGACGCTGGACCGGCTGAATTCGGGCGAGGGCCGCAAGCCGGCGGGCTGCCCCTCGACGCCGGCCGGCAAGACCGACAAGGGCGGCAAGGGCGACGGGATCGCGCCGTGCGAGCCGTCGCCGACGAAGGCGCAGCCGCCGGCCGAGGTGACCGGTGCGGTCTTCGGGCTCGCGGTGCAGTACGTGGACGGCGGCCAGGCGCTGGTGCCGTCGTGGCTGTACAAGGTGCGCCAGCCGGGCGCCGGCAGCGGCCCGGACACCGCCTCGACGGTCACGCACCCGGCGGTGAACCCGAAGTACCTGGCCCACCGGGGCGGCGGGGCGTCGCAGAGCCCGGGACAGTCGCCGCACAAGCCGTCCGGGAAGCCGGGGGCGATGGCCCTGGAGTCGTACGACGTGAGCGACGGCGGCAAGAAGCTCACCGTGCACTTCTGGGGCGGGGTGTGCAGCGTCTACTCGGTGAGCGCGGAGGAGTCGGCGACGACGGTGAAGACCAAGGTCGTCGGCAAGGACAAGAAGCCCGGGCAGGTCTGCGTGAAGATCGCCAAGGAGTTCACCAAGACCGTGACGCTGGAGAAGCCGCTGGACGGCCGGAAGGTGATCGATGAGTCGAGCGGCGACTCCGTGCCGAAGCGGTAACGGGCCCCGCGGATGCCGCCGGGCCGCACCCGGCAAAGACGGACACAGCGAAAGCGGCGCTCCCCCTCTCGGGGAGGCGCCGCTTTCGTGCGTACTGCCCGCGCTCCTTAGCTGAAGGAGTCGCCGCAGGCGCAGGAGCCGGTGGCGTTCGGGTTGTCGATCGTGAAGCCCTGCTTCTCGATGGTGTCGACGAAGTCGATGGAGGCACCGCCCAGGTAGGGGGCGCTCATCCGGTCGGTGACGACCTTGACGCCGTCGAAGTCCTTGACGACATCGCCGTCGAGCGAGCGCTCGTCGAAGAAGAGCTGGTAGCGCAGTCCGGAGCAGCCGCCGGGCTGAACGGCCACCCGCAGCGCGAGGTCGTCCCGGCCTTCCTGCTCCAGAAGGCTCTTGACCTTCGACGCGGCCGCGTCGGACAGGATGATGCCGTCGCTGACGGTGGTCTCGTCCTGAACGCTCATCTAGATCTCTCCCGGGTTGTACGGACCGCTTGTCATCGGTTGCAACCAGCTGCAACCGGGGACGTCCCGGATTAATTCCGGCTGGGCGCAATTCGTCGAGAAGCCTTCCGGACACCGCCCGGGGCAGCCTCTCCTGTTGTTCTCTCCTCATGCTCGCACACCGGCCGCCGGGAACAGGTGGCCGACCGCACACGGCGGGGTGCTGATGCGTCACATCGACACTATGGCCATCGTCAAAGTGACGTGAAGCAGCTATGATAGATAACGTCAAATAGACGAAAAGGCTGTATCAAGAGCCGCCCGCAGAAAAGAGAGGGTGCGTGTTGTGACCACCGCCCAGCCCCTGGACGTCCAGCCGACCCCGCTGGCCCTGCTCCTCCTCGGCCGCGAGGCCGACCCGAAGAGCGAGCGCGGTGTGGAGTGCCCCGGCGATCTGCCGGCCCCGTCGGACCCCGACCTCGTCGAGCGCGCCCGCGCGGCCAAGGCGAAGCTCGGGGACAAGGTCTTCGTCCTGGGGCACCACTACCAGCGCGACGAGGTCATCGAGTTCGCCGATGTGACCGGCGACTCCTTCAAGCTCGCGCGGGACGCCGCCGCCCGGCCGGACGCCGAGTACATCGTCTTCTGCGGTGTGCACTTCATGGCGGAGTCCGCCGACATCCTCACCGGTGACGACCAGCAGGTCATCCTCCCCGACCTGGCCGCCGGCTGCTCGATGGCCGACATGGCCACCGCCGAGCAGGTCGCCGAGTGCTGGGACGTGCTCACCGAGGCCGGTATCGCCGAACAGGTCGTGCCGGTCTCCTACATGAACTCCTCCGCCGACATCAAGGCATTCACGGGCAAGCACGGCGGCACGATCTGTACCTCCTCCAATGCCAAGCGCGCGCTGGACTGGGCCTTCGAGCAGGGCGAGAAGGTCCTCTTCCTGCCCGACCAGCACCTGGGCCGCAACACCGCCGTCCGCGACATGGGCATGTCCCTGGACGACTGCGTGGTCTACAACCCGCACAAGCCGAACGGCGGGCTGACCGCCGAGGAGCTGCGGGCCGCCAAGATGATCCTGTGGCGCGGCCACTGCTCGGTGCACGGCCGCTTCTCCCTGGACTCGGTGAACGACGTACGGGCACGCATCCCCGACGTCAATGTGCTGGTCCACCCCGAGTGCAAGCACGAGGTCGTGGCGGCGGCGGATTACGTCGGCTCGACGGAGTACATCATCAAGGCCCTGGAGGCCGCCCCGCGCGGCTCGAAGTGGGCCATCGGCACCGAGCTGAACCTGGTCCGCCGGCTGGCGAACCGCTTCGCCGCGGAGGACAAGGAGATCGTCTTCCTCGACAAGACGGTCTGCTTCTGCTCGACGATGAACCGGATCGACCTTCCCCACCTGGTGTGGGCGCTGGAGTCGCTGGCCGCGGGCAAGGTCGTCAACCGCATCGAGGTCGACAAGGAGACGGAGAGCTTCGCGAAGCTGGCTCTTGAGCGGATGTTGGCGTTGCCGTAGCCGTACGTTTTTGACTGGCCCGCCGTGGTGGTTTGTCGCCGTTGCGCCTGCGGCGGGCCAGGTGGTTTGTGGGTGCGGTGACGGACCTCCGGGGCAGGGTGTCCGGACTGCTTCGCTTTACGTCCGGACACCCTGCCCCTCCGGCCCGTCCCCTCCCGTGGGGGAGTGAGTTCACGTGGGTGGGGGTGGGCGCCGGGCTGGCCCGTGGCTGGTCAGGTTGCGGCCTCCAGGGTCCAGCGGATCTTGTCGCCGCCCTTGATCGGGGTGTGGCAGGGGGCGGTCGTGATCTTCTTTTCGTTCACGTACGCGTTCCACTTTTTGGTGGCGTCGGCGGCATCGCCGTGGATCTCCGTGACGACGAAATCCTGGGTGGCGGCGTCCCAGCGTGTTCGCACGCCGCCGAGGCCGTACTGGTCGTCGGCGTCGACCAGGGCGGTGAGGGGCGTGGCGGTGGTGCCGTTGGCGGCGCAGTAGAAGCCGCCGATGATGCGCGGGCCCGTCACGACGAGGCCCACGCTGGCGGTGTAGGGGCCGCCGGTGACGCCGACGCGGACCCGGACGTCGCCGGGGGCCGCGGTGGCGGGCGGCGCGGTCGCGAGGGCCAGGGCCAGGGCGAGTCCGGCGGCGGTTACGGGGGCGGCCCCGCGGGCCAGAACGGAGGGCACGCTCGCTCACCTTTCGTCGGTTCAGCAGCATCCGCCACGAAACCATCGCTTCTGGTGATCGGCGAGAGGTGCACCGCCGAATGCGTGCGTACCGCGGGACGGAGCCTCACAGCGACACGGTCTGCCCTTCGGCGGTGACCGTGATGCGGTAGCGGTCGCGGGTGGGGCTGCCCTCGGTGGTCCAGGTGCGGTAGGCGGACTCCACCTCGTCCCACAGGCGGCGCGGGCCGTGCTGTTCGGTCTCGTAGGCGTCCTGGCCGGGGACGTATTCGACGGTGGCCCAGGAGGTGCGGGCGTCGTCGAAGAGCCAGTAGGTGGCTTCGTCGCTGCCGTCGTCGGCCGGGCAGAGCAGCGGCCAGGCGTCCCGGACCCGCAGGCCTACGGCGAAGCGGGCGTGCGGGTTCTCCTCCAGTACGCGGGGGTCGAGGGTGGTCGTCGCCCGGTCGCCCTCCTCGCCGTGGTACCAGTCGCGGATGCGGCCGTAGGAGCGGCGCTGCTGGCGGGCCCACATGAAGGCCGGGCGGCCGGAGAAGCCACCGGTGGCCCGGCCGTCCTGGACGGTGAGAGTCGCGAACGAGTAGGAGTGGAACGAGGAGCCCCACGGGGTGAGGATCGTGCCGCCGGGGGCGGTCTGCTCCACCCAGGCGTACGGGATGTCGCGGACCGTGCAGGTGGCGATGGTCCGGTCGTAGGGCGCCCGCTCGGGTACCCCGGCCAGGCCGTCGCCGCACACCAGATGCGGGTGCAGGCCGGCCCGCGCGAGATTGTCCCGGGCGATGTCGTGGAGTGCCTTGTCGGTCTCGACGCTGGTCGTGCGGTCCTCGCCGAGCCGGTGGGCGAGCCAGGCGGCGTGGTAGCCGGTGCCGGTGCCGATCTCCAATACGGTGTCGCCGTCCCGGACGATCGCGGCCATGGCCAGCATCAGGGAGGGCATGGACGTCGAGCACGTGGGAAAGGCGACCTGGCCCGCCACGGACCGGCCGTCGTTGTGCTGGGTGATCAGCGGTAAGTCGGCGTAGACCATCCGCCGCCACTCCGCCTCGTCCGTGGATCGGGAGACGGTGCGGTCGCCCACTTCGAAGGTGTCCGGTACGAAGTGCGCACGGTCGACCGCGGCGACGGCCGGCGCCCATTCCGGCGTCAACGCGCCCTTGTTGCGGAGGATTTCCAGCAGGCGGCCCGGCGAGGACATCACGCGCCCCTTACTTCTTCGGCGGATCGGTCACCGGCTTGGTCCACTGGCCGTCGGACTCCTTCGGGCTCTGCTGCCGGTCGCCTTCCGCGCCGCCCTTGCCGTCGCCGTGCTTCCCCATCACGGTCCCCCTTCGTCGGTGACGGAGCGGTCCGGCCGCCCCGTGACGGGATGCCCGGCACGATGCCCCCGCAAGCGTCGGCTTGCGGGGGCATCGTTTCTTCACTGGGAGCGTCACACCGGGCTCCGCCGGTCGTCGTCAGACGTTCGCCGGCTCCGGGGTGCGGTCGGACTCCTCGGCCTGCGGACCGGCCGGGCCGGACCGCTTCGCGGCCTTCTTCGCCGCCCGGCGCTCCTTGCGGAGCTCGATCATCGCGTAGAGCGTCGGGACGAGGAGGAGGGTGAGGAGGGTGGAGGTGATCAGACCGCCGATCACGACCACGGCGAGCGGCTGGGAGATGAAGCCGCCGTCCCCGGTGATGGACAGCGCCATCGGCAGCAGCGCCATGATCGTGGCCAGCGCCGTCATGAGGATCGGGCGGAGACGGTGGCGGCCGCCCTCGATGACCGCCTCCACGACGCCGTAACCCTGCGACCGGTACTGGTTGATCAGGTCGATCAGCACGATGGCGTTGGTGACCACGATGCCGATCAGCATCAGCATGCCGATCATCGCCGGGACGCCCAGCGGGGTGCCGGTGGCGACCAGCAGGCCGATCGCGCCGGTCGCCGCGAAGGGGATCGAGACGAGCAGGATCAGCGGCTGGACCAGCGAGCGGAAGGTGCCCACCAGGAGCATGAAGACGATGGCGATGGCCGCCAGCATCGCCAGGCCGAGCGAGGAGAACGCGTCGGACTGGTCCTGGGAGACGCCGCCGATCTCCGCGGTGGCCCCTTCCGGCAGCTTCAGAGCGTTGATCTCGCTCTGGAGGGTGGCGCTGACCGCGCCGGTGTTGTCGCCGGTCGGCTTGGCGGTGATGGTCGCCGAGCGGGCCCCGTCGATCCGGGTCATCTGGACCGGGCCGGGCACGGTCCGCACGGTGGCGAGGGTGCTCAGCTTGGCCGGGCCCGCCGGGGTCGGGACGGTGAGGTTCTTCAACTCCTCCTCGGTGGTGGCCGGGTGGGCCGACTTGATCACGATGTCGCGCTCGGTGTCGTCCAGGACGGCCTTGCCGCTGGTGGTGCCGCGGACCGCCTGGGTGACCGCGCCGCCGAGGGTGGTCTGGTTGTAACCGGCCGCGGCCGCCTTGGCGTTGGGCTTCACGGAGATCCGCGGGACGCTCTGGGAGAGGTCACTCTGGACGTCGGTGACGTCATCGAGCCCGGCGACGGTCTTGCGGACCTGCTCGGCGGCCTTCTCCAGCACCGCACCGTCGGCGGCCTTGACGACCACGCTCAGGTCCTGGTTGCCGAAGCCGCCGCCCGCGGTGACGGTGGTCTCGCCGATGGACGTGCCGAGCTTGTCGAGGCCGTCCCGCAGATCACCGGTGACCTTGTCGGCGTCCACGTCGTCGGCCAGCTTGAGCTGGTAGGAGGCCTGGTTGGCGCCGGTGCCGCCGCCGAAGGCCGCCATGAAGCCCGAAGAGCCGACGGTGACCTGGTAGTCGGCGATGCCGTCGGTGTCCGCGAGCAGCTTCTCGACCTTCTCGGCCTGCTTGTCGGACGCGTCGAGGCTGGTGCCGGGCTTGAGCTCCTGCTTGACGGTGAGGGTGCCCTGGTCGCCCTGGTCGAAGAAGTTGGTCTTCAGGAGCGGGCCCATGCCGAAGGTGCCGAGGAGGATGACGACGGCGATGACCACGCTGGTGACCCGGCGGCGGGTCGCGAAGCGCAGGACCGGGACGTAGAGGCGCTGGAGCGGGCTCCGGGTCTCCTTCTCCTCGGCCTGGCGCCGGAGTTCCTCGGGGTCGCTGCCCTCGGGGATCTCGGGGGCGCGCAGGAACCAGTACGACAGGACCGGGACGACCGTCAGGGAGACGATCAGGGAGGCCAGCAGGGCGACCGTCACCGTCAGCGAGAAGGAGCCGAAGAGGGCGCCGACCATGCCGCCGACCACACCGATCGGGAGGAAGACCGCGACCGTGGTGAGGGTGGAGGAGGTGATCGCGCCGGAGACCTCCTTGACCGCGGAGAGGATGGCCTCGCGGCGCTCCTCGCCGTAGCCCAGGTGCCGCTTGATGTTCTCCAGGACGACGATGGAGTCGTCGACGACGCGGCCGATCGCGATGGTCAGCGCGCCGAGGGTGAGCATGTTGAGCGAGAGATCCCCGGTCCACAGCACGATCAGGGTGATCACGACCGAGAGCGGGATGGAGACCGCGGTGACCAGCGTGGAGCGCAGGCTGAGCAGGAAGACCAGGATCACGATGACCGCCATGGCGAGGCCCAGCAGGCCCTCGGTGGTCAGCGATTCGATCGACTTGGAGACCGCCGGGCCCTGGTCGGAGACGACCGTGACAGCGGCGCCCTTGCCCAGGTCCTGACGGATCTCGGGGAGCTGGTCCTTGACGGCGTCGGATATGTCGACCGCGCTGCCGTCCTGGTCCATCGTCACGCGGACGGCGAGGCTGGGCTTGCCGTTGGTGCGGGTGAGGGAGGTCGGGGTGGCCGACTCCTCCTTGACGGTGGCGACATCACCGAGCCGGACCGCTTCGGCCGGCCGGCCGGCGCCCGCGCCCGGACCGGCACCCTCGGCGCCCGCGGCCGGCGCGATCCGCAGGTCCTTGATCTGCCGTACGGAGCTGAAGCCCGCGCCGACCTGGACGGTCTTGCTCCGGCCGTCCTCGGCGAACGAACCGGCGGGCACCGAGGTGCCGCCGGCCTCCAGCGCCTGGCCGAGTGCCTGGGAGGTCAGCCCGGCGGCGGCGAGCTTCTTGTCGTCGGGGGTGACCGCGACGATCCGGTCCTGGACGCCGTCCACGGTGACCTGGCTGACGCCCTCGATGTTCTTCAGGTCCGGTACGACGCTGCGGTCGAGCTGGTCGGCGAGGCTCTGCTGGTCCCGGCCCGACGAGGAGACGGCGAGGACGACGGTGGGGATGTCGTCCGTCGAGCCGGCCACCACCTGCGGGTCGACGTCCTTGGGCAGCTTCGCGCGGGCGCGGTTCACGGCCTGCTGGACATCGGCGACCAGACGCTTGGAGTCATTGCCGTAGTCGAACTGCGCCATGATGACGCCCGAGCCCTCGCTGGACGTCGAGGTGACGGTCTTGATGCCGTCGACCGCCTGGATGCCGTCCTCGAGCGGCTCGATCACCTGCTTCTCGACGACTTCGGGCGAGGCGCCCTGGTACGGCGTCAGGACGGACACCATCGGGAGTTCGATGGACGGCAGGAGCTGCTGCTTCAGCTGGGGGATCGCGATGGCGCCGAAGGCGATCGCCACGATCGACACCAGCGCTATCAGGCCCCGTTGTACGAGGCTGAGTCGGGACAGCCAGGTCATGGGTGGGGTCTCTCTTCTGTTCTACGAAGTCGGCGGGACCGTTCTCGGGCCCACCTACACCTTCCGCCATGCCGTGGCCGGTTTTCCTCGCTCGCAAGTCGGTTTCCGGCCGTAAGCCGTACCGCGTTCGGAGTAGGGCGTGCCCCGCCCTCACTGCACCCGTGGGCGTACGAGTCCGGACTCGTAGGCGATGACGACGAGCTGGGAACGGTCCCGGGCGCCCAGCTTGGCCATCGCACGGTTCACATGCGTCTTGACGGTGAGCGGGCTGACCTCCAGCTGCTCGGCGATGTCGTCGTTGGGCAGCCCGCCGGCCACCAGGATCAGCACCTCCCGCTCCCGGCCGGTGAGGGTCGCCAGCCGCTCGCTGCCCCGGCCGCCGGGCCCGCCGTCGGCGGAACTGCCGCCCTGCGCGAGGAACTTGGCGATCAGCCCCTTGGTGGCGGCGGGCGAGAGCAGCGCCTCACCGGCCGCCGCGATCCGGATCGCGTTCAGCATCTCGTCCGGTTCCGCGCCCTTGCCGAGGAAGCCGCTGGCGCCGTTCCGCAGCGACTGCACCACATAGTCGTCGACCTCGAAGGTGGTCAGGATGACCACCCGGACGTCGGTCAGCTCCGGGTCCTGGCTGATCAGACGGGTGCCCGCCAGGCCGTCCACACCGGGCATCCGGATGTCCATCAGCACGACATCGGGTCGCTCGGCCCGGGTCAGCTCGTACGCCTGGGCCCCGTCGGAGGCCTCCCCCACCACCCGCATGTCCGGCTCGGAGTCGACCAGCACCCGGAAGGCACTGCGCAGCAGCGCCTGGTCGTCGACGAGCAGCACCTTGATCGTCACAATGTCTCCCCCGTACGGACGGTCTGGAGCGGAAGGGTCACCCGTACCTGGAAGCCGCCGGCCGCGCGCGGGCCGGTCACGACCGTGCCGCGCAGCGCGAAGACCCGCTCCCGCATCCCGATCAGGCCGTGGCCGCCGCCGCTGTCCTCCGGCTCGCCGGGCCCGCCCGCCTCCACGGGCGGCCGGTCGCCGCCCTTCTGCCGCGGGATGCCGGCCCGGCCCGCGCCGTCGTCCAG
Source organism: Streptomyces lydicamycinicus (assembly GCF_000829715.2). Lineage (NCBI taxonomy): Bacteria > Bacillati > Actinomycetota > Actinomycetes > Kitasatosporales > Streptomycetaceae > Streptomyces > Streptomyces lydicamycinicus. Next base: position 20,528 of record NZ_BBNO01000012.1, on the reverse strand, counting down.
GACGGTCACGGTCAGCGTGGTGTCGGAGTGGCTGATCCGTACCGTGGCACGGGCCCCCGCACCGGCGTGCTTGTGGACATTGGTCAGCGCTTCCTGGACCACCCGGTAGGCGGTGAGGTCGACGGAGGCGGGCAGCGGCCGCGGCTCCCGTGGGATGTCCAGGTCGACCGGGATGCCGGCCCGGACGAACCCGTCGACGAGCTGATCGAGCACACCGAGGCCCGGCGCGGGCTCGGTCGGCGCCTTGGGGTCGTCGGACTGCCGCAACAGGCCGACGGTGGCGCGGAGTTCCTCCAGCGCCGAACGGGAGGCCTCCCGGACGTGGGCCAGCGCCTCCTTGGCCTGGTCGGGCCGGTTGTCCATGACGTGCGAGGCGACCCCGGCCTGGACGTTGACCAGCGCGATGTGGTGGGCGACGACATCGTGCAGCTCACGGGCGATCCGCATGCGCTCCTCGGCGACCCGGCGCCGGGCCTCCTCCTCACGGGTGCGCTCGGCCCGTTCGGCGCGCTCCCGGATGGCGGTCACGAAGGCCCGGCGGCTGCGGACCGCGTCACCGGCCGCCGCGGCCATGCCCGTCCAGGCGAAGATCCCGATGTTCTCCTGGGCGTACCAGGGGCGGGGCCCGTAGAGCATCGCGGCGGCGGTCAGCCCCACCACGGTCAGCGCGCCGACCCGCCAGGTGGTGGGCCGGTCGGTGCGCGAGGCCAGGCTGTAGAGGGCGATCACGGCGGAGGCGGCCACCGGGGCCCGCGGGTCGCTGGAGCGGGCGACCAGTTCGATGATGGTGAGCGAGCCGGTGGCCGCCAGGACCGTACGGGGCAGCCGGCGGCGCAGGATCAGGGCGGCACAGGCCAGTGCGGCCAGCACCACGGTGATGGCGGACGGCTCATGGGCGGCGAAGCGCGGGCCGTGCGGGCCGTGCGGGTCGGCCACCGCGCCGAAGAGTATGCAGGCGAAGGCGGCCCCGGCCACGACGGCGTCGCAGGCGAGCGGATGCTTCCGGTGCCACCGGAAGCGGCCGGCGCGGGGCGCGTCCGGGCGGGGGTCGAGGAGGCTCACAAGAGCAAACGGTAGCGCCCCGGTCCCTCGCGGGGCCGGGGCGCGGTGCGCTGGAGTGGAGTGTGCAGGCCGCGAACGGCCAGGTTTCAGCCCGGGATGAGGCCGTCGTCGCCGAGCATTTCCCGGACCTCGCCAAGGGTCGCCTCCGGGGCGGGGAGGATGAGTTCGGACGGTTCCAGGGCGTCGTCGGGAAGCGGTGTGCCCATACGGCGCACCGCCTCCAGCAGGGCCCCGAGGGTGCGCCGGAAACCCGCCTCGTCGCCGCTCTCCATCTCGGCGAGCAGCTCATCGTCCAGCTTGTTGAGCTCGGTGAAGTGGGCGTCGTCCAGCTTCACCTGGCCCTCCCCCATGATCCGTACGATCACGACGGTCTCCCTTGGTCCGGTCCGACGATCTCTGCGAGGCTAACCGCCGCCGTTCCTCACTGCTTGTCGAAACGCGGCCGGTCCTGCTGCGGCGAGGACTGCGCCGCACCGTTCTGTCCGCTCTCGATGGCCTGCTGGCCGGCCGACGAACCGCCCGAGAGCTCCGCCTTCATCCGCTGGAGCTCCAGCTCGACGTCGCTGCCGCCGGAGAGCCGGTCCAGCTCGGCGGTGATGTCGTCCTTGGCCATACCGGACGGGTCGTCCAGCGCACCGGAGGCCATCAGCTCGTCGATGGCACCGGCCCGGGCCTGGAGCTGCGCGGTCTTGTCCTCCGCGCGCTGGATGGCCATGCCGACGTCGCCCATCTCCTCGGAGATGCCGGAGAACGCCTCGCCGATCCGGGTCTGAGCCTGGGCGGCCGTGTAGGTGGCCTTGATCGTCTCCTTCTTCGTACGGAAGGCGTCGACCTTGGCCTGGAGCCGCTGCGACGCGAGCGTGAGCTTCTCCTCCTCACCCTGGAGCGTCTGGTGCTGCGTCTCCAGGTCCGTGACCTGCTGTTGCAGCGCACTGCGCCGGGTCAGCGCCTCACGGGCCAGGTCCTCGCGGCCGAGCGCCAGCGCCTTGCGGCCCTGGTCCTCCAGCTTGGCGGACTGGCCCTGGAGCTGGTTGAGCTGTAGCTCCAGGCGCTTACGGGAGGTCGCCACGTCGGCGACGCCGCGGCGTACCTTCTGAAGCAGCTCCAGCTGCTTCTGGTACGAGTAGTCGAGGGTTTCGCGCGGGTCTTCGGCCCGGTCCAGGGCCTTGTTGGCCTTCGCGCGGAAGATCATCCCCATCCGCTTCATGACACCATCGCTCATGGGCCTCGCGCGCCCCCTTCTGACCGAGTCACCTCGGGCTTAGGCTCCAGCACATCTACAGACCCCACAGTACGGGCCCTGGTTCCATTACCGCACTGTTCGCGCCCGGATGCGCTCCTCCTCCAGGACGATCGGGGGCGCGGCTTCTCCCGCCCAAGGAGTAGGGAGAGTCCGGACAACCGGCGCGATGTCTGATCTGTCCTGGCAGGAAGGGGCTTCTGTCCTGGTAAGACCCCGGTCGCGGGACGCGCCGTTGCCGGATCGTTCCCCGTCGGACCGTGGCTCACCCGCGGCGAGCACGTACCCTTGGGTTTTGTGTTCCGAAGCCGTTCGAAGGATGAGCAGGCCGCGACCGCCAAGGTGACCGCGGACCAGCCCCAGCAGCCCCGCGACCCGCAGGCCCCCAAGGGCCGCCCGACGCCCAAGCGCAGCGACGCCCAGTCGCAGCGCCGCTCGCGTGCGCATACGCCGGCCAACCGCAAGGACGCGGCCAAGGCCCAGCGTGAGGCGCGCCGTGCCGACATGGCCCGCCAGCGTGAGGCGATGGCCAGCGGCGACGAGCGGTATCTGCCGGTGCGCGACAAGGGACCGGTGCGCCGGTTCGCGCGGGACTATGTCGACTCCCGCTGGGCGGTCGCCGAGTTCTTCCTGCCGATGGCCGTGGTGATCCTGGTGCTCACCATGATCCGGGTGCCGTCGATCCAGAGCATCGCGCTGCTGCTGTGGCTCGTGATCATCGTGCTGATCGTGCTCGACTCGGTCCTGATCTGGTTCCGGCTCGGCAAGCTGCTCCAGGAGCGCTTCCCGAACGAGAACCTCAAGGGTGTGAAGGCGTACGCGGTGATGCGGACGCTCCAGATGCGCCGGCTGCGGCTGCCGAAGCCGCAGGTGAAGCGGGGCGAGAAGCCGTAGTCGCGCGCGGCAGGGACTACGTGTGACGCCGGGCCGGACCCCTCAGGGATCCGGCCCGGCGTCTTCGGCTCTCAGCCCTCCGCGTCCGCGTGCAGGCTCATGGGGCCCGCGTAGATCTCGGTAGCGTCCTCGAAGAGCCTGACCTGGTCGACGCCGCCCTCCAGGAGGGCCTTCCACTCCTCGCCGATCCAGGACTCCGCGTCGCCCTGCGTGGTGAACTCCTCGGGTTGCACGGCCGGCGCCGTCTCCGAACCGTCGGCCTTCTCGAACCGCCACGTCCACGCCATCTGCGCCTCCTGGATCCCACCGAGTACGAGTCTGTGCCACCGCGGAGCGCGTCGAAGTGCCCTCCGCCGGGCCGTGCTTCCGTGCTGATCGGCAGCCTAACGGCCGTGTCGAGTCCGCCCCCGCCGCGCCCGCCGGGCGGGGACGCGAGAAACTCGGCGGTGTGGATGTGACTCTCCTCGGCACCGGGGCCCCGCAGGGGCTGCCGCGCCCCGGCTGCCCGTGTGCCGCCTGTGCGACCGCCGTCGGCGACGAGACGCGGGCGGCCACCGCGCTGCTCGTCGACGGTGCGCTGCTGATCGATCTGACGCCGGGCCCGGCCTTCGCGGCCGCCCGCGCCGGGCAGTCGCTGGCGGGCGTGCGGCAGGTGCTGCTCTCGCATCCGCACGACGGTCCGGTGCTGGAGGTGCCGGCCGGGCTGCCGCAGCCGGGCCGGGTCGCGGACGGGCGGGAGCTGGCGCTGCTCGACGGGCACCGGGTGCGGGCCGTCGCGGTGGACATCCCGGGGACCGGCTACGAGATCTCCGGTGCCGAGGGCGAGCGGCTGCTGTATCTGCCGCCGGGTGCGGCCCCGTCCGGACTGGACGGCAACGGCCGGCCGGCGGGCGGCGGTGAGCCGGGCACCGGCGGCGGCCCGTACGACCTGGTGCTGCTCGACGTACTGGGGCGGCCCGAGGCGCTGGCCAGGCTGCGGGCGAGCGGGGCGGTCGACGCGGCGACGGATGTGCTCGCGGTGCACCTGGACCACGAGGTGCCGCCGGGGCCCGAGCTGCACCGGCGGCTGGCGTCGGTGGGGGCCCGCGCGGTGGCGGACGGCAGCACGCTGCGGGTCGGTGAGTTCCACGCGGTGCCGGATCTGCCGCGGCGCACGCTGGTGCTGGGCGGGGCGCGCAGCGGGAAGTCGGTGGAGGCGGAGCGGCGGCTCCTGGCCTTCCCGGACGTGGTGTACGTGGCCACCGGGGGCACCCGGGACGGCGACGAGGACTGGGCGCAGCGGGTCTCGCTGCACCGCGAGCGGCGCCCGAGCAGCTGGCGCACCGTCGAGACCTGCGATCTGGTGCCGCTGCTGGCCGCGGCCGGGTCCGGCGCGGACCCCGGCGCCCGGTGGCCGGCCGAGGCGTCACCGCTGCTCATCGACTGTCTGGCGCTGTGGCTGACGTATGTCATGGACGAGGTCGGGGCGTGGGACGACGAGACGTGGGAGGCCGGTGGCCGGCGGGCGCTGCAAGAGCGGACCGATGCACTGGTGGCGGCGGTGCGCGCGACGCAGCGGCGGGTGGTGGCGGTCAGCAACGAGGTCGGTTCCGGGGTCGTCCCGGCGACCCCGGCGGGCCGGCGGTTCCGGGACGAACTGGGGCGGCTGAACGCGGCGTTCGGCGCGGAGTGCGAGCAGGTGCTGCTGGTCGTCGCGGGCCAGGCGGTCGCGCTGCGGGGATGACGGAGGCCCTGCGGCCGGTGGCCGCTTGCGCCGCGGGACAACGAAGGTCCTGCGGCCGGTGGCCGCTTGCGCTGCGTGGATGACGGAGGCCCGGTGGGCACCGTGTCCGCTTGCCCGGGGGCGCGGCGCCGGGTGCTCTTGACCCGTGACCGAATCCGAGCGGACCGAGACGGCAGCGCCGGACGGATGGGGGCCGGGGGCCCTCCGTGAGCCGGGGGCGCGTGGGCGGCGTTTCGACGCGGCCGTACGCGGCTACCTGGCGCGGTATCCGGAGGCGACGGTGGTCGCGCTCGGGGAGGGGCTCGGTACCGGTTTCTGGCGGCTGGACAACGGGCGGCTGAACTGGCTGACGGTGCTGGCACCCGAGACCGCCGCGGTGCGCCGGATGCTGCTGCCGGACGGTCCCCGGCGGCGTACGGTCCCCCGCGCGGTGACCGATCACCGCTGGCTGGACGCGGTGCGGGAGCCGGAGCGCGGGGTCGTCGTCACCGCGCCGGGGGTGCTGATGCGGCTGCCGCCGCCCGCGGTGCGTGCGCTGCTGGCGGCGTGTGCGGAGCGGTTTCCCGGTGGTGCGCTGGTCTTTGACGCCCTGCCACGGAGGGCGATGGCGCTGGCCCGGCGGGCCGCCGGGCCGGGCGGCGGCCGGTGGCCGGGTCCGGTGCGCTGGAGTCTGGACCGGGCCGAGCTGCCGCGGGTGGCCGGCGCGCACCCGGGCATCGTCGCGGTGCGCGAGGTCGGCCCGGCGGGGTGGCTCCGCCGGATGCCGGTGCTGGGCGCGCTGACGCCCCTGGTGTGCGAGGTGCGGTTCGCGGCCGCCCGTTCCCCCCGGCGGGCCTCGTCAGCGGTGAGTTGACGGTAATCTGCGCCCAATGAGCGCCCTGAACCTCGATGACTTCGCCCATCTGATCGAGCGCCCCGACGGCGGTGTGCGCCGTGACGCCGAGGAGCGGCGGGCGCGGCTGGCCGTGCCGCCGGGAGCCCTCGGCCGCCTCGACGAACTGGGCGAATGGCTGGCCGCGGCACAGCAGCAGGTGCCGGTGCGGCCGGTCGGGCGGCCGCGGGTGCTGCTGTTCGCGGGCGATCACGGGGTGGCGGAGCTGGGGGTGTCGGCCCGGCCGGCCGGCGGCACCCGGGATCTCGTACGGGCCGTGCTGGACGGGGCGAGCCCGGCCGCGGTGCTGGCCCGCAGCACCGGGGTACCGCTGCGTGTGGTGGACCTGGCGGTGGACTGCGACCCGGAGGAGCTGCCCGAGGAGGTCACCCGGCACCGCGTGCGGCGGGGTTCGGGACGGATCGATGTCGAGGACGCGCTGACGGCCGAGGAGGCGGAGGCGGCGTTCCGGGCCGGGATGGCGATCGCGGACGAGGAGGCGGACGCCGGCACCGATCTGGTGGTGCTGGGCGATCTGAGCGTCGGCGGGACGACGGTGGCGAGCACGCTGATCGCCGCGCTGTGCGGGACGGACGCCTCAGTGGTCACCGGACGGGGCGGCGCGGGGATCGACGACTTGGCGTGGATGCGCAAGTGCGCGGCGATCCGCGACGCCCTGCGGCGGGCCCGTCCGGTGCTCGGCGACCAGCTGGAGCTGCTGGCCGCGGTCGGCGGCGCGGATCTGACCGCGATCACCGGTTTTCTGCTCCAGAGCGCGGTGCGCCGTACTCCGGTGATCCTCGACGGGGTGGTCTCGGCCGCCTGTGCGCTGGTGGCGCAGCGGGTGGCGTTCCGGGCGCCGGACTGGTGGCTGGCCGGGCAGGCGAGCGGGGAGCCGGCGCAGGCGAAGGCTCTGGACCGGATCGCACTCAACCCTCTGCTCGACCACGGCGTCACTGCGGGTGAGGGGACGGGGGCGCTGCTGGCCCTGCCATTGGTGCAGGCGGCCGCGGCCCTGGCGGCAGAACTGCCCGTACGCGACTGACCCGTGGCCGGCCCACCGTGGCCGGCTCCACCGGAAGCGCCCGGGCGGGGGCCCGGGCCCGGGCGCTCACTTCACGCCCGTACCGGACCACCGGCGGCGCCCCATAAGATCGCGCTTTACACGTTTTATGGGAGACATCGCTTGAGTCCGGACGAAGGCCGCCCGCGCGGCTCATGGTCGCAGCGTGGTGCCGCGTTCGGCATCTGGTATCTGCGCACGGTCACCTTCCTCAATTTCCTGAGTGCGGTGTGGGTGTCGTTCGGCAATGACATCCGCCGGCACAACAGCGCGGAATTCTTCACTCCGTATCTGCTGACGGCGGGCTTCGCCTCCGCCGCCTTCTCGCTGTTCCTGTCGGTCACCCTGCGACGGCGCAAGCGGGCGGCGTGGATTTTGAATCTGGTGCTGTCCGGGCTGCTGACGCTGCTGTTCACCTTCGGGATGGTGGTGGCCCCGGAGTTCCGTGGCCATGTGCAGAACTGGGTGTCGCTGGTATTGACCGCGCTGTTCGCCGTCGCATTGGTGGCCGGGCGCCGGGAGTTCTCCGCGAAGGGCGACCGCGCGAACCCGAAACTGGCGGCGGCGGTCGCGGCCGGCGGTCTGCTGGCCGCCTCGCTGCTCGCGGCGCTGCTGGTGACCGTCACCAACACCGCGGCCGGCCCCTCGACCTTCGTGCAGCGCTGGCGCTACGGCCTGATGCGGCTGGTGTCGCTGGCCGCCGACGACCGTGCGTTCCCGGAGATCGCCACCCCGAACTGGGTCAATGTCGCGATCAATGTGCTGAGCACGCTGCTGCTGGTCGCGGTCCTGTGGGCGGCGTTCCGGTCCGTACGGAGCACCGAGGCGCTCACCGCGGACGACGAGGAGCGGCTGAGGGCCCTCCTGGCGCGGCACGGCGACCGCGATTCGCTGGGCTACTTCGCGCTGCGGCGTGACAAGAGCGTGCTGTTCTCCCCCAGCGGCAAGGCCGCGGTCACCTACCGGGTGGTGGGCGGGGTGTCGCTGGCCTCCGGCGATCCGCTGGGCGACCCCGAGGCCTGGCCGGGGGCGATCGAGGTGTGGCTGGCCGAGGCACGGGAGCACGGCTGGGCGCCGGCGGTGATGGGGGCGAGCGAGGAGGGCGGCACGATCTACGCCCGGCACGGACTGGACGCGCTGGAGCTGGGCGACGAAGCGATCGTGGACACCGCGGAGTTCACCCTCGGCGGCCGTGCGATGCGCACGGTCCGGCAGGCGTACCACCGCATCGAGCGGGCCGGCTACACCGTCCGGATCCGCCGCCACGAGGACATTCCGGCGGCGGAGATGGACCGGCTGCTGCGGCTGGCCGACGACTGGCGCGACGGGGAGACGGAGCGCGGCTTCTCGATGGCGCTGGGCCGGCTCGGCGACCCCGGGGACGGGCGCTGCGTGATGCTCGAATGCCGGAGCGGCGGCGCCGGGGAGGAGGCCGGGGAACTGCGGGCGCTGCTCAGCTTTGTGCCGTGGGGTGAGAAGGGCCTTTCGCTGGATCTGATGCGGCGGGACCGGAACTCCGAGAACGGCCTGATGGAGTTCATGGTGCTGGAGCTGATCCAAAGGGCGAAAGAGGTGGACGTCACGCAACTCTCGCTCAACTTCGCGATGTTCCGTTCCGTCTTCGAACGTGGATCGCGACTCGGCGCGGGCCCGGTGCTGCGCCTGTGGCGCTCGCTGCTCAGCTTCTTCTCCAGGTGGTGGCAGATCGAGTCGCTCTATCGCGCCAATGCGAAATACCGGCCGATCTGGGAGCCGCGGTACATGCTTTTCGAAAAGAGCACCGATTTGCTGCGCATCGGAATCGCCGCCGGCCGCGCGGAAGGCTTTCTGGAAGCACCCGGTCTGCCCAAGTGGCTGAACCGCAAGCACCTGGAGAATGTGAGATGACCTCCGCTGGGGCGGGGCGGCGGCAAGGACCCGCGCCGGGCCGGGGAGGGATGCCCGTGCTGCGTCGCGCCGCGCGCGCCGAGTGGGGCCCGCTGCTGCGGACGGTACGGGCCGCGCTGGCCGCCTCGCGGCTGCGGGCGATCCCGGTGACGCTCACCGCGGTGGGCCTGACCCTGGTCTTCCAGTTCGTGCAGAACCAGGCCTGGGGCTACCGGACGATCCAGAACCTCGGCTCCGTACAGGCCGATGAGCATCTGTGGCTGGCGCTGCTGCGTACCCCGCTGTCACTGTTCGTCCCCGCGCTGGACCTGCCGGTGTGGGGCGCTCTGGCGCAGATCCTGGTGGTCTTCGGGATCGCCGAGATCTGTGTGGGCCGGCGCCAACTGCTGGCCGTCGCCTACCTCGCCACGCTCGCCGGGACGATGTACGCCCGGATCGGCATCTGGATCGGCCCGGTGAGCCCGCTCGGGCTGCCCGACTCGGACAAGTACGTCACCGACACCGGGCCGTCGGCGGCCGTGGTGGGGCTGGCGGTGTTCGTGTGCTGGCGCTATCGCGCCTGGTTCACCTGTGCCGCGGTGTCGGTGGCGATGGTCGTCGAGGTGGTGTCGATCAAGAACAACCTGGCGGGCAAGGAGCATGTCGCGGCGGTGCTGGCGGTGCTGGTGCTCTGCGGGCTCCGGGAGCTGTGGTCGCCGCGGAAGCCGGGCGACGCGCAGCGGGTCAGCGGCTCGGCGCACCCCCGATGAAGTTCTCGACCCTGCGGCGCAGCGCCGACCAGCGGCGGTCGTGACGGTCGGCGCGGACCCGGGCACGGGCCCGCGCCTTCGGCCGGTTGCGGTAGAAGCGCCGGGCCCAGGGCGAGTGGGGCCGGGCCAGCCGGATCGCGCCGAAGAGCGCGACGAACGGCACGAACACCCCGACGACCGCGATCCGGCCCTTGCCCTTGATGAGGGCGATCACCGCGAAGAGGAAGTTGACGGCCACCGTCCGCACCACCGTCAAACGGTCGGTCTCCTCATCGGGGCTGAGTTCATTGACGCCGAACGGCAGGAAACCGCCGAGGATCAGGGCGACCAGGGCGACGGTGAGGATGACGATCTCGACGCTCTTGGTGCCCTCCTCCGTCCAGTACACGTCGTCGAGGTGCAGGACGAGCGCGAACTCGTCCAGGACGAGGCCCACCCCGATCCCGAAGACCACCGCCGCGACCCCGGTGCCGAAGCCGCGCCGCCCGCCGGCCAGCGCGATGAACCCGCCGAGGACCATCAGCACCACCCCGGGAACGACATGGTGGATATGGACCCCGCCCGGGGTGATGTTGCGGAACGGTCCCTTGCCCGCGCGGATGAGCCGGGTGACGGTCCGGGTCACCAGGAAGGTCAGCACGAACGAGGCGAGGGCGAGCAGCAGCGGCAGCTTCCCCGGCTCGACGATGTTGCGGTACCACCATTGGCCCATCCCACACGCTCCCCTTTGTCGCGTAAGGACACATAGCCACCATTAGGCCCTGTCCGGGCGGCCGGAACCGGCAGTCAAACGCGGCGGACGCCCGGATAGCCTGCCGCGGTGACCGAGACCCCCGCTCCCGTGGCCCCGTCCGACGCCCTGCGCTTCGCGTTCGGCACGCTGACCGTGCTGCCGGTCCGCGTCACCCGCTGGGACCGTGCGGCGGCGCGCGGCGGGATGCTCTGCGCACCGCTGGCCGGGCTGGTGGTCGGGCTGTGCGCGGCCGCGGCCGGCGGGGCGCTGCTGGTGCTCGGCGGTGGGCCGCTGCTCGCCGCGGTCGGCAGCGCCGCGGTGCCCGCCGTGCTCACCCGCGGGCTGCATCTGGACGGGCTCGCCGACACCGCCGACGGCCTGGGCAGCGGCAAGCCCGCCGAGGACGCGCTGCGCATCATGAAGCAGTCCGACATCGGCCCGTTCGGGGTGATCACGCTACTGTTCACGCTGCTGGCGCAGGTGGCCGCGCTGTCCGAGCGGTACGCGGCGGGCTGGGCGCACGGCGCCGTCGCGGCGGCCGTCGCGGCGGTCACCGCACGCTGCGCGCTGACCCTCGCCTCCCGCGCGGGGGTGCCGGCCGCCCGTCCGGAGGGACTCGGCGCGGCGGTCGCGGGCACCGTCCCGGTGCGGGCGGCGCTGCTGTGTGCGGTGCTGGTGGCCGCCGGATGCGCGGCCGCCGGTGCCGGCTTCGGCCCGTACGGCGCGCTGCACGCCGGGCTCGCGGCGCTGTGCGGCCTGGGGCTGGGCGAGTTGCTGCTGCGGCACTGCCGGCGGCGGTTCGGCGGGGTGACCGGTGATGTGTTCGGGGCGCTCGCGGAGAGCGCGGGGCTCGCGGCACTGGTCGTGCTGACGCTCGGTTAGCCTGCCCCGGCGACCCCTTCCGCCTACTCAACTGGCGTGTACAGAAGGGCAGTTCACCCGGTATGCCGGCAACCGCCGGGGCACCGTTATGTGCCGGTGTGCTATCGGACGGGCCTTGTGGCGCCGCCGAGCGTAGGCTCAGCCGGAGCAGCGCGCTGCGCGCAGACGGATTCCCCGGACGGAACAGGACCCTCATCACCGTGACTGCACTGACCCTCAGTACTTCTTCCGCCGCGACGCTGCGCGCGGATGCCGTCGTCGTCGGCGTGGCCAAGGGCGCCAAGGGCGTCGTTGTCGCCCCCGGCGCGGAAGCCGTGGACCAGGCCTTCGGCGGCAAGCTCGCCGCCGTGCTGGAGACCCTCGGTGCGAGTGGTGCCGAGGGCGAGGTGACCAAGCTGCCCGCCGCGGACGGCCTCAAGGCGCCGGTCGTGCTGGCGGTCGGCCTCGGTGACGCGCCGGCCAAGGGCGACGGCTTCGGCCACGAGGCGCTGCGGCGCGCCGCGGGCAGCGCCGCCCGCGCGCTGACCGGCAGCAAGAAGGCCGGCTTCGCGCTGCCCGTCGAGGACGCCGAGGCGGCCGCCGCGGTGGGCGAGGGCGCGCTGCTCGGCGCGTACTCCTACGCCGCGAAGCGCGACAACGGCGCCGCGAACGGCAAGGGCGGCAAGAAGAACGACGCCAAGTCGGCGCCGCTCGGGGAGGTCGCGCTCCTCGGCACCAAGCCGCGCGACAAGGACTTCAAGGCCGCCGTCGCGCGCTCCGAGGCGCTGGCCGCGGAGGTCAACCGCGCCCGTGACCTGATCAACATGCCGCCCAACGACCTCGACCCGAAGACCTTCGCGGCCGAGGCGCAGGCGGCGGCCAAGGAGTTCGGCCTCAAGGTCGAGGTGCTCGACGAGAAGGCGCTCAAGAAGGGCGGCTACGGCGGCCTGATGGGCGTCGGCCAGGGCTCGCAGGCCCCGCCGCGGCTGGTGCGGATCGCGTACACCCACCCCAAGGCCGACAAGACCCTGGCACTGGTCGGCAAGGGCATCACCTACGACTCGGGCGGCATCTCGCTCAAGCCGGCCGGCCACAACGAGACCATGAAGTGCGACATGAGCGGTGCGGCCGCGGTGTTCGCCACGGTCGTGGCCGCCGCCCGGCTGGGCCTGGCGGTGAACCTCACCGGCTGGCTCGCGCTCGCCGAGAACATGCCGTCCGGCTCCGCCACCCGTCCCGGTGACGTCCTGACCATGTACAGCGGCAAGACCGTCGAGGTGCTCAACACCGACGCCGAGGGCCGGCTGGTGCTGGCCGACGCGCTGACCCGCGCCTCGGAGGAGTCGCCGGACGCGATCGTGGACGTCGCCACCCTGACCGGCGCGATGGTGCTGGCGCTGGGCCACCGCACCTTCGGGATCATGTCCAACGACGACGCTTTCCGTACCTCGGTCCACGAGATCGCGGAGGAGGCCGGCGAGCAGTCCTGGCCGATGCCGATGCCGTCCGAGCTGCGCAAGGGCATGGACTCCCCGGTCGCGGACCTCGCCAACATGGGTGAGCGGATGGGCGGCGGCCTGGTCGCCGGACTGTTCCTGAAGGAGTTCGTCGGCGAGGGCATCACCTGGGCCCACCTGGACATCGCGGGCCCGGCCTTCCACGAGGGCGCGCCCTGGGGCTACACCCCCAAGGGCGGCACGGGCTCCGCGGTGCGCACGCTGGTCCGGCTCGCCGAGCGCACCGCCGCGGGCGACCTGGGCTGACGGGCCGCGCCGGGGCCTTCCCCGCCGTTGCCCGTGATATCCGCCACGGCCCCGGGCAGCCCGCCCGGGGCCGTCGGCACGGGTGCGCCGCGCGGCCGTCCCGCGTTCGCCCTCGACGAAATCCGTACGTCCACGCGTTTCCGGCCACCGCCCCTCCCCGGTGATGCCGCGCGGCGCCGCATATTCCGTACGCCTCAGTAACCCGTACGGGGCGGCCGATCGCCGTCCCACAGCCCGGCCCGCCGTCCCGGCTTCGTGGAACAAGTGCGAAGATGGGTTCTCGGCAGGACAGGGCCCCCCTTACCCAGGGCCGAAGTAAAAGCGGCCGAACCACAGCCGCCGTCCGGTCATTGGAGACCGGCTCCGGCGTACCCATGCATGGAGGACGTGACGTGGCGAACGACGCCAGCACCGTTTTCGACCTAGTGATCCTCGGAGGCGGTAGCGGTGGTTACGCCGCTGCCCTGCGCGGGGCGCAGCTGGGCCTGGACGTCGCCCTGATCGAGAAGAACAAGCTCGGCGGCACCTGCCTGCACAACGGCTGCATCCCCACCAAGGCTCTGCTGCACGCCGGTGAGATCGCGGATCAGGCTCGTGAGGCCGCCCAGTTCGGTGTCAAGACCTCGTACGAGGGCATCGACATCGCGGGCGTCCACAAGTACAAGGACGAGGTCATCTCGGGCCTGTACAAGGGCCTCCAGGGGCTGGTCGCCTCCCGCAAGGTGACCTACATCGAGGGCGAGGGCCGGCTGTCCTCCCCGACCTCCGTCGATGTGAACGGCCAGCGTGTCCAGGGCCGCCACGTCCTGCTGGCGACCGGCTCGGTGCCGAAGTCGCTGCCGGGCCTGGACATCGACGGCAACCGCATCATCTCCTCGGACCACGCGCTCACGCTGGACCGCGTGCCGAAGTCCGCGATCGTGCTGGGCGGCGGCGTCATCGGCGTCGAGTTCGCCTCCGCGTGGAAGTCCTTCGGCACCGACGTGACCATCATCGAGGGCCTCAAGCACCTCGTCCCGGTCGAGGACGAGAACAGCTCCAAGCTGCTGGAGCGGGCCTTCCGCAAGCGCGGCATCAAGTTCAACCTCGGCACCTTCTTCGACAAGGCCGAGTACACCGCCGACGGCGTCAAGGTCACCCTGGCCGACGGCAAGACCTTCGAGGCCGAGGTGCTGCTGGTCGCGATCGGCCGCGGGCCGGTCTCGGCGGGCCTCGGTTACGAGGAGCAGGGCGTCGCGATGGACCGCGGCTATGTCCTGGTCGACGAGTACATGCAGACCAACGTGCCGACCATCTCGGCCGTCGGTGACCTCGTTCCCACCCTCCAGCTCGCGCACGTCGGCTTCGCCGAGGGCATGCTGGTGGCGGAGCGGCTGGCCGGTCAGAAGACCGTGCCGATCGACTACGACGGCGTGCCGCGCGTGACGTACTGCCACCCCGAGGTCGCTTCGGTGGGTATCACCGAGGCCAAGGCCAAGGAGCTGTACGGCGCCGACAAGGTCGTCGCTCTCAAGTACAACCTCGCGGGCAACGGCAAGAGCAAGATCCTCAAGACCACGGGCGAGATCAAGCTCGTCCAGGTCAAGGACGGTGCCGTGGTCGGCGTCCACATGGTCGGTGACCGTATGGGCGAGCAGGTCGGTGAGGCCCAGCTGGTCTACAACTGGGAGGCCCTGCCGGCCGAGGTTGCGCAGCTCGTGCACGCGCACCCGACGCAGAACGAGGCGCTCGGCGAGGCCCACCTGGCCCTGGCCGGCAAGCCTCTCCACTCCCACGACTGACCCCAGTCCCGGGCGCGACCACATCCGCACCACACTTGTAAGGAGCAACTGAAACCATGGCGGTTTCCGTAACCCTGCCGGCGCTCGGCGAGAGCGTCACCGAGGGCACCGTCACTCGCTGGCTCAAGGCCGAGGGTGAGCGCGTCGAGGCCGACGAGCCGCTGCTCGAGGTGTCGACCGACAAGGTCGACACCGAGATCCCGGCCCCGGCGGCCGGCGTCCTGACCGCCATCAAGGTGGCCGAGGACGAGACCGTGGAGGTCGGCGCCGAGCTGGCCGTCATCGACGACGGCACCGGTGCGCCGGCTGCCGCTCCGGCGCCCGCCGCCGCCGAGGCCCCCGCGGCCGAGGCGCAGCCCGAGCCGGCCCCGGCCCCGGCCCCCGCGGCCGAGGCCCCGGCCCCCGCCGCTGCCCCCGCGGGCGGCGCCGAGGGCACCGACGTCGTCCTCCCCGCGCTGGGTGAGAGCGTGACCGAGGGCACCGTCACCCGCTGGCTGAAGGAGGTCGGCGAGGAGGTCCAGGCCGACGAGCCGCTGCTGGAGGTCTCCACCGACAAGGTCGACACCGAGATCCCCGCCCCGGCTTCCGGCACCCTGCTGGAGATCGTCGTCGGTGAGGACGAGACCGCCGAGGTCGGCGCCAAGCTCGCCGTCATCGGTGCCGCGGGTGCGGCCCCGGCCGCCGCGCCGGCTCCGGCCGCCCCGGCCCCCGCCGCCGCTCCCGCGCCGGAGCCCACCCCGGCTCCGGCACCGGCTCCGGCCGCTGCCGCTCCGGCTCCCGCCGCCCCGGCCGCTCCGGCCCCGGCTCCGGCCCCCGCGCCGGCTCCGGCCGCCGCTCCCGCCGCCCCGGCTCCGGCCGCCGGTGAGGGCGCGTACGTCACCCCGCTGGTGCGCAAGCTCGCCGCCGAGAACGGTGTGGACCTCGGCACGGTCAAGGGCACCGGCGTCGGTGGCCGTATCCGCAAGCAGGACGTCATCGCCGCCGCCGAGGCCGCCAAGGCCGCCGCGCCGGCCGCCGCCCCGGCCGTGTCGAAGGCTCCGGCCATCGAGGCGTCGCCGCTGCGCGGTCAGACCGTCAAGATGCCGCGGATGCGCAAGGTCATCGGCGACAACATGATGAAGGCCCTGCACAGCCAGGCGCAGCTGACCTCCGTGGTCGAGGTGGACATCACCAAGATCATGCGGATGCGCAACCAGGCCAAGGACGCGTTCGCGCAGCGTGAGGGCGTCAAGCTCTCCCCGATGCCGTTCTTCGTCAAGGCCGCGGTCCAGGCGCTGAAGGCCCACCCGGTCATCAACGCCCGGATCAACGAGGACGAGGGCACCATCTCCTACTTCGACACCGAGAACGTCGGTATCGCGGTGGACGCGGAGAAGGGCCTGATGACCCCGGTCATCAAGGACGCCGGTGACCTCAACATCGCCGGTATCGCCCGCAAGACGGCGGACCTGGCGGGCAAGGTCCGCGCGAACAAGATCACGCCGGACGAGCTGTCCGGTGCGACCTTCACCATCAGCAACACCGGTTCGCGCGGCGCCCTGTTCGACACCGTCATCGTGCCCCCGAACCAGGTCGGCATCCTGGGCATCGGTGCGACCGTCAAGCGCCCGGTGGTCATCAACCACCCGGACCTCGGCGAGACCATCGCGGTGCGCGACATGACCTACCTGGCGCTCTCCTACGACCACCGTCTGGTGGACGGCGCCGACGCCGCCCGCTACCTGACCACGGTCAAGCAGATCCTGGAGGCCGCCGAGTTCGAGACCGAGATCGGTCTCTGAGTCCCGGCAGTCGCGCAGCAGGCGTGTCCTAGGGGCCGGCCCCGGTTCGTACGAGCCGGGGCCGGCCCTTTTGCGCACCCCGGGCCCCGTGCCCGGGGTGCGCGTCCACCTCGCGGTTTTTGACCGGCCCCGCGCGCGCCTCCCGGATAATGGCCCTCTGTCACCGCCCGCTCTGAAGGAGCACCTCATGACCCCGCCCGTCGTCCATTCGCTGCGCGAGCAGATCCGCGAGCACATCCTTGAGGGGATCGTCAGCGGCCGCTGGCAGCCGGGCGAGCGGATCGTGGAGCGGCGGATCGCGGTGGAGCTGGAGGTCAGCCAGACGCCCGTACGGGAGGCGCTGCGCGAGCTGGAGTCGCTCCAGCTGATCGAGTCGGCGCCGAACAAGGGCGTGCGGGTGCGGAATCTGACCGCCGACGACCTCAAGGAGAGCTACCCGGTGCGGGCCGGGCTGGAGCAGGTGGCCGCCGAGCTGGCCGCGGGGCGGCTGTCCGAGAACACCGCGGCGCTGGAGCGCGAGGTGGCGGCGCTGCGCGAGGCGGATCTGGCCGGTGACGGGGAGGCGCAGGTACGGCACACGGTGGCCTTCCACCGGGAGATCGTCCGGGCGGCCGGGAACGCCGTACTGCTGCACACCTGGGAGTCGCTGGGCATCGAGGTCTGGACGACGCTGTCGATCCGCTGGTTCAGCCCGGAGCCGCGCTCGCACGCCCAGGACCACCAGGAGATCGTGGACGCGTTCCGGCGGCGCGATCCGAAGATCGGTGCCCTGCTCAAGGCGCATGTGCTGAGCTGCGCACCCCGGGTCTGAGGCGGCGCCGCGAGGGCGCGGAAACCCCCGTTCGGGAGTGGCACGCGGTGCCCGAAATCGCGGCACCCCGTGCCGACCTGCGGTTTTTCCTTCGTTGAGCGTTGATCGATCATCGATCAGAGGCGTATCGTCCTCCCTCGGGGCGCGACAACCCTGCCTGCCGAACTCGTAGGGGGTGTCGTCAAGGCCGCCGTCCACCCTGAGGACGCGGCCCGGTCACGACGGCACCCCCGAGCTACCTCCCGTCCGGAAAGGGGCCACCCATGCCCGATCCCGTGCGCCTGCCGTACAGCCAGCTCGACCAGCTCCCGGATCGCGACCCCGAGGAGACGACCGAGTGGCGCGAGTCGCTCGACGCCGTCACCAAGGCAGCGGGCCCGCATCGCGCCGCGTACCTCATGCGCCGTGCCCTTGAGCACACCGCGCGCACCGAGGGCACCGCCCTGCCGTCCCTCCTGGAGACGGACTACGTCAACACCATCCCGACCTCCGCCGAGCCCGACTTCCCGGGCGACGAGGCGATGGAGGCCCGGATCACCGCCTGGAACCGCTGGAACGCCGCCGCGATGGTCACCCGCGGCTCCGCGCTGGGCCTCGGCGGGCACATCGCCACCTTCGCCTCCGCCGCCTGGCTCTACGAGACCGGCTTCCAGCACTTCTTCCGCGGCAAGGAAGGCGACGGCAGCGGCGACCAGCTCTACATCCAGGGCCACGCCTCCCCCGGCGTCTACGCCCGCGCCTTCCTCGAAGGCCGCCTCACCGAGGACCACCTCGACCGCTTCCGCCAGGAGACCGGCGGCGAGGGCCTGCCCTCCTACCCGCACCCGCGGCGGCTGCCCTGGCTGTGGGAGTTCCCCACCGTCTCCATGGGCCTCGGCCCGCTCTCCGCGATCTACCAGGCGCGCTTCAACCGCTACCTGGAGCACCGCGGCATCAAGGACACCGCCAACTCCCACGTCTGGGCCTTCCTGGGCGACGGCGAGATGGACGAGCCCGAGTCGACCGCCGCCCTGGCGCTGGCCGGCCGCGAGGGCCTGGACAACCTGACCTTCGTCATCAACTGCAACCTCCAGCGCCTCGACGGTCCGGTCCGCCCCAACTTCAAGATCGTGCAGGAGCTGGAGGCCCAGTTCCGCGCGGCCGGCTGGAACGTCGTCAAGTCGCTGTGGGGCCAGGCCTGGGACGAGGTCTTCGCGCTCGACACCGACGGCGCCCTGATCCGCCGCCTCGGCGAGACCCCCGACGCGCAGTTCCAGACGTACGCCACCCGCGACGCCGCCTACCTGCGCGAGCACTTCTTCGGCGCCAACGAGTCCCTGAAGGCCCTCGCCAGCCGGCTGACCGACGCCAAGCTGCTGGAGCTGTTCCAGACCTCCCGCGCCGGCCACGAGCCGCGCAAGGTGTACGCCGCCTACCGGGCCGCCGTCGAGCACAAGGGCGCGCCGACCGTCATCCTGGCGCAGACCGTCAAGGGCTACACCCTCGGCACGGGCTTCGAGTCCCGCAACGCCAACCACCAGATGAAGAAGCTCACCATGGCGGAGTTCCGCACCATGCGTGACGTGCTCGAACTCCCCATCCCGGACAGCGCGCTGGAGGGCGACCAGGTCCCGTACTGGCGCCCCGCCGACGACTCCCCCGAGATGGTCTACCTGCGCGAACGGCGCGCCGCCCTCGACGGCCCGGCGCCCGCCCGCAAGGTCGTCGCCAAGCCGCTGCCGATGCCCGCCGACAAGAGCTTCGACGCGCTGAAGAAGGGGTCCGGCAGCCAGGAGATCGCCACCACCATGGCGTTCGTCCGGCTGATCAAGGACCTGATGCGGGACAAGGAGACCGGCAAGCGCTGGGTCCCGATCGTCCCCGACGAGGCCCGTACCTTCGGCATGGAGTCCCTCTTCCCGACGGCCGGCCTCTACTCCCCCAAGGGCGCGACGTACGACCCGGTCGACCGCGATCAGCTGCTCTGGTACAAGGAAGCCAAGGACGGCCAGATCCTCAACGAGGGCATCACCGAAGCCGGTTCGCTCGCCGACTTCACCGCCGCCGCGACCTCGTACGCGACGCACGGCGAGCCGATGATCCCCTTCTACATCTTCTACTCGATGTTCGGCTGGCAGCGCACCGCCGACCAGTTCTGGGCGCTGGCCGACCAGTTGGGCCGCGGCTTCGTCATCGGCGCGACCGCCGGCCGTACCACGATGACCGGCGAGGGCCTCCAGCACGCCGACGGCCACTCGCACCTGATCGCCTCCACCAACCCGGCGGCGCTCTCCTACGACCCGGCCTTCGCCTACGAGGTCGCGGTCATCGTCAAGGAGGGCCTGCGCCGCATGTACGGCCCGGACGCCGAGGACGTCTTCTACTACCTCACGGTCTACAACGAGACCAAGGTCCAGCCGGCCATGCCGGAGGGCGTCGAAGAGGGCATCCTCAAGGGCCTGTACCGCTTCAACGAGGGCACCCGGCCCGAGGCCGACAGCCCGCAGCTCCAGCTGCTGGCGTCCGGCACCGCCATCCACTGGGCCCTGGAGGCACAGCAGCTGCTGGCCGACGACTGGGGTGTGGCGGCGGACGTCTGGTCGGCGCCGTCCTGGACGGAACTGCGCCGGGACGCCCTGGAGTGCGATGCCGCCCGTCTGGACGGCGAGGACCGTATCCCGTACGTCACCCGCGCGCTGGCCGGGGCCCCCGGCCCGGTCGTCGCGCTGAGCGACTGGATGCGGGCGGTTCCCGACCAGATCGCCCCCTGGGTCGAGCAGGACTGGACCTCCATCGGCACCGACGGCTTCGGCCTCTCGGACACCCGCGAGGCGGCCCGCCGCCACTTCGGCGTCGACCCCCAGTCGGTCGTCGTCCAGGCCCTGGCCGCACTCGCCCGCCGCGGCGAGGTCAAGCCGGAGGCCGTCAAGGAGGCCAAGGAGCGCTACGGCCTCTGAGTCACGGGCCGCGCCGCGGCCTGCAGGGGCGGCCGGCTGGCCGCCCCGTGCCCCCTCGGGGGCACCCCGATCTCCCGTGCGGAGGCCACCTTCCCGCGCCCGGAGCCTCCGCACGGGATCCCACCACCGGCCCGGCCGGTCACGCCCTGACTACGGCCGGGCCGGGATTTCCTTGTGCGGGTTTGCCGTGGGCTGGGGCGCGGTTCGCCTACGGCGGGTGGGTGGCGGGTCGGAGGGGACGCCCGGTACCCCGTCCTCGGCGCGGGCGGCCCTGGTCCCAGAAGTTGGGAGCCCCGGCGTTCGCTCCGGTCCTCCGGGCGGGGCACCGGACATCCCCTCCGACCACCGTCCGTGCGCGGCTGACCCGCCGTAC
>NZ_BBNO01000013.1:0-110828 GCF_000829715.2 Streptomyces lydicamycinicus | reverse complement strand
CACCGACGAGCGGGTGGCAGTCCAGGTGCGCAACGGCATTCCGCCCACACCGCCCGCCGCCGCGACCGGGCTGGGCTCCGGGCAAGGGCTGACCGGGCTGCGGGAGCGGGTGGCGCTGCTCGGCGGCGCCCTGGAAGTGCACCGGACGCCCGGTGGCGGCTTCGCCGTGGAGGCCGGCATCCCCGTCGACCCCGGTACCGGTGCGGAGACGGCGGACGCGGCACCGGACGACAACGGGCCGGTGGCCGTCGACGAGCCCGGCAGCGGGCTCTCCGCCCTCCAGCGGCGCCTCGGTGGCGCCGTCACCGGGCTGCTCGGCCTGGTGGGGGTGGGCGTGCTGATGATGTTCGGGCTTGTGCTGGTGGACCAGGCGCAGCACGCTCCCGAACCCCTGAGCGGCGAGGAGCCCCGGTTGGGGATGAGCAGGAAGCAGGTGGAGGGCACCGTGGGATGGGACAGCAACTTGTCGCGCGCGGCCGCCGCCGGGCGCGAGCCGCCGCGGCCGGGTTCCGCCACGGACTGCATGTATCCGTACACGGGCGAGAAGCTCAAGAGTGGGCGGCTGGAGATCGTCCGCTACTGCTTCCGGTCCGACACTTTGATCGCGACCGACCGTTTTACCGTTCCGATGGTGACCGAACCGCACGGTGGGAGCAGGATGCATGACTGACCAGGCCAACTCCGCGGGCTCCCGGGCGGATTCCGCGATCCGGGTGCTGCTCGCCGACGACGAGCAGATGATCCGGCACAGTGTCCGGGTGATCCTCCAGCACGCCGACGGCATCGAGGTGGTGGGTGAGGCGGCCAACGGCGCCGAGGCCGTCCGGCTCGCCGCCGAGCACGGGCCCGATGTGGTGCTCCTCGACGTCCGTATGCCCGTACTCGACGGGCTCGCCGCCGTCGAACCGCTGGTCGCCCTCGCCCCCGCGCCGCAGGTGGTCATGCTCACCACCTTCGATGACGAGGAGAACGTCATCCGGGCCCTGCGGGCGGGCGCCACCGGCTTCCTACTCAAGGACGAGGGACCGCAGGAGCTGATCACCGCGGTACGGGCCGCGGCCGCGGGGGACGCGGTGCTCTCGCCCCGCGTCACCGGATCCGTCATCCGCCGGATGCTGGGCGGCGGCCCGGCCGACGCCGTGGCCGCCGCCCCGGACAGCAGGGTGGCGGGGCTGACGGACCGGGAGCGGGAGGTACTGGTCATGCTGGGGGCGGGGCTGTCGAACCTGGAGATCGGCACGCGGCTCGGCATCGGGTTGGGGACGGTCAAGACCCATGTCGGGTCGATCCTGGGGAAAACGGGGTGCGAAAGCCGGGTGCAGGCGGCGCTGCTGGCGCACCAGGCCGGGCTCATGCGCTGAGCCCCGGACGGGGAGCCGTCAGGTCTGTCTTTCGGCAGAGAGGGCGTGGTCCGTGAGGGCGAGACAGCCGCGGCGGGTCTGACCTTCGGCAGGCGGCACATCCCCGCCCTGAGAGCGACGAGTTGGGGGGTGCGCCGCGGCCACGATGGTCGAGATCCCCGCACCCGTTCCAGGAGTAGCCATGCCGCAGTCCGCCACCCAGACCACCCGCCTGAAGGCACCCTCCGGTGCCGCCGCCCGCGCCACGGGACTGACCAAGGTCTACGGCGAGGGCCAGACGCGGGTCGTCGCCCTCGACTCGGTTTGCGTGGAGTTCGGGCGCGGGCGGTTCACCGCGATCATGGGGCCGTCCGGCTCCGGTAAGTCGACGCTTATGCACTGCATGGCGGGGCTCGACTCGCTCTCCGAGGGCTCTGCCCACGTTGGTGACACCGAGTTGTCCAGCCTGGGCGACCGACAGCTCACCAAGCTCCGCCGGGAGAAGATCGGCTTCGTCTTCCAGGCGTTCAACCTGCTGCCCACACTCAGCGCCCTCGAAAACATCACGCTGCCGATGGACATCGCCGGCCGCAAGCCCGACCAGGAGTGGCTGGACCTGATCGTCGGAACCGTCGGCCTCTCCGGGCGGCTGGGGCACCGTCCCTCGCAGCTCTCCGGCGGCCAGCAGCAGCGCGTGGCCGTGGCCCGCGCGCTGGCCGGACGCCCGGAGATCATCTTCGCCGACGAGCCGACCGGCAACCTCGACTCCCGTTCCGGCGCCGAGGTCCTGGGCTTTCTGCAGGAATCCGTACGCGGGCTGGGACAGACGGTCGTGATGGTCACCCACGACCCGGTGGCCGCCTCCTACGCGGACCGCGTGATCTTCCTCGCCGACGGAAGGATCACCGACGAACTGGCCGCCCCCACCGCCGAGTCCGTGCTCGACCGTATGCGGCTCCTCGACACCAACGGACCGGCGAGCTGACGCGCCCTCCCGCACGGCTCGTCCGCCCGTAAGCCTCCCTGCCTCCCCGCATCACTCCAGGACTGAATCCGACATGCTGCGTACAGCTCTGCGCAACGTCCTTGCGCACAAAGCCCGATTGATCATGACCGCGCTCGCGGTCCTGCTGGGCGTCGCCTTCGTCTCCGGCACCCTCGTCTTCGGTGACACCACCGCGAACGCCTACCGCACGGCCGCCGGCCCAAGCCTCAAGGGCGTGGCCGTCTCCGTACAGTCCCAACAGTCCCAGGAGCCGCCCGGCGGCCCGGACGGCAAGCCGACCAGCACGCTCGACACCGCGCTGGCACACAAGATCCGCGCGCTGCCCGGCGTCGCCGCGGTGCGCCCCACCGTCAACGGCGAGGCCACCGTGGCCGGTAAGGACGGCCTGCCGGTCAACACCGACAAGGCCTGGCAGAACCTGGCCACCAACTACCTGCCCGGCAAGGACAGCCACATCTCGCTGAAGGAAGGCCGCGGACCCGCCTCCGAGGGCGAACTGGCGCTGGACGCCAAGACCGCCGAGAAGGCCGGCTACCGGATCGGCGACACCGTGCGCTTCGCCATCGACGGGCCCGCTCTGGCCAAGAAGCTGGTCGGCACCGTCTCCACCGATGACCCGCAGGTCAACGCCGGGGGCACGCTCACGCTCTTCGACACCAGGACCGCACAGAAGCTCTTCCTCCACCCCGGCCAGTTCCACCAGATCACGGTCGCGGCCGAGGACGGTACCGACCACCGCGAGCTGACGGACCGGGTGCGGGCACTGCTCCCCGACAAGGGCGCCAAGGCCACCAGGGGCGAAGACCTGGCCGCCGAGCAGGCCGACCAGATCGTCGAGCACACCGGGGCCCTCACCAAGGCCCTGCTCGGCTTCGCCGGCATCGCGCTGTTCATCGGCGCGTTCATCATCGCCAACACCTTCACCATGCTCATCGCCCAGCGCAGCCGCGAAATCGCCCTGATGCGGGCCGTGGGCGCCTCGCGCCGCCAGGTCGTACGCTCCGTCCTCATCGAGGCCGCCCTCCTAGGACTCGGAGCCTCCACCGCGGGCTTCGCCCTCGGCCTCGGCATCGCCGCCGCCATGCGCCCGCTGCTCAACCTGAGCGGCGCCGGACTGCCCGGCGGACCACTGGTCATCTCGCCCACGACGTTTGCCTGTTCGCTCACGGTCGGCGTGCTCATCACGGTGCTCGCCGCCTGGCTGCCCTCCCGCAAGGCCGCGAAGATCGCCCCCGTGACGGCGCTCAGCAGTGTCGACCAGGCCCCGCCGGCCCGCGCCCTGGTCGTCCGCAATGTGCTCGGTGCCCTGCTCACCGGGGCCGGGGTGCTGGTGATGGTGTACGTCTCGACGCTCACCACCACCGACACGTCCAACCTGATGACCGCGATGCTCGGCGGCGTACTGACCCTCGTCGGCGTGATCGTGCTGGCTCCGCTGCTCTCCCGTCCGCTGATCACCCTGGCAGGCAAGGCCACCACCCGCCTCTTCGGCGTCACCGGCAAGCTGGCCAAGGAGAACGCGCTGCGCAACCCCCGCCGCACCGCCGCCACCGCATCCGCCCTGATGATCGGGCTCGCTCTGGTCACCGGCCTGACCGTGGTCGGGCACTCCGCCCAGCGCGCTCTGGTCGCAGAAACGACCCAGGGCCTGTCCGCCGACTACAAGGTCTCCAACGGCTCCTTCAGCGGTACCGGGCTCGACGTTGGCGCGGCCGCCAAGCTCGCGCGGGTGCCCGGGGTCGCCACGGCCGTCCCCACCACTTCGGCGGGGTTCGACACCAAGGGCGGGTTCGCCCTGATCACCGGTACGGACCCGAGGGCGTTCGGCAAGGCCGCGCGGCTCGACTTCCGCACCGGCTCGCTGCGCGACATCGGCCCCGGGAAGATCGCGGTCTCCGACGAGTTCGCCGACAAGGGCGGGCTCAAAGTTGGCAGCACCCTCAACGCCGACACAAACACCGGCCGGGCCGAGAAGGAGAGGAAGGTGAAGCTGAAGGTCGTCGCCGTCTACGCCAAGACCCCCACCACGAAGGATGCACTGGGCACGCTCGCCGACATCCTCCCGTACTCCGACAACAAGAAGCTCGAAGAGGTGCTGGTCAAGGCCGAACCCGGTCAGGCCGCGGGCCTTGAGCGGAAGATCCGTGCCGCGCTCGGTGACAGCCCGCTGATGGAGGTCCAAAGCCACGAGCAGGCCATCAACGACGGCGGCCGGATGATCAACATGGTCCTCAAGATGATGTACGGGCTGCTCGGCATGGCCCTCCTCATCTCGGTCCTCGGCGTCGTCAACACCCTGGCCATGTCGGTCTTCGAGCGCACCCGCGAGATCGGAATGCTGCGAGCCATCGGCCTCGACCGCTCAGGCATCAAGCAGCTGGTCCGGCTGGAGTCGGTGGTTATCTCGATGTTCGGCGCGGCGCTCGGCATCAGCACCGGCATCCTTCTCGCCTGTGCCGGCAGCGGCATAGCGAGTTCGACGATGGACACGTACGAGATAGTCCTGCCATGGGGCCAGCTGGGGATTTTCCTGGCGCTGGCGCTGGTGATCGGTGTCCTGGCAGCGATCTGGCCGGCCCGCCGGGCGGCCCGCCTGAACATGCTCCAGTCGATTCGGTCGAGCTGAGCCGAGCGACGCAAGACCGGGCCACGGTGCGCACCACACCAGCCGCACCGTGGCCCGGGAATCGACGACGCCATGCCGGCAGCCACGGAGGGCGGTGCCGTGCCCCGGCCCACCGCCCAACCGCTGCACCGGAAGAGCCCGCCGGCTCTGACGTACCGACCAGCGCCCCGGATTTGCTCATCCACTGCTGGGGAGCGACGTCCCCTTCGTCAGCTCGTCTCCCCGCTGACTCCGGTGGTGGGCAAGTCGGGTTCATGGTCATACCAGGGATCGATGGGTGCGCTTTCGCGTTTTCTTCCCAGCTCATCCAGGATCCAGCCTTGCCGCTTCACGGTGCGCAGGACGATGGCATGATTGACGATCTTGAAGTCGGGGACCTCGGCGGCGATGCGTTTCTCCAGGTCCAGGGTCTGGTCGATGGAATGCAACCACGTCGACAGGAAGACGTTGGTATCGCCGCTGGTGGCCGTCAGCAGACGGACGCTGGGCATTTTCGCCAGTTTGACGAACGCAAGCTCGCGATCAACGAGAGGTGCCCGGCCCCACAGGAGCGCCGTCACGGGCCATCCCGTGATGTGCTGAGCGATCTCGCACCGGAAGGAGACCAGGCCGGAACGCACCAGACCGGACAGCCGGCGGCGGGTCGCGGAATGACTGGCACCGGTCAGTGCGGCAAGTTCCGTCACCGGCAGCCTGCCGTCGGGCGCCAGCGCCAGCAGGAGCGCTCGGTCCGAATCGGAGAGCCGGCCAAGCTGCGCTCCTGAGCGTTCTTCCGCAACCGATTGGAGCCGCGCCCGCTGGCCGCTCGAGAGGGCATCCAGACGCCAGTCGCTGCCGGCCACGTGGATCCGCGTGGTGACCTGGCAGTTCACGTTCACCACGCCGGGGAGGCGACTGACCCGGTCGAGAATGAAGCGTGACAGCCCCGGCAGATCCCGGGTGACGACGTTGACGTGAAGATCCCGGCCGCTCGCGAGCTCCATCACGGACTTGGTCCGGGGATCGCGGGCCAGCGCGAGAGCCACTCGGCTGCGCTCAGCCGGGTGGCAGTCGACGTCGATGAAGGCATTGCACAGTGAACGCCACAGCTCTGGGCTGCCGGTCGCGGTGACCCAGGCGAACCCACTGTCGGAGATGTGGCTCCAGCGGCGGGCCACAGTGACAGCGCTGAGCCCGAGCACGTCACCCAGCGTGGCCCAAGAGGCACGTGGCGCGATCTGCAGGGCGTTGGCGATCGCGAGATCCGTCTCATCCAGACCCGTACACGGTGTGGCGAAATCCTTCATAGTTCGAACCTTGTCGGCGATTCTCAACGATTTCGTGGCTGGTGAACGCGAGATGGCCACCATGTAGCACCACGATGAGCCGCGCAAGAGCGTCGGCCCTGGAGACCAGTGAGCACAACGCTCGCCTCTGGAAAGGTCGAGATCCAAATGAGTGCATCCGAGTTGCAGCCTGGGGAGTGGAACGAGCCGACCCGGCGCCGACACATTGAGCACGTTAGGCCGGCGGGTCTGCGCGAACCGGAGCGCGACCCGGCCACGATGTCCGAGCCCCGGCTTGACGCCCTCGACCGGCTCGCCCGGAAGGCGGACGGCCCGGTTCCCACCGTCGCGGCCCTCACCGCCGAGCAGGCCGAGTCCGTCCACGCTTGGCTCGGCGATCACCGGGAGGCGATGGTCGCCGATCTCGCCGCCTACACGGCACACGAGAGTTCCAGTGACGACCCCGAAGCGCTGGACTCGTGCCTGACCTGGCTGCGCGGCTGGCTGGACGACTCCCTCGGCAGCGCCGGGACAGAGGAACTGATACCCCGCGACAACGCCGGGGACATCCTGATCCGGCGCTCCCCCGGCTCCGGCGGCCACCCCGTCCTGCTGCTGTGCCACTACGACACCGTGTGGCCCACCGGGATCATCGAGGAGTGGCCGTTCCGCCGCAAGGGAGACCGACTTTCCGGGCCGGGCGTCTTCGACATGAAAGCGGGCCTGGTGCAGGCTGTGTGGGCACTACGGGCACTGGAAGCCCTGGGCCTGCCCCGCCCGGCCTACACGCTGCTGCTGAACGGGGACGAGGAAACCGGCAGCCTCGCCTCCAGCGACGTGATCGTCGCCGAAGCGCGCGCGTCTCGCGCGGCGCTCGTCTTCGAAGCAAGCGCCGAGGGCGCCGTCAAGACCACCCGCAAGGGCGTCGGCCTCTTCACCCTCACCGTCGTCGGAGAGGAGGCGCACGCCGGACTCGACCCCACTGCGGGGGCGAGCGCGATCAACGAGATGGCACACCAGGTCCTGCGGCTCGAGGCACTGCAGGACCTCGATGCAGGAACCTCTATCAACGTCGGGGTCATACACGGCGGTACCCGCAGCAATGTCACCGCCGGCCGCGTGGTCGCCGACCTCGACGTACGGGTCGCCTCCTCGACGGAACAAGAGCGGATCACGTCGGCCCTGGCCGCACTGCAGCCGGTGAACCCGCGCACGAAGATCGTCGTCGACGGCACGTGGAACCGGCCGGTGTTCGAGCGCACCTCCGAGGTGGCCCAGTTGTTCGAGCTGGCCCGCCAGTGCGCGCACCCGCTCGGCATCGCCTTGCGGGAGACAGCGGTAGGCGGCGCCAGCGACGGAAACTTCGTCCTCGCGGCAGGCACCCCCGTCCTGGACGGCCTCGGGGCAGTCGGCGCGGGTGCCCACGCACGCTCCGAGCACGCCACGCTCAGCGGCATGATCGAACGCGCCGCGCTGGCCGCAGGAGTTCTGGCTGCATTCGCCGCGTCCTGAGTCGAGAAGCCCAGTAAGCAGTGTCAGATCCACAAGGAGCTGACCTGGTCCGATCCCGGACTCCTGCAAGTCCCCTCAGCCCAGGGAGTTTTCCCGAATGAGCACTACCGGAGCGATGACCTCGCGGTCGAAGGTTCTGCGCGCCTCCTTCCGCGGCTTCGCCGTGATCGAGAAGGTGGGCAACAAACTGCCCCACCCCTTCTGGCTGTTCTGGATCCTGGCGCTCGTCGTCGTCGGGCTCAGTGCGGTGCTGGCGGCGGCCGACGTCAGCGCGGTCCAGCCGGACACGGACAAGACCATCACCGTCCTCAGCCTGCTGAGCAAGGACGGCCTCGCGCTGATGGTCGAGGGCGCGGTCGAGAACTTCGCGAGCTTCCCGCCGCTGGCCACGATCATCACCGTGATGCTGGGCATCGCGGTGGCCGAGCGCAGCGAGCTCATCAGCACCCTGCTGCGGCGGATGGTCGCGCGGGTGCCCGGCAGGTACCTGACCTTCGCACTGTCGATGACCGCGATGGTCGGCCACGTCGCCGGTGACGCCGCCTACGTGACCCTGATCCCCCTCGGCGCGCTGATCTTCCGCGCCGCCGGCCGCAGCCCCGTCCTCGGCTGCATCGTCGCGTTCGTCTCGATCTCCGCGGGCTACGACGCATCACCCTCGCTGACCACCACCGACGTCCTGCTCTCGTCGATCTCTACCGCCGCGGCACAGACGATCGACCCGAGCTACGTCGTCACTCCGGTGGCCAACTACTACTTCGGGCTGGCGTCGTCGGTGCTCATCGCACTCGTCATCACGGTCGTCACCGAGAAGATCATGGCCCGCCGGCCCGACCTCGAGACCGACGAGCCCACCTCCGGCCTCGGCGCCGAGGAACTGGGCCAGGTCGAGATCACCGCCGCCCAAAGCCGCGCCCTGCGGGTGACCGGGCTGGTCGCGCTCGCCTACGTCGCGGTCCTCGTACTGATCATGCTCCCCTCGGGGTCCCCCCTGCGCGGCGAGGGCGGCAGCGTGGTCGACTCACCGCTTTTCCGGGGCATGGCCTTCCTCCTGGGCATATTCTTCGCGCTGGTCGGCACCGTGTACGGCCGGATGACCGGCACCCTCGCCGGCGCGCGGGATGTGGTCGGCTCGATGGTGGAAGGCGCCAAGTCGATGGCGCCGATCCTGGTGCTGTTCTTCGCGATCTCCCAGTTCCTCGCCTACTTCAAGTGGACCCACATCGGCGAGATCCTCGCCATCAAGGTCGCGCAGACACTACAGAGCCTCGACGTGCAGGGCTGGGTGGTACTGCTCGGCCTCGCCGTCCTGGTCAGCTTCATGAACCTGGTCATCACCAGTGGCTCCGCCCTGTGGTCGCTGGCCGCGCCGGTGTTCATCCCGATGCTGATTCTCGTCGGCCTCAGCCCGGAGACCACCCAGGCCGTCTACCGGGTCGCCGACTCCGTCAGCAACTGCATCACCCCGATGAGCCCGTACTTCGCGATGGCGCTCGGGTTCATCCAGCGCTACCGGAAGTCGGCGGGCATCGGCACGCTGGCGTCGTTCACGATCCCGCTGGCTGCCGTCATCTGGATCGTGTGGGTCGGATTCTTCCTCGCCTGGTACCTCCTGGGCATCCCGCTCGGCCCGGGCGCCTGAGAAGTTCGAAGCACAACCAGTACGGAGAGAGCACGCCATGATTGCTCAACGCGCGCGCCGCGCGGACGCCGCCGCGGACATCACCGAGCTCGTCGGCCAGGTCCGCGATGCCTCCTGGCATCACACGGCTGAACGAACCCAGGACTTCCAGGCCCGGATACGTTCAGCCGTGTGAGCACGGACTTCCAGACCGCCAGAGTCCTCCTCGGCGCCGAGCGCGGAGGAACTCTGTCGAGGGAAGGCTGAGAAGCGGCTGGGATGGGTGAGATGGAGGGCGTCAGCGATCGTGGTCTTCCTCCCGGCGCCGTCAGAGCGCAGGTACCCCGGCAGTGGCAGGCGCCGCCCCAGCACCAGCCGGCGGACCTCGTCGGCGTAACGGCCCTGGCCGCGCACAGACCCTCCAGGGTGACGAACTGCGTGCTGATGTGCGCGTTGTCGGCGTCGGTCAACGGGTGGTCATCGTTGACTTCGCGGAATCGTTTCGCGAGTCGCCGCTTCAGGTCCGTCTCCGGCATCGGGCCGCCTCCACGTTCACCGGTACGGTTCTCTTGCGCACGGAGTCGGAGCGCTATCGGCCGGATGGTTTCAGCACTCACCGAACCGTCCAAGGGGGGCAAGCCTGGTCCGCTGAAGGCCGATCTGACAGAAAGTGCCTTCTCCGCTTCCCGGCGGAGAAGGCACTTTCGCGTTTCCGGGGTGGTCTACCCCACGTCACGTACGATTTCGCGAGAAACCACGCGCGAAACCAGGCGTGACAATGTCCCGGGCGACCCGGTCATCAGGCCCTGTCGAGATAGAACTTCTCATGCTCGCCACCGTTGGCGTTGACCTGACAGTTCACCGTTCCGCCGGGGCCGGTGGCGGTGGTCACCCCGCTGCCGGTCACCATGCGCAGGTAAGTACCCGGGAAGGCCGCCGACTCGAAGGAGAACGAACCATCCGCCTGGGCGCGAAGGTGGTACTTCTCGTAGGGGTGGGCGCCGTACTGGCAGTTGACCTTCCCCCCGCCGGCCATCGTGGCGGGAACCTCGGTGCCGTCCATGCGCAGGAATACGTTCGGGAAGGCCACCGACTCGAAGGCGTACGACCCATCTGCCTGCGGCCGGACCTTGTATCCCGTCCAGGTGCCGGTGCCGTACTGGCAGTTGACCGTCCCGCCGCCGGAGCCGGTGAAGGAGGTCACCCCGGTCCCGTCCATGCGCAGGTAGATGTTCGGGAAGAACGTCGACTGGATCGTGATGGGCGTGTCCCCGAGCTTTCCGAGGTCAGCTGCCGATAAAGGCATGATCGCCTCTCCTTCGGTATGAGTGTGTCTTGGACGAGTCGAATTCAGCGCCGATGGCGGCAGCCTTTGCGACGCTGAATGCCGAGATAGAGGATTGGATCGGGATGAACCGCGCGGCTTCATCGGCTCTATGAGTAACTTCCCCTAGAAAGGAAGCCCGTCGAATCCCAGATAAGACGGCATTGCGGCCGCCATTTATGTCACCCCGCCCCCTATTTCCTGCTCTCACAGGCCCCGAACTCACTGTATTCGCGTGAACACAGCCTGTCCACCCTCGTGCTTCAGTGGGCCTTTCCAACCTGTCGGTGAAGCTGGGCAGTTGTCCTGCCGGACGAGGGAAGCCCCTGGTAGACAGGTTTTCGCCCAAGAGGACCCGCTCCACCAGAGGCTTCATCCTCGGCGAGGTGGCGCAGTACGAAAACATCTACCGACTCTGCAACCTCCGCGGCCCCTCGGGAATCATCGCCGCTCTGGCCGAACGGATCGGCTAGGCCGTTTCGTTCGGATCACTCCCGCTGAGCGGGGATGCGATATCACGAGGGGCAGCCTGGACGATGGCGAGTGGGAGGCGTGCGGCCTCTAAAGCTGTCGCGGTGCTCTTCGCCACTGGTACGACATGGGGATGGTTACTGAAGCCCTTGACCTGTGGACCGAAACATCCTGGTGACCCTCACCTCCGTGGCAACAGCGACGGCCACCACCTACTTCACGACATCCCGTGTCGATGGACATACCGATGGCTTCATGCCACCACGGGCTCCTACGCAAGTGGGCCACTACGAGGACGCCTTCCTCAAGGTCGACGGCCTGTGGCTGCTCCGTTCCCGTTCCGCGCTCCTGGCCTTCGCCGGACCGACCGAGCGCCTCGAACCAGCTGACAAGCCGTAAGCCCCACTTCGGAAGCGGATATGGGTGAGCGAGATGAGCGGACGCTGCCCCGCCGTATATGCGCTTCGGCGTCTGGTCCGGCAACAACGGCTCGATCCTGATGCCCCGTCTGATCATCCCCGTCCAGGGAGGCATGGCATGACCACGGTGAGAGGTACTGAGGCCCGTGGTACAACAACCGTGAGACGACGGCTCTGCGGTTCTTCCGCGACACCGGCTGGGCCGTCCACGTCCCCCGCCGCCTCAAAGAGCTGCTTGCCGATGTCATGGGCGAGGACGACCCGGCGAGGAGACTGTCGAGAACCTGAGCACCCTCGCACCACTGCTGCACCAGCTGGACGAGCGCGAGCGGCAGCTGATCAAGCTGCGCCGGTGGGTAGAGTGCATCATGAGGCCGGTGTGGTGTTCCGGCCTGATCCATGGCTACTGAGGAAGTGTGCTGTGCCGCGTACGACGTTTCAGCCCGAGGCCCTGTTCCCCAGCCGTCCGTGGGGGTTTTCCCAGGTTGCGGTTTCGCCGCCCGGGAAGATCGTCAACATCGCGGGGCAGGTCGCGTGGGACAGCAACCACGAGGTGACGGCGGTGGGGCGGGAGGCACAGCTCCGCCAGGCGCTCCAGCATGTGTTCATCGCCCTCGAAGCGGTCGGCGGCAGCCCGGATGACATTCAGATCCTCCGGCTCTACCTTCCGAACTTCGAGTCCGGTCCCGAGGCGGATCTGATCGGCCGCGTCCTGGTCGACGTGTTCGGAACGGAGAACCCGCCCCCGTCCTCATGGATCGGGGTGCAGGGCCTGGCGCAGCCCGAGTACCTCGTCGAGGTCGAGGCCATGGCGGTCGTTCCGGAGTAGAAGCGGGCGGGATCGGCGACACGACCTCGCACGGTTTCCGACGGGGCGGAGCGAGCCTGCGCGTGCATGCCGGGCTCGCGTGCCCGCACCCTGTGCTTGCCGGTCCGAGCACAGCGGACCCGCTCACCCGGGAGGCCGGCCAGAAGGCCAAGCCGCCCAGATCAGGTGGGCGGCCTCTCGAACGGGGCGTAGCCAGTAGCCCACCGCCACGAGGCCCTGGCAACAGCCACGCCCGAGCGACCTCGAACGAGGTTGTTTACTTGTGATCCACTCAGGCACAACCTTCTGTGCGGCCCGTCTGTCCCACACCAGAACGATCGATCATTCCCTCGCTCTTCTGGGAGACACTGTTGCGCATAAGAACCATGGCAGCGATCGCCACGGTAACGGGCCTGGCTGCCGCAGGACTGACCCTGCCGCTCGCGGGGTCCGCCATGGCCGCCCCGACCACGCGTGCCGACTTCAACGGCGATGGCTACGACGATGTTGTGGTCGGCATGCCGAAGGCGACCGTGGACGGCAAGGCCAAGGCGGGGTATGTGAACGTGCTGTGGGGCAGCGCGAACGGGCCCGCCAAGTCCACCGTCGTCAGCCAGTCCACCGCCGGGGTGCCGGGCACCTCCGAGGCGGGCGACCTGTTCGGTACGGCGGTGGCCGTCGCCGACCTCAACGGCGACGGCTACGGCGACCTGGCCGTCTCCGCCTCAGGCGAGTCTCTCACCAGCTCCACCACCGAGCACCACGGCACCGTCACGGTGGTGTGGGGTTCCGCGTCCGGCTTCATCAAGGGTGGCCTCACCGCCGCCAAGGGTGACTCGGGGTTCTCGCGGCTCGGAGGGAAGATCGCGACCGGCGACTTCGACCACGACGGTGACCAGGACCTGGCCCTGAGCGCCTCCGGTGAGGAGGGAGGCAGCACGCGGATGCGTCCGGGCCCGTTCACCGCGGGCTCGCCGACCAGCACCCAGCTCATCGACGGGTACGCCTTCGGCGGCGCCCGTGCCCTGGCCGCCGGTGACTTCGACGGCAACGGCACGGACGACCTGGCGGTCACCTTCAAGGGCATGGAAAGCTCCGGCACCCGTGTCTATAGCCGGACGTCGGGCGCCTGGTCGACCACGTGGAGTACCAGCGACTACGGCAGCGCGATCGCCACCGGCGACTTCGACGGCGATCACACGGCGGACCTGGCCATCGGCCTGGTCCAGCCCAACCCGGAGGCCGACGGCACCTTTTGCGCGGACCGCCTCGGCGGTGCGATCGCGGTGGTCTACGGCAAGGAGGGCACCACGCTGGGCGGCAATGTCGCGTGCACCACGCAGTCCTCGCCGTATGTCGGCGGCACCGCCGAGGCCGAGGACGACTTCGGCGCGTCCCTGTCGGTGGCCAACCTCGACCGGGACAACGTCGATGAACTCATCGTTGGTGTCGGCCATGAGGCCGTCGGCTCGAAGACGAACGCGGGCTCGTACCTGTGGCTCGCGGCGAGCCACACCGGTGTGATGACCGGCCCCGCCTTCAGCCAGGACTCGGCGGGTGTGCCCGGCACCGCTGAGGCGGGCGACCTCTTCGGCGCGGCCGTCTCGGCCGGGGACTACAACGGCGACAACTATCCGGACATCGCGATCGGCGCCCCCGGCGAGAACAGCAAGTCGGGCGGCGTCTGGTTCCACCCGTCCCGTGAGGAGGGCACCCCGCCCCCGATCACCTCGGTGACCCCTGGCAGTCTGGGGCTCAATGGCGCGGTCGAGCACGGCGGTGTGCTGGGCCGCTAGGCGAGCAGGGCCGGGTGCGGTACCGCGTTTCCGCACCCGGCTCCCGTGCCTGTCCGCCGGCCGGCAGCCCGGCCCGGCACCGCGGGGGGTCAGCCGGAACGTTGCCCCGGACGGTCGCCTCGTAAGGCTGCGGCGGCGGGGGAGTGGCTTTCCTCGGGACGCGTGACCGCGACCTTGCCGACACCTGCTCCAGCGCCGACATTGCACGGCTGACCGTGCTCAGCCGCAGGCGGATCTCTCAACTCCGCGCCGATGCACGCCCTGACACTGTGTCCGCCGTTCCGGACGCCGAGGGAAGTCGCGGTCGTCATTGTGGCGCCCGCGCATGCCGCCACCGCTGAACAATGGCGACGGGTCTTCTGACAGAGAGGTCACCGTTTCTCTCTAGTGCCGTGCCGGCGATGCGAACGCGCCGAGGTCCGTAGCGGGCAAGACATCCGATGCGCTCGACGGGGTCCGAGGCGGCGGTGACCGGGACGGGGGAAACCGCAGCGGCTCCGGGCGACCAGCCGGCCATTCATCAGCCCCTGAAGGTCAGCCCCCGCGGGCGAGTGCCCAGGATCTTGACGGCGAGGCTCGCCAGGTGCCGCCTCATTTCTTCGCGGGGGACGCACTCGTGTCCCCGGCCAGGTGCTCGACGAGGTCGGCTCGAGCTGCTTGTTCCCGCTCCCCGGCAGGCCGCAACCGAACGTTCGCGACCGGCCATCCGCATCCGGGGAGGGCTTACGCCGTGGCCGGTGCCTCTTTGGCGGGCTGAGGACGCAGGAACCAGAACAGGACGGGTGCCAGATAGAGCGCCCAGGCGGTGGCCTGGAGCACGCTCGGGTTGGGCTGGAAGTTGAAGATGCCCTTGAGCAGGGTGCCGTACCAGCTGTCGGGAGGGATGGTCGCGCTGATGTCGAAGAGCCGGTCGTCCAGGCCGGGGAGGAGGTCGGCCTCCTGTAGGTCGTGGATGCCGTAGGCGAGGACGCCTGCTGCCACGACGACCAGCAGGGCGCCGGTCCAGGTGAAGAACTTCGCCAGGTTGATGCGCAGTGCGCCGCGGTAGAAGAGCCAGCCCAGCACGACGGCCGAGAACAGTCCGAGGGCGGCTCCGAGCACCGGCTGTGCGCCGTCGCCCGTCGACTGGACGGCAGACCATATGAACAGCGCCGTCTCCAGGCCCTCACGGCCGACCGCAAGGAATGCGGTGGCCACCAGCGCGCCGGTGCCGATGGTCAGGGCTTCGTTCAGCTTGCCCTGCAGCTCGGCCTTGAGGTGCCGGGCGGTGCGGCGCATCCAGAAGACCATCCAGGTGACCAGCCCGACGGCCACGATGGACAGGGCGCCGCCGAGCGCCTCCTGTGCCTCGAAGGTCAGTTGGGAGGAGCCGAATTGCAGTACTGCGCCCACGGCCAGGCTCAGGCCGACAGCGATGCCCACGCCGAGCCAGATCGGCGGCAGTTTGCTGCGGTTGTCGGTCTTGACGAGGTAGGCGACGAGGATGCAGACCACGAGGCTGGCTTCCAGGCCCTCGCGCAGGCCGATCAGATAGTTGGCGAGCACGCCGGTCTCCTAGCGAAGATCGTGGAGGTCGTGAAGTGTCGGTTCACGTGAGGTGTCGATTCAGGGGTGGCTGTTGAGGAAGCCGATGACGCTGGCGCCCCACCATCCGCCCTGGGAGATCGTGGCGGCGATCCCCGTCTGCATCAGCAGGCGTCGCGGTACGCGTCCGGGGTACTCCTGTACGTGCCTCAGGCGCTGACCGAGCCAGTGGGCGTAGAGGCCGTTGAGCATAACGGCGAGGACGAGTCCGAGCTTGACCAAGGTCAGCGGTGATGACAGGTCCGGGCGGAGGAACAGCCCGCTGAGGACGAGTCCGCCCAGCCCCAGCCAGATCGGTGTGTGCAGCGCACAGGCGGTCTGGAGGACATCGCTCAGACGGCGACGTCCGAGCAGCCAGAGCAGTGCGAACCAGTCGACGGCGAGCACGGCACCCAGCCCGACGATGAGCGCCGCGAGGTGGAGGAAGCGGGCTGCGGCCTGCAACGGCGGGTCGGCGTGGACGTGGGAGGCCGTCCAGCAGGCTGCTGTCAGGACCGCGCACGCCACGACGCCCAGGGCGACCAGCGCCCATGGCGGTGTCGGAGCGCCGTCGGGGCCCTCGTCTTCGACGGCGAGGGCCGGCCGCCCCGGTTCCCCGGCCGGCCGGGGTCCGAGTGCAGCCTGGCCTCTGGCGGAGGTGGATTGCACCGTCAGCTCTCCGGCTTGAGTTCCACGTTGCGGAACGTGGCGGTGGCCCCCTCGCTGAGCGCGGGCTTCTCGCCGCTGGCGCCGTGCCGCAGGAACGTCGGGGTGTCGAGCTTCGCGCGGAGGGTGTACTTACCGGCCTTGGGTATCGAGAAGTTGTTGGCGTAGTGGAAGAACTCCGAGTAGTAGAAGTTCAGTTCCTTGGCCTGGACGACCTTGCCGTCCTTGTCGACCACTTCGAGCGTGATGGGCACGTCGGGCACGATGCGGCCGGTCTTGGCCTCCATCGGGATGATCTCGATGTGGTGGGTCTCGTCCTTGGCCGGGGCCCGGTGGACCTGCTTGCCGTGTGTGCCGTGCTCCGCGTGGAACCACGGCTCGGCCGCCTCGACGATGTAGCCGACGTTGTAATCGCCCACCCGCGTCTTGCCGCCCCTGGCCGCGATCTCCGCCGCCAGCACGGTGTGCTGGTGCGCCACGCCGGCCGGGGCTGTCTCCTTCGACTTGCCCTGGGCGGCGGGCTTCTTGTCCGAATCGGCGCCACCGCAGGCGGTCAGGGCGAGAGCGAGCGGCACCGCGAGGCACACGGCAGGTACGAATCTGGGCATGGCTGAATCCCTTCGGGACAGAGGTGAGGTTAGGCGAACCTAAGTATATGGCGCGCTCGAGTCAACCCCTCCCGCAATTCGGGCATTAGCGAGTGAAGTGGGTGATATTCGTGGGAACGGACCGCCGCTTTCGTGGGAGTTGTGCGGAGTCGAGCCATTGGTGGCGCTCAAGAAGTGCCGATGGTTGGGCGAGATTTAGACAACTAGGCCGCTCTGTTGCTTACACTGCGTCCGCCTCCCCCATCCCCGCCTCCGCCCTCCCAGGGAGAACCCTCATGACGCTTCGCATGCCCCAGCCCATGGCCGCGACCCTGCTCGCCGCCGGAGCACTCGCCGCCCTGACCGGCTGTGCCGAGAAGAGTGACAGCAGCGACTCGAAGTCGGGAGCCATCGCCGTCGAGGCCACCGATGACGCCTGCAAACTCTCCAGGACTTCCGCCAAGGCCGGGCCCATCGCCTTCAAGATCTCCAACCAAGGCAGCAAGATCACCGAGTTCTACCTCTACGGACCAGACCGAAAGGTCGTCAGCGAGGTCGAGGGCATCGGCCCCGGCACCTCCCGCACGATGAGCGTGAAGGTGTCCGAGCCCGGGACGTACGCCACGGCATGCAAGCCGGGCATGGTGGGCGACGGCATCCGCGGCAAGTTCACCGTCACGGCCAAGCAGCACGGATGACCTGAATCCGTCCGTGGTGCCCTCGGGGTATCGAGGCGTCTGCAGTGAGGCAGCCGCAGCCGGGTATGACACTTTCGCACGGCGCGCCGCAGTGGAGAGTGTCGATCACTATCGGCCGCGCGGTGCTTTGAAGTCTGCGGTCCCCCCCCGCCCCAAGTTGCCGCGCGCGGCGCGGGTGGCCCCCAGCCGGCGGCCCGCGCCATTGACCCGCCGATTGTGAGCTATCGGTCCGAGGGCATCGATGTGAAATAGCGGTGAAGGGAGTTTCGGAATCGCCCAACGGGAAATGCGCGAGACCCGTGAGCTGCCCCAATGAAGGCATACCGCAAAATCGCCCCTACGGCTTCAGTCGAAACTCTCCCTGCCGCGGTGGATCAAACTCGCCGGATTCTGGTGATACGACTCCGCTGCCGTTTATCCAGGCGGATGTCCCGCATCGCAGCAATTCACCCTCGCCCTACGCCCCCGGCCCAGCCGGCCCGTACAACGCCGTTCCGAACACAAACTCCGGTGCCAGAGGGAGTGGGAGAGGAAACCGTCGAGGCAACGGAGCGGACCGACTCGCCTTGATCATTCACAGCTTCGCGGATGTCGCCGCGGCATTCCTCGGTCTGTGGATCCTGCTGTATCTGCTCGAAGCGAATCAGGCGAATGTCTTCGTCGGCTTCGTGCACGGTGTGGCCGACTGGCTCGCGGGCTGGTCGCAGGACATCTTCATCATGGAGACGGAAGGGCTGCGCGCATTCTTCAACTACGCTCTTCCCGCCCTGATTTACCTCGGGGTCGGCCACGGCGCAGCCGCATGGCTGCGACGCCTCTGACTGCGCTTCCGCCGAGCTCAGGGGCGCAGGCTTCCCGTGCCCCCTGAGCGCCGAGACGAATGCCCACCCGACTGGCGCACCCCTCCCCGCACGTGGTGAATTTCGCGGAATTGTTGTACGTGAGGTAGCCGCTGGCCAGCGCCGCGTACTCGCCAGCAGAGGTTCGACGAGATCGGCATCCGACACGGCGGGCGGGGAAGGCTCATGAGGGCCCGTCATGAGCCCGGATCTTCGCATAACTCAGCTCGCAAAGCCGCCCCCGTCGCCCTTGAGTGAACGGATTCTGCGTACCGATCGGAGATCAGCAGAGGTTCAGCTGCCCCCGCCCTTGTCCTCATGGCGCTGATGCACCTGTCTTTCACTAACGACACCGCCGACGCTGTCCTGAGCAAGGGCATTGAGCTAAGCCCGCTCGCTGTGGGAGCCATGTATGCGGCCGGCGCGGCATGGGACCGGTACGTGCGCCGGCCCGAGGACGGCGATGAAGAGGGCGGCTGACCTGATGTAGCGGGCGGTCGAGCGAACCTCCGGACGGCAGCGTCTACGCGAGCGGCAGGGCGCTCTCCTCCTGCTCGTCGGACGCTCGTGAGAATCCGTCTGTCAGCCTTCCCGGATGAAGCCCTCCCGCATCAGCCAGTCCTTCGCCACCTCGTGCGGGTCCTCCCCGTCCACGTCCACCCGCGCGTTCAGCCGCTGGGCCTCCGCCCCCGTCAGCCGCTTGGTGATCGGGGCGAGGAGGTCGGCGATGGCGGGGTACTTCCTCATGGTGGCGCTGTTCATCTCGGGTGCCGCGTTGTAGTTGGGGAAGAAGTGCCGGTCATCCTCCAGCACCTTCAGCTTGAGTTCGGGAATGCGGCCGTCGGTGGTGGCCGCCACGCCGAGGGCGCAGGCCGCGCCCTCGGCGACCTGGGTGTAGACGACGCCGTCGTCCATCTTTTTGAAGTTCCCGCGCCGGAGGGCGAATCCGTACGTCTTCGCCACGCCCGGCAGGCCGTCCTCGCGCACCGAGAACTCGCTTCCGCCGCAGATCGTCGCCGCGCCCGGGTCTTTCTTCGTCAGACGTGCCACGTCGGAGAGTGTGCGCAGCCGGTACTTCTGCGCATTCGCCTGGTTCGCGACCAGCGCGTAGGTGTTGTTGAGCGGGGCGGCGGCCAGCCAGGTGATGCCGTTGCGGCGGTCCTCCTCGCGTACGGCCTCCCACTGCCCGTGCGGGTCGACGACCCGCTTGGTGTGACCGAGGTAGGTGATCCAGGCCGTGCCGGTGTACTCGTACATCCCGTCCGCCGCACCGGACTTGACCGCCTCGCGGGCACCGATCGAGCCCTGGATGTTCGTCCGGTCCAGGACTTCCGCGCCGGCCGCTTTGAAGACCAGCCCCATGATCTGGCCCAGGATGATCTGCTCGGTGAACTCCTTTGAGGTCACGGTCAGTTGGGCGCCCTCCAGCGGTCGCCCCTTCCCGATGGAGCCGGGCTGCACCGAGTCGGCCAGCGGGCTGCCGCTGGTCAGTCCGCAGCCGCTCAGCCCTGCGGCGAGCAGCAGGGCGCCCGCGACGGCCGTCCGTACCTGGGCCAGGCGCATCAGTCCACCTCCAGGCCGCGTGGGCGTAGCAGCAACTCGACGAGCCTCCCCAGCCAGTCCATGATCAGCGCCATGGCGACCGTCAGTACGGAGCCGAGCACCAGCACCGCCATGCGCTGGTTGGTGATGCCGGAGGAGACCAGGTCCCCGAGTCCTCCTCCTACGCCGAAGGTGGTCGGCGTCGCGGTGCCGACGTTCAGCACGATCGCGGTCCGTACGCCCGCCAGGATCAGCGGGACGGCCAGGGGCAGTTCGCCCCGGAACAGCATCAGCAGCGGCGACATCCCGATGCCGCACGCCGCCTCCACGAGGGCGGTCGGCGGCCACGGTGTTGCTCATCTCCTCGACCCGGTCCCGCACCTTCGCGCGGGGCCGGCCGGCCATCTTCGGTGCGAGCCCGATGCTCTCGGTGACGGTCATGTGCGGGAAGAGACCCGTGGCCTGGATGGCGTAGCCGATGGTGCGGCGGAGCGCCACGGGGTTGATGCCGGTGACGTCCTCGCCGCCGATGGTGATCTGCCCCGAGGCCGGCTCGATCAGCCGGTTGATCATCTTGAGGGTGATGCTCTTGCCGCAGCCCGAGGGCCCCACAAGGATCTCGGTTTCGCCGGCCGCTTCGTCCTGGGTCACGTCCTCCACGGCCGGGGCGTGGCTGTCCGGATAGCGCTTGGTGAGGTTGTCCAGCCGGATACTCGCGCTGGCGGCGGCTGGCCGGCCGTGCCCGGCGGATCGGGCGGATCCGCCGGGGCCCGCGGCGCCGGATGTCGGGGAGGTCGGTTCGACGATTTCGGCAGAGTCAGCCACGGATCCCCCGTGAGATGGTGAGCCGTCCGATCAGCACGTACCCGGCGTCGAACGGCAGGGCTGGGACGACGATTCCGAGCGTCCCCGACAGTACTTCGTTGAGCGTGTTCGCACTGCCCAGGCTGGAGATCCCGCGGAAGATCTGGTTGCCAGGCCCGGGCCCTGAGACAAAGGCCGCGATCGCCGCGATGCCCATCAGCATCCGGGTCGGCACCCTGACACCGGTGAGGATTGGCGGCCGGGCGAGGGGAGGTTCGCCCCTGAGCAACTGGGCGAACGTGACATCCCTATGCCCTTGGCGGCCTCGACGAGGGCCGGGTCGACTCCGCGCAACCCGACGACCGCGTTACGGACCACCGGCAGCAGTCCGTACAGCGTCAGCGCGATGACGGCCGGCGCGACGCCGAGGCCGACGACCGGGACGAGCAGGCCGAGGAGAGCCAGGGAGGGGACGGTGAGGATGCTTGCGGTCAGGGTGATCGCGAGGTTTCCCGCCCACTCGGTGCGGTAGGTGAGGACGCCGATCAAGACCCCGAGCACCGTGGCGACGACCATGCACGGGAAGACGACGCCGGCGTGCTGATAGGCGCCCACCAGTAGCTGCTGGCAGCGGGTGCCCAGGTACTCCCAGAAGGTCACTTCTCGGTCCCTCCCTCAAGGCCGGTCCTCCAGCGGTCAGCGGTCCATACGGCGCCTGCCGCGACGCCTGGCGCACCAGTGGAGTGAGCCGGAGCGACACCGGATTCTCCAACGTGATCGCCGTCGAGGCCCGCACGATGCCATCGAATCCCACCCATCCGGTCGATCACGCGCTGCAAGTGGGCATTCGAGCGTGCCACCAAACGGCACAGCATGTCACCACCCCGCCGGCGGCGAGGAGTACTTGGGCCGCGCCCGACGGGAGCCGCATCACCGGCTCAGCAAAGCGCACTGCTCGCCAACCGCTGACCCACCCGGGCATCCGAGTCCTACCAGCTCCCGGCACTCAAGGGCCTGGCCCCGAAGGGCGGCAACCTGCGCAAGGGCGGCCCGGCCGTCATGTTCCAGCAGGCCCCTCAGCAGACCTTCACCAATCCGCTTGCGATCCGCGAGGTGGCATCGAAGCAGCGACTGTTGCCGGCGATCCCGAAGGACCTGAAGGTGAACAAACGACCGGGCGATGACATCTGACGATTTGAAAGGTGTCCAGGGTAAGCCCCTGCCCCAGTCGTCGGCTTGACCGTCGCCCTGTGGTTCACCCTGCGCGCTGTCAAAGCGGGCCGCACCGCGATGAGGGGACACCGGCTTGTCTCGGGCGTTTGACGTTTGTTGTCCAGGGCTCCCGTGGTCGGGGGACAGCTCCCCTCTGGCGCCTTGTGCCGTCGCCGGGCGGGACGGGCTGCCAGGTGCCGCGCTGCGTGCACAAACGGCATGGGTCCGGAACACGGGAGGGCGGAACGATGCGAGACCAGTCCAGTTCACCTCGCATGCACCACTTAACGCGCGAACAAGCCATAGGAAATCGGCTTCTTCATCGTGGTGCTGGGTGATGGAGCGCAGGGCGTCGAAGGTCTCCTGTTCGTCCTGTTGGGTTCCGTAGTTGCTCATTTTGACGATGACGGTTCGGGCGTCGGGGGCCACGTAGACGTCCTGGCCGTAAATGCCGATGGCCGAGAAGTCCTTGCCGTTGCCACCGGAGGGGTGCCACCACTGGGCGGAGTGGCCCCAGGTGTCGATCCGGTGGGCTGCCGGCGTGGCCAGGCGGTGACCCATTTCTTGGGGGCGGTCGAGGTTCCAGGTCGCCGTGTGCGTTGCGCCCATGGGCTTCCAGATGTTTTGACCGACCAGGTCGGCCGGCGTCTTCTTCTCGACGCGCATCAGGATCAGGCCGAGCATCAGGGTGTCGACGCCGCGATATCTGGCCCGGCTGCCGGGGGTGTAGGTCAGGGACGGTGGTACTTGACGAATGTCCGCAGGTCGCCGGTGAGCATCATGCGGGCGGTACCGGTGAAGGGCCGCCAGGGGCTGTGGTTCTCGTCCACGTCGATGCCGGAGGACATGTCCGGCAGGTCCCGGACCGTGATGCTGTCGTAGGTGTCCTTGGAGCGCAATTCCGGCAGCAGGTCGACCAGGCGGTCGCTCTCGTGGAGCTTGCCGCGCTCTATCGCCTGGCCGACCAGCAGCGACACGACCGACCTGGCCACGGACCAGGACGGCATGCGGGTGTCGGCCGTGAAGCCGTCGCCGTACCACTCGTAGGTCACCTTGCCGTCCCGCAGCACCAGGAACGTCCCGCAGCACCAGGAACGTCCCGCAGC
Source organism: Streptomyces lydicamycinicus (assembly GCF_000829715.2). Classification (NCBI taxonomy): domain Bacteria; kingdom Bacillati; phylum Actinomycetota; class Actinomycetes; order Kitasatosporales; family Streptomycetaceae; genus Streptomyces; species Streptomyces lydicamycinicus. The sequence continues at coordinate 87,623 of NZ_BBNO01000013.1, read as the reverse complement.
ACCAGGAAGGCGTTCGTGCGGGCCTTGGGCAAGAACTCCTTGAACGAGATCTGCTTGCCCGTCCACGGCACATGCTCCGGTGCCGCCTCCAGGGAAGTCGGCAGCGCGGTGGAGTGCCCGGCCGTGGCGATGGTGCGTGCGGGGAACAGCTCGCCCCACCCGGAGGGCGGCGTGGTCTGGAGCCGACCAGGTCGTGGGGCGAGGGGATGTCCATGATCGAGGTCGCGGCGTACGCTCCGCCCACGAGCACGGCCGGCGCCGTTCCCGCGGCGATCAGGGTCCGCCGGGCGGGGCGGCTCCTGGGCAGCAGGCCGCGCCGCCGGGATGCCGTGGCCGGTTCGGCAGCGACAGCCGCACCCGCGCCGGGCGGTTCTCGTCCCGGACGAACGGAATCCCGGTGGGCAGATGGGCGGTGCTGAAAGCCACAGGGGAGTCGAAGAGGAGGCCTGGGTGTCCACCACATCGGCGGACGGAACGCACCATCTCGCGCCTGCGAAGTTCTGCGGAAGGTGGTATCGGCCGGGCTGGCGTTATCCCAGGTCAGAGCGCTCCAGCAAGGGCAGACGCCGAGCCGCCAGTGATCGACGACTACCGTCGGCAGGTTCTTCGTCGGTTCGTGGGACCTACGCTCGTAGCGGTGCTGACCTGCTGAAATGGCGGCCGTGGTGGCGTCGGCAGAGCATGGATCCGTGAAGGATCCGGATCTTGACGTCGGCCAACGGAATGATCAGGCATGGTTCGGAAACAAGTCACTGCGGGTCCGGAGTCCGATCTGCCCGTGGCGTACACCATGGTGTCCCTCATGGCAGGCTGAAGGGGTCGAGAATGTTCCGCAAGGTACTGGTCGCCAATCGTGGTGAGATCGCGATTCGCGCTTTCCGCGCCGGCTATGAGCTGGGCGCGAAAACCGTTGCCGTCTTCCCGTACGAGGACCGCAACTCACTGCACCGGCTGAAGGCCGACGAGGCGCATCAGATCGGCGAGCCGGGGCACCCGGTGCGTGCCTACCTCTCCGTGGAGGAGATCGTCCGTGCCGCGCGCCGGGCGGGCGCGGACGCGGTGTACCCGGGCTACGGGTTCCTGTCCGAGAACCCCGATCTCGCGCGGGCTTGCGAGGAGGCGGGCATCACGTTCGTCGGGCCGAGCGCGAGCACGCTCGAACTGACCGGGAACAAGGCGCGCGCAGTGGCTGCCGCGCGCGCCGCCGGCGTACCGGTGCTCGGTTCCTCGGAGCCCTCCAGCGACGTGGACGAACTGGTCCGTGCCGCCGAGGACATCGGTTTCCCCGTGTTCGTCAAGGCGGTCGCCGGCGGCGGAGGACGCGGTATGCGCCGCGTCGAGGACCCCGGCGTGCTGCGCGAGTCCATCGAGGCGGCGGCCCGCGAGGCCGCGTCCGCGTTCGGCGACCCCACCGTCTTCCTGGAGAAGGCCGTCGTCGATCCCCGCCACATCGAGGTGCAGATCCTCGCCGACGGGCACGGCGAGGTCATCCACCTCTTCGAGCGCGACTGCTCTCTCCAGCGCCGGCACCAGAAGGTGATCGAACTCGCGCCCGCGCCGAACCTCGACCCGGCGCTGCGCGAGCGGATCTGCGCCGACGCCGTGCGGTTCGCCCGGGAGATCGGCTACCGCAACGCGGGCACCGTGGAGTTCCTGCTCGACCGCGACGGGAACCACGTCTTCATCGAGATGAACCCGCGCATCCAGGTCGAGCACACGGTGACCGAGGAGGTCACCGACGTCGACCTGGTGCAGGCCCAGCTGCGTATCGCCGCGGGGGAGACACTCGCCGATCTCGGCCTCACACAGGACACGGTCGTCCTGCACGGCGCCGCGCTGCAATGCCGTATCACCACCGAGGACCCCGCCAACGGCTTCCGCCCGGACACCGGCCGGATCAGTGCCTACCGGTCGCCGGGCGGCTCGGGAATCCGCCTGGACGGCGGCACCACACACGCCGGTACGGAGATCAGCGCGCACTTCGACTCGATGCTGGTCAAGCTCAGCTGCCGCGGCCGGGACCTCAGCACCGCCATCGGCCGGGCCCGGCGCGCGGTGGCCGAGTTCCGCATCCGCGGCGTGGCCACGAACATCCCGTTCCTGCAAGCCGTGCTCGACGACCCGGACTTCCGGGCCGGCCGGGTCACCACCTCCTTCATCGAAGAGCGCCCGCACCTGCTCACCGCCCGCCACTCCGCCGACCGCGGCACGAAGCTGCTCACCTACCTCGCGGACGTCACGGTGAACAAGCCGCACGGCGCACGGCCCCAGCTGATCGATCCGATCACCAAACTGCCACCCCTGCCGGCCACCGAACCGCCCGCCGGCTCCCGGCAGCGGCTCGCCGAGCTCGGCCCGGAAGGGTTCGCCCGGTGGCTGCGCGAGTCACCGGCCATCGGAGTCACCGACACCACCTTCCGGGACGCCCACCAGTCACTGCTCGCCACCCGGGTCCGTACCAAGGACATGCTCGCCGTCGCCCCGGTGGTGGCGCGGACGGTGCCGCAACTGCTGTCCCTGGAGTGCTGGGGCGGCGCCACCTACGACGTTGCCCTCCGCTTCCTCGCCGAGGATCCCTGGGAGCGGCTGGCCGCACTCCGTGAAGCCGTGCCGAACATCTGCCTCCAGATGCTGCTCCGTGGCCGCAACACCGTGGGCTACACGCCGTACCCGACCGAGGTGACCGACGCCTTCGTCCAGGAGGCCGCGGCCACCGGCATCGACATCTTCCGGATCTTCGACGCGCTCAACGACGTCGGCCAGATGCGGCCCGCCATCGACGCCGTACGGGAGACCGGAACGGCCGTGGCCGAGGTCGCCCTGTGCTACACCTCCGACCTGTCCGATCCGTCCGAGCGGCTCTACACCCTGGACTACTACCTCCGTCTGGCCGAGCAGATCGTGGCAGCCGGCGCCCATGTCCTGGCCATCAAGGACATGGCGGGGCTGCTCCGGGCGCCGGCTGCCGAGACGCTCGTCTCCGCCCTGCGCCGGGAGTTCGATCTGCCGGTGCACCTTCATACCCATGACACCGCGGGCGGCCAGCTGGCCACCTACCTCGCCGCGATCCGGGCCGGCGCGGACGCGGTGGACGGCGCGGTCGCGTCCATGGCCGGCACCACCTCGCAGCCTTCGCTGTCAGCGATCGTGGCCGCGACCGACCACTCCGCACGGCCCTCCGGGCTGGATCTGAAGGCGGTCGGGGACCTGGAGCCGTACTGGGAGAGCGTCCGCAGGATCTATGCGCCGTTCGAGGCGGGCCTGGCCTCGCCGACCGGCCGCGTGTACCACCACGAGATCCCCGGCGGGCAGCTGTCCAACCTGCGCACGCAGGCAGTCGCGCTCGGCCTGGGCGACCGTTTCGAGGACATCGAGGCGATGTACGCCGCCGCCGACCGGATTCTCGGTCGCCTGGTGAAGGTGACCCCGTCGTCCAAGGTGGTCGGGGACCTGGCCCTGCACCTGGTGGGCGCCGGGGTGAAGCCGGAGGACTTCGAGGCGGCACCCAACGAGTTCGACATCCCCGATTCCGTCATCGGCTTCCTCCGCGGCGAGTTGGGCAACCCGCCCGGCGGGTGGCCGGAGCCGTTCCGTGCCAAGGCGCTGGAGGGCCGCGCCGAACCCAGGCCCGTGCAGGAACTGACCGCGGACGACCGTAGCGGGCTGGAGCAGGACCGGCGCGCGACGCTCAACCGGCTGCTGTTCCCCGGGCCGGCCCGCGACTTCGAGACACACCGGCAGGCCTACGGCGACACCAGCGTGCTGGACAGCAAGGACTTCTTCTACGGACTGCGTTCCGGAACGGAGTACGCGGTCGATCTTGAGCCGGGGGTACGGCTCCTGATCGAGCTGGAAGCTGTCGGAGAGGCCGACGACCGCGGTATGCGCACCGTGGTGTCCACCCTGAACGGCCAGCTGCGGCCGATCCAGGTACGCGATGCCGCAGCGGCCGCCGACGTACCGGTGACGGAGAAGGCCGACAGGAGCAACCCGGGCCATGTCGCCGCGCCGTTCGCCGGAGTGGTGACGCTCGCGGTGGCCGAGGGCGACGAGGTGGCGGCCGGCACCACCGTGGCCACCATCGAGGCGATGAAGATGGAAGCCGCGATCACCGCCCCGAAGAGCGGGCGCGTGGCCAGGCTGGCGATCAACCAGATCCAGCAGGTGGAGGGAGGCGATCTCCTCGTCGACATCGGGTGAATCGCCTCCCGCTACGGCATGAGCGGTGCCGTCGCCCTGGTCGGCACCATCCACGCGCACCGACCCTGGGGGAGGCCACCATGGCGGCGGCGAGGAGACCGCCGGGCAGGCGAGCAGCCGGCGCCGGCCCTCCTCGCCGAAGCCACCGGCGGGACGGGTGACGGCTATTACGTTCTCATCATGTGCCCATCGAGAAATGGACGTACAGGGGCGCGAACGTGTCCGTCATCGGGCACTTCGCGCTCGTTTCCGGGCTCCCCGGCCCGGGCATCCGGAGGCTCGGTCCTGGGGCCGTGTCGGGCGGCATCACGGCTGTGGGCGTCCGGTGGCCCCGCCTGCACCGGCGTCGAAGGGCAGACGGATGACCTCGCATTACTGTCGGGGCGGCAATCCCGCCGGGGGTGAAGTCTTCGCCACGAAGCTTGTACCGCCGGTGTCGGGGGTTCCGGTCGGCGAGCCGGACGGCCACGCCATCGGCCGATCCCGCGGCGGGCTGACAACGAAGATCCATCTCGCGGCCGACGGCAACTGCCGGCCCCTGGCTTCCATCTCACCGCCGGACAGGCCGGTGACGCGCCCGCCTTCGGTGACGTGATGGCCCGCTTGCGTGCTCCTCGAAGGCGTGGACGGCCCCGGAACCGGCCAGAGGCCGTCCTGGCCGACAAGGCGTATTCGTCACGAGCCATCCGTGAACACCTTTGGCGGCGCGGCATACAGGTGGTTATCCCCGTTCCGGCCGATCAACGCGGCCACCGCCTGCGGCGGGGCTGCCTGGGTGGCAGGCCGTCCGCCTTCGATCGCGAGGCATACAAGCAGCGCAACACCGTCGAACGCTGCATCAACCGCTTGAAGCATTGGCGCGGGATCGCCACCTCGCCACCCGCTACGAGAAGACAGCGGCCATCTACCTGGCCGGGCCGCACATCGCGGGTATCTCCCTCTGGTCTGCCAGATGATCCAAACGAAACCGCCTAGTCGGCCGGTGGGGTTCGCGATCCCGGACGGCCAAGTCGGCTGGCACGGCGTCAAGTTGGTGTGCTCGTGGGCGTCGCGACCGGTTGTTTCGGGGCAGCACCTGGTCGAATGCGGTGTCGACGCAGAGGGAGAGGCGAGTGCACGCAGGCCCGTCCGGTAAGTGTGCTCGCTGCCTGCCTTTTCGCTCTGTGCTGAATGGTTCTCGTTCGCGGAAGTGGGTTGCCCTGACTGCGGTGTTGGGGAGTCGGTCTCTTAGACTGCCTTGGTCCCACAGTTTGATCGGAGCACGACATGCGTCGCCTCACCCTCGTCCCCATCCTCATCGCGGTCGCCGCCTTCGCACTCGCCGGGTGTGCGCAGGATTTCGGTCGCGGCCCTGAAGGCCGGGTCACTGAAAAGACCAAGGACGGGAAGAAGTTCTACCTGGTCGTCGATCCCGCGAAGGAGGGCAAGGAGGAGAAGTTCCGGGTCAGCAAGTACGACTACCACGACTGCAACCGGGGCTCGAAGTACCCCAAGTGCATCGACGATTAGCCCACGCAGGCCCACTTTGCTCGGCCACCTCGCTCCAGGGTCCGAGACGGGCACAGTCACCATTCGGCTGAGGGAGGTGTTCCACGTGCCCGTTCCTCAGCGCAGAAGCCTCGACGGCTCCCCATCGTGGCGCACTCGACGTCCCGTAACACCCTGGTGGGGTGGGTGAGATGCTGGTCGGTCACCCGCCGAGGGTGACCGGCACTGCAACTCTCCCCGCCAGCGGGCCCCGGTCACACTCGTGTGTCTCCTAAAGCGCGACCCCGCGCTCCTCTCGCCGCAGGCAACGCACCCTCGGCAATGCGTGACGGCGCATTGCCGGTGGTGCGTTGCCTGCTCTGTCGTGACCTGTAAGTAATCAACACCCCGTAATCTCCCCCGAGTAGGGGGTTCAAAGGATGCATGACAAAGACGGGGGAGTGTCATGACGTATCGGCGTGCGGTGTTACCGGCAGTGGCTGGAGGGCTGCTGCTGACGGCCCTTCTGTGGTGGGTGGGGGCAAGTGCGCACGCACTGCGCCTGCCGGGTGCCGCCGGCATGCTGGGTGGCCAGGCCGCCGCCGAGCTGGAGCACTGGCTCATCCCCTGGTCGTACGATCCTCCGGCCTCGGCTCAGTTCCGCACCGAGGTGCCCGGCGGGACCGGGGCCGCCGACACTGACTATCTTGCGTTGTACACCACTGCGTTGCAGATCCGGTTCGGTGCGGTCTTCGCCTTCTTCGTGCCCGGGGCGCTGCTCCTGGTCCGCAGGCTGCCGCCGGTGCAGGGCCGGATGCCGGCCGCGCTGCTCGCTCTGTGGACCTGGGGCGTGGTGGCCGGGACCCTGGCGGTGACCGTCTCTGCGCCGTGGCTGATCGCCTCGGCAGGGCACGGAAGTTACCGTTTCCTGCCCCAGCTGGCGAGCGTCATCTCCTCCGGGCGGCAGGTCTTGGTGGCGGCCGCGCTGGTCGCGGCGGCGTTGACCGTGTTCATCGCGCGCCTCGCCGCCAAGGGGGCCGACCGGCTGTCGCGCGAAGACGTCCCGGCGCGCGCCGCCCGCCGGGCCGCCACCGTCGCCACCGCCGTGATCGCTCTGTCCCTGGTGGTCCTCTCGTACCAGCCGGTCGCCGCTGCCCTCCAGCAAGTCTCCCCGGGCATCGGGCCGTTCGCTGAACCGGGCGACCTTCTGCGTCAGTGGCTGCTGCTCGGCGCTTGGGCGGGCCCGGGGAGCGCGCCGCTTGGTGCCTGGCTCCTGTACCGCGCCGGCGATGTGCTGCTGCTCGTGGTGGTGTGGTGGGTACTGCGGCGGCTGCCTGGACTGCTCACCCGGGCCACTGTCCCCGCGATGGCGGCCGGCGCGGTCTGCGCGACCGTCCTCGGGCTGCTGGCGAGCCAGCTGCTGAGGGTGGTGGTGGACGGAGTGGGCTCCAGCCTGCGCTGGGACCTGCTGCACCTGTCCGCCAGTATCGGCGACGGAGTCCCGGCGGCTCTGACCTGGGGCCTGGTGGCGGGGGCCGCGGCTGCCTGGACGCTGCGGGCCGCGGTGGGCCGCGCGGAGATCACCGACGCCACTACCCCCGTTCAGGGCCCCGCCCGCCGTGGATAGAACCACAGGGCTAGGGTCCGTCCGATAGGTCGAGTCCTAGCGCAAGTCCAGCTCGCCGACTGTTTGGCCTCCGCTGGTCTCACCCGTCAGGCGGAATCCGAGCCCGAGGTAGAAACCCTCGGGGCCGCCCGTGCCCGGATGCCAAGTGGTGGTCAGGCGGGTGCCGCCGCGACGGCGGATTTCAGCAGCAACGGACTCGACCGCGAAGCGACCGTAACCTCGACCCTGCTCACCATCTGCGATATTGAGGCGCCAGAGACCGGAACGGATGTCGGTGCCTGTGCCGTCGCCCCTCCAGTCGATGCCGAAGAAGGCCATGAGGAAACCGATGGGACGGTCACCGTCAAGGATGAGGCGGGGCCAAGCTATGCCGGGATAGACATATGCCTCGGCCAGAGATTTCACGACCGGCGCGACCAAGTGCTCCTGATCCGGACGAACCCGCAGACCGATCGCTGCGTCGAAGTTGGCCGAGGTGATCTCCCGCAGACAGAGTGTGGTCGTCATGCAGGAACCCTAAGCCAGTCGATCAAGTGGACTCTGCGGATGCGTCGTCGGACGCGGGAACCCTGCTCGATGGCTCGTATGCCCCGGGCTCAGGCTCGGAGCCAGAGCCGTATGGCTGCGGTGGTGACGGTTCCGTGGAAGACGTAGGCCCGCTTGTCGTACCTGGTAGCTACCGCCCGAAACGTCTTCAGGGCGTTGATCGTCCGCTCAACTTCATTGCGGCGCCCTGCGTCGCACAGTACCGGCCGATGACAAGACCGCCCAGCGAAATTCTGTCAGGTACTGATCTCCGTAAGTCCGGGCTCCGGGGTGGTGGGACGATCTTGACGTGGCAGCAGTGATCACGGCGTCACAGCCGTCCTGGATAGGCCCATTCTCGGGGCTGAGCCGGCGCTGCTTCGGCAAGCTGGTGACCGCCCTGCGTCGTGAGGGAGCCGACACGGTCCGCCGAGGCCGGCCGTGGAGCCTGCCCCTGGAGGACCGAATCCTGCTGGTCGCGGTGTACTGGCGCGCGAACTTGACGCTGCGCCAACTCGCGCCGTTGTTCGGAATCTCGAAGTCTGCGGCCGACCGCATCATCAACCGCCTCGCACCGCTGCTCGCGCTGCAGCCGCGCCGACGGTTCCGCAAGGGCACCGTGCTCATCGTGGACGGCACCTTGGTCCCCACGCGTGACCATGTGGTGGCCGAGCAGTCGAAGAATTACCGGTACTCCACCAACCACCAGGTCGTCATCGACGCCGATACGCGGCTGGTCATCGCGGTCGGCCAGCCTCTGCCTGGCAACCGCAACGACTGCAGGGCATGGGAGTTGTCCGGAGCAAAGGCCGTCGTCGGCAACACCACGTGATCGCTGACGGCGGTTACCGCGGCACTGGCCTGGTGATCCCGCACCGCCATGGACCCGGCCAGGCCGAACTCCCGGCCTGGAAAGAGGAGCACAACCGCTCACACCGCAAGGTCCGTGCCCGCGTCGAGCACACCTTTGCCCGCATGAAGAACTGGAAGATCCTCCGCGACTGCCGCTTGAAGGGAGACGGCGTTCATCACGCCATGCTTGGCATAGCCCGCCTGCACAACCTCGCGCTCGCCGGATAGACCGAGACCGGCCCAATGCGGCCATCCCCGATGCTGACCGTATTGAGTCAGTGGAGCATTGCGGGGACAGCCCTTAGCGAACGAATAATCGGTTGCGTATTGGCGATGGTGGTGGATCCAATGACCGGCATGATCACTCGGGCGTGCCTGCCGCGGCGAGACGTGATGAACGCGAACCGCTGGCCCCGGCCGGAGCGCGATCCGGGTGGATCGCGACCGCATCGTCCGAGGGGAGACACCACCCGATGAACATGCCGCCATTGCAGTCCGGAGTGGAGCACACAGACGGGTCGTCCGTCCGCCTGGGCGCTCTCGTCCCGCTGACACGGCCCGGTTGGGTCGAGGCGGGCCGACACCTGCTCGCAGGACTTGACCTGGCCGTTCGCGAGGTCAATGACGCCGGCGGGATCGACGGTAGACCACTGGAGCTGGTAGTCCGGGACACTGCGGCCGATCCGGAGCGGGCCGCGGCGGCCGTGGACGAACTGGCCGGCCTGGGCGTGGCCGCCGTGGCGGGGGAGTACCACAGCGTTGTCGCCCGCGCCGCCGCCGCCCGGGCCGACGCCCTCGGCGTGCCGTTCCTCTGCTCGTCCGCGGTGCTCGACGCGCTCACCGAGGAGCCGACGAAATGGGTCGCGCGCCTGGCGCCGGCCCAGTCCCGCGGCTGGCGGATCTACGCGGACTTCCTCCTCGGTGAGGGCCGGCGTCGGATCGCCGTGGCGACCCAGCCGAGCGCCTACTGGGCGTCCGGGACCTGCGTCCTGCGGGACCACCTCGCTGCCCGCGGCGGCACCGTCGTCGAACTCAACACGAACGCGCTCACCCCCGAGGCCCTGTGTGACGCGCTTGTCGACCACGGCGCGACGGCGCTCCTCCTGCTGGTCGGCCATCCGGAGCCGGCGGTGCCGATCGTCAGGGCCGTCCGGGGCGACCGGCGGCTCGCGGAGATTCTGATCGGCGCTCCGGCCGGACAACCGGAGTTCGCCGAATGGGACGCGGCGCTGGGCGAGGACGGCGCCGGGATCCCCTTCCTGCGCTACCTGCCCGAGCGCCTCGGTCCGCTCGGCGAACGCGTCGGGAAGGAGTTCCGCGAGCGGCTGGGCGAATCGCCCTCCTTCGTCGCCTTCGAGGGTTGGGACACCGTCGCCGTCCTCGCCGCGGTGCTGCGTTCCCACGGCACGGACCGGGCAGCCCTCGCCGAGTCATGGCCGAGCGTGGCGGTCGAGGGCACCCGCGGGCCGATCCGGTTCTCCCGCACGCCCGGCATCAGCGTTTGGCAATGGGCTTGGACCCCAATCCAAGTCGTTGATCGGGACCCGGCGGAACCCGATCGCTTTCGGATCCTCCACGCCGGCTGAGAGAGCACGGAAGTCCGACTGCCCAGGTCTGTCCGAACTTAAGGCTGTCTACATGCCGGGCGGCTCCCTTTGCAGAGCCGGTGGTGATGTGATCGCGGAGCTGACGACCGACCACCGGGAGGTCGATGAGCTCTTCGAACAGTTCGAGGACGCTCCCCCGGGGAGTGCGGACCGCAAGCGTCTGGTGGACGCGTTGACGATCGAACTGGTGCGCCACTCCGTAGCCTAGGAGGAGTACCTCTATCCCGCGGTGCGTGAGCACCTGAGGAGGAGGACGCGCTGGCGGACAAAGAGCTCGCCGACCACGCGCGCGTTGAGCAGCTCCGCGACGACCTCCAGCAGCGCCAGGCCGGTGATCGCGACTTCGACCGGCTGGTACTGAAGCTGCGCACCGAGGTGACCGCCCACGTCGGTGACGAGGAAGATCACCTCCTCGCCCAGCTGCGCACACACGTTCACCCATACGTTCTCGAAGAGCTGGGCAACAAGGTCCGGCAGGCGAAGAAGAAAGCACCCACCCGCCCGCACCCCCACGCCCCCCAGCACGCCGCAAAAGAGGGGGGATCATGTCGGCCCCTCGCCAGTCGACCGCGCCCGTCCCGGCTCCAAGCACCACCTGATCGTCGACCGCCATGGGACTCCACTCGCAGCCACACTCACCGGCGGCAACTGCCACGACGTCACACAACTCCTGCCCCTGCTGGACGCGAACCCACCGATACGGGGGCTTCGGGGTCGGCCTCGCCACAAGCGTCGGCGTCTGTACGCCGACCGGGGCGACGACTTCGACAAATACCGCCGCCTGCTATGGACACGCGGCATCAGGCCTGTGATCGCCCGACGCGGTGTCGCCACAGTTCCGGGCTGGGCAAGGTGCGGTGGGTGGTCGAGCGCACCTTCGCCTGGCTGCCCAGTTCAAACGGCTTCGCATCCGTTACGAGCGACGCGCCGACCTCCGCCACGGGCTGCTGGACCTGGCTTGCGGCCTGATCTGTCTACGGCGACTCCAGCAGACGCGCCGACCGCTGGGTCAGTAGCGAAGGCGAGCCTCAGACCCGTTGATTCGCAGCACGCAGTTCTTGAAGACCTGTAACGGAGGCTGCTGGCCGTCAACCGGAGCCAGCCTGAGCTCCAAGTCCTGCAACGGCTTGACCACAGCAACAGTCCGAGACCCGTCCGGGTCCGGGCCCTTGAGGGCCGCCCATGCCTCGAACAACGCCCTCACGCTCTCCCACCCTGGGCCGGGGTGAAGCGCGCCAGGAAGAACGGCTGATCGCAGCCGTACTCACTGAGCTCACCGACCAGGACGTCCCCCCGCAAGAGCCGCCAATGCGTCATCAGGTGTCCCCGCCCTCCACCGCCCAGTCGAGATCGCATCTTCGCAGTGCACAACCGACTGGCCAAGCGCTTCATTCTGAAACGATCAGTAAAGCGTGTTGCAGAAGGCCGTGTTCCGGGGCATTTTCCCTGCATGGGTGGGGTGTTGAGGACTGAGTCGTTGTGGGTGGAGACGTTCACGGGCCTGCGGATGCGGCAGTTCGAGCGATTGTTGAAGGTCGTGCGAGCGGGGCGGAATCGGCCCCGGTAGTGGCCGACCGTGGTACCTGCCGCTGGTGGAGCGGGTGCTGTTGGTGGCCGTGTACTACCGCACGAATCTCACGACGAGGCAGCTCGCGCCGCTGTTCGGCGCCTCGTCGGCAACGATGTGCCGAGTCATCCAACGGCTGCGGCCGCTGCTGGCCCTGGAGCCGGCTTCCCACCCCGCTGACGCGGTGGAGCGGCTGTGGATCGTGGACGGCACGTTGATCCCGGTCCGTGACCGGAAGGCCGGCGCCTCCTCACGTAACTACCGTTTCTCGGCAAACGTGCAGGTCATCATCGACGCCGACCCCCGCCTGGTGGTCGCCGCGGCCCGCCCGGTGCCCGGCACCACCGCCGACGCGAAGGCACGGCGGGACTCCGGCCTCGCCCGGACATGCAGGGACGTGACCGTCCTTGGCGACGGCGCCTGGCGCTGGAACTTCGCCGGCACCTCGACCACTCCGGCCGTCAAGGCGACTGGCGACTACGTCGACGTGCAGTAGCGCCCAGCAGTTCGTGGCGCCGGGTGGCGTGGAGGCCCCGGCGCCTTGCCTCTCGCAGCACTTCCACGGAGCGGTGAAGCCGCCGAGTTGGCGCGCCCCGGACATTTTCTGGAGTGGAAGTAGCCCGCTTCCAGAACTGTTGCTGAACCGCCTTCGTTTCTTCACAGGTTTGGATTGACGCAACAGGGTGAACGGCGGCAAATCCGTGCGGCTATTCCCTGTCCGGCCAGCAGATAGATCACGGCTGGCAGAGCGTAATTGAGGAGGCGCCAACGCCCTCTGTGTGCATGGTGAAAATGTCCTGTGACCACCAAGTCAGCCCATCCGCCAAGCCGTTCACCAACTCGACGAAGATGCTCACCTGATTGGCTTCGAGCAGGTAGAGCAGGATCCACAGGCCCTGGAACACAGCGGGGGTGTCGGCGATGGTGTGGACGACCAGGGCTATCCGCCTGTCCCGGTTGCGGTCGAGCCGGTGGTTGCCGCCCTGGCTGCGGGGCTGATTTGCCGGCATGGGTTCGGTGTTATTCGCTGGAGTCCCAAACTGATGCGGACCTCGCCTTGGCGGTATAGGAGCGGCCGCAGGCAGAGTGAAGGGTGCCGTTGCGCTACCAGGCGAGCGCAATTCGTCCGATACGGGCGCGCACGAGAATTCGCTCGCCCTGCGGGTGTGACATTTGATGAGCCGACGGCGCAGAACTGAGTGTGCCGATTGATCGTCGGCACACGACGGATCCAAGGTCCCCCCGGCTGCAGGATCCGTGCCCGACGCGGGCGGGGATGTGGCCCCCCGCTCAGCCCCGCCCGCGTCCGGCATCTACTTCTTGGTATCGGTACGCCATCCGCTTTGCCGAAGCCGGAACTCGGCGGTTGGAGCCTCCCGCTCGGCCGGGACCGGTACGTGGAGAGGTGGCGTCCAGGCGGCGCTCAGGGAGGACCAGGTGGCGGACCAGATGTCCACGGCAGGCTGGATGCCCACGGTGGATTCAATGACCGCTGCAGACTGCCGGGTCAGATCCGGCAGCGATGGCGAGCGTGAACTCCAGGAGCGCATGGGCACCACCGCACGTGCTGACAAGTTCTACGACGAGCAGGTCCTGGACCGGCTCAACACCAGGATGCGGGACTTCGTGGCGCGCCAGGAGATGTGCTTCCTGGCCACCTCCGACCGGAACGGTGAGTGCGACAGCACTTTCCGGGCCGGTCCGCCCGGCTTCCTCCAGGTCCTCGACGACAGGACGCTGGTCTACCCCGAGTACCGGGGCAACGGCGTGCTCGCCAGCCTCGGCAACATTGAGGAAAACCCCCATGTCGGTCTCCTGATGATCGACTTCCTGAAGGACCGGATCGGCCTGCACGTCAATGGGCGGGCCCGGATCGTCTCCGACGAGGAGATGCGCCGCGCCCGGCCCGAGCTGCCGATCGACCCCGTGCCCGGGCGCCGAGCCCAGCTGTGGGTCGAGATCACGGTTGAGGAGGCGTACATCCACTGCGCCAAGCACATTCCGCACCTGCAGAAGGCGTCGGCCGAGCAGCGCCAGAGGCAGGCGTGGGGCGCGGACGGCTTCAAGCGCAAGGGCGGGGACTTCTTCGGTGCGGCGGCCGATGCCCCGGGCCGCCCTCCGTACCAGCCGCGGCGGCGCAAGCGTGACGTTCCGTCGTGGACGCAGGCGGGAGAGCTGACGAGGGCCGCTGTATGGCAGCGCGCGGTCCAGCGGCTGCTGGCGGCGGTGGCTCGGCGGGCCCCCAGCGCGGAGGAGGGGGGTGAGGGGTCCTTTCGAGGCTGGTTCTGCTAGCCAAGGCCTGTTGCTGGACGCTGGTGAAGCGAGTGTGTGACGGTCCGCCCCGCGTGTCGCTGGAATCCAGGTGGCGTATGAGCACGGTGGTGGCGGACCGGCGCCACGCTCTGGCTTCGCCCAGGACTGCTGTGGCCCTCTTCGAGGGTTCTCCGGTGGACGCTCATATACCGGTGTCTTCGGCGAGGGTGTAGGCGACCAAGGCGTTGGCGTGTCCGTGCCCCAGGCTGTGTTCGGTCTTGAGCCAGGCCGTTTCGGTAGGCCGTGAACCAACCGTTGGGCTTCTTCTGCCCGTCGACCTCCGCCGATCCGGTCTTCGCACCGAGCTTCCCGTCGAGCCCCGCCATTGCTTCGGCCGCGGTGCCCGAGGTCGCGGTCAGCTGCATCAGGGAGCGCAGCTGCTTCGTGGTGTCCTCGGACAGCGGGCGGGACGACTTGGCGAGCTGCCGTGTGTCGACCGAGGAGCGACGATGTACGGCTGGTGGAAGGCTCCCGAACGGACGGTGGACGCCACCGATGCCATGGTGAGCGGGTTCATCCGGACTTCCACCTTGGCCGATCAGCGAGGCAGCCTTCGGGGCACCGCGTCACCGCTCCCGGGTGGCATGCCGGCCGTCGTCCTGCGCGGCGGCGCGCGGCTGCGTGAGCTGCGCACTGAGGCGGGCCTGAACGGCAAGGACATGGCCGACCGCCTGGGCCGGCAGCGCTCGGTCTCCCGGCTGGAGCACGGCAAGCAGACGCCCTCACACCCTCGTCCGCCAGAACAATGGCGTTGCCATCGGCGTCAACCTCCTGGGCCTGGTCGCCGGCGCCCACGGCTCCCGGTTGGTCGATCGATGTACCGGCTCATCCGCCGTTGGTAGCAGGCAGCCGGCGAAGAGCCGGGACGAAGCACGGGGGACGCTTTCACCTTTCAGGTGTCCCGGTGGCGAGCGCGGGTTCGTACGGTGCTTGAGCAGCTGGAAATCCGCTGGAGGTCGAGGAAGGGAGTGTGCGCATTGGGCGGCGTGATGCGGGGGGCCAGGGGCTGACGTACGCGTAAGGGGGAAAGCGGGCGGTGGACGATTGGTCGTTCACGGTGCGTGGCGGACAGGTAACTGGCTTTCTGGGGTCGAACGGGGCGGCCAAGTCCTCGACGATGCGGATGTGAGCTGGACGTCACGACCGGCCCAGCTGGCCTTGGCGGGCCGGAATCCACAGCGTGAGGGTGGGGCGGGCGCCAGATCATTCCCGGGATTTCTCGCCTCACTCCGTATCCTGCACCCTTCTCGCAGCTCTGTTGCCCGGTCAACCACATTCCCCGGTTCTAAGCTGAGACCGGAGCCGCCTTTGTAAGGAGGTTTGCCCGATGTCAACAGGCACACTTCTGGCGATCATCATTCCCCTCGTGGTGGTGGTTGCTCTGCTCGCCGTCGGGATCACGCTTTTCGTGGGCCGCCGTCGCCACCTGCGTGAACGCTTCGGGCCGGAGTACGAACGCACCGTTGAGGATGCCGACAGTCGGCGGGCCGGCGAGCGAGAGCTGAGATCACGCGAAAAGCGTCATGATTCGCTGGACATCAAGCCCCTGCCCAGCAGTAGCCGTGAGCGTTACAGCCGCGAATGGGGCGGAGTGCAGGAGGAGTTCGTCGACCGCCCGGAAGAGGCTGTGCATGACGCAGACCGGCTGGTGACGTCGCTGATGCATGAGCGGGGCTACCCGACCGAAGGCTTTGAGCAGCAGCTCAGGGACCTCTCCGTCGAGCACGGACGCACACTGGAGCACTACCGCGCCGCCCACGAGGTCGATGCGCTCAGTACCCAGCACAAGGCCACCACTGAGCAACTGCGAGGCGCCATGGTGCACTACCGCGCCCTTTTCGACGAACTGCTCTCCGACGGCGGCGGACGCGAACGCGCCCCTGCCTGAACGCACACCCCCACCACAGCACCCAAAGGATGGAGAAATGCAACGCGATCGAGAACCCGCCCCCGGCCCCGAGCAGAGGGGCCTGACCACCGAAGATCTGGCCCAGCCCCCCGAGGCCCCTCCAGACGCGGGAGGAACATCACCCGCCGCAGAGGTGCCCACCTTCCCTGGCGAGTCCACTCCGACACAAACGGAAACCTCCACTCGTGCCCCCGAGAGCGCGGGCGCCGTTGAGGAGGAGGCTCCGCAGCTTCTTTCGGCAGAGGACGCCGACGGATTCCGCAGCCGCTGGCAAGAGGTCCAAAGCAGGTTTGTGGATGAACCGCGCGAAGCCGTGCAGAGCGCCGACGCGCTGGTCGCAGAGGTCATGCAGAGCCTTGCCACGACGTTCGCCGACCACAAGAAGGCGCTGGAAGAACAGTGGAATCGCGGCGAGCAAGTCGACACCGAGGGCCTGCGCATGGCACTGCGCCATTACCGGTCCTTCTTCAACCGCCTGCTCGCCGAGTAAGGGTCGGTGCCTGCGCCTGGGCACTGGCGGCATGCCGCCCCGGGCACATGGTGTGCCCGGGGGGCGTCATACGGCCCGAAGATACTTAGCGGCCGAGGTCCCGCCTGTAGCACGCGACATCATGCCCCCGGCGCGGAGTGCATCGGATCTGAGGACAGCAAGGGGGCGACGAGTTCTTCGCGACGATGCCCTCACAAGGTCCGACGGTTACCGGCTCGTTGGCATGGTGGCCTTCGCTGGCGTCGCCCGCGAGCTGTCCAATCCAGGCCCTTTCCGCCGACTGACGGCGGCCCGATTGCCGGCGTCCACCGGCCGGACCACCGCCCGAGTCTGTTCCGGTCGCGCCCGGCGGCAAGGAAGCGGCGGCACGGCGGTTCTTTGTCTGGTACCGCTCGAAGAGCCGGTCCCGTGGGGCGGCTGTTGCTCTCTCCACAACTCACGCCACGAGGGCTCTGGCCAGCCCACCCTCCACAGTCTGCCTCTGGAGGTCTCCTCAACCTCAGGACAGGCCGACTGCGAGACTGCGGTTTCGGATCCGACGCGGCAGCAGGATGCGCTCCGGCTCACTTGCCTGCCGGCGCCGTCGAGGATGCGGGGGTGCACGAGAGTGCGATCATGGCTGCGTCGTCGCCCAGGCTGCCGTCGCTGTGGGCGAGCAGGTCATCGCGGATGTGTCGCAGGAGCGCCTCGGGGCCGTCTCCCTCCCACGATGCGACCCGCTCGGTGAGCGGGTAGAAGGCGCCTGCGCGATCGCGGGCCTCGATGACGCCGTCGGTGTAGAGCATCAGGAGGTCGCCGGCCTCGAAGGGGAAGGTTTCGACGCGGTAGCCGGGGTCCGTGAATTCGCCGAGGCCCAGCGGTGGTTCGGGCTGGCGGACCTCAAGTGGTGTGACCTGGCGGTGGCGAATGAGCAGAGGCGGGGGGTGCCCGCAGTCGACCAGATGGATCACGGGCTCGTCGTCGGGGATGTCGAGGACAGCGGCGGTGACGAAGTCCTCGTCGGCGTCATGGTCGGTCTCGGCGAGCTCGGCGAGGCCACGGCTGACGCTTCCTTCCAGATAGCGGGTGAGTTCGGCAAGGGTGGCGTGCTGATGGGCCGCTTCACGGAACGCACCGAGGAGTACTGCGGCGTCGCTGATGGAGCTCAGCCCCTTGCCGCGCACGTCGCCGATGACCAGCCGGGTCCCGTCGTCGGTCCGGGCGGCGGCGTAGAGGTCGCCGCCGATGTGCGCCTCGGCCTCGGCGGCCAGGTAGACGGAGGCGACCTTGAGCGGACCGATGCAGCGGGGGAGCGGGCGCAGCAGCACGCGCTGTGCCGCCTCGGACACCGAGCGCACCTGTGTCAGTTGCCGCTGCTGGCGCTCGCGCAGACGGCAGAAGATCATGATGACCGCCGTGACGACCACAAGGGCGAGGATCTGCATCTCGTGGTTGAGCGTGATCCACCCGCGGCGCACCAGAGCGATGATCAGTTGGGCCACCACGGCGAGGGCCCCGATCGACGCCACGAGCCTGGCCCCGCCGAGAGCGGCCGTCATCGCCGGGGCCGCGACCAGCAAGGGGCCGAGGTGGACGTCGGGCGGGGCGAGGATGTCGACCACCACGACGACCACGATCAGGCCGACGGGGAACGCCACCAGCACATGACGGGGTCGCCACGACCGACGGAAAACCGATGACGGCTGCCGCAGACGCACACCTCCTATGTACACCGCCCACAGCTCAGCCGCCTGCCTGCCGTCGCCGCCCTCAGCTTCGGGACCCGTTCCCGATCCTCACGCGTCCCTCTGCCATACCCGTGAGCCCCTGCACCGCCACCAGGCAACAAGCCAGCCCGCTTCGATGACGGCGTCAAGCGCGTGACTGCGACGCACCTTGCCCGCCGGTACGTAGACCAGGTCGATGGCGAGCAGTGTCAGGGCCGTCCCGACGCCGATACGGCGTGCCTGGACCAGGCATTCAGCGGTAGTGCAGGTCCGGATCTGACTCCAGCCGCAGGAGACCAGCAGCCCTGAAACCGTCTTCACCAGCCAGTCCTGCTCCTGTTTCACCCTCTGGGGCCCGAAGTAGCGTTCGAAGCTGTGGGGGCGCAGCAAAGCCCACGCCCCACCGCCGGTGTAGAAAACACCTTGTGCGCGTGCCACGAGCATCGGGTTCACGACGCAGCCTTCACGTTCGAGGTGACCGGGGTTCACCTGGCGTCACCGTTCGTGGTGCGCCGTCGTTTCGCGGACGGTCGGAGGTCTTCGGCATGCTCCGTTTGCGGACCCGCCGACAGCGGGGAGCCGCTGTCGCTACCAGTAGTGCTTTCGTCCCGCGACGGCGTGCCCCATCGCGCCGAGGAGCCACAGAATGGCGCCGATCGCCACGAGCACGATGCCGATGGTCCACAGGATGGCGATGCCCGTCACGAATCCGATGACCAGGAGAACGATGCCGGCAAGGACCATGACAGCTCCGATCTCGTATAAGTGTTCCCTTTTACTCTGGTCCTGGGCTCCGGCAACAGCAACTGCTGCACCGCGGGGCAGCAGGCGAGGGCGCAGCACCAGGACAGGCCGAGCGCAACGGGGTCGGGAGGTGTCCTGCCCGGCCCGTCAACGCCGTCGACGGCTTCACGCTGTGGCGAGGAGTCCTTCTCGCAGCTTGCTGCAGATGCGGGTCAGCAGGCGGGAGACGTGCATCTGGGAGAGGTTCAGTGCGTCGCCGATTTCGGTCTGGGTCATTTCGGCGCCGAAGCGCAGTTGGAGGAGGGTGCGTTCGCGGTCGTCGAGCTTGGCCAGGTGCGGCTTGAGGGCCTGGATGTCTTCGGCCAGGGCGAGGGCGGGGTCCTCGGTGCCGATGAGGTCGGCGACGAAGCCGGTCTGCTGCCTTCCACCACTGCCGGCCTGGATGGGCCGGTCGATGGAGTCGCTGTCGTAGCCGTTGCAGGCCACCAGGCCCTCGGCCACCTCGTCCTCCGGCATGTCGAGGTGTTCGGCGAGCTCGGCGGCGGACGGCTCGTGGCTGCCCTGCCCTTCCAGCTCTTCCCGGGCACGGGCGAGGTCGATCCGGAGCTCCTGGAGGCGCCGTGGCACATGCACCGACCAGGTGGTGTCGCGGAAGAACCGCTTGATCTCGCCCTGGATGTACGGCACGGCCAGCGTGGTGAACTCCACGTCGCGAGAGGCGTCATAGCGGTCGATGGCCTTGATCAGACCAATAGTGCCGACCTGAAGCACGTCCTCCATGGACTCCTTGCGGCTGGAGAATCGGCGGGCGACGTAACGCACGAGGGTCAGGTTCATCTCGATAAGGGTGTTACGCACGTACTGGTACTCACGCGTGCCCCTCTTCCAGGGCCTCAAGTCGCTGGAGCAACAGCTTCGAGAGCTTCCGTGCGTCGGCGGGAGCGATGTGCCGCGGGTCCGGGATCTGCGGCAGCACCGTGGGGGCCGGAACGGCACGCGCCTTCGATGAGGTCTCCTGCGCCGTTCCGGTCGCCAAGGTGCTGTTGCTCATGCTCTGGCTCCTTCCGGTTGCTTGGGCCCTCGTCACAGGGCCCCTACCCGCCACCACCACGGGCATGTCCCGGCAGACGTGATCACCTGCATCACTGAGCCAAGGCTCCACTGCTCAGGTGGAGTTGGGGTCACCGCGTTGGTGATGATGTCGCGGGCCGAGCCCGGGGTGAGCTTTGTGAGGTTGTCCAGGATGCTCTTCGTGGCCGACTTGCCGGCGATGCCCAGAAGGGAGACGAGCACCAGCAGGGTGGGAAACAGCGTCAGGATGCCGTAGTAGGTCAGGGCCGCCGCCCGGTCGGCGAGTTCGTCGTCCTTGAACTCCGCCACCGTGCGCCTGAGCATCGCTCCCCACGAGATGCTGCTCATCCCGAGTGCGCTGCCACTTCGCTGCCATGTTCAACGGGTAACCACACGCCTCGTGTCGCGAACATCCCGTTCCGCGGATTTCGCGTTTGCACCAGCGGATCGTGGGGGCTGGGGTGTTTCGCTCGGGTGTGGTGGTCCGGCGGCAGGGCCGCTGTGTCGAGTTGGTGGCATGCCGCCGCGACGCGTGCGAGCCATGACTGCCTCAGGGGGCTGGGTCGGCCGAGTGAGGTAGTGCCGGAGGAGCGATGGCCCCACAGCTGCGAAGGGGTTCGACCCGTCAGCTGCATCGGCTCCTCCGGCGTTGCGGGCCGGATGCCAGTGAACGGCATGGCCCTGGCCGATTGGCCACTGTCGCCGCCAACGTGCTGGCCCCTCACCTCCTGTCGCGTGCCCTCGCTGTGCAACGGGACGCAACATCAGCCAGAACCACGAGCGGCTGACGGGTCCATCGGCCCTCCTGGGGAGCCCACCCTCGGTGCAGGGTGCCGATCGCCGGGCGCCTCAAAGGAACAACGGGTGACAACAGGTGGGCCAACTGCTGAGCTCCCCAGAGGGGACGGGCGGCCCACCGCTTCCCACGTATCCATTAACCCCGGGGGAAGAAACACGGGCAAGGGCGTTGACGAACGGCCCTCCATTCGGCGCAGCGCCCGAGGGCGCTCACCGCCCCCTCCAATGCCAAAGCCTCACGCGCAGGCCGCTTGCGCGCCCGCACACCACCCGCGTGACGAACCCTTGCAGGCCAGCACCCCACGGTGCCAGCCAGATGCCGCGCGCAAGGGCACCCGCTCACCGACGCGGCTCGGATTCGAGCCCGCCCCACGTCGTCGCGTCGGTCGCAGTAAGTGGCGCATCCTTGTCCACGGCATGCACGGCATTACTACCAGCACTACCAGCACTACCAGCCGGTCTTCACGCCCCCTCAAGGGAGTGGGAGCCGGCCTGCACCATTGCTTGCGCACCTGGGGGAGAGGTGCTGCTCCCCGGCGACGGAGTGCCGCACCATCTCGCTCGTCAGCGCTTCCAGCAGATGTCTGCGTCTTGAGCTCGCCCTCACAAGCTCAGGCGGTGCGGGGCTGATCGTTGCTGTGGTGGCGCAGTTGTTCGGCGTGCCGGGTGAGGGTTTCGATGCGGGTGGCGAGGTCGGGGTGATTGTGCTGGAGGTGCGGCGCGGTGGCGGCCAGGGGGGCGAGGAGGTTGGCGGCGCCGTTGTCGGCGAGGGCCTGGTGGAGGTGCTCGATGGGGGCGTGGGCGTTGGCGGGGAGGTGGTGAGGGTGGTGATCTGGCCGGCGAGTCGGCGCAGGTCGGCGGCATTGTTGCGGGCCCAGGCGGCCACGGTGCGGTTGGCGGCGCGGCGGTCGCGGGTGGCTTTGACGCGTTCTTCGCCTGTTGGCGGGGTCGGGCCGCAGGCAGAGGTAGCGGCGTTCGGCGGCCTGGCGGCTGGCGACGCCGAGTGGCTGGGCCAGGTCTGCCCAGCTGGCGCCCGCATCCCGGGCCGCTTCGATCAGGCCGGTCGCCCAGTCCGCGAGCTGTTCGCGGACTTCACGAAGCAGCACCCAATACGGACGCGCGTACAACAGCGGGTCGACGTCCGCGTCGACGAATCCGACGACCTCGATCACCCGCTTTGTGGGCAGCGGCAGGGCTTCCAGGTCAGCAGCCTGGATGACCACGAGGTCGAGTAGCCCGCCAGGATCGCGAACTGTAGTACCTCTCATGGCCGCCCCGCAGCGCCGGCGCTTGACCATTCCGGCCGGCCTACCTACCCGGACGGCGGCCTTTCGTCAGGTCACTCGCGGGAATACGTGTGGAAGCTACGAGGTAAGGAGCGACCGCATGGCGAAGAACTCCGTCGTACGCCGGAAGGGCGAAGGCGACGCATTCTGGATGCTGAACGGCCTCTACGAGGTCAAGGCGTCTGGTGAGGAAACCAACGGCGAGATGACCGTCATGGAGATGACCATTCCGGAGGGAGGGGGCCCACCGCCGCACATTCACCCCGGGACCGAGAGCGTCTACGTCGTCGAGGGGACGCTGCGCTACCACATCGGCAAGGAGACGTTCGAAGGCGGCCCCGGCTCGTTCTTCCACATCCCCGCGGGGACGCTGGAGCGATTCGAACCTACGAGCACGGTCCGTATGGTGATCACCTACACGCCGGGCGGAATCGACAAGTTCTTCGCCGAAGCCGGTGAACCGGCCCAGCGGCGCGAGCTGCCCCCGCCGTCGGACACGGCGCCGGAGGTCGAGCGCATGGTGGAGATCGGCCGGCGGCACAACATTGACATGAGGCCCATGCACCTGGCCTAGCACTGCAACGGTGATTGTGCTGATGGGTGGGCAGTTCTATGGGCTGTGTCTGCATCGCGTGTAGTGGCTGATGCGGGCCTGGTGTTGTCGCCTTCGGCGCCAGTGTGACCAGTGCAGGATGTGGTCGACGGCTGGAGGGAAGCTGCCGCGCATGTGTTCGATTCTATGCACCGGGGCGCCGCTCGGACGGGCGCGGAGCTGATGTGACCGAGCGCTCCAGTTGGCGGATGAGTGCGGTAGTTGGCGAGTCGAGCGCGATAGGTGGCGGGTGTGCGCGGCACGCTTCGAGATTCACGTGAGCGTCTTAAACAAGCGTCTTGTACATGCGTATAGATCTGCTCTACGGTGAAGCCATGGACACCGATACCGCCGAGCGCTCCGCGCTCACCGTCGACGGACGCACCCTTTCCTACGTGGACTTCGGCGGCCCCGGCCGCCCGCTGCTCGCCCTGCACGGGCACATGTCCGAGGGCCTGTCGTACGCCGAGCTCGCCGCCCGTCTCGCCCCGGAGTGGCGGGTCCTGGCCCCCGATCAGCGCGGCCACGGCGAGTCCGACCGGGCGGCCGACTACAGCCGGGAGGGCTACCTCGCCGACCTGAAAGCCCTCATGGATCACCTGAACCTGGACCGGGCGGCCCTCCTCGGCCACTCGCTCGGCGCGATCAACGCCTACCAGTTCGCAGCCCGCCACCCCGAGCGCGTCACCGCGCTGATCAATGCCGAGGGATGCGCTGAACTCGGCCTGGACGGCAGCAATCCGCTGGCGTTCGTCCTGAACCTGCCGGAGGGCAGCGCCCCCGACCGGGAGGCGTTCGTCGCGCAACTCGGCCCGTTCGCACCGCACTTCAAGTCAGTCGTCCGTGAACGACCGGACGGCACCTGGGGCCTGCACTTCCACCCCCAGGACATCCACGACTCCGAGGACCAAGTACACGGCGACCACTGGGCCGACTGGACCGGCTCCACCTGCCCGGCGCTGCTGGTGCGCGGCGCCAAGGGCGGCGTGCTGCCGACGGAGCAGGCAGCACAGATGGTCACCCGACGCCCCGGCACCCACCTCGTCGAGCTGGAGACCGACCACTTCGTATACGCCAACGACCCGGCCGGCTTCGCGGCCGCGGTCCGCGACTTCCTCACCACGGTCTAACCAGGTCCGCAGCCGCCCACGCCTCAAGATCACCGAACACTGGGCGGTCTCCGAGCGCTTCAGTCGACGCATCCCGCCAACTGAAGCACTCAGTCACAGCTGATTGTCCTGTGTCATCGAACCTTGATCTTTGCCGGCGAACCTTGATGATCATTAGGTTGTGTCACCGATGTTTGAGTGGCATGACGTGCTGGGTCGTCAGGGGTGGCAGTGGCGGCGCTCGCGGGAGCGTACGCAGATCCGGACCTTGCGGCGTTTGACCTGGGGTTCTTCGAAGACGGCGTACAGGTTCGACGGCCTTCGCCTCTTGTCGGGCCGTTCTGGCTGCCCTGGCACGACGGCCGCCGCAGGCGCCGCCACGCGCCCGCCAACTTCCTACGCCTCGCGGACGGGCGGGCTCGCGGCCGCGGCCGCGCATCGGCCGCACGCACCAGACCACCGAGAGGATCCGCTGATGAACCGTTCCAAGGTGGGCCGGAAGGAGACCGCCAAGCAGGCCGCCGCGATCGTAGCTCTCGGCGGATTCTTTGCACTGTCGCTGTGGCTCGGTGACG
This sequence comes from Streptomyces lydicamycinicus, assembly GCF_000829715.2. Classification (NCBI taxonomy): domain Bacteria; kingdom Bacillati; phylum Actinomycetota; class Actinomycetes; order Kitasatosporales; family Streptomycetaceae; genus Streptomyces; species Streptomyces lydicamycinicus. Next base: position 63,185 of record NZ_BBNO01000013.1, on the reverse strand, counting down.
AGGTGTGGGATCTGGCGGCGTACTGGCCGGCGACCGGCATCGGATTCGGCGCCACGGTCGGCGTGCTGCTCCCGATCACGTTCACGGCCGCCAAGCGCTCCTTCCCCCGGGGCAACTCGGTCAAGAGCAAGCACTCGCCCCGATGGGCCGTGGCCGGCATCGTGTGCGCGGTCGTGGCCTTGGTGAGCGCGTTGGCCGTCTCCCGCGCGATACCCGGAAAGCGCTCCTCGAACTCCTGCCTCAACGAGTGGCAGCCATGCTGGGTGAACCACCTCTATCCGGGCGCCTTCTTCGTGACAATCGGCAGCTTGGCCGCGACGGTGACCATCATGACCTGGCTGCCGCGCTGGATGCCCAAGCTGCGCGGCCGGTTCCGCCAGTAGCCGCCGAGGCGACAGAGAGGGACGGGAGGTGGCCGGAACCGCCAGGAGATGGCAGGGTCTTCCCTGCGAATCTCAAGATCCCCGACAGCGTCGACTCTGAGAGCGCCAACGAGCCACCGCTCAAACTTCGGTGTCACACGCTCAAGGTTCGATGTCACAGGACACTGATGTGACTGAGCGCTTGAGTCGGCGGGGCTGAGCACCCCCATTGGCGGGCGATCCGTTGCTGACGTCGACGCCGGGCAGCTGTAGTGGTCGAAGAGGATGGCTCCCCTTCGGGCCCCCTGCTTACGAGCTGTGCGACGTGGTCAGGCGCGGTACGAGTCGGCGAGTGCGGTGAACGCGGTCTTGGGTTCCCAGGGCATGTCGGGATAGGTGTCGCCTTGGTGGTTGTCGAGGACCTTGACGATGCCAGGACTGGCGAGGTCGAGGTCGTCGCGGGGGTCCCCGTCGGGGCGGTGGGGGAAGTTGTCGAGCGCGAAGAGGAACGCGAAGGCGCTGTCGACGCCGTTGGTGTCGAAGATCTCCACCAGCTCACGAAGGTAGGTGGCCTGGCCGGCTTCGTCGCGGGTGAACTCGCCGTTGAGCCGGATCGGCGCACCGGTCCCCTTGTCGTACTCGGCGATCTCCATGCAGCGACCGCCCAGGTCGCCGGCGCCGCGATAGGCGGCGGTGCCGAACTCTGTGATGGCGACCGGCTTTCCCTGTGCAACGAGGGTGCGCACGCCCTCGGAGAACTGGTCGGCGACCTCGGCCGACCGGTACAGGTCGACACTGACGAAATCGAAAGGTGTCCAGTCGATGCGTTCGAGCGGTATGGAGGCGTAGGTGATCTTTCCGCCGAAGTGCTCGCGGGCGAGGGATGTGGCCTCGGCGAGGAAGTCGTTGACGCGCGCACTGATTTCACCCACCCGCTCGTGCAGGCCATCCCGCTGGTCCAGCAACAACTGGAGCCGGTCCTCCTGGGTGTCGCCGGGCAGGAACCCCTTGTTCATCAGGCTCAACTCGGCGCCGACGACGAATACGACCTCGGCTCCCCGCTGTCGCAGCCGCTCCGCACGCTCGGCGCAGTCGGCGAACAACTCGAGCATTTCCTTGCTGGTCAGTTCCAGGGCGTAGGGCGAGAACCAGACCTCCAGACCGAGATCGGCGGCGTAGGCCGCGGCCCTCTCCAGTCGCTCCGGATCACCGCCGATGACGCGAACGGCGGTGCAGTTCAAGTCGTCACGGATGATGCGCAGTTCGCGCCTGACGACGTCCGGGTCGAAACGCTCACGGGAGATTGTTCCACCGCGGACGAAGCCGGTGTCGTAGCTGATGCCCTTGGCCCGCATGGTGCTGGTCCTTCCTGCCGGATGTCGGAGGGCCTGACACTAAGAGCAAAACTTGCGTGCACGCAAGTTTGCGCATGCGCATATTTTGCCGGATGCTGAGGCGGTGACGACACGACGAACCGGATTGCGCGAGCGGAAGAAGCAGGTCACGCGAGAGGCGCTGCGTGAGGCAGCGCTGCGGTTGGCCCTGGAGCGCGGGCCGGACAATGTCCGCGTTGACGACATCGCGGAGGCCGCCGGTGTCTCGCCCCGCACCTACAACAACTACTTCTCCAGCCGCGAAGAGGCGATCGTCGCTGCCATCAGCGCCGAGCGCGAATCCCGCGTGGCAGCAGCCGTAGCCGCCCTCCCCGCCGGTGCCCGCCTCGCCGATGGCGTCATCGACGCGATCGTGGAGCAGTACACCGCCCCGGGAGAACCCGGCCGCGACACACTGTTGCTGATCACGACCAGTCCGGCACTGCGCAACGCCTTCCTCAACGCCACCGCTGCGATCGAGCGTCCCCTCGCCGACGCGATCAATGATCGCCTCGACGAGACCGACCCGTACACCGCCCGCGTGCTCGCGGCGAGCGTCGCCGCCGCCGTGCACGTCGCGCTTGAGCGGTGGCTGCAGCCCGCCACCACGTCCCCGACCGCCGGTGACCTCGTCGTCCCGGCCGGCTCCCTGCCCGACCTGCTCCGCACCGCGCTCGCACCCCTCACACCTGCCCTCGACGCGGCCGAGAAGCGACCACCACGCGACGAGCAGCATCGATGAAGCGACCGCAGCGGGGGGGAGAAGGGGCGCGGACCGCCCCGCCAACTCGAACGCTCAGAATCGCCAACTGAGGCGCTCAGTCACAGCTGAGACTCAGTGCTCCAGTTGGCCCTTCATTGCTTCAGTCGGCCCGTGAGCGAGGGAGTTGGCCTGCTGAGTCTCTGTGCCCTGTTGCCCTCACGAATGCTTTGGCTGGCCGCCAACCCGGCGGGCAGACTGCGCACATGCAGCTCCCCACCGAAGCCGTTGCCGCCACTGTGCTGATCGAGGTCGTCAGGATCTCCGCCCTCCCGACCAAGCGGGGCGCCGCGTACCCCGGCAGGGCGGTCGCCCACTGGGCCGGGAACGAGGCCGCCGACGCCCTGGCCTTGATCGAGAACCTGCCCGGCAGCGAACAGCACCGCTGCGGCTTCTCGCCAGGCTGGAGCGTCCGGGCGTACGGGAACTCTCTCGACCTGGCGCTGTTCGAGGCGGCGTTCTGCTTCAGGTGCCACGAGGTCCGCATGCACGGAACGGCCGTGCCACCCGAGCTGGCCACGCAGTTCTTCGACGCGGATACCCCGCCGGCCCAGGCCCTCCTGGCCCTCTTCCGCGCGGCGGCCCCGTAGCTGGCCGACCGGCGAGCGGGCTCGCGCAGCCCTCGGGCCGTTAGCTCCTCAAGCACCACTGCAGGTCAGAGGCTTCCGAATGTGGTCCGGCAGCGGGTGCGGGCTTTGGGCACCGTGGGTGGAAGGTGCAGCCGGGCGGGGGTGCCGCTGCTGCGGATCGCGGCACCGGGAGAGCCGCGGGAGGTCGCCTGTCACTTCCGGGAGGCGGACTGAACACGGTGGTGCCCCGGATCCGGGGCACCACTTCGTTATGACACCGTCTGGATCGTGGTAAATAGGGCTGAGCGGGGGCGGCAACCAGCAACCCCCGCTCAGATGGGTCGGGGAGGGGTGCGAGTTCGTCATCGTGCACCACCAGCCGGGTCATCGCGGCGACGAAGCGTACTGCGGCAAACCAGTCAGCGCCGGTCTGGCGATGCTCGACAACTCCTGCTCCTACCTACGGCAGTTCACCCCTGACGTGCTGAAGGCCATCAAGTTCACCGGCGGTACGGGCACCGAGGAGGCAAGTGAGCGGCGCATTGGTGGAACCTGACGGCCCTTATGCGCTCACCCGAGCACTCGCGCTGCCTGCTGCTCCGTTCACGCCGTGGGAACACGCCATAGCGCCAGTGTCCATGCCGTCGCGCAAACCCAAACGACGGCGATTCGGCCGATGCGAAGGTCCCCTCCCGGCCTCGATCGTCCTCGCACTGGCGCCCCCACACCCCACCCACCTTTCGATGTCGTACTCATGCACGAAGCAGACGGACGGCATTCCGTCAGTGCGTCATGCCTTACCGATGGTAGGCAACACCTTGTCGGCCGCCGTGGCGGGTTATCCCCTCGTGGCCGGATACGGCGGCTGCGGCCTATCCTCCACCCACCTAACGTTCGGGACTCTGCCGCCGCCGGGCCGTACAGGGACGACTCGCTCCGTCCCTCCCTGACCGGCCATGCCCCGCACCCACACGGCCAGGAGTCCTCCCGTTGACCGTCTTCCATTTCGACCTGCGTCATGCCCGCGCCATCGACGGCCTCCAGGTGGACGTACACGGGGCGGCGTACGCGTTACGCCCGCACACCGACGAGACCCTGGCTGTCGCAAGGCGAGAGCACTCCGTGCTCGCGGCACTGCACGCGACGCCACCGAGTCCTCAAGCGGCACCCGCCCCGGTCTTCACGCACTACGCCGAGGTCGACGACACGGACCTCGACACCGGCGCCGTGCGGTGGATCCGCGTCCTTCGGCCGGCGCCGGAGGGCGTGCACCTGCCCGAGGTGGTCATGCTGGCCCAGTACCTCGCGCCGCAGCGACTGCGTTCCGTCCTGCTCGCCCGTCGGAACCGCGAAGGTCGGGAGATCACCCGCAGCGGCAAGCTGGCCCGGCTCGGCGTCGGCCCGTGCGAAGGGGAAGCGGCGCTCGAACTGCGCCTCCATGCCGAGACGTTGATCACCCACCACGACACGGCTGTCGGGCTCATCGCACACCATCCGGATCTGGCGACCACTGAGCCGCACACGGCTCAGGTCCTCCGGGACGACCACATCGCTCCCGACAAGGAGATCGATCCTGACCAGTACAACGCGATGGCGGAACTCGCCCGCACCATCGCTGATCTGGGGCAGGGCTGGTCGCGGCGGGTCCCCTGCCAGGGCGTCGACGGCACACCGCTGACCGCTGGGTACTCCGTGGACGGCATCCAGGCCGGCGACCAGCTGTACACCTTCGACCTGCACGACCGGGTCCTCGACAAGAGCCGCCCCGTGGTCGCCGGGGCGCGGCGCACGTCCTCCGACGACGAGTGGCTTCGGGGCAAGACCTGGCGCAGCCGCCCCGGAACGTCCGTGCTCGTCACCGACGGGCAACCGCTCGCTGCCGGGCGACCGGCGACCGGTACAGCCGCGCCCCGGAATCCTTCCTACCGCTGGACCGTCGACGAGCCCACCTCCCACCATGGCGTGAACGTCGGCGCCCCCACCGTGGTCGAGGGCGGCACCTTCAGCATCGACGCCTCCAACTCCTATCTGCGCACCCTCTACCTGGGCTATGAGCTCTTCGACGAGTCGGGGACGTCGCTCGGCCCGGTCACCAAGTGGGGCTCGGTCCCGGCGGTGGACACCATCCTCGGCATCCCCGTTCCCGCGGAGCCGAAAGAGGTGTCGTTCGCGCTGGAGAAGGCCGCCTCGGTGAAGCTGTATTTCGGCAGCCTGGGAACCTCAGATTGGAACGCGGACGTCAGCACCGAGGGAGCTTTGCTCACGGCGCTGTGGGAGTACGGCGTGCCCCTGGTCTGCCTGGCCGCCGGCAAGGCGCTGACCAGCACCAAGCTCTTCAACCGTATCGTCAACGACCGCGACCTGCTCGCCGCGGCCCTCGGCGTGGGCCTCCCGCTCGCCGGGGGGACGATCGCTGTGGGCACAGCGATCACCCGGTCTTCCAAGTTCCTCACCGCCGCCGCCGGCTTCGTCCTCGGCATCGTAGTGCAGAAGGGCCTGGAGAAACTGGGAGAGTGGCTGATCGAGCAGGTCGGCGAGGGGGCTCTGGCGAACGCCTTCGGGCCGGTGGGCTGGGCGCTGAAGCTGGTCGCCGCGGGCATGGACTTCGAGCAGATCGCGATCACGACCGGCGAGGTGCTGTCCTCCCCTGCCTGCGTCACGGTCAAGGCCAGTAGGTCGCTGGACGTGACCCTCACCCTGCACCCCGACCCCCGCCACGGTGAGGCCGGCCACCCCGAGACGGCTGTGTGGCCGGCGGTGGCGACCCGGTATGTGGCGACGCTGCAATACCGGGGCGGTGCCAGCCGACAACTCACCGGCGAGCTGCCCGCAGTGACGAGCAAAGATCCGCTGAAGCTCCGGTTCGCGGACGTGCCCGCGGGTGGCGACCTGCAGATCGTCGTGGGCGTCTACAGCGCCGGCGGCTGGCTGGCCGGGTCCTGGCAGAGCGACTGGACACCCTCGAAGCCCACCGGTGAGGCCGTGCTCGACCTCGGCGACCACCAGATCACCGAGAACCTCGTGCCGCTCGCACCCGACACCCAGTACGTCTACAAGGAACAGCTCGCACTGTCCGACGGCAAGCCGGCCTGGCGGGCCGACGGAACTCCCCCGAGCGCCACCAAGGCCGACCTCGACTGCCAGGGTGTCTCCGGCCTGTGCGACATCGCCGGCGCGACGTTCAACAACAGCGCCTTCCAGGTCGGGTACGCCTGGCGCGCCTCAGGGCAGGAGCTGCATCCGGACCACGTTGACGCTCCGGTCTCCGACGACCAGCTGTGGGCGGTGCAGAACGTGTCCGTCCTGGCCGACCCCGACGCGCGGCGGAAGACGACCACCGTCGGCTTCACCGCCCGCCCCGCCATCGCGTACGCGCCGTCCCCCAACGCCAAGGTGGTCGACGAGACGAACTTCGTCCTGGACCCGCGCGACGGCGGCATGCACCTGCGGCAGGTGCGGCTCGACGACGGAGTACGGGACTTCGGCTTCGACCAGAAGGACCTTCCGAGCTGGGGCCGGTTCCCGCTGGAGAACGTCGACGCGCTGGCCGTTCATCCCAGCAACGCCGTGATCGCCTGCTCCTGGCAGCACCACAAGCTGATGCTGCTGTCCCTGCCGGCGGAGCCGGCCACCGATGACAAGGCCCAAGAGGCACTGCTCGTCTCCGGTCAGGGCATCCGCCAAGGGCTGCTCAAGGGCCCGAAGGCACTCGCCGTCGCCCCGGACGGCCGCATCCTGGTGCTGGAATCGCTGAACAACCGGATCCAGGCGTTTGATACCAAGGGCAACCCGGTGCCGTCCTTCACCACCAGTGCCGCCGTCTGCCGCGTCCCCACCGCGCAACTCGCCGCCGACCTGGACGACGGCCGCATCCCGGAGGCGCTGCACGCGGGGTTGCAGGAGGCGGACGCCACCCTGCTGTTCCCCCTCGACGCCCGCTTCACCACGCAGCTGGACTCGGCCCGCTTCCAGCCGGCGAACGACCCGCTGATCGACATGCTCGCCGCGAACGGTATCGCGTTGGCCTACGACCCGGACCACATGACCGACCCCGCGCAGAGCGCGCGGATCACAGTGGTCGAGGCGGGACGATCGTGGATCATCTCAGACCCTCGCGGCATGGCCTGGCAGGTGCTGAGCGGTCATGACGGGCTCACCGTCCATCACCGCCTGACCAGCACCGCCATCCACACCGAACGGGCGGGCGCCCGGTGGCTCGTCCTGGACGACGACCGTGGCAATGCCTGGAAGCTCATCTCCGCCGCGGACGACACGACCCAGACGGAGGTGTACGCGTGCACCTCGTCCTTCCCACTGAGGGGCGACGGCGCGAACGCCGACGGCTCCCTCACCTACCTCGACATGGCCGTCGAGTCCCAGGGCTACACCTACGTGCTGTCGTACACGGGTGCCGGTTCCCGGCCGCAGGACTACCTGCTGGACATCTACGGCCCCGACGGACGGTTCATCGTGCGTACGCCCGACTCCACCGTCACCAAAGCCCCGCAGAACATCGTGGCCGCGAAGATCGCGGTGGACGTCTGGCGCAACCTGTACGCCCTGGGCTATGCGCCGCTGGCCGAGACCCGTCACGGCCCGACGTTCGCCCACTGGACGCCCACGCCGCCACTCTTCACGCTCCCGCTCACCGCGCAGCCGAACTACGACGACCGGAACATCTCAGCTGTCAGGGCGGACTTCGCCGCCCACAGCATCACGCTCACCAATGCCGCGGCCGTCACCGTGACCGTCGCCGGCGGCGCGTGGCAGGTCCAGGACGGCGCGACCATCTACCACCTCTACCGCAGCGGCGACGGACTACAGGTCTACGCCATTCCCGCCTGACGACGTACGGAGTACCCCACTCATGCAGACCCTCACCGTTGCCATCGGCGCCAAGGGCATCGACTTCTTCACCAAGCACTATGTGACCGACGTGCTGGCGAACGACCTCAAGGGCATGAAGTTCCCGGACCATGACGTCCCGGGTATCAAGGAGTTCACGATCGAGGACACCGGCAGTACCTGGGTGTACTGCGAACACCTGGACGTCAACCTGACCAACGGCAAGCTGCAGGGCTTCGATCCCGTGTACCAGGGCGTCAAGCAGCAGTCGAACGGCACGTTCACGCTCACCTACGACGCAGAGAAGTTCACCGTTCCATACACCTGGGCGGAGCAATGGGACAGGAAGGCCTGTACCCGGTTCGGATGTGACCCCGCCACGTCTCAGGGGCCTAACTCCTTCGACTACAACCCCAGCATCGGCAAGCTCGACACGACCGTGACCGTGAGCTTCGCCTACGACTCCGGCCGCAACAGCTACGACATCAAGTACCAGAGTTCGAGCGCGACCCCGTCGGACAGCTCAACCGAGCCGCCCGGCGACAGCGTCATCCAACACGAGAAGGGGTTCTGGGGCGGCAAGCACCTCAATACGGACGCCGTGGCCGCCATCGGTGGTGTCGAGTTCGCCAAACCCGTCCAGGACTCGATCAACCCGATGCTCGCGTCCATCCCCGCCAGCGGAAAACTCACCGACGACATCACTTTCAACTTCGCCGTCGGCGACTCCAAACTCGCCTTCCCCGGCGACAACGGCATCACCATCGGCGTCACCGGCGAGGTGGCCTACAAGGGAACCCCGTACCCCGGCCCGCAGCCCACAGCCCTGCCCGTGCCGACGCCGCCCGTGGACGACCACCACGTGGAGGTCTACGTCTCCGACTACACCGTGAGCGCCCTGCACTGGGCCTACTGGAAGGCGGGGAAGCTCGACCTCACGCTCCGGCCCAGCGACCTGCCGGACCCGGACAGCCTGAAGGTGAAGACCTACGTGACCGCGGTGAAGGCGTTCAAGCCGTACGCCGCCTTCGCCATGACGGCACAGGTCACTCCTGTCGCCCTGCCGCAGAAAGACATCCCGCAGACCTACGAGTTCGCCCAGGTCTACGAGTTCACTCAGGCCACGGAGACCATTCTCCAGAAGCAGCTCCCGTCCGACGTGTACGCCTTGATCAAGACCAGCCTGGACGGCAACGCCTATACACAGACCAGCGACCTCACAGCGGATCTGCGCCAGCTGGGCGTCGCCGAGCAGTACGACGAAGCCATCGGGAAGGCCACGCGGGTGATGGGCATGGTGGTCACCCAGAACCTCGAATTCGCCCTGTTCATCGAGGACGGCAAGAGCCGTCCGCAGATCGTCTTCGACCTGCTCCGCACCGACGTGCTCCAGAACCTGGCGCTCGGCCGGTCCGGGAACGCCCAGACGATGCAGTACGACTTCCACAAGGTGACGTTCGACGCCACGCTCAAGTCCACCACCGTCCCGGGTTTCGACAAGGTGGACTTCGGCGGAATGGTGTGGCCCATCATCGGCGAACCACGCTACGACGAGGCCCTCCAGAAGCTCGGAAAGACCGGTGTCGCCCTGCCCATCGTGCAGGACTTCACTTTCCTCTTCGAACAAGCCCAGTTGAGCATCCAGGAACACTACGTGTCCGTTCTGGCCGACGTGGCCTACAAGAACGCGTAGGAGGACGGACACCATGACGGGACCCGGACAGTTCGCAGGGAAGCTACTCTTCGCCTCGACCGGCTCGGACTCCGCCGTCTACCTGACCGTCTTCGAGGTCAAGGGCAGCGGCGGCAAGAGGATCCGGGTGCCCGGTATGGCCGCGAAGCAGGCCACATCGGCCGAGCGCACGACCCTGTACCGCGGCGGCGACGGTGATACGCGCATTCAGCTCGCCGGCCGGTGGTGGATCCGGGCCGACGAGGGTACAGGGTGGCTGATGCTCACCGAAGACGGCCACGACGCGGCCGCCTTCGTCCTGTCCGGGCCCGTCACGGGTACGACCTGGAAGGTACGGACGGCCGAGGAGGGTACGCAAGCGGTGACCTACTCCGTGGACCCGCTCGCCCCGCTCCTCACCACGACCGACGACGCCCCGGGCGTCTTCGCCCCTCAGATCGTCACCGCCGGTCTGCAAGAGATCCAGCGCACGAAGTCCGCCGCCGAAGCCGATCTTCGGCAGGTGTTTCTGGGCGGCGCCGACCTCTCCGGTGTCGACCTCGGCAAAGCCGACCTCACATCCAGTGATCTGACCGGCGCGAACCTGTCGTCCGCCACCCTGAGTCACGCCACACTCGCCAGCACCACGCTGACGGGCACGCGTTGCGACGGCACGCTGCTCGACGACGCCGATCTGACCGGCGCCATGCTCGAAGCGGTGTCATGGCCCACGCTGCGCAGCGCAGCGCGCGTCATACTCGCCCAGAGTCACGCCCGCGGTGCAGCCCTCGGCTCCGCCGCCGGATCGGGGCCCGGCCCGGCGCCGGGCGGCCGGCACCTGCTCGACTGCACGGGCGCCAACCTCTCCGGCGCCGACCTCCGTTCGGCGACACTGGCCTCCTGCGACCTGACCGGAGCCCATCTCTCCGGAACGCTCATCTCCAATGCCAGGTTCGCGGGCTCGGTCCTCGACAAAGCCGACCTGAGCGAGGTCGTCGCGGTCGGCGCCGACCTGAGCAAGGCGAGCCTGCGCGACGTCAACGGCCCGGGTGCCAACCTCACCCACGCCGACCTGTCGGGCGCGGACCTGTCCAACGCCCAGCTCGGCGCCAAGGCCTTCCTGTTCACCCTCGACTCCGTCACGGCGCAACAGCTCGACGACGCCAAGTACGCACCGGACGCCGTGGTCACCGCCTTTGCCAAGCACGGCATCACCATCTCGCCGCACGATGAGGTCGTCTGCGTGCTCAAGGGTGCCCGCTGGCGCATCGAGAACTACACCCTGCGGCTCCACGACGGCGGTTCCGGCATCGACGTTCTCACCGACCAGGTACGCCCTGCCGTCCTGCGCGGCGCGGTGTGCGAGGGCACGCAGGCGACCGCGGCCAACCTGGCCGGAGCCGACCTGCACGGCATCCGGTGGTTCGGGACCGGGGCCACGGTCGACCACGTCGACTTCGACGGCGCCGTACTCACGGGCGGCTACCTCCAGGGCATCCGGCTGACCCAGTCGTACCTCTCCGGTACGGATCTCAGCGACTGCGTCCTGATCCAGGCCCAACTGCCCGGCTGCCACGCCACGCCGGGAGACGGCCAGCGGCCCTTCTCCCTCGCCGGAGCTCTGCTGCACGGGGCCGACTTCCGCGACACCACGCTGCGCTCTGCCCTGCTCGTCGACGCCGCCGTGGCGACAAGCCGCGGAGTGCCGCTCTTCACACTCCCCGAGACCGCTCAGGCGTGCCTGGACGCCGGAGATCTCCACGCGCTGGCCGACGCGTTCACCAAGGTCGGCCAGCCGCTCGGCGACGATGCCGACACCCGGAAGGTCCAGGCCCGGCTCCTGGACAACTCCAAGGATCCCAACCAGGCCGCACCACGCATCTACCGCGTCACGATCCTCCCCACCGAGCTGCGCGTCTTCGACGACAGCACCGCGCGCTTCCTCTTCAAACTCCCCGCCGCCGACGCCAAGTACCTCAACGCCCCCATCGCCGGTTCCGAGCTCATCGCAGCCTTCCGGCAGCAGAACCACACCCTCGCCGCCGGTGCTCCCATCAGTGCCGAGAACTACTGGGAGATCAACACGGGCACCGTGGCCGTCCAGCCGCGACAGGCCGCCTACCCAACCATGCGCGTCTTCACGGGGAGCGGCGGCCTGCCCGTCTACGGCTGCGTCCTGGTCCGGCTGCGGGACCATCCCCAGCAACCGGAAGTGGCCTTCGCCGCGACGGTGGCCCTCGACACGGCACTCGACGCCGACTCCATCGGCCCCAGCGGCTATGCCCGATCACAGGTGGACGCCGGCCTCCTGACCTGGGAGGAGTTCCTCACGCCGCCAGCCTGACCAACCGCCGGTCACGCTGGGCTGCTCGCGCCGGTCAAACGTGGGGTGTTCAGGACTTGACCTTCATGACGCCGTCAAGGTTGACGATGTCGTCACGACAGATCGCCACACCGCGAACGGAGCAGCATCGTGAACGACTTCAACCGACGTGTCATCGTGGAGTTCCGTGCACGCGGCGGAAAGGCGGGCGGCCCCTTGGAAGGGTAGCCCCTGTTCCTGTCCCTCCCCTCCTCTATCCAGACTCTGCTCTACCACCTCGAACGCCCCCGGCGCGTCACGGACCGTGTCGCACGCCAGCTCGACGCTCTGCATGTCGCCATCCTCATGCCGGTCTATAACGAGGAACCCGGCTATCTGCGGCTGGGACTGGAGTCGTTCCTGCGGCAGACCCGTCTGCCGGACAGCGTGCACATCGTCGACGACGGATCCACCACCTCGGAGTACGCAGAAGTGCGCGAATGGTGGCAACGAGCCGCTGCACAAAGGGGAGTCAGTACGACCTGGCAGCGTGTAACCAACCAGGGGAAGCGCCATGCACAGGCGCATGGCGTCCGGGTGAGCCCGGAGGCACAGATCTACGTCACCGTGGACAGTGACTCCTGTCTGGCGCCGAACGCCATCCAGGAGATCCTCGCGCCCTTCGCGCGGCCCCGGGTCCAGTCCGCCGCCGGCATCTTCATCGCTACCAACAACCGGGCCAACCTGCTGGCACGCATCACCGACCTCTGGTTCGTCACCAGCCAGCTGGTCGACCGGTCGGGTTAGTCGGCTGTCGGTGCCGTCATGGTCAACTCCGGTCCGCTGGCCGCCTATCGCGCAGAGGTCGTCCGCGACAATCTCGGCTCCTACCTGGGCGAGACCTTCATGGGGAACACGGTGATGTTCTCCGACGACTCGCTGCTGACGCTCTACGCCCAGGAACGCGGGCTGACCGTTCAGCAGCCCTCGGCGATCGTCTTCACCGCCATGCCGGAGAAGTGGAGCCATTTCACGTGCATATATCTGCGGTGGATGCGGGGCTCGACGATCCGCTCGGTGTGGCGGATGCGCTATCTCTCGCCTGCCCGCCCTGCCTTCTGGCTGCACCTGATGAGGTGGTTCCAGATGGTCATGACGCAGGTGGTGACGGTGTGGCTGTTGGTCGTCGAGCCCGTCGCCTACGACAACCTGCCGCCCCTGTCCATGATCTGGGTCCCCTTCCTCCTGGGCTGGGCGCTCGGCCTGCGGGACCTCGGCATCATCTGCAGTGATGAACGCATCCGCTCTCGCGCCCTCACCTGGGCCATGATGCCGCTGGCCATCGTCATGGCCTGGACCGTTCTGCGCTGGCTGCGCTGGTACGGCATCTTCACCTGTGCCCGCACCGGCTGGAACACTCGCCAAAACGGTGCCGAAGTCGCCCTCGACACCCCACCGACTCCAGTCGCCGCCTGACCCGTCCTCAAAGACCGCAAAGCCGGCCGCTCCACGCGCGGAGGCGGCCAGCCTTCACTCTTCAGAGAGAGATCGTGCCATGGCAAGCACCTCACGAACCGTCGCCGTCTTCGGTGCGGGATACATCGGCCTCGTCACCGGGGCGTGCTTCGCAGAACTGGGCCACCGCGTCGCGGTACGCGATGTGCAGCCCGAGCGCATCAGACTGCTCAACTCGGGCGATGTGCCGATCTACGAGCCCGGCCTCGGAGAGCTGATCGCGGCGAACAAGGAGCGCCTCACCTTCACCCTCGACGCCCGTGAAGCGCTCCAGGACGCCGAGGTCGCTTACATCTGTGTGGACACACCGCCCACCGCATCCGGCGACGCCGACCTGTCACGCGTCTGGGCGGTCATCGAGACGCTCAAGGGCGCCCCGCACCTGACCGCTGTGGTGATCAAAAGCACGGTGCCCGTGGGCACCGGCGACCGGGTCCGCTGCGCCCTGGACGACGCCGGCCTTGCCCACGTCGGCTACGCAGCGAACCCCGAATTCACCGCCGAAGGCAAGGCAGTGGACGACTTCCTGCGCCCCGACCGCATTGTCATCGGGGCCTCCGACACGGCAACTGCCCAGCTGATCACGGACCTTCACGACGGTGTCGACGGGCCGGTGCAGACCCTCTCGATCGCCTCGGCGGAGATGGTCAAGCTCGCCGCCAATGCCCTGCTCGCCACCAAGATCACTTTCATCAACGAGATCGCCACCGTCTGCGAGGCCACGGGCGCGGACGTCGAAGAGGTCGCCACGGCCATCGGCATGGACCACAGACTGGGCCCACACTTCCTGAAGGCCGGCCTCGGTTACGGAGGCAGCTGCTTCCCCAAGGATTCCCGCGCCCTGCGGGCCATGGCAAGCAACTCCGGATACCCCTTCCAATTGCTCAATTCCGTCATCGAGGTCAACGACCTCCAGCCCCGGCGCGCCATCCAGCGCCTCAAGACCGAACTCGGCGGCATCAAGGGACTCCGCATCGCCCTCCTGGGCATGACCTTCAAGGCGGGAACCGACGATCTCCGTGAAGCTCCCAGCGCGGTCATCGCCGCCCGACTGCTCGCGGAGAGTGCCGAGGTGCACTGCTGGGATCCCATGGCCCGGCCCGCCGACGTCGCCCCGTGGAACGCGACCGTGCGCCACTCCACTCCGGGGGAGGCCATGATCGGTGCGGATGCCGCCATCGTGGTGACGGAGTGGCCGGAACTCAAGACCGTCGACTGGTCCGCAGCGGGCCGCTCCATGCGTCGCCGTGTTCTCTTCGACGGCCGGAATGTCCTCGATCCCCATGCGATGGCCTCTGCCGGCTTCACCTACATGAGCGTCGGCCGCGCCACGGTCCTCCCAAATGCCGAGTGATGCCTCGTCTCGCGGTGGAGCGGGGGATGGAAGTCCTGTGTTCTGAGCTTGGGAATCAGGGTGCTTTCGGGCGTCTCATACATTCCTGAACAGGGAGAACACTTTAGATAGACGTGTGCCCGGCTGACCGCTGGGTCATGGCATGGGGCGTTGTGCGGTGACCGTGAAGTAGTCGAGGCTGCCTTCACGGTAGGCCCGCAGGAAGTTGCGAGGCCAGGCACCGGGTTCCCAGCTGCGTGCCAGCCAGCGGTCCCAGCCCGGCCATACCGACGCCCCGATCGGGGTGGCGCGGACCCCGGTCAGGCCGGCCCGTTCGAGGCTGCCGGTGAGCTGCGGGATGGTGTGTGCGACGTCCAGGCCAGTGCTGTAAGTGTCGAGCAGTTCGGCCAGCCGCTCGGGTCGGGCCGGGTCGGCGTCGGGGACGAAGAAGCTGGCGATGACGGCGCGGCCGCCGGGCCGCAGCACACGTGCGGCCTCCCGGGCGAATGCGTCGAGATCACGGAAGTGCTGGGCGGCTTCCACGGTGTACAGGCAGTCGAACTCTCCCTCCGCGAACGGCATGCTCTCGGCTGCTCCGTGTGCGAAGCGCAGCTGTTCGGGGCGGCGGGCCAACAGATCGGCGTTGGCCTGTTCAGCCCGCTTGAGCTGCTGCGGATGGATGTCCATGCCGGTAACGTGCGCGAAGCCGTACTCCTCGAGCGCAACGGCGCAGCCGACCCCCAGCCCGGAGCCGACCTCCAGGACCTTCGGCCCCTCTACGGGCGCCAAGGCGGCGAGCACGTGGCGGTACATGGCCTGTTGGCTGCTGATCCGGTCGTGTTCGGTGAGCGGCCGGTCGAGGCCGATGCCCTTCCAGTAGCCGAAGTTGATGAACCCCCCACCGAACAGGGACAACGAGCTGAGATCCGCCGGACCATACGCTTCCTGCACTGCGGGCGGGATCGGGTACGGGGTCGCCCCGGGACACTGCGTCATCTGCACCTCCGCGATGTAGAGCGCGCCGCCACCGCGGCGACCGCACACCCAGTACTACCCATCAGCAGCCCGACCAGCGCCAGAGTGCCTTCCACGCGAGGTAGCCGAATGCCGGGACCGGTCGCTCCTATGCCCAGGCAACCTGAGAGCGAACGGCCGGCGACGGCCCCGGTCATTCCGTCCCCGGCCGGGCCGTCGGTTCAGGGCGTGTACAGCGACTGCACCCTGGCCACGTCGCCGGCACCATTGAAGTTGAGGTCGAAGCCGACAAGGATCTTCTCCTTGTCCAGCGGTGTATGACCTCCGGCCTACCTGTCTGAGGTGTGGCTCCACTGGGTCCACAAGACCGTCCGCCAGCGCGATCCAAGAAGCACTGCTGCGCTTCCGTATGGACTTCCCGCTCCTGCTGCCACAGGTTCAGGGGATCGTCCTTGAGGTCAACGGCTCCCAGCACTACACCAGCCCGAGCGGACAGGGCCCTGACAGCGTCAAGTACCCGCCAGCGGTTGCCTGGGCCCGCGTCCTCAAGCTCAGCTGATGCGAGGTCATCAGCCGAACGGGTCGTCAGTCCTTTCCAGCCACGAGATGGAAATATGCTTTCGAATCCCTAAGAGGCTGCGATAAGTGTGGGACACATGGAATGCCGGATTGCATGCCAGATATGCACCTAAAGGCGGAAGTTCATGAGATCAACGCGACCCAGCCGCCGCTGGAGACCGTTACAGGTTGTGTCACTGCTGACCGCATCCGCGTTGGGGGTGGGGGCGACGCCGCCGGTGTCCTCGGCTGATTCGCCGGTTGGGCAGCGAGTTGAAACGTTCGTGCTGCCCGCTGGAACGCCGACGCCACGCTCGATGAGCTGAAGTCGGGGAAGGGGCTGCAGCGTCTGCAACGGGCGGCCGCGGAGGTGGGCGGGGCACGCAACGCCCTCGAGACCGTCGGGCCCGCCGCCGGTTACGCCGCCAAGTTCTCCAAGCCGTCCGCCGTTGGACCCACCTTGTCGACTGCTTCGGGCAAGGCGGCGTCCGTGGACAGCGCGGCAGTGACGTATCCGGATCCGCCGCGGTCAATGTCGCTGCGTGAGTGCAAGGCCCACATGGGCGGGGACGCACCGTACTACTTGAAGTCCCGGTTCTCCGTGTGCACTGCCCTCCGGATTACTCAGGTGTGGACCAGCAGCAGGGGCAGGGCGGGCGCTAGCAGCTTGACCTTCTACATCCGTGCTTCCGTGCCCAAGGACACCAGCCGCACCATCAACTTCGACTGGGACGTCACGGACTTCGCCAAGGGGCGGTGGCGGACTGCAAGCGCTACTTCGGTCCCAAGTACTCCGAGAACAACAGAGCTCGGCCAGGTCTGGCGACATCTGTGGCAGGGGCTCGGGGTAGATGGCCGATCACGTCGTACTGGTGCGACTCGTACCTACTTGTCGTCTCTTTTTCGTTCTTGTTCGGGCCGCCGCCCTTCCGGCGAGCTGGTCATCGTCTCGACCGGCCCTGGCTCGGTGCGTCGGTCGGGGCTGCGGCCGCCACCGGGGGCCAACGCTTGACCGCAGCGGACAGCCCCAGCCCATGCGCGGATCGCAGAAGAGGACGGTCTAGTCGTCGCCTCAGTGTCCGTCGCGGACCACCGCTAACCCGCCGACCCGGGTCGTGATGATGCCCGCCGGCCCGCGTCGGGCCGAAGCGAGCACGCTGGCCGGTCGACCGAGGGTGTCGCCCTGCTCCACCTCGATCGCGACCGTCTGCGCCCCTGTCGTGTCGAGCAGGTGGGCGGCCAGGCAGCCGGTGCTGTTGGCGTTGGCGACGTCCTCGTCGACACCGATCGCCGGCGCGAACATCCGCGCCGCACCCGGTCGGTCGCCCACCGGCGGTACGTACACGAAACAGCCGAGGAGCCCGTACCGCCGGCATGCCGCTGTCAGCCTGCCGAGGTGTGGGCAGATCCTGAGCAGCGCCGACCTGTCGTGGACCGGTACCAGCATGCGTGGTGCGCCGGGCGCGGCGATCCGTGGCGCGTCGATCGGATGCGGATCGTCGGCGGTGAGCCCGAGCGCGGCGACGATCGCGGCGCGCTCGTCCGGTGCCGGGTGTCGCAGCGCGACGAGGCCCTGGTCGAACCACACCTCGATGCCGGCGGGGCGGCGGATCGCGACGGTGTCGAACATGCGCCCGCCGGTGTGTTGGCGGTCGTTCAGCTCGCCCAGCGCGGTGCGGGTCAACCGGACAGCCTGCGCGGCAACGGTGCCGTGGCCGCAGCCGGACAGTTCGGCGGTGGCGGTGAAGAACCGGACCGGCCAGCCACCGTCCGGCGCCCGCCTCGGGCCGAGGAACGCCGCGTGCGAGGTGTCGGCCGCAGCAGCGACCGCACGCCGGTTAGCGTCCGTCGCCGCCGGGTCGTCGTCGGTGACGGCCGTGGGGCTACCGCCCCGACCGTCACGCCGCACGCACGCATCAACCACCGTGACATCCCGCCAGGACATCGGCCCACCTTTGACGCTCAACGAACCGGCAACCGCCAATGGCGTCCGCCGCTGGCCGGACCTGGCCTTAAGCGGCCGACCGAACGCGTCCCAGAGCGTACCGGCCTGCCTCAGCCGGTGCCGTCCTGCACCGGATAGTGGATGACGACCAAACCGCCGGTTGCGTAGTTGACGACATCGGCGGCCACCCGCTGGCCGTGCGGCGACGCCTGCGCCGCGGCCATGGCGGCGTCAGCGAAGTCGGCTTCGAAGACGGCGAAATACGGCGCCTCTCCCTCGGTCGCCGCCACGTCGAAGCTGTAGCGCCACGCAAGCGGGCCGGGCCAATTCTTGACCAGCGGAAGGTGGTGGTTCACGTAGTAGAGTCCGTCTTCAAAGATCATCGGCTGGTGAATCATGGTGAGGTGGTACGTCGCCATGAACTCACCGATCAGGAGTGGGAGTTACTCGCTCCGCTGATACCACGAGCCGTCACGGGGCGGCCACGCGTCGCGGACCGGCAGGTCGTCAACGGCATGGTCTACAAGATCCGGACCGGTGTCTCCTGGCGTGACCTGCCGGAACGCTACGGACCGTGGAAAACGGTCTACACCCGCTTCCGCCGCTACGCCCTCGCCGGCGTCTTCACCAGGGGCTCTGCAGCAGATCCAGGCCCAGGCGGACGCGGCCGGCGACATCGACTGGCTGGTCCAGATCGACTCCACCATCGTCCGCGCCCACCAGCACGCCGCCGCCACCGGCCGAAAGGGGGCAGCACCACCAGGACGAACCGGACGATCACGGCCTCGGTCGATCCCGAGGCGGACTGACCACCAAAATCCACCTCGCCTGCGATGGCAAAGGACGCCCGCTCGCGATCCTGCTGACGCCCGGCCAACGCCACGACAGCATCTGCGCACGCCCGCTACTCGAACGCATCCGCGTTCCTCGCACCGGTCTGGGCCGACCACGCTGCAGGCCCGACCAGGTCATCGCAGACAAGGCCTACAGCTCCCGTGGCTTCCGCTCCTACCTGCGGAATCGCGGCATCGCGCACACCATCCCCGAGAAGGCGGACCAACAACGGCATCGCTACAACCGCGGCCGCCACGGCGGCAGACCACCAGGATTCGACCGGCAGATCTACCACCGACGCAACATGATCGAGCGCTGCTTCAACCGGCTCAAGGGCTTCCGCGGCATTGCCACCCGATACGAAAAGACCGCCACCTTCTACGAGGCAGCGGTCACTCTCGCGTCGTTCCTGCTCTGGGCAAGATCCGTTTGAAGACGGACCCTAGTAGGCGGTCTCGTGCCGTGGCTTCGGCTTGGACCGGTATACGCATCAGGCCCCGGGGTTCCCGGGGGCCTGATGGTCGAAGCTGGTCGTGGGGGCGGGAGCGCCGTCGGGCCAGGGTGGCAGCAGCGGGCCGCAGTCCCACTGCTGGAAGATCAACCGGGTCTCGACGCGGGCCACTTCGGGCCGTGAGGTGAACCCGTCGAGGACGAGCCGCTGAAGATCCGCCATGTCCGCGACCGCGACATGGACGAGATAGTCGTCGGGCCCGGTCAGATGGAAGACCGTAATGGACTCCGGCAGCGCCCGGATCCGCTCAACGAACGGCCCCACCAACTCCCGCCGATGTGGTCTGACCTGCACGGACAGCAGTGCCTCCAGTCCCCGGCCCAGTTTCGCCGGGTCCAGCCGCAGCTGATGGCCGAGAATCACTCCCGAGCGGCGCAGCCTGGTTACCCGGTCCAGACAGGTCGAAGGCGCGACACCGACCTGCGCGGCGAGATCGCGGTACGTCATCCGTGCGTCGTTCTGCAGCAGCCGTAGCAGATGGAGATCCACCGGATCCAGTACGACAGAATCGGCCATATATCGAACGTAACACGGGATCCGGCGCTCGGACCCCGCTCGGTGTTCAGACTCCTGACCATGGACTCCGGCAGCTTTGACGCATATGACGTACCGGCCGACCCGCAGGGAACCGGCCATGATCCCGACGGCACCGGTCGTCGTGTCCCGGGCGTGCCCGCACCCCGGGCGATCGCCACCGAGGCGGTGCACGCCGGGCGGGACGACCTCGCTCGGCAGGGGGTGCACGCCCCGCCGATCGACCTGTCCACGACCTACCCCTCGTACGACAGCCGGGGCGAGGCCGCCCGGATAGACGCCTTCGCGGCCGACGGTGCCGAACCGGAGGGCCCGCCCGTCTACGGCCGCCTCGGCAACCCGACCGTCGCCCGCTTCGAGACCGCCCTCGCGCGTCTTGAGGGCACCGAGAGCGCGGTCGCGTTCGCCACCGGGATGGCCGCGCTGAGCGCCGTGCTGCTCGTACGCAACGCGATGGGCCTGCGCCATGTCGTCGCCGTACGACCGCTGTACGGATGCAGCGATCACCTGCTCACCGCAGGGCTGCTGGGCTCCGAGGTGACCTGGGTCGACCCGGCGGGCATCGCGGACGCGCTGCGCCCCGACACCGGCCTGGTGATGGTCGAAAGCCCGGCGAACCCGACCCTCGCCGAACTCGATCTGAGAGCCGTCGCGCACGCTTGCGGTTCCGTCCCGCTGCTCGCCGACAACACCTTCGCCACCCCCGTGCTGCAACGCCCCGTCGAGCAGGGAGCCCGTCTCGTCCTGCACAGCGCCACCAAGTACCTGGGCGGCCACGGAGACGTCATGGGCGGCGTGGTGGCCTGCGACGAGGAGTTCGCCGGGCGGCTGCGCCAGGTGCGGTTCGCCACGGGCGGAGTGCTGCATCCGCTCGCGGGCTATCTGCTGCTCCGTGGTCTGTCGACGCTGCCCGTACGGGTTCGAGCCGCGTCCTCGAACGCGGCGGAGCTGGCCGGTCGGCTCGCCGCCGACCCACGCGTCACCCGCGTCCACTACCCGCGCATCGGAGGCGCCATGGTCGCCTTCGAGGTAGCCGGCGACCCCCACGACGTCATTGCGGGCGTCCGACTGATCACCCCGGCCGTGAGCCTCGGCAGCGTCGACACCCTCATCCAGCACCCCGCGTCTATCAGCCACCGCATCGTGGACGCCAACGACCGCCGCGGCGCGGGAGTCAGCGACCGGCTGCTGCGGCTCTCGGTGGGGTTGGAGGACTCGGAGGACCTGTGGGCCGACCTCGACCGGGCGTTGGGGACGGCGCCGGGGCCGGGCAGGGTCCTCCGGGAAGCGGCGGTCGCGAACAGGTAGAACCGCCGCACGGACCGCTCGCGGCCGGACCGATGTCGGTCAGCTCTCTGGTGACGGTGACCGGGTCGTCGTTCTTCAGCTCGTCGACCAGCTGCTTGACCTTCGGCCAAGACCCGGCGCGAGATCGTCCGATGCCTCAAACGCTACGCTGCCCGGGAGGTCTTCCACCTGGTCAGGCCCTCACCATCATGACCTTCGTCATAGGGGCAGCGTGATACCGCGTGAGAGGTGAGGAACCCGTCGGCTCCGTGGTCGCTGACATGTCGATGAGGATCGCCCGCAGCCGAAGAAGGTGCCCGGTGGTGTCTGAGAGCGGATGGGTGCAGCCTGAGAACAGCGGTTTCGGGTGATTATCAGGAGCTCGTCATGATTGTGATTCTCGGAGTGATCCTCTTGATCGCTGCGGTAGTCGTCGGCGTCGCCGCCGTTGTTACCAACATGGGTAGCGCACACGAACTGACGGCAGCGTTCAAGGTTTTCGGGTACCACATGACCGGATCCACCGGCATGTTGTTCCTCTTCGGTGCCATCATCGGTGCGGTGGCAGTGCTCGGGCTGAGTCTGCTCCTCGGCGGCATGCGCCGAACCACCCGCAAAAAGCACGCAATGCGTCAAGCGCTCAAGGGGGAGCGCCACGATGCAGCCGTTGCACGCAGCACGGACCACGAGGGCCGCGTCGACCACCCTGACACGAGGAGCGACCTGGGAACAGCGGCACGGCAGGACGGCACCTCTCCTCGGGATGGCCGACCCGACCGGGACGGACACCGTCGCAAGCGGCACCTATTCGGACATCGACCTGCCCAGCGGTAGGTCATGAGCCGAGCTGGTCCGGCATCATCGTGCACGAGCCGTGAGCCACTCGCCGAGGTGGCCGAGTCGGCCTCCAGCGCGCCGTCAGCACGGCAAGCGGAGAGCGTCAACGTGCTACCCCGCGACAAGCGCCGAGCGGCACGCCGCCCGGCGCTGTCGGGTAGCCGTGCCGTCGCCCGGCTGTTCGGCGGAGCAGCAGGTGGCCCGCGGCCGTCACTGATCCCGGACGGCCGCGGTTTTCGTGGCTTTGTGGCCTGGGCGCCATTTTCCCTATTGGCTCGAACTATTCGAATGCATTCTGTGCGATTATTGCTTCTAGCAGCTGGGCGCGAGAAAGAGGTGAATCGTGAGCGCGAGCGAAAAGGCGAAGGCGAAGGCCGAGCAGGTCAAAGGCACAGTGAAGAAAGAAGCCGGTCGATCCGTCGGTAACGAGGGTATGACCGTCAAAGGTCAAGCGCAGCAGAGTAAGGGTGCCGCCCGTGAGGCCAAGGAGAAGGCGAAGGACACTTTCAAGAACAGAGGCTAATTGCATGGAACGGTAGGTCACGTTCCGAAACTCTGTGTTGCGCCCACCTACGCGCACTTCGGTACCACCCCGCATCATGGGGTGCCGGGCGAATGGTGAATGCCTGCCCGAGGGGGGAATGGGCGCGCAGCTCGTGGGCGAGTGCGTCCGAATCCGTCGTCGGTGGCGGGCCGATCCAGGCGACGCAGCCGTTTGCACGTCTGGGCGAGGTTGCCCCTGGGTGATTTGAGCCGTGCTATTGCGAGCACAGGGCCGGGCATAGGTCGTAGACGGCGGCGATGGGCTCGGCGGAAGCGCGGAAGCCGGCTCGGTATCTCCTTGATGCCGGGTGGAGGTCAGGGGATTTAGTTCTGCGGCGGCGGCCAGGCCAATCCCCGGCACACGCATGGCCGCGTCGCGCAGCAGCATCGCTTCGAAGAGCAATGCCCCGGCTGCGAGCAGGATCAGCGAGGCGGCCAGGGCGGCGGGGATGCGACGCGCGTCCAGCCGTACAGCGAGATCGACCAGGCGTGCATGTGTGGGTGGGCGGGGGTGTGGCCGACGATGGTGTACTCGTCGATCATGGGGGCTCCGGTCTTGAGGACCTGCCGCATCCCGGCCTCCGGACCCTCGAACTTCGCCGCGGTCATGATCTCGCGGTAGTGCCGACCCAGATGGTCTTCCGCGAGGATGCCGTGCATCCGTTCCAGAGCGGGGTTGACGGCC
Organism: Streptomyces lydicamycinicus; assembly: GCF_000829715.2. NCBI lineage: Bacteria > Bacillati > Actinomycetota > Actinomycetes > Kitasatosporales > Streptomycetaceae > Streptomyces > Streptomyces lydicamycinicus. The sequence goes on along the minus strand of NZ_BBNO01000013.1, from coordinate 39,745 downwards.
ACGTACCGCAGATCGGTATCGAGGATCGCCAGCCCGATGGGAGACTGGGAAATCAGCCGGGTGGACAGGGCGAGGTCCCGATCGACCTCCCGAAGCCTTGACCTGTCGGTGGCCATGCCGAGGGTGTAGAAGTCGCCGAGGTCGTCCAGCAGCCGCATGTTGCGGAACTCCACCAAGCGAGTGCTGCCGTCCTTGTGCCGGATGGGAAATGCCCCGGCCCACCGCTCCCCGGTGGCCATGACCTCGGCGAACAACTTGATCATCAGATCCCAGTGCTGTTCGTGAACGAGTAGCGGCGCAGCGTACTGGCCGAGCGCCTCCTCAGAGGTATAGCCGAACAGCTCCTCGGCCTCCGGGCTCCACAAGACGATCCGCCCATCGGCATCCAGCAGCACCGCGGCAACGCCGAGAAGATCCATCAGTCCGCTCGGCTGCGACGATCGCTCTTCCGGCTGGCCGGCGTCAGCCGGACGCCCATCGGCTGTGCTCACGGGCACTCTTTCCCTGCGCCGGACCACAAGGGCCTCTGCTGCCAGTCCGTGCCCCTGGCCCGTACCTGTGGAGTGCTTTGGCTTCCATGGTCCACCTTGGAGCGGCCGACCGCTCACGCGCTGGAGCAGGATCGTCCCCGATGAGGAGTGGGTGCCGCGGGACCGTCCGCCGGACCAGGACCCCGTTGATCACCTGCGATGGCACTTCCATCGTCCGTCCCGGCTGACGTTCCTCGGCAAATGTGGTTCCAGACGAGCCCACTCCGCATCGGCGAGATCTACCGCCTCACACCACGCTGAACGGTCCGGTCTCCGGCTCGTAGCCGACCCATTAGACAGGCCCTAGCCGGCAGGCGTTCGGGTCATCGGCTCGTCTGACGTGTCGCTCGCCATCTCGGGCGTGGTCGGCTTGCGGGGCAGCCTGGGGTGTGGGTGGCGTCGATGGAGGCGAGGGCTACGGCGAGCATCCCGGCCCATGGCCGGACTCAACGCGCGAGGTGGTAAAAGCCGTTGCGACCGGGGGAGCACTTCGCCGTAGGTCCGGGGTCGCTCGGTCAGAGCCGCACCACGTCACCACGCTGCTCGGTACACCCTGGTCAGTGCTTGCCCTTGCCTCCGTGCTTGCCCGCTGCCTTGGGACTCTTCTTGGCGTCGGCCGGTGCCGCCGTCTTCTCGTCGGCAGTCTGCGCAGCGGACGAAGAGGGCGAGGGGGTGGGTGAAGATGGGGGAGCCGCGCCACTCGATGCTGGGGACGGTGGGATGGAAGGGTTCACAACAGCGGACGGCTCAGCCTGCGGCACCTGCGCCGTGCCGGTGTCGGGCGAGAACCACGTCAAGCCCGCGAGCAGCGCCACGAAGAACAAGGCGGCACCGCCCAGCAGCGCCACCAGGCGGGAACGGCGTGAGATCGGCAGGTGAGGGCGGTGCGGCGCGGCCCGGTGCACCGTCGTCTTCCACTCCGTTTCTGCTGCCGGGACATAGACGCCCCCGACAGAGGGGGCAGGTACGGCGGTGCCTGGTACTGGGAGGCCGGGGACGGCGGTGCCCGGGCCGGTGATGTGCGGCCCGCGCACGGCGGAGGGCGCGGGCCTGCGACTCTGTGCCGGAAGTTCCTGCGGCAGGGGCTCCGGCGTCCCGCGCCAGGCTCCGCGCCCGAACCAGTCCGCCACCTGATGGGCCGTGGGCCGGTCCTCGGGCTGCTTGGCCAGGAGCCCGAGCAGGTAGCTCTCGAAGGCAGGCGGGAGGCTGGTGCCGAGCTGCCGGGGTGGCACCGGGGAGGCGTCGAGGTGCTGGTGGAGGATCGCGAGGGCGGTGTCCGCCTGGAACGGCGGCCGCCCGGTGAGGAGTTGGTAGAGCACGCAACCCAGCGCGTACACGTCCGAGGCAGGGCCGGCGGGCCGGCCCAGAGCGCGCTCGGGCGCGAGATAGAGGCTGGTGCCGACGATCTGTCCGGTGACGGTGAGGGCCGCACCGGGGTCGTCGACGAACCGTGCGATGCCGAAGTCGCCGATCTTCAGTGAACCGTGGGTGTCCAGCAGGAGGTTGGCAGGCTTGATGTCCCGGTGGACAATGTTTTGCCGGTGGGCCGCGGCAAGTCCGGCCGCGGCCTGCGCAGCGATAAGGGCCACGCGCTCGGCAAGCAGCGGACCGGAACCGGCGAGCCGGGCAAGGCTGTCGCCCTCGACCAGTTCCATCACCAGAAACAGACGGTCCTCGTGCTCGCCGAAGTCGAGGACACCGACCACGTGCGGGTGGTTGAGGCATCCGGCCGTTTGCGCCTCCAGGCGGAAGCGGGAGGCGGCACTGGGGTCGGAGCCCTGGGGAAGCAGCAGTTTCACCGCAACCGGTCTGCCGAGCGATTCATCGAAGGCCCGCCAGACCTCCCCCACCGCTCCCCGACCGACCACGTCCTGCAGCCGGTACCGGCCCGCTATCAGCACCTGTGTTTCATCCTCATGCCATGAGACGTCTCGACCACCGCAGGCCGTAACTCACCACGTGGGTGAGGGTGGGAGGTGCCGCAGCAGCCCCAGCATACCGGCCCCGCAGGCCCCCCTTCCCGGCCCTGGCACTCCTGCCGCAGACCGTGTGCTGCCACCCGCTCCTCGCATCGCAGTAGTGTTCTGGTCGGCTATCCGGCCCTAAGCGGTGGGGGTTGTTGGGCCTCCTGCTCGGGGCGTACGAATCTCACAAGTCGGGAGCCAGATGACCGCGGTGGACAGGCGGGCACCACAACTCGTCGGGCACCAACCGCTCAACCAGATCCGTCATGCACGATTCAACGGACGATCACGCCATAAGAAACGGCGTCGTATCAGGCCACGGTGTGATCCTGCTGTCCGCCGCGCGTAGATCGGGGGCCGCCGGGCACGGCGCTTCGGCCGGCACCCTGACGGCGGCGCAGCCGCCGCGTTAACAGGTCTGTGCCCCTTCACATGCCGTGCCTACCTGGACTTCCCGTGCCCCTGGAGCGACTGGTCTTGATCTCAGGCTGATAGCCGACTGCTCAGCGGCCAAGCTCCATCGACGAACCTGCCCGCCGCCTCCAGCAGCGGCAACTTGCACGTGATGGGCCGCTGCTGACCACACGACCGACCACTCGCATCGTCCCACCTCGCAGGCCGGCGAAACTGCACGCCCGACAAGGGGGTAGAGCACGCAGCCCAGGGAGTACGCGTCGGATGCCGGGCCGGCGGTGCGGCCCAGGGCCCGCTCGGGCGCGAGGTAAAGGCTGGTGCCGACGATCTGCCCGGTGGCGGTGAGCGAGGCACCGGGGTCGTCGCGGAAGCGGGCGATGCCGAAGTCGCCGATCTTCAGGGTGTCGTCGGCGCCCAGCAGGAGGTTGGCCGGCTTGATGTCCCGGTGCACGATGCCCTGCCGGTGCGCGGCGGCCAGCCCGAGGGCGGCCTGTGCGGCGATACGGGCCACGTGCTCGGCGGGCAGCGGTCCGGAGACGGTGAGCAGGTCGGCGAGGCTGTCCCCGTCGACGAGCTCCATCACCAGGAACAGACGGTCTTCGTGCTCGCCGAAGTCGAGAACGCCGACCACGTGCGGGTGGCTGAGGCGACCGGCGGTCTGTGCCTCCAGCCGGAAGCGGGAGGTCGCGGTGGGGTCGGAGTCGTGGGGGAGCATGAGTTTCACGGCAACCGGTCTGCCGAGCGTCTCGTCGAAGGCCCGCCAGACCTCCCCCATCTCGCCCCGCCCGAGGGGTCTCCCAGCCGGTATCGGCCCGCTATCAGGGACTTGTTCTTCATCCTCATGGCCAAAGACGTCTTGATCGCTGCAAGCCATGGCTCGCCGTGGGGCGCGGATCAAGGTGCGGGGGGGCAGCAGCGGCCTCAGCTTACCGGCCCTGCAACCTTGTCTTTCCGGCGGCGCAGAGCCCGGCTGCTACGGGCAGCCCCGCCAGAGGGCGGGATGCGTGCATGGTTCTCGGCTGAGTCGTGACGGTTTCAAGTTGCTCCATTCACAAGAGCGCTGGATTAGTGGCCAATCTCCAGCCATCAGTGACATTTCAGGGACATGGTGCGCAGGAAGGAGTGACCCGATCACGAGGGTCGAGGCGCTCACCCTCATGGAGAGGTGCGCGGGCGCCGATCGCAGGAGCGGGGTGGTTCCCCCTGCCGGCCCGCTCCCGCGCACATACGACAGCCCGGGCGTCCCACATGGCAGTGGCGCCCGGGCTGCCGTCAGTAGCGAATCCTCAGAGGCCGTCGGATGGCACCGGCGGCCAGGATATTCGCCCTCTCGCACGCGTCCACGACGGTCTGCCCGGCATTCACGTCGGCGACGCGCGACTGGCAGCTTTCCATCCGGAGCATCATCTCTACATCCGGCGCATCATCGCGCTCCGCCAATCGGTGCAGCGGGCCTGCGGAAAGTGGTTGAGGATGAGGTCATCAGAAGAAGTGGATGCTGTTACGCAGAGCGCCTATGACGTTCGTCGCGAGACGCGAGTGTCGGTGCTGGCTCCGTGCTCGGCGTCACTTGGCACCCCGGAGTTCTGAAATCGGGGTTCTCATGGCCCAACAACCCACGCCTTGGGCTCAAGGGACCGAAAGCAAGCACACTCGGATGATTACCTCAGGCCGGGCTTTTCGCCCAATCGATGAGCCGAGCCCACCAGCCGCCCCTCGACCGGCCCCGTGGACTCCCCGGGGCACCAGGAGCGCGTGTGCGTCGCGACGACTCGCCTTGTCGGGCTGGCGCCGATCCCGTTCGAGTCGCCGCCTTTACTGGGCGCGCACGCTTGCGTTCCGCAGGCTCACACATGCACCGCTGGGCGTTTGGTACGCCCATGAGTACTTGGTCCACATGCCTCCCGCAACCCTCAAAGGTCAACTTCCGGCACGACGGACAGACGGCACGTTGGCACACGATTACCTCCCTTGGTTCTTCGCTTGAGATCCACGATATTCACGCCATCACCACAAGGAACTCCAGAATTTACAACTCCTTCAGAAGCAGCTTCCTTGCGCCGGTGTGGGCCGTCCTCATGGAGCCGAATCACGATCCAAGTTACCTCGCCGGCGGTCATGAAAATCCGGACATGAGAGGCAGGTGCCGCATATCCGTCGCGGAGAGTATCTCACTAAGTGGTGTCAAGTGACCTGTTTGGAAAAATTCCCGAAGTTGCTCGGGACACCGAAACAATGGTTGCATCTCGCCCGGTCGAGAAAGGGAGGCACAGCGCCTTCTGTCACTGCCCGCCACCGCATTGCTTTTCACGCCGCCGACCGGGCCAGCGTGGGCAGGAATCGAGAACAGTAACCGCTCTCCCCCAACGGGTGGTACACCAGTCAGGAGGGAGCAACGTGGGTTGCTCACACGCCGCAGGATGCCCCCTTTTCCCCCTACTCAAGGCGAGCTTGCAAGGGTGGCGCGAGTACTACTGCGACAGCGCAGATCAATGGCACGGCTGTGCCCGCTACCAGATGTCACTCACCGGCGAGCGCGTGCCGATCAGCCTGCTGCCCAACGGAGCCAGCGCGCGACACCTCGAAGCCCCGGCCGAGGCGGGCCGATCCAGCGCCACCAGCGCGGCGGCCGCCCCTCGACAGTCCCCGCCGCCACGCCCCACTCCGGGGTCACCGGAGCCCGCGTCCTGGCCCCAGCCGGCACCGACCCAGCCACATGAGCAGTCACAGTCGTGGCCTGGAACCGCGACACAGGAAGCCATGGCCCAGATCGGAGCCACACCTCCACCAGCAGATGTCTGGCATGACCGGCCGTCACCGCCCCCACAGGTCGACCGATCTTCAGACAGCCTCACTCGACAATCACGGCACGCGCCCGCCCCGAAGCGCGGCTGGTGGGCTCGTTTTGCCGATTGGATGAGAGGACCCGCATGAGTACCTACTGGCCCTGGTGGGCGGGCGCTATCGGGCTCGCCCTGGTCACCATCAACCACACCCTCATCACTGATCGGTCTCTCGGGGTGTCGGCCGCGTGGGATCGCGTGCTGCACTGGCGTCGCGAACGCGAGCTCGAACGGATGGACGAGGAGTTCGCCGACGATCAAGCTCTGGCCGACGCGCTTGCCGCAGCCACAGCGGAGCACTTCGGCACCGGCACCGGCGCGTCCACCGTGCCGCAGGCTCCGCACGAGAAGTCGCAGCCACTGGAAGCCGACACCGAATCGGCAGCGAGTGAGCGTCCGGCAGCCACGAGCCTGCGCCCGGCCCCGCTGGTCACTCAGGCTGCCTTGCTGATGTCGATCTTCCTCGGTGGGTTCATCGCCGCGGTCGCCTCCGGGCGGTTCCACCTTCGCTTCGACATGGGACCCGGCTTTCGGGACCTGGTCACCGCCGATTCGACCACCATGGTCGCCATGCTGTTCGTGGGAGGTGTGCTGGTCGGCTTCGGCACCCGGCTGGCCGGTGGGTGCAGCTCCGGCCACGGACTCAGCGGCTGCGGCCGGCTGCGGCCGGTCAGCCTCGTCGCGACCGCCGTGTTCTTCGGCACCGCCGTCGCGGTGTCGTTCCTGCTGTGGAAGGTGATCTGATGCGTACTCGGGGCGCGATTCTGCTGGCCAACATCATCACCGGACTAGCTCTCGGTTACACCGTCACCAACATCGGTTTCGGCGACTTCACTGAGCTGAACCGCATGTTCACCTTCCAGGACCTGCGCATGCTCCTCTCCTTCGCGGGTGCTGTGGCGATCCTCGTGTGCGCGTTCGCTCTGCTGCGGGTCCGCCGCACCCCGGGACGCATCCACGCCGGCGTGATCCCCGGCGCGGTGTTGTTCGGTACGGGCTGGGCGATCTCAGGCGGATGCCCGGCAATCCCGATCATCCAGGTCGCCAGCGGATACCTACCTGCCCTGATCACCATCGTCGGCGTCATCGTCGGTATCCGGTTGTGCCGCTGGGCCAACGCCCGGTACTTCCACCTCGACCGCGGCTCCTGCGGGCTGTAACCCAGCACCCCACACCGACACGAGCCATGCAGCTTGGGTCTCTCACTTTGGCGATCCCCCGACGGCCTCCGGCAGCCCGTGCACATCTGACAACGTGATCAAGCCCAACCGGAAGCGCAGCACGTACAGAGTAAATACGCGACGCACATACGGCTCTCCCTCGTGCCCGTGCTCGGCACCAAGCGACTGGAGATCCTCGGCCCGCGCCACGTTCCGTGTTCCTCGCCGACGTGGCCCGCAAGTCCTCCGCGGCGACGGCCAGGATGCTCACCGCGGTCGGCGTAACTCCGCGCATGCTGATAGCGCTGTGCGAGGTCAGCCCGATCGAGCGTTCCTCGGGCAGCCGGCAGTACTGTCGCCTCAACCCCGGCGGCGACCGGCAGACCAACGCCGCCCTCCACGGGATCGTGCAGACCCGCCTGCGCTTCGACACACGCACCCAAGACTACTTTTGAGCGCCGCACCAAGGATGGCAAGACCCGACGCGAGATCGTCCGATGCCTCAAACGCTACGCCGCCCGCGAGGTGTTCCACCTGGTCAGGCCCACACAGCCATGACCTCCGCTATAGGGGCTGTTGTGATCGGCTCCACCCAGAAGATAGGCACGGGCACGCTGCCGTGGTGCCGCGGCTGTGGCCTTCAGCCGCAGAAATTCAACCAATCGCCCGGCGATCCAGGTCTTGCCGACGTCGCTGTTGTGGTGCTGGCCTCTGGCCACTGGAATGCAAGGATCGGCTCCCGGTGCTGCGGTGTGACGGCGTAGCTGCTGTGGTGCCGCGGAGCTTCATGGGCGAGGTGGCCTTGATCTGCTCGGTGCCGCTGGAGCTGTTGCGGGGCCGCAGTCCAGGACTACGGAGATGTAGTTGGTAGCCCTCGACGGCCCGGACTTCGTGGACGCTGCCGCTGTGGTGCCGCGGTTCACCACCGCAGAGATGCCCCGCATCGACCTACCCCCATCCACCACCACCATCACCCTGCTGTGGTGCCGCGGCCCTTGGCCGCGGAGATGCTGTCAACCTGCCCGGCATCGGCCTGGAACGCAACTGGGTTGTGGTGCCGCGGCTCGGGACCGCGGAGATACCAGCTCGGGTGTGGCCGCCACCACGTAGGCCGGGTAGCTGTTGTGGTGCCGCGATTCGTGATCGCGGAGATGCCTTAACGACGCTCTCCAACACGCTTGGAAAGCGTGTTGGGGGCAACCCCTCACGAGTTCGAATCTCGTATCCTCCGCCAGTGCCTCACCGGGCACAAAGTTGAAGGGCCCCACCGCTTGCGGTGGGGCCCTTCAACTTTGTCTCAGCCCTCGTTGTCCTGGCCTTTGTCCACAAGAGCTGTTTCCGGGGTTCCCCAGATCGCCGCGCCGATCTTCCGGGCCACTTCCTTCAACAGGTGGTCGGGGACATGGAGATACCGCGCCACATCCGTGCGGCCCCGCCCGGTTCCCCACCCATGATCTGGTCGATCACCCGGTCCGGGACGCCCAGCACCATGAGCACCGTTCCGGCCTTGTGCCGGACGTCGTGCAGTCGGGCCGTCCAGGTGGCGGGCGACGACCGAGGTCCGGTAGGCCATCGCTGATCAGGTGATCCAGGCTCCAGCGATCAAGGAGTTCCCTCACGAGGTGGGCGACAGGCGGCCCTCCAGATCGGCCGGGCCGACGTCGTGGGCGGTGACGACGTGGCGGCTGTGCGCACACATGAGACCGATGGGCCCGACCCCATGTCGGGCCCATCGGTCGTTCTGCTTCACGCAACGCCCTCGGCGAGGTTCAGCGGCACAGGGCGGTGTCCACGGCGCGTTCGAGATTCCTCCGGCCCGCCTCGTCGGTGAGCTGCATGGTGACCGCGACGTTGGTGGCGCGGCCGTCGTCGGTGGCGCCGCCCCGGGTCTCGTACCCCGGGAAGCTGCCGCCGTGGCCCCAGGAGAGGCCGCCGCACGGCAGCGGCCTGCTGACGAGTCCAAGTCCGTAGCGGGCGCCGGGGCCGAAGGTCGCTTCGGCGGGGACGGTGGAGCGCATCTGGGCGAGCTGGGCCGAGGGCAGGAGGCGGCCGGCCAGGAGTGCGCTGAAGAAGCGGTTGAGGTCGGAGCCGGTGGAGATCATCTGGCCTGCCGCCCAGCCCCAGGAGGGGTCGATCTCCGTGATGTCGCGCAGCGGCACGTCCGCCGATTCCCGGTAGTAGCCGTGGGGGTGGGGCTCCCGAATGCTCGCGTCACCGGGGGCGGGGAAGTAGGTGTGGCGCAGCCCGGCGCCTCGGACGACGCGCCGGTCGATCTCCTCGGTGAGGGGGCGGCCGGTGACCTTCTGGATGATCAGGCCGGCGAGCACGTAGTTGGTGTTGCTGTACTTCCAACTCGTCCCGGGGGCGAAGTCGGCCGGGTGCTGGAGGGCTGTGGCGAGCAGTTCGCGGGGGGTGTAGTACCGGACGTCGTCCCCGAGGTGGTTGCTGTAGTTGGGGAGTCCGCTGGTGTGCTGGAGGAGCTGGCGGACGGTGAGGCGGCGGCCGTCGATCCCCTTTCCGCGGACGAGGCCGGGCAGGTAGGTGTCGACGGAGGCGTCCAGGTCCACCCTCCGCTCCGCGACGAGTTGGAGGACGACGACCGCGACGAAGGGCTTGGTGTTGCTGCCGATCCGTACCTGGCCGTCCCTGGGCACCTTCGAGCGGGTGGTCAGGTCGCCCACTCCTGCGGTGTAGGTGCGGATGCGGCCGTTCCGGTCCTGGACGCTCGCCAGCGCGGCGGGCATCCCGTCGTCGCGCACCAGCGTGTTCAGGGCCTGCTGGACGGCGTCCGGCCTGGCGGCGGCAGCAGCGGAGGCGGCAGAATCCGAGCCGGAGGCGGCGGGCGGGGCGAGGGCGCCCAGTGTCATGACGCCGATGGCCACCGCGACCGCGGCCGACACGGCTCGTCGCCGTCTGCCGCCCTGCTGCCGGGTCGGCGAGCGAAGCCCTTGCCGTGTCTGTCCACGCATGAGTCAACTCCTGAGGAATCGTTGGACCGTTGTTGGGGTTGCCGGGTTGCCGGGTTGCCGGGTGCGTGATTCAGCCGCACAGGGCCCTGTCCACGGCGTCCTTCACGTGCTGCGTGGCTGCCTCGTCCGTCGGGATGTTGGTGACCGCGACGTTGGCGGCGCGGCCGTCGTCGGTGACACCGCCCCGGGTCTCGTACCCCGCGATGTCGCCGCCGTGGCCCCAGTAGACGCCGCCGCACGACAGCGGCCTGCTCGTGAGCCCCAGCCCGTAGCGGAGGCCGGAGGTCCCGGCGGGGACGGTCGTGCGCATCTGGGCGAGCTGGGCCGCCGGGAGGAGGCGGCCGGCGAGGAGCGCGGTGAAGAAGCGGTTGAGGTCGGAGTTGGTGGAGATCAACTGACCTGCGGCCCAGCCTACGGAGGGGTCCATCTCCGTGAAGTCGCGCAGCGGTGTGTTCGCTGGGTTGCGGTGGTAACCGTGGGGGTGCGGCTCTCGGATGGTCATCTCGCCGGGGGTGGGGAAGTAGGTGTGGCGCAGCCCGATGCGCTTGATGATGCGCCGGTCGATCTCCTCGGCGAGGGGGCGGCCGGTGACCTTCTGGACGATCAGGCCGGCCAGGACGTAGTTGGTGTTGCTGTACCCCCACTTCGCCCCCGGAGCCGCGTCGGCCTTGTACCGGAGGGCGATGTCGAGCAGCTCGCGGGGCTCGAAGTACCGGTTCCTGATCTCGTCGTCGTCGACGTGTATGCCGTACTCGGGGAGTCCGCTGGTGTGCTGGAGGAGCCGGCGGACGGTGATGCGGCGCCCGTCGATCCCCTTTCCGCGGACGAGGCCGGGCAGGTAGGTGTCGACGCAGGCGTCCAGGCGGATCTTCCCTTCGCCGACCAGCTGCAGGACCACGACCGCCGTGAACGCCTTGGTGTTGCTGCCGATCCGTACCTGGCCGTCCCTGGGCACCTTCGAGCCGGTGGTCAGGTCGCCCACTCCTGCGGTGTAGGTGCGGATGCGGCCGTTCCGGTCCTGGACGCTCGCCAGCGCGGCGGGCATCCCGTCGTCGCGCACCAGCGTGTTCAGGGCCTGCTGGACGGCGTCCGGCCTGGCGGCGGCAGCAGCGGAGGCGGCAGAATCCGAGCCGGAGGCGGCGGGCGGGGCGAGGGCGCCCAGTGTCATGACGCCGATGGCCACCGCGACCGCGGCCGACACGGCTCGTCGCCGTCTGCCGCCCTGCTGCCGGGTCGAGGAACGAAGGCCCTGCCGGGTCTGAGCACGCATGAGTCAACTCCTGGGGAATCGTTTGGTCGAGGCACGATCCTGGTTTCCAGGGCCCGCTGACCGCATCGCGGGAAGGCGGGAGAAATCGCTCCCCCGATCGGGGGAGGCTGCCGGGGGGCTGCCCGGCGATACTGGCGCCCATGATCAGGGGAATTCGGCCGCTGCTGCGCGGCTCCACGTATGCGGGTGTGCTGTTCGCCTATTGCGGCGCGCTGGCGAGCCTTCCGCTGCTGCCTTTCGCCCTGTTGCCGGCGCTGTCGTGGCGATCCGCTTCCGAGAGCGTGCAGATCGTCCTGGTCCTGCTGGTCTGGGCGGTACTGGTCGGCGTGGTCGGCCTGGCGCGCCCCGTACGGCGGGTGCTGGTCGTGTCGGCCCGCCGGCTGCTGCGGGTGCCGCTGCCGAATCCGGTGGCCGGTCGCCGGCCCTCCGGTTCACTCGGCCTCGACCGCTGGCGGACCCCGCTCTGGCTGGTGCTGCACGTGGCCGTCGGGTGGACGGGGGCGCTGGCGAGCGGGGTGCTGTTCATCATGGGCCTCGCCCTGCCGGGGAACTGGCTCGGCGCCGAGGCGCGGGCGAGTCTGTTCGGCACGTCGGTCCGGGTGTCGGGCGGGTGGAGCTGGGTGGTGGCGGCCGTGTGCATCCTGCTGGCGGTAGCCATCTGCGTACTGGTGACGAAGGCCCTGCGGTGGGCGGCGCCACGGCTGCTGGGGCCGTCGGCGGCCGAACGGCTCGCGCTGGCCGCCGAGCGGGAACAGCTGCTGGCCGAACGCAACCGGATTGCCCACGAGTTGCACGACTCGATCGGGCACACGCTGACGGCGGCCACCATCCAGGCGGCGGTGGCGGGCGAGGCGCTCTCCGCCGACCCGGCGACGGCGCGGGCCGCCATGCGCAGCATCGAGGAGTCGACGCGGGCCGCGCTGGAGGACCTGGACTACGTGCTCGGAGTGCTGCGCGAGGAACAGTCGGGGACGGCGCCGACCCGGACCCTGGCCGACCTCCCCGAGCTGCTGGACCGCCTGCGGCACGCGGGCGCGGTGGTGGAACCGGAGCTGTCGGGCGACCTGGCGCAGGTGCAGGGGACACTCTCCCGGGCGGCGTACCGGATCCTCCAGGAGGGGCTGACGAACGCGCTGCGCCACGGGGCGGGCGGCCCGATCGTGGCCCGGGTGGCGGCCGGGCCGGACGGACTGGAGCTCACGGTGGTCAACCGGACCGGGGCACGGACGAGCCCGGGCCCGGGGGAATTCCCGACCTCCGGCCACGGTCTGCCCGGACTGGCCGAGCGCGTCCGGCTGCTGCACGGTGAGTTCCAGGCCGGCCCGGACGGGACGCAGCACTGGCGGCTGGCCGTCCGGCTGCCGGCGCGGGGGTCGGCGTGAGTGGATCCGACGCGGGCGAAGGCATGGCCCTCCGGCTGCCGGTACGGGGGTCGGCGTGAGTGGATCCGACGCGGGCGAAGGCATGCCCCTTCCCCCCGTCACCAGCCCCGCCGTCACCCTCCTGATCGCGGACGACGAGGAGGTGACCCGCAGCGGCCTGCGCATGCTGCTCGCCGCACAGCCGGGCATCACGGTGGTCGGCGAGGCCGCCGACGGCGTCGAGGCGGTCGAACGGGCGCAGAGCCTGCGGCCGGACGTGGTCCTGATGGACGTACGGATGCCGCGTCGCAACGGGATCGAGGCCACCCGCCAACTGCTGGCCGAAACGGCCGACCCGCCGAAGGTCGTGGTGATCACCACCTTCGAGAACGACGGCTACGTCACCGCCGCCCTCAGCGCGGGCGCCAGCGGCTTCGTCCTCAAGCGCCTCCCGGTCCGTCAGATCGCCGAGGCGGTCCGGGTGGTGGCGGCGGGCGAAGCGGTCCTCTTCCCGGCCGCACTGGGCCGCATGGTCGCCGCCCGCCCGCTGGGCTCCGCCCAGGCCCTGCCGCACGCCGCCCTGACCGGCCGGGAGGAGGAGGTGCTGCGCCTGATGGCCACCGGGCTCTCCAATCCGGAGATCGCGGAGTCCCTCACGGTGAGCCTGGAGACGGTCAAGACCCACGTCGGAAACGTGCTGACCAAGCTCGGCGCGCATAACCGGACCCATGCGGTGGTGATCGCGTACGAGTCCGGCCTGGTGGTCCCGGGCTTCGCCGGCTGACGGCTTCCGCCCCTCTGCGCGGTCGCCCGCAGGCTGCTCAGTACCGGCCGCGACGTAACTCTGCAGCTACGTCCTGGTTGCAGTTCAGCCGGAAGCCGCCGCCCCAGGCGGTCCCGGTCATTCAGCAGCCCCGGTCATGCAGCCGAAGGGACCGTGGTTCGCGAAGGCGTGGGTGGCGAAGCGCTTGCCCATCCGGCGGTATGCGGCGGCGGTGGGGTGAAGGCCGTCGGGCAGGTCATGCACCTCGTCCGGGCCGAGCAGCTCGCGTCCGTCAAGATAGTGGAGGTGGGGATCGCGGGCCTGCCGGGCCGCCACGATCCGGGCCAGCTCGGCGCGGACCACCGTCAACGACAGCGCCCCGCCGGCCACATCGGCCGGGTCGCCCAGGGCTGTGATCTTCCCGTCCGGGCCCATCGCGGTCGGGCCGGGAGTCTCCTCGACCGCCGGACAGCTCACCGGGGACATCAGCAGCAGCGGCGTCTCCGGGTGCCCGTCCCGGATCGTGTCCAGGAATCCGTGCACCGCCGGGGCGAACGTCCGCAGCCGGAACGCGGCCAGGCTCACGATGTTGATGCCTACCTTGAGGCTGATCAGGTCCGCGGGCACATCGCGGATCGTCCGGGCGACATACGGGTCCAGCACTTCGTTGCCCGCCTGGCTGAGGTTGATCACCTCCACGCCTCCGAGTGCAGCCGCCACCACCGGCCAGGTGCCGGTCGGGCCGTCGGCCTCGATGCAGTGGCTGATGGAACTGCCGTAGTGCACCCAGCGGCGCCGACCGTCCGGCAACGGCGCCAGCACCTCGCCGTCAGCCTTCAGTGCCACCAGTTCCGTGGGGGTCTGCTGCGGCAGCCACAGCTCGACGTTCTTCATGCCCGTCGGCAACCCGGCGAACCGTACGGTGCCCGGCTCGCCAGGGATCGTTCGCTGCACGGCCCCAGGGCCCGCCATCCGCACCACGTTGCCCACCGGTGCTTGCCGACGACCGGCCGGAGCGCCGTCCACCAGAAGTTCCAGCATCCCGGTGGGCCGGGGCTGGGGGTCGGTGTCGAGCTGCCCTGTGGAGGTGAGTACCTCGAACTCCAGCTCACGCGCATCCGTGCGGAACACCAGCCGCACCCCCGAAGGCATCAGGGTCACCCCGTAGACCGACGGGTTCTGATACTGCTCCTTGGTCCACGCGGGTAATCGGCGCGGCATCACCCCCGCCGGTGTCATCTCCAGGTCCAGTGCACCCCGTAACTCCACCGGCCCGCCCATCAGCGGAACCGCCCGCATCGCCATCGTCATCGCTCCCACCCCGGGTCAAAACGCCCTCAGGTCCGGATGCGTGTACGCACCCGCGAGTTCGCCGCCACCACCCTGACACAGCAGCACTCCGTGCCCTCTCCGTACGTCGGCGTTCAGGGCCATGGGGCCTGCGAGATCTATGCGGGCACCGAACTGGAGTGAACAGCGATGAGCAGCGATGGGCAGCCATGAGCAGCGGTGGATACAGCTTTGAACTGCACCAACGGACTTGGAAAGCGTGTTGGGGCAACCCCTCACGAGTTCGGATCTCGTATCCTCCGCCCGGCCTCACCGGGCTGAACGAAGGCCCCGGCCGGGAATCCGGCCGGGGCATGGCCGGCTCTACGCCTGACGGAGTCGGGCGATGATGCCGTCGATGTCGCGGATGGCCATCTCGGGGCGGACGAAGTGTCCGCCGGGCTCCTCGTGCCACTCGTGCGGGATGCCGGCTTGGTCGAGGCCGGCTCGGAACTCCCGCTGGCCGGCGAGCACTTCGGTCTCGTTGAGCAGGTCGAACGGGTCGACCGGGGTGGGACTGGTGCCGGCGACCATGAAGACCCGCTTGTTGCGGTAGCTCTCGATGTGCTCCATGGGGTTGTCGGCGCTGACCCTGGCCTCGTCGAACGGCTCGCCGTAGATCGTGCCGCCGCCCAGGTCCAGGGCCGCGGAGGACACGTTGGCCCAATGGGCGACCGCGCTGAGGTCGCGGCGCAGGCTGGGCGGGCCGGAGTGGGCGCTCACCGAGGCGAAGTGGCCGTAGTACTTGGCTGCGTACTTCAGCGCGCCGAAGCCACCCATCGAGAACCCGCCGACGGCGCGGCCGTCGTACTCGGCGTACGTCCGGAAGTTCGCGTCGATCCACCGGAGCAACTGGTCGATATGGAAGGTCTCCCAATTCCGGGGGCCGGTAAGGGAGTTGACCGGGTTGGAGTACCAGCCCGCGTGTCCGCCGTCGGGCATCACGACGATGATCGGCTTGCCGGCGGTCCAGGCGCGGATGCCTCCCTCCGGCAGCCGGTCCCAGGTCATGAAGTCCTGATCGGTACCGCCGCCGTGGAACAGGTAGAGGACGGGGTAGGTGCGGCCGCTGGTGTGGTAGTCGTCAGGGAGCAGGACGTTGACGGCGGGGTCCCATTCGACCGCGTCGGTCGCGAACCGGTAGTACCACATGCGGGGGTCGGCCTCGTTGCGGTCCTTGATGGTCAGCCCGAAGCCGTCGTCGGCCGCACTGGCCGCACTGGCCGGCGACGCCGTCGCAAGGACGCCTGCGCCGCCAAGAGCCATCGCCGCGGAGATTCCGCCGACGGCCTTCAGAACACTCCTGCGGGTGGAGAGGTGCTCGCTCAATCTGACCTCCTGGTCGGGAAGTTGCACGAACGGATCGCTTGCTGCGGAACACTCGGGTACGTCATGGTGAGTTCCCCCGTGGCGGGTGCCGTGGAGCCGGCCGAGCCCGCGCCCGGTGCCTTCCCTCTCTCGCCGTTCCCTTGCTTCCCAGCGGTTCTCGGTGGTGACTTGCCAACCCTTGCGGGAGGCGCTGAAATGCCGATGAAATCTCGATGATGCGGGGGAGCGGAGGCTTCGGGATGGACGGGGGATCGCATCAGCGGCTTCGGATCGCGGTGCTCGGGCCGGTGCGGGCCTGGCGTGACGGGACGCCGCTGGACCTGGGGCCGGTTCGGCGGCAGGCGGTGCTGGCCGCGCTGGTGCTGCGTCCGGGCCCGCTGGTCAGCCAGGAGCAGCTGCTCGTCGGCGTGTGGGGTGGACAGCCGCCGAGGTCCGGTCGCCGGGTACTGCCGAGCTACGTCTACCCGCTGCGGAAGGCGCTCGACGCGGAGGGCGCCGGACGGACAGGGTCGGTGATCCGCAGTGGCCGGGGCGGGTACAGCTTCGTCGGCGACGGAGTGCGGCTCGATGTGGCGGAGCTGGCCGAGCGGGTCGGTGAGGCACAGCGCGCGAGGGCATCCGGTGACCTGGCCACCGCAATGGACCGGTTCACCGAGGCGCTCGCCCTGTTTCGAGGCGAGCCCCTGGCCGGGCTGCCGGGGCCGTTCGCGCAGGGCGAGCGGCAGCGGCTGTCGCAGCGCCAGCGCACGCTTCAGCGGGAGAGGCTTGAGTGCCTGGTTCTTCTCGGCCGGTCCGCCGATGCCCTGGACGACCTCGCCGCTGTGTCCGCTCTGCCCGAGTCCGATCCGTACGACGAGTCGCTGACAGCGCTGAGGATGCGTGCCCTGTACGGCATCGGACGCCAAGTGGCCGCGCTGAGCGCCTATGAGGACATGCGCGAGCGGCTGCGTGACCAGCTCGGGGTCGATCCCGGCGAGGAACTCCGTCGGGTGCACCAGGCGGTGCTGCGCCGGGATGACGAGCAGCTCCTCGGTCCGGCGGCGGCGCGCTCTGCCGCTCCGCCGGACCGGCCCCGGCCCCGCCGCGCGGTCAACGAACTGCCGGGCGACACCGGCCGCCTCATCGGGCGGGAGCGCGAACTGGCGCTGCTGACCGCGTCCTCGCCGCCCGAATCCGTGTCGATCGTGGCGGTGGACGGCACGGCCGGCGTCGGCAAGACCGCGCTCGTCGTCCACGCTGCCGGTGCGCTGCGCGCCCACTACCCGGACGGCTGCCTGTTCGTGGACCTGCGCGCGCACAGCACGGAACGGCAGAGGCAACCGCCGCAGCGAGTGCTGCGGCGGTTGCTGCGCTCGGTCGGCGCAGCCGACAGCGAGGTGCCTGACGACCTCGACGAACTCACCGCGGCCTGGCGGGCCGCGACCAGCTCGCTGCGGCTGCTCCTCGTGCTCGACGATGTGCTGAGCGCGCAGCAGATACGGCCGCTGGTGCCCGCCGGGCCGGGCAGCATGGTGCTGGTGGCCGGCCGGCGGCAGCTGGCCGGACTGGACACCGACCGACGAGTCACGCTGGAGCCCCTGGAGACAGGCGATGGGCTGTCCCTGCTCAGGCACATCGTCGGGGAGGAGCGCGCGGACCGGGAGCCGGAGGCGACGCGTGAGCTGGTCCGGCTGTGCGACGGGCTGCCGCTGGCGCTGCGCATCGCCGGGGCACGGCTGCAGACCCGCCCTGCCTGGACGCTGGCGTACCTGGTGGACCGGATGGCGGGCGACGAGCGCCGCCTCGGCGAGCTGAGTGCCGGGGATCGCAGCGTGGAGGCGGCCTTCCGGCTGTCGTACGACCAGCTCGCGCCGGCGCAGCAGCGCGGATTCCGTACCCTGGGCCTGTCGCCGACGGTCGAGTTCAACCCGCTGACATCAGCGGCCATGCTGGGTTGCTCGTCCCGCGACGCCGAGCAGACCCTGGAAAGCCTGGTCGACGCGAGTCTGCTGCAGCAGACTCGTCCGGGCCGCTACCGCTTGCACGACCTGGTTCGGGTGCACGCGCGGCGGCTCGCGGAAGCCGCACCCGCCGAAGCCGGCGCGGCCCGTACAGCCGTACTCCGCCTCTATCTGGACGCGGGCCGGATCACCAGCGACTGGGGCCAAGGCGGTTTCCCCACCGGGCCGCAACCCGCCGGAGCGCCGTTCGCGGACTGGAAGGACGCCGGCGGCTGGCTGGACGCGGCGAGCGGAGAGCTCGTCGACGTCGTCGGGCACGCCGCAGCGCTCGGCGAGGCCGACTACGCGTGCTGGATCGCCGAGGCCCTGAGCGACTACTTCGTACGCCGGGGCCGTTACCACGAGTGCCGAACAGCCCTGGAGATCGCGCTCGCGCATGCGGACGAGGCCACCGACCGGCGGATGGCCCCCGCACTGCGGAACTGCATGGGCGTCACCGACATCTATCAGGGCCGCATCCGCGAAGGGCGCGCCTGGTTCACCGAGGCGCTTCACCTCAGCCGCCGCCGCGCGGACCGGCGCGAAGAGGCGCGGGCCCTGGCCGGGCTGGGGGCCGCCGACCTGAATTCGGGCCGGGTCGAGCGGTCAATTCCCTGTCTCACCGAGGCAGTTGAGCTGGCTCAGCGGCTCGACGACCACTGGCTCGCCGCGATGGGGCTTTGCGTACTCGGCGCCGTCCACCACAGTCAGGGGCGATGCGAGGAGGCGTTGGCCTGCTTCGCCGCCGCCCGCGCCCACGCCGAGACGAACGGCAGACCTCGCATGATCAGCATGGCCTTGGGCAACGCCGCCGGCGTCCACCTCGACCTCGGCCAGTACGGTGAAGCCAAGATCCTTTACCGCCGAGCGGCGGACCTGGCTCAGCGGGTCGGGGACGTCCTCATGCACGCGATCGTCCTGACCCGGCTGGGCGCGGCAGAGCATGGAGAGGGAAACCTGAGCGCCGCGGCGGCCCTCCACCACCAGGCTCTCTCCCAGCACCGGACGCTGTCCCCACTCACTGAACCCAACTGCGACCGGCTGGAGATGGACATCCGTTACCGGCTGGGCCGCACCTACTCCGCGGCAGGCCGCGTCGCCGAGGCACGAGAGCAGTTCCACACCGCGCTCGCCCTGCCCGGAGCCGACGAGCACCCTGAGGAGCGCGCGCTGGCGATCGCGGGACTCAAGGAGTGCAAAGACTGCTAGCCAGTAGGTCGGCGTGGATGCGGCGTCGCCACCATGCAGACCGCGCCTCTGATCCACCCGGGCTCCGGAGAGCGTGAGCGAGTCACCCGACCCACGTCACCACGGCGCCTCGATACCCCGCTGACCAGCGACAACCAACGGAACTCTGGTCTCAGTCCCGGTCTCGTTCATGGGTGTCCAGGGTTGCACACCAGCCCCGCCGAGGACGGGTCCACCGCAGGTCGGAACGGTACTGATCATTCCCGAACCCCCAGACGAACATTCGCGTGGATGGCGCTTTTGTGGTGCCGTGGCTCCCGACCGTGGAGATGCAAAGGACGACGCTGGGCGAAGTCCATAGACGACATCCTGTTGTGGTGCCGCGGTGCGTGATCGCGGAGATGCCCCGGCCCGCTGCTGCGCCGGATCGACCGCCACGGACTGTTGTGGTGCCGCAGATCAGGACTGCGAAGGCGTCCGCAGGACGCGCCACAGCTCGTCCAGGACAACAAGCCGCTGTGGTGCCGCGGTCCCTGGCCGCGGATATGCGGGGGAGCGAGTCGGCGCCGTGAGCGAGCCGGTGGCCGCTGTTGTGGTGACGCGGTTCGTGACCGCGGAGGCGCGTCGCCTCACGCGTTCGCAACGGTGACGGCGGGGGCTGTTGTGGTGCCGTGGTGCGTGACCACGGAGATGCCTGCTCCAGCTCCCACGACTCGTTGGGATGTACCTTCCCGCTGTGGTGCCACGGTGTGACCATGGGGACTCCTACCGGAAGTGGGCCCTCGAACGCCTCGCGTAGAAGCTGTTGTGATGCCGCGGCCTTCGGTCGCGGAGATGCCGGGCGCCCGCAGCCCACCGGCCCGATCCTGCGTTCGGGCCGACCCTCAGAAGAATCGCTCCGGACCCACTCTCACCACGGCTCACGGGTCGCCGCGGCATTGCAGCCTGCGGCATCCACTGGGCAGGGTCCTGGTCGGCTTTGGACCGGTTGCTCTTCGCGGTGACGGCGACCAGGGAGCGTTCGGCGCCGAGGTCGTTGGCGTAAGCCTGGCGCCGGGCTGCGGTCCATTGGGAGGCGCCGGAGTTCCAGGCTTCGGCGAGCGGCACCATGTGGTCGATGTCGAGGCCGGACGGCCCCTGGACGGTGGTGTCGTCGTAGTAGGAGCGCCAGGTTCCGCCGGTGATTTTGCAGCCGGCTCCGATGGTGGGCTGGGTGACGGCTTCGGCGAGGAGGACTTCCGCCCTCGTGTTGCAGCTGTCCTTGTCCTTGTCGATGCAGTGCTTGAACTTGGTGCGCTCGTAGCCGTCGCGGGACTCGGCGGCCTGGGGGAGGGTTTCGATGGCGTCGTGGCGCTGAGGGTCTCGGCGGCGTGTGCGGGGGTGGTGGCGGGGAGGGGCAGCAGGGCGAGGGGCGCGGCCGCGAGGGCGCGGGCAGTCGTCTTGATCATGGCCTGTTGATCGCGCCGGCGGGCTGGTGGCCGTGCAGGATCCGGATGGCGGTCACTCGGGGGAGTGGGCAGTCACACCGGCCCCGATAAACTCACGTGGGTGTCCTGTTTGGCCAGCTGAAGGCAGCAGGCCGCTACGGCATCAGCTCCGCGAGATCGATCGCCTGGGGCGGGAACTCAATTGTCGCGGCTGTAAGGAGGCTGCGGTTCAGTCCGTTGACAGGAGGCCCGGTGACTCATGATGAGGCGCTCGAGGAGCTGAGCCGGCTCGCGCACGAGCGAGCTTTCGGCGGATACTTCGGGTCCGACATGCTCATTCAGGCCGGTCTGGACGCACTGCTTGCCGGGGTCGAAAGCGAGTCCCTTACGATGCTGGCCGGCCTCGGGCGCAACGAAGAGCTCGAGGCGCCGGAACTCTTCGAGCGGGTGCTGTACGAGCTGGGGCTGGAAATAGAGGTACCACCCAACCCCCGGTCGGCGAAGTGGGCCCTGGCCTCGTGGCTCGCCGGGCGCATGGTGGACGGTTCCCTCGACCCTGCGGCCGGCGCCTTCCGGATCTGGCGCGACGTCGCCTGGGACCTCGATTACCCGGACGCACTGCAGCCGCTCGTCGTGTGTGCCTACAACCTCGACGACTGGGACGACAGCTGGGGTGTACCAGTGGAAAAGTTCAAGAAAGAAGCGATCGAGGCAGCAGCACACTTCCTGGCCCAGCAACCACAGGCTGAGCACGACTGAGCCCAGCTCTCCGGTGGAAGTCCTGGAGTGGTCCACCAGGGGCTGTTCGTGCGTGTTTCTGATCATGGGCTGGCCTGGTCAACTGGCCGAACGGGACACCGACTCGCACGTCCCCTGCTCGGGGGACCACAAGCGGACGACGTGGCCTGCTCGGACATGCTGTCCGCGAGACAATCGAGCCGCTGATCTGACTGTTCCGCCGCACCAGGGCAGTTGTCAGTCCTGATCACTAGGATCCAGGCGCATGACCTACATCTTCGATGTCTTCACCGGTGCGCGCCGTGGCACCACCCTCACCGGCAGTGTTCAGTACCGCGATCCCGACAACTACGGGTTCTCCCAGGGGCCCGTATTCGGCCTGCAGCTCATCATGGATGCCTGGAAGGAGGGCGGTGACTTCGGGGCCGGGCCTGTCTCCGCCGCAACGGAAGCCGAGTTCCAAGAGCTTTTCGAGTTGTACCTCGGACCGACGGTGCGTGTTGACGTGGAGGGCTACCTGCTGGAGGAGGGCTCCACCCAGGTGCGCATACCTCGCGTCAAGGCGAAGGAGTTTTACCAAGGCCGGCTCGACCCCCACGGCGGGCGGGGCTTCTCGGACGGCACCCACTACATATGCCTCGCTCCGCGGTCGGAGGAGTTTGCCCGCCGCGCCGAGGAGATCATCGTCTCCTGGGAGATCCGCGAGGACGACTCCACCGATCTCGACGAAGACGAGGGGACGTCCGCCGACTTCACCCTCGAAGTGAGTGACCCCCGCTATCTCGAGCACTTCACCAAGAATGCGTACTTCCAAACGGCGTTCACAGGCCACCTCCCCTCGTAGGTTCGATCAGCCGGTATTTCGCTGTCGTCCGGCGGCTTTCTGGGCTTGCCGGTCTTCGGGTCAGGCACCGAGTAGAAGAAGCGCCGTCAGGTGTCGGCTGGTGGCTTGTTTCCTCGGCCAGCTGGGGTGGCGCCTTTCCGGGCCGGGCGCCTGGTCGTGAGGGTGGTGGCCGCCCAGGTGATCAGCGTCTCGGAGTGTTGGATGAGTGCCGCGACCGCTGACCGGCCCTGAACCCGCCGGTGAGCTGTGCTGTTCACCGGCCTCTGCCGTAGGCCGGCACCTGCGGTGCGTCGCTGCGTCCAGCTGAGCGCCATGCGATGAGAACTCAGCTTCTGGAGGGCTCGTCGATGGCGGGCATCGGCTTCCCGTCCGGATTCCACCTGCTGAGGAAGCTGGATTGCCTGCTGACGTCAACGAGTTCGATCCGTGTACCGACGCTGTCCATCCGGTGATAGGCAAACGGTCGACCGTACGGGCAGCCGGAGAAGTCCACGGGCATGCCCTCTTCTTCCAAACGCTGGGACCCTTGCCGCACATCGCTGGTCCAGAAGCCGATGTGATCGAACCTGGCTCCCGTGGAGGCATCCCAGGGGCTGCCTGACGGCCCTTCAATGAGCTCGATGAAGGGCGGCCCGCCCGTGGTGAAGACGATGCGGTAGTCCCACTCACCAAGCCGGTCGGAGACAGGATCACTCCACTCAACCCCGGCCGCACGCTGAAAGTCCTGCATCGCCTGCTCGATGTCCGGGACCACGAAGCACACATGGTAGAAGGCAGTCATCCACCCATGATCAAGCACGTCCCCCCAGAGGCGCAGAGGTTTAAAGACAGGCTGTGTGCCGGTGTCGGAACCCTTGATCGGTGACTATCTGTGGCCGGTGGGCAAGTCTGCTCACCGGTCGGTCGGGAGAGGCCCACAGGTGCGCGGCGCGGGGCAGCAGGGCGAGGGCCGCGGCCGCGAAGGCGCGGCCTGTCGTCTTGATCATGATCTGTTGCTAGCGCTGCTGTGAGCCGTGGCCCGGGAAGGCGGTGGTAGCCATCCGGGGGGTGGCAAGTCATGCCGCAGCACCAACGCCCCTACGCCGCGGCGTCCGCTCAGTACATAACCTCATGGTGGTTGAGGGGTGGGGATGGAAGAGGCGGTCGTCGAATCCGTCAGGTACATCGCTCCGTGCGTGGACTGCGGGGCGCGGCTGGAGTGCTGGGGCGTGCACGGTGTGATCGGTGGCTCGTTGCGGTGGGACGTGGAGTCCGTTTGCTTGGCTTGCGGGCAGGCGAAGGCCGACTGTGGCCGAGCCCTTTCTGCCTGGCTGCGGGACCGGCTGCTCGCCGACCATGGGCTGGCCGTGTTGCACGTGACGCATCCTTCGGTGGAGCGTGTCACCCTCATGAAGGTGCTGTGTGCTCAACTCGGCATCGGTCTGACGGAGGCCCAGGCTGTCCTGGGCCAGGTGCTGGCCGGGGTCTACTCAGGAATGCTGCCGGAGGTGGAGTATCTCGCCCGCAAGCTGCGCAGAGCGGGAGTAGATGCGGTAGCTGCCCGCCCCTGAGGCACTGGTGGCGACGGAGTTGTCAGCCGGTGCCGGGGCAAGCTGGTGTCGGCAGGGGTGCACGGCGGAGGCCGGCGTAGGCGCGGACGGTGACGCCGGCTTCGCCGGGGTGTGCCAGGGCGGAGGCGCCGCTGGGGGGCGGTGCTGGGTACCGATTTTGTTTCTGGCGAAGCTGGAGTGCTGCCCTGGGGCATGTGGCGCACGGAGTCCGCGGGCGGGTCCACAGGTTTGATCTGGCTTCACGCCCGTTCGGTGAATCCGGTAGTGGGCCCGTCGGTGCTGCGGCTTCGTCGTCTCCGGGCCTGCTCGGGCGCCAAGGGTATGGGCAGAACGGCTGGAGGCTGTCATGGGTGAGCGGGAGGGGTGGACGACGGAGGAGTTCGGCTCTTCCCGCGAGGGTGTGGTCGGCGTGCTCCTGGCCGACGGAATCGTCCCGGCCCCGTCTTCTTCGATACAGGCTCCGGTACAGGCGGCCAGTCGGTGTCGCAGTGAGCGTCTACGACGGCCAGATCGCGCACGGGCCGCGGGCGGCCGCACTGCGCGCGGTGTGTTCCTGCGGCTGGAATGGCCCAGAACACCGCCTGGACTGGGACGCGGTCGGCGAGCAGAAGCTGATCGAGGCAGCTCACGGCACGGCGGACACCTGCGTGGAGGACTGGACACGCACCCCGCCGAAGTCGAGCAGTCGGCCATTCTCTTGCCGGGACGGTCACTGCCCTGCCGGCACGGCTGCAGGAGGAGACCGAGAAGCCGGCGAAGGCCTCACCGCTGGCGGCCGTACGGGCAGCCCGCCAGCTGGAGGTAATCGCCGCACAGGTCGGGTACCGGCCGGCCACGATGCCCGGCAGGACACGACAGCCGAACGGGCCGCCGCGGCCCTCGGCTCAACGAGGACGCTGCCCGCAAGCTGATGCCCGCTTCGGCGGCTGGAGCCCCTGTCCCTGATCACCGACAACATCCCCTCCGTGGGGCGGCTGACGCGGGCGGTGGGGGCGGTGATCGGCCGATGCCGCCACCAGCTCGGTCACACTGTCCACCGCATCCGCGGCCTCCGTGGCCTGACGAGGAACGGACGGGGCCCGACCATCTGGCCGGGCCCTTGCCATTCCGCTTTCGAGCTGGCGCCGACGCCCGGTAAACGCTCCGCTCCCGGACGCGGCGTCTGCTAGATGATGATCGGGTTCGCTTCCACGACGCAGCCCGATCCGATCACCACGAGCGTCTCCACCGGCACGGTGTCGAGGGCCTTGCCGAAAAAGGCGACCGAGTCGGTGCAGTACAGCTGAGTCCGATTCGCTGGCACGGAGCACGACCGGGCCGTCCTTGGGGTAGGGGTATGTCTCGGAGTACGGGTCGGTCCGTACTGCCTTGTCGCAGCCCAGGCCGAGGCCGGTGGCTTCCGCCAGCCCCAGCTGCTTCGCCACCTCGTTGATCTTGTCGACGGGATAGCCGAGCGGGGGGTGTTTGAGATCGACCGTGCCCAGCGAGCATGCCCGTGCCGGGGTGCCCTCAGGGGCTGCTTCGGCAGGTGAGGCTAAGGCGATGGTGGCCAGGATGACGGAGGCGACAGTAAGAGTCCTCTTCATGTTCCTGATGGTTGCCCGTACCGGGACCACAGGGGCGGTCTTCAACGCTTAAGCACGGATTCTCCGCACTTCCTCGGTTTGCGCGCTCTCGCGCTTTCCGGCCATCACGCCGCGTGCCCAGACGTCGGTGCCAACCGCAAGACGGACAACCGCTGGACGACGCACGGATGGTGAACAACAGGACCGGTGGGACTATGCCGACGCGCCGATCGGCGACAGCGAACGCGGACAACACTCCGACCTGTCCGGGACCTGTCCGGGACGGGTCCGACCTGCCCGGCTGAGCAGCCCGGACCTGTCCGGGCCTTTCCCGGACAGGTTGTGTGCTGACATCCCCAGACCCAGGGACCAGCTTGGAACATCCGACCCGACGGGAATCCCGAGCACTGGTAACCGTCCAACATCCCCCACTGCAAGTGGAGTTCACCTATGAGAATGCGTTTAGCCGTCGCGGCGGCTGTTGTGGGTGCTACCGCCGCTGTCGCCGTGCCGGCGACGGCGACTGCTGCCCCGTCAACGATCTCTTCGTCCTGGTACGACACCGGCGAGACATTCAACAAGAAGGCCGCGTGCGACCGCAGCGGTCAGTGGTGGAAGGACAACCACACCAACGTCATTCGATGGCGCTGCGACTGGACCTCGACCAGCAGGTTCCACCTGTACCTGCTGCTCCGCTGATCCAGGTACTGCAAACGGTCCATCCCTCCGTGAGTGGTGCTGTGGCGTAATGAGCTGCGACGAGCACAGAGCATCGAGGACTTCAAGGAAGTCCGTGAGCGTCGCCAGATCGTGGGTGTCGTCCCGGGCGGGGGCTGGATGACGGAGTGGCAGGACCCGAGCGAGGAACCTCGTTAGCTGATCCGGTGGTGGCCTGGGCGGTCTACTCCGACGGAGACGCCAGAGCTATCGACACCGACGCCGACGGCGAGGCTGTGCTGCTGTCTTTGATCGCCAAGCACCGGCGGACCTACCACCCGGGCCAGATCCCGGAAACGCCGCTACCTGACGAGCAAGCGCCGGGTGCAGCGGCAGAAGGCAGGTGAAGCGCGTTCGCAGATGACCACGCTGCGATGTGCCGGTTCGGTGTCAGTGGGGTGTCAGTGACGGGCAGGTCAGGCCGGGGTGTTGTCGCTGGTCGGGTGTTGAGTAAGAGCGAGGTCTCTGCCGTGGGTGGTTTCTGCAGCGGGTGCGGCTGTCATGGGGCGGCATCCCACTCCGCTCCGCTGTCTCGGGATCGGCACTTCTGATCCTTCAGTGGCCGCGCGGCGGCGCGGTGGTGGGCGCCGGTGTCCCGGGGGGGAGGGTATGGGGTGGGGGAGCCGGGCGTGTGGGGTGAGGTCACGGCGCGGTTGGGGGTGTCCAGGCCGGTGCTGGTGGCGCGGCTGCTGGAGCTCGATGCGGCCCGGGGCGTGACGACGGCGCATGTCCGTGTGGGCAGCCCGCGGGTCTCTCACCTGCGCGGTTGCCAGGCGGTCGCGGGCTGCCCGCAGCGGAACCCGCGTGGACAAGCCTCCAGGTGTGTGACGTGCTCGATCGTGCTGTGCGGCTGATGGCCGCTCCCAGGCCCCGGCCGGACGGTCGGATCAGCGCAGTCCGGCGAAGAGATCGTTCTCGGGTACGGTCCCGCCGGTGGCGTCCTGGACACGTACGAAGGTCTCCATGCCCATCAACTCGCCGAACCTCTCCTTGCCCATCTTGAGGAAGAATATGTTCTCGCCCTGACTGGCGTGTGCGGCCAGTGCGTCGAACTTCTGACCGCTGAATGCGGTGGTGTCCACCCACGTGGTGATCTCATCGTCGGGGAGGCCGATCTCGGCCATCGCGGCGGCCTCGGCAGGATCCGGCTCCGGCATGTCCTCATGGAACTCGCGCACCATCTCCCCGAACCGCTGCATCATCGAGCGGGGCATCGTCGTCCAGTACACCTTCGGTGTCAGCGCGGTCATCTCCAGCGCCGCCATCGTGATGCGGTGGGCCTGGATGTGGTCGGGGTGGCCGTAGAAGCCGTTCTCGTCATAGGTGACGACCACATCGGGTCGGTAGTGCCGCATGAGTTCCGCGAGCCGGGCGGCGCCTTCCTCCACGGGGGTCTGCCAGAAGGATCCAGGGGCGTCGTTGCTCGGCCAGCCCATCATCCCGGAGTCGGCATAGTCCAGCATTTCCAGATCGCTGATCTTCAGGGCTTCACAGCTCGCCTCCAGTTCTTGACGCCGCATCAAGGCGACGGCCGCCGGATCGTGCCCGGGGTCGCCCGGCTTGGCACCCCCTGGTCCGTCACCGCAACCGCCGTCGGTACACGTCACGAGAACCGTGCGGATGCCCTCCGCCGCGTACCGCGCGAGAACCCCTCCCGTTCCGGTGGCCTCGTCGTCGGGATGGGCGTGCACTGCCATGAGCGTCAAGGGCCGGTCAGTCATGAACAAGTCCTCCTGCGGAAATACAACCTGGTCTGAGTGCGCGGCGGGCGTACCGCGACCCCGGGGCCCGGATCCTTTCGGGGCGGATGACCTTGTTGCCACCGTGCGACGCCGGTCCCTCGGTCGATGCAACAGTGCCGGCAGGACGGCGATTCCCAGAGGATGCAGCCGCGGTCCTGGGACAGAGGGAGCGGCCGCCGCGTACCGCTCTGAGCACCCGCCCGCATTCCGCCCGGTGGTAAGCCCCTGGTGTTGAAGGGCGCCAAGGGCTGCCTGCCGGCGTGCCTCCTGCTGTGCGTCCTACGGTTTCCCCTACCACCCCCCTACGCCACCCTCTCCGGCGCAAGAGGCTAAAGCCACAGGTCAGAGTGATGATCTGCTGGTTTTTGTCGGTGGTGGTTCGGTGTTGTGATGTCAGTGGGTGAGTATCGATCTCTCTGCTGTTCAGTGGACTGTTGTGGGTGGCTCGACTGCTGTCATGGATGCCGATCTGGCGCTGTCGTTTTTGGTGATGGTGTGGGTCGTTTGGTTGCCGGTCGGTATGGCGCGGGGTGTGTTGTCGCTGGTCAGGGTTGTGGTAGCAGGGGATTGGGTGCCGAAGGTTGAGGCCGGGCGGGCATCGTCGCTTTCTACCGATGGGGACCGAGTGTGTAGTGGATTCCTGTTGCGGTGAGGCGGAGTTGTTCGCCGTCCTGGACTGTGATGAGGGGGAAGAGTGGGCTGTCCGGGGCGCGGTCCTTGAGCTGTCCGTGGATGCCGGCGGCGCGTGCGAGGCGGTGTGTCCAGGTGGGGAGGGGGTAGAGCCGGCATCTGCGGTGGGCGGTGCTGTCGTGGATTTTGACGGCGGTTGCTGTTTCGTTGATGTCGATGCCGCGGACAAGCGCGAGCCGGTTGATGTCTGCACCGGTTGCTGCGTGGATGGTCAGGGCTGTGGC
This sequence comes from Streptomyces lydicamycinicus, assembly GCF_000829715.2. Classification (NCBI taxonomy): domain Bacteria; kingdom Bacillati; phylum Actinomycetota; class Actinomycetes; order Kitasatosporales; family Streptomycetaceae; genus Streptomyces; species Streptomyces lydicamycinicus. Next base: position 11,149 of record NZ_BBNO01000013.1, on the reverse strand, counting down.
GTGCAAGGGGTGCGCCACGGTGTTCAGCCGTGCGGCGAGGACGTCTGCTGGTGTGCGGCTTGGCCCTTGCGTGGGCGGAGCGCCGTTCGTCGGGACGAGCACGGGGGCGCCCTGGCACGGGGAACGTTTCGGACGGTCTGTCACCGTGCCGTCCGACGGTGCGGGGGAGGTGATCCACTGGCCGTCGTCCTGGTAACGGGTTGATTCGTCGGTCCGTCGCTGTGCGGTGCTTCGGGCGTCGGTCGGCGGGTACCCCGGCTGGCTCGTAGCGACCAGGGCCTGGGGGAGGGTGTCGATTATGTGGTGCGGGGTCTGTTCGAGGAGCGTGTCCAGGGCGGGGCCGGCCGGCCGGTGCCAGAGGAGGGTGAGGTGGATGCCGCAGCGTTCGCGCAGGGCGAGTAGTTGTTTCTGGCGGGCGGTGGTGAGGCGGTCGGTGCGGCAGACGATGAGATGTCTGATGTGGTGGGTGAGGATCCAGGTGGCGACGGCGTCCCAGGCGGGGCGTTGGGAGTCGGCCCAGGTCCCGTAGGTTTCTCCGCCTTGGGGGAGGCGTTTGCCCAGGGCGTAGAGGAGGTCGTGGGCGAGGGCGGCGGGCGCTCCGTTGGCGGGGCTGGGGTCGACGGTCAGACGTCCCATGACCGGGTCGTGCGCGGCGTGCGCGGCGGCTGTCCAGTCGGGGTGGTCGTCTTTGTCGAGGAGGACGGTGACGGCTGGGAGGCTGCCGGCCGTCACTACATGCCGCCGATTTTGCTGTAGACCCAGCGCACGAGGTCTTCGTCGACCTGCTTGAGGTTGAGCTTCTTCATGCCGGAGAGGATGTGGGTGGTGATGTTGGCCCAGTTGCGGAAGCTGCCGTGGGCGGCCTGCTTGTCGATCGCGTCGATCAGCGCGGTGTCGACGTCTGCCCAGACGGGGTGGAAGGCGGGGATCGTGGCCCGTACCTCGTCTTTGGACATGCGAGTGAACTCCTGCCAGATGAAGATCCTGGAAGCCAGCATGGGTTCGCGGCGCAGCACCTTGTAGCAGCCGTCGCCTCCGGCGAAGATCACGGCGATGTTGGTGCGTTTGTCGTCCCACAGGTGGCGCCAGAACTCGAACCCGGTCTTCTTCATCCACTGCGCCTCGTCGCAGACCAGGACCCGGAACTCCTCGGCGAGCGCTTCCTTGAGGAGGGTGTCGAACTCGATCGGGCGGGTCGGCGGTTCACCGGGCAGCCCGAGCGCCTGGAAGAGACCGTGTCGGATGTCCCTGGGGGTCGGTCCGGCCCGTAGTTCCAGGCGGTGGGTGATGTCCGGGGCGAGGTGGCGTAGCGCGGAGTTCACCGACATCGTCTTGCCGGATCCGGCCGGCCCGTAGACGCACATCATGGCCTTGGCCTCGATGACGGCCTCGATGTTGTCCCGCGTGGTCAGCAGCGTGTCGGTGCCGACCAGCTGGGCCTGTTCCAGGCCCAGGAAGTGGTCTTCGCTCTCGTCGGGCAGCAGCCCGTAGTCCAGGTCAGCGATCATCAGCTTGGTCCTCATCAGGGGTGGGTGTGCGCGGGGGCCTGGGGCGGGCCCAGGTATCGGGTGCGGGGCCGTGCGGAACGAGATCGGGACGGGCCAGCGCACGGCGGTCCGTCTGCGCTGCTGCGCCCAGTTCCTCTTCGGCCTGCGCGGAGGTCGGGGAGGTGAGAGGCATGGGCGGGGCAGCCGTGGTGGAGGCTTCGAAGCGCCGCCGACGCAGCTTCTCCGCTGCCCTCAGGTCGGCCTTGAGCCGGCGGGCGGCCGCGGTCCGGGCGGCCTGGACGGAACGGATCTGTTCCTGGCTCGCCGCAGCGGCCAGGAACGCCGATCCGAGGTGGTGGCCGGTGGTGGCGTCGAAGACTTCGATGGTGTCGTCGTGATGGGGGAGGTGGCGTACCGAGACCTTGGTGCCGGTCCGGCCGTTCATCCACGGGGCGAGGTAATCGCGGCGGCGCCACCGCACCCCGCTGGTGCTGATGGTGTACGTACGCCCGTCGTCCTCCAGGGCGAACGTCGCCAACTGCCCAGTGGGCACGTCTGTGAGCGGCGTCGCGTCGGCCTGCCACGCCTGGAGGGGGGTTTTCCCATTCAGCGCGGACGGGCGATGGCGAGTGTTCCACCAGGTCACCCAGTCCAGCAGCAACCCCACGAACGCCTCATACGTCAGGGGCGGGGCGCCGGGGTCGGCGAGTCGACCGCCGGTGAGCTTCTGGCGGTCCGTGTAGCGGGGGAGAGAGACGAGGAACATCTCCTCCACCGCGTCGTTCAGCGCCTCGATCGTGCCCTTCAAGTGAGGGGTGTAGGCGGGCAGGTCGGTCACGGGGACGGCGAGCGCGCCCATCGCTGCGGTGACCGCCCGGCACAGGAACTCCTTGCCGCGGTCGACCCGGATCTGACCGGGCAGCCCGCCCACCGGACCGAACGGCTCGGTGCGGGTGATCGCGATGCGCAAGGACGCCAGCACCGCGTCGCGGCTCGGAGCGTGCGCGGTGACCGCGACCCCGGTGATCGCCTTGGTGGCGCAGTCGATGAACCAGGTCACCCACGGTGTGGCCAGCTCACCCTCCACGTCCACCTCGACGGGCACGTGCTTGTGATCGCCCTCCCACACGGCGTTGCGGTGGGTGGCCGGCCGCTGCCCGAACACGTCGTGCGCGCGTCGTGCCGCTTCCCCGCTCTTGAGACCGGCACGTTCCCCGCGGGTCAGGTCCCGGCGGATCGCCCGGTGCAGGGTGGAGAGCGACGGCACCGGGGGCACGTCCTGATCGCCGGCCGCCCGCTGCACCAGCTCGGCGTGCACTCGGGAGGCGTTACCGCCCCACAGCGCCAGCAGCCGCCGGACCTCCGTGGTGACCGTGAAATGGGACGACTCCATCCGGGCGAGGCGGTGATCCTCCCGGGCAGCGGCCAGCCACCGCCAAACCGTCCGCTCCGACTTCCCCAACGCCTTTGCCACCAGGCGCACATGCGCGGTCGTCAGCTCTCCACGCTTGTCGAGGTCCAGCAACCGGGGCATCGCCGCCGCACGCCCCGACGCTGGCGGGAACACGGCCATCGGAGCGTCTCCGGGATCCTCGCCATGGCTTCCCGACATGTGTGGCCCCCTCCGCCGAGTACTGGACCGCACGGCCTGCCGTCCTGCTCCCAGGTATCCCAGCCCTTCGGCACCCAACTGACCGGAATCGGCATACGACTGACACGACCATCGTCATCCGGTACAGCCGTGTCCGCGTACGGACTGGCGATCTGCTGGGCGGCCTTCCGCAGGCGTCGTAGAGCTCCCGGGTGCACTCCGGGATGAACCGCGGCCTTGGGCACCGTGCCGGCCAGGCCCACTCGGCGTTGCTCCGCCTTGACCGCGACCACATGGAGCCCCTGCGGGAGGCGATCGGCAACCCCCCGCCGCGAGGCGGCGCCCGGGAAGCGGCCATGCGTGCCCCAGGAGGAGTACAAGGAACAGGTGCGACGGGCAGCCCGGGAGCAGGACGCGAAGAAGGCCGCCGAGCGTGAGGCCCGCCGTCCCGTCTGCACCGGCTGCGGGGCGAAGTTCACCGACGAATGCTGGGAGAAGGCGCTGGCGACGGACTGGGGTACCCCCAGGGACTCCCACCCGCAGCTCTGCGACGACTGCAAGCAGCAGGCCCAGGCCGCCGCTGTACGGCAGGCGCCTGTCGGTAACGAGCACCAGGAGCAGCACCAGGCCGTGCCCGAGCAGAAGACCGGCCGCTGGTTCTCCCGCCGTGCCTGACCCTGGGCAAGCCTCCCGCTGGACGCGTGGGCAAGCCCAAGGTGAACCTGGGCAAGCCCGCGTTGTCGGTAGTGGCTGGGAGGCTGAGACGCATGGACAGGGATGAGGAGTTGTTGCGCGGCCGGATCTACGGCGAGGACCACGACACCCGCGTCCCGGCCCCAAGCCCGGCCGGGCCTACGCCGAACTGGTCGGCGGCCCGCTCGATGGGCTGTTGCTCGACATCACCGGCTGGACAGCGGACGAGATCCAGACCGGCGTCGCGCTGACAACCGAGCTCGGGCAGTTCCCCCGCGGCCGGGCCTTGTACGACCCGCGCCCCGGCGAGCGGAACCGCTGGGACTGGTCCGGCGACTCACCCTGACGCCCTGGGCCGACTCGCCCAGCCGATGGCCCGGGGCCCGCTGGGTGGCATGACCAGCGTGCCGATCGTCGTCCACCGGCCATCCCATTCGGGAAGCCGGAGAGTCACCGTGCACAGCCACGGCCAGGACGAGATCCTCGGCACCGCCGACAGCGACCACGACCTGGTCGTGTTCCTCGAGGGCGCTGGCGTTGTGGAACCCGAGGGCATCCCGGACGACCCGCAGTGGGTGGAGTGGCGCGCCGGCCACGTCCACCAGTTCCACGCTGCCTGACGGAGGCGGCGGGGCCGGGCGCAGCATGTGCACCCGGCCCGCCGCCGGTCAGCCGATCAGCTTGTGCAGCACGGGAACGCTGCCTCCAGCGGCCACCAGGCCCGTCGCGACGGCCGCGGGCACGGACTTGTCGTGGAGGAACATGAGGCCGCCCATGACGAGGCCGATGATGACGGCCGCCAGGAACACCACGGAGGCGTGCACCGACAGCAGCGGGGTCTCCGGCGGCATCCCTGCGCTGGCCGGGCCGGGCGGTTCGGGTCGGGCGGGTATGGGGGAGTGCGGGTGCGGGTCCCGAAACATCGGGAGTCTCCTACGAGGCGGAGGAACAGAGACGGCGGACACCTGTGGTGGTGTCGTCCGCGTGGGGGTGGTGCGCGCCTCGCGGTCGGCGGTCCTGCTGCGGCTCTCTGGAGAGCGTCCCTGCGGGGCTTCTGCCCGAGTCCAGGGTGGCGTGTTAAGCGTAGCGGCGATCGGCGCGGGTGTTGCCCCGGGTGTCTGGCGGGTTGTCATCACTACCTCCTTGGCCCCCAGTCGAGCCCAGCCGCGGTTGTTCTCTTGCACAGCGCGAAAAGACGCATACACAGCAGCACCGGAGTGAGTCTGCGCAGTTCTCCAGCCAAATCCAGCGGGCTGCAGCATTTTCCGGTCATCTGCAAGCACTGCTCCCTAACCTGGGCAGATGGCCGGAACAGCCGCCGTCGTACACGGATTTGGGAGCAATGTGCGCACAGCTAAGGGTGACTTCGGGCGAGAGCTGAGGCTCGCTGCTGCAGAACTGCGCACGCTCAGGGCACTGCATGGTGACCCGACGCTCGCACAGATCGCGGCTCGGGCTCCGCGCGGCCAGCACCTGTCCGCCTCCGGGATCAGTGCGGCCCTGCGAGGCCGCACTCTGCCCAGCCGCGACTACTACCTCACCCTGGTGCGCGTCCTACTGGCCTACGACACCAACAAGATCGCCTCACTGCAGCATCCGGACCTGCCTCAGTGGCGGGATCGCTGGCAGCGGCTGTCTCTGTTGCGCCACGCAGAGAACAGCAACACCCCAGCCTCGCTGCCGACAGGGCACCACGCCGCCCTGTCTGAGCAGGTCGTCCTAGCCGCGCTGCGCCGGGGCGAGCATGTGCAGCTGCCCCCGACCGCTGAGGATCTCGGAGGGGTGTGGGCGGTGGCGTTCTCCCCTGACGGCCATCTCCTGGCTACCGGACACGGCGCCAAGACCGTGCAGCTGTGGGACACCGTCGCACAGCGCAGGGCGGGACCGGCGCTCTTCGGACACACGGACCGTGTGACGAGTGTGGCCTTCTCTCCCGACGGCCGGCTCCTGGCGACGGGAAGCGAGGACGCAACCGCCCGCCTGTGGGACGTAGAAAGCCGAACGCTCGTTGCAGAGCCCCTCCACACCAGCGGCTTCGGCGACAGTCTTCTCTTCGCCCCCGATGGCCGGTCTCTCTATGTCCAGGGACGCACGATCCGCCGTTGGGACATTACCGATCCCCGGCAGCCACAGAAGACGGAGAAGCACTTCGCCAGCAACCTCACCAGCGCCCCAGCCCTCTCCACCGAGGGCTTGCTGATCACCGGCCATGCCGAAGGCGTCGCCCACCTCTGGAAGGCGCCAGAGCAGACGAGAATCGACGCCCCCCTCCGTGGACATGCCTCGGACGTCACCGCTCTGGCTCTCTCACCACACAACGACCTTCTGGCCACCGGCAGCGAAGATGTGCAGCTCTGGGACGTACGCACCCGCCAGATGATCCACGAGCCCCTCGAGTGCCCAGGAGACATGGTCACAGAGATGGCGTTCTCACCGGACGGACATATCCTCGTCGCCATCAGCGGCGACCGGGTCTCCGATGCCCCGGAGGACCCAGACTTCCACTTCAGCATCTGGGAAACAGCCACTTGGACCGAGCTCCCCAGCCCGCAAATCGGTCACAACGGCCACGTGGCAGCATCAGCTTTCTCACCGGACAGCAGACTCTTCGCAACAGGCGGCACAGACGGCATGCTGCGCATCCGGACCCTGCCTACAGCCATACCAAACGAACCAGCGGCGACCTGAAACCTCCCAGCGGCCAGCCCGACGTGGGCGCCTTCACGTCCACCGCATCCCGATCGCGGACAGCAGCTCCACCCGCTCCGGGGACAGCGTCGCGGCCCTGCTGCGCTGGTTCGCGATCCACGCTCCGAGCCGGAGCTCCCGCTCCTCCTGGTCCTCGCCGACGGTCCGTTCGACGTGCTTGCGGGGTACCCGAAGGTGTCCTTCGCGTTCGTAGAACTGCTTGGCGGCCTCGTAGTTCATGGCCCACTTGTCGGCCTGCGTACGGCGCGGCTGCGGCTTCTCGTCCTCGGCCGCGGGCTCGATCCCGAGGACCTGCTCACACATCCACTGCTGCACGGTGGTGAGCTTGTCCCAGCCGAGCCGGACCGAGCGCACCCACCGGCCGAGGTCCTCGCCCTGGTGCACGACGTCACCCGGCTCCATCGGCAGCTCTCCGCCGACCTCATCGAGGTGGAGCCGGACGAGGTGGAAGGCGCGCTGCCACTCCACCGGCCAGGCCGGGCACCACGACGGGTCGATGTCCTCCAGCTGCTCGCGCCGCATCTCCGACAGCGCCCCGGCCGACGACTCCACCGGCAGGCCCTCGGCACGCCGCTGCTCGATCTCGGCAGTCTTCCGGGCGGCGGCCCGCGCGTTCTTCAGCCAGATGCCCACCCGGTACCCCTGGTGTGTGGCGTCCAGCGGGGCCAGGAGGTGCCCGTTCGTCTCGGCCCACCCGCGCGCCGCCGCGAGACCTTCCTCCCATGCGACGTCGAAGTGCGACCACACCATGCCCAGCTTCTCCAGCTGCTCGATGCGGTCCTCGTCCATGTCCCCTCGGGCGTAGAAGCGCCGGTTGTCGGCGATCCACTGCCCGAGCGGGAAGTTGGCGAGCGAGGCCGGCCACCCGACCCCTTCCGCCTCTTCACCCTCGGGGACGCGGTACGTGAACGGCACCTTCAGGTCGCCGTGCTCGCGCGCGAAGATGACGGCGGCCTCCACCCCGCGCCGCCAGTGCTCGTGCTCGGGGTTGAGGACCCGCAGGTTGATGAACGCCGCCAGCTGCGCCGGGTCGCGCGGCGTGCTGAACTTCAGCAGCTTCCGCGCGGGCGCCGACGGGCCGCCGGACCCGTTCCCCTCGCCCCGGCTCTCCTGGCCCTGCGCGGCCTTCTGGGCGGGCTTGTAGGCGCTGGGGGCCTGCTGCTGCGCCAACTGCTCCACCACCCGGGCGTCGTGCGCCCTGAGCGCCTCCAGCAGCTTCGCCAACCCGCCGAACGCCCTGGAGGTCAGCATGTTGTCCGCCGTCTCGCCGGGCCCGAGCAGCACCGGCACTACGAGCGAGGCGACCTTGCCCTCGCCCGGCTGCATCCGCAGCGCGCGGCCCACGGCCTGGACGAGGTCGGGCATCGAGCCGCGCACGTCTGCCCAGTAGACGGAGTCGCAGTTCTTGGTGTCGACGCCTTCGCCCAGGACCTTCACCGAGCCCAGGAAGCCCTTCTCCACGACCGTGCCGTCCGTGGCGATCCCGGCCGCGAACTCCCCGAGGACCCGCCGCCGGTGGTTGGGCCTGTGCTCGCCGCACAGCCAGTCCGCCCAGATCGTCTTCGGGTACAGCCCGGGGTCCGCGGCGTGCAGCTGCGCGACGACGTCGGGAAGGCCGGCCGCGAACGCCTCAGCCTCCTTCACGACGTGGTGGAAGACCAGCGTGCGCCGGAAGCTCTCCTCCGAGGACGCCTTGAGCAGGGCGGTCTGGAGCGCTGCGAGCCGGGCCCCGCGGACCTCGTCCGAGCGACCCTCAGCACCCAGGAGCTGGGCGGCCTGGAGCTGGGTGTCGGTGATGTCCACGCACACCACCTGGTACGGAGCGCAGATCCCCCGGTCGATCGCCTCCGACAGCGTCAGCGTGTAGCAGCGGGCCCCGAACGGCCCCTTCGGGTCGTCCTCCATGCTCGCCACCAGCTCGCCCGGCGCGCCCTCGGCGTCCTCGTCCAGCTGCCACAGCCGGGGCGTGGCCGTCATGTACAGGCGGCGCAGGGACGGGATACGGGTGTTGTCGTGGACGACCGCCCACGGCTTACCCAACCGCCCCGAAGTCCGGTGCGCCTCATCGACCACGATCAGGTCCCAGCCCAGGAGGCCGGCCTTGTGCGCGCGCTCCAGGGTGCCCAGCCCGAGGGAAGCGTAGGTGGCGAACACGGTGACCTTGTCGTACGGCCGTACCCAGTCGACCAACTCGTCCACGTCCGTGGTGTTGGGGAAGGTCACGTCCTCGCCTCGCAGGGACGAGACCCCGATCATCGGGCCCGTGCGGCCGCCCTCGCGCCACGCGGTCTCGGTCTGCGCGAGCAGGTCCAGTGAGGGTACGAGCACCAGGACGCGGCCCGCCCGGAGTGCCTCAGTGCTCCGGGCGGCCACAAGGCTCTTGCCCGATCCGGTCGCCATGATCACCTGCGTTCGCAGGCCGCGCTCCGGAATGGTGTCCCCCGTGCGTAGCTCGAGGGAACGCAGCACTGCATCTACCGCTTCGCGCTGATGAGGGCGCAAGATCATGTTGGCTCCAGACGGGAGGTGGGCTGGGTCAGGTCGCGTCGTAGGCGATGCGAGCCAGGCGCAGCGCGTCGTCGAGGCTTGCCTGGTCGGTGAGGTCGACGCTGACCCGGTACTCGTGCGGGCCGGTCGTAAGAACCCGAGCCGAGCCGACTCCCATGGCCTGAAGTTCCTGCTCCGTGTGGCTCAGCCGCAGGTTGATGCTGCTGCGCTCCGCGTAGATGTAGGCGAAACCGCCGAGCAAGGAGCCCTGCTTACGAAGCCGGAGGTACTGGTTGTAGTCGAGTGGTTCGCCGACAATCGCCTTCTTGCGCTTGATGCCGTGAACGCCCACCTTCGGCCACTCGACCACCTCCCTCAGGAACGCGACGAACAACTCAGGTGCAGGTCCTCGCCCCAGAAGCCGACGGACCGTCTCCTGCCCTTCCTCAGGTACGCCAGGCACGTTGCCCAGCGTGGCGTTGGCGCTGCTAGCCCCCGGTGCGGAGAACGCCAAGACATGCGCCGCCCCGTGTCCGGTCAGTGCGCGCAGAGCTTCGGAAGCGTCCAGCTCCTGTGGGGTGCCCTCGAACTGAAATACCGTCAACTTCATAACTGCCCCCTTCTAGGATCTATATCGTACATAGAAGCCTGAGTTGCTGTGGTTGATTGCATAGTTCCCTTGGGGCTGGTCGTATCGAGGAGTACCGTCGTCCACGCTGCCCGGGAGAACGTCCGCCGCGGTCGTCGTCGTCCACCGCCTGCAGAAGCCGCTCGAAGCGGACTACGGCCCAAACCACCCCGACACCATCACCGTGTTGACCGCCCGCGCGTGGCTGACCCTGATCCAGCGCACCGACCCTTTGGGTACCACCGCACTGATCACCACGCGCTTCGTTGGCAGGGGGCTCGGGCTCGGCCGGAGGCGGATACGGTGCGCGCGGCCCGCAATGCATACGCCGTTTGGCGGCTGCTCCGAAAGCAGGACCCGCTGAAGCCAGCGCGGCCGGGACTGCTGGAATCAGTCCCGGCCGCGCTGTCATCTTCCCCGGTGCCCCGTGCGTTGCTGTGCGGGGCGCCGCGGCGTTTCCACGACGCCCGGGAGGCGCCTCGGGGGTTACTGGTAGTTGGTGTGGCGTCGGAGTGCTGTTGTGATGGCTGGTCCAATCGCCGTCAGGGCTCCAGTGGTTGTGGCGACGCCGGTCATTACCTGGGCCATTCGCTCCAGCGGTGCATAGGACAGAGACAGCAGGCCGCAGGCTCCCGCGATGACGAACAGCATCGCTGCGGCTATCACGCCGGGCGTCAGCCAGGTGCGGTGGGTGGCCGGCGGGCCCTGCGGCGGTACGGCAACCGGCCCGACGGCGGGCGCAGAGGTGAACGTGTTGTTGACCGTGCCTCCGTTGCCGACGTAGATGGTCATTCCTCCGGCCTGGGGTGCGCCGGTTGCGGGCGGCTGGAAGGCGTCAGCGGGTACGAGCGGCCCGGCCAGCGGGGGACGGCTCAGAGGTGCCTGGCGGAGCGTCTGAAAGGGCGTGTGCGGGGTCGTGTGGTGGGTGGTCGGAATGGTCATGGTCGCCCTCTCGTTGCGTGGGCCGGCGCCTTGGTGGCGCGGCTGGAGGTGCCACCCTTGCCCCCGCTCCCTGCCTGATCCATTTCTCGCGAATTTCCCTCAATCCCCAGTTCAGAAGGGGGTGGAGCGCGATTCGCGAGGAGTGGACAGCAGTGCACGGCAGCGTTATTGCCGGGTGGCAGCAGCACCTTCGAGCAGCCGGAGGTTAGCCGCGCAAGCCCGAGCTGGCACGCCTTGGGAACCGACCGCCGAGGGACCGGAAGGGGTTGTGTTGGCGTTGTGGAGTTCTGGTGGCGCTTCTGAACTTGGTTTCCGGGGCCGCCATGACGGGCGCTCAGGGAGGCGTACAGCGCCTCGTGTTCTGCGGAGGTGCCCGTGAAGTGGTGAGGGAGCACCATTCCAGAGCTAATCCACACACGATTTTGATGCACGCGACCTGGTGATCGACCGCCCGTGGTCGGCCAAACCACCGACCCCCCTTGTAGCCAGCCGCCCGCGTCAGCGGGCCGGCCTGGAGGCGGAGCCGGAAGGCCAAGGGAAGCGAAGCGACCCGTTGCGCGAAGCGCAATCAGATCCCAAGCGGAGCGCGGGATCTGACGGCCCGGAGGGCCG
>NZ_BBNO01000014.1:0-33984 GCF_000829715.2 Streptomyces lydicamycinicus | reverse complement strand
GTGTGCCAGTTGTCCTGCCAAGGGCATGGCTGGTTGGCTACGTTCGGAAAGGATAACCGCTGAAAGCATCTAAGCGGGAAGCCTGCTTCGAGATGAGGGCTCCCACCAACTTGATTGGTTAAGGCTCCCAGTAGACGACTGGGTTGATAGGCCAGATATGGAAGCCCGGTAACGGGTGGAGTTGACTGGTACTAATAGGCCGAGGGCTTGTCCTCAGTTGCTCGCGTCCACTGTGTAGGTTCTGAAGTAACGACCTGTGATTGTGCCGGGTTGTCATCTTCATAGTGTTTCGGTGGTCATTGCGTTAGGGAAACGCCCGGTTACATTCCGAACCCGGAAGCTAAGCCTTTCAGCGCCGATGGTACTGCAGGGGGGACCCTGTGGGAGAGTAGGACGCCGCCGAACAATTTTTGAGAGAGCCCCTCGGGAACGAAAGTTCCCGGGGGGCTTTTTCGCGTTTCCGGCGGAACCGAAATCGACTGAAATGGGCCCGCTGTTCGGCAGGTCGCTGAGATGCTGGGCGGTATGGGGTATGTGATCAGGCCGGTGAAGGCGGGCGAGTGGGAACGGCTGAAGGAGCTGCGGCTGGCGGCGCTGGCCGATCCCGTGGCCCGGGTGGCGTTCAACGAGACCTTTGAGGAGGCCGTGCGCCGGCCGGATGAGCTCTGGCGGCAGCGGGCGGCGCGGAGTGCGGAGGGGCACTCGATCGTGACGTTCATCGGGGAGGCCGCGGACGGGGGTTGGGGCGGCATGGTGGTGGCTCTCGTCGAGACGGACGAGGAGGCGCCGCAGACGCATGTGGTCGGGGTGTATGTGCGGCCCGAGCACCGGGGGACGGGGCTGGCAGGGGAGTTGCTGCGGGCGGCGATCGCGTGGTCGTGGGGCCTGGCCGAGCCGGTGGTCGAGCGCGTACGGCTGTGGGTGCACGAGGAGAACGCGCGGGCTGAGGCGTTCTACCGCGGGCTGGGGTTCGCGGCGACGGGGCGGACCATGGCCGATCCGAAGGACTCCACGGCGAGTGAGCGGGAGATGGCGCTGCGGCGGGGCTAGTGCCTTGGGGCCGGCGTCAGGTCCGTAGGGAGTGGTGGGGCCAGCGGGCACGGGCCTGTTCCTGGGAGCGCATGGTCGCCAGGGTCAGCAGGCCGCGTGCACGGCCGGTGTCGAGCAGGCCGGGGAGGGCGGGCAGCGGGGCGAGGGCCGCGATGTCGTCGAGGACGAGGGTGAGTGGTGGGTCGAGCCGACCGTCAGATGACCGTTCGGCCATGCGGCGGCCGTGCTCGACCACGCTCGAGAGGAGTGCGGTGAGCAGTGGCATCGCACCCGGGTCGGTACGCGGATCCTCGATGGGCTCGCCTACCACGTAAAGCGTTCCCCCTTCATCGAGAAATGATTCGAGGAGAACCGAATCTGCTCGAAGCGGGGTGCAGGCGTCCCGGATGTGGATCGAGGAGAGGGCGGTCAGGGCCCGGCCGATCAACGCCTGGGCGGCTTCCCGGCGTTCGGGGTGTGCCGTGAGCACCGATTCCAGCTCGCCGGCCTGGCCGGCCGAGGCCTTGGGGCTGGTGCGCAGGATGCGGACGGGTTCCTGGGCGGCGCCGGTGGCGTGTGCCCATCGGTGCAGCTGGCGGAACGGGCGGCCGTCCACCGCGGCGGCGTGCAGCCAGCAGCGCAGCAGGGTCTGGGCGGCGTCCGCGACCGCCGAGTCCAGGGCGCCGGCCGGGCGTACGGGGGCCAGCAGGGCGGTCGCGCGGGCGGTGGCGGTGGCGAGGTCTGTACAGCCGGAGGTGGGGGACCAGCGCAGCCGGGCCGGGGTGTCGAGGTGGTGCGTCGGGTCGTAGGTCAGCAGCGGGCCGAGTTTGGCGCGGGCGTCCTTGGTCTCGGCCCAGACAGCGGGGTCGGTCGTGGCGACGATCAGCGGGCCCGGGGCGGCGGCCGCGGCGGCGATGGAGGCCGCGCGGGCGGCGGCGCGGTCGGGGGTGAACTGGACGCGGGGGAGGGTGGGTTCGGTGGGCGTGCCGACGGCAGGGGTGAGCGGGGGCGCGGTGCGCTGTTCCGGGACGGGACCGGCGGCGACGGGGTCGAGGGGCAGCGGGTCGAGGACGGCGGGGGTGGCCGGGGCGTCCTCGCCGGGGGCCGTGGGTTCCTGGGCGGCGGGGACGGTCTCCCGTGCGGCTTCCCGGGCCGCTCGGGCCTCCTTGGCCTCTCGCGCGGCCCGTTCCGCCTCGCGTGCCTGCTGGTCCGTCAGACGGGCTTCTCGTGCCTCCCGGGCCTTTGTCCGGCGGGCCTTCCGTACGGCGCGGTAGCGGGCGACCGTCCCCAGCGTGAAGATCACCAGGACCAGCAGCACCATCAGCTCGCCGATGAGGATGCCCCAGAAGAGGCCGTAGCCGGAGAGCTGGCTCTTGGGGGTGTCGGGCCAGGCGGCGGCCATGTCGTGCGGCGCGGAGACCAGATGACGCAGCGCCATCGGCGTACCGGAGTAGGTGACGCCCACGGGCCAGGCGCCGTGCGCGAACAGGCCGGCCAGCCCGGTCGCCGTCCACACCAGGACGGTCAGGCCCAGCAGGAAGGCGAGCAGCCCGACCAGCAGGGAGTCGGGGACGCCGTGCCCCCGGGGCCGGGCGGCGCCTCGTTCGTCGTCGTATCCGCGGGTCACGCCACCGTCTCGCTCGACTCGTCTCTCCACTGCCGCTCCATCGCCATGGCATCGGCGCGTGCCTCGGCCTCGGCGTCCGCCGCCTCCTGGATGGCGCGCGCCTCGTCCGTCGGCATCGCGGACGCCTCGGTCATCGCCCGGTCGGTGAAGACCAGCGGGCGTTCGGCCTCGGTGATGAGGTGTTTGACGACCTGGACATTGCCGTTGACGTCCCAGACCGCGATGCCGGGGGTGAGGGTCGGGATGATCTCGACGGCCCACCGTGGCAGGCCGAGCACCCGGCCGGTGGCGCGGGCCTCGTCGGCCTTCTGGGCGTAGATGGTGCGGGTCGAGGCCATCTTGAGGATCGCCGCGGCCTCCCGGGCGGCGGCGCCGTCGACCACGTCGCTGAGGTGGTGGACGACGGCCACGAACGACAGGCCGAGCCGGCGGCCGAACTTCAGCAGTCGCTGGAAGAGCTGTGCCACGAACGGGGAGTTGATGATGTGCCAGGCCTCTTCCACGAGGAAGATGCGCTTCTTGCGGTCGGGGCGGATCCAGGTGTGCTCCAGCCAGACGCCGACGATCGCCATCAGGATCGGCATCGCGATGGAGTTGCGGTCGATGTGCGAGAGGTCGAAGACGATCAGCGGCGCGTCGAGGTCGATGCCTGCCGTGGTCGGTCCGTCGAACATGCCGCGCAGGTCACCGTCGACGAGCCGGTCGAGTACCAGCGCCACGTCCAGACCCCAGGCCCGGACGTCGTCTATGTCGACATTCATCGCCTCCGCCGACTCCGCCTCCGGGTGCCGCAGTTGCTCGACGATGTCGGTCAGGACGGGCTGCCGGTGGGTGATGGTGTCGGTCACGTAGGCGTGCGCGACCTTGAGGGCGAAGCCGGAGCGTTCGTCCAGGCCGCGGCCCATCGCGACCTCGATGATGGTGCGCAGGAGGGCCAGCTGGCCGGTGGCGGTGATCGACGGGTCGAGGGGGTTGAGGCGGATACCGCCGTTGAGGGCGGCGGTCGGGTCCAGGCGGATGGGAGTTATCCCCAGCTCCTGGGCGATGAGATTCCACTCGCCGACGCCGTCCTCGCCCTGTGCGTCCAGTACCACGACCTGGCGGTCCCGGAACCTCAACTGCCTCAGGACGTAGGTCTTCTCCAGTGCGGACTTGCCGTTGCCGGACTCGCCGAGGACGAGCCAGTGCGGGGCCGGCAGCTGCTGTCCGTAGAGCTGGAAGGGGTCATAGATGTACCCCTTGCCGCTGTAGACCTCACGGCCGATGATCACGCCGGAGTCGCCGAGACCGGGGGCCGCGGTGGGCAGGTAGACCGCCTGGGCCTGGCCGGTGGAGGTGCGTACGGGCAGCCGGGTGGTCTCCACCTTCCCGAACAGGAAGCTGGTGAACGCCTCGGTGAGCGCTCCGATCGGATCGAGCATGGCCATGACGTACGCGCCTCCCAGCGGCTTTAGCGGCGGATCCCGGTCGCGAACGGCAGGGTGTTGACGAACGCCCGGTGGTGCTCGCGATCGCACCACTCCAGCTTCAGGTAGGACTTTCCGGCCGAGGCGCGGATGGTGCGCTTGTCGCGGGCGAGGGCCTCGGGCGAGCGGGAGGAGACCGTGAGGTAGCCGACGAGGTTGACCCCGGCGGCACCGGACGCCAGATCCTCGCCCCGCTGGTCCACCCGGCCGTGGTGCGCGACGTCCCGCGGGTCCACCACCCGGTTCATCTTCGCCGCGCGGCTGGCCTCGGCATCGTCGTTCGTCTTCTCGGTCAGCATCCGCTCGATGGCGATCTCGGTGGGTTCGAGGTCCATGCAGACCGCGACCGTACGGATCACATCCGGGGTGTGCACCAGGAGGGGCGCGAGGAAGTTGACGCCCACCGGGGTCAGCGGCCACTCCTTGACCCAGGCGGTGGCATGGCACCACGGTGCGCGGGTCGTCGACTCACGCGTCTTGGCCTGGAGATACGTCGGCTCCATCGCGTCCAGCTCGGCCGGCCAGGCGTTGCGCTTGCTCATCGCCTGGATGTGGTCGATGGGGTGGTCCGGGTCGTACATGGAGTGCACGAGCGAGGCGAGCCGGGCCTGGCCGAGCGGCTGGCGCACCCGGATGTCGGCCTCGGCGAGCCGGGCGCAGATATCGGTGAGCTCACGGGCCATGACCACGGCGAGACCGGCGTCCCGGTCCAGCTTCTTGCGCAGCAGCCCGCCCTGGTGCATCCGCGCGGCGCGGGCCATGGTCTGTGCCTCGGCGGCCAGCTCGCGGGTGTAGTGCATACAGGCGACGAGGTAGGCGCGGTGCTGTTCGGAGGAGGTGGAGACCATCGACTGGAGCTGGTCGTAGGACTCCTGAAGCCAGTCGGGGGAGCTCTTGTCACCGCGCTGGGCGACGTCCTTGGCGTGCGCGTCCGGGTCTGCGGGCAGTGTCCGCGCCAGCATCTGGAGCCGGGTCACAAAGCCGTCCCCGTTGGCCACATGCTTGAGCAGCGTCCCGAAACGGTCGACCAGCGCCTCCTGGTCCTCGCTGTCCCGCAGGCCGACGCCCGGCCCCTCGATCTCGATGGCCGCCGTCACCGTCTTGCGGTCGGCGTGCAGGAGCACCGCGATCTCGTCCGGGCCGAACGGCGCGGACAGCCAGTTGATCCTGCCGATGCCCGGCGGCGGGCCGATCTCGACCTCCCGGCCGTCCAGCCGGACGCCCGCCTCGGCGGCGCCGGAGCGGTAGGTGGCGCCGCGGCGGACCGTCCGGCGGAAGCTACGCCGGATCTCGAACCACTTGTAGAACGTCCGGCCTTTGTACGGCACGTAGACGACGGCGAGTCCCAGCATCGGGAAGCCGGTCAGGGAGACGATCCGCAGCGGCAGCATGGGCACCAGCAGGCCGCACATCATGCCGAGGAACGCGCCCGCGATGATCAGCGCGATCTCGCCGGTCTCGCGGTTCTTGCCGACGATCGCGTTCGGCCGGGCGCGGCCGATCAGATAGGTGCGGCGCGGGGCGATCGGGTGGGACTGCGTACTCAACGCCCCTCACCTCCTGCGGTCTTGCCGGAGCGGGAACTGCTGCCCGGGCCGGGGTTCGGGTTCGTACGGGGAGCGGGGGTGGCGGGGGCCGGGGCGCGGCCGCCGCCGCGGGAGCTGTGGGCGGCGACGCCGCCGGCCACCGCGTCGGCCGGCCGGGACTGGCCGCCCTGCCCGCCCTGCGCCTGCCCGCCGTCCCCGCCGGAGCTGCGGGAGCTGTGGGTCTTGATGCCCTGTGAGACCAGCGCGGCGGGCGAGGAGATCATCGCGGCGGCCTGGCTGCCGTCGGTGGCCCGGCCCTTGTTCGTACGGGCCGAGACCATCTCGTCGCCGAAGCCGGGGACGAAGCGGTAGATCACCGCGCTGGCGAAGATGGCGAGGACGATGATCGAGAGGCCGGAGACGACCGCGGAGAAGGCGTTCGGTCCCTTGTCGTGGGACAGCGCACCGGCGACGCCGAGCACGATCACGATGACCGGCTTCACCAGGATCACCGCGATCATGATGCCCGCCCAGCGGCGCACATGCCCCCACATGTTCTTGTCGACCAGCCCGGCGTAGACGACCGTGCCGAGCAGCGCCCCGACGTACAGCAGCGCGGCCCGGATCACCAGCTCCAGCCACAGCACACCGGCGGCGAGCACCGAGACCAGCGACACCACGATCAGCATGATCGGGCCACCGCCGATGTCCGTGCCCTTCGTGAGCGCCTGGGAGAAGGCCCCGAAGAAGGTGTCGGTCTGCGCCCCCGTCCCCTTCGCGATGATCTCGGTGACCCCGTCGGTCGCCGAGACGATGGTGTAGAGGATCAGCGGGGTGAAGGCGGAGGCCAGCACGGTCAGCCAGAGGAACCCGACCGCTTCACTGATCGCCTCCGTCAGCCGCACCCCGCGCACCGCGCGCTTGGCGACGGCCAGCAGCCACAGGACGAGGGTGAGCACGGTGGAGGCGGCGAAGACGACGGCGTACTGACGCAGGAACGCGGCGTTGGTGAAGTCCACCTGGGAGGTGGCCTTCACCGCCTCCGACAGCTTCGTCACGATCCAGGCGGCGGCTTTGGCACAGCCTTTGGCCAGGGATTCGAGGGGGTCTAGGGGGTTGTTGTCGGTGAGGCCGCCGCCTCCCGGACCGGGGGTGCTACCGCTGCCGCCGCCCCGCTTTTCACAGAGTTCCTTGGCCTTGTCCGTGAGCAGATCGCAGGCGCCCTCGGTCGGCTTGGGAGAGGGCGCCGCGAACGCGCGGGCCGCGAGGACCACCAGGGTGGCCTGGAGACCGGTCAGCGCCGAGGTGACGGTGAGGGCGCGGCGTCGGCTGTTACCTCGCATAAGTGAACCCTCCGAACCCTTGGACGGCCTTGGACATGTCCTTGGCCGTCGCGGCGGCCTGGTCGCCGCCGATCGGGGCCGGCCCGGCCTTCTGTGTGAAGCCGGCGACCTTCCAGTCGCCGTTGACCCACTGCAACTGCATCGTGGACGTGTACCAGCTCTCCGCGACCGGGTTCTGGGAGCCCGTGCCGGCGAGGCCGAACAGGGTGGAGTACCAGACCGCGACGGTGGCGGTGGTGTCCTCGAACTTCTCGGTCTTCGTGCCGACCGGGTTCGCCCGCGACACGAAGGTCATGCCGCCGGGCGTGCTGCCGTCCGCCTTGAGGCCGACCCGGCCGAGGAACTTGGGGTCCGTGTAGACCTTGCGGAGGCTTTCCTTGCGGGCCGCGGCCGCGGAGGAGGTGTAGACGGCGTCGACGATCGCGTCGCGCTCGCCGGACTTGTACATGGCGCTGCTGGAGAGCGCGACCACGTAGTTCGCCGCCGCCGACTGCGCCCCCTGCTCCGTCTTGGCGAACCCCGACGCGATGCCGCTGGTCTTGCCGTCGACGGCTTTGGTGCCGGTGGGGGCGGTGGGCTGGGTGTGGCCGGGGTCCTTGGAGGAGTCGTCGGCGGTGGTTTCGCTGTTGCCGCTGCCGCCGCGGTTGGCGAAGGCGATGGCCGCGAGCAGCAGGACGATCACGCCGACGATCGTGACGAGGTTGCGGCTGGACAGGCCGGTCCGGGAGCGCCGTCCCGGGCCGTAGATGTCGCCGTCGTTGTCGGGAAGTCTGGTCCGGGTCTGGCCCGTCTCCGGACCGCGGCGGCCGTCGCCCCCGTAGCCGCCGTCGTCACTGAGACTCATCGCGCCTGTGCCCCCTCTGCCGCCGTCGCCGTGCGTGCTGTGTTGTGCCGCCCTCATATGACCGTAGCCGCGCGGGCGGCGGCTCGGGTGCGGCGGTACGAGTACATCTCACCGTGACGGGTCCTCAGATGCGGTACGGCAGAGGCGAATGGGGGACTCTGGGTTATTTGTGCGCATCGTCTGCTCCGCGGTCGCCGGTCGCCTTCTTGCCCCCGGATCCACCTGTCCCCGCGCAGCGCTCGGCCCAATCGGTCCGCTGGTGGCGGGGGTGATGAGGGCGTGCTGCGGTGCCGTCGGGCCGGCGTGAGCAGGCGTCAGCATGTGGCCTCGGCAGGGGAGGTGGGGCCGGTGGGAGCGAGTGGGGGCACGGGGCGGCGGAGAGAGGGTGGGCGGGGGCGCACGGGGGCGACGCGGGGACGGACGGGTGCCGGGGGCGCGCCATACGGGCGACGGTGGGGCCGGGGTGTGGCCTAGACCGCCATGCCGTAGACGATGGTGAACAGCGTCCCGAGGGAGCCGATGATGAAGACTCCGGTCAGGCCGGCCACGATCAGGCCCTTGCCCTGTTCGGCGCTGAAGGTGTCGCGCAGCGCGGTGGCGCCGATGCGCTGTTTGGCGGCGCCCCAGATCGCGATGCCGAGGCACAGCAGGATCGCCACCGCCATGACCACTTCGATCATCACGCGGGCCTCGTTGCCCAGGCTCCCGAACGGCCCCCAGTCCGGGGCGATTCCGCCGATGATGGTGGTGATGTCGCCTTTTTCGGCCGCAATGAACATGTGTGAACTCACCGCCCCTTGATGGGTAGTTGTGTCCCCGTGCCGGCGCGGCACAGGTCAGTCTCTATCTTCGCTGACAAATGGGCCGTCAGCTGTCGACTTGGCGGCTTTCTTTGAAGGATCCCGTGCGGGTGGCGTGTGTCCGTGGGCGCACGCCCTCCATTGAACCGACTGGTCTCACCGTGTGTATCACGGGGGATAACCCTGGGCAATGATCATCGGGAGCACCGGTGGCCGGTCCGGCGCGCCGGACCGTTTGTAGCCCGTTCGGGTCCATGGCTACGGTCCTGCCGGGGTTCTGACGCGGTGTCGCTCGTCCGGCGGCGTGCTGGGGCGTCGCCGTACGTGCGCGCGTACCCCGGCCGGAGCGCCCCGTGCGCCGCGTCATGCGCCGTCGTGCGGCACCCGGGGCGGCGGGGCGCGCGGGAGCGGCCGGAAAAAGGCAGTGAACCGGGGCTGAATGGGGGAGGGTTGGAGGGTGCGGAAATTCTGGGTGGCCGGAGGGCTCGGGGCGGGGCTGGTGCTCTGCCTGCTCGGGCTGCTTGTGATCGGTACGTATATGGCGGCGGCCGGCCTGGCCGGGGCCGGCGGGCGGGCACTCGGGCTGGCGAAGGGGGCGGTGCCCGCCGAGTATCAGCAGCTGGTGCAGAAGTGGGGGACGCTCTGCCCGGCGATAAGTCCCGCACTGCTGGCGGCGCAGCTCTACCAGGAGAGCGGGTGGAACCCCAGGGCGCAGAGCCCGGCTGCCGCACAGGGCATGGCGCAGTTCATCCCGGGCACCTGGCAGACCCATGGCGTCGACGGGAACGGCGACGGCAAGAAGGACGTATGGGACCCGGAGGACGCGATTCCGTCGGCGGCCTCGTACGACTGCGAGCTGGCGAGCTATGTGAAGCGCGCGCCGGGCAATGCCACGCACAACATGCTCGCCGCGTACAACGCCGGGGCATATCGCGTCATCCAGTACAACGGGGTGCCGCCGTACAGCGAGACCCGCAACTATGTGAAGACGATCACGACGCTGGCGAAGAGCTTCGAGGCGCCGGCGGGGCGGGTGGAACCGTCGCGCCAGGCGGCCGGTGCCATCTACTTCGCCCAGCAGAAGCTCGGTACGCCCTATCTGTGGGGCGGCACGGGAACCGCGGCGCAGGGCGGCCGGTTCGACTGTTCCGGGCTGTCCCAGGCCGCGTACCACTCCGTGGGCATCGAGCTGCCCCGGGTGGCCAACGACCAATGGAACGCCGGGCCGCACCCGAAGCGGAATGAGCTGCTCCCGGGTGATCTGGTGTTCTTCGCCTACGACCTGAAGGACCCGCGGTCCATCCACCATGTGGGCATCTATGTGGGGGGCGGGTACATGATCAACGCGCCGTACACCGGGGCCAGGATCCGGTTCGACAAGATCGATACGCCGGATTACATCGGTGCCACCCGCGTCACATCGGATGGCGCAAAAGCGCTGCCCGGTACGAACGCTGCGTGAACATAGGGCCCTGAACTGCGGTGATGAGTCAAGCTTCGATAACGTCCTGGTGATCATCCGGTGGAGAGTGGAACGCCAGGGGCGGGCATCGCGTTTCCTTGGCGTGGGGACGTAGCAGCGCTTGACACGGCACACGCTCGACGACCACGGGGGCAGGCAGCACACGAAGGCGCTCGCGCGCGCGAAAGATAAGGGGCCGCTGTAGATGGCTGGACTCGCACTCGAGGGGCCGAATCCCGACGTCGACGTGCTCGACGGCATCAACGGCCTCGCGAAGGACGCCCCCCACTGGGTCAACAAGGCCATGGAGTACATCGGTGAGTACGGCATCATCGCCGGTCTCGCCGTGCTGTGTCTGATCGCCTGGTGGTCCGCGCGCCGCAATCCGGGCGCGCCGGCCGCCGTCGCGGGCCTGGTCTGGGCGCCGCTGGCCGCGGGCATCGCCCTGCTGGCCAATATCCCGATCCGGTCGTTCGTCGAACGGCCGCGGCCGTTCAAGGAACACGCCGGACTGGAAGTACTGATCCCCGGCAAGAGCGACTTCTCGTTCGTGAGCGACCACGCGACGCTCACCATGGCGGTCGGTGTCGGGTTGTTCATCGCCCACCGGAAGTTCGGCCTGATCGGCATTCTGCTGGCGCTCGCCGAGGGCTTCTGCCGCGTCTACATGGGCGTGCACTACCCGACCGACGTGGTCGGCGGCTTCGCCCTGGGCACCGCCGTCGCGCTGCTGCTCGCGCCGCTGGCACAGGCCCTGCTGGTGCCGGTGACGACGGCGATCGCCCGGTCGAAGCTGGCGTGGCTGGTGTGCGCGCCGGGCTCCGGGGTGGACGCCGGGCAGGACGGCGAGGGCAGCCGGGTGGTGGCCACGGGCTCGGCGATGCGCGGCGGACACAAGGAGCGGGACAAGGATCTGGCGGCCTGAGGGCATGGCCCGGCGGTTCCGGTGAACCGGCGGGCCGCGCCCCCGGGATACAAGGCCTGGCGGATGCGGACGGCCCGGCCCCTCGCGGGGGCCGGGCCGTCCGTGTGTCCGGGAGCGCTCAGAGCGCCTGCGGGAAGGTGCTGAACAGCCGCTGCGGGTCGTAGGTCCGCTTGACCTCGGCGAGCCGGGTGGCGGCGCCGCCGTAGTAGGCCGACTTCCAGTTGCTCAGGCCGGGGTCGGTGTAGTTCTGGTAGGCGGCGCCCGAGGAGTGACGGCGCATCGCGTCGTGGAAGGAATTCAGCCACGCTGTGCGGGAGCCGGGCGAGCCGTTCGCCGGCCAGGACGTCAGGTACTGGGCGAGGAACCGCGAGCCGCGGTGGACGAAGGCGGTGTCGGAGCTCTTGACGCGGTTGATCGCGCCGCCCAGCGCCGTCAGCGCCACGTTCCCGGCGACGCCCTTGCGGCCGCCCGCCTCGATCTGGTCCATCAGCGTGCGGATGCCGGCCGCGGAGAGCGAGCGGTCGAAGAAGTGCGAGCGGGCGGCGTAGGTCTCCCGGCCCAGCTGGCCGGCGCCGGTCTGGCCGGGCAGCGAACCCGGCGCATGGCACTGCGCGGTGGACTTGGAGGAGCAGCCCGCATAGGACTCCATCGCGTCCAGGTAGCCCGTCGGCGTCAGCCGGACGCTCTTGGCGGCGCCGGGGCCGCCCGGCTGGTCGGCGAGCTTGTCGAGGGCGTTCTTCAGATCGCCGTAACTGCCCAGCGAGAAGGCCGCGACGGAGACGGACGGGGTGCCGCCGGGGTGCGCGTCCAGATGGCAGGCGGACCAGATCTCGTCGGCCTGCACCGGCCCCCACTTCTGCCAGGAGGCCACCACCTTCGCCGCCTTCGACCACGGCCAGGTCAGATACGCCATGACCGCGCGCGGGGCCGGATGCGTACGGAAACGGAGCTCGGTGACCACGCCGAAGTTGCCGTTGCCGGCGCCGCGCAGCGCCCAGAAGAGGTCGGCGTGCTGCTTCCGGTCGCAGTCGACGGTCTTGCCGTCCGCCGTGACCAGGGTGGCGCCGACGAGGCTGTCGCAGGTCAGGCCGTACGCGCGGGAGACCACGCCATGGCCGCCGCCGAGGGTGAGGCCGGATATGCCGACGGTGGGGCAGGAGCCCCCGGGTATCGTCACGCCGTGCGCCCCGAGGCCCTCGTAGACGTCGATGAGCTTGGCGCCGGCGCCGATGCGGGTGACGCCGCCGGACGGCGCGCCGACCTTGGAGAGGGCGGAGACGTCGATGATGAGCTTGTTGTTGCCGCTGGACCAGCCCGCGTAGGAGTGGCCGCCGCTGCGGATGGCGACCGGGGTGTCGTAGCGCCGGGCGAAGGAGAGGCATTCGGCGATGTCCGCCGGGTGCTTGACGTAGGCGATGGCCGACGGCTTCAGCGTGTCGTAGCGGGTGTTGTAGAGGCGCCGGGCGGTCGCGTAGGCGCTGTCGGAGGCCTGCACCAGCTTGCCGTCCAGGCTCTTGCGCAGCGCGGTCCAGGACGACTGGGAGGCCCGGCCCTTGGCGGCGCCCCCGGCGGCGGCCGCCGCGTTGGTCCGGGTCGCGCCCGCGCCGGCCGCGGCTTCCGTGGCGGTGGACGCCGCGCCCGCCTTGCCGGTCTTGTTGTCGCAGCCGGTGGCCAGGGCGACCGCGGTCGCCGCCAGTCCGCCGCCGGTCTGAAGGAGTGTGCGCCGCTTCACTGGGATGAATCCCCCTCGATGTCGTACGGTCCCGCCCCGCCTGCCGGTGGACCGGCCAGTGGTCACGGGGCGCTGCCGGGGAATCCGCACCGGACGGCCGCGGCAACGCGCAGCCCCGCGTTCCGCTGTGTCCGGTGATGCCCGCGCTGTCCGATGCTGTCCCTGAAGTCCGTTGGCGGCGCGGTGCCGTTGCTTCCCTGACTACGCAGATGCGGCAGGGGCGTGCGGGGTTCCCGGAACGGACTTCCTCATTCCAGCGGGCGCCCGGATCCGTGGCCGTCGCTGCCGGAGCCGACCTCGGCCTCGGCCACATGGCGCTCCGCGTCCGTACGTGCCTGTGAGCGGGCGCGTCGGGCCGGCCCCCGCCAGCCGCAGTCACAGCGGGCCGTGCAGAAGGCGCCGCGTTCGGTGGTGGAGGTCGCGTGAGGGGCTCGGTCGGGCACCCGGCCACGCTACGCGCCCCAGGTGTCCTTGCGTGACGAGCCCCCTCGGCAGTCGTTGAACGGAACGGTCGACGAAACGTCAGGCGCGGCGGCGGAACGTCCGACCCTCCCGAGCGGACCGGCCGGCCCAGGCCGTTCCCGAAGACAGCGGCCGAGGGGGCTCGTACGCGATGGTGGTGCAGGACAGGCGAGGCGGTGGCACGGTCGCCGTGGCCATGGCGTGCGGGACGGGACTGGCGGTCGGGCTGCTGACCTCGGGCTGCTCCCAGGAAGGCGCCGCGGCCGACGACCAGGAGCCGGCCGGCCGGGCCGCCCCCGCCGCCGCGGAGGTCCGGGACAGCGCCGACGCCTTGGTGCGGGCCGGCTCCGCCACGGTCCGTACGTCCATGGAGACCGCGAGCGGCGGCACCCGCGTCGCCATCCGCGGCACCGGCGGCTACGACTTCGCCACCAGCACCGGCCGGCTGCGGGTGGTGCTCCCCGATCCGGCCGGCCGGCCCAGCGGCGGCCATCAGCCGATCACGGAGATCCTCGCGCCCGGTGCGCTGTTCATGAAGAACCGCGGGGCCGGGGTGCCCGCCGACAAATGGGTGCGGGTGGCCACCGCCTCGCTGGCGGACGGGAATCTGGTCACCGGCGGCGCGACCGATCCGCTGGCCGCCGCCGAACTGCTGCGCGGCGCACGGGAGGTGACGTATCAGGGCGAGGAGTGGCTGGACGGGGTCCGGGTGCGGCACTACCGCGGGACGACGGACATCGGGGCGGCCGCCGCGGCGGCGTCGCCGCGCACCGCACCCGCGCTGATCGCCGCGGGGAACGGATTCACCACCGACGAGGTGCCCTTCGATGTGTATCTGGACGAGGCCGGGCGGCTGCGCAAGGTGCGCCAGTGGTTCCGTTTCGCCAACGGTGCGCCGAAGGGGGCCTCGGTGACCTCCACGACGGAACTGTCCGGTTTCGGGACGAAGGTCGCGGTACAACTGCCGGACGAACGGGATATTTACGCGGGGA
Source organism: Streptomyces lydicamycinicus (assembly GCF_000829715.2). Lineage (NCBI taxonomy): Bacteria > Bacillati > Actinomycetota > Actinomycetes > Kitasatosporales > Streptomycetaceae > Streptomyces > Streptomyces lydicamycinicus. Next base: position 19,776 of record NZ_BBNO01000014.1, on the reverse strand, counting down.
AGATCGCTTCACCCACGCCATGAGGGCGGGCGCCGTGGGCCGGGCAGGTGACGGGGGCGCTTGCCGGATGGCGGAAATGGTCCATCCGTGCCATGCGCGGAGCGTGCGCCCGTCCCTAGGCTTGCGGTAACCACCCCAGGCGTGGGAAGGCGCTCGAAGGAGGAGGTGTTGTACGTGGCCGGACACCGCCCTACGACGGTCCAGGACCACGTAGCCCTCGTCGAGATCGACCTGACCGGTGAGTTGATGATCGCGGCCGCGGCCGCCAGCGAGGATCGGCTCAGCCCGGACCGTATCGACGAGGTGCTGGAGGTCGACGGCGACGGCGGCGACCCCGTGGACCGGGTGCCGCCCGGGACCGGAACCGCCGGACGCTGCCCCGGTTAGCGCGCCGGCTCAGGTGCGCAGCATCCGCTCGATGGCCTTGGTGGCCTCCTGGACCTTGGCGTCGATGGCCTCGGGGCCCTTGACGGCCGCGTCGGCGACGCAGTGCCGCAGATGCTCCTCCAGGAGCTGGAGGCCGAAGGACTGGAGGCCCTTGGTGCTCGCCGAGACCTGGGTGAGTATGTCGATGCAGTAGACATCTTCTTCGAGCATCCGCTGGAGTCCGCGGATCTGGCCCTCGATCCGCCGCAGTCGCTTGATGTGTGCGTCTTTCTGCTGTGCGTAGCCGTGCATGCCGGCTGCCGGAGAAGTCTCTGCGTGATGGGTCACGGTTTGAACGTCGCTTCGGGGGTCGGTGTCCGGCTTCGGGGGGTGGGGGGTCGCGGCGGCTGTGGTGCCGCCGTTGGTGTCGGCGTCCGTGGTCGGCATGGCCGTCTCCCCTGGTATCTAGGCGATCTATATACCCCTGGTGGGTATATAGTACCGAACTTTGCGGGCACCTGTGGTACCCCGTGCAGAGCATGCTGCACGATGGGCGACACTGAAGGAATGCCGGTTAGCAGTGGCTGGATGATGCGCCTAGCATCAACTCGACCGAATCCGATGTACCCCGAGGATTTCACGTGCGCTTTCGTCTGACCCCCAGGGAGACGAGCTTCTACGACATGTTCGCCGCCTCCGCGGACAACATCGTCACAGGCTCCAAGCTCCTGATGGAACTGCTCGGGGCGGACGCCTCCGCACGGGCAGAGATCGCCGAGCGAATGCGGGCGGCGGAGCACGCGGGTGATGACGCGACCCACGCGATCTTCCACCAGCTGAACTCCTCCTTCATCACGCCGTTCGACCGCGAGGACATCTACAACCTCGCCTCGTCGCTCGACGACATCATGGACTTCATGGAAGAGGCGGTCGACCTGGTCGTCCTCTACAAGGTCGAGGAGCTGCCCAAGGGCATCGACCAGCAGATCGAGGTGCTGGCGCGGGCGGCCGAGCTGACCGCCGAGGCCATGCCGCATCTGCGGACCATGACCAACCTCACCGAGTACTGGATCGAGGTCAACCGCCTGGAGAACCAGGCCGACCAGATCCACCGCAAGCTGCTGGCACACCTCTTCAACGGCAAGTACGACGCCATCGAGGTCCTCAAGCTCAAGCAGATCGTGGACATCCTGGAAGAGGCGGCGGACGCCTTCGAGCACGTCGCCAACACCGTCGAGACCATCGCGGTCAAGGAGTCCTGAGCGCCTCCCATGGACACCTTCGCGCTCGTCGTGACCATTGCGGTCGCGCTCGGTTTCACCTACACCAACGGCTTCCACGACTCGGCGAACGCCATCGCGACCTCGGTCTCGACGCGGGCGCTGACCCCGCGGGCGGCGCTGGCGATGGCCGCCGTGATGAACCTCGCCGGTGCCTTCCTGGGCAGCGGGGTCGCCAAGACCGTCAGTGAGGGGCTGATCTCCACGCCGCACGGCAGCAAGGGGATGGGCATCCTCTTCGCCGCGCTGCTCGGCGCGGTGGTCTGGAACCTCGTCACCTGGTACTTCGGTCTGCCGTCGTCGTCCTCGCACGCCCTCTTCGGCGGCATGGTCGGTGCGGCCCTCGCCGGTGGCACCACCGTGATCTGGTCCGGGGTGGTCGAGAAGGTCGTCCTGCCGATGTTCATCTCGCCCGTCATCGGTCTGGTGCTCGGCTATCTCGTGATGGTCGTGATCCTCTGGATGTTCCGGAAGTCCAACCCGCACAAGGCCAAGCGCGGCTTCCGCATAGCCCAGACCGTGTCCGCGGCGGGCATGGCGCTCGGCCATGGCCTCCAGGACGCGCAGAAGACCATGGGCATCGTGGTGATGGCCCTGGTCATCGCCGATGTCGAGGACCAGAACGCGGCGATCCCGCTGTGGGTCAAGCTGGCCTGCGCGATCACCCTCTCGCTCGGTACGTACGCGGGCGGCTGGCGCATCATGCGCACCCTGGGCCGCCGGATCATCGAGCTGGACCCGCCGCAGGGCTTCGCCGCGGAGACCACGGCCGCCTCGGTCATGTACACCGCGTCGTTCATGTTCCACGCGCCGATCTCCACCACCCATGTCATCACCTCCGCGATCATGGGCGTGGGCTCGACCAAGGGCACGCGTGCGGTGCGCTGGGGCGTCGCCAAGAACATCGTGATGGGCTGGTTCATCACCATGCCGGCCGCTGCGCTGGTCGCGGCGGGCGCGTACTGGATCGTGGAGCTGGCGTTCGGCTGACGCGGACGGAAGCCGTCCGCTCCGGCGGCTGACACGGACAGCGAGTGGGCCCGCCCCCCGGGAAGTGGGGGCGGGCCCTTCGTCTTGCGGTGGCACCGCCATGCAGCACCGCAGGACGCTGGTGGGGGCGGCCCGGCCGGAGCGGCCGGACCGCGCTCGTCGCTCAGCCGAAGCGGCCGGAGATGTAGTCCTCCGTGGCCTGGACCGACGGGTTGGAGAAGATCCGCTCGGTGTCGTCGATCTCGATCAGCTTGCCGGGCTGGCCGACGGCGGCGAGGTTGAAGAACGCCGTCCGGTCCGACACCCGCGCGGCCTGCTGCATGTTGTGCGTCACGATGACGATCGTGAAGCGCTCCTTGAGCTCGCCGATCAGGTCCTCGATGGCGAGGGTGGAGATCGGGTCGAGCGCCGAGCACGGCTCGTCCATGAGCAGCACCTGCGGTTCGACCGCGATGGCGCGGGCTATGCACAGCCGCTGCTGCTGACCGCCGGAGAGCCCGGATCCGGGCTTGTTCAGCCGGTCCTTGACCTCGTTCCAGAGGTTGGCGCCCTTGAGGGACCGCTCGACGATGTCCTTGAGCTCGCTCTTCTTGTACGAGCCGTTCAGCCGCAGACCGGCCGCGACATTGTCGAAGATCGACATCGTGGGGAACGGGTTGGGGCGCTGGAAGACCATGCCGACGGTGCGGCGGACGGCGACCGGGTCGACCCCGGAGGCGTAGAGGTTCTCGTCGTCCAGCATCACCTTGCCCTCGACGCGGCCGCCGGGGGTGACCTCGTGCATGCGGTTCAGGGTGCGCAGGAACGTCGACTTGCCGCAGCCGGACGGGCCGATGAAGGCCGTTACGGAGCGCGGCTCGACGGTCATCGAGATGTCGTCGATGGCCTTGTGGCCGCCGTAGTACGCGGAGAGGCCGCTGACGTCGATTCGCTTGGCCATGGAAATCACTGCTTCTTTCTGTTGGCGGCTTGGTCAGCGGCCGGACTTGGGGGCCTTCCAGCGGGCGATGCCGCGGGCCACCAGGTTGAGGATCATGACGAAGGCGATGAGGACCAGTGCCGCGGCCCATGCGCGGTCGTACGAGGCCTCGGAACCCTGCTGCCACTGTTGGAAAACGTAGAGCGGAAGCGACTGCTGGGCATCTTCGAAGGGGTTGTTGTTGATCGTCTTCGCACCCCACACCAGGAGCAGCACGGGCGCCGTCTCTCCGGTGATGCGCGCGATGGCGAGCATCACGCCGGTGGTGATGCCGCCGATCGACGTGGGCAGAACGACCTTGAGGATGGTGCGCCACTTGGGGACGCCGAGGGCCAGCGAGGCCTCGCGCAGCTCGTTCGGGACGAGCTTGAGCATCTCCTCGGTGGAGCGGACCACGACCGGCATCATCAGGATCGCCAGCGCCATCGAGCCGGCGAAGCCGGACGGGCCGAAGCCGAGGATCAGGATCCACACGGAGAGGATGAACAGGCCGGCCACGATCGACGGGATACCGGTCATCACGTCGACGAAGAAGGTGACGGCCTTGGCGAGCCGGCCGCGGCCGTACTCGACGAGGTAGATCGCGGTGAGCAGACCGATCGGCGCGGCGATCAGGGTGGCCAGGCCGACCTGCTCCAGCGTGCCGATGATCGCGTGGTAGATACCGCCGCCGGGCAGCGCGTCCGGGGTGGTGCCCATCGAGTGCTGCAGGAAGTAGACGTCCAGGACCTTGGTGCCGCGGCTGACGGTCTCCCACAGGAGGGAGGCCAGCGGTACGACGGCGATCAGGAAGGCGATCCAGACCAGGCTGGTGGCCAGCCGGTCCTTGGCCTGCCGGGCACCCTCGACGGCCGCGGCCAGTGCGAAGGTGCCGAGGACGAAGAGCGCGGCGGCGATCAGGCCCCACTGGACCGTGCTGTCCAGGCCGGCGCCCAGGCCGATGCCGCAGCCGGCGCCGGCCGCGGCCAGCGCGATGACCGGCGGGGACCAGCGCGGCAGCCGGGCGTGCTTGAGGGAGACCGGAAGCGGGCTGCCGCCATTGGAGACCGCGGGGCGGTCGGTCGTAATACTCATGCGGCGGCTCCCGAGTATTCCTTGCGGCGGGCGATGATCAGGCGGGCCGCGCCGTTGACGAGCAGCGTGATCACGAAGAGGACGAGGCCGGAGGCGATCAGGGCGTCCTGGCCGAACTGGTCGGCCTCGCTGAACTTGCTGGCGATGTTCTGGGCGAACGTGCCGCCACCCGGGTCCAGCAGGCTGGCGTTGATGAGGAAGCTGGGCGAGAGGACCGTGGCGACGGCCATCGTCTCGCCGAGCGCACGGCCCAGGCCCAGCATGGAGGCGCTGATGACTCCGGAGCGGCCGAAGGGGAGCACCGACATCCGGATGACTTCCCAGCGGGTGGCGCCGAGGGCCAGTGCGGCTTCCTCGTGCATCTTCGGGACCTGGAGGAACACCTCGCGGCTGACGCTGGTCACGATCGGCAGGATCATGATCGCGAGCAGGATGCCGACGGTGAACAGCGAACGGGCCGCCCCGCCGCCGTATTCGAAGATGCCGGTCCAGCCGAGGTAGTCGTCCAGCCAGGTGTAGAGGCCGGTCAGATGCGGGACGAGGAAGAGCGCGCCCCACAGGCCGTAGATGATGCTGGGCACCGCGGCGAGCAGGTCGATGACGTAGCCGAGCGTCGAGGACAGCCGGCGCGGGGCGTAGTGCGAGATGAACAGTGCGATGCCGACCGCGACCGGGACCGCGAGGACCATCGCGACCACGGAGCTGACGACGGTGCCGAAGGCGAGCACCGCGATGCCGAACTTCGGCTCCGCCCCGCTCGCGTTCCAGTCCAGCGTGGTGAAGAAGTTGGCCGTGTCGCCGGAGATGGCGAGCACCGAGCGGTAGGTGAGGAAGACCGCGATGGCGGCCATGATCACCAGGAGGGCGATACCGGAGCCCCGGGAGAGTCCGAGGAAGATCCGGTCACCGGGGCGGACCGCCTTGCCCGATATGGCCGAGCGGCCGTCGTGGGGTGGCGGAGGCGGGGTGTCGGTTGTCGAGAAGGCTGTGTTCATGGGTTCTCCGGTCTGCGGAGCCGGATGGCGGCTCCTGGCGCGGCGGTGCACCGGACGGGCGGCGGCCCGAAGGGGGCCCTGGTGAAGGGGCCCCCTTTGTGGACCGTACGGCGGTTCATGGGCCGCCGCCCGGTAGGTCAGGAGATCTTGGCGACGGTCGCGCGGACCTTGTCGGCGATCTCGGTGGGCAGCGGGGCGTAGCCGAGGGCCTTGAGGGCGCTCTGGCCGTCCTTGCTGGCGATGTAGGTCAGGAAGGACTTGGTGGCGGGCAGCGTCTCGGCCTTGTTGCCCTTGTTGCAGGCGATCTCGTACGTCACCAGGGTGATCGGGTAGGCGCCCTCGGCCTTGGTGGTGTAGTTGAGGTCCAGGGCCAGGTCATCGCCCTTGCCGACCTGCTTGGCCTCGGAGATGGCCTTCGAGGCGTTGTCGACGGTGGCCTCGACCGGCTCCTTGGCCCCGGTGTTCAGCTTGGCCGTCTGGATCTTGCCGGCCGTGGCGTACGACAGCTCGAAGTAGGAGATCGCGCCGCTGGTCTGCTTGACCTGCGAGGAGACGCCGGCCGAGCCGGAGGCCGCCTGGCCGCCTGCGCCCTCCCACTTCTTCGCCGGCTCGTGCTTCCAGTCACCGGCGGCCTTGAGGTACTTCGTGAAGTTGTCGGTGGTGCCCGAGTCGTCGGAGCGGTGGAACGCCTGGATCTTGAGGTCCGGGAGCTTGGCGCCCGGGTTCAGCTTCTTGATCGCCGGGTCGTTCCACTTGGTGATCTTCGAGTCGAAGATCTGCGACAGGGTCTTGGCGTCCAGCACCAGGTCGTCGACGCCGGGGACGTTGTAGCCGACCGCGATCGGGCCGCCGACCATCGGCAGGTCGATGGCCTGGCCGCCCTTGCAGACCTGCTTCGACTTGGTGACCTCGTCGGGCTTGAGGGCCGAGTCGGAGCCGGCGAAGGCGGTCTGCTTCTGGAGGAAGGTGGTCACACCGGCGCCGGAGCCGGTCGGCTGGTAGTTGATCTCGGTGCCCTTGCAGGCGCCCGCGTAGTTCTGCACCCAGACGTCCATGGCGTTCTTCTGCGCGGACGAGCCGGACGCGAGCAGCTTGCCCTTGCCGTCGCACTTGATGTTGGACGGCTTGGCGGCGCCACCGCCACCGGCACCGGTGGTGTCATCGGAGCCGCACGCGGACAGGGCCAGGGCACCGGAGACGGCGAGAGCGCCAACGGCGAGGGCGCGAACCCGGTTCTTGCGCTGAAGCTTCACTGTCGAGAGTTCCTTCCTGGGGCGCGCCGCTTCGTCGGCGTGCGAGGTGATGAGCAGGGCATTGGCTGTCGCGGTCGTGCGATGCCAGCTAGCCGTGTCGCGCATGCGCTGTGGGCATGGCGCGCACTCGGTAAGGCTGAAATTAGGTAGGTCAGGTGAAGCGGCCGATGGAGGAGAGTGAACGCAGGGTGAACCTCGGCCATCGGCTGGGTGCGGGGGGAGAAGTGCTCGCTGACTGGTGCGAAACGGCCCGTCACCCTGTTGAATTACCAGTCGGTATGGCAGCATCCGCGCCTGAGACAAGGCGATATCGGTGCGGAACGACCGGAGGTGACTGGTGGGGAGCCAGGGGGCACAGCAGGGCGTTCGGGACGTACGAGACATGTGGGGGGTACGGGGCGGAAGAGGCGGCAGGCTGGTGGCGTGCACCACCGTCGTCCTGTGCGTGATGGGGCTGCTCGGCGGTACGGCGACGGCCGCCTACGCCGATGACCCGAAGAACCCGTCCGCGGACGCCCGGCGGGCCGGGAGTGCCGCGGCCGCCGAGGACGCCGACGCCCGGCGCCTCGACGGCGTACGCAAGAAGATCGAGGCCCTCTACCGCAAGGCCGAGCAGGCCACCGACGCCTACAACGCCGCCGAGGAGCAGGTCGGGCTCCAGCAGAAGGAGATCGTCAGGCTGGCCCGCAGCATCGACCGCACCCAGCACAAGCTGGCCGCCCTCAAGCGGCAGGCGGGCTCGTTGGCCAGCGCCCAGTACCGCGGCGGCGGGCTGCCCTCCGAGGCGAAGCTGATGCTCGACACCGACCCGGAAGGCTTTCTCGACAATGCCACCCTGGCCCGTAAGGGACAGTTCGCCGCCAGGCGTGTGATCAGCCAACTCGGCCGTCTGAAGGGTGACTTGGAGAAGTATTCGGACTCCGCGACGGACCGCTGGGAGCAGCTGGAGGCGAACCGCAAGAAGAAGGAAAGCGCCCAGCGGGACATCAAGAAAAAGATTGACGAGGCAAAGCAGCTGGAATCCCGGCTGGCCGCCAAGGAAAAGGACCGGCTGCAGAAGCTGGAGGACGCCCAGGCCTTCGCGCGGCAGCAGAAGTGGCTCGACTCCGGCGTGCTGAAAGACATCAGCAACAAAGCGTCGGCGGCCGGCAAGAAAGCGATTTCCTTCGCCACCGCACAGCTCGGCAAGGACTACGTCTGGGGCGCCGAGGGGCCGGACACCTTCGACTGCTCCGGGCTGACGCTGCGGGCCTGGCAGGCCGGTGGCCACACGATTCCGCGCACCTCACAGGAGCAGTGGCGGCAGCTGCCCCGCGTCGGCCTCAGGGATATGCGGCCGGGCGATCTGATCATTTATTTCTCGGATGCCAGCCATGTCGGGATGTATCTCGGTGACGGAGCGATTGTGCATGCGCCGCGTCCCGGCCGGCAGGTGACGATCACCGGCGCCGGCTCCATGCCGATCCTCGGCGTCGTCCGCCCCGATGGTGGGGACGACGGCGATGGCGCGCGTCACAACGGACGATGAATGACCGGATTTCTTGCTGTCTGAGGGTTGTCGTGGCGTAGCTGAATGCACTCAAGCGGGGTGATGTTCGTCATTCCGCATTCCGCCCTCCCCAGGTCAAATGGCTTATCGGGTGCGGCATATGACGATGGCCGATTGCCGCCGGGCATTCCATACCTCTCGGTACTGGCGCTATGGTCGCCTGTCAGTGCCTGGCACGGCCCACTCATTTGACCGACGAGCGAAGTGGAGCCGGGCACGGGTGGTGCGCCGTCGGCGCCCCGCCGCACCCCTCGGGGGGAGGGAAGGAAGCAGACCAATGCCCGTACCCGTACCGCACCAGCGGTCGGTCGTGCTGCCGCACCAGGCAGGACCGGCGGATGACGCCTGCGCGGATACCGCGCGGGTCGCCGACGCGCCGGGCGCGGGGGACGCGACGGCCCGGGGCACGAGCGCCCTGGCGCTGGCCGACGCCCAGGAGCCGGCCCGTCCGGCACCGCAGGGCTTCCCGGAGGCCGACCAGCCCCAGCCGGCCGAACAGCGACTTTCGGCCGATCGCGGACCGCTCCACCAGGGCCTGACCCTGCTCCTCATCGGCGAGGACCCCAACAGCCATGTCCCCGAGATGTGGGACTGGGCCGGCCGCAAGGTGCGCCTGCGCACCGCCCGCAACCTCACCGAGGCCGAGCGGCTGCTCACCGACGATGTGCACTGCATCCTGCTCGACCTGCCCCCGGCGGAGCGCACCGCCGACCGTGACACCGGCGCCCCCGGCGACGAGCTGGGCATGCTGCGCGACGTGCTGCGCATGGCGACCTCGCACGCCGTTCTCGTCCTCACCTACGAGACGGACGCCGAGCGCGCCGCCGACGCCGTCCGCGTCGGCGCCCAGGACTACCTCTTCCGCGACGAGCTGGACGGCGCGGTCCTCAGTCGCGCGGTCCGCTACGCCGTCGAACGCAAACGCGCCGACCTCGCCCAGCGCCAGCTGACCGAGTCGCGGATGCTCGCCCAGGAGAACGCCCGCCTGGAGCGCGGCCTCCTGCCCACGCCCCTGCTCGACGGCTCCGACCTCCGGTTCGCCGCCTGCTACCGCCCCGGCCGCAGCCGCGCGCTGCTCGGCGGCGACTTCTACGACACCGTCCGCACCCCGGACGGCACCGTCCACGCGATGATCGGCGATGTCTGCGGCCACGGCCCGGACGAGGCCGCCCTCGGCGTCGAGCTGCGGATCGCCTGGCGCGCGCTGACCTTCGCCGGACTCTGCGGCGACGAGCTGCTCGCCACCCTCCAGAAGGTGCTGGAGCACGAGCGCGCGGACGACGAGATCTTCGCGACGCTGTGCACCGTCGACATCTCCGCGGACGGCCGCCGCGCCGGTCTGTGCCTGGCCGGCCACCCCGCACCGCTGCTGGCCCGGGCGGGTGAGCGCCCGGACCTGCTGCCGTACGAATTCGGCGGCCCGGCGCTCGGCCTGCTCCCGAACGCCCGCTGGCCGCGCCGGCAGGTCGAGCTGGGCGGCTCATGGAGCCTGATGATGTACACCGACGGTCTGATCGAGGGCCGGATCGGCAAGGGCAATCAGCGCCTCGGCCAGGAAGGCATGACCGAGCTGGTCAGCCGCCAGATGGCGGCCGGTCTCAGCGGCGAGGAGCTGCTGGACGCGTCGGTCAGGGAGGTCCGCGATCTCAACGGCGGCGAGCTGACGGACGACGTGGCCGTCCTGCTGCTGGACCGGCACTGACGGAGCCGCGGGCCGCCGAAGCCGGGCGGCTCGGCGCCCGCCGCGGGTCGCGCGGCCCGGTGCGGCTCAGCGCCCGCCGTTGTAGGGCCCGTACGGCCCGTCCGAGCTGGAGCCCCCGCGGCGCGGGCCGCGGCCACCGCCGGAGACCTCCCGGAGCGCCGGCCGGACGTCGACGGTGTAGACGATCACCGCGATCACGCCGATGACCGGCAGGAACGACATGATCGGCAGGATGAACAGCAGCGCCGTGGCAAGAGCGAGGAAAATCAGCCACATGCCCTTGGTCTGCTTGCTCGCCGCGCGGTAGGCGTCCTCCCGCCGCACGGCCGCATCGATCAGCATCACGGCGGCATAGACACCCAGGGCGAGCTGCACCCAGCTCAGAATGCTCTGGAACCCGTAAATCAGCACGCCCTGCACCGCCCGTTCGCCCGTCGTGTCGTCTCGGTCCGCTGCTGCGGCCGTCGGCCGCCCATGCGGCCCCACCGTACCCGCACAACGGGCCGGGCACCTGAAGTGTGCCCGGCCCGTGCGGTCAATCGGCGCCCCCGGCGCCGGGTGAGCCGGCTCACAGCCCGCTCACGCGGTGCTCCGCGGTCACTTGGCGGACGGCGGGGTGCTCTTCTTCGCCGGAGCCGGCTTGCGCTGCGCGACGGGCTTCTTCGGCGCGGCCGGCTTGGGCTGCGTCGACGGGGTGGCCTTGGTCTCCGCCTTGGCCCCGTTGGCGGCCTGGTTCTTCGCACCGCTCTTGTTGGCGGGCTTCTGCGCCGGCTTGTGCACCGGCTCCGGCTCGATCGCCACCGCGAGGTCCTCGACCTGGTCGGCGGCCTCGCCGCGCCAGGTCGCCACGGCGCCCCGGCCGCGCTCGGCCAGCTCCTCGTAGCCCTCACGGGCCCGGACGACGGCCTCGGCGGCCCGGCCCACGCCCTGGAGCGCCAGCTCCTGCGCCTGGTCGCGGACCTTCTTGATGTCGCCGTCCAGCGACCCCAGCAGCTCGGTGAGCTTCTCCTGGGCGTCCTTGGCCTGCTTGCTGACCAGGGCCTGGACGTCCTTGGGGTCGGTGCTGCGGACGGACTCGAAGCGCTTGGGCGCCTCGGCCCGGATCTTCTCGACGAACTGCGGGACCTCGCCGAGCTTCTCGGCAGCCAGGTCGACGGTGCCGGCCAGGGCGTACAGCGGGGTCGCGTCGGTCAGGGCCTTGCGGAGGTCATCGGTGTTGATGGCCATGGCGTTGTTCCTCCTGGAAACGTAATCGGTTGCTCAGGTGGCGTGCGGGCCGCCGTCGGCCTCTGTCTCGAGGGAGTCCGTGCCGCGCCCGTCCTCATGTCCGCTCGCAGCGGTGTCCTTGCCGTCGTTCCCGAGCCCGTTCTCCTTGCGGAAGGACTCGTAGATCTGGAGCAGGACCTGCTTCTGCCGCTCGTTCAGCGCCGGGTCGGTGAGTATCGCGGTCTGCACAGCGACCCCGTCCAGACCGTGTCGCTCGTCCAGGATCCCGGCCTGGACGTACAGCGTCTCCGCGGATATCCGCAGCGCCTTGGCGAGCTGCTGAAGAATCTCCGCGCTCGGCTTGCGCAAGCCGCGCTCGATCTGGCTGAGGTACGGATTGGACACCCCGGCGGCATCCGCGAGCTGCCGCAGACTCAGCTGCGCGGTGCGCCGCTGCTCCCGCAGGAACTCGCCGAGATTGCCGACATTGAGTGATGCCATACCCCGATGGTGCCTCGCCGTGCTAACTATTGCAAGCAAGCGCTAGCAATAGTGCTCCGGCCGGGTGGGGCGAGCGCCGCCGGCAAGTGGGCCGGGTGGCTTGTTGTTTGTTTGCCGGGTGCCCGATGGGGGCTATGGCATGGGCTGTGGCGGGTCCGTTACGGCGGGCCCGGTATGGCCTGCCCCTCCGCAGGCCGGGTGCCGATGATGACCGTGGCGTAGAGCTCCTCGGAGCCGGTCACCCTGGGGGCCAGCCCGTTGCGGGTGAAGGCCTCGACCGCGTGCGGGGCCTGCCGCTCGCTCGTCTCGACCAGCAGATGGCCTCCTGGCGCCAGCCACCGCGGCGCGGTCGCGGTCACCCGTCGCAGGACGTCGAGTCCGTCCGCACCCCCGTCGAGCGCCACCAGCGGCTCGTACTCACGGGCTTCGGGTGGCAGCAGCCCGACCTCGCCGGTCGGCACGTAGGGAACGTTGGCCACCAGAACGTCGATACGGCCCCGGAGGCCGCCGGGCAGGGCGTCGAAGAGGTCGCCCTCGTAGACCTCGCCCCCGGCGGGAGCGACATTGCGCCGGGCGCAGCGCACCGCGGCGGGTTCGATGTCCGCCGCGTGCAGCTCGATCCGGTCCAGGGCGTCGGCCAGTACGGCGCCCACCGCGCCGGATCCGCAGCACAGGTCGACGACGACCGGTGCCCGCCCGGTGCGGTCGCCGGCCCGGCGTCCGAGGCCGACGGCCTGGCCCACGAGGAACTCGGTACGGCGGCGCGGTACGAAGACGCCGGGGTCGACGGTGACCCGCCGGCCGTAGAACTCCGCCCAGCCGACGACATGTTCCAGGGGCAGGCCGAGGGCGCGCCGCTCCACCATGGCGGCGAGTTCGGTCTCGGTACGCGCGGTGGAGAGGAGCAACTCCGCCTCGTCCTCGGCGAAGACGCAGCCGGCGGCGCGCAGTTCGCGGATGACGATGGAGCGGGAGTGCGGTGCGGAGAGGGGTGCCGGGAGGGGCGACGAGAGCGGTGACGGGTGGGGCGGCATCGGAGATGACGACATGTGAGCCTTTCGGGGCGCCGAGTGCGCTTCCCGGGTCACGTGTGTCGGAGGGTCACCCGCATCGGGTGGACCGCACGGACGTGAGCCGGGAGCACCTGCCTGGTCTGGCGGGGAATCGGTCTCACCTCCTCGGTCCGTTCACTGATGGCAGCGCCACCCTACCTGACCTGGTCCTCGGCGCCCAGACAGCCGTGGCGCGGCCGGCCCCGCGACCACTGCCCTCCCTCTCCGGATGCCGTGGGGCCGGGGGTGTGATCTCCGAGGCCAACTCACAATGGCTGGAAAGTACTTGCCGGATTGGAAAGTACTTGTCACGCTGAATGCAGGAAGTCGGATCATCAGGCAGGGGGAACTGGCATGGGGGAGTACGCCTCGCGAGACGCGGCGGCCGCACTGGCCCGAGTGCAGGAGCTGGACTCGACGGTGCGGAAGAGCTCGAAGTGGTACGTCCGGTATCAAGTGCTCTACGGCTGCGCGGCCGCGGTCCTGGTGCTGTCCATCGGACTGTTGCCCCCGCCCTATGGGGTGGCGATCGGCACCGGCTTCTGGATGGCCACCGTCGCCGGGTTGTCGTTCTACGCGGTCCGGCAGCGCGTTTCCCGGCGCGGATTCGGCCGGCGGCATATCGGCATGATCATGGTGTGGGCGCTGCTCTACCTCGCGGTGCTGTTCCCCGGTGTGATGTGGCATCAGGGTGCCGCGTCGTGGTGGGTCCCCGGCGCAGTGGTGGTGGCCCTTCCCGGGCTGATAGGCGGTTATCTGGAGGCGCGGCGGTGACCGGAACGAGTCCGGGGGCACATCCGCGTCATGAACTCGACGAGGTGATTCACGCCCCGGTCCGCTTCTCCATCGTGGCGACCCTGGCGGCCGCCGAAAAGGCCGAGTTCGCCTTCGTCCGCGACACCGTCGAGGTGAGCGACTCGGTCCTGTCGCGGCAGGTCGCCACCCTGGAGAAGGCCGGCTATGTCGCCGTCACCAAGGGATACGTCGGCAAGCGCCCGCGTACTTGGCTCGCCCTGACACCCGGCGGCCGCACCGCCTTCGCCGCGCATTGCCAGGCCCTACGGGCGATAGCGGGCGACGGCGCCGACGGAGGCTGAGGGAGGACGCTGACGTCGGGGTGCCGAAGGGGCGGCTGTCGGGGGCGCCGCACCTGCCTGACACCTGCCTCCCTAACCCCCTCCTGGTCACTCCCTGGAGGCCAAACCCCGCCTGAAAGAAATCTCTGTTGACTTGGAGGGCACTCCAACTCATAGCGTCCGGGACGGGATTACGGAACAGGTCCGCCACGCGGGCCCCGGACTCAGTGCTCAGGGATCAGGGCGCTGGGGGACCGGGAGCTCGGAGCAGGTTCCGGGATTCAGATCCGTCCACCGCACGTCCAGGAGGCAGCAACATCATGACCACCACGAACATCCCGACGCGTCACCTCGGTGAGCTGGCGGTTTCCGCACAGGGGCTCGGCTGCATGGGCATGAGCCACGGCTACGGGGAGTCGGACGACGCGCAGTCGATCGCGACCATCAACCACGCGCTCGACCTCGGCGTCAGCCTCCTGGACACCTCCGACTTCTACGGCGCGGGACACAACGAGGAGCTGATCGGCCGGGCCATCGCCGGACGGCGGGACGAGGTGGTGCTGGCAACGAAGTTCGGCTTCGCCAACGCCCTCGGCGAGCCGACCGCGATCCGGGGCGACGCCGCCTACGTACGAGAGGCCTGCGACGCATCGCTGCGCCGGCTCGGGGTCGACCACATCGACCTCTACTACCAGCACCGGGTCGACCCCGAGGTGCCGATCGAGGAGACCGTCGGCGCGATGGCCGAACTCGTCCAGGCCGGCAAGGTGCGCCACCTCGGGCTGTCCGAGGCGAGCGCGGCGACCATCCGCCGGGCGCATGCGGTGCATCCGATCGCCGCGCTCCAGAGTGAATGGTCCCTGTGGACCCGTGATCTGGAGGACGAGATCGCGCCGGTGTGCCGTGAACTCGGCATCGGCCTGGTGCCGTTCTCGCCGCTCGGCCGCGGATTCCTGACCGGGCGCTACACCTCGGTACAGGGCCTGTCGGAGTCCGATATGCGCCGCAGTCAGCCGCGCTTCGCCGACGGCAACCTGGAGCAGAACCTGGCCATCGTCAAGAAGCTCGACGAACTCGCCGCCGAGAAGGGCGTCAGCGCCGGCCAGCTCGCCCTGGCCTGGGTGCAGCACCGCGGAGCCGATGTCGTGCCGATCCCCGGCACCCGCCGCCAGAAGTACCTGGAAGAGAACCTCGGCGCCCTCGCGATTGAGCTGACCACCGAGGAACTCGCCGCGATCGACGCCGCCGCCCCGACCGGCCGGATAGCCGGAACGCGCTACGACGAGGTCAGCATGACGTTCGTCGGCGGGTGAGGGGCTGACAGGCCTGGGGCGTGAGCGATCACGGGCCGGGGGCGAAGGGGAGCCGGAGGAGGTAGGCGGAGGAGCCGGAGGCCGGCTCACTCCACCGACATGACCTCGTAGAGGTTGTGGGAGGTGTCGCGGAAGAAGAGGCCGCGGGGGCACAGGGGGTGGTCGGTGCGGCGGTTCTCCGGCTCGGTGGGGGCGTTGCCGTAGGGGATGCCGGCGGTCCGGAGGCGGCTGAGGATTGCGTCGAAGGTGTCGGGGTCGACGTCGAAGGCGAGGTGGTGGCCTTCGGCGTCCGGCGCGGTCATGAAGTCGAGGGTGAGCGTCTCGTTCACCCGGACCGGGAGGAAGTGTCCCCGGCGGCCGGCCGGCGGGAGTTCCGGCAGGCCCATGACCGTGGCGAAGAAGTGAGCGGCCGCGCGGTGATCGGTGGCCGGGACGATGGTGTGGTTGAGGGTTACGGGCATCAGGCGCTCCCGGGGGCGTTGAGGGTGCCGTGCAGCAGGACGTCGATGAGTTCGTCGGGGGTGAGCGGCGCGTCGGCCTCCGGCACCGGCGCCGGTGTCTGTAGCCGGGTGAAGAGCAGGGCCAGAAAGGCGGCCGCGACTTTCTCGGGGCTCAGGCGGAAGGCGGCCCGGTCGGGTTCGAGCAGCTCGATGACCGCGTTGCGCAGGGCGGTGACGGACTGCGCCCGGCTGTCCGGCGGGGGAGTTTCCCCGGCCCGGCGGTCCGGAGGGGCAGCTTCCCCGCCCCGGCTGTCCGGCAGGGGAGCCTCCCCGTCCCGGCTCCCGATACCGATACCGCGGCCGCGCCGGTGCCCCGAGGCGTGGAGGGCGCCGACGACGGTGCCCATGCGTTCCATGTGGGCGCGCAGCGCCTCGGCGGCCTCGGCCAGCCGGGCGGCGAGCGGTTCGTCCAGGGAGATCGAGGCGAGCTCGCGCAGCACATGGTCGGTGCCGACCGCCTCGGCGACGCAGGCGTCCAGCAGCTCGTCCTTGTCCTTGAAGGCCCGGAAGATCGTGCCTTCCCCGATGCCCGCGGCGCGGGCGATCCGGCTGGTGGTGACGGCCGCGCCGTACTCCGCCACGAGCGGCAGCGCGGCGGCCACGATCATGGCCCGGCGCTCCTCGACGCTCATACCGGGTGCGCGTCGGCGGGAAGGGGGTGGTGTCATGGCGGCACGCTACGGAGTGAGCGCTCACTCCGTCAATGGATGCGCGCCTTCGCGCCCCGCTCCTTAGACTTCTTGCAGCGCGACAAGGCCGGTCCGGCGGCCGCTGTGCAGGGGCCGTCGCCCGTACGGAAGGACGGCGCGCCATGGACTGGAAGCTCGAACTGGTACCGGTTCCGGTCACCGATGTGGAGCGGGCGAAGCGCTTCTACAGCGAGCAGATGGGCTTCGCCGTCGATCACGACATGTGCATCGGCGACGAGGCGCGCATCGTGCAGCTGACGCCGCCGGGGTCGGGCTGCTCGATCGTCATCGGCGCGGGCAGCGGCGTCATGGAGGACAAGCCCGGTTCCCTCCAGGGACTGCAATTGGTGGTCTCCGATATCGCCGCGGCCCGTGCGCAATTGGTCGAACGGGGGGTGGCGGCCGGCCCCGTGCAGCACGTCGAGGACGGCGCGATGGCGGACGGCCCCGGTGGGGCATGGAACTCGTTCGTCTACTTCAGCGACCCGGACGGCAACGGCTGGGCCCTCCAGGAGCGCCCCGAGAGCTGAGCGCGGCGGGCGCGGCCGCCCTGGGCTTGCCGGACTCGGCTTCTCCGTCGAGGAGTTGGTGCTGCCCCACGCCGCCCGGGCCGACCTCCGAGCCGCCCGCGCGCAACAACCAGGGAGGGCGCATCTCGCGACGGCGGTGCGGGGGGGGCGGGGTGCCTGAAGGAGGCGTGCGAGGCCGGCGAATCCGGGTTGCTCGCCGACGTTCCGATGCGCTTGCATTGGAACCATGCTGCGCTCGAACGGAGCCTGAACCGGGACCCGTTGAAATCAGCGCGGCGTCAACAACTGATGAGGCGGGGCGACATGGTGATGGCTGGGAGCGAGGAGCGGGTGGCGCGGGCGGAGGAGGTGCTGCGGGGCTACGGGTTGTCCGAAGTGGGCTGGCGGCGGAGCCCGGGTGGGAATCTGGGGGAGCTGCTGACGGATCTCCTGGAGTGGTGTGACGCCACGCAGCACGGCTTCGAGCGGGCGCTGGCCGCCGCCCGCGCGCAGCGCCAGGCGGAGTCTCCCGGAACGGGCGGAGGCGCCACGGGCAGGGGCGGTGCCGGACGTGCGGAGAGTGCCTGAGAGTCCTGGCGGTGGCTCCGGGTGCGTCCGAGTGCCACGGACGCACCCGGGGCCGCCGAGTGTCTGAGCGCCACGGGGTCCTGGATGTACGAAACGCCGGTGCTCAGGCCCCTTCCGGATGGCGCTGGGGGTAGGTGGCCTCCAGGTGGGCCATATGGGCGCGGCCCCAGGCGCCGAGAGGGGCCAGCGCCTCGTTCAGGGAGACGCCGAAGTCGGTGAGCGAGTACTCGACCTTCGGCGGCACCTGCGCAAAGTTCTCGCGGTGCACGATGCCGTCGGCCTCCAGTTCGCGCAGCTGCTGCGTCAGCACCTTCTCGCTGATCTTCGGCAACTCCCGCCGCAGCTCACCGAACCGCTGTGGGCGCTGAGCCAGCGCCCACAGCAGCAGCACCTTCCACTTGCCGCCGATCACGTCCACCGCGGCGTCCAGCCCGCATTCGTACGGCCCCTTGCGTGCGCTCATGGCGTCCCCCTGGTCCGGTTCATGTGCCGGGCCAAGTATCGGACGCGTACCGGCCGGGCGGGCCTCAGCCGCCGTACGGGCGGCTTGCGCGGGCCTCGCGGAGGGCCACCGCCCACCAGGTGAGCTGGTGGAGCAGCGCGTCGGCGGCCTGTGCGGCGGGGGCCGGGTCGTGCAGCTTGCCCGTGTCGTCGAAGAGGTTGCCGGCGAGTGGGAAGCTCACCGTTTCGCGCACCGTCGTGGCGTGCAACTCGGCGAAGACCAGCCGCAGTTGCTCGACGGCGCGGAGTCCGCCGGAGATCCCGCCGTACGACACGAAGCCGACCGGCTTGGCCTGCCACTGGCGGTGCAGCAGGTCGATGGCGTGCTTGAGCGGGGCCGGGAAGGAGTGGTTGTACTCCGGGGTGATCACGACGAAGGCGTCCGCCTCGTCGACGCGCTTGGCGAAGGTCTCGTACTCCTCGCTGCCGTAACGGAGTTCGTACGGGCGGACGGCGTCCAGGTCGATGACGTCCACGTCGATGTGCGGGTGGCCCTCGGTGTGCCGGGTGAACCAGTTCGCGATGACGGGCGCGAACCGGCCCTCCCGGGTGCTGCCGATGATCACTGCGAGGCGGTAGGGGTGCTCGGACATGCGGGGCCCTTCGTGGCGTGCGGCGCGAGTCGGTGAGCGGCGGGATGCCGTCTTGACCCGACGCTAGAACCTCAAGCGAACTTGAGGTCAAGCGCTGATGCGCCTGTGCCGTTGCCCCACGGGCGGTGGGCCGGGCCTCCCCTACCGGGCCGTCCGCCGGGTCACTCCGCCCCGAACAGCTTCAGCAGCTCCGCCTTCTCGAACATCCGGGCCGTGTCGATCGCCGACGGAGTGCCTGCCGTCGGGTCCGCGCCGTGTGCCATCAGGACCTTGACGACCTCGTCCTCGGCCTTGAACACCGCGCCGGCGAGCGGGGTCTGGCCGCGGTCGTTGGGGCGGTCCGCGTCGGCGCCGCGCTGCAACAGGGCCTCCACGGTGGCGGGGTGGCCGTGGTACGCCGCCAGCATCAGCAGCGAGTCGCCCTTGTCGTTCGTCAGGTTGGCGGGCACGCCCGCGTCCACGTAGGCGGCGACCGTGTCGGTGTCACCGTGCCGCGCCAGGTCGAACACCTTGGCCGCGAGCTGTAGCACCTCGGGGTCGTGCGCGTGCTCGATCGCCTCGGGCCCCTGCGGCTCGGAATTCGCGTCGCTCATGGTCGCCGGCCTCCTGCTGTTGGTGGGTGATACGTGCGTGCACCGTGTCATCGCCACTTTATGCAGGCCATCGCGGTTGCGGCAGCCGGTGGCTGGGCGGGTTGCCGGTGGCTGGGCGCCGGGCGCCTACGCGTTGTGGGTGGCGGGTCGGAGGGGACGCCCGGTACCCCGTCCTCGGCGCGGGCGGTTCTGGTCCCAGAGGTTCAACGCCCCGTTGTTCGCTCCGGTCCTGCGGGCGGGGCACCGGACATCCCCTCCGACCTCCGTGCGTGCGCGACTGACCCGCCGTACGGATCACCGTTACGGCGGCCGTGCGGCGGCACCCCTTGGCAGGCATCTGGCCGAGCTGTCCGCCGCTGCTTGGGCGCGGGTCGAGGTGGTCTGTGACGGGCGGTGTCACCGTCCGGTAGTCGGCAACGGGGGACGGTCGGAGGGGATGTACCGGGGCCCGCCCGCAGGACCGGAGC
>NZ_BBNO01000015.1:0-31472 GCF_000829715.2 Streptomyces lydicamycinicus | reverse complement strand
TTGTAGCGTTCGCTGTCGAATCCGGTGGGCCGGCCGCCGTCGGAGCCGCGGTTGTGCCGGTGCCGTTGCTGGTCGAGGCGTTCGGGGATGGTGTGCCCGATTCCGCGTCGTCGCAGGTAACGGCGGTTCTTGCGGGAGGTGTAGGCCTTGTCCGCCAGGACGTGGTCGGGTCGGCTGCGTGGCCGTCCGACTCCGGTGCGGGGCACGGAAACCTGCTCCAGCACCCGCTCGAGCTGGGGGCCGTCACCGTAGTGCCCGGGTGTCAGAACGAGCGCGAGGGGCCGGCATCGTCCCTCGGCGGCAAGGTGGATTTTGGTGGTGAAGCCGCCGCGGGAGCGTCCCAGGCATTCGCCGATCTGATCACCTCCTCCAATCGGACGACGAGTTTCCGCAGCACCGGATCGACCCGGTTCGTCCCCTGCCCGGCCCCCTTTTGAGGAACCGCGGCTGGGGGCACCTTCCTCGCACCGGCGGCGTGCTGGTGAGCCCGCACCGCGGTGGAGTCCACTGACACGTCCCAGTCGATTCGGCCCTCAGCGTCCTCGGCAGCCTGGACACGGGACAGCAGCCTCTCCCACGTTCCGTCCGCTGACCAGCGGCGATGACGTTTGTAGACCGTCTCCCACGGCCCGAACCGCTCGGGAAGATCCCGCCACTGCACACCCGTCCGCACCCGGTACAGCACCCCGTTAATCACCCGCCGATGATCACTCCACCGACCCCCACGCGCACCACCACGAGGCAAGAACGACTCCAGTCGATGCCACTCCGCGTTCGTTAAATCCCCACGACCCATGGAACCAGCCTGACCCCAACACCCCACCCACGTCCGGAGATCCGAGAAACACTGCCTAGTCCGGGGGCACCGCGTTCGAGGCGCTTGACCTGGCCGTAGACCTTGTTCAGGGCTTGGTTGACGACACTCGCTCGCATGAGCACTTCTTCAGGGGCGATCATCTGTGCTTCGGAGTATCGATCACGGTGCGCGTTCTTCGCTTCGTCGAGTGCGTCGCTGTCGGTGTCCTCCGCGCCGTGTTCCCTCATGACGTGCAGGTGGCGGTTGAGTGCGGTGGTGAACTGCCGGGCATCTCGGTTGAGTTCCGCATAGCAGGTGCGTCGGAGTGAACGGTTCTCGCGGATCTCTTCATGGTCACGAACGAGCTCTATTTCCCGGCGCTTCGCTCGTTCGGCGCCGCGCTGGGTGAGTAGCGAGCCTCCCAGGGTTCCTGCGACGCCTGCCACCGCGATGATCACTGAGCTGAGATCCACCGACGCACTCCGTGAACTTCTTCGGCCTCGTGCCCGCTGCACATGCCCAGGCCGTCAAGTTTGCCGCTCCTCGGTGCGCCGGGGTTTGCTGCCCTTCTTGTGGTGGGCGGGGCGGCTGTATGCCTCGCCGGTGGCAAGGACTCCACCACGGCGGCCACGCCGAGCCAGCAGGCGAGCTGCCCCCGGCCGCGCGAGGATGGTCCCTCCCTTGCCACGCCTTCCCTTTCCGGTGCCAGCTGCTCCCCGCGCACGCGGGGACGGCCCCGCATGAGACATCGCGAGCATGCTCGCGCCTCATCTGCTCCCCGCACTGAGGAGGTAAATCTCGCCCCATCTACGCGAGGTGGTCTTCGCAGGCGATGCTATTCGCGTGTTCTTTCCCCTGGTCAAAAGCCTGTCGAGTCACATCGCTCCATGCCTGGCCGACAACACCCCACGCCGGGCCGTCGACCCCAACGAGTCATTCCGAAAGGCCACCATGTGTTCCTCCCAGTGAAAAGCGTTCGGGCAGTACTGGTGGAGCACACGGAGTCTGTAGCGCGGGCCTTGCCAGGGACAGATCGCGAAGACGGCGCCCGGGGGTAACGGCCCTGGTGAGTTCGCCGTCGTGCGCCGCGCTTGCGCATCGGCGCGCCGAGAGAAATCAGCCAGGTCCGGCCACGGGCACCTCACCGGCTGCGAGTGGCGGCTGACTGATCAGAGGCCATTCCGCTCGTTCCACGTCTTCCTCCACTCGTCAGTCCCGCGCCGTGCACTACCGGTACTGGCGGCCGGGCTTCAGTAGCGTCGTGGCCAGTCACGCCGTCTCGTCTCCGTCCCCGTCGTCGCCGGGTCGTCCGGGGCCGGGCCCGGCGCCCGTCACGAAACGGCCAGACGCAGACGCACTGCCGGAGTCCCGGCGGGGTCCGTCGGCATGCTGCACTTCCGGACCTGGGCCGATTGCCACCGGCACGGTGTGAGCCATGCAGACCCAGGTCGGGAGCGTCCCAGCAGAGTCAGGCCGCTGGGGAGCCACGGGCGCTGCTGGGAGTATGCCGATTGCCTGCGCGAAGGGCCGTGCCGCTTCGAAGGCGGTGAACATCCGGCGGACCAGCGGCCCCCACGCCGCCACGAGCGCAAGCCCGAGCACTTCATTGGTGCGCCGTGCTTCGGCGGTGCCCGCGACTGCAAGGCCAAGGGGCCCTGACCACGGGGCAGGCGTCACTGCATCACGATAGTGATCGACCCAGTGCCACCTGCTCGTTGATTTGCAGCCTCGGCTTCCTGGTAGGTGACGTATTGACGGAATGTGCCGTTGGGCAGGTTCAATTGGTGGCCGATGACGGTCTGATGAGTTCCCCCGCCGCAATTGCATGGCATGGCTGCGATCCTTTCAGATTTCGGTTCTTCAACTCCCGGATCGTGGCCGGAATCATCTGGGGCTCCGAGGCTCCATGGAGTGCGTCTGACCGGGAGGCGACGCGCAACGGACAGGTATGGAGGGGCTGGTCAGTCCAGCCACCGTGAAGCGAGTCCCGCCAGGTAGGAGAGTGTGAGAGCAGTCGCCGGCGCCTGGAACCATGGAGAGCCTCCCAAGCAGGAGGCGTACAAGGCTGTGGCGGTGGCGACCAGATGCTCGTGCACCATCCGCAGCTGACCAGGTAAGCGGCTCGGGAGTCGTCACCGAAGTGAGCCCCGATCCATGATCTGAACCCCGCCGCCAGTGTGTCCTTGGTGATGAGACGGGTGAGGCGACACGTAGCGCCGAGGGCGAGAAGGAACGCGGCAACGCTCATGGAAACCATCCACTCTCCGGCTGGGAATCGGGAGGGGCTCGGCGGCACCATATGACGCTGAAACATGCGTCTGACCGGCCACCCGACGGCCACACGCGGGGCTTTGGGGCTGTGAGAGCCGCTCGGCTGTCCGGGGCCGATGCCGGAGGGAAACACCGGCCCCGGTCCTCACCTGTGAGCCGTCCACGTACCACCGGCACCCGGGGGCTGTCCGTTTCCCCGTCTCCGTCCTGCCAACGAGCGTGGTGCCGAATGGCTCACCGGTAAGTTTGAGTCGCGCTGTCCCCCGCCCTTCCACGACGGGGGACAGCCCTTGACGGACACGCCCTTGAGGGGCCGGCCGCCTACCGGAAGGCCGTCAGGTCAGGGGCTGCACTGCGTGACCAGACCTGTGCGCGAGTACCGCAGCAGGACCCGTCACGCTCCCCCGGCCGATCGGGCGCAGGCCGGTCACACCGGCGGGAAGCAGGGCACCAGGGAGCCGGTCGCCTGGACCGTGGAGCCCCCGACGGTGGCGACCGCCGTGTAGCTGCTGGCGCTGATCTGCAGGATGGACAGGCCGGCGTTGGTGAGGGTGGCGACACCGCTGGCGTTGGTCACCGCGGTGCCCACCGGCAGGCCGGAGACGTAGAAAGTGACCGTGACTCCCGCTTGCGCCGGCGTGAGGGTGGCCTTCAACGTCGCCACGAACAGGTGCGGAATCGGGAAGGGCAGGTTGACCCGCCAGCAGGCGGGCGACGCACTCAGCGGGCCTGTTGGCGCAGTGATGGGGATGGTGATGGGTGCGGAGACGACGCCGGTGCACGAGCAGGCGGTGCCCGCCGCGGTGACGGTGGCGGTGACCGTGGCGGTTCCGGCGGTGTTGAAGGTCAGCGATCCGGTGGCGACACCAGCCAGGTTGGTGGTGACGGTCACCGGGACGGCACCACCGTTGAAAGTCACCGAGGCACCCGAGACCGGCAAACCGTTGCAGGTCACCAGAGCGGAGACGGGCGTCGGCTGGCCGACGACGACCGGTCCGACCACCGGCTGGACCACCACCTGGCAGGACGGCTGCGGAGTGACGGTGATGGGGAGGGGCGCGGAGACGACGCCGGTGCACGCGCACCCGCTGCCGGCCGCGGTGACGGTGGCAGTGATGGTGGCGGGTCCGGCGGTGTTGAAGGTCAGCGATCCGGTGGCGATGCCCGCCGCGTTGGTGGTGGCGTTCACCGGGACCGCACCACCGGTGAAGGTGACCGAGGCACCCGAGACCGGCAGACCGTTACAGGTCACCACAGCCGACACCGGAGTCGGCTGCCCGACCACCACCGGCCCGGCCACCGGCTGGACCACCACCTGGCAGGTGGACAGGGGCGGCACGGTGACCGCGTTCGAGTCCAGCGTGACAGCGGCACCGAGAGCCAGCAGCCGGCCGTCCACGATGGCCCCCGCGGTGGCGGTGATCGAGGTGAAGGCCAGGATGCTGCCCCTGATGGTGGAGCCGGCGCCGAGCGTCGCGGAGCTGCCGACCTGCCAGAACACGTTGGCGGACTTCGCCTGGTTGATGAGATTGACGTTGCCGGCGGCTCCCGTGATGAGCGTGGTGGTCATCTTGAAGATGAAGACGGCGTTGGGGTTGCCCTGAGCGTCCAGGGTCAGTGTCCCGTTGAGGGAGAACGTGCCGGAGAGGGAGTTGTACACGCCGGGGGTCAGGGTGGTCCCGCCGAGTTCCGTCGCGACGGTGCCCGTGACCGGCTGGGAGAGTGCGTTGGCATACCCAACCAGCAGGTCGGCCTGGGCCTGCGCCGCGGCAGCGTCGTTCACGTGGATGGTTCCGGTGACCGTTCCGGGAGGAAAGCCGGTCACCGCACCGGCGGGGCTCACTCCGAGGTCACCGTTGACCACGGTGGGGCCGGTGTTGGTGACCGCCGTGTTGGCGAGCACCCCGTAGGTGGCCGCGGTACCCAAAGGTACGGATGTTGCCATCGTGGATTTCCTTTCCAGAGGCTTCCGGGGCAGCCCTGATGCCGCCCCGGAACTGTGGGAGAGCGGCGCGCTTGCACCGCTGCGACCGGCGCCTCGGGCACGGGGTGAGCTGTGCCGTCTGCTGCGCGCCGGGATGAACACGAAGGCTTCGACCGAGCGTGGTGTGCGCACTCGTCACAGGTGCCTGAGGCGCACTCAGGCGTCGGCGCTCGTACCGAGTGCTCCTGGTGACGCCGCACCGGAGGCCGCCTCATGCCGGACCGTCGCCCATGCCGGACGCAGAGGACGTCCGGCATCCAGGCCTGACGGAGAACTTGGGGAGCCTGGAAACCGGCGGAGTTGCCGCCCGAGCCGGTCACTTGGGCGTGCTAGCGGTCCGTGGAGCCCAGCTTGAGAGAGGATCCGCCGATACCGGTATGATCGAATTCGGCGGAGTCGGCGGCGTGAGCTGATGTCCACTCACCACGACTCAAAGCAGTTGATGCCTTTTCGGCTGACAACCCTTGCCCATGTTGAGCCCTCGCGATCTAGGTCTGCGTGGATCCAGTTCGGGGCTCCTCAAGGACCGACTGGCAGTCACATAACAGCTGGGAGGGGCAACTGACCAGCCGTCCAAGGAGCGCCCATAAGGAAATGCCGCTGACCGCGACCGGCCAACCGGCAAAACATGAGTCCCGAGAGGGATGGGCGACCTCCGGACTCACTATTGCTATTTAAGGCATCACCGGCGGTCCCGGATAGAGGGAGGACCCAGATGTCGCCCGAATGGCGCAGCGCTTACCCAGGTCCGCTGCCGCGAGCATGCCTGGACATCACGCCTTGACAGCGGGGCGAACTCACAGCCAGCACAAAACGCGGGCTGGAACCGTTCGTGCACGGACGTCCCTGGGGGCAGTGGCACTGCTGGGCGTTCTGATGTCTTTTCAACGGTGTCGGTGCTGAAGAACCAGTCGGCCGACCAGCGCACCGCCGAACACCACCACGCCCACACCGACCAGCCAGGACTGGACGACCAGGACGGTTCCGACGGCACCGTAGGTGACCGCGCTGGATGCGATCAACGGCGAGAAGACTAGCCGGGAGAAGACCCGGAGACCGATCAGCCCGATCACCGTAGCCACCGCGCCGGGCAGCAGTGCGACCCAGCCGACCCGCCCACCGAGCAGCATCCGCTGCGACCACCAGAAGAACAGAACGGCACTCAGCAGTGCGGCCGACGTGAGACCCAAAGACTGTCGCCACAGCGTGGTGGTGGCGGACATGAAGAGGTACCCGACGAGTACGACGAGCCACAGCACATGCCGCCACCGGGCATACCAGCGCGCCGGAGAGAGCTCCCAGACCCTCTCGTAACCGGTCTGCACCGCCGCCCCCAATGACAGACCGAAGACCGCGAGGGTGGCAACGCCGAACGCGGTCGTGGTCCGTGCCGCCTGGCCGGGCCGGGTGAACAGCTGCCCGATCTGCTCCCTGGAAGTCGTCAACACGCCGATCCCGTCCCCCAGCCACTGCGCGAACCCCCGCCCGTGTGTCGGATCAGCCGCGGAGACCACGATCAGCAGTGGCACCAGCGTGAGAAACCCGAGCGCCGCGAAACCCAGTGACCGCGACCCCAGCTCCAGCTCACGGCCCCGTCTCCATCCGCGCCCGACCGGCGAATGCCGGATCGCCTGGCGCAGCTGTCCGAACGGAGAGGGATGGCTCGCGGCTCCGGAAGGCTTCATCGGTGCGCCTGCCGACAGGACGGCCGACGATGTCGCCGCAGTCTCACGGGCTGTCAGGAGTGACGCTGCGCGCCCGGGAGGAGAAGACCGCCTCCGCTGCCGCGAGGCGCACCGTGTCGAGCTGGTCGCGCGCCCGTCCCAGCAGATGGTGCAACTGGGATTCGTCCAGGCGGGGCTCCCCCGCGGCCACGATGAGCAGCGTGCGCCAGATCAGGGTCTTCCCCTCGACTCCCAGCCGCAGGGTCTCCGGCTCGATCAACATGCTCAGCCCGGAGCGCCGGTACAGGACGCCGTTCGGCTTCAAACGCCCCAGCCGCGCTGCCACCCAGCCACCGGAGACCTTGTAGCGGCGGGCGATGCGCTGCGCGAGCCCGATGCCGAAGGTGGCACCGGCCAGGTGGTCATGCGGGTAGATCCCGAGCTTGTCGCGATACATCCTGGGCCCCGTTCTCGCCTGTCCTCGGCGATCTCCTCGACGGTGCGAGCGCGTACACAAGCAGGCACGGAGCACTGGCGTCGGATGTCCCCCGCACCACGACAGCAAACCGCGAGAGAACGGAGTCGACGTGGCGAAATGCCGGGAACGGACCCGAACGGCTCAGGGGCCCAGGCGCGCCGCTGGGACTGTCGGGCACCGTGCCCCGCACTCGCCGTCCGCGGAAGCAACCTCTACTGCGCCATCCGCGGCCATGACAGCAACATCTGGTTCGCCGGGTTCGACGGCGCCGGGTGGGGCGGCTTCCAGAAAGCCCCCCGTGATCACCCTCACGGCACCTGCGATCACCGCACCCAACACCGACGACCTCTACTTCGCCTACGGCTCCGCCGACTTCTGATCACCGCCGTGGTGCCGTCATCGCCAACTGGCGGCGACGGCACCACGGTTCACCACGGCTGCCTGGACAAGGGCCCCAGGAGAGTGTCGTCAATTACTTCTGCTGCCTCGCTGCAGGGACTGGCGGCACGCCTGGCATAGCGGGTTCTCTGGGGGGAAGCGTGGCATGAGGCGAAGTTCGACGATTTCGTGCAGCTCAGCGCCAGCGCGGCTGACGGTATCGGGTGCAACAGATGTGGCGCTATCGCTTAATCAGGTGCGGGTGCAGCAGGCTGAGCGAAACGCGATGCTGCTGGGTGACAGCGTGTATGTGCTGGCGTGGAATCCGGAGAAGCGGCGGCCGACGCTGCGGGTCTACGATCCGGGGTTCTTCTTCCCGCAGTGGGGCGACGAGTAGGACGAGGACTTCCCGTCTCGGGTGCATCTTGGCGTGGGACTACCTCCGCTGCGCCTCCAGCAGGTCAGCGGTGACTGTAGTGGTGGCCACGTAGCTGTACGGTCGCGCGCGAGCCCGCACAGGCGCGGCCGAAAATCGTTTCATTCGTCCAGGGGGTTTGGGGCGACAGCAGTTCCGGCGACGGAAAGTGACTGATAGCTCTCTGAGCATGACCTTTTCCAAGGGGAGGCGGCGTTCAGCCGTCGCAGTCGCTCTCGTCCTCGCCGCCGGTGGCCTGGCTTCCGTGCCGGCCTCCGCCCACGCGCAACCATCCGCCCCTGCACCGGTCGTGGAGACGTTCGTGGTGGAGCAGGACGATCCCGCACTCGCCGACCTCGGCTGCCTTCACGTCCCGGGCATACGGTTCCAGTAAGTCGCGTGCCTTGTCGGCGGCTTGCTCGGGGGTCAGGTTCTCCCGCACCGCTGCGGTCGCGGCAATGGACGCCTCCAGCATCGGCATGCCCCGGTCCATCAGCCGTACCCCCGCCGTTCTGGCACCCGAGTGGTGGGAGCGCTGGAGGTAGGAGGCGGCCAGGACTTCGGCGACCTCCTGCATGGCCCGGTCTCGAACTACCACCGGCTCATGTCGTTCTTCTTGATCGCCTCCCAACGGGCGTCGTGTGCGTCCAGCGGCCCGCGCGACGCGGCGGCCGGACCGATCCGGCGTGTGAGTCTCCGAGCTGCTTGGTTTTGCCGGTGTTGTCCGCGCCGCTCAGCGCGAGGGTGGTCATCGCGTCGTCGCCCATGCCGGGCCTCCGATCGTGTTACGAGCCTGCCCGGAGCCGACTGGCCCGGAGAGGTGAGTACACCCAACGCCCTTTCCTGGAACCAGCGTTCGAGCGTCATGCGGGGGTCATGCGGCCCTCCGCGTTCCGGCCCCCACGCAGGCCCTCAGATGCTGAGATGGAGACGTGGACGCGCTCCCCCAACACCCGCTGGCTATCGCCCGGGACCTTTACGGCCTGTCCCAGAGCGGCCTCGCCGAGGAAATAAGGCAGGCGGCGCGCCGCCGCGACCGCAGGGCAGGCACGACCAAGCAGCAGGTGTCGGTGTGGGAGCGCCCCGGGGGCCGTGTGCCCGATGCCTGGTTTCAGCAGCTGATCGCCGACGTCTTCGGCGTCGGCCATGACCGAGTGACCGTACTGGGCTGGCCGTACTGGCTGCCCGGGAACGAGGCGCCTGCGGCCCTGGGTTCAGGGGCGACGGTCGCCGCACTCAGAGAGGCCCAACGCCGCGCCATGCTCAACCGCCGCACCCTTGTCGGACTCGCACCCGCTGCTCTCGCGGCACTCGCACAGCAGTGGGCCACCCTCGATCCTGCCCTTGCCGCGTCAGCCACCGACGGCCAGCCGGTCGCCCCGGAGTTCGTGACCTGGCTGGAGTCCAGCGTTAGGCACCTCACGGGCATGGCCACCGTCGACCGCCAGCACAGCGCCCAGCTCCTGGACAGCTACTACGAGACCGTAGTTGGCCTGCTGGAAAAATCCCGCCGCAACCAGGTGACCGAAGCCCGCCTGTTCACGCTGGCCTCCTCCCTTGCCCAGACGATCGGGTGGCACCGCTTCGACCACGACCACCACACCGCCGCCGGCCACTACTGGAGCGCCGCCCTCCACGCCGCCCACCAGGTCGGCGACGGCGACCGCGGAGCAGGCGTCCTCTCTGACTTGGCGTACCAGAACATCTGGCTCGGCCAGGCAGGCACCGCCATCGACGTCCTCGACCACGCGCTGTCCCGCACCCAGGACGCCACCGCCCGCTCCCTGCTCCACCTGCGCAAGGCCCGGGCCTTGGCCATCAACGGCGATGCCCGCGCCTGCCGCCGCGACCTCGACGCCGCAGAACACGCCCTCGACTCCGCCACCACCGCACCCCCCGCATGGTGCTCCTGGATGAGCCCAGCAGACCTCGCCGTCGACTCCGGCCGCTGCCTCATCGACCTCGGAGAAACCGGCCCTGCCCTGCACCAGATCCCTCAGGGAGTAGCCCTCCTGCCCACCGCCCGGGACAAAACCCGCGCGGTCTTCCTCACCTACGAAGCCGAAACCCTGCTGCGTCAGGGCGAGATCGACCACAGCGCCGCCATCGCCGGCGAAGCCCTCATGCTCGCCCAGCGGATCGGCGCCTCCCGCTGCGTCCGCCAGATCAGCGACCTCGCACGCGACTACGAACCCCACCTGAAGGTGCAGGGTGTTGAGCAGTTCCTCAGCGTCGTCCGGGCAGCGGCATGACACCACCAGGAGGCTCCTCATGAACGACGATCTGGGGCTCGCCCCCACGTCCGGACCACTGACCGCCGGGCTGCCCACGGCCCGAGCGGCAACCCCCGCAGACGCGGCAGGCATCATCCGGCTACGCTCCGAGTACGTTCTGTCCGAGCCGAAGGGCGAGGAGTGGATCCGGCGGTGCACCGCCGAGCTGGCTCCACGGCTAGCGCCGGGGGGGGGGACGCACGGGCCTTCGTCATCGACGCCCGGGCGGCTCGATGGCCGCCTGCGCCCTCGGGCTCATCCATCGCGTGCTCCCGGCACCGTCCTACCCCTGGGGGCTGGCAGGCCGCGTGCACGTGGTCGCCACACGCCCGGATGCCCGGCGCCGCGGCTACGCCAGAGCCGTTGTCCGCGCACTACGCGACGAGCTCCGCACCGAGCACGTCACCCTGTTCGAACTCCACGCCAGCCAGGAAGCGGCGCCCCTGTACCGCGAGTTCGGCTTCGCCGACAATCCAGCCCTGATGAGGATGACGCACCTGGAGCAACCGGGTGGTCGACTTCGCTGACCGACGGACATAAGGGTGGCTCCGCAGACGGGGGATGCCGCGGAGCCACCCTCTCAGCGTACTGTCCGTCTGCCCCTTCCACAGAGCCTTGCGCCGGACGACTATCCCCTAAGCAGGGCTTCGGCGTAGTCGGCGGGCGTCCGTTTCGTGACCACTTGCAGTGACGGGAGTGCGAGCGGACGGTTCCTGTCTCATGTCCATTGCGCCTCGGTGGCCTGCGTCTCCGCGCACCGTCGGGCGGAGCCAGCCGACGGTGCCGGGGATGACCCCTGCGTGGCTGAAGAGACGGGTGCAGATGCGGACGACGCTCGTGTATGGGATGAGCGGCTGGGCTGGGCGTTCGGGCTGATAGCAGATTATCCGGCTGCGAGGAGTGCGGCACGCGCTGGCCGCCGTCCTCGACCTGACCGCGTGCGCGGTGGCGGACCGACAGCGCACCCCGCGCTATGGCGACCTGGCGCAACCTCGCGGTCGGCGCCCTGCGAATGAACGGCGCGAAGAACATCGCCTCCGGCCGTTGCCGCAATGCGCGTGACGCCCGCCGACCCCTCACACTCCTCGGCCTCGCCTGAGCACGAAGTGGACCTCACTCGACTACGCCGAAGCCCTGAGGGCTGTCGCAGAAATAACTTCAGGCTTTGATCTTGGTCAGGCGGGCTGTCTCGCGAGGTCATCGAGTGGAACGGCGCTTCGGCGTTCGTGAGTTATTTTCCGACGGCTCCCTGGGCCCGCTCAGGGGTCGACCGGGGCCGGCGCATGCGTTCTCGGCGTTCTCTCTGGCCGAGACCGAGAGATAACGCCGCCTCAGATGGTCGGGGTGTCGTCAACGACCGGCCTGTGAATCTCAACGACCGGCTTCCACCCCGCGGAGAACTCGATGAAATCCGCACGGGTGGGGTAGGTGTCGACCGCGCGACGGTCACGCTTGGGGCTGTCGCTCCCCTTGCGCCCCCGGGGAATCTGCTCCTCGAAGATGTCGACCTTCACGTCGGGAACCTCCTTGAGGCCCTGGCGCCAGATCTGCACGACGTCGGCGCCGAAGGCTTGCCGGGCTGCAGCGTAAAGGGCCGTGAGGGCCCCCTTGTCCCCACTAGGGACGAAAAGTGCCAGGTCCAGCACGACACCGGCGGACTGGAGGACCTCGATGGTCACCGAGCCGTTCTCGTCGGCCAAGTAAATTCCGGCTTCATTCTCGTCGTCGGGAAGGCAGGAGACCTCTTCCTGGAATACGGTTCTCGCCGTGACCGAGCCGCCCTCGAAATCCTCACCGGACTTGGTCAGAAAAGCAGGGACATAGCAGTCGGGAAGCTTGAGTTCTGCCGTGTCGGCGGAAACGAAGAGCCTGTCTTTCACGCCGAGCTTCGCCACCTCTTCCAGCGAGAGGCGGCGAGCGGCGATCTTCTCCGTGTTCACGATTTCCCTTTCAGGTTGCATTGTCCCTCCGAACAAGGACGCTACCACGAAACCCTGAGGCCAACTGCCCAGCAATCTTTGGGTAAATGGCCTTCGATGACCTGCACGGGAGGATACCGAAGCGAGTGCCACTCGGCCGGGAACACGCATCCGCCAGGTAGTGTCCCTCACCGTGCTGTTGGGGATCAACTGGCGGCTACATTTCGGTGCGTTGGGCAGTGCGGAGGAACCAAAAGAGAGCTTACGACAGATACCACCCATATCACCTTCGGGGAGGTGGCGGCGCGGTAAGGCGATCCATCCGTCGTGCATCTCGAAGAGCGCAGCGGAAACCAACCGGATGGTCCGACAACGCAACAACGGAGACCCCCGCCGGCAACATCTGGATGAAGCGCGAACCGGAAGTCGCGCACTACCGCGCCCTCTTCGTTCAGGACTCGGCGTAGTCGACTGACGCCCGCTTGCTGACGTCTCGTCATGTTGAGGGGGGTTCGGTACACAGCAGGCACGGACGTCCGCGATCACGGGCGCGCCGGTGGGGAAGCTAGTTCCGTCCCCGTGCTCTCGCCGACACCCGCAGAGGCCACGGAGCCCACCACGGGGCACCAGCAACCTGCATGGCGTCTTTTTGCTCTTGCCTCCGTGAGGCGTGGGCGGCCACTGTGTGTGGCTCGTATCGGAGGGAGCGAACGCATGAGCGATCAGCGAAGGCTCGAAGGACGCAGTGAACTACTTGTGGCGGTCGAAGTGCTGTCCGGCGTCCACGATCGCAACGACGCGAGCATGTCCGACCCGCCACCGGACGCCACAGGCGACACCCAGCCCGACGGTGACGGTCTGAACCACCCCGCCGGTTAACCGCCCCGCCGCGGGCCGTTCGGCAACCGCCGCACGGCCCGTCGCTCGTGACCGGCACACATAGAGGAGCGCTGTGGAACACCGGCTTATCCGTGAGGTCGAGGAAGCGCTGGGGTGGAGCGGCCCCGAGCCGCTGGGCGAGCAGTTCGCCCGTGGGCGCATCGCTCACCCGGATGTACTTGAGCGGTTGCTCACACCCAACCGGCTGCTCGAAATGGTGATGCGCCGGAGCCTGACGAATCCGCAGTTCCGCTGTTTCCACGGGGGTGAGGAACTGCACCCTCGCGCGTATTTCAGCCAGGACGTCAACCGCAGAGGACAGAGCATCCGCATGGTCAACATGCGCCGCCTGGGGCATCCTGGCGGGCGGCGCCACGCTGGTACTCGACCAGGCAAACGTCTTGGACCCGACCATGGAGGTCGCCTGCCGGGCCATGCAGTGGTGGTCTCGCGAACGGGTCCAGGTCAACGTCTATCTCACCACCAATGACGCCTCGGGCTTCGACCTCCACTGGGATGACCACGACGTCCTGGTGATCCAGCTCGCCGGTGAAAAGGAGTGGGAGGTGCGCGGAGCCTCACGGCCGGTGCCGATGTTCCGTGACGCCGCCCGCAACGACGAACCCAGCCAGGAGATACCATCTGGGCCGGCATCATGAAGACCGGGGACGTCATGCACATCCCCCGCGGCTACTGGCACCAGGCCACCCGCAACGGACGCGGCACCGGCCAGAGCATGCACATGACGCTCGGGTTCGAGAAGCGGACCGGCGTCAACTGGCTGACCTGGCTGGCGGACTGGTCCCGCGAGGATGAGGTCTTCCGCCGCGACCTCGACCGCTGGAGCAACCGCCCCACCGACCAGCACGCCCAGCAGCAGGAGCTGGCCGAAGCCGCCCGTACCCTGATCGGCTCCCGCGACCCCGCCGACTTCCTTGCGGCCCGCGAACAGCCTGCGGCAGGCGCTGGAGCAGACCAACCGGGATCTGCGCCGGGCTCCGGATCTGGTCTTCCTGCACAACCCCGAGCGCTCCCTCCCCGGCCCCCCTAGGGACGCGCGGGAGAAGCTGGGGACGGCGTGCGCCGTACTGGAGGACGCCGTGGCGCGAGGTCTGTGCGGGGCGTGGGGTATCGCGTCCTGGGATCCGGCGCCGCTGGCCGCCGTCGCGGACGGTGCGCTGCCTGCCCCGTCCGTCCTCATGGTCCCCGCCGGCCCGCTGGCTGGCATCGCCACACTGGATGCCGCGCAGACTCTGGCCGAGCAGTGGCAGTTGGGCATGGAGGCGCGATGGGGCATGAGCCCCTTCGGCGGCAGTACCAACAGTGCGGTGTGGGAAGCCGTGGACGCCCGTATGTTCCTGCAGCCAGAGCACCGCGGAGCCTCGCGGGCGCAGGCCGCGTTCCGCGCCGCCTACCTCCTGCCACCTGTCGCCACAGTCGCGGTGGGCTCGGACGACGCAGAACACCTGCGTGAGCTGATCGACGCACTGCACCTCAATGCCAGCGAGGCGACAGTGCGCCAGTACCGCAAGCTGCTGCGCGACCGCTCGCGTCGTCAACGGGCCTGGAGTTCGCCCACGATCCGTTCAGCCGCGATCCGGGCGGGCGCAAGCTTGGGGTCGGCCTCGTCGGCCCAGCGGCCGACGACCTTCGTGCAGTAGAACAGCGCCATCAGCAGCCCGTCCCTACTTTCCAAGTCCTCTCGGCGCTCCCGCCACACCCGCTCCGCAAGACCGGGGAGTGCCAGGGAGTTCCCCCACAGCGAGGCAGCGTCCAGGCCCCTGGGGGCCATGCCCCAGTCCTCCCAGTCGAACAGGCAAAACATCGGGCCCGTCACGTTCGCCCAGTTCAGGTCCGCGTGGGCCGGCCGCCAGTCCGCGAGGGTGGTGTCGAGGTCGCCGAAGGTCGAAGTGATCTCCTGTGTGACCCGGGCCTGCGTGATGGTGACCGTGTCCGGCGTCGCGATGCGGGTGGTGGTCTGCCTGGCCAGGGCATCCAGGGACCTGTTCAGCTGCCCCCACCAAACACCGGAAAGCTGCGAATCGACGGTGAGGGTTCCCCCGGGCTTTACCGGGGCACCGGGAAGCGGGGTCGTCTCATCCGCCCGCCACATCGCCTCGCCTGACGCGTCCCGCCACGCGACGCCGGCCAGCCACCGCGGCATAGCGACGCCCTCCAGCGCTGCCGCGGCCTCCGTGCCGTTCCACCCCTGGCCGTCGATCCGCGCCAAAGGCCGGCGCTCCAACCGCACCCAGGTCCCGCGCTCCGTGCGCGCGCCGACCGATCGACGCTTGCGCACCACATTCCCCCGCTCCAACCGAACGTCCAAAGACCGCTCGACCCGGTCGAGCACCTCGTCGACCGGTTCGGCACGCAGATCGACAGCAGAAGGGGAAGAAGCCGTAGCCATAATGTGCCATGTTGCGGTGCGGAGCGGCCCCGGTTCCCGTGGAGGAGTGCGCCTAACTCAGGTAGAAGACGTCGAACTTTCCGTCGGGCCGGGGGGCGATGGTCGCCTCGCCCGGGCCCTGGGGCGGGTTGATGTTGAGGAAGTGCGCTGCGAGCTCCGCGTTCGGCTGGATGCTGACGCGCCAGGTCTTCGTCCCCGCGTCGCCCTCCATCGCCAACGACTTCTTGAGCTCCGCGTCAGCCGCGCTGATCTGGGGCATGGCCTGCTCCTTCGCATGGTGGCCGAGAGCGCCGCCCCGACCGGGCGGCAGCTGGAAGCTAGCACCGGAAACGGCCGAAACGCGGCACACAAGCGGCGGTTCGATACCGAACCAGGTGGCGTTCCGCCGGGCGGCCTACAGCGGGGACGGGCCGGGCGCGCGGGCCCGCCACCGGCCTCCGCCCGCACGCGCCCCGCCGGTGGTCGATCCGCCAAGATCCACCGGACAGGACCTAGCGTGCCCCGCGACAGATAGCGCATCGAACACGCTGCTCAAGCCTTGAGGACGTGCCCTTCCGGAGTCATCTGGCCTTCCGCCTTCCCTGCGCGTGTTCCCTTCGGCGTCCTTCGTCCATGCGCCGCAGGAACGCGACCTTGCCGTGTCGACTTTTCCGGACTAAGAGCTCGTCCTTGGCTGTACTTCGCGCAGGGCCCGGGCGGCTTCGCGGCTTCGCCCGCCTACGCCGGTGCAGGGCTGCAGCGTCTTCATTTGTGGTCGCGCAGGAAGGTGGGGATCTCGTCGCGGGTCGGGTAGTTCGGCAGGGGGGCTGGCTTGTCCTGAAGGAACGCAGTGATGACGGCGACGGCCCGGTCGTTGTTGTCGTCGAGGCCGTTCCACATGTGGTGTCCGACTCCGGGCATGTACTGCGTGCGCTGGATGGCGGGGTCATTGGCAAGCACGGCGGTCGCCCATTGACGGACCTGGGAGGAGCACTCGGCGATCATCAGCATCGCGGGGGTCCGGGAGTGCCTCAGCTGCGAGGCGATGGAGGGTGAGTCCTTGACCGTCTGCTGGACGCGGAGGCTGGCGGCGGGGCTGAAGGAGAAGTTCTGTGCGGTGTCCTCGGTGGGGATGCGGTGCGCGTCGCGCGCGCAGTAGGCGGATGCGGTGTCGCTGCCGAGGTCGGCGGCGGTGAAGGCGTTGTCGCCTTCGGCTTGTCCGATCAGTCCGGTGTCGGGGGTGAGGAGTCCGAGTCGCATGAGGCCGAATGTCACGGCGTACCGGGGGACGTGCGTCGATCGCGGTCCGGTCGGGGCCGGCGCGAGGCCTCGTGCGGATGCTCGGCCCTTGTGCCCGGTGATGTGTGCGGTGGGGCCGTCCATGGGCCCGGGCTCGGCGATGATCGCCCGGTGCAGGCGTGCGGCGACGCCGGGGTCGGCGAGGGCTCGGGTGAGTACGACTCCGCCTCCGGAGAATCCGAGGATGTCGACCTTGCCCTTGTCCAGGCGGTCGATGAAGGCGGCGAGGTCACGGACCGACCTGGAGATCGTGTACTGGTCCATGGTGAGCAGGTCGCTTCGTCCGCCACCGGCCTGTTCGTAGGCGTAGAC
Source organism: Streptomyces lydicamycinicus (assembly GCF_000829715.2). NCBI lineage: Bacteria > Bacillati > Actinomycetota > Actinomycetes > Kitasatosporales > Streptomycetaceae > Streptomyces > Streptomyces lydicamycinicus. The sequence continues at coordinate 14,415 of NZ_BBNO01000015.1, read as the reverse complement.
GTCGTAGCCCTGGCGTGCCAGGAGTTGCAGGAACCGGTGGTCGAGCACCGAGATGCCGCGGACCGGTCCGCCGTTGAGGTACACGAACGGGACGGGATGCCGGGGGCTGGGGTTCGCGGGCGGGTAGTGATACACCGCGACCCGGCTGCCTGTGGCCAGGCTCCAATGCTGCGTGGCCACGAAGGGTAGGGCGGGCGGGTACTGCCGGGCCGTCGGCACGGTCGGGATGCAGACCGTCGCTGTCAACACCGCCGCGACGACCACCGGCAGGAACGGCACGAGCCGCGTCGGCCAGGTGCGGTGCCGGCCCCGCCACAGCGCGAGGACAGTCCCGGTCCCGAGGGTCGTCAACCACGCGGCGAGCCCCGAACCTGCCCCGTCCGTGAGGGCGATCAGTGCGAGAAAGACGACGACCAGCATGGCGATGGCGGCCAGGGCCAGCAGTAAGCGTCCGGTGAAGCGGACGAGACGTAAGACGGGCGTGGGCACGGTGGACCTCCGATAGTTTCAGAACGCTGTTTCAAAACGACGTTATCAGAGGAGGTAGGCTGCTGGCTGTGGGTAGGCCCAGAACAAACGACGAGGCCGTCAAAGAGCGGCTTGTGGAGTGCGCGACCGAGATGCTCGCCACCCGTCCGCGGGAGTCGGTCTCGGTCCGCGCCGTGGCCGCTGCTGCCGAGGCCTCGACCACGGCGGTGTATTCCTTGTTCGGTGGTAAGGACGGGCTGATCGGTGCGGTGCGCGACAGAGCCGTCGCCGGCCTGTTCCAGGACGTCTCGGCGGTGCAGACCTCCGCGGACCCTCTCGCCGACCTCTACGCGCTGGCCGTCGCCTACCGTCGTTGGGGGTGCGGGCACAGCCACCTGTACACAGTGCTGTTCGGTGGTGTGCAGTCCTTCGACCCGTCGGGGGAGGTCGGTGCCAGTGACCCGATCCGTCCGCTCCTCGCGGCGATCGATCGCGCCTTGACGGCGTCCGTCTTCACTGGCGACGCAACGGCGATCGCTCTGTCGATCTGGGCAACCCTGCATGGGCTCGTGACTCTCGAACTGGCCGGGGCCCTCGACGCCACCACGGCCGAGGCGGCACTCCGCTCGTCGATTCACGCCACGCTGCGCGGATGGGCGACCCCGGCGGTGTTCCGCAGTCTTCGCCAAGCCGAACTCGCTCAGCGACAGGATCAGGGCCGGTATCCGGGCTCTCCCGATCCTGGCTGAAGCAGTGGTGCGTGGTCGGTGAAGACCGGCATGCCAAGGTCAACCAGCTGCGGCCGGCCATCGGTCGGAGCCCGTTTGAGGCTGTTGAGCTTGGCCATCGCGGCGTCAAAGCTGACTTGAAGTCCTTCGACCTCGCCGAGCCAGCCGTTGGCGCGGGCCTCGCGAATGCGCTCGCGGTGGTTCTGGATGATCTCCAGGAGGCGGGGCCGCTGGCGAGGATCCATCTGGAGGACCGGGCAACGGATGCAAGCATGCTCGTGCTTGCAGGGGGTTCCGTAGGGACGCCCGCAGGTCCCCAGTGACACCTTGCGGAGCTCGAAGTGCTGCTGGAAGTCGTGCCACTCCTGCTCGGTGGGCTCGCGGTACTCGTCCTGCGGTCGGTCAGCCCGGCGCCGGTCGAGGAAGCCGCGGTAGGTCCGCACCAGGTCGTCCTGGAAGACCGCAAGGTATGCCTGAGTGGTGGTCAGCGTTTTGTGTCCGAGGATGCGGGCGGCGATGTGGACGGGCAGGCCGCCGGTGACGGCCTCGGTGGCGAACATCCTGCGGAAGTCATGCGGTGTGTAGGTCAGCGGCTGGCCTGCCTGGTCGCGCAGGCCACCAGGCCGCCGGCGTCGAAACCGGACGCGGAGCGCAGCTCCGGCCCACCTCCACCTGCGCGGAGAGCACGCGCCGGTCAGGCTGCTGATGTCCTGGGCGAACGGCCCACCTCCGCCTGCGCGGAGAGCACGTGGCCGGTGGCTCGTCCTCCACCCCTGCAGGGCAGGGGTCTGTGGTTTGCTTTGCGCGTCGGACCGACCTTGCTGTCGGCCGGCCGATCTCCGTGCAAGGGCCTGCCGGGGCCACACCACGGGGAGCGGTTCCCCGGCCACGATGACGGGCGTACTGTGCGCGCTCTCAAGCGCTCAACTGACCTGCGAATACCGCTTTTCCATCAAGGCATGGGCATGGTACTTCGCCAGCTGATGGCCGAAGATGGCCCCCGTGAAGCCGCGGCTTCTGAGCAGCATGTTTGGATGTGTTGGTGATTGTTAACGCACAGCAAACATCCGAGCCGCGGACGTACTTAGACCGCATTCTGGAGCACTGGTACAAGGACGAGGACGCCGAGGCGCTCGTCCAAGGGGCGCAGCGGCTGACCAGGGGAGAGGCTCGTCGGCGGCTGTTCGAATTGGGGCATGCGCTGCGCGGGCAGGGTCTCGCGCCCGGCGACGGAGTGGGCCTTTTCCTGGCCAACCGCGTGGACTCCGTCCTGGTGCAGCTCGCCGTCCATCTCATCGGCTGCCGTGTCGTGTTCCTGCCGCCCGAGCCAGGACCCGGCGAACTCGCCGCGCTGGTCGAGCAGTCCCGGGCGCGCGCCGTGGTCACCGACCCGCTCTTCGCCGAGCGGGCCGCCGACGCGGCCGGCCGCAGCATCCACACCCCCGCACTGCTCAGCCTCGGGCCGTGTGAGCAGCAGTGCACGGACCTGCTGGCCCTGGCAGCCGAGTGCCCAGACACGCGCCCCGAGGGCGTGCCCGCCCCGGGAGCGGACGAAGCCGTCACCGTCCTCTACACCGGCGGAACCCTGGGCCGCCCCAAACTCGCCTCGCACAGCCACCGGCTCTACAACATGCTGGTGGACCTGGTGGAAGACGTCCCGAAGTACTCCGGCTCCGCGTTCTTCCCGACCATGGACCAGGGTACGGACAGGGTGCTCGCCGCCACGCTGCTCACGCACGGCAGCGGCCACCTCACCTCGCTCCAGGCTCTGGTGACGGGGTCCACCCTCGTCGTGCTGCCCGAGTTCGAAGCGGGCGCGGCGCTGACGGTACTCCGGGAGGAGCGGATCACCGCCACCATGTTCGTACCGCCCATGCTGTACGCGGTTCTCGACCACCCGGAGTGCGAGCCGGGCATCCTGCCCGAGCTGCGGCGGATCGTCGTCGGCGGTGCGGCCACGTCGCCCAGTCGGCTGCAGCAGGCGGTCGAGGTGTTCGGGCCCGTGGTCAGCCAGGGCTACGGGCAGTCGGAGGCGCTCGGTATCACCGCGTTCGGTGCGGAGGATCTCGCCTCGGAGGCAGCCGTGCGCCCCGAGCTCTGGCGCAGCTGCGGCCGTGCGATAGCCGACGTCGAGATCGAGATCCGTGGTGAAGACAGCACGGCGGCACTGCCCGTCAGGCAGGTCGGCGAGGTGTGCGTCCGTGGCGAGACGGTGATGCTCGGCTACTACGAGGACCCGGAGCGCACCGCGGCGGCGCTGCAGGACGGCTGGCTGCGCACCGGGGACATGGGCTATCTCGACGCCGAGGGGTACCTCTACCTCGTCGACCGGGCCAAGGACATCATCGTCACCGGCCGTACCAGCGACAACGTCTACTCCCGCGTCCTGGAGGACTTCCTGCTCACGCTGCCCGGTGTGCGCAACGCGGCGGCCCTGGGCGTGCCGGACGAGGAGTACGGGGAAGCCGTACAGATCTTCCTGGCCACGGCCGAGGGCGGCCCTGACGTCGACCCGGAGGCGGTCGGCGCAGCTGTGACCGGCGAGTTGGGCGAGCTGTACACGCCCCGAAAGACGGTCCTGCTGGACCAGCTGCCGACGACCAAGGTCGGCAAGGTGGACAAGAAGGCGCTGCGCACCGCGTGGGTGAGCGGGAGCTTGGACACGCCGTAGGCTCCGTTGTTGTGGATCACCTGGCCGATGCGGGGTCAAGTGCGTTGGGAAGACAGGGTCTTTGTGGCGCACCTGGACCGGCCCCCCTTTCCCCTGTGAAAGGGGAAGGACGGCGCTGCTGTCCTCTGGGTGCCCTGTGGGGAGGTCGCGGGAGCTGCGTCCGCACCGGAGCTTCCCGGCCTCGATCTCTTCACCGAGGGGCCCGTCGCCGGCTGGATCCCGGACGGGTGGCTCACCCTCGGTGAAGAGCATCCCGGCCTGAGGAAGCCCATCAGGCGTTCCCGAAGTGCGCGAAGGGCGTTTCAGGGCCCTCAAGCGCAGTGGCCCTGACCTTGGGGTTCTCAACTTTCATCAAGGCCCCACCCCTCCGGGCACCGCGACGGCCCACCTCCGCCTGCGCGGAGAGGACCTCGCCGACTTCAGCATCACCCTGAACTGCGTCGGTTCACCTCCGCCCGGGCGGAGGTGAACCGGTGCCGACGCAAGGCCGTGGTCGGCGCCGGGCCGGGAGACGCCCGCGGGGAACTCGAGAACGAATGTTCTCACCTGGTGTCCGCATCATCGGCGGCGGCGAATCGTTTGATCAAGCGCAATCCGACCAACCGATCATGGGACTCAATCCGTGAAGATCAGCACCGCGTGTAGGGCCGCTCTCCTGGCGGCATGCGCCCTGACCGTCCTCGCCCCCACCCAGGCCCTCGCGGCGCAGGCCCCGGCGTGTCCGAACAAGGCCGTCGCCTACCTCAACGCACAGGACAAGCAGGAGGACACCGAAGCCGCCGTGGACACTGCCCAGCGGGCGTACAACGAGGCCAAGGACGACCAGGCCAAGCTCGGCAAGACGGTCGACACCGGAGGCAAGCTTCTCCGCACCTTCCACGACATCTACGTGGACAGCCGCCCGGTGTACGACGCGATCATCAAGCTGGACAAGGCGGCGCAGAGCGGCGATGCCGCTGCCACAGCGGACGCCGCCGTCGCCGAGGCCGACGCGGCACAGAAGGTGCTCGACGGGGCCGGCCAGGCCAACAGCCCCCACGAGGAGATGGCGAGGACGTCCGCCAAGGGCCTGATCGAGCGGCTGCGTTCCGACGCGGAGACGGCGCGAAAGGCGATCCTCGCCAAGGACGTCCCAGCCCGCAAGACCGCCCTGGACAAGGCGATCTCCGACAAGGCCGCAGCGGACAAGGACATCCGGCCGAAGCGGGACGCCTACCGGGACTGCCTGGCCAAGGCCAACGGCTGAGAAGACGGAACTGGAGGGCCTCGCTCCCGTGCGCGGGAGCGAGGCCCTCGTGGCAGGAGCGAAGTGACAGGGAGCGCCAGAGAGGCCAAGTCGCGCGCTCAGTGGCCAGGACCCCGAGGTGCTGATCGCGATCGTCTGCGACAGCTTCTCCTTGCAACTGACCGCGAAGAGGCGCCAATGTGTCGGAGCCTGGGAGGCGGCGAACAGCGTCGAGATCGCCTACACGCCGACGAACTCCTCCTAGCTGAACCGGATCGAGGCCAGATCACAGCCCTGCGCTACTTCACCCTGGACGGCACCGACCACGTCGGCGACCGGTACCTACGCACGATCGCCGACGGGGCAAACGTTGCTTGATACGGCACTAGCGGGCCGAGCGCGACGGTGGTCTCAGCGCCAGTCGTCGATCACATACGCGTCGGGGTGGCTGTATCCGGGTTCGTTGGGCCTGTGCATGGTCACGCCCTGCAACCAGGTGCGGAAACCGCGGTGGATCATGCGACGGTAGGCATCCGGGCGCCCCAGGTTCATGCCAGCGTCCAGTTGCCCCAGCCCGCGCTCGGCGGCCAGCCGCTCGCATGCGTCGAGCAGTCGCTCGAACCGGTCGGCGGCCTCCGGACCAGGACGTACGGCACCGAATTTGATGAAGCACACGTCCACGCCAGCCTCCGACCCGGCTCCGCAGTGGCAGACGGCCAGGCCGTCGAGCTCGGAGCCGGCGCCATGGAGCAGGATGGTGTCACCGAGTCCCTGCGCATGCGCGGCCACGATCTCGCGTTCCAGGCTCAGGCCCTCGTACACGGCTCCGGTCAGTGTGCGACAGAGGCTCAGTGCGTCGGGCCGCTCGGCGGCGGGCAGTTCGCCATAGAGCACCCGGCCGGGGACTGCGGCACCCTCTGTGACCTGCTTCTTCATGATGGCTGTGAGGAATCGAGGCCAGAAACCGTACCGGCGATAGAGCTCAAGATGCTTGGGACTGTGCGCGAAGGTGAACAGGCCGAGGTGGCGATTCCCCCAGGCGTCGAAGCAGTCGATGACCGGCTCCATCAGACGCCTGCCGATGCCCTGGTCCCACAGATCCGGACGTACGGTCAGCGGTCCGAAAAACCCGACGCTGCCCCAGTTGGCGGCGAAGTTCGATCCAACTACTTCACCCTCGACCGTCGCCGCGAACGCCGCCTGTGGATCGGCCGCCCAACGGGTGCGGACGTAGTCGACGGTCCCGAACGGATCAGGTGCCCCCAGGAAGGTCCCGAAGGCGACCCTGCAGATCTCATCGGCCCCATCCAGGTCCGCCTCACCCAGCGGGCGGACTGATACCGGGGCCGCGCCACTCTTGCGCTCCGCTGCTGGTGGGACCATCATTCTCTCCTTCCTAGCCCCGTTCCATCGCACCACGGAGGTGCGCCGCAGGCGAGGTGAACGGTCCGGCGACACCCCCGAGGATCGAGGACCAAGCCGGTCTACCTTGCCATTCCGCGGGACCCGCAGCAGGTAGTCGGCGCCAGCGACCACCATGGCCGCCTGGATCGTCCTCTCCGACTCCACACGATGTAGTCATCACACACGTGATGACCTATAAGCGACCCGGGTCGGCTACTACGGGTGCCGACGCTCAGGAAAGCCACCCTGCCCGGGATGGGGAGTCAGCCGACGGGTGCTGTCCGTTCTCGGGGCCTGGATCAATTTCTGTGGAACGCTCACACTGTGTGACGTCGGGCAGAATCCGCGAGATCTGCAATACGGCGTAGCTCGGCCCGGTGCCCTGCCAGCGCCTTGCGGCCCGAAGAGGTGAGGGACAGCCACGTTCGCAAGTGGGAGTTCGAAGTCTTAGTGCACGTGTCGTCACCGCGTCCCTTCTCCGCGTGCTCGCAAGCGGAGAGACGGAGTACAGCTGTGCCCATACGTGACATTGCGCGTCGTCGTGACCCGCCACGCACGAACCCCCGCCGGAGCAAGCGACACTGTTGGCGTATCTGGCCCGCTGTGTTCCACTCCTCGCCCGCCGAGTTCTACTCGGCGGGCCGGAGGGCTGCCAGGTGAGACGTGCGAGTGGGGGCTCGTGGGACGTCTGTCCACCAGGCTGTGAGGCGGTGGGAGTTCATCGCGGTGGCTGCGAATTGGTGTTGCAGCCGGGCCATGGCCAGGCCGTGATAGCGGCGTCGCCGCAGGCCGAAAGCCCGACCCCTGGGAAAATGGTGCCTTCGGCACCGCCCCGGAACTCGCCCAACTCGGCGGTCACCGCGGCGCCGGCTGCTCCGGGTCGACGTCAGCGCCGCCCCCGGCCGTGACCAGGAAGATCTGTACGGCCTCTCCGTGCTTCTCGTCAGGCGCACCCAGAGCCGCCGCGTTGCGCACACCTGGCAGCGTGAGCAGACGGTGTGTCTTGCGCTGCAGCAGCGCGCCATCCGCGAGACCGTGGCCACCGTTCTGGCCTGACCGGCCCGTGGCCGGGTCAGCGACGGTGTCGTCGGCCATGCAAGAAGCACCACCGACCGGGCCCGCAGGGCACGGGCGCGGTGCGGATTTCATGGGAGGGCCATTTCATGGCGGCGATGGCACGTCAGCCCTTGATGGAGAAGAAGATCGTGTCCTGGGTGTACCAGTCGAGGTTCTTCGTGGCGAACTCCCACTCGGCGTGCTCGAATTCCAGCTTCTCGATGAGGTGTTGGGTGTCGTAGGTAAACCCGTCGTCCATCTGGCCCAGGACCGTGCGGTAGGCGTCGGCGGCGGGCTTGGCCTTGGCCAGCGGCCACATGCCGATGTGCGGGCCGTCCACGGGATACGGGATGTAGAAGGGGATCTCGTCGGGCGGCCCGGCGAACAGGTAGTCGTGGGGCAGGAGGTCGGCGCTCACCCCCAGGCGGCGAAGTTCGTCGTCCAGCAGGCTGAAGAAGGTGCCGGGCTTGGAGTAGACGCCCAGGTCGGATGGGTCAGAGCCGTTGCGGTCGATGATGAGCTGGAGGGCGGTGTAGTAGGCACCAGCCGCGTATTCAGCGTCTGAGCTGGCGTGGCCGGCTATGAGGTGGTCGAGGGCGTCCGGGATGGCCAGGCCCCAGTCGAGGCCCTCGTGGTCGAGGTCGCGCTGACGGGCTTGGGCGAGCTCGCGCATGACTCCGAGGTTGCGCTGCTGGTCAGATGTCAGGTTCCCGGCGGCCCCGAGAAATGCCACGACATCGGCTTTGTCTGCGGTGTTGAACGAGATGATTCGGCTCATGATCGCCATGCTGCCAGTCACCACTGACATCGGATCGTCCGGTAGGTTCTCGCGGGCCTTGATGAAAATTGCGAACCCCCAAGGTCAGGGCCACCGCCGCACCGCCCGTCTCCCCGGACTGGTCGGGCATCAGCATGGGGTCTGACTCAAGGCCCGCTCACGGCCGCCGCCCACGCTGCGGCGCGGTCCTCCCAGCAAGAGACGCGCACCAGCGCCTACAACGCGGGCAAGCGTGCCAGCGAGGCCGTTACCGCGGTAGCCAATCTGCAACGCGACGTTGACCGTCTGCACAGCGAGCTCGAAGACCTGCGCCAGGACATCGGGGAAGCGCTGGCACTGCTGCGTGCAACGGCTCCGGCCGGGGTCGGTGGCACTGCAGGGGCGCCGCATGCGGATGCTGAAGCCGACGCCGGCTTCGAGCCGGAGCCGACGGCCCTGCCTGGACAGAGGACTGGGTCGGAGAAGGAAGCGGTATCGACCATGGTCGACTCCTCGACCTCAGACGAGGTCCCGTCCACGGCGGAACCAGCGCACGCCGAAAGCGCGGCTGCCGCCGGGGTGGACGCAGAGCAGCCTGCCCCGGAAGCGGAGGCACAGACCGGACCGGAAGCCAACCTCCAGGAGGGAGAGGAGCAGGAGGCTCCTCGCGCGGCGCTGGAGGCTGGCGATCGGAATCCAGGAGACGGCGCCCCGGAGGGTGAGCCGTATCCCATCAGCGAGAGCGGTCGGATCTGGGCGATCATGAGGGCTGGAAAGGTCGCGTCGGCAACGTTGGTCTGCCACCGCGACACATGGGAGTTCGTGGCAGCACAGGTGGGCAATCACCCCCACTTCCGCACCCCGGCTCTGGAGGAACGCGACGGTGGCCTGGTGGCTGCGGTGCTCTCCGGCCGGTCCTTGGTCGCCATGCTGCTCTCGCTCTACCGTCTCGCGGTGAACTCCCGGCGCGCTGAGGGCACCGAGGAGCTGGTCTCGTATGCCGACTGGGCCATGGCCGCGCAGGTGTACTACGCGACGGCGCGGGTGCTGAGCCGAGCGTTCTGCGAAGAAGGTGATCCGGTCGTGGTGAAGATCGATGACCGAGTACCCGCTCGTCCGTAGGGGAGACTCACCGCGTTCGTGGGCGCTCTTCCAGCGCGGCAAGCCAGCCCCTGTGACTCCTCCTCGTCCGCGGTCAAGGATCTGCCAGAGCGAGCCGCCCGCGTCGGCATGACGTCAAGGAGCAGACCGGTCCGTAAGTGTTCTGGACTCGTCGCGTCTCCGCGGGGACGGTGTGCGCGCCGCGTCAACGAAGCTCCTCCAGAGCGGCTACGGCACGTGGGGAGTGGGCCATGTCGTATCCCAGCGAGGGGTAGGTGGGATCGTTCGGGCGGCCATCAGGGCGCTGACATTGCGTCAGCGAGGCGGAGGGCGAGGAGCTTGGTCTTCTGCGGCGGACAGACACACGCGAAGTTCCGCAGTCGCTGATACGCGCGGTACTGCTTGCGCTGGACGCGGTTGACGCCGTCTCCCAGGCCGAGGAGCACCTCGTCGACCGCCGCCGCCAGCTCCTCCAGCGCCGCACTCCGGTCGCCGCCCGTTCCCACCGTGACCGCCGGCCGGCTCACCGGCCGCGCGAGGGATGTCCGGCCACTGACGGACGCGACGGTCTCAAGGCCCAGAAGGTCGCTGCCAAAAAAGCGGTAGCGGACCAGGGCGATGCTCACGCACGGCGGGCACGCCGTAGCGCGTGAGATCGCCAGCGATGCAGATCAGCCTCGGCCCGCTCCACAACACCTGGGCCGCGGCCGTAGCCCCGAGCCCGTCACAGAGGTGCCAGGGCACCACCGGCAGTCGACATATTTGTGACAAGACACCCCGGTCCGCTCTCACATGAGCCAGACCCCAGCCGAGACAGCGTGGTGCGATTGTCCCTCTGGCGGCACAAGGACATGACCAGATCATTCCCGGGCGGCTTCGACGACACCGATACCCATGCTGACGGGGGGCCGGCCGACGAAGAGCTGACTCCTCGTTCACTCCTGACCGTTCCTGACGGGCACCATGCCGGCCGGGGTGTCGAGCAGGTCCGTTGATCCGCGCCTCAACGCCGCCAGAGAGCACAGCCCACAACGGCGCGAGCCCGGCACTGCGGGCCGCTCCCAGTACCGTCGCGCCCTCATCCTGGGCAGCCAGCTGGGAACGACGGCCAAAACCAGGCCGCCTCGACGAAAGACCCCGTCACGGACCCCGTCGCGCCGCCCTCACACCACGGTTGAGCAACGCCTTCACCGGGCGCCGAGCGGACCGCCACGAAAACGACATCTGCCTACCTGCGCGACCTCAAGTTGGCCCGTCACGGCCGAGGGCGGGTGACGCGGCACACCGGGTGCGTCAGCGGTCGCCCGCGTCGTGGATCAGGAGGGCGATCTGCACCCGGTTGTTGAGGCCGAGCTTGGTCAGGATGCTGGAGACGTGGGTCTTCACCGTGGGCACGCTGATGAAGAGCTCCGCGGCGGCCTCGACGTTGGTCAGACCCCGGCTGACCGCCACGGCGACCTCACGCTCCCGGTCACCGAGGACCGCCAGCCGCTCGCGGGCCGCCCGCCGCCGCTCGTCGGCATCCGACTCCACCGTCACGGCCGTGATCAGCTGATGGATCACGGACGGCGACAGGACCGGATCCCCCGCGGCCACCTTCCGTACGGCTTCGACCATCTCGCGTGGCGGGGTGTCCTTCAGTAGGAACCCGGCCGCGCCCGCACGCAGCGCCCGCACAACGTACTCGTCGCTGTGGAAGGTCGTCAGCATCACGACCTCGGGCGCGGGCGGCCGGCTGCGCAGCAGCCGGGTCGCGGCCAGACCGTCCATGACCGGCATCCGGATGTCCATCAGGACGACGTGGGGGGTGAAGGTGCGGACCAGGGGCTGCACCTCGGTCCCGTCCGCGGCCTCGGCGACGACGTCGATGCCGTCGGCCCCGGCGAAGAGCAGGCGCAGACCGGAGCGTACGAGGGGGTCGTCGTCGACGACCAGGAGGCGGATCATGCGGCCCACGGTAGCCAGGCCCTCAGGTGGTACCCGCCGTCGCCCCGGCCGTACGTGAGCCGGCCGCCCGCCAGCTCGGCCCGTTCGGAGAGGCCGATCAGGCCGAGGCCGCCGCCCGGTACGGCGGTGCGGGACGCCTCCGACGGGACGGGGTTGCTCAGTTCGACCGAAAGCCCCTCCGACGGCCCGCCGGTGACCTCCACCCGCACCTCGGCCCCCGGCGCGTGCTTGCGGGCGTTGGTCAGACCTTCCTGGACGATCCGGTGGACCGTGCGGCCGGTCAGCGCGGCCAGCTGTTCCGAGGCGGTGACGTCCAGGCGGGCCCGAATGTCCGTACCGGCCTCGCGGCTCTCCGCGAAAAGCCGTTCCAAGTCGTCCAAGTCCGCCTGTGGCCGGGTGCCCCCGGTCTCCTCAACCGTCGGGGCGCGCAGCACCCCGATGACGGTGCGCAGTTCCTGCAACGCCCGGTGCGCGCTCTCCCGGATCACGGCAGCGGTGTGCGCAATCTCGGCCTCGGGCGCCCCCGGACTGAATTCCAGGGCGCCCGCGTGCAGACTGAGCAGCGACAGCCGGTGGCCGAGCACGTCGTGCATCTCCCGGGCGATCTCCTCCCGCGCCGCCCGCTGCGCCTCCTCGGTGCGCCGGGCCGCTTCCGTCTCGGCGCGGTCGACGCGCTCGTGCATCGCGCGCACGAACAGGCCCCAGCCGACCGCCGCTGCCACCAGCGCCACGCCGAGCAGACCGGCCAGCATCTTCTCGGCGGTGAACGCCGAATACGAGAGCCACATGGACACCAAGTACGCGTAGTGGAGCAGGAAGGGGGCGAGGGCGAGGCCAGCGACCCAGGCCGTGGTGCGCGTGGGGCGGTGCACCGCGACAGTGAAGACGGCGATCAGGGAGGGCAGCAGGAGAGGGTAGAGCAGGCTGGCCAGCAGCAAGCCGATGGCCACCGCTGTCGGCCACCTGCGCCGCCACCACAACACCCCGCAGAAGATCACGGCTCCCGTCCACTCGTGCGGGGAGAGCCAGGTGAGACCCAGCGAGACGAATACGGCGTTGAGGGGCCAGAAGTCGAACTGCGGGAGGAGCACAATGCCATCACCCGCGATCCCCGTCGTGAAAGCGGCCACCAGCACGGCCAGCGCGTCGATCGCGCGAGTGGCGAAGGGAAACCGGCCGCCCGGCCTGGGGCGAGGAGAGGACCCCGGATCGAGGGCGGGAGACAGGCGAAGGACATGGCGCATGCCCGCCACGGTAAGGGCACGGCGGCCGTCCACCGCCCCCGGGAACCGTGCTCCCGGCTCGACCATACTTAAGGAGGAGTGGTACCGGGAGCACGATCCTCCCTCTGGCGGCCCGGGCGGGACTTCCTGCCGATCCCCGCTGGTCAGGACGTTCATAGCGTCGTCGGCATGATCGTTGGACGAAAGAAGATCTGGCTCGGCGCCGCCGCGTCACTGGTGGCCGCCGCGTCCCTGGCAGCCGGTGTCCTGAGGCCGGATCGCATATCTCCCGGCGAGGCACGGTCACGGGCCTCGCACACCGAAGCCCGGCCCGCAGCGGGGACGACGGCCTACGGCGGGGCCGTCGACTGCGGCGAACTGCGATGCATCGCCCTCACCTTCGACGCCGGCCCGGGCAAGGACACCCCCGAACTGCTCGACCTGCTCAAGAAGGAGCAGGTCCCCGCGACGTTCTTCCTGCTCGGCGAGGACCACGTGCGAAAGCACCCCAAGACCGTACGTCGGATGGCCGCCGAGGGGCACGAACTGGCCAACCACACCTGGTCGCACCGCATCCTCACCGATCTGGACGCGGAGGGCATCCGTACGGAACTCGCCCGCACACAGGACGCCATCGAGCGGGTGACCGGCTGCAAGCCCACCCTGATGCGCCCGCCCCAGGGGCGGACCGACCGGGAAGTGGCCCGGGTCAGCCGGGAACTGGGCCTGGCGCAGGTGCTGTGGAGCGCCACCGCGAAGGACTACTCCACCACGGATTCTGCGCTCATCACCCGGCGGATCCTCGACGCCGCCGACCGTGACGGGATCATCCTGCTGCACGACATCTACGGCGGCACCGTCCCGGCGGTCCCCGGCATCATCGCCGAGCTCAAGCGGCGCGGCTACACCTTCGTCACCGTCCCGCAGCTCCTGGCCCCGGGGGTCGCCGAGCCCGGCGCGGTCTACAAACCCTGACCTCTTTCCCTTCCGCCTCCTTCCTCCCCTGCCTCTTCCCCTGCTCTCTCGCGATTGAGGACCTCCATGCCCAAGAAGACAGCCGCTTCCCTCTCGGCCAACCGCGCCGCACTCTCACACCGCGTCGCCTACGCCCTGCGCCATCCCGAACGGGTCCCCCCGTACCTGCGGCGGTCGGCGCGGGACACCTGGCTGCGGCTCAAGCACCGGGACCACGTCTCGTACTACCGGGCCGTGATGGCCTCCGATACGGGCCGCAACCCGGAGGCCGCGGTCGGCAGCAAGACCCATGAGCGGTGGCTGGCACTCGGCCGGATGCAGTTCGACTATCTGCTGGAGCACGGGCTGCGCGGCGACCACCGGATGCTGGACATCGGCTGCGGCAACCTGCGGGCCGGACACCACTTCATCGCCCACCTGGATCCGGGCCACTACTACGGCATCGACATCTCACCCGACATCCTCGTCTCGGCCAAGCAGACGCTGACGGAGTACGGGCTGCAAAGCAAGCTGCCGCACCTGACCATCACGCAGGACCTGACGCTCGACTTCCTGCCCGACGCCCACTTCGACGTGGTACACGCGCACAGCGTCTTCTCACACTCCCCCATCGGAATCATCGACGAGTGCCTGGGCCATGTGGGGCGGATCCTGGCGCCGGGAGGCTTCTTCGACTTCACCTTCGACCGCACCGAGGGCGTCGAGCACCAGGTATTGCGGGAGGACTTCTACTACCGCACCGAGACGCTGATCCGGCTGGCCGAACAGCACGGACTGACCGCCCGCTTCATGGACGACTGGGAGACGCGGCCGCACGGCCAATCGAAGATCCGGGTCACGGCACCAGACGGTTACCAGGC
>NZ_BBNO01000016.1:0-21603 GCF_000829715.2 Streptomyces lydicamycinicus | reverse complement strand
TGGTGAAGAGATCTCCGTGCTCCACGTCGCCTGCAAGGGCACCCACGGCGCCCCACGCCTCCGGGCCGAACTGCGCGGCCTGAGCGAACCACCAGGTGATCGCCGCGATCAGGCACCCGGCTGACCCCTCCGGCTATGCTTGTAGTCGACGCCAGGGGGCTCACTCATTCCTTTCGAGCCATCCCGCCGCGTAGCAGAGGAGGGCTGGGAGCCATGCACCATTTCCCAGCTGACGTCACCAGCTTCGTCGGACGGCGGCGGCAGATTGCCGACACGAAACGGCTGTTGTCGGAAACCCGCCTCGTTACACTCACAGGCCCCGGCGGGGTCGGCAAGACCCGATTGGCCCTGCACGTGGCCGCTGCCAAGCGGCGAAGCTTCCATGACGGTGCGTACTTCATCGAACTCGCCGAGTTGCGTGACCCTGCCCTGCTGACGTACGCGGCCGCTGAGAAGCTTGGTCTACACACGTCTGCGCGCCCTGTGATCGACACGATCATCGAGCATCTCGCGTCACGCGAGGTATTGCTCGTACTCGATAACTGTGAGCACATGGTCGGCGACTGTGCGCTGTTCGTGGATGCTCTCATCCGGGGCTGCCCCAAGGTCCGGATTCTGGCGACGAGCCGCCAGTCCCTCGGCCTGAACGGCGAGACGACCTTGAGCGTCCCCCCGCTGCCGGTGCCCGAGCCCGACCGGGCTCTGTCGCCCGATGCGCTGGCGCAGTACGACTCGGTACGGCTCTTCATCGATCGCGCGAAAGCCGTCCTGCCGCAATTCGATCTGCGCAGCCAGGACAGTGCGGTACTCGCACGCCTGTGCCGCGACCTCGACGGGATTCCACTGGCGATCGAACTGGCTGCGGTGTGGTTGCGGGCACTGTCGCTGAGCCAGATCGCAGAACGCCTGTCTGAGCGCTACCGCCTGCTGGACCGGGGCTCACCGGCCGCACCCACACGGCAGCGGACGCTGCGTGCCCTGATGGACTGGAGCTACAACCTGTGCTCAGTCCCGGAGCAGCAGGTCTGGGCCCGAGCGTCCGTGTTCTCCGGTGCGTTCAATCTGGCTGCGGTCGAATACGTCGGCAGCGGTGACGGGGTAGCCACCGAGGAGGTGCCGCATGTCATCTTCTCTCTGGTCGACAAGTCCATCCTGATCAGGGAAGAGGACGCCAGCGGGGTGTACTACCGAATGCTGGAGACCGTGCGGGAATACGGTCAGGAGTGCTTGGTGGCAGCCGGTGAGTACAACGCCACGCGACGTCGCCACCGCGACTGGTACGCGGAGGTGGCCGATCGGTTCGAGGCAGAATTCATCGGACCGGACCAGGATGCCTGGATCCGCCGGCTCCATCGGGAGCACGCCAATCTGCGGGTCGCGCTCGACTTCTGTATGGGCCAGCCGGGCGAGGCTGTCATCGCCCTGCACATGGCAACCATGATCGACGAGTACTGGAGCATCCTTGGTATCAACACAGAGGCGCGCCACTGGTTCAATCTGGCCCTGGAAGCGTCACCGGAGCCCACGCGCCAACGCTCGTCGGCGCTGTGCCTGAGCGCTTGGTATGCGCTCCTGCAGGGCGATACCGACGCAGGCATGCAGCAGCTGGCCGAGGCAGCTGAACTGGCCGAGCGGCTCGGCGGTGTGGGCAGCCGTGCCTTCGTGACGCTGATACAGGGCATGATGGCTCTGTTCACCGGAGAACTGGAGAGTGCGGCATCTCTTCTCGGAGATGCCTTGTCAGGGTTTCGGGCCAAGCACCCCCGCGGTGAGCTCTTCGCGCTGTCGCAGCTCGGCCTGGCCTTGGGGTTGAAGGGTGACCGCGAGCGGGGCTTGGCATATCTCGACGAATGTATTGCCACTGCCGCGCAAGTCGGTGAGGTGTACTGGCGCGCGTGGGCACTGTGGGCCACTGCATTCGTCGAAGTCAATCATGACCTGGAACGCGCAGAGGCGGCGGGAATTGCGGCCCTGGAAGTTCACGGCCGCATGGGCGGAAGACTGGGGCTGGCCTTTTCGATCGACACACTTGCCTGGGTGCAGCAACGGCAGGGACGACACACCCAGGCCGCCACGCTTTTCGGTGCCGCAGCCGCAACATGGCGTGAGATCGGCGGATCCCCGGACTACTACCTACCCATGAGTACCGTTCACCATCGGCACGTCAGCGAGACCCGGGCAGCCCTCGGCGCCGACCGCTACGAGGCGGCATTCCGGTGCGGCTACCGGCTTTCCCAACGGGAAGCTATCGATGTCGCGCTAGGGAGCAAGGCGGCCAAGACGACGCCTCGCCCCGCCGAGGAGAAGACCCCCTTGACGCCGCGGGAATGGCAGATCGCCGAGCTCGTCACAGAGGGGCTTCCCAACAAGGACATCGCGGCACGGCTGGTCATCTCACGGCGCACTGCAGAGACCCACGTCGACAACATCCTCACCAAGCTTGAATTCACCTCCAGGACACAAGTCGCCGCCTGGTACATCGCGCAGAAGTACGACCCGCCGGTCGCCGATTGATTCCCGGTCGCCCCGCAGCGGTATCGCCCCGTGCAGAGCGTCCATGGGCACATCCACCCTCATTGTCCCCGAAGGAACTGCCGATGAAGCGGCCGCCCTGTAGCCGCGGCTGACGAGCGGTCACAACACTGCGGCAGGGTGGCAGCAGCCTGGGGGCACGCGACTGAGCTGGTTGCTGTCAGCCCTCGGGGGAGCACTCCTCATGCCCCTGCTACCGGGTCGTCATGCTCGGCGATCCAGATCCTCCCGGTGCCCGACCCCCTCGGGGCATGAGGCGGTGTCGGTGACCGCCCGAATGCCGACTGCGACCTGGCAGTTGGCTCCCCTACCCACCGCACCGCAGTACTGCCGGGCCACCCCAACCGAGGCCCCCTGCACCCCTTGGGGAATGACACGTCATCGATCACCCCTTACCTCGCGCGTGATAGCCCTCGGGCTTGACACTCCGTCAGGCGCTCGGCGTTCCGCCGCCGCACCCGCAGCGGTTCCCACGGGTAGACCGGACTGTCCGGCCGGCCAGCCTTCTGGCGAAGGGCGCCGCGCGCTGATGCGGGCGTGCTCTCCTCCTCGATGGGGGCATCAGGTGCGCGGTGGCCTCGCTCCGCCGGGCATGTCTGCGTGGAGCAGGCGATGAGAAGACGCCTGCTCTGTTCCGCGACTTCGGCAGCCAGGCGAGCGCGCCATGGGGCGCTCGATGGTCCAGCGGTGACGGCCCAGTCGTTGCGAGGTCTCGACGCCCTTTCGGGCGAGGTGATGCCGGATACCGCGCCACCGCCCTGACACCTGCGGGCAAGAGGGTTCTCGACAAGCGGTTGCCTAAGACCGAACCGAAGTTGCGCGAGGTGTTCGCCAAGCTGCGGAGCAAGCATGGAACCGTCCTGGTGGTGGTCGACCAGCCCGCCGGTCAGCGCAGACTCCTCGCTGACCGGATCGAGAAACTGTTGGGGCCCACCCTCTTCCCAGGTCTTGACCTCCACGCACCTCGATGGAGTTCCTCCGAGAGTACGGCGAATTCGACGATCTCCCGTACGAATGGCTGCTGGACCTGATGCGCTCCAAGCACCCTGGAATGTTCCAGGGCGAGGCAACCAGGGGCACCGGTTCGCTGATGGACGAGACGGCGGCCCATCGGTAAGTGCGGTAACTGCCAAGCATTTCCCAAGCCGCAACCCGAAAGTACAGACGAGAGGAAGAAGTTCCATGGTCCAGCACCGAGAGTGGCGGAACGACGGCTGGGAGCCAAAGGCACGTATCGGCTTGATTGTGCCGCACGCCGATGTCGGCCCGGAGTCCGAGGTCCGGGCGATCCTGCCGGACGACATCGGTCTGTACGGATCGCGGATGCCCTTCGCGGCGATGCGGGCCGGCGGCTTCATGGACCCGAAGATCCCGCACGGGTCGGTGAAGTCGTTCACCGACCCGCCGTTCGCCGACGACGCCGCCGAGTTGCTCGCCGCCTCTCCGCTCGACGCCATCGCCTGTGGTCTCACCAGCTCCGCGTGCAAGCTCGGGGTGTACGGCGAGCGGGAGTTCACCGAGCGGGTGCAGCGGCGCACCCGCGGCATTCCGCTGGTGTCGACCTGCGCCGCGGCCGTGGACGGGCTGCGCGGGCTGGGCGCGCAGCGCATCGCGATGGTCAACCCTCCTTAGTTCGACGACGAGTTGCACGCGCTGTGGGTGCGCTACTTCACCGACCAGGGCTTAGATGTGGTGCACCACGCGCCGTGCGAACTGCCCAGCGTGGCAACGCGAGATCACTCCCGAGAGCCTGTTCAAGTGGGTGGTCGAAGAGGCCGTTCCGGCCCGCCCCGATGCGGTCTTCATCGCGGGCAACGGGCTGCGCGCGGTCGGCGTGATCGACGCGCTTGAGCAGGAGTTCGGTCTGCCGGTGCTCACCGCGAACCAGACGCTGCTGTGGCGCACGCTGCACTGCGCTGGGGTCCTCAACCCGCAGATCACCGGCTACGGGCGGCTGTTCGGCGTGGTACCCGCCTAAGCCTGACCCGACGGCCCCTTCGTCCGCGGGCCCCGCAGGGGCCGCGGGGTGCACGGGACGAAGGGGCGCCGCCGACAAGGTCGGCGGCGCCCCTTCGTCACTCAGCACGTGTCATTCTTCGCTAATCACGTGAGCCGACCCCGGGTCAAGTCCGTGAGCGCCCACAGATCGGCATCAGGCGTGGATTCGGATGTTCAGATCCAGTTCCTCGCCCGCCGAAATGATCTTCACGGGGTAGTCACCCGCCGTCAGGCGGTCAGCAAGTCCCGCAACGGGACTGCACCCGCTTTCTTCGCCGCACTCCCAGCGCGAGTAGGACACGCGGTCCTTGAGCGCGTCCGAGACCAGCGTGGCCGGGGACCCCTCGTGAACGCCCGGGAAAGCATGCCCGAGATGCTGAAAGGCAACGTAGCAACCGCCATCCGGACCGTAGCGTACCTCTACCCGTGTATCGGGTTGGGGCTGATTGCAGTCCAGCGTGAGAGGCGTCGCGCCCTGCGGGGAGCTGGATGCCTGTGTGGCTGAGGCGACACCTGCCCCCCCGGCGATCAACACTGCCACCGCCCCGGCGACCGCTGCCGTGCGCTTGATGCGAACCATCGTGAATCCTCCTCAACTGGGGAACCCTCGGCTGGGAAACCCCAGCCGAGCGCCTGCATAGGCTGCTCGCCACGACACGTCAGTGGTCACGTGCTGCGACGATTCCTGAAATCCGTCCCGGCGAGGCGGGACGCGCGGCGGCTTGATTGACGATCCAAGCGCTACGGCCTGGCAGTCACGGTGCAACGGCGGGCCGCAGGCCGCCCGTCACAACAGACGCCACTGCTGGTCTGGCCCCTCCATTCACCTTGGGGCTGATCTGACGTTATAACCGTACGAGGGGTATGACATCGGTCAACTGACGTAAATTTCAGCGGTTTGGTGGGACTTGGTGGCGGAGTGGGGCGCGACCGTACCTGTCGGCGTGCGGCGTGTGGATGCCGTCCGCTTCGCGAAGGTGCCGGTTCTGGGCGGGTTGGCATGGCGGGGGCCCGGCGCGTGCTGGGCGGACGGGACGGTCCCGCCGCTCAGGTGGCACGCCCGCGCAATGCTGCCCGGCATGGGCCGCCGCGCAGCGGTCGCCACCACCTCAGCCGGGAACAGGTGGTGGCGTCGCAGCGGATGCGCATGCTGACCGCCACCGCCGAGGCGATAAAGGACGAGGGGTACGCGGGGGCCGCGGTCGCCGAGCCCGCGCAGATAACGCGGTGCCGCGGGAGTGCCCGCTGCGCCCGCCCCGTCACGCATCCGGTTCCGTCCTGGAAGACCGATGCACGAACCGCTCATGCACAGCATCCAGTTCACTGGCCCACACCCTGACATCAGCAAGGCGCCCACCCATGACCAGACCAGCGACAGACCTGCCCAACCGTCACGCCAAACACCGTTGCAGTCGCGGCGAGGTAGCGGTCGGGGGGTTTGTCGTAGCGAGTGGCAATCCCGCGCCATTGTTTGAGCCGGTGGAAGCAGCGTTCGACGACGTTGCGGCGCCGGTAGACCGCCTTGTCGAACCCGCAGGGACGTTCCCGGCGGCGCATTCTGCCTGCGAGCTGGTCGGTGCGTTCGGGGATCGTCGCCTTGATCCCGCGCCGGCGGAGGTAGGTGCGGAAGGTGCGGGCTGAGTAGCCCTTGTCCGCGACGACGCGTTCGGGCCGGGTCCGGGTCCGCCAGGCCGCCGGCCGGGATCGGGAACGACCGCAGGCATCATCGATGCCCAGTCGGCAAGAGGCGCCGTTTCGGTGCCGGCCGCAACCCGGGGCTTCGACGGCGGCAAGAAATCAACGGACGCAAGCGCCACCCATCGTGGTGGACACCCTCGGGCTGCTGCTGCCCGTGAGTGTCACGGCGGCATCGGTGACCGACCGGGACGCCGCACGCACGGTGCTGACCCGCCTGCACCAGCGGCACTGGCGGGTGGCCCGGGTGTGGGCAGACGGCGGCTATACCGGGCCATTCGTCGACTTCACCCGCAGCATCCTGCGGATCGAGTTGACCGTGGTCAAACGCAGTGATGACGTGTCAGGGTTCGTCGTGCTGCCCAAGAGATGGCTGGTGGAGCGCACGTTCGCGTGGCTCCTGCGCTCACGCCGGCTGGCCCGCGACGACGAGGCCCGCACCGACAGCTCGCAGGCGATGACCCTCTGGTCGATGAGTATGGTCATGAGCCGCCGCCTCGGCCGCCGACGACGCTGAACATCCCCGGGCTCTCCTCGGCCAGCCATCTCCGCGCGGCCAGCCGCTTCGCCTTCGACCGCACCCCCTCGACCTTCGCGGGAACCGGCTCCAGGCCAAGTGCCACGGCCAGCTGCCGGCAGTCCATCGCCCCCCCCGGCCCAGCCTGCCCCGCTCCTGCAGGACTTCTATGATCCGCCGGTAGTCCGGCGCCAGCGCATCAACCTCAAGCCCGTCCCGCCGCACCGGCACGACCGAACCGGGCCCGCCGCCACGACCTGCACCGGCTGCTCACCAGCCCCAGCCAGCGACGACTCCTCCGCGCTCCCACGAGGTTCCGCAAGGATCTGGCCGACCGTCTCCCGAGCGATCACGAACCGCTCCCACACGGCCTCTGCCTCACCCAACTCGACCTGCAGGACCTCCACCCGCTGCCGGGCAGCACGCTCGCGCTCTTCCAACAAACCCATCACCGACGGCATCCCGGTACCTCCACGGAACAGACGACACAACACCTCATCCCTGCCGCCGAGATGCCGACCTCATGCCTGACCAGCGGAAACACAGCAATCACTCTCGGAAAGACAACAGCTTCTGAGACAGATCGACACCCACGGCCCGACGTCATTGCCGTACTCAAGCCGCCACATGAGACAAGCTCTTACGGAGCTTTGCCACTGGTCCTCTCGTATGCCCTCTGGTCTCGCTCGCCAGCCCCGGCCCGTCTGGCAGTTCCGAACCGTCCCGGCTTTGTAGCTCTGCTTCCCGCCCTCCCCGACGTCTCCCGGGTCGGACTGCGCTCAGCTTCCGCCAGGCCGCTGCGACAGCCTGGCGAGGAGGTCTTGCACATCCTTCGATTCACCGCGCCTCACGGCGCACAGGCGCCTCGTGGCGCACAATGTCCGCTCCACCAGCCGCCTCTTCGGCAGCACTGTGAATCCTGAGGCATCGTCACGGTGCATGACCACCGTCAGCGCGATGCGCCAGACCTTCGCCGCAAGGTCGACCAGCTACCCGGTGTAGCCATCGTCGGCCCACACCAGCATCAGCCGGAAGTACCGCTTGCGCAGCCGGGCCAGCAGGGCCCCTCCGGCCTCCCGGTCGGTCACGTTCACGACAGTGACCATCACGGCCAGCAGCAGCCCGAGGCAGTCGACCACAATAAGCCGCTTGCGGCCGTTGACCTTCCTCCCGCCGTCGATGTTTCGCGATGACGCCGGAACGGATCCGGCAGCCTTGACTGACTGCGCGTCGATGATCCCCGCCGTCGGCTCCGGATGCCGACCCTCGGCCTCGTGGACCTCCTGCGCAGCCGGTGTGCAACTCCTTGACCAAGCCCCGCTTGCGAACATCGCGGTAGGACAACGGCTTCTCACGTCCGTCCCTGATCAGGGGAGCTTTGAGCGTCTCCGGGTGCGTGTTCTTGGGGCGTGACGAATGAGTTGCCCAGGGTGAATTGGGTGTGTCCTGTCCGCCGGCTGTACGTCCCTTGGATCACCGCTAACCAGCGCTCCGCGAATCTGGAGTCACTCCCGCCGCAGAGGAAGCGAACGGAGGAACCCACCCCCACCGCACTGGAGTTGCGATGACCCGTAAGACCCGCATACGCACCGCCCTCGTCACCGCCAGCGCCCTCGCCACCGCCGCCGCGGTGACCGTGGGAGTCAGCGCGGCCACCTCCGACGGGGATGCCAAGGCGTCAGCCAAGCCCGCCAAGAAGCAGATCGCCGCGCTCTTCGACGGATGGAACGAGGCCCTCCAGACCGACGACCCGGAGAAGGTTGCCGCGCGGTACGCGGAGGACGCGGTGCTCCTGCCCACCGCTTCCCCCAAGATCCGCACCGACCGTGCTGGGATCGTCGACTACTTCGAGCACTTCGTGGAGAACAAGCCGAAGGGCGAGAAGGTCCGCAGCAGCATCAACGTCCTCGATGAGAACTCGGCGATCGACGCAGGCGTCTACAAGTTCCACCTCACCGACGCGAAGACCGGTGAGCATCGGACCGTCGAGGCCCGCTACACATACGAATATGAGAAGCGGAACGGCAAGTGGCTGATCGTCAACCACCACTCCTCTGTGCTGCCGCCCGCAAACTGATCGCCACGCACAGCCCGCCCCCGGGCGGGTCCCGCAGGGTCACGGTTCCGCCGTCGTCCGTCACCAGCTGTTTGACCACGGCGAGACCGAGGCCGGAGCCGATGCGCCCGGTGAGGCCCTGGCCGCGCCAGAAGCGGTCGAAGGCGCGGGACTTCTCGGCATCAGACATGCCGGGGCCCTCGTCCAGCACCAACAGCTCCACCTCGTTGCCCCGGCGCTCCACCTGCACGGTGATCGTCCCACCGTCCGGTGAGACCTCCAGGGCGTTGGAAAGCACGTTGTCCAGGACCTGGTCCAGGTGACCGGGGCTGGCCAACACCAGCAGCCGTCCGTCGGCACCCCCCCTGAGCGCGATGGTGACTCCGCGCTCGTCGGCGGCCGGCCTCCATACCGAGAAGCGCTCCTCGATCACGTCCCGGAGCGAGAGCGGCTCCGCCGCCGTCACCTTCGCCTCCGCCCGCGCCAGTACCAGCAGGCCGTTGACCAGGCGGCTCATCCGGACCACCTCGGCCGTCGCCTGCTCCACGTCCTCCTTGACGAACTCGTCGTCCACGCCGTCCGCGATGTTGTCCAGCGACAGCCGCAGCGCTGTCAGAGGGGTCCTGAGCTGATGGGACGCGTCCGCCACGAAGATGCGCTGCGCGCCAATCAGAGTGTCGAGACGTTCCGCGCCCTGGTTGAGAGTGCGCGCCAGGGTTTGTGTCTCCTGGGGGCCCGTCACAGGGGAACGGGCCGTCAGGTCGCCGTCGCTGAACTTGCTGGCCATGTCGTTGAGCTGGCGCAAGGGACGGGTCAGCCGCCGGGCGGCGATCACGCCGATACCGGCCGCCGCCGCCAGAACGATGGCGGCCAGCGCCGCCCGGAAGCCCCAGATGGTCCACAGCCGGTGGGTGAGATTGCTGGTCGAGTACACGATCCGTACGGCGCCCACGACCGCACCCTTGTCGTTGTCGCCGTTCGCCGCGCGCTCGTGTGCGGGGACAGTGATCACCAACTGCGGCCCCCAGATGAAGGAGGAGCCCCAGTCGGTCGTGGAAGCGCCGTCCTCCAGGGCCTTGGTCAGGGCCGCGTCCCGCTCCGGCCGGGGCAGATCCGCCGCGCACTCCCTGGGGGCGGCCACCTGGACCTCGCCGGGCGTCTCGTCACCGTACGCCTTGGCCATCTCCTCCAGCGCCTGGCACGAGGCGTCGTTGCCGTTGCCCAGCAGCAGCGCCATGGTGGTGGCCTCGCGGTTGACGGACAGCTGGGTATCGTCCCGCAGCTGGGCGGTGAGCGTGAAGGCCACCGGGACGGTGAACAGGCCGATGGCGACCGCTACGAGCAGCACGTAGCTGCGGATGAGCTGGCGGATCATGAGTCGCTGCCGTCGCCCTTGCCGTCGTCCTCGTTGACGATGAGCCGGAAGCCGACCCCCCGTACCGCCTCGATCGTGATCGCGCCCGCCAACTTCCGCCGTAGCGCGGCCACATGAACGTCGAGCGTCTTCGTCGGCCCGAACCAGTTGGCGTCCCAGACCGCCTCCATGATCTGCTCGCGCGACATCAGCGCGCCAGGCTCCTCGGTGAGGAAGGCGAGCAGGTCGTACTCCTTGGGCGCGAGCGAGACCTCCGCGCCGTCCAGTTGTACGCGTGCGGCCTTGCGGTCGATGGTCAGGCGCGGCCCGTAGCGGTCGGGACCTGCCACCAGGGCGTCGGGGGTGCGCGGCTGCATCCGCCGCATCACAGCCCTTATGCGCGCGATGACCTCCCGTACGCCGAAGGGCTTGGAGACGTAGTCGTCGGCACCCAGCTCCAGGCCAACCACCCGGTCCGTCTCGTCGCTCCGCGCACTGATCACGATGATCGGTACGTCACCGCGGTCGCGGAGGGCTTTGCAGACGTCGAGACCGTCGGTGTCGGGCAGGCCGAGGTCGAGGAGTACGACGTCATACGGTCCCTCGTAGGCCAGTGCCGCCCCGCCCGTGCTGACCCACTCCACCTCGAAGCCGTACCGCAGCAGGCCGCGTCGGAGCGACTGGGCGACCGGCTCGTCGTCTTCCACCAGAAGTACGTGCACGAAGCGAACCCTAACCTCCGCGTTCCGGTTGGGTCGGCTGAGCCGGGGTGATCGCATTGGCTTGTGATGGTCGGCTGTTCTCCGTGTGTACTGCCCTGCAAGTCACCCAGGTGTGGATCAGCAGCAGGGGTAGGTCGGGTACCAGCAGCCTGGCGTTCTACAACCGCGGATCGGTGCCAGGACCCCAGCCGCACCATCAACTTCGACTGTGACGTCACCGATTTCGCCAAGGTCGCACCCCGCCGGCCAGCGGGTTGGTGTACACGGTCAAGTCTGACCCTGCCGAAAACCACGCCAAGGCGGGCATCGTCTTGGCTCGCAAGGTCCACCCAGCACACGCTGCGCGGGTCTGGCTCGCACTCGGGCACTGCACCTGGGAGGCTACGCGCGAGCCGAGTTCCGGGTGTCCCGGGCGTCGGCCTACCGCCTGTTCGACATGTCGGTCGTCCTTGACCAGCTCGACCAGGCCGTCGCCGACCTCGGGATCTCTCCGGTGGGAGACATCCTGGAGGTCACCCGCCAACCTGCCCGAGAGATCAAGGGCCGCGTGCCGGAGGTCGCGGTCGTCCTCGCGGACCTACTCGCCAAGCATGGCTCGGTCTGGAGCCGCCCGCCGTGGCCGAGCTGCTGTCCGCTGCCTGGACAGGGTCCGCAAGACCCTGCCGTCCCGCCAGATCACCGTCGGCGACAAATCGGCCGAGCAGCGCAAGAAGCAGTTCGAGTACTGGTTCGGCACGGTGGTAGCGCCGGGTTCTTTCCGCAGGCGGCGCACTCAGTGGTCCCCTGGTTGCAGACCGAGCAGTATCAGTCAGACGGAACAGGCCGGACGGGTGAGCTGCTGCTCGGCCAAGGCGTCGGTCTGCAGACCGTGCCACGAGTGACTGCTCGGGGTCAGCTGACGAGACCCCGCTGGCACGACTTACCGAAGGGGAACGGCAACCATGACCGTTGAGATGATCCACCGGAGGCTGGCATCGCGAAGGACCGCCGCGATGCTAACCGCCGTCCTCGTTGCGGCGCCGGCAATCGTGTTGTCGCCGCACAACGTGCTGGCTGCGCACGCGGACACCGGCGGCACCAGCAGTGAGATCGCTGTCCACGTAGAAAACGACCTTGGCCTCTTGCTCCGCCGTGCCGAGGAGTACGCCGACGGGACGGATACGTCCGTGGTCTATGATCTCCAGCCCTATCGCAGCCAGACAGGACAGGATTTGACGAATCAGGAATTCGCGATCGCTCCCAATACCGACGGAACCTTCCGCCTGATCAACCGCACGTCCCGCAAGTGCGTTGTTGTGTCCACCGGTGTCCACGCCGGTGACCTCAGCGATTCGGACTGCAGCGATGCCGACGCGCAGAAGTGGTATCTCCAGCCGGTGCGCGACACGGTGTATGAGGGGCATGCGTATCTGATCCGCCACGTCGGCGACGACAAGTGCATGGAACCTATGGACGTAGCCGAGTCGGCCACGGTTAGAGTCCGCGACTGCACGACCAACAACGTAGCGCAGTCGTGGAGCCTCGGCACAGAAAACGACGCTCAGCTGCGCTCGATGGCCATCAAGTACGCCCTGAAGCAGTTCGACGCAAAGTCCAGCGTCATCCCGAGGGCTGACTACAAGGCGGAGGGCGGCGAGACAGCGACCCTGGGCGACTTCCAGAACGTGACAGCCGACGGCGGGCGGATAGTGAACGGAACCAGCGAACTTATGGACAAGCAAATGAATTGGAGTCAGACCACTAGCTACACCTATACCGCGGGCGGATCCGTCACCACCACAGTAGGCCTAACTGTCGGTCCGAAGGACGGGCCCGTGCAGGGGAGGCTCGACATCGCGATCCAGGGGAACTGGTCGAACAGCTGGCGGACGGACAATACGCAGGGCGGATCCTCCACCATACGCATCAAGCCCAATCAGTACGGCTGGTTCCTGCGAGCCCAACTAACGAAGAAGGTGACTGGCACTTGGACGTTCACCAGCGACGTGGGGTATTCGTGGACCGGCTTCGGTACCGCCACGGTCCCGGCCAAAGATGGGACCGACTCCAAGAACAGCGTCCTGATCGGTTGCAGCTCTGACAGCGCGCTTCAGGTCTGCAAGGACCACGATCCCGGACGCGCGTAGCACCGCCAGCGCCCTGAGCTTCCCCCGGTGCGCGGGAGGTGCTGATCAGTGGTCATAAGGGGTTGACGGGGGTTTCAGGTTCGTTCGTTCGGTTCGTTGCCTGGTCGGCCTAGTGCTTCTCCTCGGACTCGACGGGGCTGAGGTAGCCGAGGTGCAATACATCCGCACCGCATGCTCACGCAACTCCAGCGAGTACTTTCTGGGGGGCAGCCATGGTCAAAGGCCCTCTCAGAGTCGCATCTGACCCCCTGTCAACCAGCCTCCGCATCTCGGGGGAACCTCAGTACCAGTCCTGGCCCCGTCGTTGGAGCGTCCGTAGATGCTTGCCGCACTCGGCGCAGGCCGGCGGCGAGAGCGTCAAGGCGCCGGCCTTGCGGAGTTCGATAGCCAGGTCACCGATGACTCGGGGTGCCTGGGGCCGGCCGTCAGTCAGGACGGCGAGCTGCATTGCTGGAGCCGCCGCGATCTGGCGCGACTTCGCGCGGCCGCCTGCGACGGCGACGACTACGGCCTGGATACCATCGGAGTCGGGTTCCTTCTCGGCATCGGCGATCAGGTCAGTGACCAGGCTGATCGGGTCCGTGACAGCGCGGTCGGGTCCGGGGCCGGCCGCATCTGCTTGTCGGACCGGGTTAGCGAGCGGCATCTTCGGCGCGTGACGCCCGCGATCCCGTGGTGGCGCATCACCAGCGCCACCCGCTTGCGGTTGACTCTCCCTCCCATGCGTCGCAGCTCGGCATGCATCTGCGGAACACGGTAGGCCCCTTTCGAGGCCAGGTGGATCACGGTGATCTCGTGGGCGAGCGCATCATCGGCACGCATCCGGGCCTGCCGAGCCTCCTCCGCGTCCAGCCAGGCGTAGAACGAGGAACGGACCACACCCAGCGCGGCACAGCAGGGCAACCAGGTACACGGCCTTCTCCGCAGCGATGAACCGGCAGACCTCGCTCACCGGTCGCTGTCCTTCGCGAAGAGGGCCGCGCCTTTTCAGGATCTCGATCGTCGTCTGCTGCTCGATGTTCTGCCTACGCAGCCGCTCGAGCTCCTCGCGCTCCCCGCTGGTCAGCTTGCCCGACCTGCCTTCACCGCGGTCGATCCGGTCACGCTTGACCCAGCCATGCTGGCTCTCCGGACTCACGCCCAGATCCCGCGCAACCGCCGTGATCGTCTTGCTGGAGAAGCGGGTCAACGCGAATCCAGTCCCGCTTGAACTCCTTCGATCGCTTGGAGAACCGACGCGGGTCTGGGAGCTGGCCGGGCCGGACGGTCCGGCCGCCGACGTCACGTGATCGTGGACATCGACGGCGTGCTGGCCCTTGCGCACTCCGAGAAGCAGGACGCCACCGCGACCTGGAAGAAGACCTTCGGCCATCATCCGCTCGTCGCGTTCGTCGACCACGGCCAGGCCGGTTCCGGAGAGCCGGTGGCCGCCCTGCTGCGACCCGGCAACGCAGGCTCCAACACCGCGAGCGATCACATCACCACCACCCAACTCGCCATGGCCCAACTCCCCAAACACCTGCGGCGGGGCCTGTAGACACTGTCCGCACCGACTCCGCCGGCGGCACCCACGCCTTCCTCGACTGGCTCTCCAAGCCGGGCCGGTGGCTGTCGTATTCCGTCGGAATGACCATCACCGACGCCATCCACCAGGCCGTGCTGAAGATCCCGAAGAAGGCGTGGACACCAGCCTGTGCGGGCGGCACCTGGGGCGACGAGCAGGTCAAGATCTGCACCGATTGGACCGAACACCCTGATCGCCAGCCGGAAGCCGGCCGATCTGTCGGCCTTCTGGGCGGCGTTCGTCTCGGAGTTCTCGCACTGAGCCTGCCGTCCGGGAAACGGGCCGACAGGAAACCGCGGTCACTGCCCGGCCACGCCGAGGAGGGGCCGCGCCACCAGAACTGGCGCGAATCCCTTTCGCGACCTCAGTGTCTATATACGTCACTTGACGGATGTTTCGCTGCTCCGCCTTTGAAACTCTGGGCAGGTCAAGGCGAACCGAATGGGTGTGGCGGTCAACGAGCGAGGAATGTACCGGAGTTGCGTGGGAATCGCTGACGGGACCCCTTGCTTCAAGGCTCCCCACCTTAAGGCTCCAGAGCCGAAGTGGATGCTAGGTGAACGGGAAGGGACGCTAACATGCGCATTGTTCTTCTGTCGGGAAGGGGTCGGCGGATGAAGGCCGCCGCGGTAGGCGCGTTGGCCCTCCCGGCGACGCTGCTCCTGGGCATCACCCCCGCGCAGGCAGCAGTGGGCTGCATCGTCTGTAACGACGGGGATCACCCCCAAGGGGGGGGCGGCGCCCCCGACCCGCTGCTGGATCCTGGGTACCTCTACGATTTCCTCTCGCGTTGCGGTGAATATTGCACCATCGTGAGTGGCGAGTACACCGGGGACCCCCATGAGGGTAATCCGGAGAGGGTGTCGGAGATTCACGACAACTGCACCCCGCGCGACGGTAGCTTCACTTACAAGATGGAAGAGACCAAGGGCAACGGCACTATCATCGATCTGTCGCTGAACGGCATACCGGCCCCCGTGCTGCCGAAGATCCAGTACAGCTCGTTGAACACGAAGACGGAGGGTGTGACCGACACCGTCACTCAGTCGCCCTACACACGTTCCTGGCTCGACAGGGTTCCCGTTACCCAGAAGCTGCGGGGAACGTGGCACCTCACGGGCCCCGCCAATGGGCTCTTCCCCCAGATGAACGAGTTCAACACAAAGGGGCCGCGCGACTTCACTGATGTTGAGGCCGATGCGACCTACACCGTCCTCAGGAAGCAGTCCCGCGCCATGACCGAAGAGGAGAAGGCCACCCTCTGCAATAACAAGAGCGCCAGCTAGGGTCGTTGCCCGCGAGGGGGTCACGACCCGCATCCCGCCGAGCGGTCCGCCCCCCGGGCGTTCCGAAAGCACCAGGCCTTCCGTCCAGTGAGGATCGGCAGATCCACATTCGCCGGCCGGGAGGCCCTGGCGTGCCTTGGACCAGAGGGCATGCCGGATGCGTGGCGGGGCGGGCGCAGCGGGCACTCCCGCGGCACCGCGTTATCTGCGCGGGCTCGGCGACTGCGCACACGCCCCGCACCCTCCCGTGCGTCCTCGGGCCGAGCGGGGTCGAGGCGGTCCTCGGCGCGCTGGACACCGCACGGGACAGGAGATGCTGCTGGGCGGACTGCGCCGCTGCGAGGTCCTCGGCCTGCGGCTGAGTGACCCCTCACCGGGCGAGCGTCGGTCTTCATCAGCGAGGGCAAAGGCGGGCACCAGCGTCTGAACCCGTCTCCGCGCAGTTCTTCAGCGCGGTCGGCGACTACCTGGACCCGCCGGTCGAGCACGACCAACTGTTCGTGGTGTTGCGCGGGCCGACCCGGGGTCGGCCACTCTCTACCGACGGCCTCGATGAGATCCTCGACGGAGCTATCCGGAAACGAACCGGACTTGCGAAGTTGACATGCCATCAGCTTTGGCACACCTGCCTGACCCGGCCGCGGTAGGCGGGCATGGCCGCTGGAAGCGGTACAGGCCCAGGCCGGACACCGCTCCATCGAGTCGACCCGCATGTACATCCACCTCGCGAACAGCTGGCTCGTCGAGCAGTACCCGGAAGCCAGTGCCGCGATCGACGCCGCAGCTTCTGCTGGGCCTTCTGCAGGCCGAGCTCGCCGACCGCGACGTCCATCGCCAGCAGCGGCTGGTCCGTATGGCCCGCACGACGACGCCAGGGCTCGTCTGACCACGATGCCACCCGGATCGCACGGCGCGCCCTGACAAGACAGCCTCTACGCAAGCCTGATCGGCTTCAGCTCGTCGAAGCGGTCGCCCGGACCCGGGTTGGCCGCGCTGCAGGGCCTCGGACCCCTATCTGCTGGCCATCACCGCCGCGGTGACCGGCACACTCACCTGGGCCCCGAGCCGCGGCCGGCCAGTCCGCCGTGCCGACAACACCGCGACATCCGCGACTGCCGGGAACAGCAGCTCCTCCAGCCGGAGCACCACTTCTTCCACGGACCCGAACTGTCAGACACAGCAAACCAGCCACTGATCAATTTTGGGCAATGTCCCGGAGGCCGTCACGACCGTCAACCGTCACTCACCGTGCGGGGCCACAGTTGTTGAGCCAGAACCATTTCTCGTGAACACCGCCGCCGCTTCCGACTGGCAACTGCTGTTCAAGCCGGCGGCCGGCGTCGAGAGAGCCCTCCCAGTGACCTGCCCCACCAATTGCCTGCAGGAAGAGTCGTCCAGCCTGCGACGTCAGGGCTGGACAACCAACAAGGCAACGCGATACGAGCCGGCACCTTCACCCAGGTGCCAGCTCGCGTCGCGTATGCCAGAGGATCGGAATGCTCGTCCCGACCAGGAGGGCTGCCCCACCGCCCACTCCATGACGGCAAAGCTGAAATGCCCTGGGGGCCGGAAAGGCACCGAAGCGCCCGAGCAGCCTCTAGGCCAATGATCGCCGCCTGCTTCGTTGTGACGGGCTTCCGGCCGGCGAACGACGTGATGATCTTCGTGAAGACGCTCCAGGCGGTCTGCACGCCTGTTGCGAAAAGGCCGGCCGAGCTGCTTTCGCGCGCCTCCTGACCGCTCGACTCCTTGACGAACAGCTGGCTGTCAGGATTTTGCTTGAATTGCGAGTACTCGCGTGGGAATCGGGCGGGCACGACTGGGGGAGAGGCGTCTCGCCCGGTGCTGCCGCGCCGGCGCCGCCACTGCAGTTCGTGGCGACGTCCCGGGAGAGGTGCAAGTGGCCGTTGCTCTGGTCCCTCGCGCCGATCACGACGGAGATGTTGCCGCCGCTTGCGGCGTCCGCGTGCGCCGGGTTCGTGCCGAGCGGGGACATCACGGTTCCCAGCACGGCGACAGGAACCGTCAGGGCTGTGGCAATCACACGTGGTCGCGGACTACGTACTGTGGTCGTGGTTGTGCCTTCGTTCTGTGGGTCGGGCGGTCCGGACGTGCCAGCTGAGTGGGTTCAACGCGAGTGCCTCTGCGCACAGGTCCTTCAGGCCGGTGCGGTGGGCACCATGGCTTGTGGGCGTGGGGGCACCCCATTCTGCGGGGTCCGGAACGCGGTGGTTCGCCCAATAGGGCGTGGCAAGGCTCACCCCAGTCCCGGCAGTGTACCTCCGTCAAATCACCTAGATGTCTACCGATTTCCGGCAGCGGGTCAAGGGCGCGAGTCGGGGCCTTGGCGTCTTGGCGTGCGTTGTTCGACGGCCCAGGTCGCGATCTGGGTGCGGGAGGTGAAGCCGAGCTTGCCCAGGATGTTGGCGACGTGGGTTCCTGCGGTGCGCGGGGAGATCACGAGCTTGGCGGCGATCTCCTTGTTCGTCAGCCCTTGGGCGAGCAGGTCGACGACATCCTTCTCCCGTCGCGTCAGCGGCGTCGGCGCGTTCTCCTCGGTCGACGCGGGCGTGGGTGAGTGTGGCCGGCCGACTGCGCAGTCGACCGCTTCGTCAAGGGTGAGTTCGGCACCTGTCTGCACGGCGGTGGCGAACGGCGCCTCGCCGAGTGCTCTCTGCAGGTGTGAGTGGCATTCGTTGTGGTGGTGCAGCAGGTGGTCGGCACCGGGCAGGGCGCATCCGACCGACTGCCAGAGGGTCTGTGCCGCGCCGAGCAGCTTGGCTGCCTGGTGGGAGCGTCCGGTGTGAGCTGTGGCCCAGGCGAGGACTTCGAGGCACAGGGCGGTGCCGAGCAGGTCGTGGGCGGGCCGTTCGACGCGCAGTGCGTCCTGGAGCAGGGTGACCGCGCGCTGGATGTCCCCGCAGAGCCACTGCTGGAGACCGAGCACCCACAGCGCGTAGGAGCGGGACCATTGCGCCTCGTGGGCGGTGCTCAGGGCCAGGCACTCCTCACCCAGCTTCGTGGCCCGGCGGTCGTCGGACAGGCAACAGGCCAGGCTGAGCAGGAACAGCGTCTGCCACTGA
Organism: Streptomyces lydicamycinicus; assembly: GCF_000829715.2. NCBI lineage: Bacteria > Bacillati > Actinomycetota > Actinomycetes > Kitasatosporales > Streptomycetaceae > Streptomyces > Streptomyces lydicamycinicus. The sequence continues at coordinate 2,670 of NZ_BBNO01000016.1, read as the reverse complement.
GCTGCCAGGTCCTGCTGTGCCCGATGGCGCTCAAGGGCGTCCTCCAGAAGGGGGATGGCCCGGCGGTAGTCGTTGTGGAAGAGCGCTGCCAGGCCGGCGAACCGCACCGCGTGGGCGAGTGACTCCGCGTCGCCCAGTGTCTCGGCGACGCCCTGGCACTCGGCCAGCCGGGCCTTCCCAGCGGCGGTGTCCCCGCGCATGTAGGCCAGCCATCCGTCAATCCCCAGCACCTTGGCCCGAAGGAGGCTGGGCTCCGGGCTTTGTGCCAGGGCCCGGCCCAGCCAGTGGCGCACCTCCTCCACCCCGCCCGCGCCGATCCGGTGGCTCCACAACGAGGTGACCATACGGAGCCCGCTGCCGGCCTCCCCTGGTGTGCTCAGGCAGAACTCCAGGGCGGCGCGGATGTTGGCATGCTCCAGGCCCAGACGGGCGAACCAGGCCATCTGGCGGGGGCTGAGCGATTCGGATTCCGCGCGGGCGGCCAGGCGCTGGTAGTGGTCACGGTGGCGGCGCTGCACGGACTCGGGTTCCCCGCTCCCCGCGTCCTCGTCGAGCAGGTCGCGGCCGTACTGCCGGATCGTCTCCAACATGCGAAAGCGCACCTGGTCGCGGTGGTCCTCACGGATCAGGATCGACTTGTCCATCAGCCCGGTCACCACGTCGAGCATCTCCCCCCGGGAGAGGCCGTCTCCGGTGCAGACCTCTTCTGCTGCCTCCAGATCGAAACCCCCGCAAAAGACGGACAGGCGTGCCCACAACCGTCTCTCGGGTGGTGTGCACAGCTCGAAACTCCAGTCGATGGTCGCGCGCAGCGTTTGCTGACGGGGTGCCGTGGCGCGGCAGCCTCGTGCGAGCACGGTGAAACAGCCATCGAGGCGTTCGAGGATCTGGCGCGGGGAGAGGACCCGCAACCGGGCCGCTGCCAACTCGATGGCCAGCGGAATACCGTCGAGCCGGTGGCAGATCCCCGCGACGGCCACCCGTTGGTCATCGCAGAGGGTGAAGCCGGGAACAACCGCCGAGGCCCGGTCCGTAAACAGCCGCACCGCCTCGTACTGCGGCATGACCGCCAACGGCGGCGGGCGGTCCGGTGCCGGTATCGAGAGCGGCGGCACGGGCAGCAGGTGCTCACCGTCGACCCCCAACGCCTGCCGACTGCTGGCCAGGACGTGGAGCCCGGGCGCCGATGCGAGCAGGGAGCGCGTCAGCTCCGCACAGGAGGACAGCAGATGTTCGCAGTTGTCCAACACCAGCAGCAGCCGCTTGCTCGCGAGATGGCCCGACAGTACCGGCAGCGCTGGTCGGGCCGAGTCGTGATCGAGCCCCAGTGCGGCCAGAACCGTCTGTGCGAGGAGCGCGCCGTCATTCAGCGGGGCCAGGTCCACCACCCATACCCCCTTGGGGAACGAGCGCCGCACCTCGGCCGCGACCCGCAGCGCCAGCCGGGTCTTGCCCACACCGCCCGCCCCGGTCAGCGTGAGCAGCCTGGTGTGGGCGAGCAACCGCCGTGCCTCGTACACCTCTCGCCGGCGTCCGACGAAACTCGTTACCTCTGTCGGCAGATTGCCCGCCTCCCGGTCCGAACCCGCCCCGGAGGTGACACCACCCGCCCGGTCTGCGTGGGAGAGACGATCTCTGCCCTGATGGTTCTCGCTCATAGCTGCGGTCTCGCCTTCCAGCTCGCCTGCCAGGCTCCCGACCGCCGAGGCATCGAAGCGCCTCCATGCTGTCGGGAAATCGCCTGACCCGCTCGCGGGCGGCGGTGAACGCGTTGTGGCCGACGGCCTGCCGGCGCCATAACGCGCCGGGCATCGAGCAGAGTTGCCCCAAGCACGCTCTTCCGGGGCGCTGGTCGGTACGTCAGAGCCGGCGGGCTCTCCCTGTGCAGTGGTTTGGCGGTGGACCGGGGCACGGCATCGCCCTCCGTGGCTACTGGCTCGTCGTCGGCGAGCAGCACCCGGATCGCGAAACCCGGCCCGGAGACCGCGGAGTTGGCCTGGTCAGTCATGTGTCCTGTTCCCACCGGGCGGTTCGGTCACCATCGGAACGGTAAAGCGATCGGTCGCGATCAAGGTGTCGGACCGGAAGCAGTAGCGGACGATCTCCAGCCGCCCACTCTTGAGCTTCTCGCCCGTGTACGGATACATGCAGTCCGTGGCGGAACCCGGCCGCGGCGGCTCGCGCCCGGCGGCGGCCGCACGCGACGCGTTGTTGTCCCATCCCATGGCGCTCTCCACCTGCTTCCTGCTCATCCCCAACCGGGGCTCCTCACCGCTCGGGGGTTCGGGAGCGTGCTGCGCCTGGTCCACCAGCACAAGCCCGAACATCATCAACACGCCCACACCCACCAGGCCGAGCAGCCCGGTGACGGCGCCACCGAGGCGCCGCTGGAGGGCGGAGAGCCCGCTGCCGGGCTCGTCGACGGCCACCGGCCCGTTGTCGTCCGGTGCCGCGTCCGCCGTCTCCGCACCGGGGCCGGGGTCGGCGGGGATGTCGGCAGCCACGGCGAAGCCGCCACCAGGCGTCCGGTGCGCTTCCAGGGCGCCGCCGAGCAGCGCCACCCGCTCCCGCAGCCCGGTCAGCCCCTGCCCGGAGCCGAGCCCGGTCGCGGCGGCAGGCGGGGAGGGCGGAACGCCGTTGCGCACCTTGACTGCCACCCGCTCGTCGGTA
>NZ_BBNO01000017.1:0-20708 GCF_000829715.2 Streptomyces lydicamycinicus | reverse complement strand
CCCGCGGAGCGGGTGGAAAGGGCGCTGCGCGCCTTTCAAGTGAATTGCTTTTCGCTTCGCGAAAAGCAATACCAATTCCCGCGTTGCGGGAATTGAATTCACGCTCCGCGTGAATTCCTTTCATCCGCTTCGCTCCTGAAAGAATATCAGGAATCTCCGCTTCGCTACAATTCCCGATAACCGCGCTCCGCGCGGGGCGGGCTACGGCCGGGAGGGGCTGGTGCATCACTTCGAGTGCCTGTGTAGCAGTGACGGAACGGGCTGACCACCAGGAATCGGTACCGGTGAGCCCCAGTCAGCCAGCCCCAGGAGCACGGACGCTGAGCGGCCATCACCCCCGCAGAACACCGACCATAGCGCACTCGCATGGACTTGGGGAACCCTCAAGGAGGAACTGGCCAACCGTCACTCCAGCGAGCAGCAGAACGAACCATTGCCCGAATCCCGAAACCCACCACACCGACCCCTGCACCCTGCTACCGTCATCCCCGACTACCCGGACCGCCCCCGTGCATCACTTTGATGCACTGTGTAGAGCGACCGGAACAGAGGGGGCCCCGGACGGGGCCGGGATTGGGGATCACATGAGCACTCCGCGTCAGCTTCGCCCGCATCAGGTAGAGGCCGTGGAATCGGCCGTACGGGCCCTGGATGTTCCTTTGAAGGGAATCCCCGAGGAGGGGCTACGCGCAACGGTGGTGGCCGCGTGTGGCACCGGGAAAACACTCATGGCGGCGCACGCTGCTATGAGGATCTCGAAAGGCGGCCGTGTGCTGGTGCTGCTGCCCACCCTCGATCTACTGACTCAGACCATTCGGGAATGGCGCGCCGAGGGTCACACGGGCAGGGCTGTTGCGGTGTGCTCTCTGGACACCGACCCTTCTCTCTACGTCGCCGAGGTGCGGACTACTACCAATCCGGTAGCGCTCGTTTCGCAGTTCGGCCGGGGGCCGGTGACGGTATATGCCACCTACGCTTCTCTGCCGGTCCTCATCAGGGCTTTCTCTGGAGAGTTCGGGACGATGGCGCCTTTCCATCTGGCCGTGATTGATGAGGCGCACCGTACGTCGGGCAGTTTGGGGAAGGCTTGGGCGCGGATTCACGATCAGGGTGCGATTCGTGCTGAGCGGCGCTTGTATTTCACGGCGACTCCGCGTGTGTGGCGGGAGCGGCCGCAGAGTCAGGAGGTTCGGGCGGGAGCGCGTGACCGACTGCCGGCGGAGATGGCGTGCAGCATGGACAACCCGGCCATCTTTGGGGAGCAGGCGTACGGGCTCGATCTCCCGGATGCGATCAGCCTGGGTCTTTTGGCGCGGTATCAGATCATTGTGGTTGAGGTGCGGGATCCGGAGCTGCCTCCGGAGCGGCTGCACGGGGAGCAGTCCCGGGAAGAGGAGGTGCGCGGCCTGCGGCTGGGCGCTTTGCAGGCTGCACTGCTGCGGACTGCCGCGGACCACGACCTGAACAAAATCATCACCTTCCATCATCGAACGGTTGAGGCCGAGGCTTTTTCAAAGGGCTTGCAGAAAAAGGCCGTTGAGCTGAACGGATCCGATCCGCAGCGTTACCCCGACAAGGTATGGGCGGGGTGGCTGCGTGGCGAGCATGAGGCGGAGCACCGGACACAGGTACTCGGTGATTTCAGCCGCACCGCGCGCCGTGCGGTGCTCTCCAATTGCAGGGTCCTGGGTGAGGGAGTGGACTGTCCGGCGGTAGATGCGGTGGCGCTTTTGGATCCGAAGGGTTCTCCGGTCGACATCGTCCAGGCCATCGGCCGGGCGCTGCGCCAGAAGCCGAATGCGGGGAAGATGGCCTCTCTTATCGTCCCGGTATTCCTGGGCCCGGAGGAGCAGGCACATAAGGCCAGCATCGTGACTTCGGCTGCCTATAAGCCGGTGGTCAAGGTCTTGACTGGACTGCGGGCGCACGATGAGCGCGCCGTGGAAATGCTGGCTATCCCTCAGGAAAATACGGAGAAAGGCGAATCCGAGTGGATTGGTGCGGAACCTGAGGATGGGGAGGAGGAATCGCGAATGCTGCTGCGCTTCTCTTCCCCGAAGGACCCCCATGATGTCGCTGAGATGGTGTCGCTGCGCGTGATCGACACGGAGCGGCGGGACTGGACGCGGGGCTACTGGGCGGCGCGGCTGTGGGCACACCGGGAACATCATCTTCGTGTGCCGCTGGGTGCGATGGAGGGGCCGTATCCGCTGGGTCGGTGGATCCGGCGGCAGCGGGCCGCGCACGCCACGGGACAGCTGGATGAGCGGCGTGTGGCGCGGCTGGAGCGGCTGGGCATGGTGTGGGACCCGGCGGAGGCTGATTGGCAGGACAACGTGGCGGCGGCGCGGCTGTACTTCGAGCGGTTCGGAACGTTGGCGGCCCCGCGCAGCGCGGTGGTGGTGGAGCCAGGGGGAGAGGCTGCGCGGGCGCTGGAGGGGCCGTCAGGGGCCACTGGGCGGCCTATTGGGCAGTGGCTGAGCAACTGTCGGCGACCCGGCGCGCTCGCCCCGGAGAGAGCGGCACAGCTTGCTGAAATTGACCCGGACTGGTGCCCGGACTGGCCCCTGGACTGGCAGCGGCACTACGCATGGGTGCGGGGCCTGATGAAGGACGACGGCGCGACGCTGGCGGAGATCCTGCCGGGGGTGACGTGGCACGGCGCGGACGTGGGCCGGTGGCTGGAGCAGCAGCGGCAGCGACCGGTATGGGACGCGCTGAGCGCCGAGCAGCGCGACCGGCTATCGGCTCTGGGGGTGACCCCGGCGGAGGCGCCTAAGCCGGCCTCGGGCGGCGGTGGGAGGGCGGCAGCGTGGGAGCGAGGACTTACGGCAGCACGCGCGTACCTCGAACGTGAGGGGACGCTCACCGGAGTGAGCCGCGGGCACATTGAGGACATCGTGCACGAGGGGGAGCAGCACGCGGTCAAGCTGGGTGTATGGCTCAGTAATTGCCGCAGCCGCCGGGCGACGTTGGCGCCGGAGCGCGCGGCGGTACTGGCGGAGTTGGGCGTGATCTGACGGTCGGCCCGACGGTCGCAGACGGCGCGGCCCTCCCCCAATCGGTTGGGGAGGGCCGCGCCGCGTGTGGGGCCTAGATTGGGCTGCCACCAGTAACGACGTGCACACCAGGGGGCATGATGGAGCATGGGCCGCCGAACGACCAGCAGAGGCCGGGGGGCGCGCCGCCGCCGGTCCCGCCGCCGCCGGTCGCCCCGCCCATTCCCGCTCAGGCGGCGCCGAGTGCCGCTCTGGCCGCATGGCTGCGCATGCCCCGGCCCGAGGCCCCACCGGGTATCTGGCGGTGCGGCTACCGGCCGCGTGTGGCGGAAGATCCGGACCGCACCCCGACGCGTCAATTGATCTTGGGTGCCGTGGCGTCCTTCCTTGTGGGATGGATTCTCTGGCAACTCCTGTACGCGAACTATCTGGGAAGCTACTGGCTCTGGCCGATCTTCGTTCTCATCCCGGACGCCTGGCATGGGACGTATGCGTTCGTGGTGGCTGTGTACGCCTATTACGCCGTGATCATCGGGGGTCTCGCCTTCTTCTTCGGGCGCCTCGGGCACTGGCCAGAGGTGGTCCGGCGTACCCGTGCGCGCTTGCGTCGTCTCAACGAGTCTGGAGAGGCCGGCCCACGGCCGACGACACCGCCGCCGGACGCCGACCCGGCGCGCTGGCCCGACGTGCGTGCAGCGGGCGCTACTGGCGCAGCTGATCGGCTCACTGACGAACTGCACGCTGGGCGACTCACCGACGTGGACCACGCCCGGATCACCCGGGCGTGGTCGGCCACCCGCCAGCCGGACTTCGTCAAGGAAGTGACGGCCCGCGGCGGCGCTGCCTTCACCCATGGGTCAGGGGCTCGCGATCTACCGGGGCGACGCCGCGCCCACCATGACCTTGTGACCGGTCAGGTGCGCATCGGAACCGCGGTCGCCACCGACCGCAATGCGGTGGAGTACCGAGGCGCTGGCATCGCGGTGAACTCTGAGGTGCTGGGCACTGGTGCACTCGTCATGGGGCCGAGCGACGGCGCGGCGCGTGTGCTTCAGCCGGTGGTGGAGGCTGCCTGCCTTCAGGCTCTGACGGGCCGTACGGCCGTGGTGGCAGTGACCTCCGCCGGGGCCCGTCTCGCAGCGAACGAGTGCTTCGACGCGGTGGTGCGCATCGGCACTCGGGTCGGCCTCGACCTGTGGTCCGGGACGGAGGACGTTGACGTGGCCGCCGCCATGCTCGCCGAGGCGCTCGTTGGTGATCTGGTGGACGCGCTTCCTGGTGGGGACAGTCGCCGAGCGGCTATCGCGCTGGCACAGCTCATCGGCCCGTGGCAGGCCGTGCATGGCGCTCTGCCGAGCGTTTCGGAGCTGCGGGATCTCTTGGACGGCGGTGCGGTGCTGGCCGAACTGCGGGAAGCGCTGGACACGAAGGGAATGGGGGCTCATCTGCGGGAGTTGGACGCACACGAGCGGCAGGCACGGACGGCCGGGGGTGCCTCCGCCCTGCTCGCAGAGCGAATCGCGCTCCTGGACCGTCCTGCGTTCGCCGAGTTCTTCGCCGCGCCGGAAGGGAGCAACCGGCGGCTGCTTTCACTCCGGACCTTGAGGCGGCCGGGGGTGCGGATTCGGGTGGACCTGCCCGAGCGTGCCCACGCCGAGGCCTCCCGCATCCTGGCCCGTCTGGTCATGGCCCAGTTCATCGAATGCGCAACAGACCGCCAGGACCAGGACCAGGACGTGCTCGCGCTCCTGGTCCTCGACGACGCTGCGCAGACCGTCACCCCTCAGGCCCTGCGCGGGCTCCAGCGGCTGGCCGGCCGGGCGGGTGTGGTGCTGGCCCTGCGGGCGCTGGACGATGTACCGGAGCACCTGCGCAATCCGCTGGTGGGCGCGGTCGGGTGCCGGGTCGTGTGCACCGGCGTTGCCCCATGGGACGCGGCCCTGTTCGCGGAGGCGTGGGGGACTGCATGGGTGGAGACCCGATCGGTAACCGACCGCCAGCTGGTTGCCGAGGAGCCGTTCACGAAAGTCATGCACGGGTTGCGGCGCCTGGTCACCGGCCGGGCGGTCACAGCGCAGTCCGTGACCGTGCGCAGGGAGGAACGGCAACGGGTCTCGCCCTCGGAACTGACCCAACTCCCGCCGCACCACGCGGTCATTTCCATGACCACAGTCCAGGGAGAGCGGACTCCGCCGATCCTGACCAGGCTGGAGGAGTAGGGGGTGGAGTAGCAAAGGCCGGGGCCCGGACCGAATTCGGTCCGGGCCCCGGCCTTTGCACTCACTTCTTGGGCTTGTTGTTCTTGGCAGATCGCGACCCGTGTGCCTGAAGGCCCTCGGAGACTGCTGAGGCGCCGCTCTTTTTCCCTCCACCAGAAGGACCGTTGCTCTGGCGGGGAGTTCGTGCGCCGTGAGCTTGGATTCCGCGGGCAACGACGTTGACAGCAGAGTTGGCTGCTTTGACGCCCGTGACCCCCGCCTGCCCGCCGATTTTCGCGGTCCGCAGTGCGAGACCGGAAACGAGATCATCACCGTATCCGGGAACGAAGCGGAAGATCTGAACGCTTCCGAAGATCGCGATAATGATGACGACAATTCCCGCAACAATTACGGGAGTTGAATCGGGACCCTTGTCTGCGGTGAATACCTTAGCGATGCCGACGGATACCACAATGACGGGCTTTACCAGGATGATGGCGAGCATCAATCCAGCCCATCGGCGCACCTTGGGCCACAATGCGCGATCGACCATTCCGGAGTAGACCACGGCACCCAACAGTGCTCCGACGTAAAGGGCGGTTGCCCTCAACACCAGCTCCAGCCACAGGAATCCAGCTAGCGCAATGGTCAGGAGCGATACCGCGATTTTCATGATGGGTCCACCCCCAATGCTTTCCCCACTTTGGGTAAGCACCTGGGAGAGTGAATTGAACAGTCCGCCAGCTGCCCCGGACGAACCTCCGAACGCCATCGTGACTTGATCCACTGCCGCTACGAGTACGTAGAGGACGAGAGGCGTGAAGGCCGACGCAACAACGGTCAGCCACAGAAACCCGATTGCCTCACCAAAGGCGATGGTGAACGGCACTCCCCGCATGGCTCTTTTGGTTACAGCGATGAGCCAGAGCACGAGAGTAAGAACGGTGGAAGCCGCGAAGAGAACGGCATATTGGGCTAGAAAATTCTTGTTCGTAAAATCTACCGTGCCGCCGCCTTCCAGGGTTTGCGTCAGCTGGCGGACAGTCCATGCCGCAGCCTTCGCGACGGAGTCAGCTAGCGAGCTGAGCGGGTCCAAGGGTGCCGTGGGGTCCGGTGCCGCGGGCGCCTTGTCCCCGTTGCAAAGGGTGGCGGCAGCTCCCGACACCAGACGGCACGGTTCGTCATCAGGACCGGCCAGCAGCACGGTTGCCTCCTCAAGTCAGGGACCAGAGTCCAGGGTCCCAGGCGTGACACGCCTGAGTACAGGTGACGCCACCACCAGTGACGCCCTTTGGCCGAGGACAGTCGGCAGATGCATCAGCAGATCAGGCAGAAGGGGCGCCTGAGGTGGCCTCAGGCGCCCCTTCCCGGGGGTGGGTCTTTTTGATCTGCAGAACTGTCTTCGCAGGTCAGGATATGGATCGCCATCTGCCGAGGCTGGTAGATCGGCCCCGCTCTGGCAGGTGGCACCAGGTCAGCGGTAGATCAGTCGGCAGATGACGTCAGGGCCGCACGCAGGTCCGCGAGCCGGTACCCGGTAGGCCGGCCTGGAAGCTCTTCCAGGCGCCTGGAAGAGAGGTCCAACCCTTCCTTACGGACGGCGCGACCGATCGCCTTCCCACCCTCACGGAGACGACCCGCGGGGTCGTCCGCCCACTGCTCGCGGTCGGATGCCCACTGCCCCCAGGTGTCCGGCTTGGCCTGCGCAAGGTGATCCAGGATGTCACCGACAGGCAGTGCCTCTTCTTCGGCTGCCTCGAATACATCCATAAACAGGCGTCCAATTTCGGTAGCAGGAGCCACTGCTGACGCCTTGACAACCCTGTCCAGGGTGGGGAGTCCGGCTGCAACTCGCTCTTTGGCGCGCTCTAGCGCGATTTCGGGATCGAGAGGAATCACGTAGCGGAGGATCGGTGCGCGGTGGCGAGCAGAAATGATGTAGAAGCGTCCCGCATCTGCGGGGTCCTCCTCGTCTCCGGGCACCAGGAAATGAGGCAACCATCCCTCGGAGATTGCAGCCGAGCGGCCGACCACCAGAGGTACGTCCGCCTGGCGACACGGCAGCATAATGCGAATCTGGAATGCGTCAGCAACCGCGTCTCCGAGGATGTCTGACGTCGCGTCCTGCGTGCAGATCACCAGGTTCACTCGCGCTTTTCGACCGATGCGCAGCAGCTTGAGGGCCGCCTTCTTTCCCCTCTTGGTGAGCTGAGGGTATTCGTCAACGAGCCCGAAGATTGCTGGCTCTTGGTCTGTGACCGGGAATACGTCTTCAGTGTCGCCAAGCCGGGTGGTGCGGCCCTCGGCCACCTCAACTAGCCATTCAAGGACTTCTTCAGTCTCTTCGGGCGTACGAGCCGTTCGATAGGCTGCACGGCGCAGTGGCCCGAGTCCCCGGCCGGTCGGGTCGATATCAACCACGATTGCATCGGTGCAGGCCGTCACATAGTCAGCCAACGAGCGGACAAGCAGGCTCTTTCCGCCTCCGGTGTCCGCCACCACAAGTACATGGAGTCCCAGCAGGACAAGAGGGGTTTCCTCTCCTTCGACAGAGATTCCAGGACTCCAGGACTGGCGGATAGAGGTCGACTTCGGCGCGCGTGCTGGAAAGTCAGGCGCATTCGCGAATGGGTCGGAGGTCATGATTCTGACCGTTACTTCGGCTCCATCAGCAGGATTTCCAGCGGCTAGCGTGCGGCCGTGACCGACGCGAAATCGGGTGTCCAGGTCTTTCAGAATGCGCACCACGTCCGCAGAGGTGCCCGAGCGCAGTACCACCGTGGCCTGCCAGCCCCACGGCTTCTTAATCGCCGGATAGACCTGCTGGAGGTCTACGTCCTCAGCGAGCAATGCCCGTTGCACACAGTCCGTCGCACGCTCGGGGGTGTCTGCCTCATGGATCGGGAACGGCTTGGCCAGCTCCGGTTCCGTCTCGGAGTCCCCGAGGGCCGGCGCGTCCAGCTCGGGGCGCAACAGCCGCTCGGGAACACCTCGTTGCGTGAGCACGGGTGCCTCACCACCCTTCCACCAGAGCACCGCCGTGAGGACAGGCACACCGAGCAGCAGCAGACGGGGCAACACGACGGTCACGCCGACAGCAACCACAGCGAGGATGGACAGCCCCACCACTCTCTTGATGCTGCTCTTTCCGCGAGCACGCTTGATCTGCTCACGGCTCGGCTGTACAGGTGCGAAGTCGGCCTTGAGCAGATCTTTGAGCGCCCGCTCACGCGCCTTGCGCTCAGCCCGGAGGGAGGAGACTTCCTCCTTCTCCGCGTCGGTCCATCCGTCCTCGGCCCCGCGGGTCTCCAGCCGGGTCAGCCGCTTGTAAACGTCCTCAAGCTCTTCCCGCGCCACCTCACGGCGCCCCTCGAAGGCATTGAGTTGACGTTCCACCAGAATGCGGCGCATTTCATCATCAGTCTGATGGCTCGTGGCGATCGTGTGCAGCAGCCCGGCAGTGACATTGGTCGCCCCGCGCCCGAACCGCAAGCCAATCCTTTTGACGATTGAGTTCTTTTCGCTGGCCGCAGCATCATCAGCGGCGGCGGTTTCCTCGGCGCCCTCGGGGCTGACACCCTCGGCCTCTTCCACGATCTTCTTCGAGTTCTCGCCGCTCATTTTCCACATCTCCGCTGAGGATATTGGGCCATGCGGCCCCGGGCGGAATGCGCACCCGGGGCCACGTTTAGATCACTGGAAGAATTTCCCGATGGTCTCGGTTCCGAGCGAATTGAGCAGCGGAATGATCGTGACCGCACCGAGGAACGGCCCGAGCGTCAGACCACAGGGCGCACCCCACGAAATTTCCTTCTTCGGCTTCCGCTTCGCCGTCTTCCAGACGATTACGGAAACGATGACGAGCGCGAGCATGAGAACGGCACCGTAGGCATTCAGTGTGCCGAATTCGGCGCTGTGCGTGGCCTTGACTGGTGTCGCCCCCGTCCCCTTCTCCAGCACCCAGTCCCCGGCCAAGCCCAACTTGCCTCGCACCCAGCTCAGGACCGTACCGAGCAGACCGCCGACACAGGCGCCGGCCGCAGCGAAGCTTGCGACACTGAGGGCGAACGGCACGAGAAGATTCCAGTTGCGGGACGACTTGCTTTTGAACCAGAACCAAGCAATCCGAGCCACCAGAATGAGAAATCCGACGGCGAACATTCCGAGTGTGACGGTCTGCATTATGCTCCCCCTACGAAGAGTGCCTTTGCCGCGTTGAATGCGGCGGAGATGATTGCTGGCGGGTAGTAGACGAGCCCCACGAAAGGCCCCCACAGGAGAACCCGGGTAAACTGGGCCTGCTTTACCACATGGACGATCCCGAGAAGCATTCCAGCGAATACCGCGAACGCCGCCCCGCTAGCATCAGATTCCTGGTGAAACCGCCACAGAACGAATGCACTGAGGGGCCCCGTCGTGAATGCGGCCACCTTGAGCGCCCTACCTGTGGGCGCATATTTGATCCAGTTGGTGAACCAACTGATGTCCCAATTGCGCTCCTTCGGCGGAGCGACGGGAGCGGCCATTTCACGCATATATTCGGCAGCGCTCCTGAGAGATTCGGCAGCCTCGACGAATTCGGCGCTCCGGGCCTCCTCCGCTTCCGTGCTCCGGCTCTCGGCCTCGGCCTTGAACAACCAGTCCGGGTCCGGGTCCGGGCTCGTCACCGGACCTCCCTCAGCGTGGCCGGGCCGGACAGCAGCCGCCGCCACAGCCACGCACGGGCGCGCAACTCGTCACCGTGGAGCCGCCGGTGCTGGTCGACAGTGGCCGGTACCGGCCACCCACGGTCGCGGGGCGGCAGCACGGTCCGGGTGTACCCGGACTCCGCGCCCCGCGCGTTGGGATAGATCAACATCTGAACCTCCGTTTTGACGTGATGTCATTGGGGAGGGTCCGGCGGGATTCCGGCCCGCCGGACCCGGTCACGGGGCACTCACCGTGAGCGTACGGGCCTGGTCAGACACCGCTCCAGGCATATGCGTGCAGCGGACTCTGCTCACCTACGGATTGACGCTGCGCTGCTTGCCGCGCCGCGCCGCGCGCACTGCCCACGCCAGATCACGAGGGGCGTACGACCGGACTACCGGATCGTGGTCACGCCCGTTCTTGACAGCCCACCTCAGGCGGTGGCGGATGTCTGCGGCGGCGCGGCCGGCCTCGGTGCTGGTGTCCAGGAGTGCCGCTGCTACCTCCGCCCGCTGGAGCAACTCGGCGATGTCCCGGGCCCCTGAGAGGTCCGTGGTGGACCCGGTGGCCGCCCGGACCGCGTCGGTGAGCCAGCCGCCGAGATGCACCGCCAGCTCCGCGCGGAGCGCCTGCGGCCCGAGTGCCACGAGCACGCGGTGCTCACGTCCCAACCCGCGGATTTCACTGATGAGTCCCGGCAGTCGGATCAGACCGCGCCTGATGCTCTGGTGAGTCACGGGTGCCCCCTTGGCCTGTAGAAGTGGTGGGTGGTGCGTGCCCCGGGCCGGATTCGATCCGGCGGCGTCACGCCGGGAACCGGGGCTGTCGCTAGACCGCAGAGGCAGCGACGTGGTGCAGCGGGTCCGTGCGGTGGTCGTACCCGCCCGCAATGAGGTCTGCGGCGTCGCTCCTATATCCGCTCGCCGTTCCGTTGGAGACGCCGAACACCTGCTCAATCCGGGCCAGAGGAAGGGCGATTGCCGTGCCACCTGCCTCCACCAGGATCATGCGCGCCACGCGACGGATGGTGCGCTCCCGCTCACTCAGCCGTGCGGCGTCCTCGGCGGCCAGCGCAGCCAGCTCAGCGCGCGCAGCGGCCTCACGGTGTGCCGCCGTCCGGCCGCGGGCTTCCTGGGCGGCCTCCTCCTTCAGGGCAGCTTCCTCCGCCGCCCGCTTCCCCGCCCGCTCGTCCTCGGCTGCCTTCCGCATGCGGGCGGCCGTCTCTGACTTGGTGCGGGCCGTGATGCTCTCCGCCTCCGCCGCCTTCCGTTCGTCGTCGGCGGCCCTGCGGCGGGCGGCAGCGGTCTTGGCTGTCTCCTCTGCCTCCTGCTCCGCATCGGCCCGGCGCTGTTCCTCGGTCGCCCGGCGTTCTGCCGCTCGCGCAGCGGCCGATGCCTCGATGTCCGCCGTGGAGGCCGCCGCGCGGGCGCGGTGCTCGGCCGCCTGTCGCTCGCCGTCGACCTCCGCCCGCAACACATCCACTTCGCCTTGAGCGCGGAGGGCTTCCGCTTCCGCTGCCAGCGCGGCCAGCCGCTCTTCCTGTGCGGCGGTGCGCTCCTCGGCCGCCGCCTCCTGAGCCAGGATGCGGGCCTCCCGTGCGGCGGTCTGCTGCCGCTCCTGCTCTGCGCGCCGCATCCGGGCCGGCATGGCAAGTGCCTCCTCCACCGTGACGCCGTGCGGGGCCAGCAGCCCCGGCAGGGCATCCAGCCGCCCGGCGGCGATCTCTTGGGAGTGCTCCTGCCACACCCGGTGGATGGCCAGCTCCCGGCGCTGCTCGCGCACCTCGGCGTAGGTGCGGTCCCACGTGCGCATGGTGCGGAAGATCGACCACGTGCCGCGGAAGTCCATCAGCCACCGCTGCGGCGGGATGCCCCCGGTGCCGTCCTCCAGCTCCGCCGTGCGCACGACGAAGTGCCTCACGGCCTCCACACACAGCACGAGCAGGATGGGCATCACCGCGTGCCCGAGGACGCGCCCGGGATCGGTGGTCAGGACCTCCCAGACGCCCCGGTCGCCCACCGCCGCCGAGATGTTCAGGGCGATCGTGACGGCGGTCATGCCGTGCGCGGCGTACCGCAGCAGCGGGCGGGCAATCCGCCTCCACACCAGCACCAAGTCGATCGCTACGAAAGCGATCACACCCCCATCGATGCCGATCGGAAACGCCTTCGCTCCGCGGGCTCCAAAGCCCCAGTCAAGCGCCGCGTGCTGCAACGAGCGGTAGCTCAGCGCGAATCCGATGGTGGCGACCAGCACACCGCAGATGGCGGCGATCACGGCGACCATCACCATGATCCGGCGCAGCGGGCGGGCGGGCGCTTCCTCGACGTGCTCCTGGTCGTGCTCGGCGGGGGTCGGGGCGTCCTCTGCGATCGCGTCGGGGTCCGGCATCTCCGGGGCCGGCGCGGCGGGAGCCTCAAGGGTGGTGCTCACGTGCTCTCCATAGGGGTCGGGGGGCGGTTCGGGGGCTGCGCTCGCAGGCGCGATCAGAGCAGGTTCCTGCCGAGCATGAACGCGATCAGGACCAACGGCCCGAACATGCCCAACAGGTAAATGAGGGTCATAACGGGGCCGTCGCCGTTCCTCCGCCGCCGTGCCATATCTGGTGTCCTCTCGTGATGAGTTGAGCGTCATGCTCTGGCGCTCTCCACCGTCGCCCGACCCGGCAGGGGCGGGCGACGATGGGCTACGTCAGATCAGGTCCAGTACTGCTCGGGGATCTCTCCGGCCGCGAACTGTTCGGCCTCGTTCCGGTAGTCGGCCGCGTGCTCCCGGGCGTACCGGGCGGCGGTGGCAGCCTGGCGCCGGATGGACTCGGACTCGGACTGGTCCGCCGCCACCCGCTCGCCGTCCCGCGCTGCCTCGTCCGCGCGCAGTGCGGCCTGCTGCCGATCCTCGGCCAGCTCGGAGAGGGGAATCCCCCACAGCGTCCGCTCACGCGTCATCGCTTCACCTCCTTGTGTGGTGGGCCGCCCGTGCGGCGGCCAGTGCCCCGGGCCGGATTCGATCCGGCCGCCTCACGCGCCCGACGCGGTGCGCCGGTCCGGGGCTGGGAACTATCAGTCGTTGCAGTCGGCGCGGCGCGTCACCTTCGTCCCGTCGCTGTAGGTGATGTGCTCCACCACCGGTCGGCGCGACAGGTCGAGAGTGTTCTTCACCTCGCGCGGCCCCTTGGACTGCTGCGGCGGCTGGGGCGCGTTCTTCTTCCGACCGAACATGAGGACTCCTCCCTGTGGGCCGCCCGTGCGGCGGCCAGTGCCCCGGGCCGGATTCGATCCGGCCGCCTCACGCGCCCGACGCGGTGCGCCGGTCCGGGGCTGGTGGTTACCGGCCGCCGTCGCGGAGTTCGTCAGGTGTCGCTCCAGCGAGCAAGGCGGTGTTCACCGCGTCACAGGCCGAACTCGTCGCGCCGGACGCCTCGGTGGACTCACGCCCGTAGTCGTTGATCACCTGCGTAGCGACCTTGACCGCGTCCACAGCGGCCTGCGTGGCCTCTCCCTTGTTCGCCATGCCCTCTCCCGGTTCGTGTGCTGAGTGATGGATGGTGGTGCGCGCCCCGGGCCAGATCCGATCTGACCGCCTCACGCGCCCGACGCGGTGCGCCGGTCCGGGGCTGGTTCTTCAAATGGCGGCGGCCGGTGGCTCGTCCGGAGGTGCGCGGGTGCGCTTCCGGCCGCCAGAGGTGGGGGAGGTGGGGTCAGCCGTGCCCGAGGGATCGGCACACGTCGCAGTACCAGCTGCGCACGACGCCAAACCATCCGGTGCAATTCGCGCACTGCCGCATCAGCGGACCCCCGTCCCGGCGCACGACGTGCACGTTCGCCACGTGTCGTGGCGGACGCCGTTGGAGTCGAAGGTGGTCTCTGTGTGGCCCTTCTGGCCGCCGCACGCGGTGCATTGCGGGGGCTGGTAGTGGTCACTCATCCGAACAACCCCCGCCGCCGCTTGGTGAACCCGTCGCGGTTGAACGGATCGGCCGGGTCCGAGGCGGCGCGCTGGTGCCGCTGCGCGCGGCGCGTGCGACGCTCAGCGTCCAGCCGGTTGGCGCGGTCGGTGGCGGACTCGCGTCCGGCGTACCGAGTGCGGGCGAGCTCGTGGTCGCCGCCGGGCTTCAGCCACTCGAACATCAGCGGCCACCCCCCAGCAGGCGACCGAAGTAGGCGGCCGCCGCGTCGTAGACGCCGCCCGCGGCCTCAGCCGCGTTGGCGATGACGTCGTGGGGGTCGGGGGTGGTGGGGCCGGCCGAAGTGTCGGGCGCCCCCTCCGTGATCTCGGGGTCGGTATTGCCGTTACGATCCATGGCGGATCGCCTCCCTGTGTCCGCAGGTAGGTGGTCAAGGCCCCGGCCAGGTGTGTCCGCACCTGCCGGGGCCGCCCGCATTTCTGCGGGTGGTCCCGGTGTTGGGGCCGGGCACCACCATGACAGAGAAACACCCGAGGGTGCAACTACTGCACCCAAGGGTGTGTTCCGGTTATGCTCGCCTCATGACGCAGATCCCCGAAGAGGTGCAGGCGAGAGCGCTGCGCGCCGTCAGCGATGCCGCGAAGAAGCGCGACAAGATCATCGAGGAGGCGCAAAGACCCGTGGCAGAGGCGGCAGTTGCCGCTGTGCGGGCGGGCGCATCCCGCACCCGCATCCGGGAGGAGGCCGGGGTGAGCCCCCGCGTGCTGTACGGGTGGCTGACCGCTGCGGGGATCCCTGTCCGCAAGAAGAAGCCCAAGGCTGGCTAAGTCGACCAGGCAGACCATCTCGCCTGAGGTCTACCCTCAGGCACTCACTGACCCCTGGTCAGCAGAAAAGCCCCACCGAGCCGTGAGGTGCGAACTCACGGACTGCCCCGGCAGGGCTCCATCTGCTGACCAAAGCGCAGGTCTGTCCGCGAGTGTAGCGGGGGGTGTCCCCTCACTCCACAGCGCGCAGGCCAGCTGGAACGGAAACGGCACAATGGCCCATTTTCACTTGAATGTGACACCCGGGGTGGCCCGGTGAGCCTCGAAGCAATGGTGTGGGTACTGAGCGGCGACGCACCCGTCGCCGACGTGAACGAGTACGCCGTGCTGGGGGCTATGGCGGACAAGGCCGACTCAGACGGGTGCGGCACCTGGCTCTCCAAGGAAACGATCGCTGCACGCGTGCACGTCAGCGAAGAGACCGTCAAGCGCTGCTGGCGGAATATGTCCCGGCGCCGCTTGATCGCCCGGGGAGACCAGCGGATGGTCCGGCACTACCGCGCCGACCGCCGCCCCGTCGTGTGGGACATCCTCATCCCGTTCGACTGGTTCTCCAACGTCGACCGGATCAACGCGGACCGCGCCCGCCACGGCCTCCCGCCGCTCACCGCCGCCGATCGCCCCCCGATCGCCCCCGCGCCCAAGAAGGCCGGCCGGGCCGACAAGGGCAAGCCTCGCCCGAAGAAGAAGACCGCCGCTGAGCAGGAGTCGCCGGGACGGGGGAACTCAGAGACCCCCCGTCCCGGCGACTCCCCGAAGCCCGACGGGGGAACTACAAGTAGTCGACGGGGGAACTGCAAGTCGTCGGCGGGGGAACTGGAAGATCCCCAACACAGTCAGAGCAACCAGTCACCAGACTCGGGAAGAGACGACACACCGTCCGTCCGTCCATCCGTGCAGGAAGGTGACGCGAGCGAGACGGACGGACGGACGGACGGAGGCAGCGGCATCGAGGGGCAGGGGGGTACAGCGCCGGGTGCCGGTAGGGAGCTACCGCCGGACCACGCACTGGAACGCACACCGGGGGTTGAGGTGCTGGCAGCCATCGGGGCAGAGGCGCCTGAGTGGAAGATCATCGGCACATGCCTGCGGGATCAAGGGCGCAGCGCCACGCTCTTGCTGGAGCGTGGCTTCACCCCGCAGGAGATCCGGCACGCCCTGCTGTCCCGGCCGCTGCCTCAGCCGCTCACACACACCGTGGCGGCGGTGATCGGCGGGCGCCTGCGCGAACTGGCCATGTCGCTGCCTGCGTTCGGCGTTCGGCCCATCCCGGAGCAGGCCGGCCCCGTCCTCCGCGAGCGCTGCACCACCCTGGCCGCTGAGCGCACCAAGGACGAAGCGCTGGAGCGCCGCGTGATGAGGGAGTGCGCTACCTGCCAGGCGCCAATCGGCGGGGACGCCGATCTCTGCGCCGAGTGCTCCGGCCGCGCCAAGCCGCTGTGCGACGCGGGGTGCGGGCGCGCCGTGTTGGCCGATGGGCTGGTCTGCCTGAGCTGTGACGTGCCGCCGGACGACATCGGGGTGTGCCCCGGGCACGACGTGGCGTGCGGCCGACCGGTGGTCTCGCAGGGCCTGTGCCGTCACTGCCTGATCAGCGCTGAGCAGCAGCGCGCGGCCAGAGAGCGGGAGTACGAGGATCAGGTGGCCGCAGCGGTAGCGGCGGTAGCCGCTACTGAGGGCCAGTGGGGCGCCTGAGTGGCGCTCTGACGGCCGATCACCGCGCCGCCGGGCCGATGGGTGTTCGGCGGCGCGGCGATCCATCTCGCGGCCCCCTGTGGCCCTCCGTCCGTGGCGGCCGGCTATGTCCTCCCCGGCACAGTTGGCCGCCCGCCCCCGCACGTTCTCGCTCCGCGCCGACCGGCGCCGGTCGGCGCGGCCGGTTTCACGTGAAACTCGCAGTGCCTACTGCTGGCAGTAGGCACTGCATCACTGCACTACTGCATGCAGTTCGGCCCGCTCCAAGCCGCGGGCCGCCGCCCCCATCCGCAGAGGAGACCCCATGGGCATGTTCGGCGACAGTCTCGAAAAGGCCACAGCCGCCACCACCACCCGCCCGATCCCCAAGAGCGCGGGCGCGCAGGTGCGGTACCTGGTCAAGCAGCACAAGGGCTCCACCAAGGCCGTGGCGCATGTGCTGGGCATCTCCCAGCGCACGGTGGAGCGGTACGTCAAAAACCAGATCCGCCGGCCCCGCCCCGAGCTGGCCGCGCGCCTGGAGCGCGAGGTGCGCCAGCGCTGGCAGCCCAGGGTCCGTCAGAAGGCCCAGCAGCGAGCGGCCCAGCAAACGGGCATCACCATCGAGACCCGGGCGCGGTTCGGTTTCACCGCCGCGCCCGGCACCACCGACGACGGCCGGGTCCGGCTGATCACCCAGCACCTGCCCCCGGCCTACGCCGCCCGCCTCTTCGACGCTCAGGCGGCGGGCGCCACTGAGCAGCAGTTGCAGAACATCGCTGCCGAGGGCCTGCAAGAGATCTACTTCAAGGATGGTGGCCGCCGCGCCGACGGCCTCCTGGTGGAGTTCACCGACATCGACTATGTGGAGCTCGATTTCTGACCGGGCCGCATGCCCTGGCCGTCGCGGACACGTCCGCCACAGTAGGTACTGCACGACTGCATGCAGCCGGTACTGCACGCCGTACCCTGCGGGCATGACTCGAAGCTACGCATTGGTCAATCTGAAGCCGGGGGTGGGCAAGTCGACTTCGGCTGTGTACCTCGCGGCTGCGCTGGCAGAGGCCGGTCAAGACCCGCTGTTCGTGGACGCGGACAAAGGCAAGACGGGGCTCCGCTGGGATGAACTGGCGGGTGGGCTGGGCTACCCCGTCGTTCACAAGCCGACCAAGACCCTCCACAGCGCCCTTCCGGACATGGCGCGCCGTCACGGTTCGGTCGTAGTCGACGTGCCCCAGGTCGAGGACCACGCCGCTATCGCACGGTCCGCCTGCCGGTTCGCGGACACCTGGATTCTGCCGTTCGCCCCCGCCGGGGTGGAGGTGGACCGCGTGTTCGCGGATGACCGGCTCACGGATTTTCTGGAGGACACCCAGAGCCTCCGCCGGGAGCCGGCCCGGGTCGTGGTCCTGCTCAACCGCACCAACACGCTGCGGCCAACGAGGAGCGGCCCAGACGCAGAGGTGCGGGAGGTGCTGGCAGAGATGGGCTATCACGTGCTCACCACGCAGATCCCACAGCACGATGGTCAGTACCGCCAGACGTTCGGCACCAAGATCAGAGCCATTGGCACGCCGTTTCAGCGGCTGCTCAAGGAGCTGACGGCGCTGGAGAACGGCGGTGGTGAGTGATGCCGAAGCGGACCAACTACCGGGCCGCAGCGGACCGGAGCGCGGCTACTCCGCCCCGGCCGAGGGAGCACGCTCGGCGGACGACGCCGGTACGGACCACGCTGGATCTGACGCCTGAGCTGCATATGGATCTCAAGCAGTGGTGCAACGCCACCGCGGTTCAGCTCCGCATGCCGGACGTTCCGCTGGCCGCCGTCCTCCGTCAGCTTGTCCAGCTCTTGGCGGTGGAGGACATCGAGGACCAGGACCACGAAGAGTTCCGCGCGCTGCTGGCCGAGCGCGTACGGGACCGCATCGCGGAGCAGGCCGGATAGCGCTGCATGCCGTGCCGCAGTAGCTACTGCATGCAGTAGCTACTGCGGCACGTGCTCCGCCAGCTCGGGTGCTGCGCTGCATCCGTGCGACGCAGCACCGGCAGCTCTCACAACTCATATCCGAGCCTCACAGGTCAGAATCCAGAAATCCGGCCCCCACGCACCGCCCTATGTTCCGGCAGGAGTATTCAGCCTGCACGGAAAAGGAGGGAATAAAATGGTTCGGCAGAAAAGGGAATGCATTTCCTGATCCGGGCCCTGGGAGTCGCGATCAGAATCACCCACCCCTACGGCCACCAAAGAAAAGCCAGCGTCTCCGGCACCCGCATTCTCCTTAAATGCTCGGGCCGGGGAAGCTTCCATTTCCGCCGGTGCTTCTCCGGCCCATCTCGGGCGCGCTCCACCAGACCTCGGGCGGAACTCTGTCTCTCTCAGGCGTGCGCCTCACCGTCTCGGGCGCGATGCTGATCATCTCGGGCTGCCTCGGCGGGAGGGCCGGCACCCTCGTTCGCGCGCTCCGGTAGCCGCAGTGTCTACGGCATGCAGTGTCTACTGCATGCCGTACGCACTGCGCGCGACGAGTACGGAGTGTGACGCTTCCGAGTGGCCCCGGCCTGGCGCCCCGGACCCCGCGCTGCCCCTCCCCGCGGTGCCGGATCACGGTCGTACCACTGCATGCAGTGAGCACTGCATGCAGTGGATACGGCGACCACCCCGCGCGCGGTGTGATCTAGGTCTCACGGGGTCTACGGTGTGTGCACACCCCGTCACACACTCGGGAGATAGACGTGACAGACGTTGATCCAGTCATCCGCGCCCTCCGCGCGGACGATCAGAGCCAAATGGGCCGCGCGGCCGGAGGGATGGGCGCCGAAGCCACAGACCGGCTCGCGGCCCTGGACGACCGCGCCCGCACCATCCGCGCGTGGTCGCCGCTGCTCATCCCCGGTGTCCTCCAGACCTCCACCTACGCAGAGGCAGCCATCCGGGCCCGGACGCCCAGCCTGCCCCCGGAGGAGGTAGCACGCCGGGTAGACCGCCGGGTACAGCGCTCCGAGCGATTCCTATCCCGGTGGCGCGGAGCCGGTGACGGTCACGCGTGGCTACTGGTCGGAGAGGCCGGCCTCATGCAGACAGTCACCACCGTGGACGCGCACGCCGCCCAAATGGCGCGCCTGATCAGCGTCGTTGACCGGTGCCCGCGCATCAGCGTCTGCGTGCTCCCTGATGACGCCTCCACGGCCGGGACCTGTGAACCGTTCTCCGTTCACGCCCTGGCCGACGGGCAGCGGGTAGGCCACCTAGAAACCGCGGTCGGCGGCTGGTACACGACCCGAAGCGATGATCTGGCGCGCCTGTACTCTCAGTTCGCCTGCCTCGGACGATGGGCGCTGGGGCCGGACGAGACCCGGAGGGTGATCAAGGAATGGCTGACCGAGTGCTACCTGACCAGCAGTGGCGCGACGCGGAGTTCATCAAGTCCAGCCACTCAGACCCCGACAATTGCGTATTCGTCGCCCGACCCGGAGCAGGGCCGGTAGCCGTGCGGGACGGCAAGCTACCCACCGGCCCCATGATCACCGCCGGGCGCGCGCCCTGGACGGCGTTCGTCGCCTGGATCGGCCAGAGCTGATCACCCCAAGCGGGCCGTCCCCTACGGATGGGGACGGCCCGCTTCGTCGTGCCACCGCTCACGCTAGGTAGCGGCAACGCGCCCCCGAGACCCCGCCCGCTGCGCCCGAGATGCGACCCGGTGCGCCTGAGACTCCGTACCGGCCACCCGAGACGCTGCGCGGCGCAGCCGAGACCGCGCCGCCGCAACGCCCCGCGGCTCCTCATGCCCTGAAGGCCGGCCAGCGCCCCCGGCCCGACCCGGCGGGACGTGCGTGCACCCGCAGGAAGGTCAGAGAGAGGGAATTCATCACCCGTCTGAGACGAAATGCGATGTGCCCGAGATCGGCAATCACAGACTTCCGGTCTCCCTACACAGGGCGGGAATTGATGCATAAATCCGCGCCCCGGCAGAAAATTCACCGGGGCGCGGCGCGGGCCGGTCGCGCCTCAAGCGACCGGCCGCAAGAAAGGGGTTTTTATGCAATCCTCCACCCGCCCGGCACGGAATGCAATTGAGGATTCAAGAGTAGGAGGGGAACCCCGCCCGTTCCGGTCGCTCTACACAGTGCATCAAGTGATGCACCAGAGGGTTGCCGGTAGTCGTGGTGGTGGTGGCAGGGTTCCGGTGGTGGTGTGGTGGGTTTCGAGATTCGGGCGTAGGTTCGTGCTGCTGCTCGTCGGGGTGGCGGTCGGTCAGTTTCACGCGGGGGCTTCCCCAATTCCCGTGTGGTGCGCTATGGTGGGTGTTCTGCGGGGGTGGCGGGTGGTCAGGTCTGGTGCCCCGAGGGCCGGCTGATTGGGCCTCACCGGCCAGTATTCCTGGTGGTGGGAGCCTTCCGCCACTGCTACACAGTCCGC
>NZ_BBNO01000018.1:0-19720 GCF_000829715.2 Streptomyces lydicamycinicus | reverse complement strand
GTCGTGTCCGTAATCCGTTCTTCAGGAGGACGACCTGCGCTTCATCGTGCGGGGTGGGAAGGAATCGGTGAAACAGGGCTCTTCTGCCTGGCTTCTGACCTTGCATCAGGGGCCCCACCCGCAGAAGAACGAGCTATGCTGCGGCGTAGTTGAGGCGGAACAGGTCTTGGGCACGCTCCAAGTCCCGCTCCGTGCACAACTGGAGCTCCAGGTCGCCCGTGCCGTGGTGGCCGAGCCCTGTCACTCCACCAGGCTGCCCTGGCCAGCAGGCGGTCACCGCGCAGGGCGCCCCACATCCACTCCGGACGTCGGCGGCCAGCGACAAGGTCGTCCGCCAATTCGTCATTGAGGACGTAAGGCAGTTGGGAGAAGAGGTCGAGTTCTTCGCATCCGGTGATCGGACGCATGGTCAGGTCGTTCGTTTTCACGGTCAAGGCACACTCCGGTGAAGGCGCCCGTCCGCTCCGGGGTCAGACGCGGTCCACACCCCGGGAGGACACAAGCGCGGTGATCATGGGGATCATGGGCTTATCCCTCCTCTCGCTGTCGTGGCCCCTCAACCCTCGTGGCGGGGGTCCAGCAGCAACGTCTACCCAACCGCAGCCCTCGTCCGCAAACCCTTTTCGACCAACCTGCTTCCGACAGTGCCGAACAGTGGGTCCCGGGCTGTCAGCTACAGGTTCCGATCACTGCGGTTCGTGATCCGGGAAGGCGGCTCACGAGGCTTGTCCCGGTGGCGGTTTCACGGAGCCCCGTGATCTCTTCGTGCTGGGCGGCGAGCCGGGCCAGGCCTGGGTCGGCAGTCGAGGGCGGTGGTGTTCGATGAGGCGACTCGTGGGAGGCGCGCCGACGATGTTCGTGCCCCGGGCGTCATCCGGGGCTACGCAGGTTCACACCTCGTCGGGCACGGCGGCGACGGTGCGACACCTGGGGCACTCGATATGCTCTGCGGAACCGGCGCTGAGCTGCGCAACCTGCCTCGCGCCACACTCGCCACC
This sequence comes from Streptomyces lydicamycinicus, assembly GCF_000829715.2. Taxonomy (NCBI): domain Bacteria; kingdom Bacillati; phylum Actinomycetota; class Actinomycetes; order Kitasatosporales; family Streptomycetaceae; genus Streptomyces; species Streptomyces lydicamycinicus. The sequence continues at coordinate 18,722 of NZ_BBNO01000018.1, read as the reverse complement.
CCAGAAAACCCGCTTCGGCGGCATGCACGAGATGAAGGCCGGGCCCGTGGTCCTCGGTAGCTGCGTAGATGTCCACGGGCAGTGCGACCAGGCCGAAGGAGACCGTGCCCTGCCAGAGCGGTCGCATGGCTTCGACGCTACGCACTGGCCGGCCGGACCGCCGCCCGTCAGCATCCGTCCGGGCGGATGCCGGTGCGGAACGCCCCGCCGAGACCGCGGTAGCGCCTTCGTCCGCCGTCGAGCCTCTCGGACGCTGTGGCCGGCCCCGTGACGGCGTCGGGTAGACGAGCCGGGCACAGCCACAGCGACCCTGCGCCTCCCCACCGCCTCCGCTCTCCGGCGGCACGCTTACCCGATCACGCAGAGGACCCCAACGGCGCACATGCAGAGGACTGCGGCGATACGGGAGGCGGTAGTGCCCAGTCGCCCACACCTGCACAGCCGATCTGGTGGCGGAGGTTCGCGGCATTTGCCCGCAGGATCTTGGCGCGGGTGCTGCACCAGGAAGAGCAGAACTTCGGGCGGTGCACAGGGGCGGACAGAGCCTGCGCGCACACCATGCACGCGCACACCATGCAGTGGCCGGGACCGACGGCCGGCGCGAGGCTCTGGAGGAGCCGACGGGCCTGGTCTTCGGCGTCCTCGTGGCGCGGGATGACGTCCCCATGGCATCGGCCGTGCGGGACTGTCCTTGCGCGTGCGGGCCGTACATCTGGCCTGAGGTGTGCACGGATAGCACAGCCAGCCGACCCGTGAGACCTGATTGGCCTGGACCTTCTCTCTCGTTAGTTCGAAAGCGTCGATAGGAATTCGCCAACTCGACCATATGAACGTAGCTTTCAAGTAGTGGCGGCGTCAGCTGCTCGGGTAGCGCCCGGGTGCGAAGAACGACTCGTTGTACGGCTGGTGGGTGAGGGGGTGGAACGCCGCCGAGAAGTCGTCGGCCAGCTCGGTGATCGTGCCACGGCCCTCGACGGCGGTGAGCCAGGACGGGGGGAGGGCGAGGTCGCCGTGGTGGGCGCCGAGGAGGTTGCCGCAGATGGATCCCGTGGAGTCGCTGTCACCGGAGTGGTTGACGGAGAGCGGGAAGGCTGACTCAACGCGCGTGCGCCGGGGTGCCGGGTCGGCGGGGCGGGCGAGGGCACAGTAGACGGCGATAGCCAGGGCCTCCTCGGCGATCCAGCCGCCGCCGAGGGTTTCGACCTTCTCGGGGGTCGCTGTGCCGTCGGCAGCCAGGTCGACCGCCTTGCGCAGGGCGGCCGTCGTCTCCTCGTGGCCGGGATAGCGGGCGAGGAGTTCCATCGAGCGCAGCACGGCGCCTTCGAGGGAGTCGCCGTCCAGTAGGTGTCCGATCATGGCGGCGAAGGCACCGGCCGCGTAGTAGCCGGTGGGATGGCCATGGGTGATCTGGGCGCAGCGGGCGGCGAATTCGAAGGCTCGGCGAACGGGCATGCCGGTGAGGCCGAAGGGAGCCGAGCGCATGACCGTGCCGCAGCCCTTGGAGTCGGGGTTGACCGGCCCCGGCGCTCCGAGCTCGCCGAGCGTGTCGGGGATGTGCTCGTAGCGGAGGCCGGAGACGCAGGCGTTGCCGGGGGCACGGCGGGCGTAGAGCCAGGTCTGCTGGCGCAGCCAGCCGGTGCGGACGAGGGCGAGTTCGGCCGACGGCGGGGGCGCGGGGTGGTTCTGGGTGTCGAGCCAGCGCAGATAGGCGTTCCGCACGAGGACGGGCCCGGCGGAGCTGATGCCGTTGTCGGTGGCGGGGCCGTAGCGGGCGTAGGCGCGGATGAGGCCTTCCGCGGTGAAGAGGGTCATCTGGGTGTCATCGGAGACCTGGCCGAGGACGACGCCGCCGACCGGCAGGAAGCCGGTGACCCCGGACGGCCCGTAGCCGTTGCGGATCGAGGCCAGCGGCTGGAACTCGATCGGGTATCCCAGGGCGTCGCCTATCGCCCCGCCCAGAAGACAGCCACGGACACGGGCACGGCGGGCGACGATGTCGCCCCACGACTGACTGTTCAAGCCGGTTCCCTCACTTGATGGTTGTGCTCATGGTCATTGCGTCGATCGGTCGCGTGGTCGGAGCCTTCCGGCTCAGAAGATCCAGGCCAGGTAGAGGCTGAGCGCCGCACCACCGGCGCCGCCCAGGACCAGCCGCTTCATCCAGGCACTCGCGCGGGTTCCGGCGATCAACCGGCCCACGGCCACGGCCTGTCCCCTGCTCGGCATGATGCCGGTCGCGGCGAACGGGATCCCCAGCGCGGCGACGATCCAGCCGAGGAAGAACAGCGCGCACCAGCGCCAGATCTCGCCGAAGCCGGTGGCGAGGTAGCCGCTCACGGTCTGCTGGACGGGGACGCGGTCGCCCCGTTCGCGGTCTGCCGTGATGGTCGCCTCGTGATCGACGGTCGTTCCGTCGTCTGCGCGGAAGGTGCCGGCGCACACCGTCTTGTCGCTGTGGTGACGGCTTCCGTGGTCGATCCAGCAGCGCTCGACCGTGAGCGTGCCGTGACGACCGACGAGGCCCGCTGCGTGCGTCGAGTTGTACAGCGAGAAGCCGGCGCAGAGCAGCGCCAGAAAGAAGAAGAGGCCGCCGAAGAGACGCCCTTTCACACTCGGCGCGGGCATCGAGACGAACGGATCCGGCGTCCCCAGTCCTGGCTCCAGCATGGCGCTACCACCCCCTCCACTCCGGCTGCTCCCGTGATCGCTCACCTTACTCAGCCGGTGCGTCGGCCCCACTGTCAGTGCCATGCCCTAGGTCAGGATTCGCCGAAGAAGTACTGCGCACCTATGCCTTCGCGTGTGCGATGTGCGGGTACGACGGGACACTGGGACGGAACCCGGTCGGGACGAACCGCCCTATCTCCCCCGCCGCCAGCCGGAGTTCATGCCCGCCCAAGCCGAATCGAAGGATCACGTTCGGTAAGCGGTTAGCGTCTCAGGGTCAGCCGAAAGGGCTCAGCGTGGCAGTGCGCAGTACAGGACGTGGCAGTTGTCGGGGCCGCCGCAGCCGCCCCAGCGCAGTTGCCACTCTGCCTCGCCTGCCCCTCGGTCGGGCGCTCCAATACCGCCCCTTATGTGCCGTGCTCGTGCGGCAGCACGCGCCTGGTCCAGGCTCAGCCCCAGGTCTCGCCGCTGACAAGGGAGGGGCCGAAGTGACGAGCAGCGACGGAGGTGATCGCCGGCACGGCGCCTTCTTCCGCTGCGTGTTTGAAGGTGTGGACGATGCAGGTGCGCACCGGGTGGACCGGCTCGCCGGGTTCCCCGGAGTCGTTGGTGGCGAGGGGCCGGACTTGCGGGTGGGCCAGGGCGAAGCAGACCAGCGGAGTGCGGAGGTCTGCGAATTGGAAGTGGTCAACGATAGCCCGGTTGCCGAAGTCGAGGCAGTCGAAGACGACAGCGACGTCCTGGTCCCCGTACGGCGCCTGTTGCAGGGCCGGAAGCGCGTCGAGGACCGCGTCACCGCGAGCGAGCAGACGGGCCCGCTCGTGCGAATCGCCCCACGGTGGCGGGTCGTTGTCCGCTAGCTCTTCAGGGACCTCATCCGAGCGCAGCAGTGTCCCCACAGCCGGGCGGTCCCAGCGCGCCTGCCCGCTGACACTGCCCCAGTTCAGGCTCGCATTGACGCAGAGTTCGCCCGCTATCAGCGCCCAGGGCGTACGGACCACACGCTCGCGCGCCAGGTCGACCACAAGGCGGCTGAATGCCTCCCGAGACAGCAGACCCGGCTTTTCGGGCGCTATGAACGCGTCGGTCCAGATTCCCATGTGACCGGTTGTAACAGAGCAAATCCGCCCGGAGCCAGCGAGAATCGACTCCTCGGGGACGGGCGTTGTCACGGGAGCCGTCACACTCACCGCCCGGCGCCCGGCGCCCGGCGCATACGATTCGGCCCCGGCTGCTGTCCCACAGGGGAAGGGCAGCGACCGAGGCCGACGGTGTGCACACTAGCGAGCTGATCAGCAGGTTCACGGGTCTTGAGGAAGTTTGTGCCGCTTGGTGAACAACCGGGACGCGTCGAGCGGTCCGCGATCGGGCTCGATCGGGCCGGACAGAAGTAGCTCGCATCAGGCGCTGGCGAGGAAGTCGATGGCGCGTTCGTCCAGTTCGGCCGCGCAGCGTACGCCGCGGGTGCGGAAGCGGGCGAGGTCGCTGCGCATGCGGGTGACGGCCTTACGGGTGCGGACGGACCGTACGCCGTTCATGTGGTCCAGGGCCCGGTTCCAGGTGGCGCACGCTTGCTCGATCTGGCCGCGTTTGAGCTGCATTTCGGCGCCGGCGACCAGGTCCAGGGCGACGATCCGCGCGTAGGTACCGGCGGGGCGGGCATCGGCGGCGCGGCTGTACTGTTCGGCGGCGGTCCGGTGGTCGCCGAGCGTCTCGTAGACCTTGGCGTTGCGCGAGTACACCGATGCGGCCGGAGGTCCCCAGGCCAGGGCCCAGAACGGCACTTCGTCGCCGGGGTCTGCGGTCAGCAGGGCGCTGGCCCGCTCGGCTTCGGCGAGGGCGGTCGTGCGGTGTCCGGCCTTGGCAAGGGTGTGGGCGTGGACGACGCGGAAGAAAGACTCCGTCTGGGTATCGACTTTGCCCTTGGCGCGATTGAGTCCTGTTTCTGCCAGGCCGAGGCAGTGTTCGGGCCGGTGCAGCTTGAGTCCTTGCATGGCCATCGTGCGCATCACGAACCCGTCGTTCCCGGGGACGTCGGATTCGACGGCGAGCGCGTAGCACTGAAGGTAGTAGCGCTGCGCGAGTCCTTGCTGGCCTGCGTCGTAGGACTTCCAGCCCAGCAGGCGCACGCCGCGGGAGGCGGCGGAGAGCATGTGCTGGCGGATTTCCCCTGTGCGGAAGCGCCCCCGGCACAGGGGAGCGACGTCGTCGCGCAGGTACTGCACGAGCGCGCTGCGGCCGTGTTGACCGCCGTGGCGTTCGTCCATCTCGGAGAAGACGCGCACCATGTCGCGCACGGCGGCGACCTCGGCCATGCCGACGGCGTGACCGGAGCGGGCCGCAGCGGTGCGGTCAGCGATCTCCTGCACGTAGGTCAGGGGCAGAGCAGCGGCGGCCACCGAGTACGCGGAGGAAGTGAGGAAACGTCGCCGGTCCAACTCGAACCTCCACATCGGCAGCAGGGCGTCGATCGGGTCGGCCCCGAGGGCCAGCCCGATGCTGTCATCCTCCTCAGGCTCAGCTAATCCGAGGTCGGCCGGGGTGAGCAGACGGCCCAGCCGCCTGGACAGCCCGACGGCGAGGTAACGGCCGGTGTCGCCCTGGCGGGTAACGCCGGCGATCCAGTGCTCGACGGTCGACTTGTTGGTCTGTCCTGCGATCTCGCTCGGGCGTTCGCCGATCTGGCCCGTCACCAGCGCGGCTACCTGCTGCAGGAGTGGATCCGGCAGGCTGAGCAAGATGCTCCGAAGCCGATGAAGGGCTTCGCCGGCTTCCTCCGCCAAGACCTCGACGCCGTTACCGCTGGACTGACGCTGCCGTGGAGCTCCGGGGTCGTCGAAGGACACGTGAACCGGGTGAAAACGCTCAAGCGAGCCATGTACGGCCGAGCCTCGTTCGAACTCCTCCGGACCCGGATCCTCACCCAGCCATGACCTTTGGCCTACCGCAGCGAAGGTTGAGCGTTCTCACCGAAGATTGAGCACCGAGTCGCGCAAGACCGAACGTATGGGAGTCGGGTGGGCCTCTGAAGCTCGTCGCCCCGTGTCTACATCAAATCGCCTCTCAGGACACGATCGAGCGCCGCCTGGCCTGCGGGTCCCCATGTCGGCTTGCCGCCAGGAAGACCCCGATCTCCGTTCTGGCCCATAAGCATGAGGAACAGGCTTTTCAGAGCAGCCAGCCCGCGGGCGCGCCGGATCGTCGCCTCGTCCACGTGTGCGTACACGTCGAAGAATCGTGAGGCGGCGCCTGTGGGAAGGACCACCCATGCGGCCGCGAGGTCCCACGCCGGATCGCCGGCGAACATGTCACCGAAGTCGATCACGCCCGACAGCGTGCCGTCCGAGACGACGACATTCGCGGGATGAAGGTCACCGTGCACCCATACCGGCGGGCCCTCCCACTCGGGTGCCGCAACGGCATCATCCCAGACCGCCCGGACCTCGTTGGCAATGCCGCCGGGGACAACGGCTTGAAAGAAGTGGTCGAAGCCGTCCGTGCACTTCTTGGGGTGAGCGCCGCGGTCCGAACTGGTCGGCGCCTCGGCGGGCGCCTCCACATGGAGTGCCATGAGGAAGCCCGCCAGCGTGTTGGCCGCGTGGTCGCCGCGGCTGATCGGGGTGTGGTCCAGTGGCTCGCCAGGAACCCACGTCATGATGGTCCAGGGCCTCGGGAAGCGTGCGGACGGTTCACCGGTCCGCACAGGGATCGGGACCGGGAGCGGCAGGCGCGGGGCCAGGACGGGCAGCCATCGGCACTCCTTGCGTTGGAGATCCGGGGCACGTTCTGTACGCGGCATGCGCACGGCCAACTCGTCGCCAAGGCGCCACTGTTGGTTGTCCCATCCGCCCGCTACCTCACGGATGGCCAGCCCTGCAAGGTCCGGATGCTGCTCCTGCAGCAGGTCGTGGACCAGGTCTGCGGTGATCTCGATCACGGAGTCGGTCATACGAAGCCACAGTACTGGGGCAGGCGAAGCGGCTTTCGCTCTCCGGCAGACCGTCTCCCCAGGCAGCCAGGCCCTAAAAGCCACTCAGCCTTCGCTGAGAAACGTAGCGGTCACCATCCTCCGTTGACACCGCTCAACCTTCGCTGCGAAAGGTCAAGCTTCACGGAACTGCGGACAGAGCCTTGAAAACGGTCAGGGATGCTCTTCGCATCACTTGGCTCTGGTGTTCAACGAAGTGGGGAGTTTCAAAGGAGCGTGGCCCGGGTCGTCGGCTTGGGTCTCCCGCTCGTGGAGTGTGCGGGCCGTGTCGAGACGTCGAGACGCTGGCTTCCTGTATCGGTGGCCAAGCCGGGATCCTCACTCACGGCCACACCAGCGATCAGCTGCCTGCGGAGAGGTCCCCGTCAAGGAGCTGTGCCGTGAGTTCCATGCACCGCGTCCGGGCCGCGGAGAAGTCGTAGGGCATCTTGGTGACCGCTTCGAAGGCGCTCATCTGGGCGTCCTCCTCGCCGCTCGCCTCGGCGTCGTAGATCTCGAAGAGCTTCTCCTCGGCCGCGTCCAGTCCGGCCGCTTCAATGGCCTGGCGCAGGGCCTTGTGGTGGGCGCAGTGCTGCGCGGCGAGTTCCTCGACCTGCGGGTCGTGGGGGCCGACGGTGTCATCGAGGGCGGCGTCGGCCGCGTCGAGGCGGTCTGCCTCGGCCCGTAGGTCGGGGTGGGTGGCCACGGTGATGAACACGCTGGCCTGAATTGCGGCTCCCAGCGGCCCGAAGATCCGTTCCGTGACCAGCAGGGCGTCCAGGTCGGAGGGGCGCAGTGCGCCAGAAGGCAGGTGGCTGAGCCGGTCCGTGACCAAGGGGGAGAGCAAGCCCAGTGGGCTGCCCACGACCCGCAGGCGCTGGACTGCCGCGCGCTGACGCTTGATGTCGGCCTCCTGGGCGGCCAGGGTCTCCTCCAGCCGGCCCAGGACGTCCTCAATGTCCGGGGCTTCGTCGAAGGCAGCCCGCATGTCGTCCAGGCTGATGCCGGCCTCGGACATCTTGCGGATCCACAGCAGGCGGATCATGTCGTCGTAGCCGTAGCGGCGGCGTCCGTCTCCGCCTCGCTCGGGCTCCGGCAGCAGACCGATCTGGTGGTAGTGGCGAATGGCGCGCGGGGTGGTCCCGGCGAAGGCGGCGGCATCACCGATCTTGACCTCGCGGGGAGGCGTGACGGAGGGGTACATCGCAGACAGGGCCTTTCGTGCTGTGGTGCCCTCGACGACACCACATGCCGCTACGGCATATGCAACTACACACCACCCAGATCCTGACGGGCTATCGGGCGGTCCCTCGCTATTGGTGTCCCGTACCAGGACAGGCCCGGAATGGGTGGGGAGAGCCGTCGAGCAGGTCTGATGGCACCCCCAGCAGGGCTTGGGGATTTTCAAGGAGCTCCATCAGCCGTCGGCAATCCGGCGACGTCCTGGTGGCCTTCTAGGGCTTGTCCGATGGGGCATGGCCCACTGCCGCCTGCACATGCTGGCGGAACTGATCGGGCGTCACGATCCCGGGCGATGGGTGCCCGGACGGGTAAAACACGCCCTGGCAGGCGTAGCAGAAGCGCGCCTCGGCGGTGAGTGCGGTCGCACGGGCCACTCCGTCCCGAGCCCGGCGTGCGTCCCGGGCCTCCGCTCCCGTTGCGCGGCCGCAGAACGGACAGCCGCTCCCGAGACCGGAGGGCCACCTTGCACACCGCCAGGCGGCCGGACCGGGCCAGAGCCTGGACCAGCAGGGCGTATGGCTTCTCGGCCCCGGGGCCGTGGGCGCCCACCCAGTACGGGCGGGCATACAGCAGCGGGTCGACCTGGGCTTCGTCGACGAAGCCCAGGACATCGATCACACGCTTTGTGGGCAGCGGCAGGGCTTCCAGGTCGGCATCTTGGATGACCACTGTGCGGCCGTCGGGTGCCTCCCAGCCGCGGGCGGTCTCCTCCGGCCCGACCTCACGGCCGTCCAGCTCGCACACCCGCCGGTGGCGGATGCGGCCGCCGTCGACCGCATGCACGAGATGAAGACCAGGCCCGTGATCCTCGGTCGCTGCATAGATGTCCACGGGGAGCGCGACCAGGCCGAAGGAGACCGTGCCCTGCCAGAGCGATCGCATGGCTCGACGGTACGCACGGGCCGTCCGGGGCGCCGCCCGTCAGCATCCGTCCGGGCGGATGTCGGTGCGGAGCGTCCCGCCGAGACGGCGGTCGCCAGCACCATGGCCCCCGGAGCCCTTCGAGGGGCCCGTCGCTCAAGCCGCCCGTGAGCTGCGCCGCTCGCCGGGACGCAGTGGTGCGCCGCGGGCCCGTGCCTGCAGCGCACCACTGCGTCCCGGTGAGGAAAAGGATCGCGAACGCGTCCTCTGCCCATGCTGCTGCCCCCCTGAGTCCCACTTCGGAGCCAGCAAACAGCCGGAATGAATCCCAGCAGGACGGACCGCGTGGGCTACACCCGCTCGAACTCCACGTCGGTGCTCCCACAGCCGGCAACATCCACTGGGCCGGGTCCTGGTCGGCCTTGGGCCTGTTGCTCTTGGCGGTGACGCAACCAGGGAGCGGTCGTCGCCGAGGTCGTTGCCGTAAGCCTGCCGTCGGGTGGCGGTCCGCTGGGAGGCGCCAGCTGGCGGGGAGCGTCATTCGAATCCTGCGGAATTTCTTTGGCTCCCGATGCGCCTGACCAGCCCTGGGGAGGGGGTCAGCGGCCGTCTCGTCGCCACTCGTAACGCCATGCCGCACCGAGGTAGTGCTCCTCATCCGGGTAGGCGGGCTGCGGCGGGCCAAGTCGACGCGCCCCCTCCACGCACCGTTCGTCGTGGTGGAGGGCGAGCCCGTACACCGCGATGACCTGGACGCGGCGGTCCTCGTCGTCCAGCAGAGCAGCCATGGCATCGGTGAGGACGGGATCGCGGTCCTTGCCCTCAGCAATCGTGAGGCAGGCGTCCTGCCGCACCCCCGCTTCCGGGTCGCGTATCAGCTCTCGCAGCGCCCTGCGAACGGCATCGGAGAAGGCAGGTGGCGAGGGCCAGACACTGAGCCCGCGCGCCACCGCACGCCGGACTCGGGTGTCATGGTGGCCGGCGTAGGGCAGGAGGGCCTCTTGTGCTCCGGGGGCGGCGTGTTCTCCGAGAGCGACCAGCACCTCGGCGAGGACGGCGAGGTCCGTCTCCTTGGCCGACCAGTCGGTGAACGCGTCCAGAGCGGGGCCGGCGAACGCGTCCTCGTCGCTGTCATCGAAGAGATGGGTCAGCCGCAGTACCTCGGCACCGAACAACCGGTGAACCGGGTCCGTGTGCGTGCGCAGCTCCGCAGCTGCAGTCCAGGTCGCCGGGTCGCGCCGGTGAGCCAGCAGAATGGTGGCACTTGCCCATGCCGTGTGGTTCTGGCCGGCGTGGGCCAATGCCCGGTCCATGAGCTCCTCGAACGAGGTGCGGACGCCGAGCAGCTCCTCCAGGTGCGTGAGGATCGCCCCATGCCCGTCCCGCACGGTAATACCGTCAAGGGTGAACTCGTCGACGCTGTTGAACTCGTCGTCCTGGACTCGGGTCCGGGCGACGACATCCTCGGAACCTGTGCGCCGCCGCAGTTCGGCCTCGACCCCCGTCTCACGCCAGTGGCGGGCGAGGTCCCGCATGCTCAGTAGCTCCGACTTGGCGTAGCGTCCCCGGATCCTGTCGTCCAGGAGGGCCTGGACCAACGCGGGCGAGCCCCAATCAACCGCCTCGCGCAGCGGCACCAGGCCGCCCGGTGCGCTCTGGCGCGGATCCGCGCCGTACTGGAGCAGCAGTTGGGCGATGGCTCCGGAGTGCGCCCGGACCGCCAGACGGAACGCGGCGTCGCCTACGTCGGGGGGACCGCTGTCCTCCCGGAGAAGCCTCTTCACCGAGGCAGTGTCTCCGGCCCGGACCGCGCAGATCAGCGGAGACTCGGCGTTCGCAGCACCGTTCACACCCGTATCCCTACCGGGAGCTGTACCCATGCTTCTGCTCCCCCTGGTCGCATTCTATTGGGCCTTCCCATCCTCGACAGTGATTCATGGTCATTTTCCCGTCGAGACGTAGGGATTCGCTTTCGAATCTTCGACGGCGAGGACTATTCAGCAGGTGCCGGAGTCCAAATTGCTGCCGCCGGTCAGGGTGTGCGGCGGAGGTCGGCGTAGGCGCGGACGGTGACGCCGGCCTGGCCGGGCGTGTGCCAGGGGGCGGAGGGCCCGCTGGAGAGCCATAGCCCGCCGAGCGCGGCCACTGCCTGGGTAGCGGTCTCTTCGTCGGCCGCAGTGATGTCCACAACGACAAGTCCCGGCTCCCTGAGGTGCTCTTCGTTGATCTTCATGACCTCACAGACGCGGTGCCCGAGTAGGCAGTTCGTCAGAGACGCAGAAGTCACCCGGTTGTGGGAGGACATGACGGCGACGACCGCACAGGGAGGCGTCCATGGGCCGGCCGCCGCGACTGGGTTCACTGGTTGACGTGTCCTGGTGCGGTGGGTAGACCCATAGAGCCTGACATCACCCCACCCGGCAGGGAGCCCTATGTACCGCACGCGCCGCCTGGCGGCCCTCGCCTGCCCCCTCCTGCTGCTGCTCTCCGCGGCCGCGTGCACTCCCGCTACGACTCATAAGGACGCCAAGCCGTCGGCCGAGCCGAGCGCGACGTCCTCCGAGGGCAAGAAGGGCACCCTGCACCTAACGGATGTGATAGGCCGACAAGTTCCACCTGTGGACCGACGCAGACCACGACGGCTGCGACACCCGCAAGGAGGTCCTGCTCGCCGAGGCGGTCAAAAGGCCCCGCCAGGGCAAGAGCTGCCGCCTGACCGGCGGCACCTGGCGCTCCTACTACGACGACCGCACCGTTACCGATGCCCGCAAGCTCGACATCGACCACGTCGTCCCCCTCGCCGAAGCCTGGGACTCCGGCGCCTCGAAATGGACCGCGCAACGCCGCGAGCAGTACGCCAACGACCTGGGCGCCGACCGCAGCCTCGTCGCGGTCAGCCTGGGCCCCAACCGCACCAAGGGCGACAAGGACCCCGCCGAGTGGATGCCACCCGCCAAGGACGCCACCTGCACCTACGTCACCGACTGGCTCACCGCGAAACTCCGCTGGAATCTGACCGTCGACCCCACTGAAGCCAGGGCCCTGCGGACGATCGCGGCCAGTTGCCCGGATGCGACGGTGACGTTCAAGCCGGCACCGTAGCCGAACGGGCATGGCGCCGCCTTGATCTGCATAGCGATGCAGGTGGGGGCTCTGACTTCAGAGGCGCTGCACCGCCCTCCGGAACGGTGGACCTCCGGTCCGCACAGGCCGCCTGATGCCAGGACAGCGAGCGGGACTGGCCGGAGGAAGTGCTGCTGGAAAGATTCACGTACGGATCCATCGGGCTCGGGGAGGTGGCGTCTGCGGAAACAGGTCGCCCGCGGTGGAGGGACACCGACGGGTGACGAGGCGTCACAACGCCTGGCGTGGTTTCGCCGGAATTTCGGCTACGTCCCGCAGCCATACGAACAACTTGCGGGCTGGTACCTGAAGATGAACCAAACCCCCGACGCACGCCGGGTGCTCCTGGAGAAGCAGCGCCACCTCCGCCGCATGCTGCCCCCGGCCGGGCGTGTGGGGTCATCTGCTGGATGCCACCGTTGGTTACGGCTACCGCCCGCGTCTGCACCCTCGACCTGCTGATTCCCATCGGAGGTCTCGGCCAGCACACTGGCTGGTACTGGGCGGACAGCGACACCCAGTGGCTGGCCTAGGTGCTGATCGCCGCAGTCGTCAGCCCGTGGTCACACTGCGACGACTATGCTCGCTGCAAAGCGATAAGGGGGCATGGTGGCTAATCTTGTTCATCGGCAGGAGCTGGAAGTAGAAGTCGAATTCTACTCGTTCGCACTTCAAGAGGCGGATGACAACCTTGTTCCGTTACCGTTTCCGGAAGGCTCAGAATCAGGCAATTTCCTGTCTTTCCGTGAACGAAGAATCGATATCGAAAGTGGCGGCCATACGCACACGGCATCTCTGACGGCCGAGGTATGGGACTCGGAACCAAGAAAAGATGCCAGTGGGGGCTGGGAAGCCGAAGGCGAGGGCGAGATCGAATCACTAACCGGAGAGCTGACAATCTGCCAGATGATGGGGAATTCGGGAACGTACATCCAACTCGGACGGCCGCACACGATTTGGAAGGCACGCGTCCAATGCTCGGGACGTGAGGCCGTACATCAACTGGCTCAAGTCGACGTTCCCGTAGGTGTCGAACAATATCTGGTGCAACTCTGGCCCGCCGGCGATTGAGACTACGCAGCAGCCGGGTGGGGAGATAGCGACCCCACCCGGCTCGAGGTCAATCTATTGTCATGAGGTAGGCGTCAACTTCTTTCCCCTTGGAGTCTCTGCCATGCAGGATCCGGTTTTTGTCATAGAAGAGAGCCAGGATCGTGCCGCCCGCCTTGTTCTGTGCCTTGGGGATGGGAAGAGCGGAGAAGTTATCCTTCGGCGCTGAGGGCTCCTTCGAATGTTGACCCGCGCCCTCGTATGTGCTGGCGAACGGGTATTCGTCACATTCACGCGGGCCTGCTGGGTCGCTCGTCGCGTAGTCCTTACCCCAGTAAGTCACACACATTCTCACTGCTGTTCGGCGGTTTGCCCGGTAGCGGGACTTGTCGCGATCGGGATACAGCCGGTGCAGCGGTCGCTTCAACTCGAACCCGGGAACGTTCTTGTGCGAGTTCGGTGGCTTGGTTTTGCTGGGATTCGTGTGGGCCAGCTTGAGATGGTCGGCCACCGCCTTCTCAGGGGCGCCCTGCTTGGAGCTGTAGTGCAGGGTGGCCTTGTTGGCGAATGCGACTCCGCCGCGTTTCTTGGGGTCGGATGCTCTACTGTTGGGAAGATAGGGGGCGGCGTCCCAATTCATGGCCGTAAAGGTGACTCGTTCCGGGCCAGGATTAGTTCCGACGTATCCTGTGGGGTACTTGACTGACACGGAAGGGTCGTACGCCATGGTGATCAGGTCATCAGGCTTCGCACCTTGACCAGCATCGAAGATCACGTTGTGTCTGTAGTTGGGCGCCGCACGAAGCGCATCAAAGGATTTCTTCGGCGGTATTAGACCAGACTCCCGCTTCCGAGCGTGGGAGACCAGTATCGTCTGCTCAACCTTGGTATTTACGATCAGGCCGCTCGTCTTCGTGTTGCCCGTGGCAGCGAAGTTCGAGAAATGATAGTCGAAGCGAACCGAGCGATCTTTGGCATCCGGGACGGTGCCGAGCACCGTCACCATAAACCCCGACTCCCCTACAGGCCGACCATTCCTTCCCCACACCTGCAGAAGCTGCAAGGCTCCGCACATAGCAAACCGTGACTTGAAGTAGAACAAGCCATTATTGAGATTCTTATGGCACTCCTTATCCGACATCGACCGTGGCGGGTCGGGGTAGGTGCCACCATTTCCCGTCTGAACCGGCGGAGTAGAGCTCCGCACACCTGAGCCCTTTTCTTCCGACAAAAGGGAAGCCGCCGGGCCAGCTATTTCCCCTTGGCCCGCCTCTAGCCTCTGCCGTTCGAGAGACTTTCCCAACCGTGCCAGATATCCCGGCCTCTGGAGCTCGGAAAGTGTTGGGGGTTTCACCCCGATCGGGAGGGCGTAGGTATCCACACTCAGGCGGTCGGGTGCGGCCTCGGCAGGCGGAGTGAATGCCGTGACCGCTAACGTCGCAGCGGCCAGCGTGGCCCAGATCTTTCCTCTTCGTCGATATGCGCGCGTCAAAATGCGAGCCATTCCTATCCGGAGACACTCGATCGAGTCGAACAATTATTCGGATAGTAATGGCGGAACTCTTCATTCCGCGCGCTTTCCGACGTTCTGACCTAAAATGCTCGCCGGATGGCCGACCGAACGCATGAGGGGGACGCGGGCCGCTCCGGGCCACCGGTAGCCACTCACTCAAACCGACATCAATCGGATATTGCGTGAACGCTGACACCCCGGTCGCCACGCAACGCTCGGTTCCCTAGAGGCTATCTGGTCAACATTCAGGCTGTGACGCCCGTTTCACCCGATTCGATTCGCCAGCTTGGTGTGGATTCTGACACCCAAGAACAGCTCATTGTGCTAGTCGCAGTCCAGTGGATCACTGTACGGGATCACTGGTGCAGGGCTTCGCAGTCGCGTGCCGAACGCAGGTTCTGCATCAGCCAGCCGAACGTGTGCTCGATAGGGTCACCTCCGCCCTGGCGCCCGGGAGTTGCGCGGGGTGGCCTCGTTCGACGCATCCAGCCGGGCAGGAGGTCAACCCGCGACCAGGCCGCGGTGTCGAAGCCGGACGCAGAGCGCAGCGCCGGCCCACCTCCGCCTGCGCGGAGAGCACTCCCTGAAGCTGGCCGATCTCCCGCATGGAGGCGGCCCACCTCCGCCTGCGCGGGAATGAAAAACGTCGGCATTTGGCGGCGGGTGGAAAACCCTGCCGATGTTGGCGACCTGGGCGTCAGCTCGGCGTGCAGGAGCGAAATCGGCGAAGTAGCTCACGAGAGGTAGGGCTCTCGGCATCGAAGGTCTGGTCTTGTTATTCGGTCGGAACGCCTGGGCCCCAGATGCGTGCTCCGTGGCAGCGGAAGCAGAAGGCGCTCTCGAAGAGCAGATCGGTGGAGCTGTGTGCCCGGATTCCCCAGCCAGGGAGGAAGCAGCGGTACCTTTCGCTGCCTGGTAGATCGGCGATCAGCGTCAGGGCCTGCTGGGCTTGGTCCCTCTCCCAGGTCGCGACAGCCTCGCCGGCCAGGTCCTCCGAGGTGAGGTGCCTGGCGGGATCGGTGATGCGGACGACCTCGAGGAGGTCGGTCTTCACATGGGTGAGGGGCAGCAGCATGCTCCCTAGGCTCTCTAATTACGACGCCGCTGGCCAAGGCGGCCGGGAGGCAGTACCTCCATGCGATATGCGGCAGGGCTTGCGGGGTGCTTCTCGGGGGAGAGTCGGCGGTAACAAGACCTTCACCGACCCCCGCCTCTGCGCGGAGCCATCGTCGACCGCCTCACCTTCAACGGCACGATCATCGAGACCGGCACTGACTCCTACCGCCTCGCCAGCACCGGGGCTCGAGCCGAAGAGCCCGCCGCGGCATCTGACTCCTGCGGGTTTCCGCCTCGACGGCTCGCCGCCTCACGGACGGCGAGCCGTCCCCACGCATGCCGGGGTCCTTCTCGCCCTCAACACGTTCCCCAGTCGAATCAGACGAG
Source organism: Streptomyces lydicamycinicus (assembly GCF_000829715.2). Taxonomy (NCBI): domain Bacteria; kingdom Bacillati; phylum Actinomycetota; class Actinomycetes; order Kitasatosporales; family Streptomycetaceae; genus Streptomyces; species Streptomyces lydicamycinicus. Next base: position 2,856 of record NZ_BBNO01000018.1, on the reverse strand, counting down.
CTGTCGCAGCCATGAGTCAAGAGCCGCATAGTCGCTGTCATCCAGGCCATGACGGGGATCGACACGATGGAGCAGGGCTTGCGCCTGATGATGGGCAGCGACCCAGGCCCGATCGGTGTCGGTGACCTCGTCGTCGACCCAGACGAACGGGCGCCCCGCAGCCCATTCGACAAGTGCGCGGGTCTTCCAGTGCAGTCCGTTCTGCTCGTCCCGGTCGTCGATGTCGGACGGTTCCGGCCAGACCACCACTGCCAACTGCGGCAGACCGATGAGTGGCGCAATGCACTCGTTCGCGTCAGCCATCCATGTCGTCGCCCAGACCACCTCGCACGAGAGCGCAGCCAGCCGGGGGCCATGCTCGGGATTGATCCTGGTCAGAAGCGGATTCGCGTCGGCGCCGAGCGGTTCGGGACCCGTTGCATAGGTCGGATACGCCTGGGACACCGCGCCGAAGGGGATGAGTGGTCCATCGACATCGAGAAACAGCAGCGGACGCTGCACCGAGCCAGTCACTGGAGCACGATAGCGACAGATCGCCCTGGGGACCGCCTCGATGACCAAGGCCCTACGGCTGGCCGCCGCTCCGTCTGCTGCTTTTTCTCGTGAACATCCACGGACTCCAAGACCCGCAACTGCTGCTAGAAGTGAACGAAACCACGCTGGCGACGCGTGCTGCTCCCCCGCCCTGGCCGGGCGTCGGTTGAGCCACCGGCCTGTTTCCCGCACGACGACGCTAACGTGATGTAAATGTCGCAACGGTCGGAGTTGGTGGAAGCAGTTCAGAACCGTGCTGTGCGCGTGTAACGATGCAGGTCACGAAGCTGCTCCCCGCACCCGCGGGGATGCCATCGTGCTCGTTATCACGGAACCGGGCCTGCTCCCCGCAGCCGCGGAGATGGCCCCGGGCCGGTGTTGTCGGAGCCGGAGAGGGCGACGCTGCTCCCCGCGCCCGCGGGGATACCGGACCACGCGATAGACATCCTGGCCGGCGTGAGTATCCGGACTCATGTGTGAAGGCCGCGGGCCTTTCATGCATGGAGCAGATGCCGTACCAGTACGGAAGTGGGCCGAGGCGCCCAGGTGACAACGATCGCGCGCCCTTGGCGGTGATCGCTCCGGCGATCGCGACCACCGTTGTCTTCGTGGAGGGGTTGGTGACCGGCTGGCTCGTTTGGCTGACTCCCGCCCTGTGTGGCAATTCTTGCGACAACGACCACTACCAGGCGAATTTTTCGTTCGGCCTCACGGTGGGTGCCTGTGGACTCATCGTCCCCGCGGGGTTGCTGCTGATCAGCTGGGTTCTGCCGTGGAGGCGTCGCCATAACGGGTCGCGGGTGGCCGCCGCTGTTCTGGCGCTGGTCCCCCTCACTGTGCTCTACGTCCTCTTCAACATCTTTCTCGCTCTGGCGTGAGGATCCGGGAGAGCGGGCATGCGCACTTCGAGTGCCGGTCGGGCTTCACTCGACTTGGCAGTGAAACGCTGACGCTGAAGTCAGGGCTCGGTGTGCTGTGGCAGTGGGTGCTGGGTGGGACTCGTTGCTCGACACCACGAACGGCGCTCCGCGGGGGTGCGGCACTGATCGATGGTCTCCTGGTCCATGCCGAGCGCTGTACGCCTCGTGCTCTGCTCCCCGCATTCGCGGGGATGCGCCCGCGAAGGCTCCTCACGTGCCGATGTGTTGGCTTGCTCCCCTCATCCGTCACGGTGAGGCGTGCCGGCCGCTGCTCCCCGCCTCACTGGGACAACAACGAAGGGAGCTGTCCCAGTGAGGCGGGGCCTGCGTCAAGATCGTCTCACCGCTCCAGAGCCCAGACTTACTGACATCTCTAGCTTCCAGAATTTCACTGGGTGGTCTCATCATCGGCCGATATCGTGCGATGCAGAGCCAAGGGGGATGAGCTGATGCGCCCAGTGCTGTTGGTGGACCTGGACGGACCACTGAATCCGTATGCCGCGAAGCCGCACCGTCGGCCTGAGGGCTATCAGACGCACCGCCTGCTGACGCCTCGATGGGAGGCCGCCGAGCGGCGCCGGCTGACTGAATGGGGGCTGCCGAACAAGCCCGTGAAGCCGCTGAGGGTATGGCTTAACCCGAACCACGGGCCGGCCCTGGATGCCCTTCCCTTCGACTTGGTGTGGGCCACGACGTGGGAGGAAGAAGCCAACGTTTTCATCGCACCAGTCCTGGGATTGCCGCAGTTGCCCTTCATTGGCTGGCCCTCACCGCGGGCCCAGCCCGGCGGCGGTGTGTTCTGGAAGACGCCTGAGATCGTCGCGTGGGCTTCGGGGCGCCCGTTCGCCTGGATCGACGACGAGATCACAGAGGCCGATCGCGCCGGGGTGAAGGAGCACCACAACGGTCCCGCCCTTCTGCATCGGATCGACCCCCGACGCGGCCTTGCCATCGACGACTTCGCCGCACTGACAACTTGGGCGACCGGCCTGGGCTGACTTCCCGCCGGTCAACAACGGCCCGCGACGCCGCTCCACAGGAACATTGCAGGACAGCCCTTAGCTTGTGTTTTAACCTCTGCCTCGGTCAGCCCTTGGCTGGTCGAGGCAGATAAGAGAGACCGCACGGAATTGCCAACTCTCAATCTTCATGCGACACACCGAGGTCGTGACGCATAGCGGTTCTCATGGTTCGGAGCATGTCCCAGACCTCGTACTGGGCCTGAGCCGCGGTCTCCATCGTTTCGCCTAGGCACTGTTTCTCGGATCATGTTCGGAGCCAGATCATGAGGGTCGCGACCGTGACGGTTCCGAGGTAGACGTAGGCACGTTTCTCGTAGCGGGTGGCCACGGCCCGGAAGCCCTTGAGGCGGTTGATGGCTCGCTCGACAGTGTTGCGTTTC
>NZ_BBNO01000020.1:1982-3396 GCF_000829715.2 Streptomyces lydicamycinicus | reverse complement strand
GTCGGGCACGTTGTTGGGTATCTGAGGGTACGGACTGTTGTCTGGACCTTCGCGATGCCGGCCCCAGTGAACTCAGCCTTCGGGTTGGGGTGGTGGGTGGCTGGTCGTTGCTTGAGAACTGCACAGTGGACGCGAGCATCTGTGGCCAAGTTTTTAAGGGCGCACGGTGGATGCCTTGGCACCAGGAACCGATGAAGGACGTGGGAGGCCACGATAGGCCCCGGGGAGCTGTCAACCGAGCTTTGATCCGGGGGTGTCCGAATGGGGAAACCCGGCAGTCGTCATGGGCTGTCACCCGCTGCTGAACACATAGGCAGTGTGGAGGGAACGCGGGGAAGTGAAACATCTCAGTACCCGCAGGAAGAGAAAACAACCGTGATTCCGGGAGTAGTGGCGAGCGAAACCGGATGAGGCCAAACCAGTCACGTGTGATACCCGGCAGGGGTTGCGTGGTTGGGGTTGTGGGATCTCTTTTCTGCAGTCTGCCGGCTGTGGGACGAGTCAGAAACCGTTGATGTAGGCGAAGGACATGCGAAAGGTCCGGCGTAGAGGGTAAGACCCCCGTAGCTGAAACATCAGCGGCTCGTTTAAGAGACACCCAAGTAGCACGGGGCCCGAGAAATCCCGTGTGAATCTGGCGGGACCACCCGTTAAGCCTAAATATTCCCTGGTGACCGATAGCGGATAGTACCGTGAGGGAATGGTGAAAAGTACCGCGGGAGCGGAGTGAAATAGTACCTGAAACCGTGTGCCTACAAGCCGTGGGAGCGTCGCACAAGGACTTGTCCTTGTGTCGTGACTGCGTGCCTTTTGAAGAATGAGCCTGCGAGTTTGCGGTATGTTGCGAGGTTAACCCGTGTGGGGAAGCCGTAGCGAAAGCGAGTCCGAAGAGGGCGTTGAGTAGCGTGCCCAAGACCCGAAGCGGAGTGATCTAGCCATGGGCAGGTTGAAGCGGAGGTAAGACTTCGTGGAGGACCGAACCCACCAGGGTTGAAAACCTGGGGGATGACCTGTGGTTAGGGGTGAAAGGCCAATCAAACTCCGTGATAGCTGGTTCTCCCCGAAATGCATTTAGGTGCAGCGTCGTGTGTTTCTTGCCGGAGGTAGAGCACTGGATAGGCGATGGGCCCTACCGGGTTACTGACCTTAGCCAAACTCCGAATGCCGGTAAGTGAGAGCGCGGCAGTGAGACTGTGGGGGATAAGCTCCATGGTCGAGAGGGAAACAGCCCAGAGCATCGACTAAGGCCCCTAAGCGTGTGCTAAGTGGGAAAGGATGTGGAGTCGCAGAGACAACCAGGAGGTTGGCTTAGAAGCAGCCATCCTTGAAAGAGTGCGTAATAGCTCACTGGTCAAGTGATTCCGCGCCGACAATGTAGCGGGGCTCAAGCACACCGCCGAAGTCGTGTCATTGC
>NZ_BBNO01000020.1:0-1419 GCF_000829715.2 Streptomyces lydicamycinicus | reverse complement strand
CTGAGACCTGATGCCGAGCCGATTGTGGTGAAGTGGATGATCCTATGCTGTCGAGAAAAGCCTCTAGCGAGTTTCATGGCGGCCCGTACCCTAAACCGACTCAGGTGGTCAGGTAGAGAATACCGAGGCGTTCGGGTGAACTATGGTTAAGGAACTCGGCAAAATGCCCCCGTAACTTCGGGAGAAGGGGGGCCATTGCTGGTGATCCGATTTACTCGGTGAGCTGGTGGTGGCCGCAGAGACCAGCGAGAAGCGACTGTTTACTAAAAACACAGGTCCGTGCGAAGCCGTAAGGCGATGTATACGGACTGACGCCTGCCCGGTGCTGGAACGTTAAGGGGACCGGTTAGTCACATTTCGGTGTGGCGAAGCTGAGAACTTAAGCGCCAGTAAACGGCGGTGGTAACTATAACCATCCTAAGGTAGCGAAATTCCTTGTCGGGTAAGTTCCGACCTGCACGAATGGCGTAACGACTTCTCGACTGTCTCAACCATAGGCCCGGTGAAATTGCATTACGAGTAAAGATGCTCGTTTCGCGCAGCAGGACGGAAAGACCCCGGGACCTTTACTATAGCTTGATATTGGTGTTCGGTTCGGCTTGTGTAGGATAGGTGGGAGACTTTGAAGCCGTGACGCCAGTCATGGTGGAGTCATTGTTGAAATACCACTCTGGTCGTGCTGGATGTCTAACCTGGGTCCGTGATCCGGATCAGGGACAGTGTCTGGTGGGTAGTTTAACTGGGGCGGTTGCCTCCTAAAGGGTAACGGAGGCGCCCAAAGGTTCCCTCAGCCTGGTTGGCAATCAGGTGTTGAGTGTAAGTGCACAAGGGAGCTTGACTGTGAGACTGACGGGTCGAGCAGGTACGAAAGTAGGGACTAGTGATCCGGCGGTGGCTTGTGGAAGCGCCGTCGCTCAACGGATAAAAGGTACCCCGGGGATAACAGGCTGATCTTCCCCAAGAGTCCATATCGACGGGATGGTTTGGCACCTCGATGTCGGCTCGTCGCATCCTGGGGCTGGAGTCGGTCCCAAGGGTTGGGCTGTTCGCCCATTAAAGCGGTACGCGAGCTGGGTTTAGAACGTCGTGAGACAGTTCGGTCCCTATCCGCTGTGCGCGTAGGAGTCTTGAGAAGGGCTGTCCCTAGTACGAGAGGACCGGGACGGACGAACCTCTGGTGTGCCAGTTGTCCTGCCAAGGGCATGGCTGGTTGGCTACGTTCGGAAAGGATAACCGCTGAAAGCATCTAAGCGGGAAGCCTGCTTCGAGATGAGGGCTCCCACCAACTTGATTGGTTAAGGCTCCCAGTAGACGACTGGGTTGATAGGCCAGATATGGAAGCCCGGTAACGGGTGGAGTTGACTGGTACTAATAGGCCGAGGGCTTGTCCTCAGTTGCTCGCGTCCACTGTGTAGGTTC
>NZ_BBNO01000019.2:0-11309 GCF_000829715.2 Streptomyces lydicamycinicus | reverse complement strand
CCACGCGTCCAGGCCGAACTGTCCGGCCTGAGCGAACCACCAGGTGATCGACGCGATCAGGCACCCGGCTGACCCCTCCTGTTGGCCTCGTTGGCCGGGGTGCTCCTGGCGGGAATCAGGTCCCGAGCACCCCGGCCGACGGGCTTCCTCACTCGGGTTGAACCTCCGAGTGAGACTGCTACGCAGAGATTGACAAGAACTCAGTTATCAGGTGTTTCTGGGTCCGGTCGCCGGGTCGCGCACATGACCGGCCCCGGCGGGGTCCCTTCGCAGACCGATTCCCCCGGGCCCGGCGTGACAGGACTGGTGGCCGGATCCGTCACCATGAGCAACCCGAACTTGTCTTTCCCGAGTTCATCCATCGACTTCTTGTAATTCGCCAGATCGTCGGCGCTGAACTTGTTCGTAGGCACGTTCGCCACCACCTTCGGAATGTAATCCTTGTCGAATCCTCCGCCTGCGCTGCCTTCTACCCTATGGAGGCACGCCTTATAGCTCGCTACATACAGCGGCGAACACACGGCGCTCTGTTGCCCCTTGATGAATGCTGACCTTTCCGCCCTCTTCATGTATTCCCTGCTGAAGTCGGCCGACCCAGTGCCCTTGTTCAGATCGGCAACCGCGGCGTCAAGCGCCTTGTGTGCGCCGTCGGTGAATCCATTGCGCAGGCTGTCCATTGCCTCTGCGGTGTCTTTCCGCACCGTGGCTTTGGAGGCTTCGACGGACTTCTTGACCTCGGGGTCGTCGGGGTGACTGGCCGCAACCTTGTCCATCATCGCCATGGTCACATAGCCGCCGAACAGAACTTCCCGCTGCGCCTTATCGAACGCCTTCTGGGCAGCGTCCAGCAGTGCCGGAATGGTCTTGGTCTTTATGTGTTCATCGACCACTTCATGCCACGCCTTGTCCCGGTTGGCGATCATGCGCGTCACGTCGTCCGTACCGGACACCAAATCCTTGATGCCTTGCACGGCAATCGTAAGGAATGCCCCGATACCGAATATCATAGCCAGTTCCGGCTGCCCGGCGAACTCCGACGCCACCTGCAGCAGCACCAGCACGTTCGCCGCGACCCCAGCTGGATCTTTGTGGATCGCCGAATCCGCTATGCCCAACAGCTGTCCCACTACAGGTACCAGCGCCATCGACGTGGCCGCCTTGTCCAACGCCGTTGAATCCGAGGTGAAAGCCCGAGCTGTCGATTCCAGCCATGCCATCGCCATCGCCGGAGTCAGCGCCTCATTCAGGTTTGACCATCCCTCGTTCAGCGACCTCGGCAGTGACCCAATCGCCTCGCCCTCCACTCCAGAGGGAGCACCGAATGGTGTGAACGTCGTCGAAGGCGTCTTCCATGCCTCCGCCAGATCAGAGGTAAAGCTCGGCTGGCTCTCCCCGGCCTCGCCGGCCTGGAATGCCGGCAGCCCCTGCTCCACCACCGCCCGCGCATACACGCCCAGCTCCTCGGCGGGCAACTCGCGAACAACCAGCTGTTCGATGGGTTCCTGCGACACCTTCCCAGCTGCTTCGGCCTGATCGAATTCCCATGCGGCCTTCCTCTCCTCCGCTGTCGCGGCACGCGAGTAGGTCCCACACCCGTCGGCGGAGCTTCCCGCACCGCAGGCGGACGGCGTGGCACCCGACTTGGTCAGGCGGGAGCTCTTGCCGGGATCGTTGTAGTCTTGTGCTGTCAGGGAATCCCACGATGCGCCGGAAGCAAGCGCGAAAGACTGCCGTGGAAGCTTGCGCGGACTATCGTAATTGGGGCGATGGGGCTGGGAAATTTTACTTGCCTTGACGAACGACAGCTCAGTGATCGGCCTTTTGGCGATGGCCTGTCGATCCGTAAGCACCTGTCGCAGGACTTGATCACCGGGACTCGCCTCCGCCCTTGCGGCGGCGATTCTCACCGCCTTGGCCGCGTACGGATCAGCCTTGATTCCGAACTCAAAAGGCCCGAACTTCCTCTTTGTCCCAAATGCCTCCTTCAAGCCCGGCTCACCCCCATGAGTGACCAGCTCTTCGATGGCTGTGTCGAAAGCCTCATACTCCGGGGTGCCAAGAGCATCGCGCGTACCCGGGACAGCCACAAAATACTCTGCAGATACATGCGTCTGCGATGCGGTGAGCGGTGTGAAGCCGAGAACATTCCGCAACGAGTGAACAAGTTCGTGGAAGAGTGCCGTCGCAGAACGCATGGCAAAAAGATTGCCGTCTGCCTTATACGTCCCAGGGACCGAGTCTGCGATGGTAATGACATTGCTGGAGTTCCCGATACCCTCACCCGTCCAGGAAGAGCCATCAAGTGATACTCCGACGGCCTGCTTCTTGAGGCCGGATGCGGCCGTTTTCCCGCCCGGGTCAGCGTGTGTGATCAATGCCTTTACTGGCGACTGCTTCACGACATCGGCCGGATCTGTGAACTCGTTTCCGGCAACTTCAGACTCCAGCGGAGATACCCGGCTCATCGTCTCAAGTAGCCGCAGCCCTTCCGGGTTTGATGCGATCTCGTCTAGGTCCGCCCAGATCCTGTTCAGAAATGCCTGAGCGCCATCGCCGGATGCTGTCGCGGCCGGCCAGGAACCACCGTCGAGGAGATCACCGCGCGCGTTTGTTATCACTCCGGGATAGACCATGATCCCGGAGGGCTGCCCCGACGGCAGCATGTACTGATAAGCGGTGACCTTAGCCTTCCCCGCCCTCGCGCCGGTCGCAAAGTAGTCGGGCATGCCGACCTCAACGCTGCGTGAGTCACGCGGTGCAGTCAGATCGGGTGGCGTGGTGTGAACGGGTTCCGCAGGTTCCGCCACGACTTGCGGCGCCATCCAAGAGGCCGCTGAGAGCCCGATTGTGAGGAGCGCCGTGGTCACCAGTAGCGAGACCAGACGGAATCTCCATCTGGGTTGAGTGCGATGTCTGGAAATGCTCTTGACCTTTCTTGATCAGGGCGTTCCCTCAGGAACACCAACCGCTGCCAGATCGTTTCCATCCCTTTTTGAACCCCGCGAGGGCATTGCCTCGGATTCGAGTTCGTGGCCGACGCCAAGGCGGCACTAGACCGAGCCGCAGCAATAGCGCGCGATGGGACACCGAAGTCAGGCGATGAGCCTCCTCGCCTTGGCACACTGCATGCTCAGCTTCGGATACTTTTCGAATGCGATGCATAAGGCCGCAACTCTGTGTTGCGCAGCGGGCAGGCGCTGGGCGTCGCCACCATCGCACTTGGACTCGGTGAGCTGACCAAACTTTGGCAGGGTGAGGCAGTTCCCGGACTTTCCGCGAGTGAAACTGATGGACCCGTCGGGCTGGGGGAGGCTCTTGAAGCCCTGACTGAGAGTGTTGTCGCCGTCCTCCTTAGCCGCGAGGCCGACCTGGGGATTGCCGTCGATGTTGTTGTCCCAGAGCGGACTACTTGTGATAACGGAGGATTCGCCCGTCCGGGGTGTGATGTAGTTGAAGCCGGGCTCAAGGGTGGGACTCGCCTGAGCGACTGACGGTGACAGCACGATCCCGAATGCCGCGAGGGGCATCGCGACCAGTGCGATGGCCGGTCGGCGGCGTGCAACGCGACGGGGACCAGGCGTGTGACTGTCGGTCATTCTTGTTTCTCCTGTGGTTTGTCGTGCAGTTCGGGCCGTATCCGGTAGCCGCTGTACCCGCGGCTGCGCCCCGGCCCCGGAGAGGAAAGTGGGCTGTCACGGTGGCGCGTGACAGGCACCCAGTTCGCCGGACCACTTTCGTCCCCTCTGTTCACCTTGGGGGTCGATCTGACGGTATGATCACGTGGGGGATATGACATCGGTCAACTGACGCAGATTTAAGCGATTTGGTGGGGCTTGGTGGCGGAGTGGGGCCCAGCCGTACCTGTCGGCGTGCGGCAGTGGGGATGCCGTCCGCTTCGCGAAGGTGCCGGTTCTGGGCGGGTTGGCATGGCGGGGGACCGGCGCGTGGTCGGGTGCTCCAGGGTTCCTCGGGTGGTGGGCGGACGGGACGGTTCCGCCACTCACGTGGCACGCCCGCGCAATGCTGCCCGGCATGGGCCGCTGCGCAGCGGCTGCCACCACCTCAGCCGGGAACAGGCGATGGCGTCGCGGCATTCGTACGACGGTCGCGCTGGCAAGGGTGGACGAACGGCTTCGGCCTCGGGGCTGGACCGAGATCAGCACCGTCGATCCTGGCACCTGGTCCAGCAGCACCTGCACGAGCAGCCGGCGCGTCTGCGCTCTCGGCGGCCGGACGCACCGCCGGAGCCCGACGACCTGGTGGCCCGGCTCCTCCGCCAAGGACCCAGCGGCTCGCCCCCAGCGGCGAGGAAGGCGCAGACACTCTCGAAGGAATCGTCAGCCGGTGATTCGGCAAAGATGCCCCGATGCGCGAGCAGGACGTCACCTCCGAGGTCACCCTCAGCAGGGACGAAGCTGCGTACGGCGCGTTCGTCCCGATGCGGTTCACCGCCCGCGGACCGTGCCCGGACTGCGCTCCGGATCGGGAGGCTGGCCGGGGCCCGGACGGCTGTCGACCCTGCGGAGGGAACCGAGGTGGCCCGCAGCCTGCGATCGCGCACCGCGACCAGTCCAGCTCGCCTCGGGCGCCGAGTTCGTCGAGGATCACGCGGTGGAGCCGGGCCCAGACCCGGCCCCCGGCCCCACTGGGCGAAGCGGCCGGTAGACCGTGGGCCAGGCCGGCCCGAAGACCGGGGGCAACTGCCGCCAGAGGCACAGCCCGAGGTGGCCACGAAGATGATCGCCGCCAGGCACGCACGGTCACCGGCCCGGCGTCGCCCGCCGCCCTGCGGGCGTATGACCTGTTCCGGAGGGACCACCCTCCGGAACAGAGCCCATAACTGCTCCGGCACCAGCCGTTCAATCAGCCCGTCATGTACGGCTCGACGAACGATCCCGCCGTAAGAATCGGCTTGCAAAGCGCTTACAGGAGCCGGCCGTGGTGACCTGAGGTCAGTCCGGCGGAGGCGGTTCGTCCAGGCCCCTGCGGCGGATGACTTCGGCGGCGAGTTCGACCCGCGAGGTCATCCCCAGTTTCTGGAGAATGTTGGACACATGGGAGCCGACGGTGCGTCGTGAGATGTACATACGGGCCGCGATCTCGGGGTTGGAGTGTCCGGAGGCGACGTGGCCGGCGACGATGTGTTCGGTGTCCGTGAGCGCCCCCACCCGAGGCGGGTACTGCTGCGTGGTCTGCGTACGCTGCGGTGAACAGCGTGGGCACGTAGACGGGACAGGGCGCGGGTCATGTCCCACTGGGCGACCAGCCGTGTGTAGACCTCCAATGCCTGCTCGAGCAGGGCGCGGGCCTGGGCCGGTTGACGCTGCTGGGCCAGTAGTTCGGCCGCGTCGGTGTAGGCGTGTGCCTCGCTCAGCGGCCTCGGCGCCTGGTGGTAGCAGCGCGCTGCTTCCAGCAGCAGCCCGGGTCCCGGCCCAGCCGCCCCTGGCACCGGGGGGCATCACCGAGGTGGTACGGGGTGCCGCTGTGGTCGGCCCGTCTGCGTGCGGCTTCGGCGTAGCGCCGTGCGTTCGTGGTGTCGTTGTGGGTCAGTGCGAGTCGCACGAGATCGGGTGTGAGGAAGCCGAGGATCAGCTGGCCCGGCAGGTGGCCCACGCCACGGTCGAACGCGGCGGTGAGCCGGGCATAGGCGCGCTCGGAATGACCCCGGGCCTCTTCCGCAAGGGCGTCGGCACACAATGGCAGGTACTCGTAGAACCAGGTGAAGGTACTGCTGTCGGTCGCCGCGGCCGCGGCGGTTAGATGAGCCTCGGCGTCGGACTGCCGTCCGCGATGCACGGAGATCAGCGCCGCCCCCCCCGCAGTGCCCGGCACATCCCGAAGTGCTCGCCGGGATCGAGCCCGGCCTCAACCTCGGTGATCGTCCCAGCGGCCGGTTTGAAACGCGAGCAGGGCGCAGGACAGGTGGTACCAGGGAAGATAGACGTCTCCGGTGTGCTCGGTCGTCTCATGGACGGCTGCGAGGGTGCGCTGCGCGTCCTGGTGGCGGTCGAGTTCCATGTAGCTGTTGGCCAGGGCGAGTTGCAGCCAGACCCGCTGTGCCGGATGCAGCGTCTCCGGCGTGAGACGCGGGCGGCGGGCCGGGAAAGTTCCAGGGCTTCGGTGCCAGGGGCTTCGAGGAACCGCTTCGCTGCCAGGATGTGCAGGGCATTGGCCAAGGCAGCGTCGTCGTCCATCGCTTCGGCCGCGTGCCGGGTGGCCGCCGCGACCGCGCCGGCCTCCGGCAGCCGGCCCAGTGCGAACAGGCACAGCGCGCTGGACGCCCGGAACCGGATCACCTCAAGCGCCGACACACCCGAGCCGCCGCACGCGGCGTGGATCTCGTCGAGTGCCAGATCGGGGCGGCCGCGGGCGAAGGACGCGTGGACGATGATCCACCGCAGCGGGCCTTCCCATCCCCAGTCACGGGTCCTGGCCAGTGCGCAACGGGCGGTCTCCTCCGCCTCGGCCAGGCGGCCGCAGGAGAGCTGCGCGACAGCGCTACAACTGGAGTTGGCCGCGGCGTGGATCAGCAGAGCTGGCGAGTGCCAGTGCCTGGTCGATCAGGAGCAGCGCCATGGTGGGTGCCCGGGATGTGAGGGGGATTGCGGATCCCAGGAGCCAGTCGATCAGGAAGTCGCCGGACGCTGGCGCCGCGACCAGTCGTCCGACCGCAGTTGCCCGCGGGCCCGGTCCAGCAGCCGTTCCCGGACGGTGGCCGCGATGTGCAGCCAGGACGCGCCGGGGTTGACCTCGATCACCGGCAGCGGACAGTCGTCACCTGACCCATCAACTGCCTGCGGGAAGGGGCGTGCGGTTGCGGTGTCAGGGCCGGACAACCAGCAAGCCAACGCGATGCGAGCCGGCACCTTCGCCGAGGTACCGGCTCGCATTCCCTATGTTGGAGGGCCGGAATTGCTCGTCCCGACCAGATGGGCTGCCCCACCGCCCACTCCATGACGGCAAAGCTGAAATGACCTGCGGACCGGAGAGGGCACCGAATCGCCTGAGCAGCCTCTAAGTCAATGATCGCCGCCTGCTTCGTTGTGACGGGCTACCGACCGGCGAACGACGTGATGATCTTCGTGAAAAGGCTCCAGGCGCCCTTCACGCCCGCCGCGAACCCGCCGGCCTCACTGGCCTGCTTGCAACTCTCCTGACCGCTCGACTCCTTGATGAACAACTGGCTGTCGGAGTCTTGCTTGAATTGCGAGTACGAGTCGCACGTCGTGCCCTGCATGTGGAAGCTCGCGTTGGCGTGGACGCCGCCGACAACCCAGACCGAGGTGACCTTGTCGTTCGCTCCCGAACCGGCGAAGCTGTTGCCGCTGGAGTCGTCGAACTTGTAGTCGTTCCAGACTTGGTCGTACGTGTACCGGCGCAGCGTCACGGTGGCGGCGATCTTGCCCGCTGGCAGCGCCTCCGTCCTGCACTGCTTGACCGGGAACGAACTGATGGCACGATGACCCGATGTCACGGCATCACTCTGGGGATCCGTCTTGATCTCGTAGTCGATCGTCGCCCTGGCCGCGTAGCCGCCCCAGTTGCAGACCGTGATTTTGTTCTCGCCCAGTGCGATCGCCGAAGCGTTGCTGGGAACGGGAGGTGCCGCGTCGCCGGCGGTCTGTACCTTCCACTGCTTGGTGACGTCGTCGCCGGCGCATTCACTGAAACTGACAGCATTGCCCCATTTCACGTCATTTGTGGGAGACAGGCACTTGTTGCCCGGGCCGCGGACGAGGAAGGTGCCGCCCCCGTCCCTGGCCGGCTGGAGGGTGTAGTTGGTCGAACTGGAACAGTCCCCGGCGTCGGAGATGCCCCCGGTGGAACTGTCCTCGTTGATGCACATCCCGGAGGAATCGTGGCGCAGGCGGAACGACCCGTCGGTGTTGACGAGCATGCTGAACCCGACGTCCGTCTTGTCCCCCCAGGTGTCCATGTTGCCCGTCGGGGTTCGACCGTCCAGATTGTTGTAGGCGAACACCGGGTTGCAGTACGACGCCGACACGACGCAATAGTCGTCCACGTACCGGGCAAAGGCGAGCTGGCCATTGCCCTGGTCCGCGGCCTGCATGAGGACAGGAATCTCGCGGGGCGTCTCGTCCGCCTGAGCGGCGCCGGTGGCCACGGGGGAGACCACGAGCCCCAGTGCGGCGACGAGCACCGCCAGTACAGTGTTCAGACGCGAGACGCATCTGCGTCTGAGAGGATGAACGGTCATGGTTTTGACCTACCTTCGGTGAGAGATCTTGCCTTGCCGGCATCCTGTCCGCGAGATGGCGCCCGGTGCTTGGCGGCGTCGTGGGCCCGGCCGCGTCCAGTGGGACACGCCTGCGGCGGCAGGGTTTCCCGCGGAGCCACCGCCCCGGGGCCTCCGCTGCAGTCCTTGACGGTGTCTCGAACGAGATTGAGGGTGCCGCCGCTCTGAGCCCTGGCGCTGATGACGACAGGGACGTTGCCGTCGCTCCCCCCGTTCGCGTGGGCGGCTGCCGTGGCGATGGGGGGAGCCACGGTTCCCAGTGCGGCAACGGGCGCTGCCAATAGTGCGGCATCCGGGCGCAGGGCCAAGCCGCGCCTGGAAGTCTGAATGGTCATCGTTTCTGCTCACTTTCGGTGGGTTGGGCTGTGTCCGAATGCCCTCATGTCCGGGATGCGATCGTGGTGAGGTCCACTGGCAATGGAAGGACTGGTGAATTCCACGAGGGCGTGGCACTTGGTCAAACCGTCCGCGCTCCGTGCGGTCTCCACGGGATCAGCAAGGTATGGCCAGGTGTGGGGCCTATGCATCCGTCACATGACGTACATATTCATTCCATGGCGCGGTGACAGGCGGGACAGGCGCCGGCCCAGACGCGAGGGGTATCTGAAGCGCGCAGATGTCCAGCGGACCAGCCACCGGAAGCACACGGGCCCTCATGACGTAGGTGACTGGTCGGGCATGATCAGTCCTTTGGGCGTGAACGGTCCAGGTGCTGCCGGCGGATGACTTCGCCGGCGAGTTCGACGCGTGAGGTCATATCCAGCTTCTTGAGGATGCTGGATACATGGGTGCTGACAGTGCGTCGCGAGATGGACATCCGTGTGGCAATTTCCGCGTTGTAGCAGCCTTCTGCGATGTGCTCGGCAACGATATGTTCGGTAGGCGTAAGCGCGTCCCAGCCGTGCCGAACGAGGTTCCGTGGTCTCCTCTTGTGCCGGCGCATCGCGACGCCGCGCAGACGGGCTGTCGTGCGGGCGGCGTCCCAGGTGGCGCTCAGCCATGTGTAGATCTCCAGTGCTCTATCAAGGAGAGGGCACGCTTCGTCTGGCCGTCCCCTGCGGACCAGTAGTTCTGCAGCATCGGTGTAGGCATGTGCCTCGTTCATTGGGTGCGGCGCGTCGTGGTAGCAGCGTGCCGCTCGAAGGAGCAGATCTGGGTCCTGTGCCAGCATCCCCTGGCAGCGGAGTGCGTCACCGAGGTGGTACCGGGCACCGCTGCTGTCGGCCCGTTTTTGGGCGGCGGAGGCAAATCGCTGTGCGTCGGTCATGTCGCCCCGTGCCATGGCGAGTCGTACGAGGTCGGGTGCCAGGAAGCCGAGGACGGCAGATCCGGCCAGATGACCGACGCCGCCATCGAACGCATCCACAAGACGTGCATAGGAGCGCTCGTGGTTGTTCTGTGCCTCGTCCACCAGCGCGCTGGCGCACCATGGCAAGTACTCGTAGAACGAGGCGACCCATCCATCGTCCGATGTCTTCTCCGCATCGACTGAACGGACTTCAGTGGGTGGCGTGCCTCGATGCACATCGATCAGTGTCCCCAGCGCCCGGAGCGCTCGCTTCAGTCCGAAAGGCTCAGCCGTTTCGAGACCGGCCTCGATGTCCGCGAGAGCGTCGTCCCATCGGCCGGTATTGAATGCAAGCAGGGCGCAGGACAGGTGGTACCAGGGCAGGAAGACTCCACCCGTGCGCTGCGTCGCCTCTCGCACGGCGGCCAGGACGGCCTCTGCCTCATGACAGCGACCGAGTCCGATGTAGCAGTTGGCCAAGGTCAATTGGAACCCGTGCCGCTGTGCGGGGTGGAGCGCTTCCTGCGCGATCCGGGACGCCTGCCGCGCCAGTTCCACCGCTTCGGTGTCAGGCGACTTGAGGAAGCGACTGACCGCCAGGGTGTGCAGGGCATACGCAAGGGCCCGGCTATCGGCGTGCGTCTGGGCCGCGTGCCGGGCCGTCACCGCGACTTCCTCGGCTTCCGACAGCCGCCCCAGAGCGAACAGGCACACGGAGCTGAACGCATGGAAGCCGACTGCTTCGGCTTCCGGGACGCTGACGTTTCCGTATGCTGATCTCGCCTCTTTCAATGCGAGATCGGCCCGACCGCGTGCAAAGGCGGCCTCAACGACGATCCAGCGCAGCACCACTTCTGACCCGGGCCCGCGGGTTGTACGAGCTAGTGCACACCGTGCGCTTTCCTCGGCGTTGGCCAAGTGTCCGCATGCGAGCTGCGCGATGGCGCGGTGCAGTTGGAAAGTGGAGTAATGCTCGCTACCAGGATCTGCAAGCGTCAGCGCCTTGTCGAGCAGCTCGAGGGCCAGGGCTGGTGCACGCGTCGTGAGATGCACCGCAGACTCTGCCAGCCACGCGATGAGGAAGTACCCGGCATCTGGTGCAGCCTGGCAGAGGTGCCCAGCGACGCGTTCAGGCACCACCCCGGCGCCCGCAAGGGCCTGCGCGGTCTTCACATGCAGCATCCCGCGAACTGAGCCCGAAAGGGTGTCGTACAGGGTGCGCCGGACGAGGTCATGGCGGAAGTGCAGTCGATCGCCCCTGCTCCGTAGTACTCCTGCCACTTCGGCTTCCGTGATCAAGCTGAGCAGCTGATGGGTCGGTACCTCCAAGACCGCCGCGAGATCGAGGGCCGTGAAGCCGTCTCCCAGCACGGAGGCCGTGCGCAACACCTGCAGCACGCCATCGGGCAGGTGGCGCAGGCCGTTCGTGATCAAGGCAGTCAATGGCGGAATAGGGCAGTCGGCGGTCACGTCCGCGATCCCGTCGTGGACCTCGATGGCGCCCTCGAGCGCCAGGGCATTGACCAACTCCTTGATGTACAGGGGGTTTCCGGCTGCTCCCTCGACCATGCGCCGCAAGTGCGGACCGGGCTCTGCCCCACAGAGGTGCTTCAACAGAACGATCACCTTCGGAGCGGCTAATGGTGCCAGCTCAAGCAAGGCGGTGCCGGAGGCCAGACTGTGGGCGAGTCGTTCGATCTCTTTGCTCCTCGGGGCAGGCTGGTAGGCGCAGACGACCAGAAGAGGCAGTTGGTGGACCGACTT